>NZ_JBIZVY010000001.1:0-1150477 GCF_044769845.1 Agromyces sp. GXQ0307 | reverse complement strand
CTTGGGCATGAAGACATCCTCCCAGCAGCGCCACACGGCACCACAGCTCAGGTGTCACCTACCCGTGCAGCAGACCCCCTCGTCGACATGACGGTTTGACGGCTAGGGTGTGGCAAGCGCGCTACCGCGGAAGGAAGGTCATACATGGAACTGCGGGCGGACTCAGCGGGACATTGGCGAAACCCCGCAGGTAGACTCTATTTATGGTTCGATTACGCACTAGCCATTAATCCGAATGCACGCGATAGATTTGAAACGCGTCACGTATTCCGGAAATTTCTCGAAGGGCATATTGAGCGACGTGACGATGACGAAATTTCCATCTCTTCGCCAAAGTTCTATGACGCGGTAGCAGAATTGCTTCGTCTTCCTGATGAGATGCATCTGCAAGTTGTGACGATGAGTAACGCTCCGATACCGAAGGATACCCTCCTCGAAGCTCTGCCGAGGGTCCGAGAGTGCCTTGATCTCTTTGGCGCCAAGCCGAGCAAGCCCCTTTCGGAATTTACTCGCTACGATCAAGCAACAACAAAGTCGCTCAATATTGCAAGCCACATCTTGAACAATTCTGCGCCTTACCAACCGCCGATCCCCGAGACCCAGCTCGAAGGTGTGCGAGATGCCGCCGAGGGTCTTGTCGCAATGATTGCGCAAGATTCTCAACTTGATGATGAATTGCGCAGGGTTCTCTATCATCATGCAAAGGCCGTGCTAGATGCTGTGGATCTCTATCAGGTGAGCGGAATCGAAGCAGTCTTGGCGGAGTTCGACAAATTGATCGGCGTGCTGCAACGTCGGCCCGACCTTCGTCGAAAAGTGAAAGAATCTGCAGTAGCCGAGAAGGTAGCGGGGCTACTGATGGCGCTCAATATCGTTGCCGGTCTAGGAAATGCGGCTGTCGCCGTCGAGGCAGGCGCGAGTAGCGTCGTCGAGTTGCTGGAGTTGTCCCCCCTCGATTCAGGTGATGTAGCCACTCCGCCGTGATTGCCTTCCGGCACCTGAAACCTTGCGTCATCTGAAAATATTCCGGCATCTGATGACATTCCTGATTCTCCGGGCCCGCCACCAGGTAGGGCCGGCCAAGAGCGATTTTTGCCTCGGGGGTTCCGCTCTACGCAGCCATATGGTCATCACGGTCCTCAGACGATTCGGTGCTCTCGACTGAGCCCCCGAGCGCCGATCATCCGCGGACGGATCACCCGATCGCGGGGGCCGCGCCGTCAGGCGCGACCCCCGCGATCACGTGCGACGCGTCAGACGCGCGCGCCGCGCCGCGCCACGTCGCCGAGCGCGTCGGCGTCGAGCGCGAACAGGTCGCGCGACCCGGCCGTCGCGGGCGCGACGAGACCGGAGACCGCCGGAAGCAGCTGCTCGGCGTAGAACAGGGCGAGCGGCAACTGCGTCGCCGCGATGGCGTCGCCGTCGAGTCCGCGCGCGGCGAGCGCGGACTTCGCGAGCAGCCAGCCGCCGACGACCAGCCCCCAGATACGCAGGTACGGGGTGGAGCCGGCGAGCACCGAGTTCGGGTCGGAGGCACCGGTGTTGAGCATCCACGCGGTCGTCTGCTCGAGCATGTCGAGCGACGTGTTCAGCTGCGCCCGGATGGACGCGAACTCGTCGCCCGCGCCCGCCAGCTCGCCATCGAGCTCGCGCATCGACGCGATGAACTCGAGGAACGACTGTCCGCCGCGGACGCCGAGCTTGCGACCCACGAGGTCGGCAGCCTGGATGCCGTTGGTTCCCTCGTAGATCGCGGCAATGCGCACGTCGCGGTAGTGCTGGGCGGCGCCGGTCTCCTCGATGAAGCCCATCCCGCCGTGGATCTGGAGCGCGAGCGACGTGAGCTCATTGCCGAGGTCGGTGCCGAACGCCTTGCAGATCGGCGTGAGGAGGCCGACGATCTCGTCGGCGCGGGCGCGAGTCGCGGCATCCGGGTGATGGGTGGAGATGTCGACCTGGACCGCGTTCAGCAGCATCATGCGGCGGAGCGCGGCGATGTACGACTTCTGCGTCATGAGCATGCGGCGCACGTCGGGGAAGTCGATGATCGCCGAGTCCTGCGTGGCGCCGATCGCGCGGCCCTGGACGCGCTCCGTGGCGTACTCGAGCGACTGCTGGTACGCGCGCTCGGCCACGGCCAGACCCTGCGTGCCCACCGACAGGCGCGCGCTGTTCATCATCACGAACATGATGCGCATGCCGAGGTTCTCCTCGCCGATGAGGTACCCCGTGGCATCCTCGTACGACAGCACGCAGGTGGGCGACCCGTGGATGCCCATCTTGTGCTCGACGCCGAGCGTGTGCACGCCGTTGCGCTCGCCGATCGACCCGTCGTCGTTCATGAGGAACTTCGGCACGATGAAGCACGAGATGCCCTTGGTGCCGGCGGGCGCATCGGGCGTGCGCGCCAGCACCAGGTGCACGATCTGGTCGCTGAGGTCATGGTCGCCGAACGTGATGTAGATCTTCTGGCCGGTGATGCCGTAGGTGCCGTCGGGCCGCTTCACCGCCTTCGTCGTGAGGGCACCGACATCGGAGCCCGCGTGCGGCTCGGTGAGGTTCATCGTGCCGGCCCACTCGCCGGTGACCATCTTCGGCAGCCACGCCTGCTTCTGCTCGTCGCTGCCGTAGTGCAGGAGCGCCTCGATCGCGCCCTGCGTGAGCAGGGGCGCGAGCGAGAAGGCCATGTTGGCCTCCATCATGAGTTCCTGGATGGCGAGCCCGATCGTGCGCGGGAAGTCGCCGCCGCCGAACTCCTCGGGCAGCGGGACGGAGCCCCAGCCCGCCTCGACGTAGGCGGCGTACGCCTCCTTGAACCCGGTCGGCGTGGTCACCGTGCCGTCGGCGTTCAGGCGGGCGCCCTCGAGGTCGCCGGCGCGGTTGGTGGGGGCGACGACCTCGGCCATGAAGCCGCCGACCTCCTCGAGGATGTCGGTGACCATGTCGAGGTCTGCGTGTTCGAAGCCCGGAAGCTCGGCGACCCGGTCGTAGCCCACGACGTGCGCGAGCGTGTACGCCAGGTCGGCGACGGGCGGACGGAAATCAGTCATCTTCGGACTGTAGGCGCGGGGCTCCCGGTGCGGGCCGATTTCGTCGCTATCGACGAAGCGCGTCGGTCGGAGCAGGCCGCAGGTTGTGCCTCCCTGCAGTCGGGCGTGCCGCGCCGGGGCATCGATGCCTGCCTGTTGGGGCACGGGACTGGCCGAGCGTGCTGGAGGTTCCCTAACATCGGTGTCACGGCATCGTCTGCGATGCGGCGTCGCGATGCCGTGAGCGGGGGGACCGGATGGCCGATCGCAGCTGCTGGAACTGCGGTGCGATGAACGCGCCCGACGCGCGATGGTGCACGAACTGCAACTCCTACCTGGGGTGGGACACGGAGGCCGGCGAGGCCGGCGCGAGCGACTCGGGCGGTTCCACCGACGGAACCGACGGCGGCACGACGCCGGAGCCGGAGCCGGAGCCGGAGCCTGCGCCCGAACCGGCGCCGGACGGCGGAGGTGAGCCGCCCGAACCGGCCGACGCCGCGGCCGACGGCGACGAGGGTGCGCCCGAGGACGCAGGGGCGACGACGGATGCCGCGGCGCCCGCGCCGGGCTCGCCGATGGTGACGGTCACGACGCCGGAGGTCACCGTCGCGCGCCACGAACCCGCCACGGTCGAGCTCGCGATCGAGAACCCGACGAAGGTCGTCGACGGGTACGACGTCCGGATCATCGACGAGCCGGAGTGGCTCGACCTGGTCAGCCCCGACGTCCACCTCATGCCGGGGGCATCCGACGACATCGAACTGTCCCTCGTGATGCGGCCCGAACCGATGGTCGTCGCCCAGCGCATCGAGCTGTCGCTCCGGATCAGCTCGCAGGAGGATGCCAGGCGCTACGCGGTCGTCGGGATCGTCGTCCACGTGCCGGAGTACGGCCCGCGGGTCGGCGTCACGGCGACCCCGGCGATGATCCGGCTGGAGGACGCCGGCGAAGGCGCCTTCACGCTGCACTTCGACAACCGGTCCGCGAACCACCCGCAGACGCTGGCACTGGCGGCCAACGATCCCGAGGACGTGGTCGACTTCCGGTTCGCCGCCTCGAGCGTCGAGGTCGAGGCGGGGTCCACGGCCGAGGTGCACGTGGACTTCACGGCCCCGCAGCCGCCGCCCGGACAGCAGCGCAACCGGCAGCTCGCCGTGGCGGCGACCGACGACGAGGGTCCGATCGCGGCGACCGTCACGCTCGTCCAGAGCACCACGGCGGCGCCGGTCGACGAGCCGATCGTCGTGCAGGTCAAGCCGAGCGCCATCCGCCTGGAGGACGCGCACGACGCCGAGTTCGATGTGCTCATCGACAATCGCGGCGGGCACTCGGGCGTCATCGTCGGCCTCACGGGCGTCGACCCCGAGCAGCGGCTGTCGTTCGCCTTCATCCCCGCACGGTTCGTCGCGGCGCCCGGGAAAATCACGCAGGCGAGGGGCCTGGTCCGTGCCGACGCGCCGCCGCCGGGTACGCACGTGACGCACCCGTTCACCGTGGTCGCGAGCGACGGCACGACGGATGTCTCGGGGCAGGCGCAGCTCGAGATCTCGAGTTCTGCGGCGGCGATCGCGACCGCCGAACTGCGGGCGAACCCCGAGCGCCTCGACCTCGGCCACCACCGGCAGGGGCAGTTCACGGTCGAGATCGACAACCGGCGCGGGGTCCGCCCACTGAACGTGGCGATCTCCGGCCGATCCGACGACGGTGCCGTACGCGCGACGTTCGCCCCGGCCACGGTGGTCGTGGCGCCCGGCGCGATCGGGTACTCGCGGGTCTCGCTCACGAGCCCCTACCCGCCTTCCGGCCAACAGGGCACGCGCCGGCTCCACGTCACCGCCTCCGACGGGAGCCAGGACCTCGACGCGAGCGTCGAGATCGCGCAGGTCCGGCCGAACCATCGGCCGGCCGCCGGGCGATGGCTGATCCTCCTCGGAGCGCTCCTCGTCATCGTCGGCGCCCTGCTGCTGCCCTGGTTCATCTCGTTCTCCGTGCCCTCCCTGAATCCCCTCGAGATCGCCGTCGCGATCTCCCAGGCGGGCGGTCTGGAGTCGGAGTTCGTCGAAGGCCCAGTCCGGATCCTGCTCGTCGCCCTCGGGGTGATGATGCTGCTCGGCATGGCGGGCAAGGAGGGCGGCCTGACCCGCAAGACGGCCGTGCTCGTCGTGCTCCTCTCGGCCGGCTACCTCGTCTTCCTCGCGGTCACGCCGAACATGACGCTGTCGGCACTCGACATCGGACTGCCGTTCGTCTGGATCGGCGCGGCGACCGGCTACGCCGGCGGCATCCTCGTGCGAATGCGCGACTGACGCCGCAGCCGCCTCCTCCGACTCGCCCCGCTCCGGGAATGCACGGCGCTCGATCGCGTTGGCCTCAGTGGGCCGGGTCGCACCTCGACCGACCCGGTGAGGAGAACCGCGTGACCGAACAGACCGCCGTCGGGTTGCGATCCGAGCGCGGGCCGGTGCTCGCCGCGCTGATGCTGTGCACCGGACTCGTCGCCATCGAGGCGACGATCCTCGCGACAGCGGTGCCGTCGATCGTGGCCGACATCGGCGGCTTCGCGCAGTTCCCGTGGCTGTTCTCGATCTACCTGCTCGCCCAGGCCGTCTCGGTGCCGGTCTACTCCAAGCTGGCCGACACGATCGGGCGCAAGCCGATCATGCTCGTCGGCATCGGCGCGTTCCTCGTCGGCTCGATCCTCGCGGGGTTCGCGTGGGACATGACCTCGCTCATCGTCTTCCGCGCGATCCAGGGCCTCGGCGCCGGCGCGGTGCTGCCGGTCTCGATCACCATCACGGGCGACATCTACTCCGTGCGGGAACGCGCCCGCGTGCAGGGGTACATCGCGAGCGTGTGGGCCGCGTCATCCGTCATCGGACCCACGCTCGGCGGACTCTTCGCCGAGTTTCTCTCCTGGCGGTGGATCTTCTTCGTCAACATCCCGCTGAGCCTCATCGCCGCGTGGATGCTGATCCGCAGCTACCACGAGACGGTCGAGCGCAAGACGCACCGCATCGACCTCGCCGGCGCGAGCGTGCTCACGATCGGGCTCACGCTCCTGATCCTCGCCGTGCTCGAAGGCGGCCAGGCCTGGGCCTGGACGTCGTGGCAGAGTCTCGGCGCATTCGGCATCGCGGCGCTGCTCCTCGCCGTGTTCGTGCTCATCGAGCGGAGGGCGGCGGAGCCGATCCTGCCGCTCTGGGTGTTCTCGCGACGCCTCATCGTGACCACCTCGCTCATCTCGCTCGGCGTCGGCGCCGTGCTCATCGGGCTGACCTCGTACGTGCCGACCTTCCTCGAGGTGTCGGCCGGCGCCAGCCCGATCGTGTCCGGGCTCGCGGTGGCCGCGCTCACCCTCGGGTGGCCGATCTCGGCGTCGCAGTCGGGCCGGTTGTACCTGCGCATCGGCTTCCGGAACACGGCGTTCCTCGGCCTCGGCATCGCCGTGATCGGCTCGCTCGGCCTCGTCGCCGCGACGCTCGTCCCGAACCCCGTGACGACCGCGCTCGCGTGCTTCGTCGTCGGCCTCGGGCTGGGCCTCGTCGCCTCGCCGACACTCATCGCCGCCCAGTCGTCGGTGCCCTGGTCGGAGCGCGGCGTCGTGACCGGCGCGAACATGTTCCTCCGATCGATGGGCAGCGCCGTCGGCGTCGCGATCTTCGGAGCGGTGGCCAACGGCGTCATCGGCGAGTCGGGCCTCGGCCCCCATTCGGGCGCGGCGATCCAGTCGGCATCCGCTGCCGTGTTCATCGGCGTCGTGATCGCCGCCGTCGCGACGATCGCCGGCGCCGTCGCGATGCCGCGCGCCCACGTCGACGACATCGAGCACCGGCCCGCCGAACAGGACACGCCGGCGCCGGCGAACTGAGCACGCCGCGGGTCCCTGCCGTGGGTCGGAGGTCCCGTCGGCCGGGTCGGCGTTCGTGATCTGATGAGCCCGACGAGGAGGTGCGTCGATGGCCAAGACGAGCGCGGTGGCCGCAGATCGGTGGCGCGCGCGGCGGACCCCGAGACGCGCGGCCTCGCGCCTCATCGACCGCTGGACCGTCGTGGACGGCGTCGACGTGTTCTACCGGGAGTCGCCGAACCCGCCGGAGGGCGCGCGCGTGATGATGCACGTGCACGGCTTCGGCATGTCCGGCCGATACCTGCTGCCGACCGCCGAACTGCTCGCCGACGAGTTCCACACGTTCGTGCCCGATCTCCCCGGCTTCGGCCGCAGCGGCCGGCATCCGCAGGGCCTCGACATCCCCGACCTGGCCGAGGCGGCCGCCCGGTTCCTCGACGACCGCGGCGTCGAGAAGGCGACCCTCGTGGGCAACTCGATGGGGTGCCCGGTCATCCTCGAGTTCGCCGACCGCTTCCCGGACCGCATCGAGCGCGCCGTCCTCGTCTCGCCGGCCGGCGGTGCGTTCAACCGGCCGCTGAGGCGGGCGATCGGGCAGCTCGCGCAGGACGGCACCCGCGAGCCGCCCCGGATGGCGCGTGTCGCCGTGCCCGACTACGCGCGGTTCGGGGTGCCGAGCACGCTCAAGCTGTTCCGTGCGCTCACGCAGTACCCGTCGCTCCAGCGCCTGCTCGAGTTGCAGTTGCCGACGCTCGTCGTCCTCGGCGATCGCGACCCGCTGATGCCCGGACCCGCACGCGTGCAGGAGGTGGCCGGGCAGGTCGACAACCACGTGCTCGCCGTGACGATCGAGGGCGCCGCGCACGCGATCAACTTCAGCCACGCCCGCGCGCTCGCGCACCTCATCCGGCGGTTCATGGACGATCTGTCGATCCTCGACGACCCGACGTGGACCGGCGGCGCCCGGGTGGTCGAGATCCACCGGGGCGTGCACCATCCGGCCGCGAAGGACGACTGAGCGCACCCGCCCGGGAGGGCACATGGCCGAACCGAGCACGACCGACCGCCTCGACCGAAGCGCCATCGTCACCCTGGTCGCGCTGTCGCTCGGCATCCTCGTGGTCGCGAACGACTTCACGGCGCTGACCGTCGCGGTGCCGAGCATCGAGAACGACCTCGACACGACCCTCAACCGGGCGCAGTGGGTCATCAACGGGTACACCGTCGTCTTCGGCGTGCTCATCGTGACGGGTGGGCGGCTCGCCGACCTCTTCGGCCGGCGGCGCATCTTCGTCATCGGTGCGCTGGTCTTCGGAACCTTCTCACTGCTCGGGGGGGCTCGCGCCGAACATCGGGCTCCTCATCGCGGCGCGCGCGCTCATGGGCATCGGCGGGGCGATGATGTGGCCATCGGTGCTCGGCATGGTCTACGACATCATCCCGAAGTCCCGGAGCGGCCTGGCGGGCGGGCTCATCATCGGCGTCGCGGGGCTCGGCAACTCGATCGGGCCGCTGCTCGGCGGCATCCTCACCGACACGCTCGGCTGGCGGTGGATCTTCTTCGTCAACGTGCCGGTGGCGCTGCTCGCGGTGCTGGTCGTGATCCGGAACGTGCCGGAGTCGACGCGCGGGAGCGGCATCCGCGTCGACGTCGCGGGAATCGCGAGCCTGTCGGCCGCGGTGGTGCTCGTGCTCGTCGCCCTCGACGTCGGCAGCGCGAACACCTTCGCGTCGCCGTGGGTGCTCGGCATGATCGCGGTGGGCGTGCTGCTGCTGCCCGTGTTCGTGCTCGTGCAGCGCCGCCAGGGCGACGATGCGCTCGTTCCGCCGCGGGTGGTCGCCAGCCGGCAGTTCAGCGGTGCGCTGATCTCGATCGTGCTGCTCGGCTCGGTCTTCTTCGGCGTGCTCGTCTACGTGCCGCAGTACCTCGAGAAGGAACTCGGGTGGAGCGCGTTCGCCGCCGGCGCGGGCCTGCTGCCCATGATGCTCACCTTCGCCGCGGTCTCGTTCGCGGCCGGCCCGCTCTACCACCGCATCGGGAGCCGACTCGTCGTCGGGATCGGCGCGGCCTGCCTCACGGCCGGCGTGCTGGTCATCGCCCTCGTGATCGGCACCGGCTACCTCCCGCTCGTGCCCGGGCTCGTGCTGTGCGGCATCGGCGTGGGCCTGTACTTCTCGGCGGTCACCACGGCCGCCGTCACCGCGGTGCGCCCGGAGGACTCCAGCCTCGCCGGCGGCATCGTCTACATGGGCAACGTCGCGGGCGGCTCGCTCGGCCTGGGCGTGAACACCGCGATCGTGCTCGCCGCCGCGGCGCTCACGGCCGGCATCCGCAACGCGCTCCTCGTCGACGCGGTGCTGGGCGTCGTGGGCACGATCGTCGCGATCGCACTCATCCGCTCCGAGGGGTCGAGGACGCGGACGCCCTCCGGACGGAGGGAGACGTCGGCCTCGGGCGACGATCCGTCTGGACCCGGGATCGACCCACGGAGGACCCGATAGGCGAAGCGGGTCGGCCTACCGAACCGAAGTCCGGCGGGCCGACCCGTCACCTGCGCGCCGCACGCGGCGCGGGAGCTCCGTCAGAGCGCCTGCGGCAGGATGTCGAAGGACACGCGTCCGTCGTCCGCCACGCTGGCGTCGAGCGTCTTGTCGTCGAGCGCGATGGTCGCGCGCTCGCCGAGGTACACGCGTGCACCCGACTGCTCGACCACGGCATCACCCGATTCCGGCGCGGGCGTGATCGAGACGCCGAACTGGGTGGCGTCCTGGTCCTCGGCCTCGATGCGCAGCCCCGATCCCTCGGGGGCGCCGTTGCCGGCGACGATCTCCTTCACGACGGTCGCCGCGGTGTCGGTCAGTGTGAGCATGTCGTCCTCCTCTGATCGCGAGTCGGCCACGATTCCAGATCGGGCGGAGGACCGCCACCCCGCTGCGGGCGTTTCGCTCGTCGCGTACCCTCACGCTCCCCGCGCGTCGCGCTCAGGCCGGCGGCAGCGGTTCGCTGGTTCCCCGGAGCAGCACGGGCAGCGTGCGCGTCGCGTAGGGGGAGGCGTCGAAGTCCTCCTCGCGGTTGCCCATGAGCAGCCAACTCTCGAACGACCGCTCGTACGTGTCGACGACGACGCGCACCGCGAGCGTCGACGACCACGTGAAGCGCCGGTCGAGCTTGGCCATGAGGTCCTCGAACACGGGAACCAGGCGCTCGACGAACGACCGCTCGGCGGCTGCCGCGGCGTCGCCATCGCCGCCCTGCGAGGTCAGCGCCTGGAGCCGGCGCTGGGCGCGGATGATGAGCCCGCCACGGTCGAGCGGCCACGAGTCGGCGAGCATGCGTGCCGCGACCTCGAGCGCAGTGGCCGCGTCGGCGGCCCCGCCGACCTCGCCCCGGTCCTCCGGCTCGACGACGTGGATCGCGTCGAACGCGTCGACCGCCGACCGGAGCCGGCTCACGCAGTCGTGCACGAGCTGCTCGTTCACGGCGTCGAGGAGCTCGTCGTCGGTCGCGAAGAAGCGGCGGAACGCCTTCGGGTCCACGCCGTTCTGCTCGCAGATGTCGGCGATGAGCCCGTCGTCGAGTGCGCGCCCCGACCCGAGCGCGACGCGCGCCGCGCGCGTCAGCCGGTCGACGGTCACCTGACGCTGCTCGCTCCCTCGGCTCACGCCCGGCCTCCGCTTCCGTCTCGTCCGATCCCCGACGAGCGTACTCCGCCGATGCGACGCTCGCCGGTGGCGCGTAGGCTCACGCATCGTGCACGAATCGCCGGAACCCGGAACGCCCCGGCTCGCCCCGCTCGGCCTGGGGCTCGCGGCCCTCGGCCGACCCGCGTACATCACCGCGGGTCGAGGCGAGTCGCTCGGCGACGACCGCAGTGTCGAGGCGATGCGGAGCCGGGCGCACGCGATGCTCGACGCGGCGTGGGCACGCGGCATCCGCTTCGTCGACGCCGCCCGGTCGTACGGGCGCGCCGAGGAGTTCCTCGGATCCTGGCTCGCCGCGCACCCCGAGCGTCGCGCCGAGCTCGCGGTCGAGTCGAAGTGGGGCTACGCCTACGTCGGCGACTGGCGCATGGACGCCGACGTGCACGAGCGCAAGGAGCACTCGCTCGCCGTGCTCGAGCGGCAGTGGCCCGAGACCCTCACCGCGCTCGGCGGACCGCCCGACCGGTACCTCGTGCACTCGCTGACCCCAGAGAGCCCCGCGCTCGCCGACGAGGCGCTGCTCGACCGGTTGCGCGAGCTCGCGGCATCCGGCATCTCGATCGGCATCTCCACCAGCGGGCCGCACCAGGCCGACGCGCTCGACGCGGCCCGCGTCCTGCCGGACTCGCCGTTCGGCACCGTGCAGGCGACGTGGAACCTCCTCGAACCCTCGGCGGGCCCCGCGCTCGCGCGGGCGCACGACGCCGGCTGGTTCGTCGTCGTGAAGGAGGCGGTCGCGAACGGACGGCTGACGCCCGCGGGCGACGACACGGATGCCGCCGCGCTCGCCGCGGCCGACGGACAGACGCTCGACGCGTTCGCGCTCGGCGCCGCGCGCGCCCAGCCGTGGGCCGACGTCGTGCTCTCCGGGGCGATGACGACGGCGCAGCTCGACGCGAACCTCGCCTCGCGTGCGCCCGGCGCGGCGACGGATGCCGCGTCACTCGTCGAGCTCGCGGAGGACCCGGCCGCGTACTGGGCGGCGCGCAGCGCGCGCGCCTGGGCGTAGGGCGCATCCGCGCCATCCGTCACCGCATGGGGCGGTTGCACAGGGCCGAGGTCTACCCTGAAATGTGACTTCCGACGACATCTCCACCGAGGCCGAGGCTCCCGAGGAGCCCACGACGCCCACCTTCGCCGATCTGGGACTCGAGGGGCCGGTGCTGAAGGCGCTCGACGACGTCGGCTACGAGACGCCCTCAGCGATCCAGGCCGCGACGATTCCGACGCTGCTCGAGGGGCGCGACGTCGTCGGCCTCGCGCAGACCGGAACCGGCAAGACCGCGGCCTTCGCGCTGCCGATCCTCGCGCGCCTCGACACCTCCGACCGCAGCCCGCAGGCGCTCGTGCTCGCCCCGACCCGCGAGCTCGCACTCCAGGTCTGCGAGGCGTTCGAGAAGTACGCCGCGCACCTGCCCGACCTGCACATCCTGCCCGTCTACGGCGGCCAGGGGTACGGCGTGCAGCTCTCGGCGCTGCGGCGCGGCGTGCACATCGTCGTCGGCACGCCCGGTCGCGTGATCGACCACCTCGACAAGGGCACGCTCGACCTGTCGGGCCTCAAGTACCTTGTGCTCGACGAGGCCGACGAGATGCTGAAGATGGGCTTCGCCGAGGACGTCGAGACGATCCTCGCCGACACGCCCGACGACAAGCAGGTCGCACTGTTCTCGGCGACCATGCCGGCGGCGATCCGCCGCATGTCGGAGCAGTACCTGAACGACCCCGAGCAGATCACCGTCAAGACGAAGACGCAGACCTCGGCGAACATCACGCAGCGCGTGCTCGTCGTCGCGCACGCCCGCAAGGTCGATGCGCTCACCCGCATCCTCGAGGTCGAGGACTTCCAGGGCGTCATCATCTTCGTCCGCACCAAGAACGCGACCGAGGAGCTCGCGGAGAAGCTCCGCGCGCGCGGCTACGAAGCGGCGGCGATCAACGGCGACATGGTGCAGGCGCAGCGCGAGCGCACGGTCGAGGCCCTGAAGTCGGGCAAGCTCGACATCGTCGTGGCGACGGATGTCGCGGCCCGCGGCCTCGACGTCGAGCGCATCACGCACGTGGTGAACTACGACATCCCCACCGACCCCGAGCCGTACGTGCACCGCATCGGACGCACCGGTCGCGCCGGCCGCACCGGCGACGCGATCAGCTTCGTCACGCCGCGTGAGCGCGGCCTGCTGAACCGCATCGAGCGCACCACCAAGCAGCAGATGACGCCCATGCAGCTGCCGAGCGTCGACGAGATCAACGAGTCGCGACTCTCGCGATTCGACGACCGCATCTCGGCCGCACTCGAGCAGACCGAGCGCATCGGCGGATTCCGCGACATCATCGCCCACTACGTGCGCCACCACGACGTGCCCGAGACGGATGTCGCCGCGGCCCTTGCCGTCGTGGCGCAGGGCGATTCGCCGCTGCTCATGGAGCCCGAGCCGGAGCCCGCGCCGCGCGAGCGCGGCCGCGACCGCTTCGACCGCGACGACCGCGGGCGCGACGGCGGCGACCGCGATCGGGACCGCGCTCCGCGCCAGCCGCGCGAGGGCATGGCGACCTACCGTCTCGATGTCGGCAAGCGCCACCGTGTGATGCCGGGGCAGATCGTCGGCGCGCTCGCGAACGAGGGCGGACTCGCGCGCGACGACTTCGGCGCCATCCGCATCCAGGCCGACTTCTCGCTCGTCGAGCTGCCCGCGAACCTGCCGAAGGACGTCTTCGACCGGCTCGCCGACACGCGCATCTCCGGGCGTCTCATCGACCTCCGCCTCGACACCGGCGGGCGGCCGCGCCGCCAGTACGACGACCGGCGTGGCGGCGGGCGCGGGTACGACCGCGACCGCGGGTACGACCGCGACCGCGGCGGCTACGACCGGGGCCGCGGGCAGGGCGGCGGCGGGCGCGGGTACGACCGGGACCGCGGGTACGACCGCGACCGGGATCGCGGGTACGACCGCGACCGGCGCGACGGCGACCGGGACCGCGGGTACGACCGCGACCGCGGACAGGGCGGCGGGTACGACCGCGATCGCCGCGACGACGGCGACCGCAAGCCGCGCAAGCCGCGACACGGCAAGTCCGAGAAGGCGTGATCATCCCTGCGTGAGGATCCGGCCGATGCCCCGGCCCACCGGGGTGCGCCGGATTCTCATGCACGGGATCGAAGGGTGCGGGCGTTCACCCGCGCCGGGCGAGCTCCTCGCTACGCCAGCGGTCGTAGCGGTCCCACGGGTCCTCGTCGCCGGCGGCGAGCCCGGCGACGTGCCGCACGATCGGCTCGTCGAAGCGGAACCATTCGCCGCCGGGCCACCGGGATGCCGCGAACTCCGCGTGCCGGCGCTGCTCCAGCATGCGACCGCCGCGCTCGAACGCGAGCACCTCGTCGTGCGGGATCGCCGCGAGGCGCCGCCGCGGATTCGACGACGTGCCGATCTTGACGCGCTCGCGCCAGCGGACGTAGTACACGACGTCGACGCGCGGCGGCGGCAGCTCGCCATCCGGAACCTCGCCCACCCGCCACTCGCAGACCGCGCACACCCACCCGGAGGGGTAGCGCACGCCGACCCGTGACCCGCACAGCAGGCACGCGCCCGGAAGGACGTCGGTCACGCCGTGCTCGCGCGCGACCCAGTCGTGCGCGGCGAGCAGGTGCGGTGCGCACAGCGCGAGTGGAGCGTCGGACTCGGCGGGTGCGCCGCACGGCCCGCGTTCGTCGACGGCCGTGCAGGCCGCGGCATCCGTCGCCATGCCCCGCACGCTACGCCGCCCCACTGACGCGCGTACGAGTCCCGCTTCTGCGGTGGAGTACGAGACGGAACCTGCCTCCACCGCAGAAACGAGACTCGAACGCTCGGGCGCGTGCGCGAGACGCGACGCCCGCCGCGGTCAGGCGTCGCCGTGCGCGCGCCGCTCCATCTGGTAGATCGCCGCCTGCGTGCGACGCTCGAAGCCGAGCTTCGAGAGCAGCCCCGACACGTAGTTCTTCACGGTCTTCTCGGCGAGGCCGAGCTGCTCGCCGATCTGCCGGTTCGTGAGACCGTCGGCGATGAGCGCGAGCACCTGCCGCTCACGGAGGTTCAGCGCGCTGAAGCGCGGGTCGTCGTGCTCGTCGGCCGTCGCCTGCTGCGACACCCGCGCGGCGATCGAACGATCGATGAGCGAGCGACCGGATGCCACCTTCCGCACGTCCTCGACGATCGTCGTGCCGCGCACGTTCTTCAGCACGTACCCGGCGGCGCCGGCGAGCACGGCCGACATCGCCGCCTGGTCGTCGTCGTACGCGGTGAGGATGAGGCACGCGAGCTCGGGATGCCGCGACCGCAACTCACGGCAGAGGTCGATGCCGTCGCCGTCGGGAAGTCGCATGTCGAGCACGGCGACATCCGGTGCGGTCGCCTCGATCCGGGCGAGCGCCTGCGCGACGGTGCCGGCCTCGCCGACCACCTCGAGGTCGTGCTCGCGGTCGAGGAGCTGGGCGACGCCGCGTCGGACGATCTCGTGATCGTCGACGAGGAACACTCGGGTCATGTGTGCGGGTCTCCTTCCGCGGGGGTGATGGGGGCGGTCCACCGGGCTCGGGTGCCGGCGCTGCTGCTGTCGAGGTCGAAGGCGCCGCCGAGCCGCTCGGCCCGGACCCGCAGGTTCTCCAGGCCGCTCCGCCGCACCGCGTCGCCGATACCGCGCCCGTCGTCGGCGACCTCGGCGGTGACGCGACCCTCGGCGGCGACGATGCTCAGCGTGACGGATGCCGCGCCCGAGTGCCTCACGGCGTTCGAGAGCAGCTCGCGGACCGACGCGGTCAGCTCGTCGGCGAGCGACCCCTCGGAGAGCAGGTCGACCGGCCCGGCGAACGAGACGGCCACCGGCTGCGGCAGATGGCGAGACGCGGAGCCGGCCAGGTCGAGCACGCGGTGGCGCAGCGTCGGTGCCCCGCCGTCCTGCGGGGTGAGCGCGAACACGATCGTGCGGACCTGCGCGATCGCCTCGTCGATCGCCTCGACGGCCGATCCGAGGCGCTCGGCCACGGCACCGGGGGAGTCCGCCGCCGCGGCCTCGAGGTCGAGCCCGGCGCCGTAGAGCTGCTGCACCACGTGGTCGTGCAGGTCGCGCGCGATGCGCGCCCGGTCCTCGAGCAGGAGCCCGCGCTGCTGCGCCTCGCGCGCCGCGGCGAGCTCGCGGGCCAGGGAGACCCGGTCGGCGAGGTCCTCGGCGATGCGCATCTCGGCGGCCGTGAAGTGCGGCGCCCCTGGCTGGCGCGCGGCGGCGATCACCGCGCGGGGGAACCCGCCCGAGCGGAGCGCGGTGAAGAGCACCGGCCCGCATGAGCCGTCGTGGTGGAGTGCGAGCGCGTCCGGGGGCTCGACGCGCCCGCCCGGGGTCGCTCGCGTCTCGCCGCCCTCGAGCACGACCGCCCCGAGCGTGCGTTCCGCGTCGATCACGGTGCCCGCGAGGCAGGCGTCGGCGTCCTCGCCGCGCACCTCGAGCACACGCACCGACGTGCGATCGTCGCCGACGAGGATCGCGACACGATCGGCGGCACCGCGGTCGACCAGCTCGTCGGCGAGGAGTGCCGCCGAACCCTCGACGGACGAGGTCAGGAGTGCCGAGACGACCTGGGCGGATGCCGCGGCCCACGCCTCGCGCGTCCGAGCCTCCGCGTAGCGCCGGGCGTTGTCGATGGCGAGCCCCGCCGCCGTCGCCAGCGCGGAGATGAGCTCGACGTCCTCGTCGCTGAACGTGCCGCCGCGTCGGTTCGTGAGGTAGAGGTTGCCGAAGACCTCGTCGCGCACGCGCACGGGCACGCCGAGGAACGACCCCATCGCCGGGTGGCCCGCGGGGAACCCGACCGATCGCGGGTCGTCGGCGATCGCATCGAGCCGGATGGCATCGGGGTGGTCGATGAGCGCCCCGAGGAGCCCGCGGCCCTCGGGGAGGTGACCGATCCGCTGCACCGCCTGTTCGGGCATGCCGACGTGCACGAACTCCTCGAGGCCACCCTGCGGGGCGAGCACGCCGAGCGCGCCGTACTCCGCGTCGACGAGCTCGACGGCCGACGCGACGATGCTCCGCAGCACCTCGTCGAGTTCGATCTCGCCGATCACCGAACGCGTGGCATCGAGCAGCGCGCGGAGCCGGCCCTGGGTGCGCATGACCTCGCCGGCGCGCTCCACGAGTTCGCCGAGGGTGCGATCCAACTCGGATCGCGGACCCTCCGGGAACGACAGCGGCGCGGGGTGCTGCATGCCACCTCCCTCCGGGCGGATGGTGCGAATCTACCACTCGGCGTGTCGCGACCGGGCGAGGGACCAAAGGCCCCGGACGGGGGGTCGTCGGCGCGGATGCTGGACGCATGACGATCGTGGTCGGAGCCGACGGAAGCGTCGCGAGCCGTGCCGCCGTCGAATGGGCTGCGAGCCGAGCGCAGCGCACCGGCGACGCGCTCGTGCTGGTCACGGTCGTCGACGACGGATGGGGCACCCTCGGCGGGTCGGCGCTCGTCGAGCTCCGCGCGACCGCCGAGGAGCGGGCGGAACGCGAGGTCGACGTCGCACGACGCTCGGCGCCCGAGGTCGACATCACCGGGATCGTCGCGGTCGGCAGCCCGATCCTGACGCTCGCGGAGGCGTCGCGCGACGCCGACCTCGTCGTGGTCGGCACGCACAAGGTCGGCTACTTCCACGGCCGTGCGATGGGCTCGCGCAGCCTGCAGCTCGCCGCGGTCGCCGCGTCACCGAGCGCCGTCGTGCCGGTGACCTCGTGGCGGGGCCGCTCGGGCGTGGCGGTCGGCGTCTCCGACGGGCCCGACAGCGATGAGGCGGTCCGATTCGCCGTCGACGAGGCGAGCCGGCTCGGCGAACCGCTGGTCCTGCTCCGCGCGGCGGACGGCGACGACGTGCACGAGCGGGCGCTGGAACGGGCCGGGTCCATCGTCGACGACCTCGCTTCGGACGTCCAGGTCGACATCCGGAGCATGGGCGGCGACGCGGCCGACGCCCTCATCGCGGTGTCGCGCCGCGCCGTGCTGACCGTGACCGGACGACGGGTCGCCAGCCGCGGATTCCTTCCGCTGGGGCGCACGAACTCCGACCTGCTGATGAACCTCGCCGGCCCCGTCGTGGTCGTGCCGCAGGTCGCCGTCGAGGCGGTCCTCGTCGGCTGGGCGGTCGCCTGACCGTCGCGACGGCGAGCGGATGCCGCATCCGCACGCCCACGTCAAGACCCCCCGTTCGGGAGGTGCGGACGTCGTTCCGAAGGTATGCTGCTGCACTGCGACGGAACGACGGACGAGGCGATGGACGGCATGGAAGACCCGGGTGCGGGCGCGGGCGAGGGCCGACGGGGCCGTCACGCGGCCCCGGCCGTCGCTGCGACCGGTCCCCTGAGCCGGACCGTCGCCGCAGCCGGGACTGCCGCGGCGATCGCGCTCACGGTCGTCGCGCGGTGGGTCGCACGCTTCCGTGCCGGGCCGGTGCTGCCGTGGGTGGCCGCGCACCGCGTGCTCGTGCTCATCGTCGGCGCGCTCGTCGTCTCGAGCGGGGCCTTCGCCGCGACGGCGGCGATGATCGCGCAGCCGCCGCTGGCCGAGAGCACCGAGTCGGTCGACGACGGCACGCGCCCCCAGCCGGGTTCGGAGTTCGTGATGCCGAGTCCGGTGACCGGATCCCCGGGCGCGACGACCGCGCCCCCGCCGACGACCGAACCGACATCGGGCCCCACGGCGCCGACCGACGGCCCGGCGACCGAGGCGACCCCGACCACCGAACCGGAGCCGACGACCGACCCGGTCGAGCCCACCGAGGAGCCCACCGGCAACGGCCGACCCGACCCGCCCGGCGCGACGAACCGTCCGGACAAGACGAAGGACTGACCGGCCCCGCGGCACGCCCGGCGGTGCCGGTCGGCCGTTCAGCTCCGACACACTCCGTCTTCACCGATCGTTCGGAGGCGTGTGCTGCGCTAGCGTCGAGTCCACCCGGACGTACCCCGCAACGATCGGAGCCCACGTGAGCACCCGGCAGGCCGAGCACCCCCGGCCGTCGCACTTCCTCCTCCACGTCAGCGACACGCACCTGCTCGCCGGAGGCGGCCGGCTCTACGATCGCGTCGCCGCCGACCGGCACCTGCAGGAGGTCTTCGAGCAGTTCGAGACATCCGGCGGACGACCCGACGCGATCGTCTTCACGGGCGACCTCGCCGATCGCGGCGAGCCCGAGGCGTACGAGCTCATCCGCCGCATCGTCGACCCGGTCGCCGCGCGGCTCGGCACGCGCGTCATCTGGGTCATGGGCAACCACGACGAGCGCGACGCGTTCCGCCGAGGGCTGCTCGCCGACGGCATCGGCGGGCAGCGCCCGGTCGACCGTGTCGACGACGTGAACGGCCTCAGGGTGATCACGCTCGACTCGACCGTTCCGGGCCACCACCACGGCGAGGTGACGGGCGAGCAGCTCGACTGGCTCGCCGAGGAACTCGCCATCCCCGCGCCGCACGGCACGATCCTCGCGATGCACCACCCGCCCGTGCCGAGCGTGCTCGACCTGGCCGTCTCGGTCGAGCTCCGCGACCAGGCCGCGCTCGCCGAGGTCGTCGCGGGCAGCGACATCCGCTCGATCATCGCCGGGCACCTGCACTACTCCTCGACCGCGACGTTCGCCGGCATCCCGGTGTCGGTCGCGTCGGCGAGCTGCTACACGCAGGACCTCACCGTTCCGACGGGCGGCACGCGCGGATGGGACGGGGCCCGGTCCTTCAACCTCGTGCACGTCTACCCGTCGACCGTGCTGCACTCGGTCGTGCCGCTCGGCGATCACGCGCCGCTCGACTTCATCGACGCCGACGAGTCTGCGCGCCGCCTCGCGGCCGACGGCATCGTGATCCCGGATGCCGCCGTGTCGACGCCTGCGGCCGGGTCGACCGCACCCGACGCCGCGTCGCTGCTCGTCAGGCCGTGAGGCTCGGCCGGCTCTCCGTCGCGCGCGTCCGCGCCGCGGCATCCGTCTCGGGCTTCTCCCACGGCGCCGCGAACGGGAAGTAGCGCTCGAGGAAGTCGATGACCGCCTCGGTGCGCTCCTCGACCGAGATCTCGGGGAAGCTGCCGTCGTTCAGGCAGAACATGTCCATGTCGCGGCGCTTCAGCAGTCGCTTCATGGCGGGCAGGGCGCGCTGCAGGGTGGTCTCGATGTACTTGACCTTCGCGTCGGTCTGCACGACGGCGCGCCCCGTGAGCAGTGCGAAGTAGTGGTACAGCGAGTTCGTGACCGAGATGTCGGTCGCCGAGCGGAACCGGCTCGCCGCGGTACGGCGGAACTCGTCGGGGAACGTCGCCTCGAGTTCGGCCATCACGCTCTTCCGGAGCGGCGCGGCGCAGTGCTCGAGGTGGCGCGTGGTCACCTTGCCGAACCGCTCGCGCAGCAGGGCGCGGTTCACGCGCGCGGCGTTCTCGAAGCCCGAGCGGCTCGGGTCGGACTCGCCGAGGCCGATGCGCGTGCCCGCCTCGACGAACTTCGTCACGCCGCCCGGCGAGAAGAAGAGGTCGGGCGAGACCGGCCGCCCGAAGAACATGTCGTCGTTGGAGTACAGGAAGTGCTCGGCGATGCCCGGGATGCGGTGGAGCTGGCTCTCGACCGCGTGGGAGTTGTACGTCGGCAGCACCGAGGTGTCGGCGAACATGTCCTCGGCACGCACGATCGTGACCTTCGGATGCTTCGCGAGCCACGCCGGCGGCCGCGAGTCGGTGCAGATGAAGATGCGCCGCACCCACGGCGCGAAGAGGTACACGGAGCGGAGCGCGTACTTGAGCTCGTCGATCTGCCGGTAGCGGGCCTCGGAGTCGTCGCCCTCGCCGACCACGTACGTCTGCATGCGCCGTGCGCGCTCGCGGAGGAACTCGACGTCGGAACCGTCGACCCAGGAGAAGACCATGTCGATCTCGAAGTCGACGTCGCTCGCGAGCGGCTGCCACATGTGCTCGAGCGTGCGCCAGTCGCGGCCGTGCAGGTGCACCGTCTCCTCGACGGCCTCGCTGCGTGGGAGGGTGCGGCGCATGAGCGCGTTCTCGATCGGCGCCTCGATGAGGTCGTCGCCGAAGCGCCAGAACTCGAGCTGGACCGCGGACTCCGCGCCGTAGCGCAGGCGGCCGACCGGCTCGATGCGGGGCCGGTAGAGGCGCACGGCGAGGGGCTTGCGCTTGCCCGACAGCCGGCCGTCGGCGACGAGCACGTCGGGGGCGTCGGCTGACGTCTCCGGCACGAGCGTCGCCGAGTAGAACGGCTCGTTCGCGAAGGCACTCGCGAGCGAGCGGACGACGCGCTTGCGGTCGCGACGGTCGACGGCGATGACCGGCCGGCCGCCGTCGCGGCGCACGAGCAGGTAGTCGATTCGGGCGGCGTCGAGGGCCGATGCCACGGCGAGCAGGTCTTCGACCATCGACTCGTGCGGCGTCGCGTGCCCGTTCCGCAACGCGAACTGGCCGCGGCGTACGACGAGGTCGTCGCGGTCGAACCGTGCATGCTCGGCGTCGGGCTCGACGAGGACCAGCTCGGGAACCCCGCTGAGCTGCAGTCCGCGACCGTCGGGCACGCGCCGGTGGAAGGCGTCCCCCTCGATCGGGGTGCGGTCGTCGCGGGGCTGGTCGGGCTCGTTCGTCGTCACGTCGTGGGGTGCTCCGGTTCGGGGTGGGCGGATGGCGCGAGCGCGCCGGCTGGGTCAATCGTACGACCGCGCGCGGGCGCGGCCGGGGCGCTTGACTCCGGGCTCGGCGACGGGTCACGTGTTGCGCCGCGTGTCGCGTCGTGACGCACGGTGACGGGCCGGCGTTGAGGCGCCGCGGCGGGCTTCCGTAGCCTCGACGCACCCGCCAGCCAGGAGGCGTCATGACCAGCATCGCGAGCACCGTGCCCGTCGCCGCACCCGCCGCGCCGGGCGCCGTCGCCCGACCGGGCGCACCCGGTGCGCTCGCCGAACTGGTCGACGCCGGGCTCGAGGTGCCGGTGCTCGGCGGGGGTCGGGTCCGGCACGTGAACCTCGACGTCGCGGCATCCGCCCCGGCCCTCTCGTCGGTCGCGGCGCACGTGGCCGCCGTGCTGCCGTACTACGCGAGCGTGCACCGCGGCACCGGGTACGCGTCGCAGGCGTCGACCGCGCTGCTCGAGGACGCGCGCGTCGGGGTCGCGCGACACGTCGGCGCGCGGCTGGACGACCAGGTCGTGTTCACGCGCAACACCACTGACGCGCTGAACCTGCTCGCCGGGGCGGTGCCCGGCGAGACGGTGGTGCTCGACGTCGAGCACCACGCGAACCTGCTGCCGTGGGAACGCGGCGGTCGACGCGTCGTCGTTGCGCATCGGAGCTTCGCGGCCACACTCGACGCGCTCGCGACGGAGCTGGCGCGCCGCCCCGCGGCGCTGCTATCGGTGACCGGCGCATCGAACCTCACGGGCGAGGTGCTCCCGCTCGACGTGCTCTCGGATCTCGCCCACTCGCATGGCGCGCGACTGGCTGTGGATGCCGCGCAGCTGCTGCCGCACCGCCGCGTCGACCTCGAGGCATCCGGTATCGACTTCCTCGCCTTCTCGGGGCACAAGGCGTACGCGCCGTTCGGGGCCGGCGCGCTCGTGGGCCGTGCCGACTGGCTCGACGCGGCGCCCGCGCATCTCGCCGGCGGTGGCGCGGTCGAGGCGGTGACCGTCGACGGCGCCTCGTGGAAGACCGGGCCCGAGCGACACGAGGCGGGCACCCCGAACGTCGTCGGGGCGGCCGCCCTGGCACGTGCGCTCGTCGAGCTCGAGCGCCTCGGCGACGATGCCCGGCGGGCGCACGAGGCCGCGCTCGCCGCACGCCTGCACGACGGCCTCACCGCGCAGCCCGGCGTGCGGGTGCTGCGCGGCTTCGCCGACCTCGACGACCGGCTCGGGATCGCGACGATCGAGCTCGAGCGCGGATCGGTGGGGCTCGTCGCCGCCGCGCTCGCGGCGGAGCACGGGATCTCGGTGCGGGCCGGGCGCTTCTGCGCCCACCCGTTCTTCGACCGGCTCGCCACGCGCGCGAACGGGCTCCGGGTGAGCCTCGGCGCGGGGTCGTCGGCCGACGACGTCGACCGCTTCCTCGACGCGCTCGCCCGACTCGTCGCCGACGGCCCGGTCTTCGCGTACGACCGCACGCCTGCGGGGTGGTGTCCGCGCACCGACGACCGGCTGCGACCGAGCTTCGCCTGACGCGGGGATCGACTCCTGCGCGACGCGCCTACACTGGTTCGGGTCGAAGGGGGGTCGGATGCGTCCGCTCAGCGAAGACGAACTCCGCTCGTCGTTCGTGAACGCGACCGATCGGGAACTCGAGGAGCTCGAGCTGCCGCTGGAGTACCTGCTGGTCGACTGGGAGCACGTCGATGCGCTCGCGTGGCGCGACCGGAAGGCCGGGCGCCGCGGCTACCTCGTCACGCTCATCGACGACGAGCCCGTCGGGATCGTGCTGCGCGCAGCCGACCCGCCCGCGTCACGGTTCCGTGCCGGGATGTGCAACCTCTGCCACACGCAGCAGCCCGCGAACCAGGTGACGATGTTCTCCGCCCGCCGTGCGGGCGAAGCGGGACGGAACGGGAGCACGGTCGGCACCTACGTGTGCAGCGACCTGTCGTGCCAGGAGAACGTGCGGTTGCACGCGCCGCTCGCGCCCGCCGAGGTGCGGAGCGGCTCGCACGCGTGGGCGCGGATCGACGGCCTCGCGCGCCGCACACGCGCGTTCGTGCAGGGCGTGCTCGCCGACTGATCGGCGCCGCTCCGCCGCCTGGCGGGGCGCCGCGGGGCGGGCGGGCGCGCGAGCGTCAGGCGTCGAGGGCGACGGGCTCGAGCGTGGGGCGCTTCGCCGTGCGGCCGTCGCCCGACGAGCGGCCGGTGAGTCGCCGGCCGATCCACGGCAGCACGTACTCGCGGTAGTACGTCGCGGTGTTGCGGCTCTTCTTCCCCGCCGGCGCTGCGGCGACCTCGGCCACGCCCCACTCCTCGGGCACGGGCACGCCGAGCGCAGTGAGGACGTTCGAGGCCACCTTCGCGTGCCCGAGCGAGTTGAGGTGCAGCTGGTCGGCCGACCAGTAGCGGATGTCGCGGAGCGACCGGTCGCTGAAGTTGTCGACGAACGTCACGCCGTCGAGCTGCGCCAGGTCCTGCAGTGCGGCCGTGAGGCGCGCGCCGCGCGCGTCGAACACGCGGCCGAGCGGCAGGTGGTCGGTCGGGTTCGCGCCGCTCAGCATGAGCACGTGGATGCCCGCTTCGCGGATGCGGTGGATCGCGAACCGGAACCGGTCGGCGACGACCTCCTCCGGCATGCGCGGGCGCAGCATGTCGTTGCCGCCGCCGTTGAAGCTGATGATCTCGGGACCGAGCGCGATCGCGGCCTCGAGCTGCTCGTCGATGATCGGTCCGAGCTTGCGGCCCCGGATCGCGAGGTTGGCGTAGCGGACGGGCTCGGGTGCGGCGGCCTTCGCGAGCCCGAGCGCGACGAAGTCGGCCCAGCCCCGGGAGACGCCGTCGGGCAGTTCGTCGCCGACGCCTTCGGTGAAGCTGTCGCCGATCGCCGCGTACGAGTGGAACATGCCCTCCACGCTATCGCGAGCCATCCGTCGCCCCGACCTGAGGTCTCGGGAGAGCGGCGGGCTCAGTGCGCGTGTTCGAGCTCGCAGTCCGCTCCCGGATAGAGCAGCGCCTCGTGCCCGTCATCGAAGCGCACCCAGTAGGGCGGCGCTCCGTCGGTGCCCCGCACCTCGAGGACCTCGCCGTGCTTCTCGGCACTGCCCACCTGCTTGCCGTGGATGACCAACCGGTCGCCGACCGTCGCCTGCATCGCGAACCTCCTCGTCCTCCCGTCAGGGTACGCCGACGCACCCGGGCCCGGTAGGGCGAGAGGGCCACCTGGATGGCGCGATCGGGCGTCGATGTTTCTCCGCAGGTCGGGTGGAAAGGTATTCGCGGTTCACTTTTCCACCTCGACGGACACCGGAGGGTTGCCGGCGCCTCCATCGCTCGGGGCCGGCCGTGGCCCTCGCCGTAATCAGCGACCATTCCATGCCGGTGGGGAATCGTTCAACGCGATCTGGGAGAACAGGAGAACCAGGTCACCTTTCTCCCCCTCCAAGAAGAGCGAGCCCTCAGCGGGCTCCTGACAGATCGGTTCGCGTACTCGATCGGAGCGCCGTGCTCATCGAGATAGACGCCCATCGGGAGCGCGGGTCGCTCGTAACCCATCACACCTCGACCGTACGCGTCGCGGGCAGCTCGAGGCCGAAGCCCGGCCGAAGACGATCCCTCAACGACACGGGCGGGCCGTTGAGGGCGTGGTCGCTACTTCTTCTTCCGTCGACGTTGAATCTCCGGCACGACGAGCTCGGGAACTGCGCGGAGCATGAACTTGTCGAAGTCCGGCACGGTGAATGCGGCGTATCCATGCTCGGGCGTGTACAGCAGGCCCATCTCGATGAGCTCGGCACGTGTGGGGGCGACCTGGTTGGACTCGCGGTGGAGCACGCGTGCGACATCCGCAGCCTTCTGTGGCTCCGGACCGAGCTCGGCCATCGCCCGCATGTACGCGGTCTGGAGTGGGGTTGCGCGGTCGAGACGGACGCGGAAGAAGGAGCTATCGAGTTTGGCCTCGTAGGCCTCCTTCGCGATCTGGATGTCGGCCCGGGTGATCGGGTCCTGCTCCGCCACCTCCCATACCTGGTAGCCAAGCTCCTGGACGAAGTACGGGTAGCCCTTGGTGATCTCCATCGCCAGATCGACGGCATCTTCGGTGAACGAGACGCCCTCCGTCTCGGCGGGCGCGGTCAACGCTTGCCGGTTGAACGGGTCGGCGAGCGAGTCGATCTTGGGGAATTTGAACAGCCGTTCGGCGTACGACTTCGCGTCGCCGGCCAGCTCGGCGATCTGCGGTAGACCTGCGCCGACGAATGTCACCGGCAATTTCCGTTGCACGGTCTTGTGGATCGCTTGGATCAGCGCTTCCAGTTGAGTCGGCCGGAGGAACTGCACCTCGTCGATCAGGAGCACGATTCCTCGCTCCTGTTCTTGGGCGGCTTCGCCGATCGCGACGAGGACGTCGGTGAGGTCCAGTCCCAGGTCGCCAGAGTCGCCGGCGCCCTCGGCGGGTGGCACGTCCCACGACAGCGTCCATACGCCCTGGGCGTCGATCGACACGGCGAACGCGCTCAGCACCTCTGCGGCTCTCTTCCCACGCTCGGTCCACCGCGCCCGGGGCGAGAGTTGCAGCAGGGCGGTGCGAAGCTGCGCGAACATGCGTTCCCGGAACTTGGAATCGTCGTGCTTGCTGGCTTCGATCTCGACCACTTCCCAGCGGGCGCGACGGGCGATGTCCCCGAACTCGCCCAGCAGCACGGTCTTGCCGACGCCTCGCAGGCCGGTGATCACCATCGACTGCTCGGTGCGGCCGCGGGAGAGCCGCTCGAGCAGCGTCGTGAACGATCGGGTCTGATCGTCTCGGCCGACCAGGATCTCTGGCGGTGCTCCCGCGTTCGGTGTGTAGGGGTTCCGGACGCTGTCCATGCACGCGACCTTAGCCAAATTAGGCAGGTTTATCTAGCTCTAATAAACCGCCCTAACGTCTGCAACTTCTCCGATCAACCCGGACCGATCGCGCACCTGCTGACGACGCATACCCGATCCCTCAGCGGACGTGTGAGATCAGGACAGGAATTCGGGCCGCACCTCGGCGGCCCCGTCCAGCTCGGCTTGCAGCCGAAGGAAGAGGTGCTCGCCCTGCTCTCGCCAGCCTCGAGGAATGGGGTCGTCCGTGTGCCGTGTCAGCCAGCTCTCGTTCCAGTCGTACAGGGCTTGGCTGAGCTCCGGAGTGAGCGCCAGGTCGTCGCCGGTAAGACGATAAACGTCGGAGAAGTCCTCCCACAGCGGCCACCCACTCACCCACTCGGGAGACAACCGGATGACGCGCAAGCCGTTCGGGAGAACCGTCGGCATTCCTCGCCGATTCTTGTCGAGCAGGTACCGATCCTGCATCTGGCGCCGCCGCTGCCACTCGCGAGCCGAGCTCGGCGGGTCGTTGTAATCCATTCCGGACAACCAGATCAAGCCGCGCAACCCACGTGAGTCGTTCTCGACAAGGGCAAGAGACCACAAGTGCTCGTCTCCGTTGGACAGCTCCAACGCTGACTCCAACGCCTCCTCGATCGTCGCCTCGAGAAGGTCGAAGGTCGTTGCCGTGTTGCCAGCGCCCTTGAAGACATAGATCCGATAGCGAGCATCGTCGCGCTCCCACGTCGAGTCCCGTTCATCTACATAGAAGCCGCGCATCTCATCAACTTAGGTCCCGGCTCACATTCCCGGCGAAGGGCCCGCGGGCCGATCCGTCAGTGACACTGGCGGTATGACTGGTTATACTCGGAACATGAAGACCGCGATCTCGATTCCCGACGGCGACTTCGAGCGCTTCGAGCGTGTCGCAGCCCGGCACGGCATGAATCGCTCGGAGTTCTTCCGGCGCGCGGGCCGTCGTTTCGTCGAGGAGCTCGAGGGTGAAGCAGAGCTGACCGCCCTGGCCGACGCAGTGATCGAACGCGTCGGGCAGCCCTCGGCAGACAGCCCCTTCCTGTCTGAGTCTGAGCGCAACATGCTCGAGGCGACCGAGTGGTGATTGCCCATGGTGACGTGGTGTGGGTCGACTTCGGCTCGCCACGCGGATCGGAACCGGCGAAGCGACGACCCGCTGTCGTCATGCAGGAAGACTGGCTGCTCGCCACGCAGATCGCCACCGTCTTGGTGGTACCGCTGACGTCGAACGTCGCCCTCGAAGCATTCCCGGGCAACGTGCTCGTGCCCGTCGACGCATCCGGGCTTGGCAAGGACTCGGTAGCGATCGTGTCGCAGGTCGGACCGGTCAGCCGGGAGTTTCTCGAACCGTTTCCCGTCGGCCACGTTCCGAGCTACGTCCTCTCGAAGATCGCTGACGGCATCCGCCTCGTCATGGGGATCTGAGCGACGACGACGAGGGTGACTCGCAACCGATCGCTTTATGCGAGATGCCCGATGGCCTTGAGGACGTCGCCAAGCCACACCAGTTCCCACTGGACGGATGCATCGTCCCGCTGGAGGTTCTCCCAGGACTCGGTGAGCTGGCCGACCGTGAGTTGCGGTGCGTCGCCCAGCACGTCGTAAAGCTCGGGGAACGGCACCGAGTAGAAGAAGTCCTCCGGCAGGGTCACCGCCTCGCCATGCGTCGCTTCGAGATCATCTAGGAGTCGAGTGACCGTTTCGCGAAGCGCGGCGACTTCGATCCGCAGGCCGTTCCATGTGTCCACGATCCGAAGGTAGTGCGCGCTGTCGAATCTCGACGCCCGCCGCCCGGTAGCCGGTCCCCTATAACGGAGCGCTCAGCGTGCTTCAGGGTCGGCGCGACGACCGGCCCCCGGGGAGACACCGAACTTCTCGGTCATGAACCGCCAAAATAGGGGTACGGCCGCTTCCGGTTCGCGGGTGATTCGGTCGTTGCGGCCCGTCACACTCAGGTGCTCGATCTCGACGCGCCCAACGTCTCGCATCCGTACCGCAACCGCATCGTAGGGAAGCGCAGGAGGAGGGCTCTCAATCACGATGAGGTCTGCCATCGACGTAAACCCGGCCAGGGATTCTGCGGCAGTCGACGATGCGACACTCTCGATAATCGCGAGGATCGGCGCCACGGGTTCGCCCATCGCCTTGTATTCATCCCTCAGTTGCGACCAAGGCCGTGGCTTGGCGGGGTAGGGGAAGCCGGCGGTCTTCACACGTGCATTATTGCGCCAGCCGAAAGGCAACATCTACGACTGCAACGGGTCGGGCGGACTGGAGGCGCTGGGCTGACCCCGTTTCGTAGGTCCGGTGGTTCTGAGAGTCGTCCTGTCGCCCGTAGCTGCGGGCAGGGAGACTGGTCAGATCATGTCGAACAGCAGGAAGCGTCACACCCCGGAGCAGGTCGTCCGCAAGCTCGGTCAGGCCGACAGGATGCTCGCCGACGGCGCGGATGTCGCGGCGGTGTGCCGGGAGCTCGGGGTGTCCGAGCAGACGTACTACCGGTGGCGGAACCAGTACGGCGGACTGAAGGCTGACGATGCGAGGCGCCTGAAGGAGCTCGAGAAGCAGAACGCCACTCTCAAGCGGCTGCTCGCTGAGGCGGAGCTGGAGAAGGCTGCGCTGAAGGAGCTGGCTGAGGGAAACTTCTAGGCCCGGGCAGGCGCCGCGCCGCCGTCGCTCACCTGATCAGGACACTGCAGGTGAGCGAACGGATGGCGTGTCGTCTGGCCGGGCTCTCACGCTCCGCGTACCGGCGCCCACTCAAGGCGGACACCGTCGCGGACCCGGATCGGGCGCTGCGGGACCTGGCTGCGCGCCTGGGCGAAGAACCATCCCCGCTACGGGTACCGGCGGGCGTACCACGACGCCCGCGCCGAGGGCTGGGTAGTGAACCACAAGAAGATCCAACGCCTCTGGCGTGACGAGGGCCTGCGCGTCCCGCAGCGACGCCGCCGCAAACGCGTCGGATCCTCGACCGTCGACCCGCCGACGGCAGACGCGCCGAACGTGGTGTGGGCCGTCGACTTCCAGTTCGACGCTGACGAGCAGGGCCGCCCGATCAAGATCTGCTCCATCGTCGACGAGCACACCCGGGAATGCATCGGCGGGCTCACCGAACGGTCGATCACCGCGGACCGGCTCACCGCCCACCTCGAGGATCTCGTCGCCGTCCGCGGCGCCCCCACGGTGCTCAGATCGGACAACGGGCCGGAGTTCATCAGCGACGCGATGGCCGACTGGGCCGGCACCCGCACCGGCCTGAGCTACATCCCGCCCGGTTCGCCGTGGCGCAACGGGTACGTCGAGTCGTTCAACAGCCGGATCCGCGACGAGTGCCTCAACATCAACAGCTTCTACTCGCTGCTGCACGCGCAGGTCGTGATCGGCGACTGGAAGGACGAGTACAACCATCACCGCCGGCACTCCTCGCT
Organism: Agromyces sp. GXQ0307; assembly: GCF_044769845.1. Taxonomy (NCBI): domain Bacteria; kingdom Bacillati; phylum Actinomycetota; class Actinomycetes; order Micrococcales; family Microbacteriaceae; genus Agromyces; species Agromyces sp. GXQ0307. The sequence continues at coordinate 1,120,902 of NZ_JBIZVY010000001.1, read as the reverse complement.
CGGCTACCTGCCCCGGCCGAGTACGCTCGGCACTGCACCCATCAAATCGAAACCGACGACTCTCAGATCGTCCGGACCGAATGAAGGGGGCGGCCCAGCGCGCCTGCCGCTCGTAAGCCGGTCCGGTGATGACTCACGCACGATGCTCCGCACGAACCACCCGATAGGTTGAGCGTGTGCTCGGGCAGATCGAAGTGGGCGAACTGATTCGTGTGCTCGAGGCATCCCCTGAGGGCGAACCGAGCTCGCGCGCGAGACGGATCGCATCGGAGTTCGATCCAGGCTCGGGTCTATCCGTCGCAGTGCAGTCCGCGGGCCCAACGGCAGAGACGCTGCGCTTCAAGTACTCAATGGCGGCAGTGCGGGGAGCCAAGGTCCTCGGGCTCGATCGCCTCACTCGGACGCTGGCCCGGTTGGGCGCGGCGCGCGTTTCGGGATGCACCGTGGAAGGGACAGGCGAGTTCGCCTTGGTGTTCCTCACCGAAGACCTCACACATCTCATCGGAGTCGTATACGTCGCGCCACCCGGCGACCCGCGCAACGCTCCCGCGCTCGACGTCCGTTAGCCGGTCCCACAGCGACCACTGCCGATCCCTCAGCGAAGCGAGGGTGCCTCGATGCCGAGCGCCCCGAGCGCGGCATAGATGAGACCCATAGTGATCAGGACCAAGCTGCTCACCCGAATCGTGCTCGCAACCTCGTCCACTGACTGGCCTCGCCAGCCGGGGACCCGGTAGAGCCGTCGGGCGATCCACAGTGCGCGCCAGCGGATAACGGCCCCAACACCCGCACCGCCGAGCCCGGAAATGAGCGTGAAGATCGAATCCGGGTCCACCCCGTCACTCTAGACGTCACCAGTTCCCGCTCGGTTCTGCTCCGGCTCGTCGACGATCCTTTAGCAGCGAGCCCGCCACGCGGTTGTCGTCAGGATTGGCGGGTGCGGACGACGCTGCGCCCGCCAATCCTGACGACGACCACATCGGGGCCACGTGCGGCGGCGCCCGAAGGCCGGTCGATCGGCGGAGGGCCGACTCGGTGACATCCGGCGCGCAGTTCCCATCGCCTCGGTTTCGCATATGACCCGCCCGATGAATCTGCCCGGACAGGTGCCCCATGTGCGACGGCCCGGCCGTTTCGTACCCCATGGGAGTCGACGCATCTCGGTCCATCCGGGTCGAGCGGCCGCTGGGCCGCGATCACTCGGTCGCGAGGAGCGCCGCCCACAGGTCGGCGCGGGCGTGGAAGCCCGAGAGGTCGCGGCCGAGGAGCTTCTCCGCGAGCGCGATCCGGCTGCGCACCGTGTGCCGGTGCACGCCGAGTTCCTGCGCCGTCGCGTCGAACTGCCCGCCGTGCTCGAGCCACGTGCGGGTGGTCTCCAGTAGCGTCGTGCCCTGCTCGCGGTCGTACTCGATGAGCGGTTCGAGCGTCGCGCGGGCGACCGCGCGAGCGTCGGTGCGGGCGAGGAACGCGAGCACCCCTTGGCGGCTGATGTCGTCGAACCAGACGACGCCGGGGGCGGTCTCGCGAGCGCGTTCGACGGACCGCAGCGCCTGCTCGTGCAGCCGTGCGAGTTCGGTGACGGATGCCGCGTCGGAGACGCCGACGGGCACGTCGAACTCGCCGGCGAGCTCGTCGGCGACGTCGCGATCCGCGTCCTCGCAGACGACGACCACCGACTCGCCGTCGCGACCGAAGAAGAGGCGACCGTCGCGGTCGTCAACGCGCAATTCGAGGAACTCCGTGAGGCGGTCGGGATGCTCGGGGGGCAGGTCGGCGACCGCGACGCGCACCGGGTCGGCGGGCAGCGGGCCCCACATCTCGGCGGAGACCTCGGATGCGAGTTCCACGTCGCCGGCGAGCATCGAGCGCAGCAGGCCCGAACGCAGGTGCCCCCGCGCCCGGTCGAGGTCGCGGTTCTGCTCGAGCGCCAGCCCGGCGAGGGCGATGACCGCGGTCACGACCTCGCGACCCGCCTGGTCGAGCTCGGGGGAGTCGCCGATGGCGAGCACGCCGCGGAGCGCGCCGCCGGCGCCGAGCGTCTGCAGCGTCATCCGTTGCGGAGTGCCGACCGAGGCGCCGGCTTCGAGCGTGCGGCTCGCTCGCTGGCCGCGGCGGAGCATCGAACGCGCCTCGCCGACGACCTCGCCGAGTGCGGGCTGGCCGAGCCCGCCGACCGGAGCCTCGCGGTCGAGGGCGCCCGCGGCATCCACCAGCCCCACCCACGTGCCCAGCCGGTTGCTCAGCTCCGTGAGCGTCGCGCCGAGTCCGTCGGGGCGGAGCGCGGCGAGCGAGATCGCGCGCTGCGCCTGGAGCGCCCACGCCTGCCGCGCGTTCGCGTCGGCCGCGTTGAGCTCGGCGATCGTGCGCGCCACGCGGATGAACGGCGTGCGATACGGGACCTCGAACAGCGGCACGCCGTGCTTCGCGCACGCCTCGACGAGGAGCGCGGGCGTGCCCGCGACGACCACCTCGGTGCCGAAGCCGAGCGCCGAGATCCCGGCGCCCGCGAGGCGGGCGACGTATGCGTCGAAGCCCGCCGGGTCGTCGCTGCCGGAGTCGGCGCCGAACTGCGTGCCCGTCGTGAGCAGCACCTGGCCGGGCTCGATGAACGGGGCCGGATCGGCCAGGTCGGAGTTGTGCACCCACGGCACCGGGGCGTCGAGCGCGGCATCGGGAAGCGAGGCCTCATCGGTCAGCAGCGTGAGCGCGAGGTCGTCGCGGCCGAGCAGGGTGCGCACGGTCGGCTTCATCGGGTGCTCCTCGCCTCGGTTCGGAATGTACGACGAGTCGAACATTCAGCGCCGAGTGTACAACCCGGTGGATCGGAGCCGTCTCAGGTGACGTCGCCGCGGCGCGCGAACCGCGGGTGCCGCCACACCTCGCTCGACAGGACGTCATGGAGGACGTCGACGGCATCCCACACGTCCGCGTGCGACACGTACAGCGGCGTGAAGCCGAAGCGCATGAGATCCGGCGCCCGGAAGTCGCCGATCAAGCCGCGCTCGATGAGCGCCTGCATGACGGCGTAGCCGTCCTCGTGGCGGAGCGCGACCTGGCTCCCGCGGAGTGAGGAGCGACGAGGGGTGACCACCTCGACGGGCCACTGCGCGAGTCGCCGGTCGACGAGCGAGATGAACAGCTCCGTGAGCCGGAGGCTCTTCTCCCGCACCAGCGCGATGTCGACGTCGTCCCAGATGTCGAGGCTCGCCTCGAGCGCCGACAGCGACAGCAGCTGCGGCGTCCCGACGCGGAACCGGCCGATCCCCGGCACCGGGTCGTACCCGACCTCGAAGTCGAACGGCCTGGCGTGGCCGTGCCAGCCCGTGAGCGCCGGCCGGGCGGCCTCGTGGTGGCGCGCGGCCGCCCAGATGAACGACGGCGAACCCGGGCCGCCGTTCAGGTACTTGTAGGTGCACCCGACCGCGAAGTCGGCACCGGCCGCACCCAGGTCGACGGGCACCGCCCCGACGCTGTGGCAGAGGTCCCACACCATGATCGCGCCCGCCGCATGCACGCGGGCCGTCACCTCGACGAGGTCGTGCATCCTTCCGGTGCGGTAGTCGACGTGCGTCAGGACGACCACCGCGACATCGTCGTCGAGCACGTCGTCCAAGGTCGGGCCGTCGTCGTGCACGAGCCGCCGATCGAGCGGCTCGGCGCCGCCCACGGCGGCTTGGACGCTCTCGATCACGTACAGGTCGGTGGGGAAGCTGCCTCGTTCGGCCACGATGACGCGCCGATCAGGGCGGAGCCGGGCGGCCGCGGCGACCACCTGGAAGAGGCTCGCCGAGGTCGAGTCCCCGAGCACCACTTCGCCGGGCGCCGCGCCGATCAGCGGCGCGATGCGGTCGCCGACGGACTGCGGTTTCGCGAACCATCCGGCGTCGTTCCAGCTCCGGATGAGTCCGACCCCCCACTCCTCGGCGATGACGCGATCCACGTGCGCCCGAGTCGCCCGCGGGAGCGCGCCGAGCGAGTTGCCGTCGAGGTAGACGACGCCGTCGGGCAGGTCGAAGCGATCCCGGAAGGAGGCCAGGGGATCGGCGGCGTCGAGGCTCTCGCACGTCGCGCGGTCGAGGGTCCGCCGGTCGGATGCCGGGTCGGATGTCGCTTCGCTCAGCTGGAACATGAGGGGTTCGCCTCTCGGGTCAGGGTCGGTCAGAGCGCCAGGAAGCGCCGGGCGTTCTCGTACAGGATCGCGGCTCGCTGGACCTCGTCGAGCTGGTCGGACCGCTCGACCACGTCACCGACCGGCCGCTCGCCGAGGGGGTACGGGTAATCGCTGCCGAGCATCACCTGCGACGCGCCGAGCGTCTCGACGAGCAGGTGCAGCGCGGCCGGGTCGAAGACGACGGAATCGACGCTGAAGCGATCCAGGTACGCGGATGGCGGCAGGTCGCTGACGCCGACGAGGTCTGGCCGCCGGTGCCACGCGTTCTCGAACCGGCCGAGCCAGAACGCGAACGAGCCGCCGCCGTGGGCGAAGGCGATCCGCAGCGAGGGCGGGACCCGGTCGAACACGCCGCCCAGGATCATCGCGATGATCGAGAGGTGCGTCTCGGCCGGCATGCCCGTGAGCCACCGCGCCATCCACCGTTCGAGCCTCGGCGAACCGGGCATGTCCCACGGGTGCACGAACACCGGGACCCCGGTCGCGGCGCAGTGCTGGAGGACGGTGACGATGCCCTCGTCGTCGAGGTCGCGGTCGCCCACGTGGTTGCCGATCTCGATGCCGCGGTGTCCCGACGCGATCGCGCGATCGATCTCGGCGCACGCGGCATCCGGATCCTGCAGGGGAACCTGGGCGAACGGGATCAACCGGTCGGGCGCCGGCGCGCAGACCTCGAGCGCGAGGTCGTTGAAGATGCGCGCGACCCGGGCCGCCCGGTCGCCGGGCTGGTCGTAGGAGAAGAACACGGGGGTCGGCGAGACGACCTGGATGTCGACCCCGTCGCGATCCATGTCCTCGAGCCGAGTGCGGGCGTCCCAGCAGCTCGCCTCGATCCGGCGGAACTCGGAGGAGCCGACGAGGATCATCGCCTCCCGCTCGGAGTCCACGCGGAGCGACGGCCAGGTGCCCGGCCCGACCCGGTCGTTCAGGTCGGGCCAGCTCCGTGGCACGAAGTGCGTGTGGACGTCGATCGAGCCCACCCGGTCAGCCCTTGCCGGGGTGGACGGCGCCGCAGTTCGGGCAGGTGCGGCCCTCCTCGCTCTCGTAGAAGTCGCGGAACACCGGCGGGAGGTCCTCGACGATGTCGCGCACCTGCAGTTCGACCTCGTGCACCTTCGTGTCGCAGTCCGGGCAGAACCAGGCGAACCTCTCGAGGGTGCCCTCCTCGCGGATCCGTTCGATCACGATGCCGATCGACCCGGCCTCGGGCCGCTGGGGGGAGTGGTAGACGTTGCCGGGCAGCAGCCACATCTCGCCCTCGCGGATGTCGATCCGCTGCGGGCCGTCGTCGGTCATGACGTTGACGTGCATGTTGCCGCGGTACTGGTAGAACCACTCCTCGTACGGGTCGAAGTGGTAGTCGGTGCGCTGGTTCGGGCCGCCGACGACCTGCACGATGAAGTCGCCGATCGGCTCCCAGGCCTGCTTGTTGTTCACCGGCGGCTTCAGCAGGTGCTCGTGCTCGCGGATCCAGGCGGCGAAGTCGATGACGGGTGGGATGGTGGTCACGGTTCCTCCTCGGTGATGGTTCTGGTTCTGGCGGTGGAGCTGGTGGGCGCCGGGGCCAGGGCGACGGCCTGGATCTCGATCCGCAGGTGCGGGTGCGGGAGCGCGTGCACCGCGACCGTCGTGCGGGCCGGACCCGTCTCGTCGAAGTACTCGGCCCAGACGGCGTTGTACCCGGCGAAGTCGTTCATGTCGACGAGGTAGGCGGTCGCCTGCACGAGGTCGTCGAGCGTGCAGCCCGCCTCGGCGAGGATGGCGCGGAGGTTCTCGAGGACCGCGCGGGTCTGGATCGCGATGTCGAGCCGGGTCGCGCCGAACTCGTCGGCCTCGGCACCGGCGATCGTGTTGTCGGGGCGGCGGCTGCTGGTGCCCGACACGAAGACGAGCTCGCCGGCGCGCCTGGCGTGCGGGAAGCGGCCGCGCGGCGTCGCTCCGCCTCGGACGGTGATCGCGTCGACGCTCATCGCGACCCCTCCTCGCCGGCATGGACGACGACGCGCCCGAGTCCATGCACCTCGGCGGCGACCGTGCCGTTCGCGGGCATCGGCACCGCCGCGGTGGCCGCGCCCGCGAGGAGCACCATGCCGCCCCGCAGCTCGAGGCCGTGTTCGCGGGCGAGCCGCCGCGCGGCGGCGACGGCGCGCACCGGATCGCCGAGGATCGCCGCGGTCGATCCGGTCGCCGCAGAACGTCCGTCGAGTTCCAGGACGACCGCGCGGTTCTCCATCGGACCGGCATCGGCGGCGGCACGCCACGGCCCGACGGCGAACGACGAGGCCGACGCATCGTCGGCGACCACGTCGCCGAGGTCGAACCGGAACTCCCGGTACCGCGAGTCGATGATCTCCAGTGCCGGGGCCACCGCCACGATCGCCGCGGACGGGTCGGCCCCGGGATCGGCGATCGACGGCCCGAGCAGGAAGGCGACCTCGGGTTCGACGCGCGGATGGATGCCGCGATCGCCCGGAACGCGGCATCCGTCGTCGACGCGCATCGCGTCGGTGAGCGCGCCGATGATGACGTCATCGACACCCATCTGCCGCGCCTTCTCGCGACTCGTGAACCCGAGCTTCGCACCCACCACGCGCTCGCCGCGGGCGACCCGACGGGCGATGAGGGCGCGCTGGACGGCGTAGGCCGCGTCGAGGTCGAGCGGACGCTCGGCCGAGAACTGCGCGATCGGGGTGCTGCGCCGCTCCGCCCGGTCGAGGGCTCGGGCGAGGCCGTCGATCCCAGCCGGGTCGGTCGACGTGACGACGGATGCCGCGTGGGCGGCGTTCGTGCTCATGCGACGCCCTCCTCGGCTCGCTCGACCTCGTCGCGCGCCGCGACCAGGTCGAGCGCGACGTCGACGATCATGTCCTCCTGGCCGCCGATCATGCGACGCCGCCCGAGCTCGACCAGGATGTCGCGAGCGTCGAGGCCGTGGCGTTCGGCCGCGCGCTCGGCGTGCAGCAGGAAGCTCGAGTAGACCCCCGCATACCCGAGCGTGAGCGTCTCGCGGTCCACGCGGACGGGGCGGCGCTGCAGCGGTCGGACGAGTTCCTCGGCCGCATCCTGCAGCGCGAAGAGGTCGCCGCCGTGCGCCCAGCCGAGCAGGTCGGCGACCGCGACGAACGCCTCGATCGGGCAGTTGCCGGCACCGGCGCCCTGGCCCGCGAGCGAGGCGTCGACGCGGGTCGCGCCGTGCTCGACCGCGGTGATGCTGTTCGCCACGCTGAGGGAGAGGTTCTCGTGCGCGTGGATGCCGATCTCGGTCGCGGGGTCGAGCACCTCGCGGTAGGCGTCGATGCGGTCGGCGACGTCGCGCATCGTGAGTCGACCGCCCGAGTCGGTGACGTAGACGCAGTCCGCCCCGAACGACTCCATGAGCCGTGCCTGCTCGGCGAGACCGCGCGGGTCGTTCAGGTGGCTCATCATCAGGAACCCCGAGACATCCATGCCCTGGTCCTTCGCCCAGCCGATGTGCTGCGCCGCGACATCCGCCTCGGTGCAGTGCGTGGCGACGCGGACGCTGCGCACGCCGAGGTCGCGCGCCCGCGCGAGGTCGTCGATCGTGCCGATCCCGGGGAGGATCAGCGTGGTCAGCCGCGCTCGCCGCAGCACCGAGGCCGCGGCCTCGATCCACTGCTCGTCGGTGCGGGCACCCTGCCCGTAGGCGACGCTCGAGCCGCCGAGCCCGTCGCCGTGCGCGACCTCGATCGCGTCGACGCCGGCCGCCTCCAGCGCCGACGCGATCGCGCGCACCTCGTCGACCGTGTAGCGGTGCGCGATGGCGTGCATGCCGTCGCGCAGGGTGACGTCCTGGAGGTACACCCGCGGAGTCGTCCCGGTCATGCCGGCACCCCCGTCCGTTCGGCGATGAGGCGCTCGGCGGTGCGCAGTGCCGCCGAGGTCATGATGTCGAGGTTCCCCGCGTACTCGGGGAGGTAGTGGCCCGCGCCCGCCACCTCGAGCATGATCGTGATCCGGGTTCCGCGGAACCCTCGCCCGAGGGCCGGCACGTACGGCTCGTCGACGGGGTCGAACTGCACGTCCTGCTTCAGCCGGTACCCGCCGACGTAGTCCTGCACGTCCGTGACCATCGCCTCGACCGAGCGGCGCACCGCCGGCTCGTCGACCTCGCCGGCCGCGAGGCAGTAGACGGTGTCGCGCATGATGAGCGGCGGATCGGCGGGGTTCAGCACGATGATCGCCTTGCCGCGCTCGGCGCCGCCGATCGCCTCGATGGCGCGCGCGGTGGTCTGCGTGAACTCGTCGATGTTCGCCCGGGTGCCCGGGCCCGCCGACCTCGACGCGATCGACGCGACGATCTCGGCGTAGGCGACGGGGACGATCCGGGAGACGGCGGCGACCATCGGGACCGTGGCCTGGCCGCCGCACGTGACCATGTTCACGTTCGTCGCGTGGCGGTGCTCGCCGAGGTTGACGACCGGGACCACGTAGGGGCCGATCGCGGCGGGCGTGAGGTCCACCACGAGCCGTCCGCGATCGCGGACCACGGCGTCGTTGCGCGCGTGTGCGGCCGCGGAGGTCGCGTCGAACACGAGCTCGACGTCGGCGAACTCCGGCAGCCGCACGAGCCCGTCGACACCCTCGTGGGTCGTCGCGACGCCGAGGCGGCGCGCGCGGGCGAGCCCGTCCGAGTCCGGGTCGATGCCCGCCATAGCGACCACGCGGAGGGTCTCCGAGAGGCGCTTCACCTTGATCATGAGGTCGGTGCCGATGTTGCCCGAGCCGATGATCGCGACCGCCGTCGTCATGCTGCCCCTCCTGTCGTGCCGGCGACGGTCGTCGCCGCGTGTCCGGTGAACTCGGTGCGGACCTCGCCGAGGCCGTCGAGTCGCGCGTGGAAGACCCCCGTGGTCGCGTCGACCATCGGTCCGAGCGCACCCGACAGGACGACCTCGCCCGCGCGGAGCGGGCGGCCGTGGCGGGCGACCGCTCGTGCGAGCCAGGCCACGGCGATGACGGGGCTGCCGAGGCATGCCGAGCCGGCGCCCGTCGAGACGGGTGCGCCCGCGTGATCGAGACGCATGCCCGCACCCGCAAGGTCGAGTCCGTCGAGGCGTCGCGGCGTCGTGCCGAGGACGACGGCGCCGCTCGAGGCGTTGTCGGCGATCGTGTCGGTGATGCGGATGTCCCACCCCGCGATCCGCGAGTCGACGACCTCGATCGCCGGGAGCACGAACTCGGTCGCCCGGATCACGTCGGCGACGTGCGTCGTCGGGGAGTCGAGGTCGCGACCGAGGACGAACGCCACCTCGGCCTCGACTCGCGGCTGCAGGAACCGGCCGAGGTCGAGCGGCTCGCGATCGTCGGCGATCATGTCGTCGAGGAGCACGCCGTAGTCGGGCGTCGTGACGCCGAATTGCGCCTGGACCGCGGGGGAGGTCAGGCCGATCTTGCGGCCGACGATGCGCGCGCCCTCGGCGACCCGGCGGGCGATGCCCAGGGACTGGACCGCGTACGCGGTCACCTGGTCGTCGTCGCCGATGAGGTCCCGGACCGGTGCGCAGGGGATCCGCGCGCACGCGGCGGCGCGGAGGAGCGACTCGGCGGCGTGGACGGGATCCGCGAGGGTGGCGGCGGTCGAGCCCCGCTGCGTGGCCGTGGTCGTGCTCACAGTTGCACGCACACGTTCGTCGGCTCGGTGTAGAAGGCGAGCGAGTGCAGCCCGCCCTCGCGGCCGATGCCGGAGAGCCCGACGCCGCCGAAGGGGCTGCGCAGGTCGCGCAGGTACCATGTGTTGACCCACGACATGCCGACCCGCAGGCGCTGGGCGACCCGGTGGCCGCGCGCCAGGTCGGTCGTCCAGGTGACCGCGGCGAGCCCGTAATCGGTGTCGTTGGCGAGCGCGATGGCGTGGTCCTCGGTGTCGAAGGGCATGATGACCGCGGCCGGCCCGAAGATCTCCTCGCGCACCGTGCGGTGCGAGTTGTCGAGGCCCGTCCAGAGCGTCGGCTCGATCCACGACCCCGCATCGAGTCCGTCGCCGAGCGTGGGGACGCCGCCGCCCGCGAGGAGCTCGCCCCCCTCGCGGATCGCGAGGTCGTAGTACGAGAGCACCTTGTCGCGGTGCGCCGCGGAGATGAGCGGCCCGGTCGTGGTCGCGGGATCCTCGGGGCGGCCGAGCCGCAGGCGTCGGGCGTGCGCGGCGAGGCCGGTCGCGACGTCGTCGAACACGGCTCGCTCGACGTAGATGCGCTCGGTGCAGAGGCAGACCTGGCCGGTGTTCAGGTAGGTCGATCGGGCGAGGCCGGCGATCGCCGCGTCGAGGTCGGCGTCGGCGAACACGATCGCGGCGTTCTTGCCGCCGAGCTCGAACGAGACGGGCCGCACGCGCGGGGCGACCGCGCGCATGATGGCCGAGCCCGTGCTCGACTCGCCCGTGAAGGTGACGCCGTCGATGCCGGGGTGGGTGGTGAGGTGCTCGCCGGCCGAGCCCGGCCCGAAGCCGTGCACCACGTTGACGACCCCGTCCGGGATGCCGGCCTCGGCGAGGATCTCGGCGAGCAGCGTGGCCGACGACGGGGTCTCCTCCGAGGGCTTCACGACGACGGTGTTGCCGGCGGCGAGCGCGGGCGCGAGCTTCCAGGTGAGCAGCAGCAGCGGGAGGTTCCACGGGACGATCACGGCGACCACGCCGAGCGGGGCGCGGACCGCGTAGTTGAGGGCTCGGCGACCGTCGGGCAGTTCGGTGAGGAAGGAGTCGAGGCCGGCCGCCGACGCCGTGTCGGCGAACGAACGGAAGTTCGCCGCGGCGCGTGCGACGTCGAGGTCTCGCGCGAGCGTCTCGGGCTTGCCGGTGTCGCCGACCTCGGCGGCCACGAGCTCCTCGCTGCGGCGTTCGACGACGTCGGCGGCCCGACGGAGCAGCCGGGCGCGCTCGGCGACCGGCATGCGACCCCACGGACCCGCGAGCGCCGCACGCGCGGCGGCGACCGCGCGGTCGACCTCCCGCGGTCCGGCCTCGTGGACCACGGCGACGAGCGTGCCGTCGACGGGGTCGATCTTCTCGAAGGTGCCCACCCCGTCGACGGACTCGCCGCCGATCACGTTGCGGAGCTCGCGCGGGGTCGGGCTCCGCGTCGGGAGAGGGGCCGTGATCGGTGCCGGCGTCGTCGGGGAGGGCATGCGTTCAGGCTAGGAAGCGCGAACGATGCCGACAAATGCTCTTGTGATGCACTGCCATGCCCAACCGGCTATAGTCCCGCCATGGTCTCCGATCGACTCCTGGACGGCCGGCTCAAGCTCCGGCATCTCGTGCTCATCACCGCCATCGCCGACGAGGGCACGCTCGTGCGCGCCGCCGAGTCGCTGCACATCACCCAGCCGGTCGTGACGCGCGGCCTCCGCGAGGTCGAGGACCTCCTCGGGGTGCAGCTGTTCGAGCGGATGCCGCGCGGGGTCGCCCCGACGCAGTACGGCGAGCCGTTCATCGAGCGCGCGCGGTCGGTGCTCGCCGAGCTCCGCGCGGCCGACGAGGAGGTCCGCCTGCTCCAGACCGGCCAGCTCGGCACGGTCACGGTCGGGACCCACCTCGCGGGCTCGAACCTGCTCCTGCCGAGGGCCATCGCCGCGCTCAAGTCGGAGCACCCTCGCCTGACCGTGGTCGTCCGCGAGGGCACGCCCGACATGCTGCAGCAGCTCCTGCTCTCGGGCGACCTCGACCTCACCGTCGGCCGGCTCTCGCCGACGGTGCCCGTGCGACTCGAACAGGAGCGCCTGCACCACGAGCCCATCCGGCTGGTGGCGCGCGCGGGGCATCCGGTGCATTCCGGGACCAGGGGCACGTCGCTGGCCGAACTGCTCGCCTTCCCGTGGATCTTCCCGGTCGCGCAGACGGCGCTCCGCGCCGAGCTCGAGGCCGTGTTCTTCCACGAGGGGCTCCCGCTGCCGGCCGATCGGGTCGAGTGCACGTCGATGCTGACGCTGCGCAGCCTCCTCGTGTCGACGGACGTCATCGCCGCGCTGCCGATGTTCATCGCGGTCGACGACCGCGACGTGAAGATCCTGCCGACGCCGCTCAGCTCGATCCGACGATCGGTCGGGGTCACCCTGCCGAAGGATCGGGCGCCCTCGCCCGCGGCCGCCGCGCTCCTGGTGCACCTGCGGGAGGAGGGGGCGCGGCTCGCGGCGCTCGAGCGCGAGTACGCGACGGCGGATGCCGCGCCATCCGGCTGATATGCCTATACGGTCATGGCAACGACCCGTATAGATATTGGACAGCATCGATCCGGCCGATGACGCTGAAGGGGTCGACGCATCGAGGCGTCGAACCCGATTCTCTCCCGACCCTGGAGGCGTCATGGCCGGATCCCCCTACGTAGCCGAAGCGAAGAAGTACCGCCCCGAGGACTTCGAGCGGGTCGCCGGCGAGCCGGCCGACCCCGAGCCCGGGACGTGGGGGATGCAGCCCGACGGGACCTTCCTGCCGCCGGCGCACACGCCGTCCGTGCCGCGCGACGTCTTCGTCGACTGGCCGGGTCAGCTCGACTACCGCGACCCCGAGACCTACGTGCTGAACGCGACCGCCGAGGCGTTCTACCCCATCGTCGTGAACACGAGCCACTCGTGGCAGTGCATCTACGACTGGGACGGCACCCGGTACATGCTGCACTACGGCGGCGGCAACCACTGGAAGCTCTACGACATCACCGACCCCCGCGACCTGAAGGTCGTCGACGAGGAGCAGTGGGGCTGGACCGACCCGCGCCCCCAGTTCGGCGCGACCACGGTGCAGTGGAACGAGAAGCTCGGCAGGCACATCGCGATCCAGGCGAGCGAGACGCCCCGCTACTTCCTGAAGGGCCGCGTCGCGAACAAGTGGACCGACGACACCGTCGAGGGCCAGCTCCTCGAGTGGGAGGGACTCCGCGGCTTCCGCACGTTCGAGATGAACGGCCCGAGCCCCCGCGACTGGACCCTCATCAACGAGACCTCGACCGACCCGAACCACGGGCCCGACGAGATCCAGGAGGGCAACGGAGTGCTCGACCTGCCCGTCTACTACGGCGACCGGTACCTCTTCGTGGCCACCGCCCCCGACAACACCTTCACCAACCAGCCCTACAAGACCACGCTGTGGGCCGCCGGCCACGCCGCCTACGACGTCTCCGACCCGGCCAAGCCCGAACTGCTCTCGACCTGGTGGGTGCCCGGCACCCGCGCCGGCGAGGAGGCCGACTCCGAGTACCTCGCGGGCAACGACCGCTGGAACAACCGGACCTCCTGGTTCGGTTCGCGCATGGGCGTGTTCATGCCCCGCTCGGTCGAGTCGGGCGGGAAGTACGCGTACGCCGCCCAGGGCGGTCAGGGGTTCTTCGTCCTGGATGTCTCCGACCCGTCGAACATCCACCACATCGGATGGTGCCGGCTCCCGACCAGCGTCGCGGGCACCGAGGGCGACAACGTCGACACGACCCAGGTCGAGGAGACCGGCTACGTCTACGTGTCGGGCTACCCGATGAACACCGACTGCTACGAGCCGGCGAAGGAGATCTACCAGGTCGACGTGAGCGATCCGACGAGCCCCCGCGTCGTGCGCACCCTGCCCCGCCCGCTGCCGCCCGCGGAGGCGAAGTTCACCGACTGGGCGCAGCGCCGCGGCTCGTTCGGCCCGAAGCGGTCGGGCTACTTCACGAACACCGGCACCCCGCACGGCGGCGTGATCCCCTACGCGTTCTACGCCGCGGGGCTGCAGATATTCGACGTCCGCGACCCCGAGGACCCGAAGGTGGGCGCCTACTTCGTGCCGCCCATGGGCCTGAAGGACGACGACGACCTCGCCGCGCCCGTCCACGGCATCTTCGTCGAGTGGGACCGCAACCTCATCTGGCTGTTCGCGAACCACGGCATCTACGCGGTCTCGACGCCGTTGCTCGGCGAACCGGTCGTGGGCCTGCCGGGCGCCGACCGGCCCGACGCGACCTGAGCCGCCGAGTCATCCGCCTGCGAATGCCGACCATGAACCGGAGCACCAGACCCTGGCCCGCCCTCTGGGCGCTCGTCATCGGGTTCTTCATGATCCTCGTGGACACGACGATCGTGTCGATCGCGTACCCCGCGATCCTCGCCGACCTCGACACCGACCTCACGACGGTGATCTGGGTGACGAGCGCCTACCTGCTCGCCTACGCCGTGCCGTTGCTGATCACGGGCCGGCTCGGCGACCGCTTCGGTCCGAAGCGGGTCTACCTCGTGGGACTCGTGGTCTTCACGCTCGCGTCGCTCTGGTGCGGGCTGTCGGGCGAGATCGCGATGCTCATCGCGGCCCGCGCGGCGCAGGGCCTCGGCGCCGCACTGATGACCCCGCAGACGATGGCCGTGATCACGCGCGTCTTCCCGCCGAACCAGCGCGGGGCGGCGATGGGGTTGTGGGGCTCGGTCGCCGGCGTCGCGACCCTGCTCGGTCCGATCCTCGGCGGGTTGCTCGTCGACTCGCTCGGGTGGCAGTGGGTGTTCTTCGTCAACGTGCCGGTCGGCGTCATCGCCGTCGTCGCCGCCTGGCGGCTCGTGCCGAGCCTCGAGACGCGCGTGCACCGGTTCGACTGGCTCGGAGTCGTCCTGAGTGCGGTGGGCATGTTCCTCATCGTGTTCGGCGTCCAGGAGGGGCCGACCTACGGCTGGGGCACGATCGTCGGCCCGGTCACGGTGTGGGGCGTCATCGTTGCCGGCGTGATCGTGATGGCGGGCTTCATCGCGTGGCAGGCGCTCAATCGGGCTGAGCCGCTGCTGCCGCTCGGCCTGTTCCGCGACCGGAACTTCGCGCTGTCGAACGTCGCGATCTCGCTGGTCGGGATCGCGATGACCGCGATGCCGCTCCCGCTCGCGTTCTTCCTCCAGGTCGCGCGCGGGCTCACGCCGACCCAGGCGGCGCTCATGCTCGCGCCGATGGCGGTCGTGTCGGGGGTGCTCGCGCCGTTCGTCGGGCGCGCCAGCGACCGCGTCGACCCGAAGTGGGTGGCCTTCGCCGGGTTGTCGACGTCGGCCGTCGCGCTGGGCTGGTACGCCGTCGTCCTGCGACCGGATGCCCCGCTCTGGCTGTTGCTCCTGCCGTCGGCGCTGCTCGGAATCGGCATCTCGGGCGTCTTCGCGCCGCTCGCGTCGACCGCGACCCGGAACCTCGCACGCGAGCACGCCGGTGCCGGGTCGGGGGTCTACACGCTGACCCGGCAGGTCGGGTCGGTGCTCGGCTCCGCGGCGATCGCCGCGCTGATGAGCGTCCTCCTGTCGGCGCAGTTGCCCGGGTTCGACGCCGAGGAGGCGACGCCCGGCGCGGGCGGCGGGCTTCCGGCCGCGCTCGTGGACGGCTTCTCGGTCGCCATGGGCCAGTCGCTCCTGCTCGCGGTCGCCGCCTTCGCGCTCTGCGCGGTCGTGGTGCTGTGCTTCGCGAAGCCGACGGTCACGGTCGGGTGGGGTGAGGGGCCGGATGCCTCGAGCACCGCGCTCGACGGAGCATCGGCCGAGCCCGAGGCATCCGCCCACGCCGAGCGATCCGCCCGCGGCGAAGCATCCGTCCGGGCCGAAGTCTCGACCTCGGGGGCCGAACGCTGATGGCCGCCGCACGTTCCGCCGGGGCGCTCGCCGAACGACCCTTGGATCCAGAATACAAAGATCGCCGAAGGAGGCCGGCCGTGACCACGACCGCCGACATGACCGAACCACGCGGAGGCGGGCGGCTCGTCGTCGACGGCCTCGAGAAGCACTACCGACTCGACGGGGCCGAGGTCCCCGTGGTGAAGGGCGTGAGCTTCACCATCGAGCCCGGCACCTTCACCTCGCTCCTCGGGCCGTCCGGCTGCGGCAAGACGACCACCCTCCGGTGCGTCGCCGGCCTCGAGACGAGCGACGGCGGCGTGATCTCGCTCGACGGGCGGGTGCTGTCGACCGGGAGCGAGCACGTCTCGCCCGACAAGCGGGACGTCGGCATGGTGTTCCAGAACTACGCGATCTGGCCCCACATGAGCGTCTTCGCCAACGCGGTCTTCCCGCTGCAGGTCTCAGCCGGGAAGCTGCCCAAGAAGCAGGCAAGACAGCGCGCGATGGAGGCGCTCGAGCTCGTGCAGCTCGACGCGTACGCGCATCGGCCGGCGACCGCGCTCTCGGGCGGCCAGCAGCAGCGTCTCGCGCTCGCGCGGGCGCTCGCGCACCGACCGCGACTGCTGTTGCTCGACGAGCCCCTGAGCAACCTCGACGCGAAGCTGCGCGACACGATGCGCAACGAGCTGCGCGGCCTCCAGCAGCGCCTCGGCATCACGGCGCTCTACGTCACGCACGACCAGTCGGAGGCACTGTCGATGTCGGACCGCGTCGCCGTCATGAACGGCGGTCGGATCGTCCAGGAGGCCGCCCCCAAGGAGCTGTACTTCGCGCCCGCCGACCGGTTCGTCGCCGACTTCGTCGGTCGCGTCAACCTCATCCCCGCGGTCGTGCGCGATCGCGACGCGAACGGCGACGCCCTGGTCGAGGCGTTCGGCACCCGCCTCGTCACGCCGTGCCCCGCCGGGAGCGGAACCGGTGCCGAGGTCACCGTGACGATCCGTCCCGAGAGCGTGCGGTGGCACGAGGCATCCGTCGACCGACCCAACCTGCTCGCCGCGCGCGTCGCCCGCGTCGAGTTCCTCGGCGAGATCGTCGAGTACGAGGCCGAGATCGTGCACGAGCAGACCACCGTCGGCCGCATCGTCGCGCGCGGCGCACCCATGGACGCGCCCGCCGAGGGGAGCTCGGTCTTCCTCGAGCTCGCGCCGCAGGCGTGCCGCGTGCTCGCGGCGTGATCCGAGGACGCACCACCGCACCACCACCCGTTCCATCGACAGAGAGGCACCAGGGACCATGAACGTACGTACCTTCCGGGGCGGCACCGTCGCCCTCGCCGCAGCGGGCATGCTGCTGCTCAGCTCATGCAGCTCGAGTCGGGCGGAGGCGCCCGAGGCGCTCGAACCGGCCGGCGACGCCGCCACCGGCGCGACCTGCGACGCCGTCGAGGTCGGTGCCTTCATCCGCTGCGAGAACTTCTACGAGGACTTCTGGCCGGAGATCGACCGGCAGATGGACGCGCTCTACGAGCAGGCGAAGGAGACCGACGGCGGTCGCCTCGTGGTCTGGGACTGGTACGAGCTCGCGCCCGAGGTGATCGCCGAGTTCAACGCCCGCTATCCCGACCTCGAGATCGAGACGCGCGGCCTGACCTACAACCTGCCCTCCGCCGTCATCTCCGCCGAGGCCACCGGAGGCCGCAACACCGACGTGCTCTCCGGCTCGCTGCTCTCCGCCGCCGCGATGACCGACGAGGGGTACTGGGACGAGGTCGACTGGACGCAGTTCGGCGTCCCGGAGGAGTTCCTCCAGCTCGGCGCCCCCGAGATGCTGCCCGACAGCATGAACGGCTCGCTCATGCAGGTCAACACCGACCGGATCGACGCGCCGGCCTCACTCGAGGACCTGCTCGCCCCCGAGTTCGAGGGCAAGGTCTCGATCGCGAACTACAACCCCATCGTGTTCTCCGGGTACGGCATGGCCGAGGGCGAGGACGCCATGGTCGAGCTCATCGGCGAGCTGAAGTCGTCGGGCACGCTCCAGGTGCTCGAGGACCAGAACTCGCCCCTCTCGAGCGGCGACGTGCCGATCGCCCTGAACCAGACGCTCTTCAACCCGAACCCGAGCCTCGCGGCCCAGCCGTTCGATCACTCCGGCGTCTTCGCCCAGTTCTCCGGCGTGAACGTCGACGCCGCCAACAAGCCGGGTGCCATGCTCTGGGCCCTCTGGAACGCGTACGACCCGACGTGGCTCGAGCTGCGCATGACCGACGAGCGGTTCGCCACGACCCAGGTGCCCTACCCGGGCCTGCCGTCGTCGCTGTTCGAGCAGGCGACCGGCCTCATGAAGACCAACGCCGACGCGCTGCTGCAGAGCATCGAGAACGGCGCCGAGACCGAGACCGAGGCGACCCGCGACGAGTGGATCGCCCTCACGAACGCCGCCGACGCGGCACTGAACGGATAACCATGTCCACGGAGGAACGGGCCACGAGGGCCGGGCGGACCAGGCCGACCACGATGACGGTGGCGACGGTCGTCGCCGGAACGGTGATCTTCCTGCTGCTCGCCATCCCGCTGGCGGTGCAGGTCATCACGGCCTTCCGTGGTCCGTTCCTCCCGTTCGGCGTCTCGTCGGCACGCTGGTCGGTCGACAACTTCGCGACGCTGTGGGGACTGCGCGAGGACTTCTGGGCGGTGCTCGGTGCGACCGCGGCCTTCGTGGGCGGCTCGACCGTGCTGTCGCTGCTCATGGCGTTCGGGCTGGCGTGGGTGACCGTGCGGACCGACGCGCCGTTCCGACGGGTGATCTCGCTGCTGGTCATCGTGCCGTTCATCGTGCCGCCGATCGTCAAGGCGCAGGCCTACCTGCTGATGCTCTCGCCCGAATCGGGCGTGCTGAACCAGCTGATCCACCTCGTGCCCGGCATGGCCGACGTCACGATCGACCCGTACTCGTTCTCGACGATGATCGTCATCCAGTCGCTCACGAACGTCACGTTCCCGTACCTGATGATCGTGCCGATCCTCACGGGCATGGACGGGTCGCTCGAGGAGTCCGCGCGGGTGTCCGGCGCGAGCTGGGGGCAGACCCTGCGCCGGGTCACGCTGCCGATGCTCTGGCCGGGCCTGCTCGGCGTGACCGTGCTGACGTTCATCCTCGGCCTCGGCAGCCTCGAGGTGCCCCTGTTGTTCGGGCAGGAGTCCGGCAAGTCGATCTTCGCCCTGAAGCTCTGGACGCTGATCAGCGCCGGCGCGGGCGAACTGCCGCAGTACGGCCTGGCCGCCGCGTGGGGCTGCGTGTTCCTGGTGATCACGACCATCGCCTTCGTGATCTACCTCCGCGCGACGCGCGACGCGGAGCGGCGGGCGTCGATCTCCGGGAAGGGCTTCCGGCCCACCACGATGAAGCTGGGCGGATGGCGCATCCCCGTGCTGCTCGCCATCCTCGTCTTCACGATGCTGACGGCCGTCCTCCCGCTCTTCGCCCTGTTCTGGTCGGCCATCACGCCGTACCCGCTGGCGTTCTCGCTCGACGCGCTCCGCACGCAGACGCAGTTCGGCGCGTTCGGCGAGGTGCTCGCCGACGGCGAGTTCTGGGCGTCGCTCGGTCGCACGCTCGTCATCGCCGGCGGCAGCGCCACGATCGCGTGCGGCGCGGCGACCGTGCTCGCCTACGGGATCGCGCGGAGCCGGGCCAACGGCTGGACGAGGAGCATGGACCTCTTCGCCTCCTCGAGCGTCGCCATCCCCGCGGTCATCGCCGGCTTCGCGATGTTCCTGACGTTCATGGTGATCAACCCGGTGATCCCGCTCGCCGGCACGATCGCGGCCCTCGTGATCGCCTACTCGTACCGCGTGTCGATCGCCTACCGCGCCGGGTTCAGCGCGACCCTGCAGATCCGGAAGGAGCTCGAGGAGGCGGCGGTGATCAGCGGCGCGAGCCGGCTCGAGGGGTTCCGGCGCATCGTCGCGCCACTGCTCGCCCCCACCGTCTTCGCGGTGTGGATCCAGATGTTCATCCTCGGCACGAACGAGTTCACGCTCCCGGCGTTCCTCGCCACGCCCGAGTCCCGTCCGCTCTCCGTCTACATGTACGCGATGATCAACCCGCGCTCGGCACAGCTCTACGCGCCCGACCAGGGCGCGGCCATGGC
This sequence comes from Agromyces sp. GXQ0307, assembly GCF_044769845.1. Lineage (NCBI taxonomy): Bacteria > Bacillati > Actinomycetota > Actinomycetes > Micrococcales > Microbacteriaceae > Agromyces > Agromyces sp. GXQ0307. Next base: position 1,101,025 of record NZ_JBIZVY010000001.1, on the reverse strand, counting down.
CCTCATCTTCACGGTCCTGGTGTTCGCGATCGGCTACGGACTGCAGTGGCTCGTGTCGCTCCGCGCCATCGGGCGCGCGTCGCGCCGGGTGCGCGTCGTCGAGGTGCCGTCCGATGCGCTCGGCGCCACGACGGTCGTCGAGCCGACGGATGCCCCGGACACGCGTTCCGTTGCGGTGCAGGAGCTGCGGGAGTTGTCGCGCCGCTGAACCCGCCGCCAGGGCCGATTTGTACGGCATGGCACGTCCACCCCCTCCCGATGTACATCCGGGAGGGGGTGGCATCCGTTTCGGGCTGCCTACCATTGCCCGACATCGCCACCGTCGTCACCGCATCGGAGCACCCCATGACCATCGTCGAACCCACGGCCACCACCGTCGGCGGCCCCGCCCTCCCGCAGGAGCGCCGCCTCGTCACCAGCATCCCGGGCCCGCGCTCGCAGGAGCTCATCGCCCGCAAGGCGCAGGCCGTCGCGAAGGGCGTCGGGCACACCATCCCCGTGTCGGTCGTCGCGGCCGGCGGCGGCGTCATCGTCGACGCCGACGGCAACTCGATCATCGACCTCGGCTCCGGCATCGCCGTGACGGGCGTCGGCAACTCGAACCCGCGCGTCGTCGACGCGGTGAAGGCCCAGCTCGACGCGTTCACCCACACGTGCTTCACCGTCGCGCCGTACGAGGGGTACGTCGCCGTCGCCGAGAAGCTCAACGAGCTCACCCCCGGCGACCACGAGAAGCGCACGGCGCTCTTCAACTCCGGCGCCGAAGCCGTCGAGAACGCGATCAAGGTCGCCCGCCACCACACGAAAAAGATGGCCGTCGTCGCGTTCGACCACGCCTACCACGGCCGCACGAACCTCACGATGGGGCTCACGGCGAAGAACATCCCCTACAAGAACGGCTTCGGCCCGTTCGCGCCCGAGGTGTACCGCGCCCCGCTCAGCTACCCCTTCCGCGACGGCGGCCTGTCCGGCGCCGAGGCCGCGGCCCGCGCCATCACGCAGATCGAGAAGCAGATCGGCGCCGAGAACCTCGCCGCGATCATCATCGAACCCATCCAGGGCGAGGGCGGCTTCATCGTTCCCGCACCCGGCTTCCTGCCGGCGCTCGTCGAGTGGGCGAACGCGAACGACGTCGTCTTCATCGCCGACGAGGTGCAGACCGGCTTCGCCCGCACCGGCGCCTGGTTCGCCAGCGAGCACGAGGGCATCGTGCCCGACGTCATCGTCACCGCGAAGGGCATCGCCGGCGGCCTGCCGCTCTCGGCCGTGACGGGCCGCGCCGACATCATGGACTCCGCCATGGCCGGCGGCCTCGGCGGCACCTACGCGGGCAGCCCGCTCGCGTGCGCCGCCGCGCTCGCCGCGCTCGAGTCCTACGAGGAGGACGCCCTCATCGAGCGCGCCAAGCAGATCGGCTCGGTGCTCATCGGCCGCCTGAATGCGCTCCGCACCGCCGACCCGCGCATCGGCGACGTCCGCGGCCGCGGCGGCATGGTCGCCGTCGAGCTCGTCGACCCCGCCACCGGCGCACCCGACGCGGCGCTCACCGCGAAGGTCGCCGCGTACGCCCACGCCAATGGCGTGCTGGTGCTCACGTGCGGCACCTACGGCAACGTCATCCGCTTCCTCCCGCCGCTCACCATCTCGGACGAGCTGCTCGTCGAGGGCCTCGAGGTCGTCGCGGAAGGGCTGCGCAGCGCATGAACCCCGTGACGGCGACGACGACGTCGCCCCTGATCGTCGCGGACGCGGCATCCGTCGCGCACGCGGCATCCGTCGCCGATGCCGAGCCCACCCCGCTCGTCGACGCCCGCGCCCAGCTGGCCGAGGCGATCGAGCTGCTCGGCTACGGCGAGGGCCTCCACCGCATGCTGGCGACCCCGCGTCGCGAGATGGCCGTCGCCGTGCCGCTGCGCCGCGACTCCGGCGAGACCGAGGTGTACCTCGGCTACCGCGTGCAGCACAACTTCAGCCGCGGCCCCGCCAAGGGCGGCCTCCGCTACGCGCCCAACGTGAACCTCGACGAGGTGCGCGCGCTCGCGATGTGGATGACCTGGAAGTGCGCCCTGCTCGACGTGCCGTACGGCGGCGCGAAGGGCGGCATCGCGATCGACCCGCGCGACCACTCCGTCGCCGAGCTCGAGCGCGTCACGCGCCGGTACACGAGCGAGATCCTCCCGATCATCGGCCCGGAACGCGACATCCCCGCGCCCGACATCGGGACCGACGAGCGCACCATGGCCTGGATGATGGACACCTACTCGGTGAACTCCGGGTACACGGTGCCCGGCATCGTGACGGGCAAGCCCATCGCGCTCGGCGGGTCGCTCGGCCGCGCATCGGCGACGTCGCGTGGCGTGACGCACATCGCGCTCGCCGCGCTGCGGCACGCCGGCATCGAGCCCGGTCGCGCGACCGCGGCCGTGCAGGGCTTCGGCAAGGTCGGTGCGGATGCCGCGCGGTTCCTCGCCGAGGGCGGCGTGCGAGTCACCGCGGTCAGCGACCAGTACGGCGCGGTGCGCAACGACGCGGGCCTCGACATCGAGGCGCTCTCCGACCACGTGCGCGCCACCGGCTCGGTCGTCGGCTTCGCCGGCGCCGACGAGCTCGACCGCGACGCGGTGCTGACGCAGGACGTCGACCTGCTCGTGCCGGCCGCCGTCGAGGGCGTGCTGCACGGCGGCAACGCCGCAGACGTGCTCGCGAAGGTCGTCGTCGAGGGCGCCAACGGCCCCACGACCCCCGCCGCCGACGCCATCCTCCGGGAGCGCGGCGTGCTCGTCGTCCCCGACATCCTCGCCAACGCGGGCGGTGTCATCGTCTCGTACTTCGAGTGGGTCCAGGCCAACCAGGCGTACTGGTGGCGGGTCGACGAAGTCGAGAGCAGACTGGAGGAGCGGATGCTGAACGCCTGGCGTCACGTCCTCGGCTACGCCGAGGCCCGCGACCTCTCGCTCCGCACCGCCGCCACGGCGCTGGCCGTCGAGCGCGTCGCCGAGGCGCACCGCCTCCGCGGCCTCTACCCGTGATCGCGCGGAACCACCGCACACCGAACGAAACGGACATCCCGAGCATGACCACTGCAACGCAGGAATCCGCACTCCTCGACCAGGTCGCCGACGGCCTCTTCATCGGCGGGGAGTGGGTCGCCGCCGAGGGCGGGAAGACCTTCGAGGTCCGCGACCCCGCCACGGGCGACGTGATCAAGACCATCGCCGACGCGTCGGCCGACGACGGCATCCGCGCCCTCGACGCGGCCGTCGCCGCGCAGGACGCGTGGGCCGCGACGGCGCCGCGCGAGCGCGGCGAGATCCTCCGCCGCGCCTTCGACACGCTCATGGAGCGGGCCGACGACTTCGCACTGCTCATGACGCTCGAGATGGGCAAGCCGCTCGCCGAGGCGCGCGGCGAGGTCAAGTACGGCGGCGAGTTCCTCCGCTGGTTCAGCGAGGAGGCCGTGCGCATCACCGGCCGCTACGGCTGGAACCCCGAGGGCACCGGCCGCATCGTGGTCGCGCAGCGCCCCGTCGGCCCGTCGTACTTCATCACGCCGTGGAACTTCCCGCTCGCGATGGCGACCCGCAAGATCGCGCCGGCACTCGCCGCGGGCTGCACCGTGGTCGTGAAGCCCGCCGCCCTCACGCCGCTGACGACCATCGCGTTCGTGCAGCTGCTCGAGGAGGTCGGGCTGCCGAAGGGCGTCGTGAACGTGGTCACCACCACGAGCTCGTCGAAGGTCTCGGCCCCGATCATCGCCGACCCGCGCCTGCGCAAGCTCTCGTTCACCGGCTCGACCGAGGTCGGCCGCAAGCTCATCGAGCAGTCTGCGCAGGGCATCCTCCGCACCTCGATGGAGCTCGGCGGCAACGCGCCGTTCGTCGTCTTCGAGGACGCCGACCTGGACAAGGCGGTCGAGGGCGCGATGGTCGCGAAGTTCCGCAACATCGGCCAGGCGTGCACCGCGGCGAACCGCTTCATCGTGCACGAGTCGGTCGCGGCCGAGTTCGCGCGCCGCGTGACCGAGCGCGTCTCGGGCATGAACGTGGGGCGCGGCACCGAGGACGACGTGCACATCGGGCCGCTCATCGACGACGACGCGGTCGCGTCGACGCACGAGCTCGTCACCGACGCCGTCTCGAAGGGCGCGACGGTGCTCGCCGGCGGTTCGGCGATCGACGGCACCGGCTCGTTCTACGCGCCGACCGTGCTCGGCGACGTGTCGGCCGACGCGCGCCTGCTCCGGGAGGAGATCTTCGGACCGGTGCTCGGCATCACCACGTTCGCCGACGAGGACGAGGCCGTGCGCCTCGCCAACTCGACGGAGTACGGCCTCATCTCCTACGTGTTCACGCAGGACCTCGCCCGCGGCCACCGCATGATCGACCGCCTCGACACCGGCATGATGGGCCTGAACACGGGCCTCGTCTCGAACGCGGCGGCGCCCTTCGGCGGCGTCAAGCAGTCGGGCATCGGCCGCGAGGGCGGCTTCGAGGGCATCCACGAGTTCCTCGACACGAAGTACACCCTGATCCCGGCCTGACCGGGACCGGCCCGGTTCGACCGGGTCGATCGGATGCCGCGGCTCGCGCCGCACGCACGCGCCGCGCCCCGCGGCATCCGCTCTGGGTTTGCTTTTCTCAGGAACACCGGCCCGATCGGGCCGTTTCTCAGGAAGAAACGCCGCGCTTCTCGGTGACACGCCGAAAAACTCCTGAGAAAAGCAGCACATACGCAACGCACGCAGCACAGAAAGCACGAACCCATGGAACGCATCGAGACCGACGTCGTCATCGTCGGCGCAGGCGCCTCCGGCCTCACGGCCGCGACCGAACTCGTGAAGGCCGGGCGCGACGTCGTCGTCCTCGAGGCCCGCGACCGCGTCGGCGGCCGACTCTGGACCGGCGACATCGACGGCGCGATGCTCGAGATCGGCGGCCAGTGGGTCTCGCCCGACCAGGACGCGCTCATCGAGACGCTCGACGAGCTCGGGCTCGAGACCTACGAGCGCTACCGCGAGGGCAGGAACGTCTACATCGCGGAGGACGGCGAGCGCCGCCTCTTCGAGGGCGAGATCTTCCCGGTGCCGGCGCAGACCGAGGGCGAGATCGTCGGCCTCATCGAGAAGCTCGACCAGCTCGTCGCCGAGATCGACCCCGAGGCGCCGTGGGCGCACCCGCGTGCGAAGGAGCTCGACGAGATCTCGTTCGCCGAGTGGCTCGGCACGCAGACCGACGACGAGGAGGCGAAGCTCAACATCGGCATGTTCATCGCCGGTGCGATGCTCACCAAGCCCACCCACGCGTTCTCGGCGCTGCAGGCGCTCCTCATGGCGGCATCCGCGGGCTCGTTCTCGAACCTCGTCGACGCCGACTTCATCCTCGACAAGCGCGTGGTCGGCGGCCTCCAGCAGGTGCCGCTGCGCCTCGCCGAGCGTCTCGGCGACGCCGTGAAGCTGAACCAGCCGGTGCGCACCATCCGCTGGAACCCCGACGCGCCGGATGCCGGCGTCACGGTGATCAGCGACGGGTTCGAGGTGCACGCGAAGCAGGTCGTGCTCGCGCTCGCACCGATCCTCTACGACCGCATCTCGTACGAGCCGCCGCTGCCGCGCCTCCAGCACCAGATGCACCAGCACGTCTCGATGGGCTTCGTCATCAAGGTGCACGCCGTCTACGAGACCCCGTTCTGGCGCGAGCAGGGCCTGTCGGGCACCGCGTTCAGCCCCTACGAGCTCTCGCACGAGGCGTACGACAACACCAACCACGGCGACACCCGCGGCACGCTCGTCGGCTTCGTGTCCGACGAGGCGGCCGACGAGGTCTTCCGGCTCAGCGCGGAGGAGCGCAAGGAGCGCATCCTCGAGTCGCTCTCGCACTACTACGGCGAGCAGGCGAAGCACCCGGTCGTGTACTACGAGTCCGACTGGGGCTCGGAGGAGTGGACGCGCGGCGCGTACGCCGCGAGCTTCGACATGGGCGGCCTCGCGCGCTACGGCGCCGACCTGCGCACGCCCGTCGGCCCGATCCGCTTCGCCTGCTCCGACATGGCCGGCAAGGGCTACCAGCACGTCGACGGCGCCATCCGGATGGGCCGGCTCGTCGCCGCGCAGGCGCTCGAGGCGCTCGGGGCGCACGAGGTCCGCGAGGCCCTCGCGTGACCGCCACCGCCATCCTCGTCGGGTACACCGCGAACGCCGCCGGCGCCGACGCGCTCGCCGTCGCGAGCCGTCTCGCGGCCGCAGCCGATGCGCCCCTCGAGGTCGTCATGATCCTGCCGTCCGAGGTCGGCAACTCCAGCGTGCCCGCCGACGCCGGCTACGAGCGGCACCTGCGCGCGCAGTCGCGCGAGTGGCTCGAAGAGGCGTCCAGGCACCTCGGGGCGGATGTCGCGTCGAAGCTCCACCTCCGCTACGCCGAGTCGTTCGCCGAGGGCCTCATCGAGGCCGCGCACGAGTTCGACGCGCGGCTCATCGTGATCGGCACCGCGCGCGGCGGCCTCCTCGGCCGGTCGCGCATCGGCTCGGTCGCGAACGAGCTGCTGCACTCCTCCGACGTGCCGGTCCTCCTCGCCCCGTCGGGGTCGCGCGAGGTGCCCACGTCGCAGGGCATCACGCGGGTGACGGCCGCGGTCGGCACCCGACCGGGCGCCGACGCCCTCCTCGAGGCGGCCATCCGCCTCGCACGCGCGACGCACGCGCCGCTGCGCCTGCTCTCGCTCGTACCCATCGACCTTCCCGCCGGCCTCGACGCCGACCTCGCCGCGCTCACGAGCTCGGTGCACGCCGAGGAGGTGCTCGACGAGGCCCGACAGGCGCTTCCCGACGGCATCGAGGCGACCGTCGAGACCGCGACGGGCGAGACCATCGAGCACGCGGTCCGCGCGCTCGACTGGCACCAGGGCGAGCTCGTGCTCGTCGGCTCGAGCCGCCTCGCGGCGCCGCGCCACCTGTTCCTGGGTTCGACCGCGGCGAAGATGCTGCGCGAGCTCCCGGCACCGATGATCGTGGTGCCGCGCACCACCCGCTCCTGAAAGACGCTGCAATGTCGCACCACTCCTCTGACCAGGCCCCGCTCACCGAGGCGACCCGCGCGGTCGACTCGTCCGAGCACGGCATCACCAAGAAGGGCCTCTCGGCCGGATCCGTCGGCCTCATCGGCGCGATCGTCATCGGCATCTCGTGCATCGCGCCCGCGTACACGCTGACGGCCGCGCTCGGGCCGACCGTCTCCGAGGTCGGCACGCAGGTGCCGGCGATCATCCTGCTCGGGTTCATCCCGATGCTGCTCGTCGCGTTCGGCTACCGCGAGCTCAACCGCCGCATGCCCGACTCGGGCACGTCGTTCACCTGGGCGACGCGGGCCTTCGGCCCGTGGATCGGCTGGATGGCGGGCTGGGGCCTCGTCGCGGCGACGATCCTCGTGCTCTCGAACCTCGCCGGCATCGCGGTGGACTTCCTCTTCCTGCTCATCTCGCAGGTCGTCGGCAACCCCGAGATCGCCGACATCGCGGCGAACCCGTTCGTGAACGTCGTCGTCTGCCTGCTGTTCATGCTCGGCGCGACGATGATCTCGTACCGCGACATGCGCACCACGCAGAAGCTGCAGTACTGGCTCGTCGGCTTCCAGGTGGCCGTGCTCGTGCTGTTCTCGGTCGCCGCGCTCGTCGAGGTGGCGAACGGCAACGCGTTCGACGCGACGCCGATCGAGCTGAGCTGGTTCAACCCGTTCGCGGTGAGCGACTTCAGCGCGCTCGCGGCGGGCCTGTCGCTGTCGATCTTCATCTTCTGGGGTTGGGACGTCACCCTCACGATGAACGAGGAGACCAAGGGCGCCGAGAAGACCCCGGGTCGCGCGGCGACCCTGTCGGTGCTCATCATCGTCACCCTGTACCTGCTCATCTCGGTCTCGCTCATCTCGTTCGCGGGCGTCGGCACGGGCGAGTTCGGCCTCGGCAACCCGGACATCCAGGACAACGTGTTCTTCGCGCTCGCCGGCCCGGTGCTCGGCCCGCTCGCGGTGCTCGTGTCGCTCGCGGTGCTCACGTCGTCGGCGTCGTCGCTGCAGTCGACCTTCGTGTCGCCCGCGCGCACGCTCCTCGCGATGGGTCACTACGGCGCCCTCCCGCCGAAGTTCGCGCAGGTCAGCCCGCGCTTCTTCACGCCCGGGTACGCGACGATCGTCTCGGCGGTCGTGGCATCCGTCTTCTACGCGGTCATGCGCTTCGTGAGCGAGAACGTGCTGTGGGACACGATCACCGCGCTCGGCATGATGATCTGCTTCTACTACGGCATCACCGCGTTCGCCGCGGTGTGGTTCTTCCGGAAGACCTGGTTCCGTTCGGTGCGCGAGTTCTTCTTCACGCTGCTGTTCCCGCTCGTGGGCGGCGTCATCCTGTCGGTGCTGTTCGTGACGACCCTCGTCGACAGCATGGACCCCGACTACGGCAGCGGCTCGAACATCGGCGGCGTCGGCCTCGTGTTCATCCTCGGCATGGTGGTGCTGCTCACGGGCGTCGTCATCATGATCTGGCAGGCGATCAAGCGTCCGGCGTTCTTCCGCGGCGAGATCCTCTCGCGGGCGTCCGCCGACTGAGCCCGTGCAGGGCCGGTGTCCTCACCGTGCCGGCCCTGCACGTGAACGCGAACCGCCCCGCCGGCGACACCCGGCGGGGCGGTTCGGTCGTTCGGGCGTGCGCGAATCAATTCGCAGGAGAATCCGCTCGTGACGCCCTGTGGGGCGCCCATCGGGCGGATTCTCCTGCGAATTTCGTGGGTGCCGCGGGCGCGGCGCCGCGACGCGGTGGCCAGCGGGCGCCGCAAGGCCGCACAGGCGCCTCACGCGACGGCTCGGTCGATGTCCCCTCGACGTGCGACGGACGCGCGCGCTCGCGCGGGCCGGGGTTCCGCGTGCGGGCGGCGGCGGATAGCGTGAGCGTGGGCGCCCGACGGCGGGCGACAGGGGGAAGGACGGGCCGTGGCCTCGTACGACGACATCATCGCCAACATCCCGATCGCCGACCTCGCCTCGCGGCTCGGCGTCGACGAGGCCACCGCGCGGGCGGCCGTCGACCAGGCGCTGCCGGCGCTGCTCGGCGGCATGGGGGCGAATGCGCAGGATGCCGCGGGCGCGGCCTCGCTCGAGCGCGCCGTGCAGCACCATCCGCCCCAGCTGTTCGAGGGCGGAGTGGATCTCGACGAGGTCGACGAGGGCGACGGCGAGAAGATCGTGCACAACGTCTTCGGCGCGAACACCGACCAGGTCGTGCAGCAGCTCGGCGCGACCGAAGGGAAGGCCGAGCCGGGGCTCATCCAGAAGCTGCTGCCGATCCTCGCGCCGATCGTGCTGAGCTTCCTCGCGTCGCAGTTCACCAAGCGCCAGCAGGGGGCGTCGCCGGACACGTCGACGGGCGGCGGCGGCGGCATCGGCGACCTGCTCGGCGGACTCCTCGGCGGCGGGGCTTCCTCGGGCGGCTCGCCCGGCGGCCTCGGCGGGCTCGGCGACCTGCTCGGCGGGCTGCTCGGCGGCGGCAAGCGCTGAGCGCCGCGCGCGGCGCCCGCCCCGCGGCATCCGGTCGCCCGGACCGGCTCGCGTTCGCCCGGACCGGCTCGCCGTCGCCTCGGTGCCACATCGAGGAGATGCCATCTGCACCGTTGCGGCCCCTGAACGGTGCACATGGCATCTCCTCGAGGGTCGAGGGTCGAGGGTCGAGGGCCGAGGTGAGGGGCGAGGGCCGAGGGCCGAGGTGAGGGGCGAGGCCCGAGGGGCGTGGCCGACGCCGAGGGCCGAGGGGCGAAGGGCGCAGGGCGAGGGGGCGAGGGCAGGGCGAGCCCGCACGTCGAGCGGCGGACGGGCGCGAGCGGAGCAGGCGCCGAAGGCAGCGCCGGACGCGCTGCGTAGACTGTCACGGTGCCAGTGAACCCCGAGCTGCAGGGGCGCGAGTTCGCGCCGACCGCGCCGTACCTCGTCGGACGCGAGAAGGTGCGCGAGTTCGCGCGCGCCGTGTTCGCGACGAACCCGATCAACCACGACGTCGAGGCCGCGCGCGCCGCGGGCCACGCCGACATCGTCGCGCCGCCGACGTTCGCGGTCGTCGTGCAGGAGCACACGCTCGCGCAGCTGCTCGCCGAGCCCGACGCGGGCATCGACTTCTCGCGGGTCGTGCACGGCGACCAGCGGTTCACGTCGACCCGGCCGATCGTGGCGGGCGACGAGCTCACCGCGCAGCTCACGGTGTCGAGCGTGAAGACCCTCGGCGCGCACTCGATGGTCACCGCCGAATCCGTGATCACCGACGCCGACGGCGCGCACGTCGTCACCGCGACCTCCACCCTCGTCGTGCGAGGAGACGACTGATGCCCGACACCTTCGCCGCCCCCGCGACCCCCGACTTCGACGCGCTCGCCGTCGGCGACGTGGTCGCCGAGCGGACCTTCCACCTGACCCGCGACTCGCTCGTCCGCTACGCGGGCGCGTCGGGCGACTTCAACCCGATCCACTACCGCGACGACGTCGCCGCCTCGGTGGGCCTGCCCGGCGTGCTCGCGCACGGCATGCTCACCATGGGCCTCGCGGTGCAGCCGGTGGTCGACTGGGCGGGCGACCCGGGGCGCGTCGCCGACTACCAGGTGCGCTTCACGCGACCGGTCGTCGTCGACCCCGAGGCGGGGGCGGATGTCTCGGTGTCGGCCAAGGTCGGCCAGCTCGACGCCGAGGCGCGCGCCGTGCGCGTCGACCTCACCGTGAGCTTCGAGGGCGCGACCGTGCTCGGCAAGGCCCAGGTGCGGGTGGTGCTCGCCTGACATGAGCGAGCGGCACGACGTCTCCTTCGCCGAGCTCACGACGCTGCGCGTCGGCGGGCCGATCGACCGGCTCGTCACGGCAACGATGCAGCAGGAACTCGTCGATCTCGTGCGCGACGCCGACGCGTCGGGTGGGCGATGGATGGTCCTCGGCGGCGGCTCCAACCTGCTCGTCGGCGACGACGGGTTCGACGGCACCGTGATCCGGATCGCCACGAAGGGCATCGAGGTGCTGCCCGGCGCGGCGGCCGGCAGCGTGCACCTGCGCGTGCAGGCCGGCGAGGTCTGGGACGAGCTGGTGGCCTTCGCGGTCGAGCGCGGCTTCTCGGGGCTCGAGGCCCTGAGCGGCATCCCCGGCTCGGTCGGCGCTGCGCCGGTGCAGAACATCGGCGCCTACGGCCAGGAGCTCTCCGACGTGCTCGTCGCGATCGAGTTCCTCGACGAGGGCGCCGATCGGCCGCGCCGAATCTCGGCCGACGAGCTCGAGCTCGGCTACCGCACCTCGGTGCTCAAGCAGGGGCTGGCCGGCGTCGTCCTCTCCATCGAGCTCGCGCTCCACGACACGACGGCCGAGCGCGAGGTGCTCGGCCAGGCGCTCGGCACGCCCGTCGCGTACGCGCAACTCGCGGGCGCGCTCGGTGTGCAGCTCGGCGACCGCGTGCCGATCGCCGACGTACGCGAGGCGGTCCTCGCGCTCCGCTCGGGCAAGGGCATGGTGCTCGACCCCGACGACCCCGACTCGGTGAGCGCCGGGTCGTTCTTCACGAACCCGATCGTCTCGGAGCACGTCGCGCGGACGCTGCCCGGCGACGCCCCGCGCTGGTACGTCGAGCCCGAGGAGCCCGACGAGGTCGTGCCGCTCGCCGAGCTCGAGGCGGCCTCGCCGCTCGACGCGTTCCTCGCACACCAGGCCGAGGTCGAAGCGGCCGAGACGCGCGCGCACGCGGAGCCGTCCGAGCCGTTGGTCAAGCTGTCCGCCGCGTGGCTCATCGAGCACAGCGGCATCCGTCGCGGCTTCGCCCTGCCGGGTTCGCGCGCGGCGATCTCGTCGAAGCACACGCTCGCACTGACGAACCGGGGCGGGGCGAGCGGCGAGGAACTCGCGCAACTGGCGCGCTTCGTGCAGGGCCGCGTGCAGGCCGAGTTCGGGATCATGCTCCACCCCGAGCCCGTGCTGGTGGGCGTCGAACTCTGAGCGACGCTCAGCGGGGTGCGCCCGGCCGCACCGCCGGTCGGTAGACGTCGAGCGCACCGGGCACGACCCGGATGCGCGTGCGGTAGCCGGGGGCCGAGAGGTCGGCGGATGCCGCGACCGGCGCGTCGAACGCGACCTCGCCGTCGTGCACGAACCCGGGCGGCTGCCCGTTCCTCGGCCGGACGTCGATCACGATGTCGGTCGCGGTGAAGGCCTCGACGCGCTCGGGGACGAGTCTCAGGGCGCGCAGCACGGCCGCCGTGCGCTGGCCGAAGGCGAGCGCGGCGATCGCGCCGGTGCGCGAGCCGCGGTGCAGGATCCGCACGTCGAGCACGCCGTCGTCGAGCTCCCGACGCTGCAGCGGCGCGTGGATGCCTCGGTCATTGCGGCCGACGCCGACGAAGAGCGCCCATACCTCCGCGCGGCGCCCGCCGACGACGACCGCGACCGGGTCGGATCGTCGAAGGACCCGCTCCGCCGCGAAGACGCCCGCGAGCCACTTCCCGAGCTTCGGACGCACCCGCTCGCGCAGCGCGATGACGTCGGGGTAGACGCCGACGGACGCGGAGTTCATGACGGTGATCGGGGCGGCGTCGCCGAAGGCGAGCTCGGCGACATCCGCCCGGACGCCCTCGCCGGCCTGCAGGGCGTCGACCGCGTCGTCGACGGAAGCGACGCCCGCGGTGCGAGCGAAGTGGTTGAACGTGCCGCCCGGCACGACGAGGAGCGGCACGCCCGCTCCGCGGGCCACGTGCGCGACCGCGGCCACCGAGCCGTCGCCGCCACAGATGCCGACGATGCGCGGCGGTTCGGGCCGTTGGAGCGCGTCGGCGACGGCCGCGGCCGGATCCTCGCCCGGCTCGAGCAGGTGGACTTCGGCGCGCGGCAACCGAGCGCGCAGCACGGTCACCGGGTCGGCGCGCACCACGCTCGTGCCCGACGAGCGGTTGACGGCGACGAACACGCCCTCGCCGTCGGGTGAGGCGGGAAGCGTGCGGTCGGCGCCGGGCGGAGGCGGTGCGCTCCCGGGCGCACCGCGGAGTGCGCGCGGCGTTCGTCCGGAAGATCCCACCGGCCCAGCGTACGTGCGCGCGAATCGTACGGATGCGCGCCGCGGCGCACCGGCCGATCGTCGCACGAAGTCCCCGAACGGGGGAGTACCGGAAGCGGAGGAACCGTCACTATATTCCAGACAGCGGGTGCGCGAGGGCCGTCGCGGATCACCCGGAGATAGGGGTCGACGATGTTCCCGCTCCACCGCCGTCTGCTCGCGCTCGCCGTCTCGACGGTGCTCGCCGCGACCTCGCTCGTCGTGGCCGCGCTCGCCGCTCCGCCGCCACCGGCATCCGCGACGCACCTGCCGAATCCATCGGTCGAGTGCTACCTCGGAGGGGTCGACGGATGGCTTCTCAACACCGACATCGGGGCGACCGACGACGTCTACGACCGCGACGCGCTCGCCCGCGGCGGTCTCGTCCCGGGTCCGCTCTACACCTCGATCGATTTCACCTTCTTCGACCGCGGCGTCCTCGGGAACGACTACACCGAGTTCTTCGACAAGCGGACCCCCCTCTCGTCCTCGAATTACCGCGCGATCCTGTGGTCCGCTCCGGACCACGCCAAGACCTTCGAACTCAGGTCGGACGGGACGTTCCGATACGTCCCGCAGGACGGCTACTTCGGTGCGGACAGCTTCCAGTACGTGTACGCGTGGGCGACGGAAGGTAGCCCGTGCTCGAACGTCGCGACCGTGCACATCCCTGCGGTCGACCAGATCCGTGCCCAGAACGACACCTACACCGCCTACGTCGACACGCCTCTCGAGGTTGGCAAGTTCGTGTGCGGCTTCACGTGCGGTGTGCTGGACAACGATGTGCTCGCCGACCGCAACTCGGTCGTGAAGACCGTCTCGACGAGGTTCCCGGTCGTCTTCTACCAGCGAGAGGTGGGCAGCTTCACCTCGTATCCCACCGACAAGGGCGGAACGCTGACCCAGGTGAGCTCGAACGGCTCGTTCGTGTACACGCCCCCCGCTGGCTTCCGCGGCACCGACAGCTTCGCCTATCGAGCGCAGGGATTCTCGCCGACCGGGCTTCAACTCTCGCTCGGACCGGAATCGGACAACTACGCCAGGGTGACCCTCAACGTGGTCGACCCACCCGCCCCCGACGTTCCGAAGGGCGCGCCGGACAGCGTCGACGTCATCGAGGACACGCCGATCACGATCGCCGCGAGCGACCTGTTGGCCAACGATCCCAACGGCACCTACATCACGTACGTCGGCGGCGCACTCTACGACGGCCAATACGTCGTCCGCACCCGGCACGGCGAGCTCCAGATCCCGTGGACGGGATTCATTCCCGGCGTGCCGTTCAACTACATCACGAACAGCATCACGTACGTGCCTGATCCCGACTTCGCCGGCATCGACCGGTTCATCTACTACGTCGCCAACAACCCCATCGACGGACCGGCCACGCCGGTCGAGGTCTTCCTCGTCGTCGCTCCGGTGCCCGACGCGCCGGTGCCGAACGACGACAGTGCGACCATCCCCGAGGACACCGTCATCACGATCGACGCGGCGGCGAACGACTACGACGGCGACGGCGACCTCGTCGCGGCATCGCTCGAGAAGGCTCCGTGCCAGACGCCGTGCGATCCGGTCGCGGTCGAGCAGGCGCTGCACGGCGACTGGGCGGTGAATGGCGACGGCACGGTCACCTACACGCCGGACGCGGAGTTCGTCGGCGAGGCGCGGTTCCATTATGAGATCGCTGACGCCCTCGGTCAGACGGGGCAGGCGAGCATCACGGTGACCGTCGAGTCCGACGACGCGGTCGACGACGAGTTCGCCGCCGTCGAGGACCAGACGCTCGCGGTCGCGGCCCCCGGCGTACTCGAGAACGACGACCCGCCCGCCGCGACCGGGACCCCGCTCGTCACGGTCGAGCCGGAACACGGAACCGTGCACCTCGCCGCTGACGGCTCGTTCAGCTACGAGCCCGAGTCCGATTTCTCCGGGACCGACACGTTCACTTACGAGGCCGGCGGCGACCAGGGCGTCGTGACGATCGACGTGGCCGAGGTCAACGACGCGCCGGTGCTCTACCTGCGGCCGTACTGCGACTCGTCCGTCCCGCTCATCATCTGCCTGGGCGACTACGACGATCGCGACCTCGTCGAGGGCGAGACCGCGCAGCTCCGCGGCACGGTCACCGACGTCGAGTTCGACAGCGGCACCTTCGTCGTCGACTGGGGCGACGGCACGCAGACGACCGGCTCGTACCCGTGCGAGGGGGAGGACTGCGCGTTCACGCTCGAACCCACATGGACCGACTGGCTGTGCGTCGGCACCGACTGCGGACTCGGCCCGCTGTACTTCGAGTTCGAGCACACCTATCGCGACGATCCGGACGGAGCCGGCGACTACTTCCCGGTCTCGATGACGATCACCGAGGGCGACGGCACGAACGGTGCTGCATCGACCAGCGCGCGGGTGACGAACGCCGATCCGACCCTCGCGCTCGCCTCGAACTGCAGCGCGCCGCAGGGCTCCATCTGCCTCGGCAACTTCTCCGTCCTGACCGGTGAGCCGGGCGACACGTTCCGCATCGGCGGCAAGGTGATCGATCCGGGCCTCGAGGTCGGCACCATCACGATCGACTGGGGCGACGGCTCCGAGGACACGGTCCTCGGGCTCGAGTGCGCGACGGACTCGACGTGCCCGACTCCGTCGCAGCAGGGCTTCACCTGTCCGTCCAACGTCATCGCGGTGCCATCCTGCGGGTACTTCGCGGCGACCCACGTGTACGCCTCGGGTGGAGATCGCACGGTCACGGTCGTCGTCGACGACGGCGACGGTGGAATCACGGAGCAGACCGCGCTCGCCAGCGTGGCGTACGTGAACGACGCGCCATCGGCGGCGGATGGCTCGGCGGAGACGCGTGAGGACACCCCGGTCGAGATCGATCTCGCCGAGTTCGTCGACGACGCGCAGACCGCCGACGCGGACCTGCTCTTCGAACTGCTCGACGGCGAGGGAGACACGCCGACGAGCGGCTCGGTCGAACTCGACGGTTCGGTCGTCACCTACACGCCCGCCCCCGACGTCAACGGCGAGGACGGGTTCGGGTATCGCGTGACCGATCGCGGAGAACCGGACGGATGCGGCGAGCCCGGGCCGGACTGCGCTGCGCCGCTCAGCGCGACCAGGCGGATCGGACTGACCGTCGTCCCGGTGAACGACGAGCCGACCTTCACGGGCGGCGACGACGTCGAGGCGATCCCGGACGGGCTCGAGGTCTCGATCCCGAACTGGGCGACGGAGCTGTCACCGGGTCCGGCGGACGAGGCGGCGCAGACCATCGAGTTCCAGCTCGAGGTCGACGACCCGTCGTTGTTCGCCGTCGACGGTCAGCCGGCGGTCGCGCCCGACGGCACGCTCACGTTCACTCCGGTGAACGGCGGCGTGGCGCACGTGACCGCGGTCGCGGTCGACAGCGGACCCGGGGTCGCACCGGACGACGACACGAGCGCGTCGTTCGACTTCGTCATCACGATCGACTTCCCGCCGGTCGTGACGGCACCCGAGACGGTGTCGGGGACCTACTCGGACACGCTGTCCTTCGTGGTCTCCGCGACCGACCCCGAGGACGGCAGTGACGGCGTCACGCTCGAGGTGGACGGCCTGCCTGCCGGGCTCACGGCGAACGGTGACGCCGGCCGGACGACCATCAGCGGCGTGATCACCGCAGAGCCGGGGATCTACCCGGTCGACCTGCACGCGTGCGACGCGCACGGGGCGTGCACCGACGTCACCGTCGAGGTCGTCGTCGACCCGGAGATCGCCATCGTGAAGATCGCGTCCTCCACTCCGTGGGTCGTTCCGGTCGACGGCACGGGATCGGCCCCGCAGATCGCGTTCTCGGCGAAGATCACCGAGGATGGCGACCGCAGTTGGGGTGACCTGGGCCTCGTCGAGCCCGCCGACCTCACGGCGAGCCTGAGGTCGGCCGCGACCGGCGTCGAGGCGAACTGCGCCCCGCAGGTCGTGAAGACGACCGCGGCCCGCGGGAATGCCCCCGGAACCCTGGAGCTCGCCTGCGCGCTCCCGGCAGGGCTTCCGGTCGGCGTGTACGACCTCGAGGTCTCGATCGGCGGATGGTTCGAGGGCAGCTCGACCGCGGTGCTCACCGTGTCGGGAGGCTCGGCCGCGACCGGATCGAACTCCGGCTCGGGCACGATCGCGCTCCCCGGCGGGGGGACGGGAGAGTTCTCCTTCGCGATCGCCGCGAGCGGCCGCAAGGGCACGGACGGATCATGGCGGTACGTCGAGCGGGCCCCTGACGGGACCGTGGTCCGCACGCTGGTGTCGACCTCGATCACCGCGTTCGCGGTCTCGGGGTCCGGCGGGTCGCGCACGATCGAGTTCGCCGGCAAGGCAGATGTCGACGGAGTCGGCGGCTTCACGTTCCGCGTCCTCGCGGTCGACGGGCCGACCGACTCGTACGGTCAGTCGATCACGAGCGCGAAGCGGTCCGTACCCGGGTCGCTGAGCTTCGAGGCCGTCCCGTTGACCGGGGGAGGGATCACGCTCCCGTAGCGCGACCGCGGCCCCGGGCGAGGAGACGCGCTCAGAGCAGCCCGAGCTCCATCGCCCGGGTCACCGCGCGCGTGCGGTCGCCGACCTCGAGCTTCTCGAACACGTGGATGAGGTGCGTCTTCACCGTCGCCTCGCCGATGTGCAGCATCCGGCCGATCTCGGGGTTGGACCGACCGTCGGCGACGAGCCGGAGCACCTCCAGTTCGCGCGGCGAGAGCGACGGGGTGGCCGTCGCGGCGGCGCCGGCCGCGGCCCCCGAGCGCACGCGCGCGACGAGCTTCGCCGCGATCGACGGCGCGAGCACCGTCTCGCCCGCGGCGACCGAGCGGATGCCGGCCAGGATCTCCTCCTGCGGCGCGGCCTTCAGCAGGTAGCCGCTGGCGCCCGCCTCGATCGCGGCGAGGATGTGGTCGTCGGTCTCGTACGTCGTGAGCACGAGCACGCGCGTGCCGGCGGCGCCGGCGGATGCCAGGATCCGCTCGGTCGCGGCGGCGCCGTCGAGCACGGGCATCCGGAGGTCCATGAGCACGAGGTCGGGCCGCAGCTCGGCCGCGAGTGCGACCGCCTCCGCGCCGTCGACGGCTTCGCCGACGACCTCGATCCCCGGCTCGGACTCGAGCAGCCCGACGATGCCCGACCGGACGATCGGGTGGTCGTCGGCGACGACGACGCGGATCGGCTCGCGCACGTCTGCGCGTACGTCTCCGCTCACGTCTCCGCTCCCGTCGGCTCATCCCGTCGAACGGCGTCCCGCACCTCCGGCACGACCACGCGCAGCACGGTCCCGCCGCCGTGACCGGGGCCGAACTCGAGGCGGCCCCCGACGAGGGCGACGCGGTCGCGCATGCCGGCGAGCCCGAAGCCGTTCTCGCCGGGCGCCGCGTCACCGGGTCCGACGCCGTCGTCGCGCACCGCGAGCACGACCTCGGGCGGCGTCCCGGCGGACGTGACGACGATCTCGGCCGCGCTCGCGTTCGCGTGCTTGCGGACGTTCGCGAGCGCCTCCTGCGCGCTGCGGAGCAGCACGACCTCGAGTTCGCGGTCGAGCCTCGAGGCATCCGTCGTCACCGTCACCCGCACGCCGGTCTCGCGTTCGAACGAGCTCGCGAGCCGTCGCAGCGCCTCACCGAGCCCCGCCTCGGGGTCGACGGGCGCGAGCGACGCGACGAGCCCGCGCGCCTCGGTGAGCGCCTCGCGGGCCATCTGCTCCATGAGTTCGAGATCTGCTCGAGCGGATGCCGCGTCCGCACCCTCGACGCCCACGAGCCGTCGCCCGGTGCGCTGTGCGACCATCACGAGTCCGGTGAGGCTCTGCGCAATGGTGTCGTGGATCTCGCGGGCCAGTCGGGCCCGCTCATCGGCGACGCCCGCGTCGCGGTGCATCGCGGCGAGCTGGCCCTGCGCGGCCTGAAGCTCGGCGAGCAGGCGGGCCCGCTCCTCGCCGAACTGCGCGATCCGCGTGATCCACAGCCCGAGGGCGATGCTGAATCCGACCGAGAGGGCGGCGACCACGGCGCCGACCACGAGGCCGGCCGGCCACTCCCGCACCGCGTAGCCGACCACGATCGCGACCGCGATGGCGAGGTTCGCGATGATCGCGCTGCGCGTGTTCGGCGACGTCGACCAGACGAACGGGTACAGGAACGCCTGCAGGATCGCGAACGACGGCTCGATCGTGGTGCCGACCGCGAGGAGCACGGCGTAGGCGAGCGAGATCGCGAGGTGCGTGCGGACGCCGGTGACCGGGACGCACCGGCGCCCCCAGGCGAAGTGGACGACGACGAAGACCCCCGCAGTCACCCATACCCCGACGTCGTCGGCGCCGAACGGCGGGTCGAGCAGCGAGATCGCGGCGATCACGACCGCGACCGCGACCGCCGCGGCATCCCACCACCGCACGTTCTGCATGGACTCAGGCTCCCACAGGGGTCTCGTGCCGCGCAGCGCTCACGCGTCGCGCCGGATCCACCGGAAGGTCAGGCGGCTGAGGATGAGGCCGATCACCAGCCAGGCGAGCAGCGCGACCGCGACCCAGCCGAGGTCCCACTCGCCGTTCTGCTCGAGCACCGCGAAGTCCTCGGGCAGGAACACGGCGCGCATCCCCTGCGCCATCCACTTCAGCGGGAAGAGGCTCGCCACATTCTGCATCCACTCGGGCAGCGCGTAGAACTGCAGGTAGACGCCCGAGATGAACTGCAGCACGAGCAGGATCGGGATCACGACCGCGGCCGCCGACTTGCCCGAGCGCGGCACCGACGAGAGCGCGATGCCGAGGAACGCCGACGTGGCGACACCGAGCACGAACACCCAGGCGAAGGTCGCCCACTTCGCGGGCTCGGTGGGCAGCGCGATACCGAAGATCGTGGCCGCGGCGAGGAGCAGCAGCGCGGCCTGCAGCACGCCGGTCACGAAGACCTGCCCGAACTTGCCGATGAAGTACGACACGGGCGAGAGCGGTGTGCCGCCGAGCCGCTTCAGCGTGCCGTCGCCCTTCTCGATCGCGATGTCGATCGCGAGGTTCTGCACGCCCGAGAGCAGCATGCCGGCGGCGAGCAGGCCGGGCAGGTAGTAGGCACCGACCGAGATCCCCTCCGTACCCGGGCCGGGCTGGATGTCGCCCGCCGAACTGAACGCGGCCGTGAAGATGCCGAGCATGATGAACGGGAACAGGAACGTGAAGAACACGGCGTCGGGCGAGCGGAAGTAGCTCTTCACCTCGTACCCGATGCGGGAGACGCCGAGCGGGAGGCGCCCGGGGCGACGGATGCCGGCGGTGCCGCCCTCCGGGCTCGGGCCGGTGGTGGTCAGGTCGGTGGCGCTCATGCGCGGGCCTCCTCGGTCTCGCGGGCCTCCGCGCCGGAGGCGCGGACCAGTCCCAGGTAGATGTCCTCGAGGCTCGGACGGATGACCTCGAGCTCGGCGGGCTCGGTGCCGAGGTCGCGGGCGACGGATGCCACGATCTCCGCTGGCCGTTCGGTGCGGATCTCGCGCGTGGCGCCGTCGCGGTCGCGCCAGCGGACGATCGGCACGCGCGCCTCGGCGCCGCCGAGTTCGTGCACGGGTCCCACGTCGACGAGCCTGCCGCCGATGATGATGCCGGCCCGATCGCCGAGCTGTGCGGCCTCGTCGAGGTAGTGCGTCGTGAGCAGGATGGTCGTTCCCTCTCCCTTCAGCACGCGGATGAGGTCCCAGAACTCTCGTCGGGCCTCGGGGTCGAAGCCCGTCGTGGGCTCGTCGAGGAACAGCAGTTCGGGCCGGCCGATGATGCCCAGCGCGACGTCGAGCCGCCGACGCTGGCCGCCGGAGAGCTTCGCGATGCGCGTTCGCGCCTTCGCGTCGAGGCCCACGGCGGCGATCACCTCGTCGACGTCGCGCGGGTGCGGATAGAGCCCGGCGAAGTGTGCGAGCTGCTCGCGCACGGTCATCGCGCCGCTCTCGGTGCCCGACTGGAGCACGATGCCGATGCGCGACTTCCACTCGAGGCCGCCGTGAGCGGGGTCGACGCCGAGCACGCTCGCGTCGCCGCCCGTGCGCAGGCGGTAGCCCTCGAGGATCTCGATCGTGGTCGACTTGCCGGCGCCGTTCGGGCCGAGGAGGGCGAACGTCTCGCCGCGCGCGATGTCGAGGTCGACCCCGTCGACCGCGGCGACGTCGCCGTACTGCTTGCGGAGTCCGCGGATCCGGACTGCTGGGGTGGTGTCCATGCCTCGAGCCTCCTCCTCGACCGGCCCGACCGGAAGCCGTGGAGCGGTCGATTCCGCCCTCCACCGATCGGTGGATGCCGCCCCCGCCCCGCCACCGCTCACTTCTGCGGATATACGATCGGGCGCGCCGGGCTTCCGGCCCGATCGCCCGGGTGCCGGATCATATATCCGCGGATCGGGACGGCTGAGCCTCAGGAGGACGCGAGCTCGGCGAGACGGCGCTCGAGGAACCGCCGCTCGGGCGTGGTGCGGGCGAGCGCGATCGCCTCGCGGTAGCGGGATGCCGCGGCATCCGTTTCACCCAGACGGCGCAGCAGGTCGGCCTGTGCGGCGGGCAGCAGGTGGTAGCCGTCGAGCCGACCGGATGCCTCGAGCAGCGCGAGGTCGTCGAGACCCGCCTGCGGGCCGAACGCCATGCCGCGGGCGATCGCCCGGTTCAGGGCGACGAAGGGCGAGTCGGCGAGCATCGCGAGGGCGTCGTAGCGGGCGGCGATCGCCGGCCAGTCGGTGTCGTCGGCGGTGCGGGCGCGGGCGTGCGCCGCCTGGATCTCGGCCTGCAGCCGGTACGGGCCGGGCGGGTCGCCGGCACCGGCGTCGCCGCCGGGGCCGCCGGAACCGGCCGGGCCGCCGGTACCGACGTCGCCGAGCAGGGCGAGCCCCTCGGCGAGCTCGGCCGCGTCCCACTGCGAGCGGTCCTGGTCGGGCAGCGGCACGAGGTCGCCGTCGCCGTCGACCCGTGCCGCCGAGCGGGCGTGCTGGAGGAGCAGCATCGCGAGCAGCGCCGTCGCCTCGTCGGCGCCGGGCAGCAGCGCCACCACCAGCCGCGTCAACCGGATCGCCTCGGCGGCGAGGTCGAGGCGCTGCAGGGCATCGCCGTGCGACGCGAGGTAGCCTTCGTTCGCGATCAGGTAGAGCACGGCGAGCACGCCGTCGAGCCGCTCGGGCAGCAGGTCGGCGGATGGCACGCGGTACGGGATGCCGGCGTGCCGGATCTTGCGCTTGGCCCGTGAGATGCGCTGCCCCATGGTCGCCTCGGTCACGAGGAACGCGCGGGCGATCTCACCGGTCTCCAGTCCGCCGACGGTGCGCAGCGTCAACGCGACGCGCGACTCCATCGGCAGCGCCGGATGCGCGCACGTGAAGATCAGCCGCAGCCGGTCGTCCCACTGCGGCGACTCGTCGGCGACGACGTCGGCCGGGTCGGGCGGGCCGCCGGCACGGCCGGAGACCTGTTCCATCGCCATCCACTCCCCGACCTTCTCAGCCTCGACGCCACGTCGCCGCAGCCGGTCCATCGCGAGGTTGCGGGCCGCGGTCGTGAGCCACGCGCCCGGGTTCCGCGGCACCCCGTCGCGCGGCCACGTCGTCGCCGCACGCTCGAAGGCCGCGGATGCCGCCTCCTCCGCGACATCCCAGTCGCCCGTGACCCGGATCAGCGTCGCGACGACCCGCGCCCACTCGGAGACGTACGCGTGGCGCAACGCGGCAGCGACATCGGGTGCGAGCGGGTCTGCGCCGCCCGCACCCGCCGCCGCGCGGTGCGACCGCGTCAGCGTGCGACCCCCGCGAGGGCCTCGGCAGCCGGCGGTTCGAGTCGGAGACCGCGATCGCCCGCCTCGCGCTCGGTGCGGGCCACGTGGTCCTCGTGCACGTCGAACGGCCACAGCGGTCGAAGCTCGATCGCGCCGCCGCGCGCCATCGGGTGCTTCGAGGCGACCTCGATGGCCTCGGCGAGCCCGCCCTGCACCTCGATGAGGTCGAAGCCCGCGACCCACTCCTTCGCCTCGGCGAAGCCGCCGTCGGTCACGAGCACCTCGCCGTGGCGACGGCGCACGAACGTGGCATCCGCTGGCGGTCGCAGCACTTCGCCGAAGCGCCGCACGCCACGGCCGTCCATCTCGCGCACCCACGGGTCGACGCTTCCGTCCTCGCCCTCGGCCCCGTCTTCGCCGCGCTCGCCGCCGGGCTCGACGACCACGAGCATGAGGTAGCGCCGCCCTCGCGGCGCCTCGTCGGCGAAGCCGTCCGGCACGATCCGCGCGTCGGGGTCGGCGTCGGGCCAGCGCACGAACGGCCGGATCTCGACGCGGCCGAATGAGGCCACCGGGTGCTTCGACGCGATCTCGATCGCCTCGTCGAGGTCGCGGGCGTCGATCACGTCGAACCCGCCGATCGTCTCCTTCGACTCGGTGAACGGCCCGTCGACCACGAGGATCTCGCCGCCGCGCACGCGGACGGTCGTGGCATCCTGCTCGGGCCGCAGTCGCTCGCCGTACTCGGAGACGCCGCGCGCCTCGACCTCGTCCACCCACTCGCCGACGTTGTCGTCGGCCGGCGCGTAGGGGAGCGCGTCGGCGCCCTCGGCGTAGAACAGTGCGTACTCCATGACGGAATCCCTTCTCTCGGTCACGCTACGCACGTACGACGAACGGCGGAACCCGTTTTCGACAGCTCGCGGACTCAGGCGCCGACGAGCAGCCGCGGGTGCTGCGCCTCCACCACGTTGGGGTGCGCGCGCAGTCGGCTCTTCAGCCAGTTCTCGCCGAACACGGCGTGCAGCGGGTTCGCCGGGTCCTGTGTGACGCCGCGCGCCTCGGCCGCGAGGGCCGGCGGCAGTTCGATCGTCGGGATTGTGGCATCCAGCGCCGGCCCGTGGAAGTAGGGGATCGAGATGCGCTCGGTGCCCGGCTCGGGCGAGACCACGCGGTGCAGCGTCGCCTTGAGGTAGCCGCCGGTCGCGATCTCGAGCAGCTCGCCGATGTTCACCACGAACGAGCCCGCGGGCGGCGTGACGTCGATCCACTCGCCGTCCTCCTCGACCTGCAGACCCGCCTTGCCCTCCTCGACCGAGAGGAGCGTGAGCACGCCGAGGTCCTTGTGCGCGCCCACGCCCTGCGCGGGCTGCTCGGCCTCGACGCCCGGGTAGCGCACGATCTTCATGTACGGCGAGGGCGTCGCGAACGCGGCGTCGAAGGTGTCGGATGGCGCGCCGAGCGCCTCGGCCCAGGCGCGGAGCAGCCGCGTGCCGACCTCGTCGAGCCGGGCGATCCACTCCTCGGCGACCTCGCGCAGCTCGGGCAGCGCCTCGGGCCAGAGGTTCGGCCCCTGCAGGACCAGGTAGTCGGGGGTGTCGGGGCCGACCGGCACCGCGGGGCGCTCGGCGCCGATGTCGATCTGCTCGCGGATGTCGACGCGACCCTGTGTGCGCTCGCCGCCCATGCGCGTGTAGCCGCGGAAGTGCGGGCTCTTCACGTTCTCGATCGCGAGCTTGTGCGACTCGGGCAGTGCGAAGAACGCGCGGGCGACCTCGTAGGCGCGGTCGATGAGCTCGCCCGGCACGCCGTGGCCGACGAGCGAGAAGAAGCCGACCTCGTGCGTCGCGCGACGCAGGTCGTCGCGGAATGCCGCCTGCTGCTCGGGCGTGCCGTTGAGGAGGGAGAGGTCGAGGACGGGGATGCCGGACATGTGCGTGGTCCTTTCGAGGTGCCGGAGGGTGGTGCGCCGACGATGCGGCCCCGGCATCCTGGGACGTCTGCCCGTGGCATCCGGTTCGGGTCTTCTCGTGGGGGAAGGACGTCGAGACGGATGCTGCGGGGCTGACGCGGACGCGTCGGATGCGGCGTGAGCTGGGCTGCGGTCGGCGGCGCGTAGGAATCGCGCCCTGGGATCGTCGGGGAGGACGATCGCCTAGCGGCGACAGCAGCGACAGGTGTCAGTACTCACGATGGCGGACACGCTAGCACGGGTCGAGCGGTGCTCCGCAATCCCCCGTTCGGTCGGGGCGCCCTCGCATTCGCAGGATGAGCGGGCCGAGGCCGCCCAGGGGGCGCCCTTCGGGCGTCTCGTCCTGCGAACTCGCCCCGGACCGAGCGCTGGCGTCGGTCGGCGACGCCGACGCGGATCCTCAGGCCGGGAGCACGAGCGAGACGGCGATCGCGAGCATGACGACGGCGATGATGCCGTCGAGCACGCGCCACGCGCGCGGGCTTGCGAGCACCCCGCCGAGGAGCCGGGCACCGTAGGCGAGGCCGAAGAACCAGACGGCGCTCGCGATCGCGGCGCCGAGGGCGAAGGTCCAACGGGCGTCGCCGTGCGTCGCCCCGACCGAGCCGAGCAGCACGACCGTGTCGAGGTACACGTGCGGGTTCAGCCACGTGAGCGCGAGCACCGTGAGCACGACCGGCAGCAGTCGCGCCCCGGTTCGCGTCGCCAGGCCGGTGGTCGAGTAGGGCGCGCCAGCGCCCGTATCGAGACCCTCGCCCGGGTCTTGGTGCGTGCTTCGTGCGACTCGACCACCCGAGGTCTGCTCGTCGGGATCCACGACGAGCCCCGACTCCGAGCCGCGCCATGCCCGTCGCGCCGCGAGCACCGCGTACCCGACGAGGAAGATCGCGCCCGCCCACCGCGCGACGCCCACGAGCCACGGCATCGCCTGCAGCATCGCACCCATGCCGCCGACGCCGGCGACGATGAGCAGTGCATCGGAGACCGTGCAGATCGCCGCGACGACGAACACGTGCTCGCGACGGATGCCTTGGCGCAGGACGAACACGTTCTGCGCGCCGATCGCGACGATGAGGGAGAAGCCGAGGCCGAGGCCGGCGGCGAGCACGGAGAGATCCACGGCCCGACGGTACGTCGCCACCATGATGAAAACCAGCTCAGGATTCTTCATCAGCATTAGCATCTCTTCATGCAGATTCCGCTCGACCTCGCGCGCACGCTCGCCGCCGTGATCGACGGCGGCACCTTCGAGGCCGCTGCCGCCGAGCTCCGCGTCACGCCGTCGGCGGTCTCGCAGCGCGTCAAGCAGCTCGAGCAGCGCCTCGGCCGCGTGCTCGTCGTGCGCTCGAAGCCCGTGCGCCCCACCGAGGCGGGCGCCGCAGTGGTACGCCTCGCGCGGCAGCTCTCGCTGCTCGAGCACGACGCGCTGGTCGCCTTCGGCGGCGACGACGCGGCATCCGCCCGCCCCACGACCGTGCCGCTCGCCGTCAACGCCGACTCGCTCGCGACCTGGTTCCTCCCCGCGCTCGCGCGCATCGCCGAGGCACATCCGGTCGTGTTCGACCTGCACCGCGACGACCAGGACTTCACGGCCGGACTCCTCGAATCCGGCACCGTCATGGGCGCCGTGACCTCGCAGGCGACGCCGGTGGCGGGATGCCTCGTCCGCCCGCTCGGCGTGATGCGCTACACCGCCGTCGCGACGCCGGCGTGGGTTGCGCGGTGGTGTCCCGGCGGGGCGGATGCCGCGGCGCTGGCGGCCGCGCCGCGCGTCGACTTCGACCGGCGCGACGACCTGCAGGGCGAGTACCTGCGGATGGTCGGCGCGGATGCCGCCGACCCGCCGCGGCACTTCGTGCCCGCGTCGAACGACTTCGCGACCGCGATCAAGCTCGGGCTCGGCTGGGGGCTGCTTCCCGGGTTCCAGTCCGACGACGACCTCGCCGACGGCCGGCTCGTCGCACTCGGCGGGCCGCCCGTCGACGTGCCGCTGTTCTGGCAGCAGTGGAACCTGGGCTCGCCGCTCCTCGACGCGATCGCCGACGGACTGATCCGCGACGCGCGGCGCGCACTCGAGCCATCCGTCGCTCGCCCGCCGGTGGTCGAGTAGCACCGCAGGAGCGGATCGAGACCGCGCCCACGCGCTGGTCTCGATACGGGCGCTTCGCGTCCTACTCGACCACCGATCAGAGGTTCTGCCCGATGTCCCAGAGCCGGTCGGGGCGCCCGTCGATCGCCTCGGACACGGCGAGCGCCTGATCGTCGGAAAGCGACGCCACGTAGTCGACGACGCCGCGGCCGACACCGAGCGCCCGCACGTCCGACGCCTCCGGGACGGGCACGCCCTCCGGGCGCGTCGTCCGGAGCGCGTCGTACCCGTCGGTCGCGATCTCGACGAGCTCGCGGAGCCGCTGCGGCACGCGATCCCGGTCGTCCTCGTCGCGCAGCCACGCCGTGAGGCCCTTCACGGCCCGCGTGATCACGCGGCTGAGGCCGCGCTGGTACATCACGATGTCGGACCGGTCGAGGATGAAGTGCCGGTGCACGAACTTCAGGATCTCGACCTCGTGCCAGGCCCGCTCGTCGAGCGTCACGAGGCCGGCGCGCACCACACCGTCGGGCGCCGGCACGACCGACGACTGCAGGTGGTCGATCCACCGGTTCGTGAACGACGACAGCGCCCGTTCGGCCGCGATCGAACCGTCGAAGGGGCTCGCCAGCAGCCCGTCGACCAGGTCGTCGGCGACCACGCCGACCGCGGCGCGGAACGCCTCGTCGCCCGCGATCCACGGGTCGGTCGCGTGCATCTTCCGTCGTAGCGCCTCGAGCGCACTGCCGGGCGGCGCGCTGCGCCGGGCGAGCTCCGCGTCGTCGAGGTCGCGCAGCTGCAGCCCCGACTCGATCCATCCGCGGAACTCGCGCGCCACGGCGCCCTGGCCGAGGAGGCCCGCACGGTGGAAGTCGTCCACGTCGTGGATCGAGTACGCGATGTCGTCGGCGATGTCCATGATGGAGCACTCGAGCGACTGCCGGAGCGACGGATGCCCGTTCCGCGCCTCGACGAGGTCGGCCGCGTCGATCCCGTACGCCGAGAACTTCAGTGCCTCGACCCCGCGATCGGTGCGACGGATGCCGCGTGGCAGGGGCCCGTCGCCGAGGGCGGACACGTCCACGTGGCGGGTCCACGGGTACTTCGCGACCGCGCTCCGCACCGCGGCCGTGAGGTTGAGGCCGCGCGGCGCGACCTCGCTCACGTCGAGCGTCGTCACGATTCGGTAGGTCTGCGCGTTTCCCTCGAACCCGTCGGGCAGGCCCAGCGTGTCGCGGGCGAGTCGGTCGAGCACGCGCTCGCCGAGGTGCCCGAACGGCGGGTGCCCCAGGTCGTGCGCCGACGCGGCGGCCTGGACGACCACCGCATCGCAGCCGTGCGCGAGGGCGAACTCGCGCGTCGGCGACGAGGCATCCGTCATCTTCACCGCGATGGCGCGCGCGACCGCGGTCACCTTGATCGAGTGCGTGAGCCGGTTGTGGATGAGCGGCCCGGCGCCCGGCTGCCCGATCACCTGGGTGACCGCCGACAGGCGCGAGAAGTACGCCGAGAACCGCACCCGCTCGAGGTCGAGCCGGAACTGCGAGTGCTCGCCGACGACGTCGGCGCTGCTGCGGGGCTCGGGCGTGCGCCGCTCCGCACGACCCATCGGCGGGAGCTCGCTCAGGAGAACAGCCCCTGCAACCGCTGCACGCCCTCGAGGAGCGGTTCGTCGCCGAGGGCGTAGCTGAAGCGCAGGAAGCCGCTCGGTCCGAACGCCTCGCCCGGGACCGCCGCGACCTCCGCGCGCTCGAGCATCAGGTCGGCGAGCTCGAGCGAGGTCGTGGGCGTCACGCCGCCCCACTCCCGGCCGAGGAGGCCCGTGACGTCGGGGTAGACGTAGAAGGCACCTTCGGGAACGGGCACCGACATCCCCTCGATCTTCGACAGCTCGGCGACGATCGTGCGGCGACGACGGTCGAACGCGCGGCGCATCTCCTCGACCGGCTCCTGCGGGCCGGTGAGGGCCGCGAGGGCGGCGCGCTGCGAGATGTTCGAGACGTTCGAGGTGAGGTGCGACTGCAGGTTCGCGGCGCCCTTCATGACGTCGGCGGGGCCGACCATCCAACCGAGGCGCCAGCCGGTCATCGCGTAGGTCTTCGCGACGCCGTTCACGAGGATCGCCTGGTCTGCGAGGCCCGGCACGGCCTCGACGATCGAGAGTGCACGAGGCGGCGTCGCCTCCGGGTCCTCCGCATAGGTGAGGTTCTGGTAGATCTCATCGGTCACGACCCAGATACCGTGCTCCAGGGCCCACTCGCCGATGGCCTTCACCTGGTCGGGCGGGTAGACCGCGCCGGTCGGGTTCGACGGCGACACGAAGAGCAGTGCCCGGGTGCGGTCGGTGCGTGCCGCCTCGAGCTGCTCGACCGTGACGAGGTAGCCCTGCTCGGAGCCCGCGAAGACGTCGACCTGGCGGCCGCCCGCGAGCTTGATGGCCTCGGGGTAGGTGGTCCAGTACGGCGTGGGAACGAGCACCTCGTCGCCGTCGTCGAGCAGCACCTGGAAGGCCTGGTACACGGCCTGCTTGCCGCCGTTGGTGACCACGACCTGGTTCGCGCCGGCCGCGAGTCCGGAGTCGCGCAGGGTCTTCGCCGCGATGGCCTCGCGCAGGTCGGGGAGGCCGGCCGCCGGCGTGTAGCGGTGGTTGCGGGGATCGCGAACGGCTTCGAGCGCCGCTTCGACGATATGCGCGGGAGTCGGGAAGTCGGGCTCGCCCGCCGCGTACGAGATCACCGGTCGCCCCTCGGCCTGGAGGGCCTTGGCCTTGGCATCGACCTTGAGGGTCGCGGACTCGGCGATGGCGGAGATGCGGGCGGAGAGACGGCGCTGATCGGTCACGCTCCCAGCCTACGGCGCGGGCTCTCGCGCGTCAGTGGGAATCGGTCGGGAGTCCGTCAGCGTGAATCGGCCGGAGTGCGCCGGCGGGAACCGGCCCAGAGAGGGACGCCGCGGCGGTGTTCCCCCGAGCCGCGGCGTCCGGCGCCTGCCCCCACAGGCGCGCTTCCCCGAAACCTGTGTGCACCGCCTGGGCGGCCACACGGCTCACGATACGCCGATCGGTCGTCGCCCGCGCGGGACGTACGTCCCGTGTCGTCGCGGCGCCGTCGTGGGTCGGGCGGCGGGCGCGCGTCGGGCCACGGTTTGGCGCACCTTCCGACGTCGCATACACTTGGTGAGGTTGTTGAAGTCAGCCAAGATCGAACGCGCCTTCACGGCGGGTGACCTGCTCGTTGCGAATGCCGATCGAAGCGACTTCGACCCGAGGTGATCCGGTCAGCCGGGTCGCTTAGGGCGGTGGCTCAATTGGTAGAGCAGCGGTCTCCAAAACCGCAGGTTGCAGGTTCGAGTCCTGTCCGCCCTGCGAGCCGGCCGGCGATGGCCGGCCCATGAAAGGTGTACGAGGTGGCCCGGAAAGTACTCGACGAACCCAGCGAGGATGTCGTCGCCAACGCCAAGCGCGAGAGCGCGGCGCGGCGCAACCCCTTCGCCCGGATCGCCCTGTTCATCCGACAGGTCATCGGCGAGCTGAAGAAGGTCGTCACCCCGACGCGCAAGGAGCTTGCGAGCTTCACCGCGGTGGTGCTGGTCTTCGTGGCCATCATGATGGCGATCGTCTATGGGCTCGACCAGCTCTTCTCGTGGCTGGTCGTGTTCGTCTTCGGAACGCCGGGGGTCTGATCGGGCCGTCGGCCCGACACCTGCCCGCCGGTCACCGGTGGCACGGCAGAAAGAAGGATTGAGGAAGTGTCGAAGAACGAGCGCCAGGACGTCGACTGGGCGACCGCTGCCGAGCAGTCCTCCGAGGAGGACGAGGCGCAGGAGGGCAACTCGCTCGAGCGCGACGAGGATTCGGCGGAGCCGGCCGAGCACCGCGCCGTGCACGTCGTCGACGACGAGGGCAACGACGTCGACCTCGACGCCGTCCTCGACGCGATCGCCGAGGCGACCGACCCCGAGGCCGATGCGGTCGTCGACGACGCCCTCGAGATCGACTCCGCCGACGAGGCCGAGGCGGCCTTCGAGGCCGTCACCGAGGAGGACGAGGACCACGACCCGTACGAGGCGTTCCGCAACGAGCTGCGCTTCCTCCCGGGCAAGTGGTACGTCGTCCACTCCTACGCGGGCTTCGAGCGCCGGGTGAAGGCGAACGTCGAGCAGCGTCGCGAGACCATGGCGATGGCCGACTACATCCACCAGGTCGAGGTGCCGATGGAGGATGTCGTCGAGATCAAGAACGGCCAGCGCAAGATGGTCACGCGCGTCCGCGTGCCCGGCTACGTGCTGGTCCGCATGGAGCTCAACGAGGAGAGCTGGTCGGTCATCCGCCACACTCCCGGCGTCACCGGCTTCGTGGGCAACGCGCACAACCCGACCCCCCTCCGCTTCGAGGAGGCCTTCAACATGCTGAAGAGCCTCGTCGACATCAAGGACGTCGCGCCCGCCAAGGGTGCGAAGGGGGCCGCCGCGGGCGGCGCCGCACGCCAGATCCCCGCCGAGGTCGACTTCGAGATCGGCGAGACCATCACCATCAAGGACGGCTCGTTCGCGGGCCTTCCCGGCACGATCAGCGAGATCAAGCCCGAGAGCGGCAAGCTCACGGTCCTCGTCTCGCTCTTCGAGCGCGAGACCCCGGTCGAGCTCAGCTTCGACCAGGTCACCAAGCTCTAGGGGCTCTCAGGGCCTCCGCAGCAACCCTCCGGTATCATCGGAGGGTTGTGCTGCGTCCAGGACACCCGCACAACAGACCACCGCGACCGGAACCGCCGGGATCGCGGGAGAGTGCCCCGGCCGTTCCGGTCGGGCGTTCGAAACAGGAAGAGAGAAATCATGGCACCGAAGAAGAAGGTCACTGGTCTGATCAAGCTTCAGATCAAGGCCGGCGCCGCCAACCCGGCCCCGCCGATCGGCCCGGCCCTGGGTCAGCACGGCGTGAACATCATGGAGTTCTGCAAGGCCTACAACGCGGCCACCGAGGCTCAGCGGGGCAACGTCATCCCCGTCGAGATCACGGTCTACGAGGACCGCTCGTTCACCTTCATCCTGAAGACCCCGCCCGCCGCCGAGCTGATCAAGAAGGCCGCCGGCGTCGCCAAGGGCTCGGGTGTCCCGCACACCACCAAGGTCGGCAAGATCACGCCCGCCCAGGTCCGCGAGATCGCCGAGACGAAGATGGCCGACCTCAACGCCAACGACATCGACGCCGCGTCGAAGATCATCGCGGGCACCGCTCGCTCGATGGGCATCACGGTCGAATAAGCGGCTCGCCCGGGTCTCGATACGGCGCTGCGCGCCTACTCGACCACCGGGCACGGATGCCACGCGGCATCCGCTCACCAGAACTCTCATCCGTGGCAGCGCCCGCCAGGCGCGATGACCACACTCTCGCAAGGAGAACCAACATGGCACAGAAGTCCAAGGCCTACCGGGCCGCGGCCGAGAAGATCGAGGCCGGCAAGTACTACACCCCGACCGACGCCGTCGCGCTCGCGAAGGAGACCGGCTCGTCGAAGTTCGACTCGACCGTCGAGGTCGCGCTGAAGCTCGGCGTCGACCCCCGCAAGGCCGACCAGATGGTGCGCGGCACCGTCATCCTCCCGCACGGCACCGGCAAGACCGCCCGCGTCATCGTGTTCGCGACCGGCCCCGCGGCCGAGGCCGCGATCGCGGCCGGCGCCGACGAGGTCGGCGGCGCCGAGCTCATCGAGAAGGTCGCCGGCGGCTACACCGCGTTCGACGCGGCCGTCGCCACCCCCGAGCTCATGGGCCAGGTCGGCCGTCTCGGCAAGGTCCTCGGTCCGCGCGGCCTCATGCCGAACCCCAAGACCGGCACCGTGACCCCGAACCCGGCCAAGGCCGTGGAAGACATCAAGGGCGGCAAGATCGAGTTCCGCGTCGACAAGCACGCCAACGTGCACTTCGTCGTCGGCAAGGCCTCGTTCACGCAGGAGCAGCTGAACGACAACATCAAGACCGCTCTCGAAGAGGTCGTTCGCCTCAAGCCGTCGAGCGCCAAGGGCCGCTACATCCAGAAGGGCGCCGTGTCGACCACGTTCGGCCCCGGCATCCCGCTGGACGTCAACGCCATCTGAACACGGTGATCGAGTAGCGCGAAGCGCGTATCGAGATCCGAAGGGCCCGCCGGTTCGCTGGCGGGCCCTTCGTCGTCGTTGTTGCGGCGGCGACGGGAGCGGCGGTACGCCGTCGCCACGACGGCCGAGGGGCCCGGGCGGCGCCCGGGAGCGGTCGTGCATCGTTCTGCCCATCCGACGAGCGGGGGATGGGTGATCCGCCCGACGCGCCGGCGCGGGCCGGATGCCTACCGTGATGCCAGAGGGTCCGGGTCCCGCCGGACTCGGAGACGGAGGACATCATGGATGCCACGGGAACGCCGCGTCGCGCAGCGGACGTGGCCCCGAATGGGATCGAACTGCACGACACCGTCGTGGTGGGCGGCGGACAGGCCGGCCTCACGATCGGACACGAGCTCGCGGAGCAGCGGCGGGACTTCGTGATCCTCGACGCCCACGATCGGATCGGCGGGGCCTGGCGACGGCGATGGGACTCGCTCCGACTGAACACGCCGGCCAAGTACGACGCGCTGCCCGGCCATGCGTTCGGCGACGACCCGCTCGCGTTCCCCACCAAGGACGAGTTCGCCGACTACCTCGAGCACTACGTCGGCGTCGGCGGGCTCCCGGTCGTGACGGGCGCGCACGTCGTCGCGCTCGACCCGATCGCCGACCGCTACGTGCTGACGACCGCCGACGGGCGGCGATTCGCGGCGGCCAACGTCGTGATCGCGACCGGACCGCACCAGGTGCCGCGCAGGCCGGCGTTCGCCGATCGGCTCGCACCGCACATCGTGAGCCTGCACTCCGACGAGTACCGCAGCCCCGCGCAGCTCGCTCCGGGTCGCGTGCTCGTCGTGGGCTTCGGCAACTCCGCGTCGGAGATCGCGCTCGACGTGTCCAGGTCGCACGAGACCGTGATCTCGGGTCGCCCGAGCGGGCAGCTGCCGATCCGCCACGGCCGCGCCGCAGCACGCTGGGGCCTGCCGGTGATCCGCTTCCTCGGGGTGTACGTCGCGACGGCCGATACGCCGCTCGGCCGGCGGATGCTCGACCGGAAGCGCGGTCGGGCTGAACCGCTGATCCGGGTACGGCGGCGGGAGCTCGCGGCAGCGGGTGTCCGGATGCTGCCGCGGACCACCGGCGTCGAGGGCGGCCGGCCCGTCGTCGACGGGACGGCCATCGATGTCGCGAACGTCATCTGGTGCACCGGCTTCGACGAGGACTTCCGCTGGGTCCACCTGCCGTCGTTCGCGGGCGGGCGGCGGCCGGAGCACGTGCGCGGCGCCGTCGAGGGCGCGCCGGGCGTGTACCTGCTCGGGCTGCACCTGCTCCAGTCCGAGGGGTCCGGAACGCTGGTCGGCGTCGGCCGCGACGCACGTCGCATCTCGCAGCGGATCGCCGCGACACCGGCGATTCGGACGGATGCGGTCGTCGAGACCGTCGGGTCGGCCGCGAGCCGGTGAGCGCGTGGCGGTCCGGTCGCCCGCGCGGTCCGGCCGCCCGCGTCCGTCGCGGGGCCTTGCCGCCCCGGAAGGTGCGCGGTACCGTGCGAGAAGGGGCGGCTCCCGACGGCCGACCGGTCGCGCGGGCCGATCCGATGGCGATGGTCGCGACGAGGGGTCTCGAGCAGGCGCGCACCGCGTACGCGGAACACCGGTGGGGCGACGCCGTCCACTGGTTCGAACGGACGGAGGGCGGCCCCGCCGCACTGTCGGGCGACGACCTCGACCGGTTCGCCCTGGCGGCCGAGCTCGTCGGCCTCGGCGAGCGGGCCATCGAGGTGGGCACGCTCGCCCACGAAGCCCACCTCGCCGCCGGCCGACCGGACCGAGCCGCCTACACGGCGAGCTGGCTCAGCCTCGAGTCGATCAACTCGGGCAATCCGTCACTGGGCATGGGGTGGCTCGGGCGCGCGAGCCGGCTCGTCGACGCACTCGACGAACCCGGTGCCGCCGCCGGATTCGTCCTCATCCCGGAGGCCCTGGCAGCCCTGTACGCCGGCGATGCCCCGCGGGCGATCGAGCTCTTCGGCCGGGCGGGCGAGATCGCAGAACGCACGGGCGATCCGGATGTCGGCGCCTTCGCGCTCCTCGGCAGCGGTCAGGCCGCGATCATGGCCGGCAACACGGCTCGCGGGATCCGGATGCTCGACGAGGTGATGGTCTCGGTCACCGCGGGAGAGGTCGGCCCCGTGCCATCCGGGATCGTGTACTGCGCCGTCATCGGGTACTGCCACCTCACCTTCGAACTCGCCCGCGCGGTCGAATGGACCCGTGCGCTTGATCGCTGGTGCCGAGACCAGCCCTCGCTCGTCGCGTTCAGCGGGCAGTGCCAGGCGCACCGGGCCGAGCTGTTCCGCCTGCACGGAGCCTGGACCGACGCGATGTCGGCCGCGAAGCTCGCGGAGGAGCGATTGCGCTCCGGCGATCTCGGGGCCGCCTTCGGTGCGCATTACCAGCAGGCGGAGGTGCTGCGGCTCCGGGGCGAGTTCGAGGAAGCGGAGGCGAGGTACGCGAAGGCGGCGGAATCGGGATGGGATCCGCAGCCCGGACTGGCGCTCCTCCGCCTGGACGAGGGTCGCCCGTCGCTCGCGCAGAGCCTGATCCGGCGGAGCGCCGAGAGCGCCGACCCCGCCACCCGATGCCACCTGCTGCCTGCGATCGTGAGTATCGAGGTGGCCGCGGGCGATCTCGACGCCGCCCGAGTCGCCGCAGACGACCTGGCCGCGATGCAGCGCAGCAACGCGTCGGTCATGCTTCGCGCCATCTCGGCCTACGCCGACGGGGAGGTCCGCCTCGCCGCGGGCGACGCGTCGGGGGCGTTCACCCGTCTGCGCGAGGCCCGGGAGGCCTGGGTCGAGGCGGGCGCGCCGTACGAGGTCGCGCGGTGCCGCGCGCTCATGGCTCGGGCGCACCGCGCGCTCGACGAGGACGAGGCCGCCCTGCTCGAGGAGGAGCTGGCGGAGTCCGCGTTCGCGGAGCGGGGCGCGAGGCCGGCGCTCGCCGCGCTCCACCGCGAGCGCGGAGCGGCGGACCGCGGCGACCTGCCCCTCTCCGAGCGCGAGGTCGAGGTGCTGCGGCTGGTCTCGCGCGGGATCACGAACCGCGAGATCGCCGGGGAACTCCATCTCAGCGAGAAGACCGTGGCGCGGCACCTGAGCAACATCTTCACGAAGCTCGACGTTCCGAGCCGGGCCGCGGCGACGGCCTACGCATTCGAGCACCGGCTCGTCTGATCGCGGCAGCGCCGGACGGCGGCCGTATGGGTAGAACGACCCATCGGCGCGGTGCGCGAGGTTGCGTGCTTCTCCCGACGCGGCCGGAACCGGTCGCGCGTAGCGTCGCGAACATGGATGTTCCGGTGCTCGCAGGGATGGTCGCGGCCATCGTGTTCGCGACCGCCAACCTGCCCATGGTGTGGAAGGCCCTCCGCACGCACGACGTGGGCTCGTACAGCCTCGGGAGCATCGTCCTGATCAACGTGGCGAACGTCGTCTACTCGGTGTACGTGTTCAGCCTGCCGGCGGGTCCGATCTGGTTGCTGCACTCGTTCTACCTGGTGGCCTCGGCGATCATGCTCGTGCTGTGCGTGCGGCAGTCGCGGCCGCGCGGGCGCGGCGAGACCCCGGACGCGGAGGCCGCCCCGCGCGCCCGGACCCCGGACGCGGCGATCGGCGCCTGATCGCGTCGGCGCCCGAGCCCGCGAGTGGCTGGGAGACCCGACCCGGCGTACGCTCGACGCGTGGTCGAGGCGCGCCGTCTCGGCCGCCGGCAGGCAGTCGGATGTCACCTCAGCACGCAGCATCGGAACCGACTCTCCTCGTGGCCGGGGGCCGGTGGGGAGGGCGACGCCTCGCGGTCCCGCCCGGCACCACCGTCATCGGGCGCGACCCGTCCTGCGGGATCGTCCTCGACGTCGACGGCATGAGCCGTCGGCACGCCCGGATCGTGCGCGCCGGGGACACCGTCACCATCGAGGACGCGGGGTCCACGAACGGCACGTCGGTGAACGGGTCCGACGCCGACCGGCCGCATGAACTCCACCACGGCGACCTCGTCCGGCTGGGTTCCGTCGAACTGTCCTACCTCGGGCCGCGCGAGCGGCCCGCGGCGCGCGTCGCGTTCCGCCGCGGCAGGGTGCGGATCGGGCGCGCCGTACTCGTCGGCGGACTCGTGACGCTGCTGCTCCTCGGGGTCGGCGTGGTGGTGCAGGTCACGACCGGCCTGACCGGGATAGCGCCGTGGATCGCCGCACCGCTCACGGGGATGGCGGCCGCGCTCGCCCAGATCACGAAGGACGCGCTGCGGCGGGTGCCGGAGCCTCCGCCGACGGCGGTCGTCGGCGGCGTGCCGGGCGCGACGGTCGCACCAGCGATCACCGATCCGGCGACCGGCGGGTCGGTCACGACCGCACCGATGGGCTTCGAGGTCCCCCGGCGCAGCCGCGGCCTCCCGGTGTTCGTCGCCGCGATCGTGACGGTGCTCGTGCTCGGTGTCGGGGGCGCCGCCCTGGCGTTCGGCGTCGCGACCCTGACCGAGGCCGTCACCGGTGACCGGCTCCCGTCGTCGACCGTGCCGTGAGACCACGGTCGACGCCCGGCCGCGGCATCCGCTCGTCGACGTCAGCCCAGGACGCGGAAGCCGCGCTCGCCGGTCGGCGCGAGGTCGGCGGTGCTCAGCGACGTGACGTCGGCGCCGGGCGGGCCCTCGTCGAGCCACGAGAGCATGGCGTCGACGGATGCCGCCTCGCCCTCGATCTCGGCCTCGACCGCGCCGTCGTTGCGATTGCGGATCCACCCCGAGACGCCGAGGCGCTGCGCCTCGACGCGCGCGCTGAACCGGAAGCCGACCGCCTGGACGCGGCCGTGGACGATGACGCGCTGCCGGATCATGCGACCCCCCTGCGACGAGGGTAGACCGCGTGCCGCGCGACCGCACGGATGCCGCGCCCGAGCCGCGCGCGTACGATGACGGCCATGGGGGAGGTCACCGAGTACGTCGCCGGGCTCCACGATCCGGCACGTTCGAGCATCGAGGGCGTGTTCTTCATCGCACGCGAGGTCGTGCCCGATGCCGAGGAGGGGCGGAGCTACGGCATGCCGGCCCTGCGCTACGCGGGCAAGCCGCTCCTCGCGGTCATGGAGGCGAAGGCGCACATCGGGCTCTACCCGTTCAGCCCCGCCGTGATCGACGGGGCCGCCGACCTGCTCGAGGGGTTCGACCGCACCAAGGGCGCCGTCCGGTTCACCCCGGAGCATCCGCTGCCCGAGGAGGCCGTGCGCCGCCTCGTGGGCCTGCGCCGCGACGAGATCGACGCGGCCTCCGGCCGCCGCGCGTGAGCGCCCAGACGGCGAAGCGCCCCGAGGCGGATGCCCCGGGGCGCTTCGACGACACGACGGCGGATCAGCCGATGCGGATCATCTTCTTGTTGACGAACTCGTCGGCGCCGAAGCGGCCGAGCTCGCGGCCCGAACCGGAGCGCTTCACGCCGCCGAAGGGCAGCTCCGCGCCATCCGCCAGCACGAGGTTCACGAAGACCATGCCGGCCTCGATCGCGTCGGCGACGCGCATGGCCTGCTCCTGGTCGGTCGTGTAGACGTACGAGCCCAGGCCGAAGGGGATGTCGTTCGCGAGGCGCACGGCCTCCGCCTCGTCGGCGGCGCGGTAGACCTGCGCGACCGGGCCGAAGAACTCCTCCTTCGAGGCGGGGTTCTCGGGGGTGACATCCGTCAGCACCGTGGTCTGGAAGAACGCGCCGTCGCGCGAACCGCCGTGCACGAGCGTGGCGCCGTGCTCGACCGCGCGCTTGACCTGCTCGTCGAGGCCCTCTGCGGCCTTCAGCGACGACAGCGGGCCGAGCGCCGAGTCCGACGAGGTCGGGTCGGTCGCCTCGACCTCGGCGATCTTCGCCGTGAACTTCTCGAGGAACGGCTCGTACAGCTCGTCGATCACGATGAAGCGCTTGGCCGCGTTGCACGACTGGCCGTTGTTGTCGAGGCGCGCGTCGACCGCGTTCTGCACGGCCGCGTCGAGGTCGTCGGTCGAGAGCAGGATGAAGGGGTCGGAGCCGCCGAGCTCGAGCACGACCTTCTTCAGGTGCTTGCCCGCGAGTTCCGCGACGGCCGCGCCCGCGCGCTCGGAGCCGGTGAGCGAGACGCCCTGCACGCGCGGGTCGGCGATGACGGTCGCGATCTGGTCGTGCGACGCGTAGACGTTCACGTAGACGCCCTCGGGCGCACCGGCGTCGCGGAAGATCTGCTCGATCGCGGCGGCCGACTCGGGGCACTGCTCGGCGTGCTTCAGGATGATCGTGTTGCCGATGATCACGTTCGGGCCGGCGAAGCGCGCGACCTGGTAGTACGGGAAGTTCCACGGCATGACGCCGAGGAGCGGGCCGAGCGAGCTGCGGCGGATGATGGCCGAGCCCTCACCCGCGAGCAGGTCGACGGCCTCGTCCTTCAGGAACTCGGACGCGTGGTCGGCGTAGTACTCGTAGATCGCACCGGCGAAGTCGGCCTCGCCGAGGGCCTGCTCGATCGGCTTGCCCATCTCGCGGACGATGATCTCGGCGAGTTCCTGGCGGCGCTCGACGTGCAGCTCGCCGACGCGGCGGATCAGGGCGGCGCGCTCCTCGACGGTGGTCGACTTGGCCCACGTGCGGTGCGCCTCGGCGGCGCTCGCGATCGCGGCCTCGAGCTCGGCGTCGGTGATGGTCGGGTACGTCTTGACCGTCTCTCCGGTGGCCGGGTTGACGACGGCGTAGTTCGTCATGGGACTCCTCTGGGGTGTTGGTGCACGGGACTCGCCAGCCGGTCGGCGACGACGGTGCACGCCGCCTCCAAGCCTAAGCGGATCGACGCGGAAGGCGATCGACGCGATGGCGCATCGGCGCCGACCGATGGACGTGCTGTACAACGGGGCCTTCGGAGCGCGTGGGTATGGTGACGGAGGGACCCGCGTGGGCCGGGTCCGATCGCCGAGGAGGGCGGATGGCTGAGGCGGACCGGGTCGAGACGGGCGCGCTGCGCGGCATCCGCGTCGCCGACTTCTCGCGCGTGCTCGCCGGGCCCTACGCGACCATGATGCTCGCCGACTTCGGTGCCGACGTGATCAAGGTCGAGCCGCCCGCGGGCGACGACACCCGGCACTGGACCCCGCCAGTCGACGCGACGGGCCGCGCCACGTACTTCGGCGGCGTCAACCGCAACAAGCGCTCGGTCGCGCTCGACCTCACGGATGCCGCCGGGCTCGCCGAGGCGCGCCGGCTCGCCGCAACCGCCGACGTGGTCGTCGAGAACTTCCGCCCCGGGGTCATGGCGCGGTTCGGACTCGCGTACGAGGACGTGCGCGAGGACAACCCGGGCGTCGTCTACTGCTCGATCACCGGATTCGGCACGGGAGAGGGCGCGGCGCTCGCCGGGTACGACCTGCTCGTGCAGGCCGTCGGCGGACTGATGAGCATCACGGGCGATCCGGACGGCGAACCGTCGAAGGTCGGCGTCGCGCTCGTCGACGTGCTGACGGGGCAGAACGCCGTCGCCGGGATCCTGCTCGGCCTCCGCGAGCGCGAACGCACGGGGGTCGGATGCCTCGTTGAGGTGACGCTCCTGCAGAGCCTGCTCTCGGCGCTCACCAACCAGGCGTCCTCGACGCTCGCGACGGGCCACCCGCCCCGCCGGCTCGGCAACGAGCATCCGAGCATCGCGCCGTACGCGGTGTTCCGCGCCGGCGACCGCGAACTCGTCATCGCCGTGGGCAACGACCGCCAGTTCGGCGTGCTCGCCGGCGTCCTCGGCATGCCCGGCCTCGCGGACGATGCGCGGTTCCGCACGAACGCCGACCGCGTCGCACATCGCGCCGAGCTCGCCGACGTGCTCGAGCGGGCGCTCGCCGCGGCATCCGCTCGGCACTGGGTCGACGCGCTCGCCGCGGCCGGCGTGCCCGCGGGGCTCGTGAACGACGTCGCCGAGGCGATCGCGTTCGCCGACGCGCTCGGCCTGGACCCCGTCGCCGAGACCCGCGAGCCTGACCAGGCGGCGCCTGCGCACCGATCGATCGCGAACCCCATCCGAGTCGGCGGCGACGGTGCGACGTACCGCACCGCTCCGCCCGCACTCGACGCCGATCGGGGCGCCGACTGGCGCTCGCGCGGCTGACGAGACATCCGGCCCGCCGGGCCCACGACCGATTGGAAGGACCGCCATGACCGCCACCGAGACCGACGCGACCGACGCGACCGAGACCGACGCGACCGACGCGACCGTGACCGACGCGACCGACGCGACCGAGACCGACGCGACCGTGACCGCACCCCGCATCGATGCGGTCTTCGACCTCGACGCG
Source organism: Agromyces sp. GXQ0307 (assembly GCF_044769845.1). Taxonomy (NCBI): domain Bacteria; kingdom Bacillati; phylum Actinomycetota; class Actinomycetes; order Micrococcales; family Microbacteriaceae; genus Agromyces; species Agromyces sp. GXQ0307. Next base: position 1,059,717 of record NZ_JBIZVY010000001.1, on the reverse strand, counting down.
CTGCTCACCGACGACGAGCTGGCCTGGCGCGACCGCGCCCGCCGGTTCGCGCAGCAACGCATCGCGCCGATCATCGAGCAGGACTTCGAGGACAAGCACTTCCGACGCGAGCTCGTGCGCGAGGCCGGCGAGCTCGGGTTCCTCGGCATGCACCTCACGGGGTACGGATGCGCCGGGGCCGGCGCCGTCGCGTACGGCCTGGTGTGCCTCGAGCTCGAGGCGGCCGACTCGGGCTGGCGTACCTTCGTCTCGGTGCAGGGCTCGCTCGCGATGAGCGCCATCCACAAGTACGGTTCGGAGGAGCAGAAACAGCGCTGGCTGCCGGGCATGGCGGCGGGCGAGCTCATCGGATGCTTCGCGCTCACCGAGCCGCAGGGCGGCAGCGATCCGGCCGCCATGACGACGACCGCCCGCCGTGACGGCGACGGGTGGGTGCTCGACGGCGCGAAGCGCTGGATCGGGCTCGCCTCGCTCGCCGACGTCGCCGTGGTCTGGGCGAAGGTCGACGACCCGTCGGGCGACGACCACGGCGTCGTGCGCGGGTTCCTCGTGCCGACGTCGACTGCGGGCTTCACCGCGACGCCGATCGACGGCAAGCTCTCGATGCGCGCATCCGTGCAGTGCGACGTGACCTTCGAGGGCGTCCGGTTGCCCGCCGACGCGATGCTGCCCGGCGCTCGCGGGCTCTCTGGCCCGTTCGGCTGCCTCAACGAGGCGCGCTACGGCATCGTGTGGGGTGCCATGGGCGCCGCCCGGTCGTGCCTCGAGTCCGCGCTCGGGCGCTCGATCACGCGCGAGGTGTTCGGCAGGCCGATCGGGGCGAATCAGCTCATCCAGGCCAAGCTCGCCGACATGCTCGTCGAGGTCGAGAAGGGCGTCCTGCTCGCCCTGCACCTCGGCCGGCTCAAGGAGCGCGGGGCCCTCACGCCGGCGCAGATCTCGGTCGGCAAGCTCAACTCGGTGCGCGAGGCGCTGCGCATCGCGCACGAGGCGCGTGCGATCCTCGCCGGTGACGGCATCACGAACGAGTTCCCCGTGATGCGGCACGCCGCGAACCTGGAGTCGGTGCGCACCTACGAGGGCACCGACGAGGTGCACCAGCTCGTGATCGGGCGCGCGCTCACGGGCCTCAGCGCCTTCTAGCGACACCGCCCGGTCGCCACGGCGCCGAGAGGATGCCATCCGCACCGCAACGCTGCCTCAGCGGTGCATCCGGCATCCTCTCGACGCGCGCGGGTGCACGGGTCCGGGGCCGCGCGGGCTAGCCGTTGATGCCCGGGATGACGAGCCAGTCGTTCACGAGCACGAGCCAGATGGCGACCAGCACGATCGCGATGATCGTGAGGGTCATGCCCAGGCGTCCGCGCATGATGAGCGCGACCACGAGCACGACGAGCGTCGCGATGCCGAGCACCAGCGACCCGAACGGGATGCCGGGCAGGAACAGCGACAGCACGAACAGGCCGGCGACGATGATCTCGATGATGCCGATCACCGTGGAGCCGCCGCGTGCGCGCAGGCGCCAGATTCCGTCGACGATCGCGAGGACGCCGCCGGCGAGGGCGATGAGGAGGAGCCAGGAGAGCGTGATCATTTCGGGTTCCTTCGATCTGCGGGGGCAGTGCGACGAGGGGATCCGCCCCTCGACCGCGCCAGCCTAGCCACGCGGAAATCGCCGCTGCCGCCCATTGCGCTCGAGGCGCCCGAGCGTGTATGCCCGCGCGCGTATGTGGCCGCCCCGTCGGCGTGGCATCGTCGATCCGTCGCCGAATCGGCCGCGAATCCAGCCGGATCGGAAATGAAACCCGGGGTCATCGGGTTTCACCACGTGGCCCCGACCGTGCTGGACTCGTCCGCATCCGCCGGGGCCCACTGCCGCATCCGGCAGCCGGCACCATCCCGCCGGGCACTTCCACGTCACGAACGGAGCACCACGCATGACTCGCACCCGCACCCTGCTCGGCCTCGCCGCCGCATCAGCCGCCGTCCTCGCGCTCGCCGCGTGCTCGACGAGCGAGGGCGCCTCGGGCGGAGCGGACGCCGCGGGCGACGAGTACGGCCTGGTGCAGGCCGGCACGCTCACGGTCGCGACCGAGGGCACCTACCGTCCGTTCAGTTACCACGAGGACGGCTCGGGCGACCTCGTCGGCTACGACGTCGAGGTGGCCGAGGCCGTCGCCGAGGAGCTCGGCCTCGAGATCGCCTTCCAGGAGACGCAGTGGGACGCGATGTTCGCGGGCCTCGACGCGGGCCGGTTCGACGTGATCGCGAACCAGGTCTCGATCACGCCCGAGCGCGAGGAACAATACCTGTTCAGCACGCCGTACACCGTCTCGCGCGGCGTCATCGTCGTGAACGAGGGCGACGCGTCGATCTCGTCGTTCGACGACCTCGCCGGCAAGACCACCGCGCAGTCGCTGACGAGCAACTGGTACGAGCTCGCGACCGAGTCGGGCGCGAACGTCGAGGCCGTCGAGGGCTGGGCGCAGGCCGTGTCGCTGCTCGAGCAGGGCCGCGTCGACGCGACGATCAACGACCGGCTGACCTTCCTCGACTACCTGAACGCGACGCCGGATGCCGCGATCGAGGTCGCCGCCGAGACCGACGAGACCTCCGAGAGCGCCTTCGCCCTCACGCAGGACAAGGAGGCGCTCGTCGCCGCGATCGACGAGGCCCTCGCCGAGCTCGCCGCCGACGGCACGCTCGCCGAGATCGGCGAGAAGTACTTCGGCGCCGACGTCACCGAGTAGCCTGTCGCCGTCCCAGGAAGGCGGTGACCCGTGAACGAGGGCCTGCAACTGTTCCTCGAGTCGTTCTGGCCGATCGTGTGGGGCGGGATCACGGGCACCATCCCGCTCGCCCTCGCATCGTTCGCGATCGGACTCGTGCTCGCGCTCGCCGTGGCGCTCATGCGACTGTCGAAGAACCGGGTGGTGTCGGGCATCGCCCGGTTCTACATCTCGGTGATCCGCGGCACGCCGCTGCTGGTGCAGCTGTTCGTGATCTTCTACGGACTTCCGGCGGTCGGCCTCGTGATCGACCCCTGGCCGAGCGCGATCATCGCCTTCTCGCTGAACGTCGGCGGGTACGCCGCCGAGGTGATCCGCGCCGCGATCCTGTCGGTCCCGAAGGGCCAGTGGGAGGCGGCGTACACGATCGGGATGTCGCCCGCGACGACCCTCCGCCGCGTCATCCTGCCGCAGGCCGCCCGGGTCTCGGTGCCGCCGCTGTCGAACACGTTCATCTCGCTCGTGAAGGACACGTCGCTCGCATCGCTGATCCTCGTCACCGAGCTGTTCCGCGTCGCCCAGCAGATCGCGGCATTCAGCCAGGAGTTCATGCTGCTCTACCTCGAGGCGGCGCTGATCTACTGGCTGTTCTGCCTCGCGCTCTCGGGCGGGCAGACGCGACTGGAGAAGAGGTTGGACCGCTATGTCGCCCACTGACGCGCCCGTGCCGCCCCCGGGCGGCGACCCGCTCGCTCCCCGTGGGGCGGGAGCGGCGGATGCCGCCGTGCTGCTGTCGGCACGCGGCATCCGGAAGTCGTTCGGCGCGAACGAGGTGCTGCGCGGCATCGACTTCGCGGTTCGACGCGGCGAGGTCGTGACCCTCATCGGACCGAGCGGGTCGGGCAAGACGACCGTGCTGCGATCGCTCAACGGGCTCGAGACGCCGGATGCCGGCACGCTCGAGTTCGACGGCGGGCCCGCGATCGACTTCGCCCGACCTGCGGACCGGACCGCGCGCCTGGCCATGCGCGACCGCTCGGCGATGGTGTTCCAGCACCACAACCTGTTCCCCCACATGACGGTGCTCGAGAACGTCGTCGAGGGACCGATCCGCGTGCAGCGGGTGCCCAGGGCCGAGGCGATCGCCTCCGCCGAGGCGCTGCTCGATCGCGTCGGCCTCGCCGAGAAGCACGACCAGTACCCGCACCAGCTCTCGGGCGGCCAGCAGCAGCGCGTCGGCATCGTGCGCGCGCTCGCGCTGAAGCCCGACCTGCTGCTCTTCGACGAGCCCACGAGCGCGCTCGATCCCGAACTCGTCGGCGAGGTGCTGCACGTGATCAAGGAGCTCGCCGACGAGGGCTGGACCATGGTCGTCGTGACGCACGAGCTGCAGTTCGCGCGGCAGGCCGCCGACGAGGTGCTGTTCATGGACGGCGGCGTCATCGTCGAGCGCGGCGCGCCGAAGGACATCTTCACGAACCCGCGCGAGGAGCGCACCCGCCGGTTCCTCGACCGGATCCTGCGGCCGCTCGACTGACGAGCCGGAACGGCGGGTCCGGCGTATCCCCGACGGGCGTGGAGGCGGGGCGACTACCGTGAGGGCATGTCCGCGCACGTCCTCGACTCCGGCTCGGGGGCGGGGAGCGCCGCGGCGCCGACGGAGCCTGCGGCGTCGGGCGCGCCCGGCGGGGTCGATGCGGCCGGACCGCCGAGCGCGGGGCCGCCCCCCGACGGTGCGGCCTCCGTCATCCGGGTCACCCGGCGGCGGCGGGCGCTCGGCGTGTTCCGCCTCGCGATCGCGATCATCGAGATCGTCGCGCTGATCGCCAACTACCAGTACGTCCTCGAGTTCCCGCTCTTCGCCTCGGTGAACTTCTTCAGCTACTTCACCATCCAGTCGGCCATGCTCGCCGTCGTGGTGCTGTTCATCGCCGCCGGATACGCGCTCACCCAGCGCCGCGACCCTCCCGTGCTGGCGGCGTTCCGGACGATCATCACGGTCTACCTCCTCGTGTCGGGGATCGTGTTCGGAGTCATCGCGTTCCAGGCGTCCACGCGCGACTACCGACTCGAGATCCCCTGGTCCGACACGCTCCTGCACTTCGTCGTCCCGGTGCTCGCGCTCATCGCCTGGAGCGTCGACGCCGTCATCGCGGTGAACCCACCCGTCCCGTGGGCGACCATCGGTCTCGTGCTGGTCTTCCCGGCCGGGTGGCTCGCCTACACCCTCCTGCGCGGCGCCGACGTCGGCTGGTACCCGTACTTCTTCCTCGACGCCAGCCAGGTCGGCGGGTACCTCGGCGTGGCCGTCTACTGCGTGGTCGTGCTGCTCATCTTCCTCGGGTTGACGTCCGTGCTGGTCGGCATCCACCGTCGGCTCGCGCTGCGCGGCGTGCGACGCCGGGTGTGGGCGCGCCGTCGTGCCGCGGCCTCGCGTCGGAGCGTGGCGACCGACGTGATGCACGAGCAGACGACGGACTGAGACGACCGGACGGCGGGCGCCCACCGAGCGGTGGCCGGCGGACCGAGCCCGCACCGCCGCGAGACGCCTACCCCGCGGCCAAGGGGCCGAGGGCGGCGAGCACCTCGGTCCGTGCCGCGTCGTCGTCGAGTTCCGCGATCCGGCGTGCATGCTCCGCGGCGATGATGCCGAGGAGGACGGGGCGCCTCGGGTCGACGCCGACGTCGAGCCATGCGGCGACGGTCGGCGTCGCGCCGACGAGCGTGTACACGTTCGCGGCCGGATCGGCCGCGGACGACGTCTCGGCGCCGCCGCCCGTGTCGGACGGCTCGGCGCCGCCCGTGTCGGACGGCTCGGCGGTCCCCTCTGCGTCGGGACCGCCGTCGTCGGAGTCCGGAACCGCGGCATCCGCTCGCCAGAACGGCTCGTCGAAGGCCAGCCACACGACGTCGGCCGCGCCCATCCCGAGCACGCCGATCGCCCGTTGGTGCAGCAGCGGCAGCGGGGGCTGGAACGAGATGGTGTCGGTCTTCAGGACTCCGACGGATGCGGTCACGATCACCCGCTGCATGCGCAGGGACTCGCCCGTGTCGAGGCGGAGGCTCACGCCCTCGTCGTCGACCGCGATCTCGGTGACCACGCTCGAGCCTGCGATGGCGAGGCCCTCGGCGAGGCGGTCGATGAGCGCCGTCCACCCGCTCACGACGCGGGAGGTCGGCCGCCACACCATGTCGACATCGAAGCGCTGCGCGGACACCCGCGTCGGAGCGGCACCCGTGGTCGGTTCGACGCCGGTCGCGAGGGCGTTGACGAGCCAGTCTCGCGGGCTCAGGCCGTCGGCCCCGGGCTCGTCCGAGATCGGCACCGCACCGGAGCGGACCAGGGCGTCGGTCAGCGACGAGTCGGTCGAGTTGCCGGCGGCCCACTCCTGGGCGGTGGCGATCGCGTCCCAGCCGGCGGATGACGGCTCGGCGACGACGCCCTCGGGAGTGCGCGCCTGGATCACCGGAACGAACGGGCGGGTCGCGACGCCGGCGTCGGTGAGGACGGGCCGGAGTTCGGCGCCGTCGGACGCGAACACGCTGCCGAGGACCACCGGCCCGCCGAACGCGTCGTCCTCGACCGTGCGGAGGCGTCCTCCGAGCGTCGTGCCCGCCTCGACCACGACGACGTCGTGACCGGCGTCGGCGAGCGTGCGGGCGGCGGCGAGCCCGGCGATGCCGGCGCCGATGACGGCGATGCGGTCGCCGTCATCGGCGAGCTCGGCGAGCGTGCGCGCCGCGCGGATGCCCTCGGCGTACGCCCCGTGCACGGTGCCCGGGGCGTCGGACGAGGTGGCCTCGCCGGCGATGACGAGCCGGTCGGCGATCGGTTCGGCGAGGGACGCGCGCAATTCGGGCGTGGACCCCACCGCATCGAAGCTGAACGCCCCGCGCGTGAATGGATCGCGACTCCACCGGGAGCGGAGGAACGCCGACGGGCTCGGCACGCCGCCCGGGCTCGGAGTCGGCGACGGCGCGGGGGTGCGCGTCGGGGTGGGGGTCGGCGTCGGGCCGCCGTCGGTGCACGCGGCGAGGGTGATGGCGAGGCCGCCGAGCGTCGCGGCGAGGAACGCGCGCCGCGGCATCCCCCCTGCGGGCCCCCGTGCGTCCATGTGCCTCAGGCTAGCCGCTCGGGCTCGGGCCGCCCGGCACGCGGGCGTCCGCGCCGCCCCGTGCACACTTCTGCGGATATACGATCCGGCGCGCCGGTCTGCTGTGTGATCTCGAGGCGCGCCGGATCGGATATCCGCGAGAGTGAACCGCGCGGCGCGGTGAGCGGCCGAAGCGCACGAGGATCCGCGGGACGGGCGTGCGGGCCCGAACCGCGGATCCTCATGCGGTTGGATGGGGGTGCTGTCAGCCCGTGATCTCGGCGTCGGCGACGTCGAGGGCCGCGTCGATGATGTCGAGCCCGCGCACGAGATCGGCTTCGCCGATCACGAGCGGCGGCGCCACGTGCATCCGGTTGAAGTGGATGAACGGCCAGAGTCCCGCCTGCTTGCAGGCCGCGGCGACCCGGCCCATCGGCGCCGCATCCGCGCCGGAGGCGTTGAACGGCACGAGCGGCTCGCGGGTCTCGCGGTCGCGCACGAGCTCGATCGCCCAGAAGAGGCCGAGGCCGCGCACATCGCCGACGGAGGGGTGGCGCTCGGCCATCTCGCGCAGGCGCGGACCGACGACCCGGTCGCCGAGGTCGCGGACGCGCTCGAGGATGCCGTCGCGCTCGAAGACCTCGAAGGTCGCGACGCCCGGGGCGCAGGCGAGCGGGTGACCCGAGTACGTGAGCCCGCCCATGAAGGCGACCGTGTCGAAGTGCGACGCGATGCGCTCGGAGATCACGACGCCGCCGAGCGGCGCGTAGCCCGAGTTGACGCCCTTCGCGAAGGTGATGAGGTCGGGCGTCACGCCGAAGTGGTTCACCGCGAACCACTCGCCCACGCGGCCGAAGCCGACCATGACCTCGTCGGCGATGTAGACGATGCCGTACTTCTCGGTCAGCGCCCGCACGCCCTCGAGGTAGCCGGGCGGCGGCACGAGCACGCCGTTGGTGCCGACCACGGTCTCGATGATGATCGCCGCGATCGTGTTCGCGCCCTCGAGCGTGATGACCTGCTCGAGGTGCGCGAGCGCGCGCTCGGTCTCCTCCGCCTCGTTCGAGGCGTTGAACGACGAGCGGTACGGGTACGGGCCGAAGAAGTGCGCGACCGAGCCGTCGCTCGGCTCGTTCGCCCAGCGGCGCGGATCGCCGGTCAGCGAGATCGCCGTCGCGGTGCCGCCGTGGTAGCTGCGGTACATCGACAGCACCTTGCGGCGACCGGTCACGGCACGCGCCATCCGCACCGCGTACTCGTTGGCGTCGGCGCCGCCGTTGGCGAAGAACACCTTGTCGAGGTCACCGGGCGCGACCTCGGCGATTCGGCGGGCGAGCTCGCCGCGCACATCGGACGCCATCGACGGCTGGATCGTCGCGAGGCGACCCGCCTGGTCCTGGATGGCGCGGACGAGGTCGGGGTGCTGGTGGCCGAGGTTGAGGTTCACCAGCTGCGACGAGAAGTCGAGGTAGGCGTTGCCCTGGTAGTCCCAGAACGTGGCGCCCTCGCCGGCGGCGACGGGCAGCGGGTCGATGAGCGCCTGCGCGCTCCACGAGTGGAAGACGTGGGCGCGGTCGTCGGCGCGCACCTGCGCCTCGGCGGCCGCGTCGGGGAGGGTGTGGAGTGCGCCGTGGCGGTCGACGTACGAGGCCGCGGCCGCGGCATCCGTCGTCTCGACGGGGATGAGGGTGTCGGTCATGCGAAGTCCTTTTCGGGTTCGGTGGTCGAGTAGGCGCACCAGCGCCGTATCGAGACCTGGTGAGCGGTCTCGGTACGCAGCTTCGCCGCTACTCGACCACCGGAGAGGTCAGTGGTTCTGCGGGAAGCCGAGGTTGATGCCGCCGTGGGTGGCGGGGTCGAGCCAGCGGCTGGTCACGGCCTTCTCGCGCGTGAAGAAGTCGAAGCCGTGCACGCCGTAAGCCTTGCTGTCGCCGAACAGCGACTGCTTCCAGCCGCCGAAGGAGTGGTAGGCGACCGGGACCGGGATCGGCACGTTGATGCCGATCATGCCGACCTGCACCTCGTTCTGGAACCGCCGGGCGGCGCCGCCGTCGTTGGTGAAGATCGCGGTGCCGTTGCCGAACTGCCCCGAGTTGATGAGGTCGAGCCCCTCGTCGTACGAGGCGATCCGGACGACGGAGAGCACCGGGCCGAAGATCTCCTCGGTGTAGGCGCGGCTCGTGGTGGGCACCCGGTCGAGCAGGGTGGGGCCGAAGAAGAAGCCGTCCTCGTGGCCGTCGACCGCGTAGCCGCGGCCGTCGACGACGACGGTGGCGCCGTCCTGCTCGGCGATGTCGACGTACGAGGACACCTTGTCGCGGTGCACGTCGGTGATGAGCGGGCCCATGTCGGGTTCGACCCCGTCGACGCCGGCGCCGTTGCCGATGCGGAGCCGACCGATGCGCTCGCGGATCTTCTCGATGAGCTCGTCGGCGACGGGCTCGACGGCGAGGACGACCGAGATCGCCATGCACCGCTCGCCGGCGGCGCCGTAGCCGGCGTTCACGGCCTGGTCGGCGACGAGGTCGAGGTCGGCGTCGGGCAGGACCAGCATGTGGTTCTTCGCGCCGCCGAGGGCCTGGACGCGCTTGCCGTGCTTCGACGCGGTCTCGTAGATGTACTGCGCGATCGGGGTCGAGCCGACGAACGAGATCGACTGCACGACCGGGCTGGTGAGCAGGCCGTCGACGGCGAGCTTGTCGCCCTGGAGCACCGTGAACACGCCGTCGGGCAGGCCGGCCTCCTTCCAGAGCTCGGCGAGCCACAGCGCGGCCGACGGGTCCTTCTCGGAGGGCTTGAGCACGACGGCGTTGCCGGCGGCGATCGCGATGGGGAAGAACCACATCGGCACCATCGCGGGGAAATTGAAGGGGCTGATCACGCCGACGACGCCGAGGGGCTGCTTCAGCGAGTACACGTCGATGCCCGACGAGGCGTTCTCGGAGAACGCGCCCTTGATCAGGTGCGGGAACCCGGTCGCGAGCTCGACGACCTCCTGCCCGCGGAGGATCTCGCCCATCGCGTCGGAGAGCACCTTGCCGTGCTCGCGCGTGATGATCGCGGCCAGCTCGCCCTTGCGCGAGTTCAGCAGCTCGCGGAACGCGAAGAGGACGCTCTGGCGCTTCGCGATCGAGTACCCGCTCCACAGGCGGTAGCCGCGCTCCGCGGAGGCGATGGCCTCGTCGATCTCGGCCTGGTCGGCGAGGGCGACCTCGGCCTGCACGGCGCCGGTGGCGGGGTTGTACACGGGCGCGGTGCGCCCCGAGGCGGACGCACGCAGCGCACCGTCGATCCAGTGCCCGATCTGCGGCACGTCGGTGGTCGCGGCGGGCGACGAGGCGGTCTCGGTGAGGCTCATGGCGTTCCTTCGGTGGGTCGTGGCGACGGATGCCTCGGCACCGCGTCGCGGGGTGGTGATCGCCGCTCGGATGCCGGGACCGGACAGATCGACCGGCGTCGTCTAAGCTGGCGTTTCCCCAGTCTTACAGAGGCAGAGAGGCCGAGCGGATGCCAGAGCGTCGCGAAGACGAACCAGATCGAACGGATCGTCCGGTCGCGGCGGCGGGTGCCGCGAACGGGTTCGCACCCGACGATGCCCTCCCGACGGTGCGCGAGATCCTCGCCCTCGACGCGGTCGCGGCGGGCGTACCGGAGGTGCTGGTGGGCGACGCGGCGCTCGACGCGCGCGTGCGCTGGGTGCACGTCTCCGACAGTGCCGGCGTCGCCCGGCTCCTCGACGGCGGCGAGCTCCTGCTCTCGACCGGGTCGGGCTGGCCGACCGAACCCGAGGAGCTCCGCGCCTTCATCGCCGGGCTGGTCGGGGTCGGCGTCTCGGGTCTCGTCCTCGAACTCGGCGCGCACTACCGCTACGTGCCGGCCGTCGTGCATCGTGCCGCCGCCGAGCACGGGCTGGCGCTCGCGGCCCTGCACCGCGAGGTCAAGTTCGTCGGGCTGACCCAGGCGGTGCACCGCCGGATCATCTCAGAGCAGACGGCGGCGCTGCACGCGCGCGATGAGGTGCGGGAGCGGTTCACGGCGCTCGCGCTGCGCGGCGCTCCGGCCGATTACATCGTGCAGCAGCTCGCGCAGACCCTCGCCGCGCCCGTGCTGCTCGAGAACCTCTCGCACGAGGTCGTCGCAGCCGATCTTCCGCCGGAGTCGGAGGGGGACGTGCTCGCGGGCTGGCAGCTGCGTTCGCGCGACGCGCATCGGCGCTGGGCGCCGGGCGGCGTGCCGGGAGGGCGCGGCGCGGCGTCGAACCCGACCGCGGCGGATCCGGACGCGTGGCTCATCGTGCCCGTCGAGGCTCGCGGCATCCGCTGGGGGCACCTCATCGCGTTGCCCGGGCCGGCGCACCCGGCCGGTCGCACGAGCGTGCTCGAGCAGGGCGCGATCGCGCTCGCGCTCGGCCGGCTCGCCGACGGCGACGACGACACCTGGGGCCGCATCGGGCGGCAGCGACTCGTCGAGCACCTGCTCGGCGGTCGGTTCGCGGCACCGGGCGGCGCGATCGCTCGCCTCGAGGCGGCGGGCCTGCCGGTGCAGGGCGCCGACCTGTACGGCGTGGTCGTGACGGGGCGGGGTGCAGAGGGCGATGCGGATGCCGCGGCTCGCGGGCTCGGCGGGCGCGCGCTCGACGGCCGGCCGGTCGGCACGGGTTCGGCGGCATCCGCTCGCGTCGTGCTGCTGTCGCTGCCGTCCGGCACCCGGTTCGACGACGACGCGGCGCGACGGTTCGCCGCGCAGCTCGTCGCGCGCGGTGAGGGCGCGGTGGGGGATGCCGCGGGGGTCGCGCTCGCGATCGGCGCCCGCGCCGGCGATCTCGACGGCCTGCTCGTCTCCGTGCAGGAGGCGTTCGACCTGTCGCGCACGCCGATCCCGCGCGGCTCGCGCGGCCCGATCGTCCGTCGGTCGCAGGATCGTCCGCTCGTGAAGCTCGTGACGGCGCTGCGCGACGATCACCGTCTGCAGGAGCTCGGCGAGCGCATGCTCGCGCCGCTCATCGAGCACGACCTGGCGCGTGGCGGCGACCTGCTCGACGTGCTCGCGGCGATGCTCGCCCACCCCGGCAATCGCACCGCGGCGGCGCAGGCGAGCCACCTCTCGCGCTCGGTGTTCTACCAGCGGCTGGCGCTCATCGGCGACCTGCTGGACGTCGACCTCGACGACGGCGAGACGCTCACGGCGCTGCATCTCGCACTGCTGGTGCGGCGGAGCGGGGTGCGCTGAGCACCGGCCTCGCGCCATCCGCTACTTGCTCTTGACAAGTGCACTTGCAAAGAGCAAGCTTGCCATGTCGGCCATCCGGCACGACCCGACCTCACAGGGGGAGACCATGACCACCAGCATCTTCGTGAACATCCCGACCGCCGACCTCGACCGGTCGAAAGCGTTCTACACCGCGCTCGGCTATACCATCAACCCGATGTTCAGCGACGAGAACGCCGCGTGCGTCGTCCTCGACGAGAACGTCTACTTCATGGTGCTGACCAGGGAGTACTTCCAGACGTTCACCGAGAAGCAGGTGACCGAGCCGAAGACCCACGCCCAGGCGCTCATCGCCCTGACCTGCGACTCGCGCGAGGCCGTCGACGAGCTCCTGGGCAAGGGACTCGCCGCGGGCGGCTCCGAGCCGCGTCCGGCCAACGACCTCGGCTTCATGTACACGCGCGACATCGAGGACCCCGACGGCAACATCCTCGAGTACTTCTTCATGCACCCCGCGGCCGTCGAGAAGGGGCCCGAGGCGTTCATGGCCGAGCAGGGCGCGGGCGCACCGTCCCCGTCGGCCTGACCGGGCCGATCGCATGGCGTCCCGCGTGCGGGGCTTCGGACAGTACGACGGCGTCGCACGGGCCATCGAGCGGGTCGGCGAGCGTTGGGCGCTGCTCATCGTTCGCGACCTCCTCGTCGGCCCGCGCCGGTACGGCGACCTCAAGGCGAGCCTGCCGCGGATCCCGACGAACATCCTCGCCGACCGGCTGCGCGAGTTGCAGGAGTCGGGCGTCGTGCGGCGCGTGCCCACCGTGCGCGGCGGGTACGAGCTCACGCCGCTCGGTCGAGCGCTCGAACCCGTCGTGGTCGAGCTCGAGCGGTGGGGGTGGTCGGTGCTCGGCGATCCCGGCGAGGAGGAGCGGCTCAGCCACGAGGGGCTCGCGATCGCGCTGCGCTCGGCATTCCGGGCGGAGAGCGCGGCCGACGAGCCCGCGACCGAGTACGTGCTGCACGTCGGGCGCGCGTCGGTCGCGGCGAGCGTCGATGGTCGCGCCCTCGAGGTCGTGCCGATCGGACCCGACGCCGTCCCGCAGCCGCGCCCGACGGACCGGGCGGATGCCGCGGGCTCGAGCGTCGAGTTCGCCCTCGAGCCGTCGGAACTGCGCGACCTGATCGCCGGGCGAGCGGATGCCGCGACCGTGCCGGTGCTCGCAGGTGACGCAGGCGCGGTGGCGCGCTTCGCGCGCACGTTCCGCATCGACCCCGTCCGACCTCCCGAGGACGCGGTCGGCGGCGCCGCGGCATCCGTCGCCTGAACGATCCGCCTTCGCGTGGCAACCCCGTGACGCTCCCCGGCCGGACACGGTAGAAACGCAGCATGGCGACCACCCCGCTCATCCTGGGACCCATGCTGCGTCACGTCGGCGAGACCACGGCGACCGTCTGGGTCGAGACCGATCAGGCCGCGACCGTGCGCGTGCGCGCCGGCGGCCGGACCTGGCAGGCGCGGACCTTCGCGGTCCACGACCACCACTACGCGCTCGTCGAGCTCGACGGGCTCGAGCCCGGTGCGGTGCTGCCCTACGAGGTCGACGTCGACGGCGAACCGGCGTGGCCCGAGGCCGACTCGGAGTACCCGGCATCCGTCATCGCGACCTGGGAGCCGGGCAGGCGACTGCGCCTGGCGTACGGATCATGCCGCACGAGCGTGCCCCACGACCTGGAGGGCAATCTCACCCACGGTGTCGACGCCATGCGCACCTTCGCGCTCGCGCTCGCCGAGGGCTACGCGGAGCGGCCCGACCTGATGATGTTCCTCGGCGACCAGGTCTACGCCGACATCACCTCGGACGAGATGCAGGAGTTCATTCGGAACAGGCGCGACATCGACGAGGAGCCGGGCGAGGAACTGAAGGACTACGAGGAGTACGCGCACCTGTACCGGCTCGCGTGGTCGGACCCGGCCAACCGCTGGCTGCTCTCGACGGTGCCGACCGCGATGATCTTCGACGACCACGACGTGCGCGACGACTGGAACGCCTCGCACGACTGGAAGCGGAAAATGGAGGCCACCTCGTGGTGGCACGGCCGCATCGTGGCCGGGCTCGGCTCGTACTGGGTCTACCAGCACCTCGGCAATCTCACGCCCGACGAGCGGGCCGACGACGAGCTCTGGCAGCGGATCGCCCGCCACGACGGCGACGACGAGCTCGACCTGACCGACGAGGTCGACGCGTTCGCAGACCGGAGCGACCGGGAGCCGACGAGCACGCGGTGGAGCTACACGCGCGACTACGACGACATCCGCCTCGTCGTCGTCGATTCACGGGCGGCACGCGAGCTCGATCCCGACGCCAGGGGGCTGCTCGACGCGGACGAGCTGGCCTGGTTCGACGCGCAGCTGACCGGGGGATTCCGGCACGTGCTCATCGCGACCTCGCTCCCGTTCCTCCTTCCGATGGGACTGCACAACGTCGAGGCGTGGGACGAGGCGATCTCGCAGGGAGCGTGGGGCCGGACGCCGGCGCGCATCGGCGAGGCGCTCCGCCAGGCCGTCGACCTCGAGCACTGGGGCGCCTGGCAGGACACGTTCCAGAAGGTCGCGCGGATGGTCCGGGAGCTCGCTGCGGGCGAGCGCGGGCCTGCCCCGCAGAACGTGCTGTTCCTCGCGGGCGACGTGCACTACTCCTACCTCGCCCAGGTCGACCGGGACGACGTGCCGGGGGCCCGGATCCTGCAGGCGGTCTGCTCGCCGATCCGCAACCCGCTGCCGCGCGTCATGCGCTGGTTCTCGGTCGTGATGTCGTACGGCGCGGCGACGCCGATCGGGCGGCTCGCGGCCCGGTCCGCCAAGGTGCCCGACGCGCCGTTCCGCTGGAGCACCGTGAAGGGGCCGTGGTTCGCGAACAACCTCGCGTTGCTGGTCGACGCGCCCGACGGGCTCCGGCTGTCGTGGCACACGGGCGTGGTCGACGACGGCGACCAGGACCATCCGCACCTCGAGCAGGTCGCCGACGTACGCGTGCCGGCGGATCCGCGAGCGCGCGTGACCTCGGGCTGATGGGGTCGCGGGCCCGCGCCGGGACGCCCGCCCACCCGGCCGACGGTCAGGCCGCGGACTCGCGGGCGCGACCGGCGAACGCGGCGCGGACCTCGTCGTGCGGGAGCGCGACGTTCGCGTGGCCGTCGCGCCCGACCATGTCGCGGGCGGCGACGAGGGCGTTGGCGACGGCCTCCTCGGTCGCCTGGACCACGGCCTCGAAGTAGGGGTCGATCCGGCCCCACGGCACGTAGCGGGCGGTCTCGTAGGGCTCGTCGTCGAGGTCGGCGGTCGGGATGTTCGAGGTGAACGAGCGGGCGTTGCCGGTGGAGCAGGCGAGGAAGATGTCGCCCGAGAAGTGGCTGCCGCTGGTGCCGGTGCGCGCGAGGCCGAGTGGCACGCGCCGTGCGAGCGCCTCGCACTGGCCGGGCAGCAGCGGGGCGTCGGTCACGACGATGCCGATGACGCTGCCGGACCCGGCGCGCACGCGCGCCCGTTCGCCGTCTCGGACGAACCACTCGAGGTCCTCGAACGGGTTCGGCGCCGCCGTGTCGCGGCCGAGCGGCACGCCCGCGAGGCGCAGCTCGTGACGGCTGCCGAAGTTCGCCTGGAGGAACACGCCGACCGTGTGCGTCTCGTCGCCGAACGGGACGATGCGCGAGGCGGTTCCCGAGCCGCCCTTGAAGCCGTAGCAGTTCATGCCGGTGCCGCCGCCGACGTTGCCCTCGGCGACCGGGCCGCTCGCGGCCGACTCGATCGCGAGGATGGCGTGCTCCGGACGCACGTGGTCCGCGTTGATCTGGTTGAGGTAGCCGTCCCAGGTCTCGCCGACGACCGGGAGCATCCACTCCGCCGCGAGCCCCGGGTGCGTCTCGTGCGCCCACCGATCGATGCCGGTGTGCACGGCGCCGACCGCGTGGCTGTTCGTGATGCCGATCGGCAGGGTCAGCGAACCGGCCTCCTCGATCCAGCTGCGACCCGTGAGCTCGCCGTTGCCGTTCAGCGAGTGGATGCCGGCGGCGCACGGGACCCCGGCGCCGTCGCGCCCGCGGGGCAGGATGGCCGTCACCCCGGTGCGGGCGACGTGCGCGTCGCCCGGCTCGCCCGCGATGAGGGTGGCGTAGCCGACCTCGACGCCGGGGACGTCGGTGATCGCGTTCCATGCGCCCGGAGTGCCGTCGAAGGGCACGCCGAGGTCTCGGGCGCGGGTGTGCGGGGCAGCGGTCATCATCGACTCCCGGGAGTTCGAACAATCGTTCAGAATCTTGCGCTTTCGAATCTAACACTCTTGACATCGAGCGTCGACAGGAATCTGAATGCGTGTTCAGGTTCTTTCTCGAGCACCAGCGAGGCACGTGAGGAGACGTGGCAATGACGCAGCACTTCCCCGATTCGACCGTGGTCGATCCGCCGACACCGCCGGACGCGAACGCCGCGGGCAGGCTCGCCGGAGGCCGGCTCCGCGTATGGGACATCGTCTTCTTCGTGGTCTCGGCCGCAGCGCCGCTGACGGTCGTCGCGAGCGCGGCACCGACGACCCTGCGGCTCGGCGGGATCGGCGCCGCCGGCGCCATCCTGATCTGCGGTATCGTCCTGATCCTGTTCGCCGTCGGGTTCACGGCGATGTCCCGCCACGTCCGGAACACCGGGGCGTTCTACGCCTACGCGTCCAAGGGGATCGGCAAGCCGGCCGGGATCGGCACGGCGCTCGTGACCGTCTTCGCCTACATCGCCCTGTCGATCAGCTTCTACGGCTTCCTCGGGTTCTTCGCCGCGCTCACCTTCACGAGCCTCTTCGGGATCGACGTGCCGTGGCCGATCTGGTCGCTCGCGGCGGCCGGTCTCGTCGCGTTCCTGGGGTACCGGAAGGTCGACGTCGGCGCGAAGGTGCTCGCCGTCCTGCTCACGGCCGAGGTCGGCATCCTGCTCGTGCTCTCGATCGGCGTGCTCCTGAACGGCGGACCCGAACCGTGGAGCGCCGCGCCGTTCGCGCCCGAGCACGTCCTGTTCGCGCCGGGCGTCGCCGCGCTGTTCGTCACCGGGTTCGGGGCCTACATCGGGTTCGAGGGCACCGCGATCTACTCGGAGGAGGCGAAGGACCCGGCGCGCACCGTGCCCATCGCCACCTATGTCGCCGTCGGATTCCTCGCCGTGTTCTACGCGTTCACCTTCTGGGTGATCACCGTCGCGTTCGGCGTCGAGGGCGTGCTCGATCTCGTCGCGACCGACGCCTTCACCGAGACCGTCTTCATCGCGGGCGACCAGTACCTCGGCGCATGGGCGGCGACCGCGCTCCAGGTGCTCGTCGTCACGAGCTTCTTCGCGTGCCTGCTGGCCTTCCACAACGCCTCGAGCCGCTACCTGTTCTCGCTGTCCCGCGAGGGACTGCTGCCGGCACCGCTCGCGCGGACGCATCCCACGAGCCGGGCGCCGCACGTGGCCAGCACGGCGATCGCGGCGCTCGCGGTCGTCGCGATCCTGATCGGATGGGCGACCGGCGCCGATCCGATCCTGCAGCTCGGGATCTGGTCGTACGGGACGGGCGTCGCCGGCCTCGTCTTCGCGCAGTCCGTCGCGGCGATCTCGGTCATCGGCTTCTTCGCACGCGACCGACGCGGCCACGGTCTGTTCCGGGTCGTCATCGCGCCGGTGCTCGGCGCAGCCGGGCTCATCACCGGCTTCCTGCTGATCGTGCTCAACTTCGAGTTCGTCACCGGGCTCGATCCCGTCACGAACCTGGTCCTCATCCTCCCGACTCCGATCCTGTTCATCGCCGGTATCGTGTGGGGATTGGCGATCAGGCGTCGCGACCCGGCGCACTACCGGCGACTGGCGGAGCCGATCGACGCCGAGTGACGCGAGGAAGGACGCACGTGAAGCAGTCCACCCGGCAGGCGCAGCGTCGCGACGCACTCGTCGCGGCGCTGCGCCGCGTCGCCGGCGAGCGCGGGATCCTGCAGGCCAACGTGCGCACGGTCGCCGCCGAGGCGGAGGTCAGCGCCGGGAGCGTCCTGTACTACTTCCCGACCTTCGACGACCTGATCGCCGCGGCCGTCGAAGGCGTGCTCGAGGAGTTCTACGAGCGCCGTCGTCGCATCGCCGAGGAGGTCGCCGATCCGGTCGATCGCCTCCGGGCGATGATCGAGGCCGGAATCCCCGACGAGATCAGCGACGACCTGCGGATCCTCTACGAGAGCATCGCGCTGCTCCCGGAGCGGCCGCAGCTCCGTCCGCTCCACCGGTCGATCGTCGAGCGCCAGGTCATGCTCTACCGCACCACGCTCGAGATCGGCGCGGGCGTCGGCGCATTCCGGCCCCGCATGCCGGTCGCCGCCATCGCACGGAACCTCGTCGCGCTCGAGGACTCCTACGACCTGTACCCGCTGCTCGGCCTCGGGCTCGACCGCGCGGAGTGCCGGCGCGCCGTGCTCGACTTCGCCGCGATCGCGCTCGACTGCGAGCTCTGACCGGACCTCCGCCGTGTTCGAGGTTCGGACCCCCTCCGGCGTCGCCGGGCGGTCACCCGCCTCAGCGTGCGATGAAGAGCTTGCGCAGCGTCTCGGTCACGGTCCAGACCGTCGACATGCCGGCGTCGAGCCGCACGATCGACCCGGGCCGCAGCTCGATCGACGGCAGTGCGGGCTCGACGAACTCGACGGTCGCGCGGCCGGCGATCACGAGGAACACCTCGTCGACCTCGACGTCGCGCATGGCACCGGGTGTCATCTCCCAGACGCCGAGTTCGCCGGCGCGAGCACCGTCGGCCGGCTCGTCGAGCGGGGTGTACCCGGTCGACGGCGATCCGGCCACGACCTGGTCGGCGGGCACGGGCTCGTGCGCGAGCTCGAGCCCCGCGGCATCCGTCACCGCACCTGCGGCGAGGCGCGCGATCGCGTCGGCGCTCACGAGTCGAACCCCAGGCCGAGGGCGTCGAGGGTCTTCAGCAGCACGTTGCGTCGTCCTCCGTGGTGGTCGGCGCGATCGAGGGACCAGCGCGTGGCGTTGATCCCGAGGGATGCCGCGGGCTCGGGCGGGAAGGGCAGCGGTCGCGTCTTCACCATCTTCAGGCGCGTGCGCTCGGTGTCGCGGCCGGCCAGCAGGTCGAGCATGGTCTCGGCCATGAACCGCGTCGAGGCGACGCCGAGCCCGGTGAAGCCCGACGCGTAGGCGACGCGGCCGTCGCGTGCGAGGCCCGTGAAGGCCGTGAACTGCGTCGACGTGTCGATCGCGCCGGCCCAGCGGTGCGTGAAGCGCAGGCCCTCGAGCTGCGGGTAGGTCGTGAAGAAGTGGCTCGCGAGCTTCTCGTAGCTCTCGGGGCGGTCCTCGTAGCCCTCCCGGATGCGGCCGCCGAAGTGGTACACCGCGTCGTAGCCGCCGTAGAGGATGCGGCCGTCGCGGGTCATCCGCGAGTAGTGGAACTGGTTCGCCATGTCGCCGACGCCCTGGCGGTTCGCCCAGCCGATCGAGGCGCGCTGCTCGTCGGTCAGCGGCTCGGTCATGAGCACGTAGTCGTAGACGGGCACGGTCATCAGCCGGTTGCGCTTCAGCAGCGACGGGAAGACGTTCGTCGCGAGCACCGCGCGGGTGGCGTCGACGCGGCCGTGCTCGGTGACGAGCTGCACCGCGCCGGTCGACCCGGGGGTGTCGAGGCGGGTCACGGGCGACTGCTCGAAGATCTCGACGCCGGCCTCCTCCGCGACGCGCGCGAGCTCGGCCGCGAGCTTCGCCGGGTGCAGGATGGCGCTGGTGCGCGTGTTCCAGACGGCGCCGAGGTAGGTGGGGGAGTCGATCTCCTGGCGCACCTGGTGCTCGTCGAGCAGTCTCACGGTGTCGTCGCCGCGTGCCGCGGCATCCGCGGCCATCTCGTGCAGCCACTCGACCTGGTGCGGTTCGATCGCGACGTCGAGCGAGCCGTTCCGCTCGAACTCGAAGTCCATGCCGTACTCGGCTTCGGCCGCCTCGATCGCGTCGAGGTTCGCGAGCCCGAGCCGGTCGAGCTCGTCGATCTCGCCGGGCCAGCGGCTGACGCCGTTCTCGCGGCCGTGCGTGAGGCTGGACTCGCAGAAGCCGCCGTTCCGGCCGGACGCCGCCCAGCCGATGCGCTTCGCCTCCAGGAGCACGACGTGCAGGTCGGGGTTCGCCCGCTTGGCGAGCACGGCCGTCCAGAGGCCCGTGTAGCCTCCGCCGACGACCGCGAGGTCGGCGACGGTCGTGCCTGCGAGTCGCGGGCGCGCGGGCTGCGCCTCGTCGGCGAGGTCGTCGAGCCAGAACACGCGGTGCTGCGTGTCGGCGAGGCTGCGGTCGATGACGGATGCCGCGGGGCGGCGGCGTTCGAAGACGGTCGTTCCCATGGTCGGGATCACTCCAAGTCGGTCTGGTGCCTCCATCCTGCCCTATATTGCACAACTGGACAATAGACAGGTCGTGAGGATGGCGAGGCGCGGCCGGACGACCTGTGCAGCGCGGCTGTGGATGAAGGACCCTCGTGTCGGCGGGGCGGGGCAGGATCGATCGCATGCCCGCAGTGCCGCCCGCTCCTCCCGTGCCGCCGCCAGCCCCCGACCTGCTCGAGTTCGACGCCGATCTCTCCGGTCCCGAGCTCGACCTCGAGCAGTGGATCCCGCACTACCTCCCGCAGTGGTCGAGCCGAGAACGCACGCGCGCCCGGTACGACGTGGCCGACGGCGTGCTGCGGCTGCGCGTCGACGCCGACCAGCCGGCGTGGTCGGTCGAGTACGACGGAGCGACGCAGGTGTCGAACCTGCAGACCGCGGTGCGGTCGGGCCCCGTCGGCTCGGTGACGGGACAGCACCCCTTCCGAGACGACCTCGTGGTGCGCGAGGCGCAGGGCGACCTGCGGTTGTTCACCCCGCGCTTCGGTCGCATCGAGATCGTCGCCGCGATCGACGGCATCGACGAGCACGCGATGGCCGCCCTCTGGATGATCGGGCTCGAGGAGGAGCCGTCGCAGTCGGCCGAGATCTGCGTGTTCGAGATCTTCGGCCGCGACATCGCCGCCGACGGCAGCGCGCTCGTCGGCATGGGCGTGCACCCGTTCGACGACCCGGCCATCACCGACGACTTCGAGCAGGTGCGCATGCACGACGACGTGCGCGAGCCGCACCGCTACGCCGTCGACTGGCGGCCCGACGAGGTCGTGTTCTCGATCGACGGACTCGTGCGCAAGCGAGTTCCGCAGTCGCCGCAGTACCCGATGCAGCTCATGCTGAACGTCTACGCCTTCCCGCCCGAGCCGCCCGCGGTCGCCGACTACCCGGAGTCGTTCGCGGTGCACGCGGTGCGGGGGTACCGGGCGGGCTGAGCCCCGCCCCGGTCGGCGAGAGCGCGGTCAGGCGCGGGGTGCGTGCGCCTCGAGGAACTGGTACACCTCGGTCTGGTCCACGCCCGGGAAGGTGCCCGTCGGGAGGGCGGCGAGCAGCGAGGTCGGGGTTCGCGCCGCCGGCCACGAGGCATCCGCCCACTTGCCAGCCAGCTCGTCGGGGGCGCGTCGGCAGCACGACTCGTCGGGGCAGCGCGACACCGCACGATGCGGTGTCTCTCGGCCGCGGAACCACTTCACATGCTCGAACGGCACGCCCACCGAGACCGAGTACTCGCCCTCCTTGGCCTTCTCGATCCGCGACGTGCACCAGAACGTGCCCGACGTCGTATCGGTGTACTGGTACCACGGGCTGAAGCGGTCCTCGACGTCGAACACCGTGCGGGCCGTCCAGTTGCGGCACACGGTCGTCCCCTCGACCGCGCCCAGCGCGTCGGACGGGAAACGCACCGAGTCGTTCTCGTACGCCTTGATGATGGTGCCCGACTCGTGCACCTTCATGAAGTGCACCGGGATGTCGAGGCGAGCCGTCGCCAGGTTCGTGAACCGGTGCGCGGCCGTCTCGTACGAGACCGCGAAGTGGTCGCGGAGCTCCTCCATCGAGATGCGGCGGAGGTTCTTCGCCTCCGTCAGGTAGCGGACGGCCGCCTGCTCGGGCAGCAGGATCGCGGCCGTCAGGTAGTTCGTCTCGATGCGCTGACGGAGGAAGTCGCCGTAGTTGCCCGGCTCCTCGTGGCCGAGCAGGTGACTCGCGAGCGCCTGCAGGATCGGCGAGCGGGAGTCGCGCGAGGGCGACTGCTGGGTCGGCAGGTAGATGCGTCCGTTGCGCTTGTCGGTCACCGAGCGCGTCGAGTGCGGCAGGTCGCCGACGTAGTGCAGCGAGTAGCCGAGGTGGCTCGCCATGTCGGCGACGAGCTGGTGCGAGACCGGGCCGCCCGCGTGGCCGACGGCCTCGAGGAGCTCGGCGGCCTTGGCCTCGAGCTCGGGGTAGAAGTTGTCGCGAGCCCGCATCTCGGCGCGCAGCTGCGCGTTCGCCCGACGGGCCTCCTCCGGCGTCGCCGCCCGCTCGCGGTGCAGTCGGTCGATCTCGTTGTGCAGCGCGAGGATCGTCCCCAGGGTCTGGTCGCTCATGGTCTTCGCCACGCGGAACGGCTCGAGGCCGAGTGCGGAGAACACCGGGCCTCGCTGTGCACGCTCGACGGCGATCTCGAGTGCCGCCCGCTCGGAGGGGGCATCCGGTCGCAGCAGTTCGTCGGCGGTCGTGCCGAGCGCGAGGGCGATGGTCCGGAGCATCGACAGCCGCGGCTCGCGCTTGCCGTTCTCGATGGCGCTCACCTGCGACGGCGCCCGGTCGATCGCCGTGGCGAGCTGCCCGAGGGTCATGCCGGCGCTCAGACGGCGCTCGCGGATGCGGCGGCCGAGCGTGAGGGCGTCGACCTCGTCGGGCGCGACGTCGGGCGACGGCACCGTGAAACCGGTGGATGCCGCGAGGACGGCTGCGGGGCGGACTCGATCGGCGGTGACCATGCCTCATGCTCACACGCGGGCCCGGATGCTGCAAACCGAACTCTCCTCGAAGTTCTGCGTCGGCAGAATCATCACCCCGTTCCGCCTCCCCCTCGGGCTCAACCGGCACTGAAGAACGCCGTGAATTCTGCTGATGGAAGCCAGTCTGTGCAGACGTACGCCGATCGGTCTCGCGTGACCGGTGCACCGGCGAACTTGCTGGGAGCCTTCGCATCTCCCGATCGGGTCGTGGCAGGCTGTTCCGGTCCGCCGCCGCGGACTCGAACGGAGGACCCGAACATGACCCTGCGCGCCCAGACCGCGCTCGCCGTCCCGGCGATCGCAATGCTCCTGCTCGCTGGCTGCACCACCGGTGCCGGCGGTGGGTCGGCCTCGGACGAATCGGACGGAGCATCGGCCGGCTCCGACCAGACGGTCGAAGAGGCCTGCACGGAACTCCGCGGCGGTCTCGACGGGCTCTCCATCGTGGACGGGACTGCCCTCCAGAGCGACCTCGTCAACGATCCCGAGGCGGCGATCGCCACGATGGACGAGGTCGAGTCCGCGATCGTCGCAGCGACCAGCGCAGTCACGAACCCGGAACTCCGGCCGTCGGCTGAGGACGCTGCGGACGCGGCGACGTCGTTCTTCGACCAGGCCCGCGCCGCGGCACAGGATCCGGCGACCGCTGACCCGGCCACCCTGCAGGCCGGACTCAGCACGTTCGCCTCGGCGGTCGGCGAGCTCCAGTCGGCCTGCGGGGGCTGAGGTCGCTGCGGTCCCTTCTGGCATGGCTATGGTCATGCCATGGACCTGGTAGACGTCTGGCCGGCCTTCGGCCTCACCCTGCGCACGCCCCGGCTCGAACTCCGCCCCGTGCGCGACGACGACCTCGTCGGGCTCACGGACGCGGCGCTCGGCGGCATCCACGACCCCGCGGTCATGCCGTTCGCGTTCCCATGGACGGACCAGGCACCGGACGTGATCGGTCGTGAGCTCGCCCGGCACGTCTGGCGCGAGCGCGTCGGCACGACCCCGGACGGCTGGACGCTGCTCTTCGCGGTGATCGAGGACGGTCGTCCGATCGGCGTCCAAGACGTGCGCGCGACGCGGTTCGCAGTGCTCCGCACCGTGTCGACGGGGTCGTGGCTGACCGCGTCACGCCAAGGAATCGGCCTCGGCATCGAGATGCGCGCCGCCGTACTCGCGTTCTGCTTCGACCACCTCGGCGCCGAGGCCGCCGAGTCGGGGGCGATCGACTGGAACGATCGCTCGCTCGGCGTCTCGCGGCACCTCGGTTACGTCGAGAACGGCGAGCGGCGCGTCGTCTCCCGCGCGGATCACGTCGAGCGCGAGGTACTGCTGCGGCTCGAACGCGACGCGTTCATCAGGCCCGAGTGGAGTCTCGAGGTCGCCGGGTTCGACGACGCGGTCCGGGCGCAACTCGGGGCCTGAGCCGGGAGCACGCGCGCGATCAGGCCGCGCGGATCGCGCCCGCATCGTCGGCCGCGAACACGCGCTCGCCCTCGACGAAGGTCTGCTCGACCCGAGTCGCACCGATCTCGTCCGCCGCGCCCGCGAACGGGTCGCGGTCGAGCACGACCAGGTCGGCGTACTTGCCGACCTGGATCGTGCCGGTCACGTCGTCGAGGTGATTCACCCACGCCGATCCGGCCGTGTACGCGGTGAGCGAGGTCGCGAGGTCGATCGCCTGCTCGGGCAGGAACGCCTCGTAGTCGCCCTCGGCGTAGGCCGGAGCAGCCTTCCGGTTCACCGCCGTGTGGATCGCGGCGAGCGGATCGGGTGTCGAGACCGACCAGTCGCTGCCCGCCGCGAGCACCGCGCCGGATCGCAGCAGGTCGCCGAACGGGTACTGCCACGCGCTCCGGGGGTCGCCGAGGAACGGAAGCGTGAGTTCGACCATCTGCGGTTCGAGTGCCGCCCAGAGCGACTGCATGTTCGCGGCGACGCCGAGCTCCCGGAACCGGGGGATGTCCTCGGGATGCACGACCTGGATGTGCGCGATGTGGTGGCGGTGGTCGCTCCGGCCGTTCGCCGCGATCGCGTGCTCGACCGCGTCGAGGCACTCGCGCACCGCTCGGTCGCCGATCGCGTGGAAGTGCAACTGGAAGCCGAGGCGGTCGAGCTCGGCGGCGGCCGGGTTCAGCACGGCCGGGTCGACGAACGAGATGCCCGAGTTGTCGGTGAAGTGCCCGTGGCCGTCGCAGTACGGCTCCAGCATCGACGCCGTGAAGTTCTCGGCGACGCCGTCCTGCATGATCTTGATGCTGGTCGAGGCGAAGCGACCGGCCCGGTACGCGTCGCGCTTCGCGACGAGGTCGGGGATCTGCTCGATGCCGCGCGTGCGGTCCCACCAGATCGCGCCGACGACTCGCCCGGTGAGCTTCCCGGCGTTCGCGGCCGCGACGTACGCGGGGCCCGGGTCGCCGGCGTCGCCGTACGTCCCGACGATCGCGTCCTGCCAGGCGGTCACGCCGTACGAGTGCAGGTACCGCTGGCCGAGGAGCACGGCCTCGGTCAGCGTCTCGAGGCTCGTCTCGGGGAGCAGGCGGTTCACGAGCGACATCGCGCCCTCGTGCAGCGTGCCCGACGGGTTGCCGTCGGCGTCGCGCTCGATGCGGCCGTCGGCCGGGTCGGTGGTGTCGCGGTCGATTCCCGCGAGCCGCAGGGCGGCCGAGTTCACCCACGCGCCGTGCCCGTCGCGGTTCGGCAGGAACGCCGGGCGGTCGGGCACGACCCGGTCGAGCGCCGCGGCGGTCGGGGTGCCGCCGGGGAACGCCGACATCGACCATCCGCCGCCGAGCACCCACTCGTCGTCGGGGTGCGCTGCCGAGTACTCGGCGATGCGCGCCAGGTACTCGTCCTGCGTCGACAGCTCGGCGAGGTCGCAGCGCATGAGGTCGAGTCCGCCCCAGACCGGGTGCACATGGGCGTCCTGGAAGCCGGGCACGAGCAGCCGTCCCCGGAGGTCGACGACCTCCGTCGACGAGCCCACCAGGTCGCGGACGTCGTCGTCCGACCCGACGGCGACGATCCGGCCGCCGCGGACGGCGACCGCGGATGCTCGCGACCGCACGGTGTCGGCCGTGAAGACGGGGCCGCCGGTGAAGACGAGGTCGGCGTGGGGCATGTGCGTGGGTCCTTTCGTGTGATGCAGGTCTCGATACGGCCTTCGGCCTACTCGACCACCGGGGCCGGATGCCGCGCGCGGAGCGTCAGCCGCCCGACATCGTGCGCGCGATCTGCGTCGCGGAGTCGCCGGCGCGCTTCAGCACGACCGCGACGAGGGCGAGGGCCGCGAGGGTGAGCAGCAGCATCACCGTCGAGACCGCCGCGATCTCGGGCCGGAGTCCGCCGCGCAGGGCGCTCAGCACGTAGACGGGCCACGGCGTCGAGCCGGAGACCTGCACGAACGCCGCGACGACCGTGTTGTCGAGGCTCAGCGTGAACGAGAGCAGCAGGCCCGCGAGCACGGCGGGCATCGCGAGCGGCAGCGTCACGCGGCGGAAGGTCGTGAACGGCCTCGCGTACAGGTCGGCCGACGCCTCCTCGAGCTGTGCGTCGAGCCCGACGAGGCGGGCGCGCACGATGTACGTCACGACGGCGGTCGAGAACAGCGAGTGACCGACGACGAGTCGCACGGTGCCGTCGTTGAAGATCGACAGTCCGGCGTCCTGGCCGAGGAAGACCAGCCACGGCAGCAGCGCCACGGCGTCGACGATCTCCGGGGTGACCGAGACGAGCAGCAGGAGCCCGATGAACCAGAGCGCCCACTTACCGGGCTTCCTGGCGAGCGCGATGCCGGCGAGCGTGCCGAGCAGCGTCGCGAGCACCGCCGCGATCGCACCGGTCCGGAGCGACACCGCGACGGCGTCGCGCACCGCCGGCTTCTCCCAGAGCGCCCGGTACGGCTCGAACCCGAACTCGTTCCACGCGATGAGCAGGCGTCCGTTGTTGAACGAGTAGACGAGGATCACGACGATCGGCGCGAACAGGAACAGGAAGACGAGCACGCTCCACACCGTCAGGCCGATGTCGACCGGGGAGCGTCGTGGGCGGCGGCGGGGCGCGACGGGTGCGTCGGTCGCGCGGGGTGCGGATGCCGCGGCGGTTCCGATCGCGGCATCCGTCGTCGTCTCGGGTGCGGTGGTGGTCATGCCGAGGCCTCCAGGACGACGCGGTTGCGGGCTCGGAACGGCAGCGACACGAGCCACAGCAGGAGCCCGATCGCGGCCGCCGAGACCATGATCACGAGGATGAGCAGGACGGCCATCGCCGAGCCGAGCGCCCAGTTCTGCGCGGCCTGGAACTGGCTGGCCACGAGCTGGCCGACCATGTTGCCCTGCGCCCCGCCGAGCACGGTCGCCGTGATGTAGTCGCCCATGAGCGGGATGTAGACGAGCAGCAGGCCGACGATGATGCCCGGCCGCGCGAGGGGGAAGGTCACCCGCAGGAAGGTGGAGACGCGGTTCGCCCCGAGGTCCTTCGACGCCTCGCGGAGCGCCGGCCCGACGCGGTCGAATGCGACGAACAGCGGCAGGATCATGAGCGGCAGGTAGTTGTAGACCACGCCGATGAGCACCGCGGTGCGGGTGTACAGGATCTCGAGCGGGCCCTCGGTGATGCCGACGGTCTGCAGGAGCTGCGACATCCAGCCCTCGGGGGCGAGGATGATCTGCCAGCCGATGGTGCGCACGAGGAAGTTCGTCCAGTACGGCACCATCACGAGTGCGATGAGGAGGCCCCGTCGGTTCGCGGGCGCCTTCACCGCCATCCAGTACGCCACCGGCAGGCCGATGGCCAGGCAGAGCAGGGTGCCCGCGATGCCGACCCACAGCGTGTTGAGGAACACGTCGAAGAAGGTCGGTGTGAGGGCCTCGGCGTACCGGTCGAACGACAGCACGTCGGTCGCGTGCGTGCCGAAGATGCCCGGCTTGTAGCCGAAGCTGAAGTACAGCACCGCGCCGACCGGTACGACGAAGAAGGTGACGAGCCACGCCCACGCGGGGATCGCGAGGGCGAAGCTCGGCAGGCGGAGACTACGCACCGGCGGCGGCCTTCGCCTTGTTCCAGATGTCGACGTTGGCCTGCTGGGCCTCGTTGACCTCGCCGTCGTGCATGGTCGCGATCTGCTCCTCCGTGAAGAACACGAGGTCGAGCATCTCGAGGCCGGCCTCATTCGCGGCGTCCTCGATGCCCGCGGCACCCGTGTGGTAGCCGATGTAGTCGACCTGGAGGAGCTGGTTCTCGGGCACCATGGTCCAGTCGATGAACGCGTGCGCGGCCTCGGGGTGCGGAGCGCCGACCGGGATCGCCCAGTTGTCCATCCAGAGTTCGGTCGCGGGCGAGCCGAGCACCCACTGCCAGCGGTCGGGGTCGGGCGACTCCATGATGCCGATGCGGGCGTCGCCGTTCCACGCCTGCATGAGCACCTGCGTGGCCTGCGGGATCGCCTGGCCGCCGGGGTAGGAGTCGAACGCCGAGATGTGCGGCGCGAGGGTGTTCACGATGAAGTCCTCGCACGCCGCGATCTCGGCCTCGTCGGTGGTGTTCCAGTCGATGCCGTTCGCCCAGTAGTAGAGGCCCGTGACCTCGGCCGGGTCGTCGAGGACGCTGGTCTTGCCGCTCGCCTCGTTCTGCGCGGCGTCGAGGAAGTCGTTCCAGTCCTTCAGCTCGCGCGTGATGACGGTCTTGTCGTAGACGAAGCCCGTGGTGCCCCACGCCTTGCAGATCGAGTACTCGTTCTCGGGGTCCCAGCTGCGGCCGAGGAAGGCCGGGTCCATGTGCTCGAGGTTCGGCAGCAGGTCCTTGTTGAGCTTCTGGACGATGCCGTTCTCGATCATCTGCGGGATGAACGCACCGGTCGGCACGATGATGTCGTAGCCCGAGGTGCCCTTCGCGGCGACGAGCTTGGAGATGAGCTCCTCGTTCGAGCCGTACGAGTCGAACGTGACCTTCGGGCCGAAGTCGGCGGTGAAGGACTCGACGACCTCGGGGGAGTCGTAGTCGCCCCACGTGTAGATGCTGAGCGAACCCTCGAGTTCGCCGCCGGTGGCGACGGGCGCCGACGACGTGCCGCCGCCGGGCGACGAGCAGGCGGCGAGGAACGCCGTGCCGCCCATGGCGGCGGCGAAGCTCAGGAACCGGCGGCGATCGATCGCGCGCTGGAGGATCGGCACCTGCTCGGTGCTCGCGAGGATCCGGATGGGGGTGGACTTCTCGGCCATGTCGCTCCTTCGGGGGTGTGGGTCGCAGGACGGGCGGGGTGGGGGTCAGTGCGTCGGCGGCGCGACGTAGCCGCCGGCGGCGGCCGCGTCGTCGGAGGGGAAGACCTGCACGCTCGCGTCGTTCCACGAGCACGAGACGGCCGCGCCGACGGCGAGGTCGGGCGCCTCCGGGGTGGGGCGGCGGGCGATGAGGCTCTGGTCGTCGCCGAGGCGCACGAGGTACTGCATGGTCTCGCCGAGATGCGAGACACCCAGCAGGGTGCCCTGCACGCGGTTCGCGCTGGTCGCCGGGGCGCCGGCCGCGGCATCCGCCTCGATGCGCACGAACTCGGGGCGCACCGCGGCCTGCACCGAGGTGCCGTCGGCGATCGGTGCGAGACGGTCCGAGCGGATGCCGCGCACGAGGCCGTGCACGGAATCCACCGCCGCTCCGCCCTCCGTCGCGGTCCCGCGGAAGAAGTTCTGCTGGCCGACGAACGCGGCGACGTAGGCCGAGGTCGGGCGGGCGTAGATCGTGTCGGCGTCGGCGAGCTGCTCGATGCGGCCGTCGCGCATGATCGCGATGCGGTCGCTCATCGACAGGGCCTCGCCCTGGTCGTGCGTGACGAACACGAAGGTGATGCCGAGCCGCGACTGGAGCAGCTTCAGCTCGAGCTGCATCTCCTCGCGCAGCTGCCGGTCGAGCGCTCCGAGCGGTTCGTCGAGGAGGAGCACCGAGGGGCGGTTGACGAGCGCGCGGGCGAGGGCCACGCGCTGCTGCTGACCGCCGGAGAGCTGCGTGGGCTTGCGGTCGGCGAACCGGCGCATCTGCACGAGGTCGAGCGCCTCGGAGACGCGCTGCCGCACCTCGGCCTTCGGCGTGCGGCGCTGCTGGAGGCCGTAGGCGACGTTCTCGGCGACCGTCATGTGCGGGAAGAGCGCGTACGCCTGGAAGACCGTGTTCACGTCGCGGCGGTAGGGCGGCGCCCCCAGGACGGATCGTCCGGAGATCAGGATGTCGCCCTCGTCCGGCTGCTCGAAGCCGGCGATCATGCGCAGGGTCGTGGTCTTGCCGCACCCGGACGGGCCGAGCAGGGAGATGAACTCGCCCGGCTGGATGGTGAGCGACAGTCCGTCGACCGCGATCGCGTCGCCGTAGCGCTTCGTGACCTGCCGGAGTTCGACGGATCCGGATGCGGCATCCCGCTCGTCGGTGGGGGAGACGGTCCTCGCCTCGGTCGCTGTCGTCACCTGTGGGCACCTCCGGTTCACTGACGCCGCGTCGCGTCCGGCCATTCAAACCCCCTGTTGCACGCGTGTGCAATGGACAGGTGGATAACCGGACGAACCATCCCTTCGGAAGGTCGCGCCTGACAGATCGTCCGGGCGATCGTCACGCGGGCGAAACAGTCGGCGGCCGTTCGTCATGCGGGCGAAACGCGAGCGGCCGCATCCGCCCGTCGCGGCGCCCCGCCTCACTCGAAGGCGAACAGCGGCGGGAACGCGACGACCACCACGGCGGCCCACGCGACGTAGACCGGCAGGTAGGCGGTCTGCCACCGCTCGAGTCGGATGAACGCGGCACGTCCGCGCAGGAATCCGAGGTGCAGCCAGGCCGCCCGCGCGAGGTTCACGAGCAGGATGAGGTTCAGGCCGAGCGAGGCCGTCTTGTTCGCGCTGAAGCCGAACTCGCCGATGCGCCCGACCATCGCGACGAGCACGATGAGGTCGACGACGAGTGCGCCGGCCAGCATCACGAACTGGATCCGCTCGAACCATCCCGCAGGAACGAGCGGGTCGCGCGCCGAGTACGAGTAGACGAGCAGCGCGAGTGCGACGACCAGCACGAGGTCGAACGCGATCAGGAGATCCCGGTTCGCGTCGACGAGGTTCCACTGCAGTGCCGCGGCGGCGACGAGCGCGATCAGCATGAGCGCGAACAGCGGCGTGAAGACCCTCGTCAGCACCGGAGCGATGTTCTCGATGACACGTTGCTTCGCCTCGACGAGCCAGGCGGCCACGAGCACCGCGCCGGCGGCGCCGCACGGGATCACCCACTCGCCCACGAACAGCAGGACGTCGACCCCGATCGACCCGAACACCGCGACGGCGAGCATCGAGAGGCCGCCGCCGACGAGCGCGATGAGCAGGTAGTACACGGCCCACTCGCCGCTGAATCGGATGAAGTCCATGCGCGCGTCGCTGCTCCGCCAGTCGCCTGCGGCGTAGGCGACGCCCGTGACGAGCCACAGCGCGACGGCGGCGTGGACGGCCGCCAGCAGTTCCGTCATCGACGGATCGGTCGCGAACGCGACGGTGCCGGTGCCGGTGCCGGGAGCGAACGGGTAGGCGTTCAGCACCACGGCCGCGATCGCGAAGGCCCCGGCGATGCCGGCGAGCGCACCCAGAGGTGGCCGGTGCCGCCACGCGAACCAGGCGGCGAGGAAGGGCAGCACGAGGATCGGGGCGTTGCGGAGGAAGAACGTCGGGTCGACGCCGACGAGGTCGGCGACCTTCACCGCGAGGCCCGCGCCGACGCCGAGTCCGAGGGCGACGGCGAGGCCGTTCGCGCGGCGGGGGAGCGAGCTCGGTGCGTCCGACGCGTCGCGGTCGCCGGATGTCGCGGAGCGCCCGCCGCCGTCCGGTCCGTCGTCGAGCACGAGCTGCTTCCAGAGTCGTTCGGAGTGCACGCGCGCGTACTCGCGCGAGAGGTCGTCGACCGCGCCGAGGCGCTTCACGGCGACGAGGAAGGCCTCGTCGTCGTGGAGGCCGGCGGCGCGCAGCGAGTCCACGCGATCGAGCAGGTGGCCCTCGAGTTCCTCGACGTCCGGCGCACTGAGCGCGTCGTGTCGTTCGAGCCACTCGCGCCACGAGGCGACGAGTCGGTCGAGCTCGTGCCGTTCGTCGAGCGCCATGTCAGGCACCTCCGAGCGCGAGTCGGGCCGAACCTCCGCTGCCCGGCCCGTCCGGCCAGACCTTCGCGAGCACGTCGCCGACGACGTCCCATTGGCGTCGCTGCTCGGCGAGCGTGGCCGCACCCTGCGAGCTCAGCCGGTAGTGCTTGCGCGGGCGACCGGACGGCGACGCCCCCCACTCCGACTCGACGTGGCCGAGCCGCTCGAGGCGGTGCAGCAGCGGGTAGAGCATGCCGTCGCTCCACTCGAGCTCTCCGCCGGAGAGCTCCGAGATCCGCTGCAGGATCGCGTAGCCGTACGATTCGCCCTCGGCGAGGATGCCGAGCACGACCGGCGTGGCCGCGGCGGCCACGAGGTCCTTGCCGATGCGCATGCGTGCCGTTCCTCCCGTGTCGGGGCGGCGCCCCGGTGCCCATACCTTGCAGTGCAAGGTACCTTGCAGCACAAGGTATCACGCATGTGCGGCGGGCGGAGCCTCGGAATCCGGCGGCTCGGCCGCCGCGTCGGCCCCCCGCGCGCGCTCCAGCCGAGTCAGCAGGCGCAGCCCGACGAACGTCATCGCGAGGCCGACGCCGCCGCCGAGGACCGCGAGGAGCGTCCACCGCGGGTCCTCGCGGAGCGCGACGACCACCCCGACCACGACGAGGGCCGCGCCGAGCACCGGGCCCCCGACGAAGAGGGCGACGCCGAGCACGCCCAGCCGGGAGCGTCGCCGTCCGAGGCGACGCTCGTCGTCGGTGAGGCCGTCGTCGTGCGCCACGTGCTCATTCTGCTCCCGCCCGCCCGCGGCATCCGCTCGCCCCGCGGTTGTTCCGGGACGCAGAAGAACCCGGAAAGTTCACCCCCCGATTCGTCGCCGGACCCCCTCGCGGGGCGCGCAGCATGGTTCCACAGACCCCCGGACGGCACCGCAGGAGCGGCCGGACGGACACCACGAGACATCCGATCGCTGCACCGAAGGAGCACCACGATGAGCACCCAGAACCGCCCCGGCGACCAGACGCAGACCGCCGCCGAGCTCCAGCTCGAGTGGGACGCCGACCCCCGCTGGGAGGGCGTCAAGCGCGACTACACCGCCGAGGACGTCATCGCGCTCCGCGGCCCGGTCCGCGAGGAGCGCACGCTCGCCCGTCGCGGAGCCGAGAAGCTGTGGGAGAACATCCAGAAGAACACCGGCACCGCCTTCGAGCGCATGGAGGACCCGGAGTGGTCGGCCGCGCTCGGCGCCCTCACCGGCAACCAGGCCGTGCAGCAGGTGCGCGCGGGCCTCAAGGCCATCTACCTGTCCGGCTGGCAGGTCGCCGCCGACGCGAACCTGTCCGGCCAGACCTACCCCGACCAGTCGCTCTACCCCGCCAACTCGGTCCCGGCCGTCGTGCGCCGCATCAACAACGCCCTGCTCCGCGCCGGCCAGGTCGAGCAGGGCACCGACGACCGCGACTGGATGGCGCCGATCGTCGCCGACGCCGAGGCCGGCTTCGGCGGCCCGCTCAACGCCTACGAGCTCATGCACCAGATGATCGAGGCCGGCGCCGCCGGCGTGCACTGGGAGGACCAGCTCGCGAGCGAGAAGAAGTGCGGCCACATGGGCGGCAAGGTGCTGATCCCCACCGGCCAGCACATCCGCACGATCAACGCGGCCCGCATGGCGGCGGATGTCGCGGGCGTGCCGTCGATCATCATCGCGCGCACCGACGCGCTCGCCGCGACCCTGCTCACCAGCGACCACGACGAGCGCGACCGGCCGTTCGTCACCGGCGAGCGCACCGCCGAGGGCTTCTACCAGGTGCAGAACGGCATCGAGCCGGTCATCGCCCGCGGCCTCGCGTACGCCGAGTACGCCGACATGCTCTGGGTCGAGTCGGCCGAGCCCGACCTCGAGCTCGCCCGCCGCTTCGCCGAGGCCGTGCACGCGAAGTTCCCCGGCAAGCGCCTGTCGTACAACTGCTCGCCGTCGTTCAACTGGAAGCGCCACCTCGACGACGACCAGATCGCGAAGTTCCAGCGCGAGCTCGCCGCCATGGGCTACGCGTTCCAGTTCATCACCCTGGCGGGCTTCCACTCGCTGAACCACGGCATGTTCACGCTCGCCAAGGACTACAACGAGCGGGCCATGTCCGCCTACGTCGAGCTGCAGGAGGCCGAATTCGCCTCCGAGGCCGACGGCTACACCGCCACGCGCCACCAGCGCGAGGTCGGCACCGGCTACTTCGACCAGATCGCCACGGCGCTGAACCCCAACAGCGCGACCCTCGCCCTCGTCGGATCGACCGAGGAAGAGCAGTTCCAGCACTGAAACCGATCCCGCTGGTCGAGTAGCGCGAAGCGCGTACCGAGACCCTCCACCGGTCTCGATACGGCCCTGGCGGGCCTACTCGACCATCGGGATCGCACCGAAGGAGACGAGACCATGACCATCACCATCGACCGACCGACCACGGTGCACGAGCCGAAGCCCGCGACCGGCAGCTTCCAGACCGTGCAGCCGCACCTCGAGGTCACCGCGCCGCTCGGCGAGCGGTACGACGAGATCCTCACCCCCGAGGCGCTCGCGTTCATCGCCAGGCTGCACGAGCGCTTCGCCCACACCCGGCACGAACTGCTCGCCGTGCGCCTCCAGACGCGCGTCGACGCGGCGAACGGCCGCGACCCGAAGTTCCTCCCCGAGACCGAGTGGATCCGCAACGACCGCACCTGGCGCGTCGCGGGTGCCGGCCCCGGCCTCGAGGACCGTCGCGTCGAGATCACCGGTCCCACCGACCGCAAGATGGCGATCAACGCGCTGAACTCCGGGGCGAAGGTGTGGCTCGCCGACCACGAGGACGCCACGAGCCCGACCTGGGCGAACGTCGTCGAGGGCCAGCTCTCGCTCTTCGACTTCCTCCGCGGCGAGCTCGAGTACACGAGCCCGGAAGGCAAGGAGTACCGGGTCACGGCGTCGGAGACCCCGACCATCGTGTTCCGCCCGCGCGGATGGCACCTCGTGGAGAAGCACCTGAAGTTCCACGACCGTGCGGGGCGGGCCATGCACGCATCCGGCTCCCTCGTCGACTTCGGGCTGTACTTCTTCCACAACGCCCGGAAGCTGATCGAGCAGGGCCGCGGCCCGTACTTCTACCTGCCGAAGCTCGAGTCGCACCGCGAGGCGAAGCTGTGGAACGACATCTTCACCTTCGCCGAGGAGGAGATCGGGATCCCGCACGGCACGATCCGCGCGACCGTGCTGATCGAGACGATCCAGGCCGCGTTCCAGATGGACGAGATCCTCTACGAGCTGCGCGACCACTGCGCGGGCCTCAACGCCGGCCGATGGGACTACATCTTCTCGATCGTGAAGACGTTCCGCTCGCGCGGCCGCCGGTGGGTCATGCCCGACCGCAAGGCGATCACCATGACCGTGCCGTTCATGCGGGCCTACACCGAGCTGCTCGTCTCGACCTGCCACCAGCGTGGCGCGCACGCCATCGGCGGCATGAGCGCGTTCATCCCGAACCGCCGCGACCCGGAGGTCACGGAGCGCGCGCTCGCCGCGGTGTCGGCCGACAAGCGGCGCGAGGCCGGCGACGGCTTCGACGGCACGTGGGTGGCGCACCCCGACCTGATCCCGACCGCGCGCGCCGAGTTCGACGCGGTGCTCGGCGAACGGCCGAACCAGGTCGACCGGCTCCGCGAGGACGTGCACGTCACCGCCGCCCAGCTGCTCGACATCCCGTCGGTCGGCGGCGAGGTCACCGAGGCCGGCGTGTACGACAACATCTCGATCTGCATCCGGTACATCGAGTCGTGGCTCCGAGGGACCGGTGCCGCGGCGATCGACAACCTGATGGAGGACGCCGCGACCGCGGAGATCTCGCGATCGCAGGTGTGGCAGTGGCTGCACGACAACACGGTCACCGCCGAGGGCACGCGCATCGACCAGACGTCGATCGTGCGGATCATGGCGGCCGCCGTGGCCGACCTGCCCCGTTTCGAGGGCGACCGGTTCGACGACGCCATCTCGGTGTTCCGGTCGGTCGCGCTCGAGCCCGAGTTCCCGACCTTCCTCACCGTCGGGGCCTACGCCCGGTTCCTCTAGGGCCGGCCGTGCGAGAGCGGATGTCGCGGGACGGGAAGCCCGCGGCATCCGCTTCGCCACGCCCGTCCGCCTGATGCTTTTCTCAGGAGAAATCTCCCAATCCGCACGTTTCTCAGGAAGACACGCCGCTGATTGACGCGACACGCCGAAAAACTCCTGAGAAACGCACCATCCAGCGGGTCAGCGGAGGGGGACGGGGACGTCGACACCGCCCTCCGGGGTCAGGCGGGCATTCATCTTCAGGAGGGTCGGCGCGGGCACGAAGCCGCCGGCGAACAGGGCCTCACCCTGACGGAACCACGGGGAGCGGGCGATGAGCCCCGTCGGCGCGTAGCCGAAGTACGTGGCGAGGCCCTCGAGGTCGATCGGCGAGCTCATCTTCATCAGGGCAAGGTTGTCGCACTGCGAGATGATCCCCGGGTGCACCTTCGACGGCCGCTGCGTCGAGAGCAGCAGCCAGAGGCCGAACTTCCGGCCCTCCGCCGCGATCTGCACGAGGCGCTCGCGAACGGCGACCGCGACCGGCGAATCGAGCTGCGGCGAGCAGAGGTTGTGCGCCTCGTCGATCACGAGCAGCACCGGCCGGCGCTCCTCGCGTCGCGCCCACAACTCGTCGAGCACGGCGAGCGCCACGACGAGCTGCTGCTCGGGCGTCGAGAAGCCGCCGAGGTCGAGCACCGTGGCATCCGGCCGCTCGTCGATGACGTCGGTCGCCGCGCGACCCGTTCCGGCCCAGACCTCCCACTCCATGAGCCCGAGGTTCTCCACCCGCAGGGCCAGCTGGCGGTGCACGGGGTCGTCGGAGGAGCGCAGCGTCGGCAGCACCGACCCGAGGTCGTTCGTGTCGAGGACGTCGCGCAGGTGCACGAGCGCGTTGTACTCCTCGCGGTCGACGACGGGGTCGAGCTGGAGGACGGCGGCCTTCGAGGCCATCGGCATGCCGACGAACCGGGCGCGCAGCGGCTCGGCGCCCTCGATGTTCGGCCTGAGCACACGGATGTCGCGCTGCCGCAACGCGTCTGCGCTCGGACCGCTCGCCCCGGGGTTCAGTTCGCCGAGACGAACGAAGTCGGAGTTCGGGTCGAACACGACGATCGGAAGCGCGGTGTGCGCGATGACCTGCTCGAGCACGACCCCGAGTGCGTAGGTCTTGCCCGACCCGCTCTGGCCGCACCAGAACGTGTGCCGGTTGAACCGGTGGGGGAGCAGCCGAGCCGGACCGCCCGGGGGTGTGAGATCGGTGCCGACCTCGAGCGCGGCGCCCGTGGCCGTGTGCAAGAGGTCGACCGCAGCGGGATCGACCGCCGCGACCGCGGCCGAGGCGAACGCGACGGTCGTGCGCGTGTCGAGCAGCCCCTCCGAGATGACGCCGAGCAGGCGCCCGCGGAGGTGACCGTGCTCGTCGTCGCGCTGCTCGATCAGGCCGAGCTGGCGCTGCTCGCCGTCGTCGACCACGACGAGCGCGCCCACGACGAATCCGTCGGCGGGCCCGGGGATGCGGAACGAGCGTCCGTCGTCGGAGCGGGCGGTGAGCGGGTCGGCGCGAAGGTCCATGCGCCGATCCTGCCACCGGAGCGCCCAGCGGGGCACCCATCGGGACACTGCGACGCCGGCCGGTTCAGCCTGATCCCACGATCCCGGCTGGGCCGGGGCACGGCACTCGCGGGCCTCGCTCCACCACGGAAGGCGCCGCCGGGGTAACGTCGCCATGTGACCGTCACGATCCGGCCCGCGACGGCGGGCGATGCCGAGGCCCTCGCGCGAATCGCCGCGGTCACCTTCCCGCTCGCGTGCCCGCCGTCGACGAAGGCCGACGCGATCGCCTGGTTCATCGCCGAGCAGCTCAGCGAGGTGCGCTTCGCCGAGTACCTCGCCGACCCCCAACGGACGATCCTCGTCGCCGAACCCGATCGGTCGACCGGGGCGGGCATCGCGCTCGCCGGGTCCGAGGAGGTCGCCGCGACCGGCGGGCTGGTCGGCTGGTCGATGCTCGTCGCGACCGAGGACGGCGTGCCGGGCGATGCGGACGCCGCAGCCAGCGTCACGACGCGTCCCGCGATCGAGCTCAGCAAGATGTACGTCCATCCGGCCGCGCACGGCGCGGGCATCGCCGGCACGCTCATGGACGAGACGCTCGCGGCGGCGGCGCGGACGGGCGCGTCGGTCGTGTGGCTCGGCGTGAACCAGGAGAACGGCCGCGCCATCCGCTTCTACGAGAAGCAGGGTTTCGAGGTGGTCGGCTCGAAGGGGTTCCGGCTCGGCGACCGGGTCGAGCACGACCACGTGCTGGAACGCGCGCTGCGGTAGCGGCCGCCCGCGGCCCGTCTGCTATTTCGCGGCCTTCACCTGCTCGTACGCCGCGAGCGCGGCGGCACGCGTCTCCCGCAGGTCGACGATGGGCTCGGGGTAGTCGTCGGAATCGACTTCGGGCACCCACCGACCGACGTATCGGCCATCGGGGTCGAACTTCTCGCGCTGCAGCTCGGGGTTGAACACGCGGAAGTAGGGCGCGGCATCCGCCCCCGAGCCGGCGACCCACTGCCAGCCGAACGGATTCGAGGCGTGGTCGGCGTCGACGAGCGTGTCCCAGAACCACTGCTCACCGCGCCGCCAGTCGATGAGCAGGTTCTTCGTGAGGAACGACGCGGTGATCATGCGCGCCCGGTTGTGCATGCCACCCGTGTGCCAGAGCTCGCGCATCGCGGCGTCCACGACCGGGACGCCCGTCCGGCCCTCCTCCCACGCGGTGAGGGCGGTCGGGTGCAACTGCGGCCACGGGAACGCGTCGAACTCCTCGCGCCAGTTCTTCGTCGCGAGGTCGGGGAAGTGGAACAGCACGTGCCAGGCGAATTCGCGCCAGCCCACCTCGGCGAGGAACTTCCTCGCGCCCTCGGTGCCGGCCGCGCGCTCGCGGGTCGCGTGCCAGATGCGGTGCGGGCTGATCTCACCCCAGCGGAGGTGAGGCGACAGCCGGCTGGTGACGTCGCGATCGAGCCGGTCGCGGCCGGTCGCGTAGTCGGCCAGGTCGTCGGCGAGGAAGGCACGCAACCGTCGGTCGGCAGACTGCTCGCCGGGCTCCCAGGTCTCGCGGAGCCCGGCCGCCCAGTCGGGTCGCGTCGGGAGCAGCTCCCAGTCGTCGAGGTCGTCGCTCGCGGGGCCGCCTCGGCCGGACGGCCCGCCGAATCCGTCGATCTCGCTGGGCGCGGGCAGCGGATGTCGCGGCTCGTCGGCCGCGAGGCACGCCTTCCAGAACGGGGTGAACACCGAGAACGGCGTGCCCGACCCGGTGCGGATCGTCCACGGCTCGAAGAGCAGCGACCCGTCGAAGCTGCGCACCTCGAGCCCGTCGTCGGACAGGGCGGACTTCAGGTCGGCGTCGATCTCGCGCTCGGCGCCGCCGTACCGCCGGTTCCAGAAGACGGCGCCGGCCCCGGTCTCGTCTACGAGCGAGCGGATGACGCGCCCCGCCGCCCCGCGCCGGAGCACGAGCCGCACTCCGCGCTCGCGCAGGACGCCCGCGAGGGAGTCGAGCGAGTGATGCAACCACCACTTCGCCGCACCGCCGAGCGGCCGGATGCCCGCCGACTCCTCGTCGAGCACGTACACCGCGACGACGGGCTCGCCGCGTTCGACGGCCGCGTGCAGCGCGGGGTGGTCGCCGACCCGGAGGTCGTCACGGAACCAGACGATCGACGGCGCGGCACCCATGGCTCGACGCTAGCCGAGGCATCCGTCACCCGGGCCGTGCGGCGTCCGGCCCGCACCCGGTTCACAGGGGGTCGGACGGCGCGCGAGACGAGATCGCGAGCGATCCTCCCGGAGACGGTCGGTCCCCGGTGAACCGGGTGAGCGCGGTCCGGCAGGCGAGGGCTCCCGCTCGGAGGGCTCAGGCCGGATCGTCGGCGACGCGCAGCACGAGCTTGCCGCGCACGTGGCCGCCGCCGAGGCGTGAGTGTGCGGTCTCGCCCTGCTCGAGCGGGAACACCTCGTCGACGTGCACGCGGATCGCCCCGTCGTCGACGAGGCGCGAGATCACGGACAGCGTGCGCGCGTCGGGCGAGACCACGAATCCGGTCGAGCGGATGCCGCGTGCGGCCGCCTCATCGGCCATGGTCGGCCACGACTTCGTCGGCACGTTGACGATGAGCCCGCCGCGACGGATCACGTCGAGCGAGCGCGTGCCCGTGTCGTCGATGACGTTGCCGATGAGGTCGATCACGACGTCCTGTTCGCCCGCGACCTCCTCGAAGCGCTCCGACGTGTGGTCGATGACGCGTTGCGCACCGAGCGAGCGCAGGAAGTCGGCGTTGCGGGGCGATCCCGTGGCCGTCACCTGGGCGCCGAAGTACGTGGCGAGCTGCACCGCGAAGTGCCCGACGCCGCCCGCGCCCGCGTGGATCAGCATCCGCTGGCCGTCGTGCGCGCGCGCGACGTCGACGACCGCGCCCCACGCGGTGAGCGCCGCGCACGGAATCCCCGCCGCCTCGACGAAGCCCGTGCCGATCGGCATGGGCGCGACCGACATCGACGGGACGGACACCACCTCGGCGTAGGTGCCCGTCATGCGCGGCACCCGCCCCATGCCGTAGACCCGGTCGCCGACCTTCAGCGGATGCGCGGCGTAGGGGACCTCCTCGACGATGCCCGCGAAGTCGAGCCCGAGTATCGCGGGGTACGACGCGATCGCGGCGGCGACGCCTCGGCCGAGCTTCGTCTTGCGATCGATGGGGTTCACGCCCGCGGCCACGACCCGGACGAGCACCTCGTCCTGCACCCGCAGCGGCGCGGGGACCTCCGCCATGCGGAACACCGCGCCCTCGCCCGTCTCGTCGACCACCAGTGCCCGCATGGTTCCCCCGTCCGCTCGCCGCCCGTCCGACCATTCTGCGGCAGATCCGGCCTACGGGGACGGGCACCTGTTGTTCGTTCGCCGTTCACCTCGTTGCTAGACTCCCTCGGAGCAACGCCTCCGCTTCCGGTCATCCCCTCCCCCGCCGACCCCACCGGGCGGAGCAGAAAGACCCGACATGCCCCGACGCGTCCCCCTCATCTCCCTCGTCTCCGCGGTGTACGGCGTGGAGGAGTACCTCCCGGAGTTCCTCGACAGCCTGGCCGCCCAGTCGGGCGGACTCGAGGACACCGAACTCGTCTTCGTCGTCGACGGCTCGCCCGACGACTCGGAGGGGGTGATCCGACGCTGGATCGACGCGACCGGCCACCCCGCTCGACTCATCGTGCAGGAGAACGCGGGCCCCGGGGCGGCGCGCAACGCGGGCATCGCGGCGTCGGCAGGGACCTGGATCGGCTTCCCCGACCCCGACGACGTGCTCGGCGTCGGCTACCTCGACGCCTTCCGCCGGTTCATCGCGGACGGCGCCGACGGGATCGACTTCGTCGCGGCGCGCGCACTGCGGTTCACCGGATCCGTCGAGTTCGCGCGGGACGATCACGCCCTCGGATACCGGTTCCGGCGGGGGACCCGGATCGCCGCTCCGCTCGAGGACCCGAAGGTGATCCACCTGCAGATCTCCAGCGCGTTCGTGCGCCGGGACGCCCTGCTGACGCATGCCCGGGAGGGGTTCGACGCGGCGGTGCGACCGACGTTCGAAGACGGTCACCTCATCGCGAAGCTCTGGCTGCGAGCGGGTTCCCCGCCCGTCGGCCTCCTCGCCGATGCGATCTACTACTACCGCCAGCGCAGCGACGGGTCCTCCCTGGTGCAGTCCTCGGTCGGCGACGACGCCAGGTACCTCGAACTCCCGAGGCGCGGCTACCTCAGCCTGCTCGAGGAGGCGGCCGGTGCCGGGCCCGTCCCGCGGTGGTTGCAGTACCTCGTCCTGTACGACCTCCAGTGGCCGTTCCGCGAGGACCACGGGATGGCGTCGGTCACCGCAGGCCTCGCCAAGGAGGTCAAGGCCGCCTACCTCGACGCCGTCGAGGAGATCCTCGCGCACATCGACGAGGACGCGATCCTCGAGTTCAACCCGACCTGGATTCCGCTGCAGATCAGGCTCGCGTGGTACGCCCTGAAGACCGGCCGCCTTCCCGCCGAGTTGGACGTGCACGCCACCAGGTTCGACGCCCGCGAGCAGGTCATCCGGTTGAGCTGGTACCAGGCCCATCCGGCGACCGATGAACGACTCCAGTTGGACGGCCGCGACGCGGCGCCGATCCACGCGAAGCTCCGCAGCATCGAGTACTTCGGGCGCGTGATGCTGTACGAGCGCATCCTCTGGGTCAGTGCGCTTCACGACATCCGACTCCACACCCGAGACGGCATGCGTCCGGAGCGCATCCGATTCGGAGCGGGGGACGTGCCGTTCTACGAGGCGACGGTGGGGCGGATGTGGCGCGGTCGCACGACCGGACTTCCGTCCGGGCATGCGCTCGCGGCCGCGGCGGCGGTCGCCCCCCGCCCGGAGATCGTGCCGTGGACGAGACCGCTGCG
Source organism: Agromyces sp. GXQ0307 (assembly GCF_044769845.1). NCBI lineage: Bacteria > Bacillati > Actinomycetota > Actinomycetes > Micrococcales > Microbacteriaceae > Agromyces > Agromyces sp. GXQ0307. The sequence goes on along the minus strand of NZ_JBIZVY010000001.1, from coordinate 1,017,129 downwards.
CCGACTGGGACTCGCCATCGCGTGGCGCCGCGCGGTGGCTCGCGACCTGCTCCGCGGCTGGAGGAACGCGGGCCGGTCCCGTCGCGACGCGGCCGCGGTCGATCGCGCACTCCGACGTCCGTGGATCCGTCGCCGATACGCCGACGCGTGGGTGCTCATGGATCGGGACGATCTCGCTCGTGACAACGCGGAGGCGCTCTACCGGTACCTCCGCACCGAGCAGCCGACGGTGAACGCGTGGTTCGTCATCCGCCGGGACTCGCCGGACTTCCGTCGTCTGCGCCGGGACGGATTCCGTCTGGCGGCGTTCGGCTCTCGCACGCACCGTGCGCTCATGAGGATGGCGGCGAACGTGATCTCCTCGCACGCGAACGCGTACGTCGTCGCGCCGCACGGCGCACGCGAGGCCGAACGCGGGAACTGGAAGTTCACCTTCCTCCAGCACGGGGTCACGAAGGACGATCTCTCGCGCTGGTTGAATCCCAAGCGGATCGACCTCGTCCTCGCATGCACGCGTCCGGAGTACGAGGCATTCGTGGCCGACGGGTCGCCCTACGCGCTCACGACGCGCGAGGTCGCGCTCACCGGCTTCCCGAGGCACGACGAGCTCCGACGCGCCGTCGACCGGGTGCCCGCGCACGAGCGCGACGTGATCCTCGTGGTTCCGACGTGGCGGAACTACCTGCTCAAGCGCGAGACGGGGATCGGCTCCGCTCGTGAGCTCGTGGACGACTTCTGGAGCTCGTCGTACATCACCAACTGGCTCGCGCTCGTCTCCGACCCGCGTCTGGCGGCGCTGGCCGCGCGGACCGGATCGCGGATCGTGTTCGCTCCGCACCCGAACCTGCAGGCGCATGTGCGTGCCGAGCACCTCCCGGCGCACGTCGAGTACTTCTCCTACTCGAGCGCGGACATCAAGTCGATGATCGCTCGATCGAGGATCGCGATCACGGACTACTCGTCGCTCGGGACCGAGGCCGCCCTGGTCGGAGTCCCCCTGGTGTACTTCCAGTTCGATCGCGCAGAGTTCTTCAAGGGCGCGCACGCCTATCGCCCGGGATACTTCACGGCCGAGCGTGACGGGTACGGGCCGGTCGCGGAGGATCCGGATGCCGCCGTCCGCGCGGCCGACCGCCTGCTCTCCGACCCCGGGTTCGCGCGAACCTACCTCGAGCGGGTGGATTCGGACTTCCGATTCCGCGACGCGGGCAACAGCGAGCGGGCATATCGGGCCATCGCGGCGCTCGACGTGCCGTGGTACGAGCGAGATCAGGCGCTCTTCGACGGGTCCGTTCCGGAGCACCGAGTCGATGGTGGGATGCGGGCATTCGAGGGCCTCGTTCCAACGCCCGAGGGGCGCCCGGGCACGCTGCCCGAGGCCGACGCGATCCAGCCACTCGGAGATGCGCCCGAGCCCGGACAACGGCCCGATGCGGAGGTGACCGCGGCATGATGCCCAGCGACTACTCGGGTCCGTGGAACGGTCCCGAGACGCCGAAGCGAAGCATGGCCTGGCGCCTCTGGAACTACCTCCGCAACATCGTGCTGATGCCGGGCCGGGTCAAGGAACTCCACGAGATCACGATCGAGACGCAGGGCCTGATGCTGCGGGAACTGCGGCGCCAGCGCGACCTGACCAAGCTCGCGCTCGCTCGAACCGCCGAACTCCACGTCCCCGACTCCTGGACCGGCGGACAGGTCCGCGTGGTGCTCCTCGTCCACTACCCGGAGGCCTGGGCCTCGCTCGAGGGCGTCTACTGGGCGCTCGAGGAGGATGACCGGTTCGCGGTGACCGTCGCGTCGGTTCCTCGTCGCTTCCCCGGGGCCGATCGCTTCGCCGGTGAGGACCTCACACACGACGCCCTGACGGCGAACGGCGTCCCTCACATCCGCCTCAACTTCTCGGATTCGTTCGAGTCGCTCGACGTGGTTCGTGCGCTCCGCCCGCACCTGGTCTTCCGGCAGTCGCAATGGGACGCGGACGTGCCGCCGGCGTTCTCATCCAAGGCCTTGGGCTTCACTCGGCTCTGCCTCGTCCCGTACGAGACGATGAACCTCGTCGAGAACGTCCGCGACGAAGCGACGCCGACCGACACGGCCGTCGACGCGCCGTTCCATCGCGCCGCGTGGCGGGTGTTCTGTGCGAACGAGACCGTGAGGGACGCGGCCGCCGCATCCAACGGTCCCTTGGGCGCGGAGCGCTTCATCGTCACCGGGCACCCGAAGGCCGCGTCGATCGGTGCCGCGGCACCGAGATGGCCGGTGGCCCAGGACGGCGGACGCCGCGGTCGAATCGTCTGGTCGGCGCACCACAGCATCGGCCGGCACTGGACCCGCTTCGGGATGTTCCCTCGGATGCAGCACGAGATGCTCGACTTCGCGCGCTCGCGCCCCGACCTCGAGTTCGTCTTCATGCCGCATCCGATGCTGCCGAGCTTCGTCGGCCATGCGGACTCCCCGATCGGGCGCGGCGAGTTCGGCGCGTTCCTGGCTGCATGGGCAGGTCTGGCCAACGCGACGACGTACGTCGGTTCCGACTACGCGGGCGTGATCCGCGCGGCGGATGCGGTCATCACCGATGGCATCAGCATGCTCATCGAGCCCCAGATCGCGATGAAGCCGATCGTCTTCGTCGAGCGAGACGACCATCGGCCGTTCAACGCGACCGGTCGGGCCGTGGTCCGCGGCGTGCACGTCCACCGCGACGTCGATTCGGCGATCGAGGCGGTCGGACGGCTCGCCCTCGGCGGAGCCGACCCGCTCGTGGAGATGCAGAGGGAGAACGTCCGGGAGTTGTTCGCACATCCGGACCCCGAGCGGCGCATCATCGACGCGATCATCGCCGGCCTCGAGGCCGAAGCGGGTGGGAGTCCGACCCTGCTCGCGCCGGTGACCCCGATCGACGCTGCTTCTGCCTGACGGGTCATCGGGCGAAGCGCCCGACCACCTCGCGCATCGCCGCGGTCTGCGCCGCCTGGCCGTCGTCGCGCGCCGGAACGCGCGCGAACTCCGCACCGAGGCCCGCCGCCCAGCGTTCCGCGAGCTCGAACGGGTGCACCGGGTCGCGTGGCGCACCCACGACGAGCGAGCGGATGCCGCGGCTCGCGAGTGCGCCGAGCTCGGCGTCGGACGCGAACGCCCGGTTGCGGGGGATCTCGACGAGGCGGACGGCGCGAGTCGCGGCATCCGCTGCCCTGAACTGGGTGAGCAGACCGTGGGCACCCAGCGGAGACGCCTCCGCGACGCGGAGGTACGGTTCGGTGCGCGTGAAGCGCTCGGCCCCGACGACCGGACCGTACTCGCGGAGGAGCTCGCCGATCACGGGGAACGCATGCAGGTTCCGCGGCAGCGAGCGGTCGCCGAACGCGGGTCGCACGAACACCGCCCGCTGGACGGGCAGCAGGCCGCGCAGGGCGATGCGAAGCGCGATCGCGGCTCCCATCGAGATGCCGACGAGCGTGACGGGACCCTCGTCGCCGACGCCGCTCACGACCTCCTCGGCCAACCGGTCGAGATCGAAGTCGGCGGGGTCGCCGATCAGCGAGGAGCCACCGTGGGCGCGAACGTCGGGTGCGACCACGTTCGCGTCGTCGTCGAGCACCGGCCCGAACAGCTCGAGCGGCTGGCGGCGGTCGGCACCGAGCCCGTGCAGCAGCACGAAGCTCACGCGAGCGGCCCCGGGCGGTAGAACGAACGGTCGGGTCCGCTGCCGACGCATGCTGGCTCGGCGGAGCCCGGCTGCGGTCGGATGGCGTCGAGGAGCAGGCCGGCGAGGCGCACGAGCTGCGCGATCTGGTCCTCGTCGCGGTCCACCCATCGGCACTGGGGGTCGCCGAGCGGGACGAAGGCGTCGTGCTGTTCCCACACCACGAGCGTGCGTTCGGCGCCGAGCACGTACTGCTGCCACCACACCTGGCGGAGGTAGCCGCGAGGGATGCCGCGCCACGGCTTCGACGTCGTCTTGATCTCGCACAGCTCGAGCGAACCGTCGGCGCGGACCGCGAGCCCGTCCGGGGTCGCGAGATGGCGCCGCTCGGTCTCGGCGTGGAAGAGCAGGCTCGACGGCGCGATGCCGTGCTCCTTCCGGACCCACCGCGCGATGACCGGCTCGCGCTCGCGACCGTGGTCGGTGTACCGGCTGCCGCCGAACCCCCGACGGGGTGCGCCGCCGTAGACCTTCTCGCTCGCCGCGGCCCGGACGGATGCCTCGGACGCGAGCTTCGCGGCATCCGTCGCCGTGACGCCCTGCGCGCGAGCCCGCAGCCACGCCACGCGGTCGCCCGAGTCGGCGACGATGCGCGTCTCGTGGGGGAGCGGTGGCTGCCGGAGCGCCGACGCGACCCGCGGTGCGACCGACTCGAGGTCGAACAACGCGAAGGGGGTGTCGGTCACCCGACCACGCTACCCCCGGCCGACCCCGATCGGGCGACGCGGCGGACGCGCGGCGCTACTTCACCGCGCGGAGCGCGCCGCCCGCCGACTGCGCGATCATCGCCTCGATGTTCGCGGGGGAGAGCGAGTGATGGATGGCGAGCATGCTCGCGCCCAGCACCGCGGCATCGGCCCCCGTCTGCGAGAGCGTGATGTGCAGCGACTCGGTCGCGAGCGGCATCGAGCGTCGGTAGACGACCTCGCGGACGCCCGCGATCAGGTGCTCGCCCGCCTCGGCCATAGAGCCGCCGAGCACGATGACCGACGGGTTCATCAGGCTGAGGCACGTCGTGAGCACCTCGCCGATGTCGCGGCCGGCCTGGCGGACCGCCTGGATCGCGTTGACGTTGCCGTTCTTCACGAGGTCGACGACATCGCGCGAGTTCGAGGCGGGGATGCCCGCCGCCGTGAGGGCCCGCGCGATGGCGCTGCCCGAGGCGAGGGCCTCGAGGCATCCGAAGTTGCCGCAGTTGCAGGCGATCTCGGCGCCGCGCGAGACGTAGACATGGCCGATGTCGCCCGCGGTGCCCTGCGCGCCGCGCTGGAGGAAGCCGCCCGAGATGACGCCCGCGCCGATGCCCGTGGCGATCTTCACGAACAGCAGGTGGTCGGTGTCGGGCCACGCACGCTCGCGTTCGCCGAGCGCCATGATGTTGACGTCGTTGTCGACGAGCACCGGGACGTCGATCTCCTGGCGGATCCAGCCGGCGATGTCGAACCGGTCCCAACCGGGCATGATCGGCGGGTTGATCGGTCGGCCGGTGCTGAACTCGACCGGGCCGGGCACGCCGACGCCGATCGCGAGCAGGTCGCCGAGGCGCCGACCGGTGTGCTCGATGAGCTCGCGCGTCGCGGCGATGACCGCGTCGAGCACGACTCGGGGTCCTTCGGCGACCGCGATGACCGAGTTCGTCTCCTCGATGATGCGCCCGGTGATGTCGGCGAGCGCCACCCGGATGTGCGAGGCGCCGATGTCGACGCCCACGACGAACCGCTCGCTCGCGGTGATCGCGAAGAGGGACGAGGGTCGGCCGCCCGTCGAGGCGGCCTCGCCGACCGGGCCGACGAGGCCGAGGTCGGTGAGGGCGTCGATGCGCATCGCCACCGTCGTGCGGGCGAGCCCGGTGATGGAGGCGAGTTCGCTGCGCGTGCGCGGCTGGCCGTCGCGGAGGATCTGGAAGAGATCGCTCATGGCGGTCGAGCCCAGCGCGTTCACGTGGGGTCGTGTGTCGCCGTGCGCACTTATGTCAACCATCCGTTGATTCTCCCATACGTTCCGACATAACTCGCATGCACATGCATCCACCGGCATACACCCGGCGCGACTCCCGCGCCAGCGCTAATGGGACTTCGACCCCGCGAAGCGCTGCTGCAGGAGCACCGCGATCACGATGATCACGCCCTTCGCGACCGCCTGGACCGAGGTCGACAGGTTGTTCTGCGTGAAGACGTTCGTGAGCGTCGCGAAGATCAGGACACCGAACACGGTGCCGGTGATCGTGCCGCGGCCGCCGGCGAGGAGCGTGCCGCCGACCACGACCGCGGCGATGGCGTCGAGCTCGTACAGGGTGCCGTGGGTCGACGTCCCCGCCGTGGTCCGGCCGAGGATCATGACGGCGGCGATGCCGGCGGTGAGTCCGGCGAGCGCGTAGAGGTACATCGTGTGGCGGCGGACCGCGATGCCGGCGAGGCGTGCGGCCTCGCGGTTGCCGCCGATTGCGACCGTACGGCGTCCGAAGGTGGTCCGGTTCAGGAGGATCCAACCGGCGACGGCGACGATCACGAAGGTCCAGATCAGCATGTCGATGCCGAGCAGGTCGAGGTTCATGAAGTCGATGAACTCGGGGATCCGGACGACCTGGGTCTGCCGGTTCGCGAGGATCTCGGCGAGGCCGCGCGCGGCGACCAGCATCGCGAGGGTGGCCATGAACGCGACGACCTTGCCGTAGGCGATGACGAAGCCGTTGAGGAAGCCCGCCGCCAGGCCGACCGCGAGCGCCGTGAAGACCATCACGAGCCAGGTCGAGTTGTCGGCGACCGCCTGCACGGCCGACAGGGTGGCGACGACCGAGGCGAGGCCCATCACGGAGCCGACCGACAGGTCGATGCCGCCGCCGATGATGACGAACGTCATCCCGACCGAGATCACGCCGATGATCGAGGCCAGCCGGACGATCACGAGGATGTTGTCGATGTTCGTGAATCGATCACCGGCGGTGATCGCGCCGACGACGAAGAGCGCGGCGAGAGCCAGGATCAGGCCGAGGTTGCGCCCGACGGACCCGCTGAGGAGGCCCTTCGCCGTGAACCGGCGACGCGGTTCGGACTGCGGCGCCCCAGGGTCGCCGGACTCGGTGGGGACGATGGTCGGGGACTGGGACTCGCTCACGCGGCGGTTCCTTTCATGACGAGGTCGAGCACCTGGTGCTCGTCGATCTGGTCTGACTTCACGGTGGTGAGGATGCGTCCGTCCCCGACGACGAGGACGGTGTCGGCCAGGCCGAGCACCTCCTCGATCTCGCTCGAGACGACGACGACGGCGTCGCCGTTCGCGGCGAGTTCGCGGATCAGGGCGTAGATCTCGGCGCGAGCGCCGACATCCACTCCGCGCGTCGGCTCGTCCAGGAGGAGGACGGACGTGCGGTTCACGAGCCAGCGCGCCAGCAGGATCTTCTGCTGGTTGCCGCCCGAGAGCGTGCGGGCGGGCCGGTCGGGATCGGCCGGGCGGAGTTCGAGCGCGTCGATCTGCTCGCCGGCGATGCGCCGCTCGCGGCGCTCGTCGACGAACCCGCCCCTGGCGAACCTGGCGAAGGAGGACAGCGTGACGTTCCGGAAGATCGGCTCGTCGAGCAGCAGTCCCTGGCTCTTGCGCTCCTCGGGCGAGAGGCCGATGCCCGCGCGGACCGCGTGGCGCACGGAGCCGTTGCGCAGCTCGCGACCGTTGACGCGAACCGTGCCGGATGTCGCCCGCCGGGCCCCGTACACGGTTTCGAGGATTTCCGAGCGGCCGGAGCCCACGAGCCCCGCGAGCCCGACGACCTCGCCGGCGCGGACCGTGAAGCTCACGTCGTGGAAGACGCCGTCGAGCGAGAGCCCGTCGACCTCGAGCGCGAGCGCTGCGTCGGCCGGGACCGGCGTGGCCGGCGGGAAGACGTTCTCGACCTCGCGACCGGTCATCCGGCGGATGAGCTCGGAGGTCGGCGTCTCGGACACCTCGAGGCCGTTCGCGGTGCTGCGGCCGTCCTTCAGGACGGTGATCCGGTCGCCGATCTCGCGGATCTCCTCGAGCCGGTGCGTGATGTACACGACGGCGATGCCCGCGGCCGTGAGCTCGCGGACGACCCGGAAGAGGTTCTTCACCTCCTCGCTGTCGAGCACCGCGGAGGGCTCGTCCATGATGATGAGGCGCGTGTCGTGCGAGAGTGCACGGGCCATGCTGACGATCTGCTTGTTCGCCGCGCTCAGCGAGCCGACCTCTCGGGTCGGGGCGAGGTCGCCGTGGCCGAGGCGATCGAGCAGCCGCCTCGTGCGTGCGTTCGCCTCGCCGTTGCGGAGGAGGCCGCCGACCGAGAGTTCGTGGCCGAGGAAGATGTTCTCGCTGATGGTCAGGCCGTCGACGACGTCGAGTTCCTGGTACATCGTGGCGATGCCGAGCTCGATCGCGTCCTGGGGCGAGTGCAGCGACACCTGTTCGCCGTTCCACTCGATCGTGCCCGCGTCGGGAAGGTGCGCCCCGGCGAGGGTCTTGATCAGCGTCGACTTGCCCGCGCCGTTCTGGCCGAGGATGCAGTGCACCTCGCCGGCGACGATCTCGAGGTCGACGTTCTTCAGCGCCTGCACGCCGGAGAAGCTCTTCGAGATGCCGCTCATGCGGAGTAATGCCGGAAGATGGTCGTCTTTGATCACTTGGAAATCATAACCGGATCCTGCGATGTCGCAAGTGGTTTCGCCTGATTCTCGTATGAACGCGCTCTCCCGCCCGAGGGCGCGGGGATCTTCCGGTGGACGAACTTATAACGCGAAGCAAGCATAAGTTGCGCAGATCCGACTATCTTCTGCTACGCTCACGAAACGTCAGCGTGGACTCCCTCGGGTGTGGTGGCACCCGGATGGAACCCAGGGTCCATCTGACTGTGCTGCGTCATATCCAATGAGAGGACTACACGAATGAGTGTCACCCGCACCTCACGAGCCCGCATGCTGGTCATGGCGGGCGCATCCCTCGCGGTCGCCGGCCTCCTGGTCGGCTGCACCGCGGGCGGTTCCGAGTCGAACGTCACCGAGAACCAGAACTCCGCCGAGGAGAACGCGGCGGAGGGTGACACGGTCGTCATCGGCTTCTCCGGCCCGGCGGCCGACCACGGTTGGCTCGGCGCCATCAACTCGGCGGCCCAGGCGGCCGCCGACAGCTACCCCGACGTCGAGCTCCGCGTCGCGGAGGGCACCAACGACGCCAACCTCCAGATCAGCCAGGTCGAGACGTTCGTCAACGACGGCGTCGACGCGATCGTGCTGCTGCCGACCGACGGCGCGGCGCTGACCGAGGCGGCGACCAAGGCGATGGAGGCCGGCATCCCGGTCATCAACGTCGACCGCGAGTTCTCGAGCCCGTTCGCCGCTCGCGCGACGATCCTCGGCGACAACTACGGCATGGGCGTGTCCGCAGGTACGTACATCTGCGAGCGCCTCGAGGGCCAGGATGACGCGGTCGTCGCCGAGATCGCCGGCATCGACTCGCTGCCGCTCACCCAGGACCGCTCGCGCGGTTTCGCCGACGCGCTCGCCGACTGCGGTCTCGAGGTGACCAACCGCGTCGCCGCGGACTTCACGATCCAGGGCGGCGAGGCCGTGACCTCGCAGCTGCTCTCAGCCGCGCCCGAGATCGACGCGATCTGGAACCACGACGACGACCAGGGCGTCGGCGTGCTCGCGGCCATCGACGCCGCGGGTCGCGACGAGTTCTTCATGGTCGGCGGCGCGGGCAGCGCGAACGCGATGCGCGAGATCCAGTCTGGTGACTCGGTGCTCGAGGCGACGGTCATCTACCCGTCGACCCAGGCGGCCGACGGCATCGCGCTGGCCCGACTGATCGCGCAGGGCAAGACGATGAGCGACCTGTACACGCCCAGCGTCCCGAACCGGATCGTCCTCGACGCACCGGTCGTGACCGCGGACAACGTGGACGAGTACATCCAGTTCGCCTTCGAGTCCTGACCCGAACCCTCACGAGGCTGGGCGCCCCTCGGGGCGCCCAGCCTCCCCTACCCAGAAAGGCACTCGATCGGCATGCGTGAACGACTCCGCGTCGCGATGGTGGGCAACGGATTCATGGGAGCCGCCCATTCGCAGGGATGGCGCGTCGCCCCGAGGTTCTTCGACCTGTCGGCCGAGCCGACGATGGACGTCCTCGTCGGTCGAGATCCGGACCGGGCCGCCGCCTCCGCCGAGAAGTGGGGCTGGCGCGAGTCCGCGTCGGACTGGCGGACGGTCGTGACCCGCGACGACATCGACATCGTCGACATCGTCACCCCGGGCGACTCGCACGCGGAGATCGCGATCGCCGCGCTCGAGGCCGGCAAGCACGTGCTCTGCGAGAAGCCGCTCGCGAACTCGTCGGCCGAGGCCGAGGCGATGACCCGCGCGGCCGAGGCCGCCGCCGCCCGAGGCATCCGCTCGATGGTGGGATTCACCTACCGGCGACTGCCGGCGACCGCCTTCGCGCGTCACCTCATCGCCGAGGGGCGGATCGGCGAGGTGCGCCATGTGCGCGCCTCGTACCTGCAGGACTGGCTCGTCGACCCCGAGTCGCCGATGACCTGGCGGCTCGAGAAGGCACGCGCCGGATCGGGTGCACTCGGCGACATCGGCGCGCACGCCGTCGACATGGCGGAATACCTCACCGGGCTTCGGGTCACCGAGGTCGCGGGCCTGCTCGAGACGTTCGTCCGTCAGCGGCCGATCGCCGGATCGTCCTCGGGAGCCATCTCAGGCGGATCGTCCGCGCCGGCGACCGGCGTCGGAGAGGTCACCGTCGACGACGTCGCGTTCTTCCACGGGCGCTTCGACTCGGGCGCGCTCGGTGCGTTCGAGGCCACGCGCATGGCGACCGGCCGCAAGAACGCGATGCGCGTGGAGGTGTCGGGCTCGGAGGGCGCGATCGCGTTCGACCTCGAGCACCTCAACCGCATCGAGTACTACGACGCGTCGGCCCCCGCGGCCGAGCAGGGCTTCACGTCGATCATCGTCACCGAGCCCGATCACCCGTGGGTCTCGGCATGGTGGCCGGCGGGACACATGCTCGGCTACGAGCACGGGTTCGCCAACCAGGCGCACGACTTCGTCGAGGCGATCGCCGCCGGCGAGGATCCGAGCCCGTCGTTCGCCGACGGACTGCACGTGCAGCGGGTGCTCGACGCGGTCGAGCTGAGCTCGGGTGCGTCGAGCGCCTGGACGGGCGTCGCCGAGCGCGCGGGGGACTGAATCCGGCAGCCCGCGCCCCGACGATCCCGACCCCGACCGTGTCGCCCGGATGACCACCCGACCCCGAGAGAGGATCCTGCAATGACCGACACCCCGACCACCCACCCCGTCACCCTGTTCACCGGACAGTGGGCCGACCTGCCGTTCGAGGAGGTCGCGCGGCTGGCCTCCGAGTGGGGCTACGACGGCCTCGAGATCGGCGTCGGCGGCGACCACCTCGACACCAAGCTCGCCGACGAGGAGCCGGGCTATCTGACGGAGAAGCTCGAGCTCCTGAAGCGCTACGACCTGAAGGTCTACGCGATCTCGAATCACCTCACCGGCCAGGCCGTGTGCGACGACCCGATCGACTTCCGCCACCAGGCGATCGTCCGCCCGTACACGTGGGGCGACGGCGAGGCCGAGGGCGTCCGTCAGCGCGCGGCGGAGGACCTCAAGCGCACGGCCCGCGTCGCCCGCAAGCTCGGCGTCGACACGGTCGTCGGCTTCACGGGCTCGAAGATCTGGCAGTACGTGGCGATGTTCCCGCCGGTGCCCGCGTCGGTCATCGACGCCGGCTACGAGGACTTCGCGAACCGCTGGAACCCGATCCTCGACGTGTTCGACGACGAGGGCGTGCGCTTCGCGCACGAGGTGCACCCGTCCGAGATCGCGTACGACCACTGGACGAGCGTCCGCACCCTCGAGGCGATCGACCGCCGCCCCGCGTTCGGGTTCAACTGGGACCCGAGCCACATGATGTGGCAGGGCGTCGACCCGGTCGGCTTCATCTGGGACTTCCAGGACCGGATCTACCACGTCGACTGCAAGGACACGCGCATCCGCACGGCGAACAGCCGCAGCGGCATCCTCGGTTCGCACCTGCCGTGGGGCGACCCGCGTCGCGGCTGGGACTTCGTCTCGACCGGGCACGGCGACGTGCCGTGGGAGGACGCGTTCCGCGCGCTCGACGCGATCGGCTACACCGGCCCGATCTCGGTCGAGTGGGAGGACGCCGGCATGGACCGCCTGCACGGCGGCCCGCAGGCGCTCGAGTTCGTCCGGTCGCTCATCTGGCCGCGCCCGACCGCGTCGTTCGACGCGGCGTTCTCGAACCAGTAGCCCACGGATGCCGCGAGCCCGCGCCGCCCGTACGATCGAGTCCGTGCGACCCGAACGAACGGCCGCGCGGCGCGGGCCGCACGCGGCATCCCGACCCGTGCGTCCGTCCCGGGCGAAGCCCGACCGCGACCTCTCGCGGCCGCTGCCCGCGGCGCTCAGCTGGAGCATGCTCGCGGCGTTCGCGATCGTCGTCGCGATCGCGGTGCTCGTCGGTGCGGTGCCGTGGTGGCTCGCCGCCTGGTACGGCGCGGCGAGCGTCATCGCCGTCGTCGCGTACGGCATCGACAAGGCCGCGGCGAAGCGCTCGGCGCCGCGCGTCTCCGAGCAGACGCTTCACCTCATCGACCTCGCAGGCGGATGGCCCGGGGCGCTCGTGGCGCAGCAGACGTTCCGGCACAAGACGCGCAAGCGCAGCTTCCGGCGCGCGTTCTGGGGCTCGGTGGTCGTGAACGTCCTGCTCGCCGCCGGACTGGTGGCGTGGCTCGCGTCGCCCGGGGCGCTGGGCGGGCCGGTCACCGCCTGATCCCGGCGGGACGGGCATCTCGCGGGCCGGTGGGGCCTGTGGGGCGGATGGCCCGGATCGGCCATGCGCGGATGGCCCGCACTCGCGATGTGCGAACGGCTCGATCGGAGTGGACTCGACGTGTCGATCCGCCCCGTCCGGGGCCAGAGCACCTGGAGTCACCATGTCCACCGCCATCGCACCTTCGCCCACCGTCGAAATCGCTTCGTCCGACGGATACGCCTCGATCGCACGCGGCACCATGCACGGCTACTACCGCGTGCTGTTCGAATCGGGTCCCGTCGATGCCGCGGCGTTCGCCGGATTCGTCGGCATCACCGTCGCGGAGTCGCGACGCTGGCTGACCGAGCAGCTCCGCCTGGGACTGCTGCGGCTGGTCGACCCGACATCCGGCGAGGCCGCCGAGGTCTACCTGCCCGGCGAGTTCGCGCCCGTCCTCATCGATGGCCGCCACTCGGGAGAGCTCGATTCCGCACGTCGCATGCTCGCACAGCGCGCCGACGACCTGCCGGAGGTCCTGCGGACGCTGTGGACCGAGTCGGAGCATCCCGCCGAGCACCTCTCCCGTGGCATCGCTCGGCTCTGGGCGCGGATGTTCGCTGCGGCGCGCTGACCGCCACGACGGTGCCGGGTCGCTGGTCCGAGCATCCCTCGTCTTCCTAGACTGGGATGGTGGACGCCGCGGACCAGGTCATCCGATACGCGGAGCACGAGGGCGCCTCGATCGCGTGGTCCGCGATCGGCCACGGTCCGCCGCTCGTCATCGGCGGATGGTGGTGCAGCCACCTCGACCTCGACTGGCGGCAGGCCCGGTTCCGACGCTTCGCGAGCGGGCTTGCGGCGGAGCACACCGTCATCCGGTACGACCGCCCGGGAACCGGGGCGTCCGATCGCAGCCGGCCGCCGCCCGGAACGCTCGACGAGGAGCTCGCCGTGCTCGAGACCGTGACCGCGGCCGCCGGGGTCGAGCGGGTCTCCCTCTTCGGCGCCTCGTCGGGCGGCGGCGTGGCCTCGCTCTTCGCGGCGCGGCATCCCGACGCCGTCGACCGCCTCGTGCTCTACGGCACGTACGCGCGCGGCGCCGACCTCGCCCCGCCGGCCGCGCGCGAGGCCCTGCTCGCGGTCGTCCGGCAGCACTGGGGCATCGGCTCGCGCGTGCTCTCCGACCTCTTCGTGCCCGATGCGACCGCGTCCGAACGCGACGAGTTCGTCGAGTTCCAGCGTCGCGCCGCGACCCCCGAGGCCGCATTCGCGTCGCTGGCCGAGGTCTACGCGATGGACTCGACAGGTCACCTGGGCGCCGTCCGCGCGCCGACCCTCGTCATGCATCGCCGTGACGACCGCGCGATCGCCTTCGCGCTCGGCCGCGATGTCGCCGAGCGGATCCCGCGCGCCCGCTTCGTGGAACTGCAGGGCGAGGACCACTTCCCGTGGCGCGGCGATGCCGACGCGATCGTGCGCGAGACCCGCGCCTTCCTGGGTGATCGGGTCGGGGCGATGCCGGACCCCGAGTCCCGGGCATCCGGTCCGGGTCGGGCGCCGCACCTGACCGAGCGCGAGCGCGAGGTGCTGCGGCTCGTCGCCCGCGGCGAGACCGACGCCGAGATCGCGGCGCACCTCGTGCTCTCGGTCCACACCGTGCACCGGCATGTCGCGAACATCCGGGCGCGGTTGGGGGTGCCCTCGCGTGCGGCGGCTGCCGCCTGGGCGATGCGCTCCGGGCTGATCTGATCCGCGGTCGGCGGTCCCGCGACCCGCCGTCTCCATGGCAGGGTCACAGGCGGCATCCGCTCGGGTCATAGGAACCGCACAGGAAGACGCGGATACTCGAAGGCATGAGCAGCACGACCGGCACCGGAACCGCGCATCGACCGCAGATCGCCAAGGCGGACGGCAGCGCGGTGCGCGTCCTCGTGGTCGACGACGAGAGCTCCCTCACCGACCTCCTGAAGATGGCCCTCCGCTACGAGGGCTGGGAGGTGCGGACGGCCTCCGACGGCCTCGGTGCGGTCCGCACCGCGCGCGAGTTCCGCCCCGACGCGATCGTGCTCGACATCATGCTCCCCGACATCGACGGGCTCGAGGTCCTCCAGCGCGTCCGTGCAGACGGCACCGAGACGCCCGTGCTCTTCCTCACCGCGAAAGACTCGCTCGACGATCGCATCGCGGGCCTCACGGCAGGCGGCGACGACTACGTCACCAAGCCGTTCAGCCTCGAGGAGGTCGTGGCGCGCCTGCGCGGGCTCATCCGCCGGTCGACCCTGACCCTCGCGCAGGCCAAGGACCCGGTGCTCCGAGTGGGCGACCTCTCGCTCGACGAGGACTCGTACGAGGTCGAGCGCGACGGCACCTCGATCGAGCTGACCGCGACCGAGTTCGAGCTCCTCCGGTTCCTGATGCGCAACCCCCGCCGCGTGCTGTCGAAGGCGCAGATCCTCGACCGCGTCTGGAACTACGACTTCGGCGGCAAGGAGTCGGTCGTCGAGCTCTACATCTCCTATCTGCGGAAGAAGGTCGACGCCGGCCGCGATCCGATGATCCACACGGTGCGCGGAGCGGGCTACATGCTGAAGGCGGCCGGATGACGCATCCGGGCGCTCCGGGGTACGCGGCCGCAGCCCGGCGCGCCGCGTCCGAGCGCGCGCAGGCGACGGATGCCGCGGGCGGCGGCGTCCCCTCGGCCCTCGGCGGCCCCGAGGCATCCCTCACCCCTGCCGTCGACGGACCGCAGCGCCGCGCACCCCGCACCCTCCGACGCACGCTCGTCATCGTCATGGCCGGGCTCGTCGTGCTCGCGAGCGTCATCGTGGGCGTCATCAGCACCGCCGTGCTGCACGGCCAGCTCATCGCCCGCGTCGACGGCCAGCTCCACCAGGCCACGGAACGTGCCGCGCGCGCGGTCGACGGCGACGAGCCGAACGAGCAGTTCCCGCGGCCCGACCTCGACGCCGAGGAGCTGCTGCGCCTGCCGGGCCAGCCCGTCGGCACGATCGTGGCGCTCGTGACGAGCGAGCAGGGCCGCGTGGTCGCCGCGACGGCGTCGATCGACGAGGACGGCGACATCGTCCAGCTGTCCACCGAGGCGCAGGCGGCGCTCGCCTCGGTGCCGACCGATCGGGAACCCGTCACGATCGACCTCGACGCGCTCGGCGACTACCGCGCCGTCGGCGTGCCGTTCGTCGAGGACTACGGGTACGTCGTCGCCTTCCCCCTCGCCGACGTGAACGCCACGACCACCCAGCTCGCCGTGACGATCGCGATCGTCGCGCTCGCCGCGACCGCCGCCGCACTCGCCCTCGGTGCGGTCATCGTCGGACGCGCACTGCGGCCGCTCGACCGCGTCACCGAGACCGCGACGCTCGTCTCCGAACTCCCGCTCGCGCGCGGCGACGTCGAACTGCCCGACGAGGTGCCCGTCGACGACGAGCGCACCGAGGTCGGCCGACTCGCGACCTCGTTCAACCGCATGCTCGGCCACGTCGCCGCGTCACTGTCCGCCCGCGAGCAGTCCGAGCGCAAGGTCCGTCGATTCGTCGCCGATGCCAGCCACGAGCTGCGCACGCCGCTCGCCTCGATCCGCGGCTACTCCGAGCTCACGCGCCTGCACGGCGGCGAGCTGCCGCCCGACGTGGTGCACGCGCTCGGGCGCATCGAGTCGGAGTCGCTGCGGATGACGGAGCTCGTCGAGGACCTGCTGCTGCTCGCCCGCCTCGACGAGGGGCGCGAGGTCCGGCGCGAGCCGGTGGAGCTGACGCGGCTCGTGATCGACGCCGTCGGCGACGCCCAGGTGGCGGCGCCCGACCACGAGTGGCGGGTCGAGGTGCCCGACGACGAGGTAACGGTCACCGGCGACGCGAGCCGGCTGCACCAGGTCGTCGCGAACCTCCTCGCGAACGCACGCGTGCACACCCCGGAGGGCACGGAGGTCGTCGTCCGCGTGGCGCGCGTGCCCGCGGCCACCGCTGCGTCGTCGCCGGCCCGCGTGCGGGTGACGGTGACCGACGACGGGCCCGGCATCGACCCCGCCGTGCGGGCGAGCCTGTTCGAGCGGTTCGCGCGCGGTGACGCCTCGCGTTCGCGTCGGGCCGGCAGCACGGGCCTCGGCCTCGCGATCGTGCGCGCCGTCGTGCAGGCGCACCGCGGCACGGTCGACGTCGAGAGCGAGCCCGGCCGGACCGAGTTCACGGTCGAACTGCCCGCCTGACGGGCCGCCCTCGCCTCGGCTCGGCAGCTCAGCCGTCGGTGATGCGTCGCAGGACCTCGGCGACGACCCGCAGGTCCTCGGCCGAGCGATCCTGCAGCGCCGATCGGAGCCGCTCCTGGTTGCGCGTGCGCACCACCCGGAGTCGCTCGAGGGCGGTGGGTGTGGCGACCAGGACCCGAGCTCGCGCATCGCGCTCGTCGACGCGACTCTCCACGAGCCCGGCCTCCTCGAGTTGCCTGACCTGTCGGCTCACCGCGCTCTTGTCCATGTCGAGCTGTTCGGCGACGACGTGCGCGTTCGTCTCGCCGGCGCGGGCGATCATGCCGAGCAACTTGTAGCCGGCCGGCTGCAGGTCGGGGTGGACCTGCTTGGCCGACTCCGACCACACCGCACGCGCCCGGCTGAAGAGCACGCTGAACTGGTCCTCGACGGCCGCGATTGCGGCGTCGAGCTCGGGGTCGGCGGTCATGACGGGCATGCTAGCGACGCGCCCCCGAGCCATCCGACCCGCCGACCGAGGCCACCGAGCCGGTGGCCGTCGAGACGAGCTCCCGGCGTGCCGCCGCGTCGAACGACTCGGCCGACGGGACCGGTGCGCCGATCTCGGCCTCGGCGAGGTCGATCACCGCATCCTCCGCCTCGTCCGCGAGCGACTCCGCCGCGGTCTTCGTGGAGAGTGACGTGTTCGGCAGGAACGCGATCGCGAGGAGCGAGAGCACCGCGAGGGGCACGGCGATCCAGAACACTTCGGCGATGCCGTGGCCGTACGCCGACTCGATGATCACGCGGATGGAGTCGGGCAGTTCGTGCACGTTCGGCACCGCGCCTCCGGCGAGTCCCTGCATCGCCTCGACCTCTTCGGGCGTCGAGGGTACGAACCCGGCGAAGCCGCTCGTGATGCGGTCCTGGACCTGGGTCGCGAGGAGCGACCCCATGACCGTGACACCGATGGTGCCCGCGATCGAGCGGAAGAAGTTCACGTTCGACGAGGCCGCGCCGAGCTGGGTCGCCGGCGTGTCGTTCTGCACGACGAGCGTGAGGTTCTGCATCACCATGCCGAGCCCCGCCCCGAGCACCACCATCGCGGCGCTCACCCAGAGGTAGTCGGTGTCGTAGCGGAGGGTGGTCATCAGGTAGGTGCCCGCGATCGTGAGCGATGCGCCCAGCACCATGAAGCCCTTCCACTTGCCGAACCGGCTGATCAGCGCGCCGATGAGGATCGAGGCGCCCATCTGCCCGACGATCATCGGGATGGTCATGAGCCCGGACTCGGTGGGGGTGGCGCCCCGGGCGAGCTGGAAGTACTGCGCGAGGAAGACGCTCGTCGCGAACATCGCGACGCCGATCGCGATGGAGGCGACCACCGCCAGCGTGAACGTGCGGTTCTTGAAGAGGGCCATGGGCACGATGGGCTCGGCCACGAAGAACTCGACGACGACGAAGGCGATGATGCAGGTCGCGGCGATGCCGATCATGACGAAGCTCGTGACCGAGCTCCAGTCGAACTCGCTTCCGCCGAGGGTGACCCACACGAGCAGGAGCGAGACGCCGACGGCCATGAGCGCGGCACCGGCGTAGTCGATCTTCACGGCGCGCTTGGGCATCTGCGGCAGGTGCAGCGTGATCTGGATCAGGATGAGCGCCACGATGGCGAGCGGCAGCGGGAGGAAGAAGTTGGCGCGCCATCCCCACGCGTCGGTGACGACGCCGCCGAGGAGCGGGCCGCCGATCGTGGCGACGGCCATGATGCCGCCGACGACGCCCATGTACTTGCCGCGCTCGCGCGGCGAGATGATGAGCGCGACGATGATCATGACGAGCGACATGAGGCCGCCGGCGCCGAGGCCCTGGATGACTCGGACCGCGATGAGGGTCGTGGTGTCCTGCGCGAAGCCGGCGATGGCGGTGCCGACGACGAACAGCGAGATGGCGACCTGGAGCAGGACCTTGCGGTTCACGAGGTCGGCGAGCTTGCCCCAGATCGGCGTCGAGACGGCCGTCGCGAGCAGGCTCGCGGTGATCACCCAGGTGTAGGCGGCCTGGTCGCCGCCCAGGTCGGCGATGATGCGAGGCATCGAGGTCGAGACGACCGTGCCGGAGAGCACGGCGACGAACATCGTGACGATGAGGCCCGAGAGGGCGACGAACACCTCGCGCGGCGTGCGCGAGGGCGCCTCGACCGAGGCGGCGGGAGCTGCTGCTGCTGACACTGGTGGGGGTCCTCCGAGAAAGTTGATCGCGGTCAACCATACGAAAACAGTTGCATTGTGTCAACTTTAGATATCTGTCAACCATTCCCGGAGCCGCAGGCAGGAGCTCGTCAGGGCGTGGGCGGCACGGCCGGCTGCGTCGTGAACCAGAACACGTCGGTGTCGGCCGGGGGAGGGATCGGCGCCCCGCTCTTGTCCCGGATCACGGTGTGGACGACCTTCCACTCGGTGCGGACGGCGTCGACCGTCACGACGGTGTCGCCGGCCTCGACGCTCCGCCGCACCGTGAACTCGGCGGCATCGGGGCGGCCCGACGCCGCCTTCGCCTCCGCGATCGCGGCGGCGTCGTCGGGAGGCGCGGGCGTCGAGATCGTGGCCGGGATCACGGCGGCGGATCCGTCGTCCTGCAGCTTCTTGAAGGCGAAGTGGTACACGAAGTCCGCGCCGACGCGCTCGCGCTTGACGAAGGCGATCGAGGTCCCGCCCTGCTCCGCGATCTGCTTCAGCTGCTCGGCGAAGCCGGCCTTGAAGGCCGTGTCGTTCGGTGCCGGCACCGGGCCGCGGAACGCCTCGAACTCGACCGCGTCGACCTTCCGCTCCGTCTTCGACGCGACCCCCATCCAGAACTTCGCATCGCTGTTCGCCACATGGGTGCCGTACTTCGTCGCGAACTCGGCGGCGAGGGCCTTGCGCGAGAGCGTGCTCCTGCCCGGTCGCTCGACGAAGTACTCCGCGAGCCGCTCGGCCCCGCCGCCGAAGAACTGGGCGTGCGTCGTCGTGGTCAGCGAGGCGCGCCCGCCGAAGGCCGAGTGCAGGGTCGCGACCATCCTCTGGCTGCGACCGATGTTGCACCCCTTGATCACGATCTTCGTCGCGTCGTCGATGACGTCGGGGCTGACCGTGGTGAGCTTGCCCTGCTTCACCGCGGCCTGCGCGGTGTCGAACTGGGTCGGGGTCCCGCCGGACTTCGTCACCGGAAGGCTGACGTGGGGCGGGGCGTCGGGCGTCACGCCCACGTCGAACATGAGCCGGCCGTCGGGGTGTCCGTGCGACACGATGATGAGCAGGCCGACCGGATCGCCCGACGCGTTCACGGTGCTCAGCACCTGCTCGAGGGTCCTCGCCTGCTCCAGGTGCGAGTTCGCGACGCTGCCGTGCTTCGCACGGTAGAACGCCTCCGCCTCCGTGAAGAACTGGTTCTTCGCGTCGGGCGGATCCGCGCCCATGATGAACACCCAGGTGTGGCGCGGTTTCGGCGGGGCAGCGGGCTGGGCGGCCCCGCCCTCATCGCGCTGCAGCCGCAGGCCGCCGAGCAACGACGAGACGGCCCGGTTCCCCGCGAACGCCGACAACGTGGCTGCGCCCGCGCCCGCCATCCGCACCGGCACGTCGCGGGAGCCGGCGGCCAGGCGGCCGGCGGGCTCGCGAGGCTCCGAGTCGCGCGGCGCCCCGCGGCGCGCCGTCACGGCGTCGTCACGGCCGGGCTCGCGATCGCCCGCCCTCGAGCGCATGGCCTCACCCCGCATCTCAGGATCGTCCGCTCGGGCGTCCGCGTCGAGCGCCGACCGCGCACGCTGCCCGATCGGGCAGCGCCGCCCGCGATTTGGTCGCGGCCGCGCCATCCGCTACCCTTGTCGGAGCCGAAGACCGCTGGTTGTCGGGTTCGCGTGCGAATCCGACCGAAGTCCTGTGAGAACAGGTGCCCGCGCAGGTGTGACGAAGACTTCCCGGGTTTCCCGAGCCGAGCTCCGCGCAACTGCGCCGGAGCTCTTTTCTTTCCCCAGATCTGCGCCAGCGCTCCGAGGCCGTGCATCGCCACCGCGATGCGCGTTGAAGACACAAGGAGTGGCCATGGCGAACAAGGAAGCCTCGGTTGCCGAACTCACGAACCTGTTCGAGAGCTCGACCGCCGTTCTGCTGACCGAATACCGCGGCCTCACTGTTGCCCAGCTCAAGACGCTGCGCAAGTCCATCAGTGGGGACGCGAGCTACGCCGTGGTGAAGAACACGCTGACCAAGATCGCGGCCAACAACGCCGGGATCTCCGCGTTCGACGACGACCTCAAGGGGCCGTCGGCGATCGCGTTCGTGCACGGCGACCCGGTCGCCGTCGCGAAGTCGCTGCGTGACTTCGCCAAGGCGAACCCCCTCCTCGTGGTCAAGGGCGGCTATTTCGATGGCAAGCCCCTGACCGCCGAAGAGGTAGGCAAGCTCGCCGACCTCGAGTCCCGCGAAGTGCTCCTGGCGAAGCTCGCCGGCGCCTTCAAGGCCTCGCTGTTCGGAGCCGCATATCTGTTCAACGCACCGCTCTCGAAGGCCGTTCGCACGGTCGACGCGCTGCGTGAGAAGCAGGAGTCCGCTGCGTAGGCGCGAGCCTCTCAAGCGGTGAGTTACCAGGAAATCTAAGGAGAAGAATCATGGCGAAGCTGTCCACTGAGGAGCTGCTCGAGCAGTTCAAGGGCCTGACCCTCATCGAGCTCTCGGAGTTCGTCAAGGCGTTCGAGGAGACCTTCGAGGTCACCGCGGCCGCCCCCGTCGCCGTTGCCGGCCCCGCTGCCGCGGGCGGCGGCGCCGCTGCCGAGGAGGTCGAGGAGAAGGACTCGTTCGACGTCATCCTCGAGGCTGCCGGCGACAAGAAGATCCAGGTCATCAAGGTCGTCCGCGAGCTCACCTCGCTCGGCCTCGGCGAGGCGAAGGCCGTCGTCGACGGTGCTCCGAAGGCCGTCCTCGAGGGCGCCAACAAGGAGACCGCCGACAAGGCGAAGGCCTCGCTCGAGGAGGCCGGCGCGACCGTCACCCTCAAGTAATCGCGGCCCTCGAGGAGGGCAGCGACACCTGAGCGTGCGACCGTCACCCTCAAGTAATCGCGCGCGCTCGTTCGAGCGCCGTCTGCTTGAGGTGACCTGCGTCACCTGAACACACGGATGCCCCGTGCCGATTCGTTCGGCACGGGGCATCCGTCGTCCGCCCTCAGTCGTGCTCGCTGCGGACGAGCAGCGCCTCGATCCCGGCGTAGGTGTTCGGGCCGGGCACCCCGTCGATGGGTCCCGTGTAGCCCCCGCGCTGTGCGATGCGCTGGATGCCCCGCCACGTGTTCGGTCCGGGGACGCCGTCGACCGGACCGGTGTACCCGGCCCCGGCGAGGATGGTCTGCACGCCCCGCCAGGAGTTCGGCCCCATGACGCCGTCGTAGGGCCCGAAGTACCCGCCGATCCGGCCCATCGTCTGAAGGGCGCGATAGGTGTCCGCGTCCGGGATCCCGTCGACCGGTGCGACGTAGCTGAACGGTGCGAGAAGCCGCTGGACGCCCTTCCAGGACTGCACGCCCATCACGCCGTCGATCGGCCCGGCGTAGCCGCCGAGCGCTGCGAAGCGCTGAAGCGCCCGCCACGTGTTCGTTCCCGGGGCGCCGTCGATCGAGCCGGCGTATCCGTAGCCCGTGACGAGTCGCTGCAGCGCCCGCCACGTGTTCGGGCCGGGGCTGCCGTCGTTGGGTCCGTCGTACCCGCCTCCGCGGGCGAGTCGCTGCAGTGTGATTCCTTCGGCGCTCATCGTGTCCTCCTTCGGCCGAGCCGGGCCGGTGGCATCTGCTCGGTGCCGGATGACGGCCCGGTGCGGACGCTAGGGACGGGCGGGGCGGGACGCACCCGGGCTGTCCCTGAGTGCGGCGCCCGTCTCCCGCTCAGCGCGCGACGAGCGGCCGCGCCGAAGGGGCCGTCGTGCTGCTGCGCACCACGAGCCGCGTGTCGAGCGGTCGGTCGAAGTCGGGAAGCCCGTCGGGCGTGACCGGGTCGGCGTCGCCGGTCGGTTCGCCGAGGAGCCGCATGACCGCGTCGACCGCGAACCGGCCCTGCACGCGGGGGAACTGCTCGATCGTCGTGAGGCCGAACAGCTCGGCGTGCTCGTGACCGTCGAAGCCGACGATCGAGAGGGAGCCGGGCAGCGAGATCCCGAGGCGTTCGGCAGCGCGCATCGCCCCGAAGGCGATCTCGTCGGATGCCGCGAAGATCGCCGTCGGCCTGGTCGCCGGATGTCCGAGCAGCTGCAGGGCTGCCGCGTAGCCGCCGGGAAGCGTCATCTCGGCCTCGACGATCCCGTCCGACTCGCCCGCCGGGCGCAGGTCGGCCTCCCGCATGGCGTCGCCGAACCCCGCCCTGCGGAGCGCCTGCACGCTCCGGGCCGCCGAACCGGCGCCGGCTCCGGCGAGGTGGGCGATGCGCTCGTGCCCGAGGTCGATCAGGTGTTCCGTCGCGAGACGGGCCGCGCCGCGGTCGTCGATGGCGAGGCGAGGTGCGCCGGGGGCGGTGCCGCCGAGGGCGATGATGGGCTTGCCCCGACGCTCGACGAGCTCGACCTCCCGATCGGTGAGGTCGACGCCGACCGCGATGACCGCGTCGACCCGCTTGCGGGCGAGGAAGAAGTCGAAGACCCGGTCGCGATCGGGACCCGAGATGGCGAGGTTGTAGAGGGTCAGGTCGTAGCCCGCGGCGAGCAGCGTGCGCTCGATGCCCTCGAGCACCTCGCCGAAGAACCAGCGGTTGATGAACGGGATGACGACTCCGACGTTCTTCGTCCGACCCGTGACGAGGCTCGCGGCGTTCGGCGAGGCGATGTACCCGATCTCCGCCGCGGCCTCCACGACGCGTCGGCGCGTCTCCTCGGAGACGTAGCCGCGACCGGTCAGCGCTCTGGAAGCGGTCGACTTCGAGACGCCCGCGAGGCGCGCGACGTCCGAGATCGCGGTCATCACGCTCCCTCCGTCGGGCCTGCGATCGGAGTGTACGCGAATCCCGTGCGGTGTGGAACCGGTGCCACATCCGAGACATCCGTCACCCGATCGTGACCCGAAACGCCCTTGCCGTCGCTTGCCGGGGTCGCCTAGCGTGGGATCTGGAACCGGTTCCCGGTTCCGCCCTGCACCACACTCAACGAGGAGATGACATGAGACTCACACGGCATCGCCGTTGGGCGGCCCCCGTCGCGGTGGCCGCGGCGGCCGGCCTGGCGCTCACCGCCTGTACCGGCGACATCGCGAACGAGGACGCAGGCGACGTCGACTGCGCCGACTACGAGGAGTACGGCACGTTCGACGGCGCCGAGGTCACGATCGGCGGCACGATCCTCGACATCGAGGCCGACCGCCTGGTCGAGTCCTGGTCCGACTTCGCCACCTGCACGGGTATCTCGATCGACTACCAGGGCTCGAGCGAGTTCGAGGCCCAGATCGCGGTGCTCGCCGAGGGCGGCAACGCACCCGACATCGGCTTCGTCCCGCAGCCCGGACTCGTCCAGCGGCTTGCGGACGGCGGCTGGCTGATCCCGGCCTCCGAGGGCGTCGAGGCGAACGTCGACGAATGGTGGTCGGAAGACTGGAAGGGCTACGGCACCGTCGACGACACGTTCTACGGCGCTCCGCTCATGGCGAGCATCAAGGGCTACGTCTGGTACTCGCCGGCCGAGTTCGAGGAGAAGGGCTACGAGATCCCGGCGACGCTCGACGAGCTGACCGAGCTCTCGCAGACCATCGCCGACGAAGGCGACCACAAGCCCTGGTGCGTGGGCCTCGAGTCCGGTGAGGCGACCGGCTGGCCCGGCACCGACTGGGTCGAGGACTACATGCTCCGCCTGCACGGCGCAGACGTCTACGACCAGTGGGTGACCCACGAGATCCCGTTCAACGACCCGCAGGTCGCCGAGGCGTTCGACGCGGTCGGCGAGTACCTGAAGAACGACGAGATGGTCAACGGCGGCATCGGAGACGTGTCGACGCAGATCACCGAGGCGTTCCAGACGGCCGGCCTGCCGATCCTCGACGGGGAGTGCTCGCTGCACCACCAGGCGTCGTTCTACGAGACGTTCTGGAACCCCGAGGGCGGGGATGAGAACACCGTGGCCTCCGACGGCACCGTGTTCGCGTTCCTCCTCCCGCCGGAGAACGCCGACGATCCGCTGTCGGTGACCGGCGGTGGCGAGATCGTGGTCGCGTTCACCGACGCCGAAGAGGTCGAGGCGGTGCGCACGTTCCTCTCGAGCGACACGTGGGCCAACAACCGCGTGAGCCTCGGCGGCGTCATCAGCGCCAACAAGGGCGTCGACCCCGAGAACGCGTCGAGCGAGCTGCTCGTGCAGTCCATCGAGATCCTGCAGGACCCCGAGACCACGTTCCGGTTCGACGGTTCCGACCTGATGCCCGGTGCCGTCGGCGCCGACTCCTTCTGGAAGGGCATCGTGGCGTGGGTGAGCGGTGACAGCACCGAGCAGGTGCTAGACACGATCGAGGCGAGCTGGCCCAGCAGCTGATCGCCCGCGCGCCGCGCGCGGCCGTCGGGTCGTTCGCGGTATGACCGAGGGGCGGGGTGGAACACCCCGCCCCTCGGGACCCCCAGATTCAACGACGAACCGGGAGGCATGATGACCACGGGCGACCTGCTCGGAAAGATCCTTCAGGTGGTGATGGGGCTCGCGATCTTCGCCGCGATCATCGGTCTCCTCATCTTCTTCATCGACAAGGCCCCGAAGCGGGGCCGCGACTACTGGCAGCTCGCGGGGTTCCTCACCCCCGCGCTGATCTTCCTCGCGGTGGGACTCGTCTACCCGGCGATCCGCACCTCGATCCTCGCGTTCCAGGACAACTCCGGTGACTGGACGATGGACAACTTCATCTGGACGTTCACCCAGCCCGCGGCGATCCGCACCCTGATCAACACCATCGTCTGGGTGCTCATCGTGCCGACGGTCTCGACCGCGATCGGCCTGGCCTACGCGGTCTTCATCGACAAGTCGCGCGGCGAGAAGTACTACAAGGTGATCCTGTTCATGCCGATCGCGATCTCGTTCGTCGGCGCCGGCATCATCTGGCGCTTCGTCTACGAGTACCGCTCGGGCGACCGCGACCAGATCGGACTCCTCAACGCGCTCGTCGTGGCCTTCGGCGGCGAACCCGTGCAGTGGCTCCAGACCGACCCGATCAACACCCTGCTCCTGATCGTCGTGATGATCTGGATCCAGACGGGCTTCGCGATGGTCCTGCTGAGCGCCGCGATCAAGGGCGTCCCGACCGAGCAGATCGAGGCCGCACAGCTCGACGGCACGAACGCATGGCAGCGGTTCATCAACGTCACGGTGCCCGGCATCCGCGGCGCCCTGGTCGTCGTGATCACGACGATCTCCA
Organism: Agromyces sp. GXQ0307; assembly: GCF_044769845.1. Taxonomy (NCBI): domain Bacteria; kingdom Bacillati; phylum Actinomycetota; class Actinomycetes; order Micrococcales; family Microbacteriaceae; genus Agromyces; species Agromyces sp. GXQ0307. The sequence goes on along the minus strand of NZ_JBIZVY010000001.1, from coordinate 991,009 downwards.
TCGCGACGCTGAAGGTCTTCGACATCGTCCGCACGATGACCGCCGGAAACTTCAACACCAGCGTCATCGCCAACGAGATGTACACCCAGGCGTTCCGCGCGAGCGAGATCGGGCGCGGGTCGGCGCTGGCGCTGATCCTGTTCCTCCTCGTGCTGCCGATCGTCGTCTACAACGTCAACGTCCTCCGCAAGCAGAGGGAGATCCGATGAGCAGCGTCGCACCCGCCGACCTTCCGGTCAGCCGAGACAAGGGTTCCCTCGAGGCCGCGGAGGAGGCCGAGTACGCCGCCCCGACGAAGACCGGCCGGGTGAAGAAGCGCCTCACCTCGCGGACCGCGACGATCGCGTCGCTCATCATCGCGATCATGTGGACGATCCCCACCTTCGGCCTGTTCATCTCGTCGTTCCGGCCCGCGGAGCTGATCCGCACGACCGGTTGGTGGACGATCTTCCAGAACCCGGGCTTCACGTTCGACAACTACGCCGAGGTGCTGCTGTCGCCGTCGGCGTCGTCGCCGCAGCTCGGCGCCTACATCGTGAACTCGATCGCCATCACCCTGCTCGGCACGCTGATCCCGCTCGTGCTCGCGACCATGGCCGCGTACGCGTTCGCGTGGATCAAGTTCCGCGGCGCGAACGCGTTGTTCATCTTCGTGTTCGCACTGCAGATCGTGCCGCTGCAGATGGCGCTCGTGCCGCTGCTCCAGATCTTCTCGACGTGGCTGCGGCCCATGCAGGCATGGCTGCACGACGTGGTCCCGATCATCCCCGAGCAGAACTACGCGCCGGTCTGGCTCGCGCACGCGATGTTCGCGATGCCGCTCGCGATCTTCCTGCTGCACAACTTCATCGCGGAGATCCCCGGCGACGTCATCGAGGCCGCGCGCGTCGACGGCGCCACGCACGGCCAGATCTTCTTCCGGATCGTGCTGCCGCTGGCCACCCCGGCCATCGCGTCGTTCGCGATCTTCCAGTTCATCTGGGTGTGGAACGACCTGCTCGTGGCGCTGATCTTCTCCGGCGGCACACAGGACGTCGCGCCACTCACCCAACGATTGGCGGAGTTGACCGGTACCAGAGGCCAGGCGTGGGAGCTCCTCACGGCGGGCGCCTTCATTTCGATCGTCATTCCGCTCATCGTGTTCTTCAGCCTCCAGCGGTACTTCGTCAGGGGGCTCCTGGCAGGCGCGACGAAGGGCTGATCCGGTCGGGCGGATGCCGCGGCATCCGCTGCACGTCGACGGGGCGGATGAGGCGGCATCCGCCCCGTCGTCACGCCGTCCGCGAACGCGGACGACCGAGCATCGCCCGCCCGGCGGGGGCGTCGGCAGGCGCGCCTAGGCTCGATGCATGAGCATGCACTCGAGCGCCCCGGGCGGGCAGTCGGGGCGGATGGGCAAGCCCCGCTCCCGGATCAGCGCGGCCGACGAGTCGGCGCAGCGCGCCGAGAACGCGGAGGCGCCGAAGATCCCGCACCTCATGCGCCGCATCGCCGAGCTGTTCGCGCCGCACAAGGTCGCCCTCACCGTCACGATCGTGCTCGTGCTGGTGAGTGCTGCGCTCAGCGTGATCCCGCCCCTGCTCACCGAGCGCGCCTTCGACGAGGGGTTGTTCCCGGTCGGTCCGGACGGGCAGGTCATGAGCCCGAACCTGCCGGTGCTCACGACCATCGTCGTCGCGATGCTGGCCGTGTTCATCGTCTCGTCGCTCCTCGGCGTCTGGCAGACGTGGCTCACGGCGACGGTCGGGAACCGGGTCATGGGAGCACTCCGCGTGCGGATGTTCACGCACCTCCAGCGCATGGAGCTCAGCTTCTTCACGCGGACGAAGACGGGCGTCATCCAGTCGCGGCTGCAGAACGACGTCGGCGGCGTGGCATCCGTGCTCACCAACACCGTCTCGAGCGTGCTCGGCAACACCGTGACCGTCCTCGCCGCCTTCGTCGCCATGCTCCTGCTCAACTGGCAGTTGACGCTCATCGCGCTCGTGCTCCTGCCGGTCATGGTGATCGCACAGCGGCGCGTGGGCCAGGTCCGCGCCCGCATCGCGGCGAAGACGCAGGAGTCGCTCTCCGAGATGACCGCGATCACCCAGGAGACGCTGTCGGTCTCCGGCATCCTGCTCTCGAAGAGCTTCACGAGGCAGCGCAGCGAGATCGGTCGGTACAGCGACGAGAACGACAACCAGATCGCCCTGCAGGTGCGGCAGCAGATGACCGGCCAGTGGTTCTTCGCCATGGTCGGGATCTTCATGTCGGCGATCCCCGCGATCGTCTACCTCGCCTCGGGGTGGCTCATCACGAACGGCACGACCGACATCTCGGCCGGCACGATCGTCGCGTTCACCACGGTGCAGGCGCGCCTGCTGTTCCCGCTCATGGCGCTCATGCGCGTGGCGCTCGACCTGCAGACCTCCGGGGCGCTGTTCGCGCGCATCTTCGAGTACCTCGACCTGACGCCCGCGATCACCGATGCGCCCGATGCGCGGCCGGTGCCTCCGGCGGCGACGACGGATGCCGCGGGCCGCCCGCTGCTCGGCCGGGTCGAGTTCGACCACGTCTCCTTCCGGTACCCCGACGCCGACGACGACGGGCGGCCCACGCTCGACGACGTGTCGTTCACGATCGAGCCCGGGCAGTTCGCGGCGTTCGTCGGGCCGAGCGGCGCCGGCAAGACGACGGTCTCGTACCTCGTGCCGCGGCTGTACGAGGCGACGGGCGGTGCGGTGCGTTTCGCCGGGGTCGACGTGCGCGACCTCGAGCACGAGTCGCTCGTGTCGAACATCGGCATCGTGAGCCAGGAGACCTACCTGTTCCACGCGTCGATCGCCGACAACCTTCGATACGCGAAGCCCGAGGCCACCGATGCCGAGCTCGAGGCCGCGGCGCGCGCCGCGAACATCCACGACACGATCGCGTCGTTCCCCGAGGGCTACGACACCGTCGTGGGCGAGCGCGGCTACCGCCTCTCCGGCGGCGAGAAGCAGCGCATCGCGATCGCGCGCGTCCTCCTGAAGGACCCGGCGGTGCTCGTGCTCGACGAGGCGACGAGCGCGCTCGACACGATCAGCGAGCGAGTGGTGCAGTCCGCGCTCGACGACGCCTCGCGCGGGCGCACGACGATCGCGATCGCGCACCGGCTGTCGACGGTGGTGGCGGCCGACGTGATCTTCGTGGTCGTCGCGGGCCGCATCGCCGAACGGGGAACGCACGCCGAGCTCATCGCGCAGGGCGGCGTGTACGCCTCGCTCTACCGGCAGCAGGCGGAGCGGCCCGAGGTGCCGACCGCCTGAGCCGGGAGGTCAGGAGCGCTCGGCGAGCATGTCCTCCATGAGCTCGATCTCGGCCTGCTGACTGGCCACGATCGACTCGGCGAGCGAGACCACGACGGGGTACGTCGAACGCTCGAGCACCGCCTCGGCCATGACGACGGCGCCCTCGTGATGGGCGATCATCAGCTCGAGGAACCTCCGCTCGGCCTCGACGCCCTCGAGCTCGCGGAGGTCGGCGACCTGCTCGGGGGTCGCGAGCCCGGGCATCGGCTCGCCGGGCACATGCGCGGCGTCACCCGATCCGTCCGAGTCGTGCCCGGCGTGGGTGCTGCCGTCGGCGGCGGGTCGGGTCATCCACGTCATCGACGGCTCGGAGCCCGCCTGCGGGAGCCCCCACTCGGCGAGCCACCCGTACATCTGGCCCGACTGCTGCGCCTGCGTGGTCGCGATGTCGTAGCCCAGGAGCCGCACGTCGGGATCGTCGGTGGCGTCGCGCACGATCATCGCGAGTTCGACGCCCTGCTGGTGGTGCACCTGCATGTCGCGGGCGAAGCCCGCCTCGGCGCTCGTGTCGGACGGCGTCTCCTCGCCGAGCGTGGAGAGGCGCCCGATCGCGAAGGCGGCGCCGGCGACGGCGATCAGGGCGACGGATGCCGCGAGCACGACGGCCCAGCGCCCGATGCCCGAGCGCTGACGCTCGCCGGCCGGGCCGACCTCGCCCGGCGGCTCGGCCATGTCGTCGCGCCGGTCGCTCACGCGACCTTGCCGGGGCCGTCGATGGCGCCGGTGCAGAGCGCGCCGGGCTCGGGGACGTTCTGGCTCTGCCAGTACTCCTCGAGGAAGTCCTCGATGCGCGGGTCGTCGACGCCGTCGACCTGGAGCTGCACGTTCCAGCCGCTGAGCACGACCGGCGAGTCCAGGCCCTCGAACGGCGAGAGGATCACGTACGTGCTCGGCAGCTTCGAACGGAGCGTCGCGATGTCGTCGTCGGAGAGGGCCTCGGCGTCGTAGGTGACCCAGATCGCGCCGTGCTCGAGCGAGTGCACCGCGTTCTCGTTCGGGACGACCTCCTCGTAGACACCGCAGTTCAGCCAGGCCGGATTGTGCTGCCCGCCGGCCGGCGGGGTCTGCTCGTAGTCGACGACGCCTTCGACGTGCTGCGACTCGTTCTCGAAGGTCTCGACGCCCTCGATCTCTGCACCGTCGCCGCCGGCGGTGTAGTTCGCGGCGCGCGGGGCGAGGACGACCGAAGTGACGATGAGGGCGACGATCGCGAGGCCGACGCCCACCGAGCTCCAGATCGCGATGAGGCGGTTGCGCTTCATGCGCGCCTCTCGCTTGCGGTACTCCTCGAGCTTGCGCTCGCGTTCCGCAGCGCGCTGCTGCTTGACGGTGGGCTTCTTTCCGGGCGGGGTCGCGCTCACGCGGGGCCTTCCTCGAGCGGGGTGGAGGTACAGGACGGGGTACTCAATACGAACGTATCGGGCTGGGAGAATGCCGTCACCTGCGAGGCTCCACGACGTCGCGGCGACGCGGGACTAGCATTCGGACGTGCCGGCGCGGGGCGACCGCGTGCGGACCGGTCGATCCGGTCCGGGTCGGAGGCCGGCGGGGGAGGTCGGCGCGTGAGCGGGGACATCGAACATCCGGACGTCGCGGTCTCCGATGGGGGCGAGCCCGACGAGAGCGACGCCGGCCGGGGGAGCGGCCTGAACCGGCGCGTCATCGCGCTCGCCGTCGCGGGCGCCGTCGGCGGCTTCCTGTTCGGCTTCGACTCGTCGGTCGTGAACGGCGCGGTCGACGCGATCGAGCAGGAGTTCGACCTGTCGGCCGGGCTCACGGGGCTCGCGATCGCGAGCGCCCTCCTCGGCTGCGCGGTCGGCGCCGAGCTCGCGGGTCGGCTCGCGGACCGGTTCGGCCGCATCCCCGTGATGATCATCGGGGCGAGCCTGTTCCTCATCTCCGCGATCGGCTCGGGTCTCGCGCTCGGCGTGTGGGACCTCATCGTGTGGCGCGTGATCGGCGGGCTCGGCATCGGCATCGCCTCGGTCGTCTCGCCCGCGTACATCGCCGAGATCTCGCCGCGGCGCGCCCGCGGCCGCCTGGCGTCGCTGCAGCAGCTCGCGATCGTGTTCGGCATCTTCGCCGCCCTGCTCTCCGACGCGGTGTTCGCGTGGGCGGCGGGCGGGGCCGCCGAGCCGTTCTGGTTGGGCCTCGACGCGTGGCGCTGGATGTTCCTCGCCGGCATCGTGCCGAGCGTCGCGTACGGTCTCATCGCGTTCTCGCTGCCGGAGTCGCCGCGTTACCTCGTCCGCGTGGGGAAGGAGGACGAGGCGCGGATCGTGCTCGAGCGCATCCAGCCCGGCGAGGTGGAGCGCGCGGTCCGCGACATCCGGAACACCATGAAGGCGGATGCCGAGGCGAAGCAGGCCAGGGGCGCGTTGCGCGGACCCGTGTTCGGGCTCCGCGGCATCGTCTGGATCGGCATCCTGCTGTCGGTGTTCCAGCAGTTCGTCGGCATCAACGTGATCTTCTACTACTCGACGACGCTGTGGAGCGCGGTCGGCTTCGACGAGTCCAACGCCTTCGCGATCAGCGTGTTCACCTCGATCACGAACATCCTCGTCACGTTCGTCGCGATCGCGCTCGTCGACCGGGTCGGCCGTCGGCCGTTGCTGCTCATCGGTTCGGCGGGCATGGCCGTCTCGCTCGCGACCATGGCGCTCGCGTTCGCCAACGCGAGCGGGTCGGGCGAGGATCTCTCGCTCCCCGGAGCCTGGGGGCCTGTGGCGCTCGTCGCGGCGAACCTCTTCGTCGTCTTCTTCGGCTTCTCGTGGGGTCCGCTCGTGTGGGTGCTGCTCGGCGAGATCTTCCCGAACCGCATCCGCGCCCGCGCGCTCGGGCTCGCCGCCGCCGCGCAGTGGATCGCGAACTTCGTGGTGACGGTCACGTTCCCGCTGCTCGCGGACGTGTCGCTGCTGCTCACGTACGGGATCTACGCGACGTTCGCCGCGCTCTCCTTCTTCTTCGTGCTGGCCAAGATCCCCGAGACGAACGGGATGTCGCTCGAGGAGTCCGACACGCTGCTGCCGCCGAAGGGGGCGGCGAAACGACGCAGCGGCGCCGGCTCGACCGGCGGGTGAGCGTGCGCGACCCCGCCGCCCCGTGAGCGGGCCTGCCGCGCGGCATCCGTCATTCGCTAGGCTGGCCGGGTGAGCTTCTCGTGCCGGTGTTGTCGTCGCTGAACGCGCGACCCCTTCCCTCGCGTCGGGCGCCGAACGGGCGCCCCTCGACGCACTCGACACCAAGGAACGAACTCCACTGATGAAGTACGCAGCCCACATCACCGACCTCGTCGGCAACACCCCCCTCGTCCGGCTGAACCGCGTGACCGAGGGCGTGACGGATGCCACGGTGCTGGTCAAGCTCGAGTACCTGAACCCCGGCGGCTCGTCGAAGGACCGCATCGCGCGGAACATCATCGACGCGGCCGAGCGCGACGGGAAGCTGAAGCCCGGCGGCACGATCGTCGAGCCGACGTCGGGCAACACGGGCGTCGGTCTCGCGCTCGTCGCGCAGGAGCGCGGCTACCGATGCGTGTTCGTGTGCCCCGACAAGGTGTCGGAGGACAAGCGGAACGTGCTGCAGGCGTACGGCGCCGAGGTGGTCGTGACGCCGACCGCGGTCGCGCCCGACAGCCCCGAGTCGTACTACGGCGTGTCCGACCGGCTCGCGCGCGAGATCCCCGGCGCGTTCAAGCCCGACCAGTACTCGAACCCCAACGGTCCGCTCTCGCACTACGAGACCACGGGTCCCGAGATCTGGCGCGACACCGACGGGACGGTCACGCACTTCGTGGCCGGCGTCGGCACGGGCGGCACGATCACGGGCACCGGCCGGTACCTCCGCGAGGTGTCGGACGACACGGTGCGGATCATCGGCGCCGATCCCGAGGGCTCGGTGTACTCGGGCGGCACGGGCCGTCCGTACTTCGTCGAGGGCGTCGGCGAGGACTTCTGGCCGACCGCGTACGACCCGAGCGTGCCGCACGAGATCATCGCCGTGACCGACGCCGAGTCGATCGACATGACCCGGCGGCTCGCTCGCGAAGAGGGGATCCTCGTCGGCGGGTCGAGCGGCATGGCCGTGGTCGCGGCGCTGAAGGCTGCGGCGCGGCCCGAGGTCACCGCCGACGACGTGTTCGTGGTGCTGCTGCCCGACTCGGGTCGCGGGTACCTCGGCAAGATCTTCAACGACAAGTGGCTGCGCGCGTACGGCTTCGGCAATGCGCCCGCGGGGCACACGATCCGCGACATCCTCGCGGCGAAGGCCGACCGCACGGCCCCGCTCGTCTACGTGCACCCGAACGACACAGTGCGCGAGGCGATCGACCGGATGACCGAGGCCGGCGTCTCGCAGCTCGTCGTGCTCTCGGCCGAGCCGCCCGTCGTGCTCGGCGAGGTCGTCGGCGCCCTGCATGAGGAGGAACTGCTCGAGCAGGTCTTCTCCGGCCGCGCGAAGCTCACCGACGAGGTGTCGTCGGTCGTCGGCGACGCACTGCCGCTCATCGGCGTGAACGAGCCCGTCGCGACCGCGCGCCAGGCGTTCGGCGAGGCGCCCGCGATGCTCGTGACCGACGGCGGCAAGGCGCTCGGCGTCATCACGCGCACCGACCTCCTTTCGTACCTCTCCTCCTGAAGGGCCGGGAACCATGCACCACGACGCAGGCTTCGACACGCGCGCGATCCACGCGGGCCAGGAGTTCGACCCCACGACGGGCGCGGTGATCCCGCCCATCCACGTGACCTCGACGTACGCGCAGGACGGCATCGGCGGCCTCCGCGGCGGCTACGAGTACTCGCGCGGCGGCAACCCGACGCGCACCGCCCTCGAGACCCAGCTCGCGGCGCTCGAGGGCGGCATCCGCGGCCTGTCGTTCGCCTCCGGCCTGGCCGCGGAGGACGCCCTGCTCCGCACCATCCTGCGGCCCGGCGACCACCTGGTCATCGGCAACGACGTGTACGGCGGCACGCACCGGCTGATCCGCCGTGTCTTCGGCGACTGGGGAGTGCGGCACTCGACGGTCGACACGAGCGACCTCGCGGCCGTCCGCGACGCGATCGAGCTCGGCACCACGAAGGTGCTCTGGGTCGAGACGCCGTCGAACCCGCTCATGAAGATCTCGGACATCGCGGCGCTCGCCGAACTCGGCGACGAGGCGGGGCTCACGGTCGTCGTCGACAACACGTTCGCGAGCCCCGCGCTCCAGCAGCCGATCGGGCTCGGGGCGCACGTCGTCGTGCATTCGACCACGAAGTACCTCGGCGGGCACTCCGACGTCGTCGGTGGCGCGCTCGTGTTCGCGCCGGGGCAGGAGGAGCTCGCCGAGCGCGTCGGCTTCACGCAGTTCGCCGCCGGCGCGGTCTCCGGCCCGTTCGACGCGTTCCTCACGACGCGCGGCATCAAGACCCTGGGCGTGCGGATGCAGCGGCACAGCCAGAACGCGCTCGCGATCGCCCGTCGGCTCGACGAGCATCCCGCGGTCGCGCGCGTGCTCTACCCGGGCCTCGAGTCGCACCCGGGCCACGCGCTCGCCGCGAGCCAGATGTCGGGCTTCGGCGGCATGGTGTCGATCGACCTCGCGGGCGGCGGCGCCGCCGCGCGGCGCTTCGCGGAGTCGACCGAGCTGTTCACGCTCGCGGAGTCGCTCGGCGGCGTCGAGTCGCTCGTCAACTACCCGTCGGAGATGACGCACGCGTCGGTGAAGGGCACCGAGGCCGAGGTCCCCGAGTCGATCGTGCGCCTGTCGGTCGGCATCGAGGATGTGGACGACCTGCTCGCCGACATCGACGGGGCGCTCGGGCGGGTCTGACGCGCGCACCCGCCGGCGCCGGCCCGACCGCCGGCCCGACCGCCGGCCGGGCCCGTCCGCTGCGGTTGACAGGAGATTCCGCGATCTGCAGGACGCGATCCGCGGAATCGTCCGGTACATCGACGGAACTCCTGTGAAACGACGGCGGTAGGAGTGGCAGGAATGGTCCGAAGAGTGTCATCCCTGCCAGTGCGCGCGTCGCCGGCTTCCGGCACGATGATCTGGTGAGTTCGAGAACCCTGGATGTCGCGCCGCCCGTCGGCGAGGCATCCGCCCACCACGGCCGGCTCGGCCTCGTCCAGGGCACCGCCCTCTACATCGCGAGCGTGCTCGGCACCGGCATCCTCGTGCTGCCGGGGCTCGCCGCCCAGGCCGCCGGACCGGCCTCGATCGTCGCGGTCGCCGCCGTGCTCGTGCTGTCGATCCCGCTGGCCGGCACGTTCGCGGCGCTCGCGTCGCGATTCCCCGACCCCGGCGGCGTCGCCAGCTACGTCAGGCGAGCGCTCGGGCCGACCGCCGCCCGCATGACGGGCTACTGGTTCTTCTTCGGCGTCTGCGTGGGGGCGCCCGTCGTGGCCGTGCTCGGCGGCGAGTACGTCGTGGCGGTGCTCGGGGTCGACCGTGCGGCCGTGCCGATCATCGGCCTCGCGGTCTTCATCCCGCCGTTCATCGCGAACTGGTTCGGCGTTCGGGTGGCCGGCTGGGTGCAGTTCGTGCTCACCGGGCTGCTCCTCACGGTCGTCGTCGGCGTGGTCGCGGTGACCTTCCCCGCGGCGGACGCCGCGAACTTCACGCCGTTCCTCCCGAACGGATGGGCCGGGGTCGGCGTCGCGATCAGCCTCTTCGTGTGGGCGTTCGCGGGTTGGGAGGTCGGCACGCACATCGCCGGCGAGTTCCGCGACCCGCGCCGCACCATCCCGCTCGCGACGGGCATCGCCATCGCCGTCGTCGGGGTCGGCTACCTCGCGCTCCAGTTCGTGACCGTCGCCGTGCTCGGCGACCGCGCGGGAACGAGCCAGGTACCGCTGCTCGACCTCGTCGAGACCACGGCACCCGGCATCGGGTCGGTGCTCGTCGCGATCGTCGCCGCGATCGTCACCGTCGGCGTCGTGAACGCCTACCTGCCGGCGTTCGGCAAGCTCGGCGCCGCGCTCGGCCGCGATCGCGACCTGCCCCGTTTCTTCGCCAAGGGCGCGGAGGACGGCGAGGTGCCCCGTCGGGCGTTGGCGCTGACGGCGGCGCTCATCGTCGTCTACTTCGGACTGATGCTGTGGAACGGCCTCGACCTGTCGGGCTTCATCCTCATCCACACGAGCAACATGGTCGCGATCTACGCCGCCGGCATGCTCGCCGCGACGCTCCTGCTGCGCCGCTTCTCGCTCGGCTGGTGGCTCGCGGTCGTTGCGACGGTGCTCACCGCGGGGCTGCTGGTGCTGGCATGGCAGAACCTGCTCGTGCCGATCGTGCTGGCCGCGGCATCCGTCGTCGTCACGATCGTGCGCGGATGCGGGTGAGGCGCGCGCGGTCGGTCGGAGCGGCATCGGCGGCATCCGTCGCCGCCGCCGATGCGGAGCTCGTGCCGTAGCGGCAGGGGGTCGATCGGCGCGCTCGGCGGTCGATCGGCGCATTCGTCCGCATGCGAATCGGGGTGGATGCCGCAGGTCGGCTGGCATGTGCGACCCGTCCCGGGGGAGGATGGTGCGCATGACCGCCCACGCGTACGCACTCGCCGACGGCAACACGATCCCCGCGATCGGCTTGGGTACGTACGGGTTGAACGACCAGTCCGGCGTCGACGCGATCGTCTCGGCGATCCACGACGGCTACCGGCTCATCGACACGGCCTACAACTACGGGAACGAGGAGGTCGTGGCGGAGGCCATCCGCCGCGCCGACGTCGACCGCAGCGACCTCTTCATCACGACGAAGCTCCCCGGCCGCCACCACGGTGTCGACGAGACGCTCGCGAGCTTCGAGCAGTCGCGCAAGCGCCTCGACCTCGACTGGGTCGACCTGTACCTGATCCACTGGCCGAATCCGAAGCGCGACCGGTACGTCGACAGCTGGCGCTCGATGATCAAGCTCAAGGAGCGCGGCGTCGTCCGCTCGATCGGCGTCTCGAACTTCACCGCGCCCATGCTCGACCGGCTCTTCGCCGAGACCGGGCTGATGCCCGTGGTCAACCAGGTGGAGCTGCACCCGTACTTCCCGCAGGGCGACCTGCGCGCGTACCACGCCGAGCACTCGATCCGCACCGAGAGCTGGAGCCCGCTCGCCAAGCGCACCGACCTGCTCGCCGAGCCGGTCATCGTGGAGATCGCCGAGCGCCGGGGGGCGACGCCGGCGCAGGTCGTGCTGGCCTGGCACCTCGCGCTCGGGGCCGTGCCGATCCCGAAGTCCGCCGACGCCGCGCGGCGGCGTGAGAACCTCGACGTGTTCGACGTCGAGCTCGAGACGGGCGAGGTCGACGCGATCTCGGGGCTCGAGCGAGGCCGCATCTGGGGCGCCGACCCCGACACGCACGAAGAGATGTAGCCGGGCGCGGCGCAGCCGCCCGGTCGCAACCGACGATGGCGGTTCCGCGCCGATGGGCGACCGAGTCGGGCGCAGCGGATGCCGGTGGGCGGACGTAGGCTCGATCAGGTGACCGACCGCTCCACCCCAGTGCCATCCGACGACGCCGTCCCCGCCGGTGGCGTGTTCGCGAAATCGTGGCGCTGGCTCTCGCTCGGTATGTTCGCGCTGATCTTCCTCGCCGCGTTCGAGGTGCTCGCGGTCACGACGGCGATGCCGATCATCGCGGCCGACCTCGACGGCGAGGGGCTGTACGCGCTGGCGTTCTCGGTGCCGCTCGCGGCCGGCGTCGTCGGCATGGTCGTCGCGGGCAACTGGAGCGACCGGTCCGGGCCGCTGCCGCCGCTCCTCGCCGCGGGCGGGCTGTTCGTGGTGGGCCTCGTCGTCGCCGGGCTCGCCCCGGACATGACGGTGCTCGTGCTCGGCCGCCTCATCCACGGCATCGGCGGGGCGGCCGTGATCGTTCCGCTCTACGTGATCGTGGCGCGCGTCTACCCCGAGTCGGTGCGATCCCGCGTGTTCGCGGGCTTCGCCGCGGCCTGGGTCATCCCGTCGATCGTCGGACCGACCGTCGCCGGGTACGTCGCCGAGCACCTGAGCTGGCGGTGGGTCTTCCTCGGCGTGATCGCGCTCGTGCTTCCCGCCGCGCTCATGATGCTCGCGCCGCTGCTGCGGGTGCTCGACCGCGTGCAGGGCGATCCGAGTGTGCGGTGGAGCGGCCGCCGCGTCGGCTGGTCGATGCTCGCCGCCGTCTCCGCGCTCGGAATCAGCCTCGCGGCCGGGTTCGACGAGCCGTGGCGGTGGATCATCGCGGTGTGCTCGATCGCCCTGGCGGTGCTCGCCGTGCGGCCGCTGCTGCCCGTCGGCACGCTCCGCGCGGTGCGCGGCATTCCGGCGACCGTCCTCATGCGGGCGATCGTCGCCGGCGCGTTCTTCGGCGCCGAGATCTACCTCCCGAAGATGCTCATCGAGCGGTACGACCTGCCCGCCGGCCTCGCCGGCGCGGTGCTCACGGGTGCGGGGCTCTCGTGGGCCGCGGCGTCGTGGCTGCAGGGGCGGCTCGACGCCCGCCTCTCGAACACCGAGGTCGTGCGCATCGGGGCCGTGACGCTCGCCGTCGCCCTCGCGGGCGTGCTCGTGATCGCATTGTTCTCGCTGCCGCCTGCGACGGCGTTCATCGCGTGGACGGTCGCGGGCGCTGCGATGGGCTTCATGTACCCGCGGTTCTCGGTGGCCGTGCTCGAGCAGTCGCCGCAGTCGGTGCAGGGCTTCAACAGCGCGGCACTCACCATCGGGGAGTCGCTCGGCGGCGCCGTGGCGCTCGCGGTCACGGCGCTCGTCGCGAGCGTGGCATCCGCCGGCGCGTTCGCGCCCGAGTTCGCCGTGACCGCCGCGATCGCCGTGGTCGGGGTGCTGCTCGCGTCGCGCGTCCGCCCGCCCGAGGGGTGGCGACGTCCCCTCGCCGGCAGTTCGGCACCGGCGGGCGCGCCGGCCACCGCGCCGACGCCGGGGGAGTAGGGTCCGCGAGCGGCATACTGCGGTTCGCCTGCACCGACGCCGCCCGGCGTTCATGTGACGGTCACATTGTGACGGTCACATTCCGCGCGGGAATGTGCATAATGGTGTCGCCGGCATGTGTGACCGTGAACATGCCGAGATCGATCGAGGTCACCGTGCCAGAGCCGCCGCAGGAGCCGCCCAAGGGGCGCGCGCCGAGCATCCGCGATGTCGCGCGGGTCGCGGGGGTCTCGCACCAGACGGTTTCGCGCGTGCTCAACCACCATCCGAGCATCCGGCCCGAGACGAAGCAGCGCGTGCTCGACGTCATGGCCGAGCTGCAGTACACGCCGAACCGCGCCGCACGCGCCCTGGTGACCAGCCGGTCGCGCACGATCGGCATCCTCTCGGCGTCGAGCACGCACTACGGCCCGGCGTCGAGCATCGCCGCGATCGAGGCGGCAGCGCGCGCCTCGGGGTACTGGGTGAGCACGGCGAACATCGAGTCCTCCGATGCCGTGTCGATCGCCGACGGCCTGGCGTATCTGCGGGCCCAGGGCATCGAGGGGCTCGTGGTGATCGCCCCGCAGATGCGCGTCTTCGACACGCTCGCGCAGCTCTCGATCGACGTGCCCTATGTGACGCTCCAGTCGACCGGGCGCGATCCGGAGCACACGCTCTCGGTCGACCAGATCGCGGGCGCGAGGCTGGCCACGCGTCACCTGATCGAGCGCGGGCACCGGTCGATCTACCACCTCGCCGGCCCCCAGGACTGGATCGAGGCCGAGGCGCGCATGCGCGGGTTCCTCGACGAGATGGGTGCCCAGGACGTGCCGACGACCGCGCCGATCCTGGGCGACTGGACCGCGGACTTCGGCTACTACGCCGGCCGGGAACTGCTCACGGTGCGTGACTTCACGGCCATCTTCGCGTCGAACGACCAGATGGCGCTCGGCGTCATGCACGCGGTGCGCGACGCGGGCCTCGAGATCCCGCGCGACGTGTCGATCATCGGCTTCGACGACATCCCCGAGGCGGCGCACTTCTGGCCGCCGCTCACCACGGTCCGGCAGGACTTCGCCGAGCTCGGACGACGCTGCGTGGCGTTGCTCCTCGGCGACCTCGACGATGCCGCACCCGAGTACCGGGGGACCCTCGTGCCCGAGCTCATCGTGCGCGAGTCGGTTGGTGCGCCGGCGTTCTGAGGTGGCGACTCGCGGCCGGAGGCCCGTTACCGTTCCGTGACCTTCGTCGGTTGACAGGATCGCGAAACGTGTGGCTAACATGAGTCTCGCGATGTGAACGGTCACATGGAGCGTCACATCGCCGGACGTTCCACCATCGCCTCCCGGGGCGAGCGCAGCACACGACGAAGGAGTCCCGCGTGATCGACACGACCGCCACCGGCCGGCCCACCAGCCCGGCCGCCCCCCGGTGCGGCGCCGTCTCCACCCGGACCCCGGGCATCGACTCCGGATCGTTCGCCGCCCGCACCGCGGCATCCGTCGCCTCGACTGCATCGGCGGCCGCCGCATGACGACCTACGGACCGCAGATCGAGGTCGCCATCGCCCGCACCCGTGCGGAGGTCGCGCGCCTGCACGGCGAGCTGACCCGCTACGGACTCGTCGTCTGGACCGGCGGCAACGTGTCCGGCCGGGTGCCCGGTGCCGACCTCTTCGTGATCAAGCCGTCCGGCGTGAGCTACGACGACCTGGCGCCCGAGAACATGATCCTCTGCGACCTCGACGGCAACGTCATCCCGGGCACGCCCGGCGCCGAGCGCAGCCCGTCGAGCGACACCGCCGCGCACGCGTACGTGTACCGCAACATGCCCGAGGTCGGCGGCGTGGTGCACACGCACTCCACCTACGCGGTCGCGTGGGCGGCGCGCGGCGAGGAGATCCCGTGCGTGATCACGGCGATGGCCGACGAGTTCGGCGGGCCGATCCCGATCGGCCCGTTCGCGATCATCGGCGACGACTCGATCGGCCGCGGCATCGTCGAGACGCTGCGCGGGCACCGGAGCCGCGCAGTGCTGATGCAGAACCACGGCCCGTTCACGATCGGCGCGAACGCGAAGGACGCGGTCAAGGCCGCGGTCATGGTCGAGGATGTCGCGCGCACCGTGCACCTCGCCCGTGAGGCGGGCCCGCTGATCCCGATCCCGCAGGAGTCCATCGACCGGCTGTACGACCGGTACCAGAACGTCTACGGGCAGTCCTCCGATGCGCGACGGGACGCCCCGAAGGCGAAGGCGAAACGCAACTGAAGAGCTTGCGGCATCCGTGGTCACGAGGGATGCCGCTGGGAGCCGGTCGTCATGGACGAGGCCGGAACTCCGAAACGTCACCAAGACGACGACGTCCATGACCACACAGTGAAAGGACACACCGTGAACACCACGAAGAAGGTGCTCCTCGCCACCCTGGCGGCCGGTTCGATGCTCGCGCTCGCCGCGTGCTCGGGCGGCGGCGGCGGCGGAGAGGGCGACGGCGGCCTCATCGGCGTCGCGATGCCCACCAAGAGCTCGGAGCGCTGGATCCAGGACGGCGACGCCGTCAAGGAGCAGCTCGAGGAGCAGGGCTTCAAGGTCGACCTGCAGTACGCCGAGGACGACATCCCCACGCAGGTCTCGCAGGTCGAGAACATGATCACCAAGGGCGCGGAAGCCCTGATCATCGCCGCGATCGACGGCACGACCCTGTCGGAGGTCCTCCAGACCGCCGCCGACTCGGACATCCCCGTCATCGCCTACGACCGCCTCATCCGCGACTCGGAGAACGTCGACTACTACGCGTCGTTCGACAACTACGTCGTGGGCGTGCAGCAGGCCACCTCGCTCCTCGCGGGCCTGGGCCTCACCGACCTCGAAGGTGCAGAGGCCGCCGACGCGCCCGCGGGTCCGTTCAACATCGAGCTGTTCGCCGGTTCGCCCGACGACAACAACGCCACGTTCTTCTGGAACGGCGCGATCGACACCCTCCAGCCCTACATCGACGAGGGCACGCTCGTCGTGAAGTCGGGCCAGACCGACTTCGAGCAGGCCGCCATCCTCCGCTGGGACGGCGAGGTCGCGCAGAGCCGCATGGAGGACATCCTCGTCTCGACGTACTCCGACGGCTCGAAGGTCAATGCGGTGCTCTCGCCGTACGACGGCCTCTCGCGCGGCATCATCTCGGCCCTCACCGACGCCGGGTACTCGGTCGGCGACGAGTGGCCGGTCATCTCGGGCCAGGACGCCGAGCTCGACTCGGTGAAGGCGATCAACGCGGGCGAGCAGTACTCGACCATCTTCAAGGACACCCGCAACCTCGCGGCCGTGGCCGTCGACATGGCGACCGCCCTGCTGAACGGCGAGGAGCCCGAGGTCAACAACACCGAGGACTACGACAACGGCGTGAAGGTCGTGCCCTCGTACCTCCTCGAGTCGCAGATCGTCGTGAAGGACAACATCACCGAGGTCCTGGTCGACTCCGGCTACTGGACCGAAGAGGAGATCAACGGCTGAACCAGCCGCTGATCCCCAACGGATGAACCACCGCGTGTCGGGACCTGCGACGGGAGTACTCTCGCCTCAGGTCCCGGCCGCGGCATCCGCCACCCGGCCGGCCCCACACCGGCAATGGAGCAGGAGCAAGGGATGACCAACCACATTCTCGAGATGCGCGGCATCACGAAGACCTTCCCCGGCGTCAAGGCGCTCGCGAACGTCAACCTCGGTGTGGAACGCGGCGAGGTGCACGCGATCTGCGGCGAGAACGGCGCAGGCAAGTCCACGCTCATGAAGGTGCTGTCGGGCGTCTACCCGCACGGCACCTACGACGGCGCCATCGTCTTCGAGGGCGAGGAGGTCGAGTTCAAGGACCTCACCGACTCCGAGGCCAAGGGCATCGTCATCATCCACCAGGAGCTCGCCCTGAGCCCCTACCTCTCGATCGCCGAGAACATCTTCCTCAACAACGAGCAGAAGGGCGCCGGCGGTCTCATCGACTGGAACAAGACGAACTTCGAGGCGTCCAAGCTGCTCGCCCGGGTGGGCCTGAAGGAGAACCCCACCACGAAGATCCGCGAGATCGGCGTCGGCAAGCAGCAGCTGGTCGAGATCGCGAAGGCGCTCTCCAAGCGAGTGAAGCTCCTGATCCTCGACGAGCCGACGGCGGCCCTCAACGACGAGGACTCCGACCACCTGCTCGACCTGATCCTGCACCTCAAGGGGCAGGGCATCACGTCGATCATCATCAGCCACAAGCTGAACGAGATCAAGAAGGTCGCCGACACCGTCACGGTCATCCGCGACGGCAAGACGATCGAGACGATCGCGAAGCAGGATGTCACGGAAGACCGCATCATCAAGGACATGGTGGGTCGCGACCTCGAGCACCGCTATCCCGACCACACGCCGAACCTCGGCGAGGAGCTGCTCCGGGTCGAGGACTGGACGGCGCACCACCCGCAGGACACCTCGCGCGTCGTCGTCGACAACGTCAACCTCACGGTGCGCGCCGGTGAGATCGTCGGCATCGCCGGCCTCATGGGCGCGGGCCGTACCGAGTTCGCGATGAGCCTGTTCGGCCAGACCTACGGGTCGCGCATCTCCGGCAAGGTGTTCCTCCGCGGCAAGGAGATCAAGACCCGCACGGTCGCCGAGGCGATCGAGAACGGCATCGCGTACGCGACCGAGGATCGCAAGACGTACGGCCTGAACCTCATCGAGGACATCAAGCGGAACATCTCGATGGCGTCGCTGAAGAAGCTCGAGAAGTACGGCCTCGTGCACGACAACGAGGAGTACGCGGTCGCGAACGAGTACCGCAGGTCGATGAACATCAAGGCGCCGAGCGTCCTGGTGAAGACCGGCAAGCTCTCGGGCGGCAACCAGCAGAAGGTCGTGCTGTCGAAGTGGATCTACTCCGACCCCGACGTGCTGATCCTCGACGAGCCCACGCGCGGCATCGACGTCGGAGCCAAGTACGAGATCTACACGATCATCAACAAGCTGGCTGCCGCAGGGAAGGGGATCATCGTGATCTCGTCCGAGCTGCCCGAACTGCTCGGCATCTGCGACCGCGTCTACGCCCTCTCCGAGGGACGCATCACCGGCGAGCTGCCCGTCGAGGAGGCCACGCCCGAGTCGATGCTCAAGCTCATGACCATGGAAAAGCCCCGCTAGCCCGCGGCTGACGGAACACCTCAGGAGACATCATGTCGAACCCGAATCCCCCCACCGTCGAGGAGACCCACGCGGCGGGCAGCAACATCAACCCCGTCCAGAACAAGTTCACGGACCGGCTGACCCACGTCCTCAGCGACCTCGGCCGCAACGGCATCTTCATCGCGCTCATCGCGGTGGTCGTGCTGTTCTCGTTCCTCACCGACGGCATCCTGCTGCGGCCGCAGAACATCTCGAACCTGGTCGTGCAGAACGGGTACATCCTCGTCCTCGCGATCGGCATGGTGATGGTCATCATCGCCGGCCACATCGACCTGTCGGTCGGTTCGGTCGCGGCGTTCGTCGGCGCGTGCTCGGGCGTGTTCGCGGTCCAATGGGGCCTGCCGTGGTGGCTCGCGGTGCTGCTCTCGCTCGTCATCGGCGCCCTGGTCGGCGTCTGGCAGGGCTTCTGGATCGCCTACGTCGGCATCCCGGCGTTCATCGTGACGTTGGCGGGCATGCTCATCTTCCGCGGCCTCGCGCTCGTCGTCCTCGGCAACGCGAACATCGGCTCGTTCCCGACCGAGTACCGTGCGCTCGGCAACGGCTTCCTCTCGAACGTGTTCGGCGAGTTCGAGCTCGACCCGCTGACGCTCGGCGTGGGCGCGCTCGCGATCGTGATCCTCGTCGTGCAGCAGGTGCGCACCCGGCGCGGCCGGGTCAAGTACTCGCAGGACGTCGAGCCGCTGGCCTGGTTCATCACCAAGCTCGTGCTGATCTCGGCGGCGATCGGGTTCTTCGCCTACGCGCTCGCGTCGTACAAGGGCATCCCGGTCACGCTCATCATCCTCGGCGTGCTGGTGCTCGTGTACAGCGTCGTGATGAACCGCACCGTGTTCGGTCGCCACATCTACGCCATCGGCGGCAACCGCCACGCGGCCGAGCTTTCGGGCATCAAGACCCGCCGGGTCGACTTCTGGCTGTTCGTGAACATGGGCTTCCTCGCGGCGCTCGCGGGCCTCATCTTCACGGCCCGCCTGAACCTCGCCGGGCCGAAGGCCGGTGACGGCTTCGAGCTCGAGGCGATCTCGGCGGCCTTCATCGGCGGCGCGGCGGTGCAGGGCGGCGTCGGCACGATCGGCGGCGCGATCATCGGTGGTCTGATCATCGGTGTCCTGAACAACGGCATGTCGATCATGGGCATCGGCATCGAGTGGCAGCAGGCCGTGAAGGGTCTCGTGCTGCTGCTCGCGGTGGCGTTCGACGTGTACAACAAGCGTCGGTCGGGCGGGCACTGACCCGCAGTTCCTCCTGAGACGGCGAGGGGCGGATGCCACGTGGCATCCGCCCCTCGTCGTGTTCCCGGGGCTTGGCCGGCGGCTCCGTTAGCGCTAACATTGGGCACTGTTAGCGCTAACGAACCCAGTGGAGACGCACGACGATGAGCGAGACCATGACCACGGATGCCGCGCGCAGCGCGATTCTCGAGGGGCGCACGTCCCTCGGCATCGAGCTCGGTTCCACCCGCATCAAGGCCTGCCTGGTCGGCCCCGATCCGACCGAGGTGCTCGCGGTCGGCAGCCACGAGTGGGAGAACGAGTTCCTCGACCGCCGCTGGACCTACTCGCTCGAGTCGGTCTGGTCGGGCCTGCAGGCCGCGTACGCCGACCTCGTCGCCGACGCGCGGCGCCGCCACGACATCGTGCCCGAGACCTTCGGCGCGCTCGGCGTCTCGGCGATGATGCACGGCTACCTCCCGTTCGACGCCGATGGCGAGCTGCTCGTGCCGTTCCGCACCTGGCGGAACACCTCGACCGGCCCGGCCGCCGCCGAGCTCAGCGAGCGGTTCGGGCTCAACATCCCGCTGCGCTGGTCCATCGCGCACCTGCACCAGGCGGTGCTCGACGAGGAGGCGCACGTCGGCGACATCCGCTCGTTCACGACCCTCGCCGGGTACGTGCACTGGAAGCTCACCGGCCGGAACGTGCTCGGCGTCGGCGACGCATCCGGCATGTTCCCGATCGACTCGGCGACCGGCTCGTACGACGCCCGCCTCGTCGGCGCCTACGACGAGCTCGTCGCGTCGCGCGCTCCCGGGCTGAAGGTCGCCGATCTGCTGCCCGAGGTGCTGCCCGCCGGCCGTGTCGCGGGCGAGCTCACCGAGACGGGCGCGGCGCTCCTCGACCCGACGGGCGCGCTTCGCGCCGGCATCCCGTTCTGCCCGCCCGAGGGCGACGCCGGCACGGGCATGGTCGCGACGAACGCGGTCGCGCCGCGCACCGGCAACGTCAGCGCCGGCACGAGCATCTTCGCGATGGTCGTGCTCGAGCGTCCGCTCGCGAATGCGCACCACGAGCTCGACCTCGTGACGACGCCCGCGGGCGACCCCGTCGCGATGGTGCACTGCAACAACGGCGCGAGCGAGCTCGCGGCGTGGGCGGGCGTCTTCGGGCGGTTCGCCGCGGCCGCGGGCACTGAGCTGTCCGGCGACGAGGTGTTCGAGGCGCTGTTCCGCGAGGCGCTCGAGGGCGAGGCGGATGCCGGCGGCCTCATCGCGTACAACCAGCTCGCGGGCGAGCCCATCGCGGGCCTCGAGGAGGGGCGGCCGATGGTCGTCCGCACGCCCGACAGTCGGCTCACGCTCGCGAACCTCATGCGCGCGCAGATCTACGGCGTGTACGGCACGCTCGCGCTCGGCATGCGCGTGCTGCACGGCGAGGGCGTCGGGCTCGACCGCATGTTCGCGCACGGCGGCATCTTCCGCACCGCGGGGGTCGCGCAGCGCTTCCTCGCGGGCGCGCTCGACGCGCCCGTCGCGGTCGGCGAGACGGCGTCGGAGGGCGGCGCGTGGGGCATCGCGGTGCTCGCCGCCTACCTCGGCGCCGCCGACGAGCTCGACCTCGGCACGTACCTCTCGGAGCGGGTGTTCGCGGGCGCTGCGATCGACGTCGCCGACCCCGACCCGGCGGATGTCGCCGGCTTCGCCGCCTACCTCGACCGCTACGCCGCGGGCCTCGCCGCCGAGGCCGCCGCCGTCGCGGCCATCTGACCCGGCGGGTGTCCGAGGCATCCGCCACGAGGCATCCGCTCACCGCACTCGAACCCAGCAACAGAAGGACACGCACATGACCCGCACCCCGCTCACCACTTCGCTCGACGGCGTCGAGGTCTGGTTCCTCACCGGCAGCCAGCACCTCTACGGCCCCGAGACGCTCGCGCAGGTCGCCGACCAGTCGCGCACCATCGCGGAGACGCTCGACGCGGCATCCGACGTGCCCGTGACGGTCGTCTGGAAGCCCGTGCTCACCGACTCGGCCGCGATCAAGCAGGTCGCGCTCGAGGCGAACGCCGCCGCGAACGTCATCGGCGTCGTGGCGTGGATGCACACGTTCAGCCCGGCGAAGATGTGGATCGCCGGACTCGACGCATTGCAGAAGCCGCTCGCGCACCTGCACACGCAGGCGAACGTCGAACTGCCGTGGGGCGACATCGACTTCGACTTCATGAACCTCAACCAGGCGGCGCACGGCGACCGCGAGTTCGGGTACATCCAGACCCGCCTCGGCGTGCCGCGGAAGACGATCGTCGGCCACGCGTCCGATCCGCGCGTGCAGCGCGAGCTCGGCACCTGGCAGCGTGCGGCGGCCGGCCTCGCGGCATCCCGTTCGCTGAAGCTCGCGCGCTTCGGCGACAACATGCGCTACGTCGCGGTCACCGAGGGCGACAAGACCGAAGCCGAACTTCGGTTCGGCGTGCAGGTCAACACGTGGGGCGTGAACGAGCTCGCGGACGCCGTGCACGCGGCATCCGATGCCGACATCGACGCGCTCGTCGCGGTCTACGAAGCGGAGTACGACGTCGCGCCCGAGCTGCGGCGCGGTGGCGAGCGGCACGAGTCGCTGCGCTACGGCGCGGCCATCGAGATCGGGCTGCGCTCGTTCCTCGAGGAGGGCGGCTTCGGCGCGTTCACCACGTCGTTCGAGGACCTCGGCGCGCTGCGCCAGCTGCCGGGTCTCGCGGTGCAGCGCCTGCAGGCCGAGGGTTACGGCTTCGGCGCCGAGGGCGATTGGAAGACCGCCATCATGGTGCGCGTCGCGAACGTCATGGGCGCCGGCCTGCCCGGCGGCGCGACCCTCATGGAGGACTACACGTACGACCTCACGCCCGGCGACGAGTTGATCCTCGGCGCGCACATGCTCGAGGTCGCGCCGTCGATCACGACCGCCAAGCCCTCGCTCGAGATCCACCCGCTCGGCATCGGAGGCAAGGAGGACCCGGTGCGCCTGGTCTTCACCGCCGACCCCGGCCCCGCGGTCGTCGTCGCCCTGTCGGACATGCGCGACCGCTTCCGCCTGACCGCGAACGTCGTCGAGAACGTCGCGCCGCGCGAGGCGCTGCCGAAGCTGCCCGTCGGCCGCGCGATCTGGAAGCCCGCCCCCGACTTCCAGACCTCGGCCGCCGCGTGGCTCACCGCGGGCGCCGCGCACCACACGGTCATGTCGACCGCCGTGGGCGTCGAGGTGTTCCGCGACTTCGCCGAGATGGCCCAGGTCGAGCTGCTCGTCATCGACGAGTCGACCGACCTGCGCGAGTTCCAGCGCGAAGTACGGTGGAACCAGGCCTACTACCGACTGGCGCAGGGCCTCTGAGGGAGGGCTCCGTGAGAGGTGCGGACGCAGCGGGTCGGGCGGTGGAGGCCCGCGCCCGCGCCGCGTCCGGGCCCGGGTCCGAACCGGCCGACACGCCGGTCGTGCCCGAGAGCGGCGCGGATGCCTCGGCGCGGGCCGGCGACGGTCCGGTCGGGGCATCCGGCGCCGGCGGTGACGCGACGCGAGCGGATGCCGCGGCCGCGCCGCGCGCGTCGGCCGCCGAGTCCGCGGCATCCGCCCCACCGTCGACCGACCCGGCCGGCGTGCCGACGATGTTCGACGTCGCGCGGCACGCCGGGGTCTCGCACCAGACGGTGTCGCGCGTGCTCAACGACCTGCCCGGCGTCGCCGCCGCGACGCGCACGCGCGTGCGCGAGTCGATCGCCGCGCTGAACTACACGCCCTCGCCGACGGCCCGCGCCATGGCGCAGCGGCGGTCGGGGTCGATCGGGCTCATCCAGGCCGGACGCCCCGACTACGGCCCGTCGAGCGCCGCACTCGGGTTCAACGAGGCGGCCCGCGAAGCGGGGTACGCGGTCAGCCAGGCGAGCATGCGCACGCTCGACGCCGACGTGCTGCGGCAGGCCGTGCACCGGCTCGTGCTGCAGCGCGTCGAGGCGATCGTCCTGATCTCGGGGGAGCGCGAGGGCATCGACGTGCTGCGCGGCATCGACGCGGGCGTGCCGCTCGTGGCCGTGGCATCCGAACCCGAACCGGGCCTGCACCGCGTCTCGTTCGACCAGGCCGCGGGGGCCCGGCTCGCGACCGAGCACCTCATCGGCGTCGGGCACCGGCGCATCGTGCACGTCGCGGGCCCCGCCGACTCCATGGACGCCGCCGAACGCCGCCGCGGCTTCGCCGCCGCGCTCGAGGCCCACGGGCTCGAGGTGCGCGAATCGTTCGCGGGGGACTGGCTCGCGGCATCCGGTCACGCGGCGGGCCGCCGCCTGCTCGCCGACGGCTGGGCGACCGCGGTCTTCGTCGGCAACGACCAGATGTCCCTCGGCCTGCTGCACGCGTGCCACGAGGCCGGCGTCTCGGTGCCGGGCGACCTCAGCGTCGTCGGGTTCGACGACATCCCCGAGGCGGGGTACTTCACGCCTGCGCTCACGACCGTGCGGCAGGACTTCGACTCGCTCGGCCGCGACATCATGGCGACGGTCGCCGACGTGCTGCGCGACGAGGCGGCAGCGCCCGATCGCACTGCGCGCGTGCCCGAGCTCGTCGTGCGCGCGAGCACCGCGGCGCCGCGCGGCTGAGCGGCCCGAGCCGCCCCGGTGCCGCTCAGGTTCGCGCCCGGTCGGGTGAATTCGCAGGATGAGCCGCGCGATGGGGTCGCATGGGAGGGCATGAGCCGTCTCATCCTGCGAATCGTGCGACTGCTGCCTCGACCGGGCCCCGGTCGCCGGGCCGGACCGGTCGCCGGGCGCGCGCGGCCGCCGGCCCGGCCGGGCGGCATCCGTCGCCTCAGGCGGCCGAGTAGTCGGGCAGCTGCTGCAGCGTCCAGCGGTTGCCGTCGGGGTCGGCGAGCGTGATGAACCGGCCCCAGGCCTGCTCGTCGACGCCTTCGCACTCGACGCCCTTCGCGCGCAGTTCGGCGAGCACGGCGTCGGCGTCGGGGATCACGACCTGGATCACGTCGAGCGTTCCGGGCTCGAGCGTGCCGCCGAGGCCTTCGCCGAAGGCGATCGAGCACGCCGAGCCGGGCGGGGTGAGCTGCACGAACCGCAGGTCGTCGTTCACGCGCTGGTCGTGGTCGGCGGTGAAGCCGAGCTTCTCGACGTAGAAGGCCTTCGCGCGGTCGACGTCGGTGACGGGCACGTGGATGAGCTCGATCTTCCAGTCCATGGTGGTGGTCCTCCTGTTCGGGCCGGCGACGGATGTCCCGGCTGGGCTGACTCCTCCAGTGTCGCGCGCGATGCGGACAGTTCCTGTCCGGAATAGCACGGAGATCACGGTGGGAGGATGGACCCCATGACCACGCTCAACATCACCGGGGATGCCGCTGCCGACGAACTGCTGGGCAGCGACGCGTTCGCACTGCTCACGGGCATGCTGCTCGACCAGCAGGTCGCGATGGAGACGGCGTTCGCGGGCCCGGCCAAGATCCGCGACCGGGTCGGCACGATCGAGCCGGCCGAGATCGCGGCGGTCGACCCCGAGCGGTTCGTCGACGCGTTCAAGCAGCCGCCGGCCGTCCACCGGTACCCGGGATCGATGGCCGGTCGGGTGCAGTCGCTTGCCGCGGCCGTCCGCGACGAGTGGGGCGGCGACGCCGCCGCCATCTGGACGCACGGCGACCCCGACGGCGCCGAGGTCCTGAAGCGGCTGAAGGCGCTGCCGGGGTTCGGAGAGCAGAAGGCGAGGATCTTCCTCGCGCTTCTCGGCAAGCAGTGCGGGCTCGAGGCGAGCGGATGGCGCGAGGCCGCCGGCCACTACGGCGACGAGGGGTCGTTCGCGTCGGTGGCCGACATCGTCGACCCGGAGTCGCTCGCGAAGGTCCGTGCCACGAAGCAGGCCGCCAAGGCGGCGGCGAAGGCCGCCAAGCAGTAGGGGCCGGACGACGCGGGCCCGCCGCCGGGCTCAGCGCCCCGCGACCGCCCGCTGGTGCCACGCCCGCGCGGTCGCGTCGAGCAGGGCCGACCAGTCGGTCGGCTCGAGGCCGAACGTGTCGGTCGTCTCCGCGGCATCCACGACGAACGGCTGCTCGAACTGGTAGAGCACGCCGTTCACCTCGCGCAGGACCGGCACGACGAGGCCCATCACGGAGAGGGCCCACCGCGGCATCCGTCGCAGCGTCGGCGCACCGGTGCCCGCGCGCTCGCCGAGCGCGGTGAGCACCTCGCGCACGCTGGCGGGCGGGTTCGACGGCACGATCCAGGGGCGACCCCAGGCGCGCTCGTCGCGGCCGAGCACGTCGAGCGTCGCGGTGATGTCGTCGACCGCCGTCCAGGAGTGCGGGGCGTCCGGGTCGCCGAACACGGTCGCCGACCTGCCGGCGAGCGTCGCGGCGGCATAACGGGGCAGCAGCCCGTTGGCGGTCGGCGCCGTCGGCCCGAGGTAGTCGGACGCGCGCGCCTCGGTGACGCGCACGCGGCCGGCGCGGTGGGCGGCGAGCGCCTCCTCCCACATCCGGGCGCGCAGCGCGCCCTTGTGGTCGGAGGGCCGAAGCGGCGTGCCCTGCCGCATGGGTCCGTCGACCGGCCCGTACCCGTACAGGTTGCCCATGATGACGAGCACGGCGCCGGATGCCTCGGCCGCGTGCAGGATCGAGGCGGCGAGCGGCGGCCACACGCGTTCCCACTGCGGGTAGGCGCCGGGGTTGGCGCAGTTGACGACGACTCGGGCGCCGGCGGCGGCCTCCGCGAGCCGGTCGCGATCCGCGGCGTCGAGGTCGACGAGTTCGACGAGCGGATGCCGCGGCCCTCGGCCCGAACGCGTGACGACGCGCACGCGCTCGCCGGCCTCGGCGGCGCGGAGGGCGAGGGCGGTGCCGACCGGACCGGCGCCGACGATGAGGTGTTCGGGTTCGCTCATGAGCAGCATCCTGCCCGTGCGCTGTGTCGTGCAGGTGAACGCGCGCGGCCGGCGGGCGACGCGACGACGCAGCATCCGGCACCCAGGCTGCGTCGCGCAGGCGGTGCCGCCGTGCGGGCTGGCGCCCGACCTCAAGGTCATGCGTGCGGGAAATGAGCGATCACAACCGGTGCATGAGGCGGGATGACGCGCACGATTCGGCGACGAGCACGGGCGACTGATTCGCCTTCTGATCTGGGAATAACACCAGCACCAAGATCGCCCCGTCGCCATGATGCATCCGTTTTCGAAATCGCACTTGTGAGCGCTCACTTGTGAGCGCTAACATTCCAAGCGCGGCCCGAACGGACTGGCCGCCCGGCGCACCGAGACTCCGCAGCAGCCCCAGACGCCGGCAGTGAACAAGGAGGTTCCAGCTGATGAAGAAGCTCATCGGCATCGCCGCCGCCACCGGCGCGATGCTCCTCGCCCTCACCGGATGCGCCGCCGGCGGCGATGCCGCAGCAGAGGGTCCCAAGCCGCTCGACGAGCTCGTCGTGGGCTTCGCGCAGGTCGGCGCCGAGTCCGGGTGGCGCACCGCCAACACCAAGGACATCCAGGCCGCGTTCGAGGACGCGGGCATCGAGCTCAAGTTCTCCGACGCGCAGCAGAAGCAGGAGAACCAGATCAAGGCGATCCGCTCGTACATCCAGCAGCAGGTCGACGTCATCGCGTTCTCGCCCGTCGTCGAGACCGGCTGGGATGCGGTGCTCAACGAGGCGAAGGCCGCCGGCATCCCCGTGGTGCTCACCGACCGGGCTGTCGACTCGCAGGACGACTCGCTGTACGTGAGCTTCCTCGGCTCCGACTTCGTCGAGGAGGGTGAGAAGGCCGGCCAGTGGGTGCTCGACGAGTACGCCGACACGACCGAGCCGGTGAAGATCATCCAGCTCGAGGGCACGACCGGTGCCGCTCCCGCCATCGACCGCGCCGAGGGCTTCGCCGAGGTCATCGCCGCCAACCCGAACCTCGAGGTCGTCGCGAGCCAGACCGGCGACTTCACGCGTGCGGGCGGCAAGCAGGTGACCGAGGCGCTGCTGAAGTCGAACCCCGACGTCGACCTCATCTACGCGCACAACGACGACATGGGCCTCGGCGCGATCGAGGCGATCGAGGCGGCCGGCCTGGTTCCGGGCGAGGACATCAAGATCGTCACGGTCGACGCGGTCAAGGACGGCATGCAGGCGCTCGCCGACGGGAAGATCAACTTCATCGTCGAGTGCTCGCCGCTCCTCGGCGCGCAGCTCGTCGACATCGTGAAGCAGATCAACGACGGTGAGACGCCCGAGAAGCGCATCATCACCGAGGAGACGACCTTCACGCAGGAAGAGGCGATCGAGGCCCTGCCCACCCGCCAGTACTGACCCGGACCGGCGGGCGCCCGAGCGGCGCCCGCCGGCCCAGCCGGGTGCGCGGTCGTCCATGCCGCGCACCCGGTACCCTCGTCCCACCCGCCGCCGAGCCGCGGCGATCCGGCGCCGCCAGGCGCAGACGAGCGGATGCCGCATCCGCTCGCGGACTCGATGGAGAGCACCGTGACCCAGCAGACCGAATCCGTCGCGGCGGCGACTGCGCCGCCGGCACCGGCCCCGGTCGTCGAGATGCGCGGCATCTCGATCGGCTTCCCGGGCGTGAAGGCGCTCGACGGCGTCGACTTCCGCATGTTCCCCGGCGAGGTGCACTCGCTCATGGGCGAGAACGGCGCGGGCAAGTCGACGCTCATCAAGGCGCTGACCGGCGTCTACGGCATCGACGCCGGCACGATCACCCTCGCGGGGAAGCAGGTCTCGTTCTCGGGGCCGGCGCAGGCGCAGGCCGCGGGCATCTCCACGGTCTACCAGGAGGTCAACCTCCTCCCGAACCTGTCCGTGGCCGAGAACATCATGCTCGGCCGCGAACCGCGACGCTTCGGCGGCATCGACTGGCGCGCGATGCGCCGGCGCAGCACCGAGCTCCTCGCGGGCCTGCACCTCGACGTCGACCCGGGTTCGCTCCTCGGCGACCATTCGCTCGCCGTGCAGCAGCTCATCGCGATCGCCCGCGCCATCGACGTGAACGCGAAGGTCCTGATCCTCGACGAGCCGACGTCGAGCCTCGACGCCGACGAGGTCGCCGAGCTGTTCCGCGTCATCCGCTCGCTCAAGGAGCAGGGCGTCGCCATCCTCTTCGTCTCGCACTTCCTCGACCAGGTGTACGAGATCTGCGACCGGCTCACCGTGCTCCGCAACGGGAAGCTCGTCGGCGAGTACCTGACCGACGAGCTGCTCCGCATCGACCTCGTGCAGAAGATGATCGGCAAGGAGCTCACCGCGCTCGACGACCTCGAGCACCGGGCGCGCGCGGCGGTCGTCGACGAGACGGATGCCGCGACCTTCGTCTCGGCGTCGAAGCTCGGCCGTCGCGGGGCGATCTCCCCGGCCGACCTGCCGATCGCGGCGGGCGAGGTCGTGGGGCTCGCGGGCCTGCTCGGCTCGGGCCGCACGGAGTTCGCGCGCCTGCTCGGCGGCATCGACCGCGCCGACACGGGCGAACTCACGATCGGCGGCGAGCAGGTGCGCCTCCGCACCCCGCGTCAGGCGATCTCGAAGCGCATCGCGTTCTCGTCGGAGAACCGCCGCGACGAGGGCATCGTCGGCGACCTCAGCGTGCGCGACAACATCGTGCTCGCGCTGCAGGCCGATCGCGGCTGGGCGCGGCCGATCCCGAAGAAGAAGCAGGACGAGCTCGCGCAGTCCTACATCCAGGCGCTGAACATCCGGCCCGGCAACCCCGACGCGCTCGTGCGCAACCTCTCGGGCGGCAACCAGCAGAAGGTGCTGCTCGCGAGGTGGCTCGCGATCGCACCCCGCCTGCTGATCCTCGACGAGCCGACGCGCGGCATCGACGTCGGGGCGAAGGCCGAGATCCAGAAGCTCGTGTTCAACCTCGCGGAGAACGGCATGAGCGTGCTGTTCATCTCGGCCGAGCTCGAGGAGGTGCTGCGGCTCAGCCACCGGGTCGCGGTGCTCCGCGACCGCACGGTCGTGGCCGACCTCGAGAACGACGGGCTCACCGTCGACGCGCTGCTCGCGCTCATCGCCGACGGGCGCGTCGCCTCCGACGACGAGGCGCTCGACGAGCGCACACCGGCCGTGGCCGTCGCCGCGGGCGCCGGCCACGCGGCATCCGCCCCCGCTTCTTCGGCGGCCCCGGCCGTCGACCTCGGCGCACCGGATGCCGCGGCATCCGACCCCGGCGCCAAGCCGACCGACCCCACCACCCCCGCCCCCGAAGGAGGCCGCTCGTGAGCATGCTCGCCAAGATGGCGTCGAGCCGGCTGTTCTGGCCGGTCGTCATGCTGCTCGTCCTGTTCGCGATCAACCTGGTCGCGTTCCCCGGGTTCTTCGAGATCACGGTGCGCGACGGGCAGCTGTTCGGCAGCCTCATCGACATCCTGCGCAATGGCGCGCCGACGCTCATCATCGCCGTCGGCATGACCCTCGTCATCGCCACGCGCGGCATCGACCTCTCGGTCGGCGCGGTCGCGGCGATCTCGGGCGCGGTCGCGTGCTCGATCATCCTGGGCTCGCCGAACCCGGGCAGCCTCGCGACGGTCGCGGTCGCCGTGTCGGTCGCGCTCCTCATCTCGCTGGTGCTCGGCGTGTGGAACGGGTTCCTCGTCGCCGTGCTCGGCATCCAGCCGATCATCGCGACGCTCATTCTGATGACGGCCGGCCGCGGCGTCGCGATGCTCATCACCGAGGGCCAGATCCTCACGGTCAACAGCCCGCCGTTCAAGTTCCTCGGCTCCGGGTTCTGGCTCGGCGTGCCGGTGGCGGTGATCATCGCGGCGGTCGTGTTCGGCGTCGCGGCGCTGCTCACCCGGCGCACCGCGCTCGGCATGTTCATCGAGTCGGTCGGCATCAACCCCGAGGCGAGTCGCCAGGCCGGTGTGCGGGCGCGGGGGCTGCTCTTCGCGGTCTACACGTTCTGCGCGTTCTGCGCGGCGATCGCGGGGCTCATCCTCACTGCGAACACGGCCGCGGCCGACGCGAACAACACGGGCCTCTTCATCGAGCTCGACGCGATCCTCGCCGTCGTCATCGGCGGCACGTCCCTCGCGGGCGGGCGCTATTCGCTCGTCGGCACGCTCGTCGGGGCGCTCGTCATCCAGACGCTCGTGACCACGGTCTACACGGTCGGCATCCCGCCGATCGCGACGATGGTCTTCAAGGCCGCGGTGGTCACAGCCGTGTGCCTGCTCCAGTCGCCCACGACCGCCGAGGCGCTGAGCGGGTTCCGACGACGGCTCGCCGTCCGATCCGGGAAGGGGGTCGCCGCATCATGACCGAGATCCTCGAGGCGCCCACGACGAACCGACCGTCGCGCTCCGGGCGCGGCATCCGTCGCGGCAGCGGTGCGGGGCGCGGCACCGGCCGCGGCACCGGTCCGGATGGCGGCCCCGGCCGACGCGGGCCGCTCGCCGCCGCCCTCGGCGTGCTCACGAGCCCCAAGTACGGACCCGTCACCGTCACCGGCCTGCTGTTCGTCGCGATCTTCGTGATCGGCGGCTTCCGCTACCGCGGCTTCTTCTCCGGCCAGGTCTTCCTCAACCTCTTCGTCGACAACGCGTACCTCATCGTGCTCGCGGTCGGCATGACGTTCGTGATCCTCACGGGCGGCATCGACCTGTCGGTCGGCGCAGTCGTCGCCCTGTCGGGCATGATCGCCGCGAGCCTCCTGCAGACCGGATGGTCGCCGGGCGTCGTGATCCCGCTGATCCTGGTGCTGACGAGCATCCTCGGGCTGCTCGTCGGGCTCATGATCCACGTGTTCAAGGTGCAGCCGTTCATCGCGACGCTTGCGGCCATGTTCCTCGCCCGCGGCCTCTGCTATGTCATCAGCCAGTCGTCGATCTCGATCACCGACCCGACGTTCATCCAGCTCGCGGTCTCGCGCATCCCGCTGGGGCCGGGCCTCTCGATCACCCCGAGCGTGATCATCGCGCTGGTCGTCGTCGCGATCGCGGTGTGGGTGCTGCACGGCACTCGCTTCGGTCGCACGGTCTACGCGATCGGCGGCGGCGAGACATCCGGTCTGCTCATGGGCCTGCCGGTCGCCCGCACCAAGGTGCTCGTCTACGTCATCTCGGGCTTCTGCTCGGGCCTCGCGGGCGTGCTGTTCACGTTCTACACGCTGTCCGGCTATCCGCTCACCGCGATCGGGACCGAGCTCGACGCGATCGCCGCGGTCGTCATCGGCGGCACGCTGCTGACGGGCGGCTACGGCTTCGTGCTCGGCTCGGTGCTCGGCGTGCTCGTGCTGGGCGTGATCCAGACGATCATCACCTTCGAGGGCACGCTCTCGTCGTGGTGGACGAAGATCTTCATCGGCGCGCTGCTGCTCGTCTTCATCATCCTGCAGAAGGTGCTGACGGCCAGGCGACGGTGAGGGCGAGGCATCCGTCGCACCCGCCCTGGGCTCAGCGCCCCGGTCGAGAGACGGAAGTCTCCCCGGTCCGGAACGGGTCGATGGGATGATGGCGGGGAACGAGCGCGCATCGGGCGCGAGGCAGGGAGCCGGACGGCGAGTGGGCGACGACGAGAAGGCCAGGGCCGCGACGATCTTCGACGTGGCGCGGCTCGCCGGAGTGTCGCACCAGACCGTCTCGCGCGTGCTCAACGACCTGCCGAACGTGCGTCCCGCCACGCGCGCCCGGGTGGAGCAGGCGATCAAGCAGCTCAGGTACGTGCCGTCGCCAGCCGCCCGCGCGCTCGTCACCCGTCGCACCCGCACCGTGGGCCTCATCGTGACGGGCGCCCCCGACTACGGCCCCTCGAGCACCGCGCTGCACTTCAACGAGGCCGCGCGCGACGCGCGCTACTCGGTCATCACGGCGAGCATGCTCGAGACGGATGCCGCGAGCATGCGCTCCACGGCCGAACTCCTCGTGCGGCAGAACGTCGAGGCGATCGTGCTCATCGCCGCGCAGCGCGCGGCCCTCGATGCCCTCGACGGCATCGAGCTCGGCGTGCCGGTCGTCGCCGTGGCATCCGAGGACCGGGGTTCGATGCACCGCGTCTGGCTCGACCAGTACGCGGGCGCCCGGCTCGCGGTCGAGCACCTCATCGGGCTCGGGCACCGGAGCATCCGGCACGTCGCCGGCCCGACCGACGCGATGGATGCCGCGGAGCGCGTGCGCGGCTGGGCGACCGTGCTGGGCGAGCACGGCCTGCCGGCGCGCGAGCCGCTCGTCGGCGACTGGTCGCCGGGCAGCGGCTACGTGCACGGCCGCGCGC
Source organism: Agromyces sp. GXQ0307 (assembly GCF_044769845.1). Taxonomy (NCBI): domain Bacteria; kingdom Bacillati; phylum Actinomycetota; class Actinomycetes; order Micrococcales; family Microbacteriaceae; genus Agromyces; species Agromyces sp. GXQ0307. The sequence goes on along the minus strand of NZ_JBIZVY010000001.1, from coordinate 958,143 downwards.
TCGCCGAGGATCGCGAGATGACGGCCGTGTTCGTCTCGAACGACCAGATGGCGCTCGGCGTCATGCACGCGCTCGCCGAGGCGGGGCGCTCGGTGCCCGGCGACGTGAGCGTCGTCGGGTTCGACGACATCCCCGAGGCCGAGTTCTTCGCGCCGCCGCTCACGACCGTCCGGCAGGACTTCGTCGAACTCGGCCGCGACGCCATGGCCGGCGTGCTGGCCGTGCTGAACGACGACGATCGCATGCCGGCGCCGCGGGTGCCCGACCTCGTCGTGCGTGCGAGCACGGCTGCGCTGGGCGCGGTGTCGCCGGCGGCGGGCACTGCGTCGACGGCGGGGGACCGGACCGCCGTCTCCTCCTGACGCGCGCTGCCGTGCGCGCGTTCGATCCCGATCGGGATGCCACTTTCGCCAGGAATCATCGTGCCGTACCCGGCGAAAGTGGCATTTCGTCGAGCGATGTCGCCGACGAACGCGGCCGGGCGGCGGCGCGGGCGTCAGCGCGGCACGTGCGCGTCGAGGAAGTCGGCGATGCGCGCGGCCATGGTCTCCGGCTGCCAGGAGTGCTGCACCGCGGGCACGGTGCCACGAGAGGCGTTCGGCATCGCGGCGACGATCGCGTCGGCGGCCGGCGCCATCTCGGCGGGCGCGCCGTCCTCGCCGACGAGCACGAGCGTGGGCGCCTCGATCGACCCGAGCAGTTCGGCGTGCGGCGCGGACTGCGACCAGGCGAGGGACTCGGCATCCGCTTCGAGGCTCGGCCCGATGCGCACCATAAGGGGCCAGGCTGGGGTGCCCTTCGCCTGCTCGAGCCACTCTGGCGGCATGTCCTTCATGAAGTACTCGACGACCGCGTCGGCGTCGTCGCCCGCGATGCGCTCGCGCAGGCCGGTGAGGAACTCCGCGCCATCCGCCCCCTGCTCTGCGCCGATCGGCACCTCGAACGCGACGATCGCCGTCACGGGCAGCCCGTGCGCCGCGGCCGCGAGCGCGATCGCGCCGCCGGAGGAGTTGCCGAAGAGCGCCACGCCCTCGCCGAGCTCGTGGATGCGCTGCAGCTCGGCGACGATCGCGCGCAGGTCGGCGAGCGTCTCGTGCAGGCCCATGGGCACGTCGTGGGCGCTCTCGCCGCGCCCGCGCCGGTCGTAGTTGACGACGGTGTAGCCGCGCTTCGCAAGGGCGGTCGCGAGCTGCTTGGTGGCCGGGTCGAACGCCCGGAACTGGAACGCCCCGCCGACGAGGATGACGGCAGGGCCCTCGCCCTCGCGGTCGTAGGCGATCGAGGCGCCGTCGTGCGAGATGACGGTGTGGGACATGCGGTCCTCCCTCGCAGGGCCGAGCCTGCGTCGGTGCTGCTGCATCGGGTCTGGGCTGCGTCGGTCTGGTCCGTCGTCAGGCTAACCCGGGCGGTCGGATGCCGGTAGGGGGCGGATGCCGCGACGCGCCGTGGCACCCGTCGCCGCAATGTCGGTGGGTGGTGGCAGCATTACCTGCGGACGCCACCACATCTTGTGGTCGGCAGGCCGATGAGGGCCAGATGTCGGGTCGGGGGAGCCGGTATGTCGCGTGAGCTCGTCGCAGGCGGGGGTCGTCGCGCCGTCGCCAGGGCGGTGCGGATGCCTCGTGCCGGCGTGGTGCGCGGGCGACACGCCGACGACACGCCCGACATCCATTCACAGGCCGACGCCGCTCGAATGAGCCGACCTGTGGAGAACCCGAATGCGACCCGCGGAAATCCGCCGATCAGCCCAGCTTCGGACTGTTGATGGACTGTGGATGACGCGGTGGAAAACTACACGAATGTAACTACATCATCTTGGGGTCATTCCGTTGGTCAGGCACTAGATGTAGTATTGAAGGACCGAAGCAACACCGGGGGAAAGGCTCCTGGAGGAGCCAGAGAAGAGGGGTCACAGAGATGACGGTCACGGTCTACACCAAGCCTTCCTGCGTCCAGTGCAACGCCACGTACCGCGCCCTCGACAGCAAGGGCATCGAGTACGAGGTGCTCGACCTGTCGCAGGACGAGACCGCGCTCGCCGCGGTCAAGGAGCTCGGCTACCTGCAGGCCCCGGTCGTCATCACCGACGAAGGTCACTGGTCGGGCTTCCGCCCCGACAAGATCGACGAGCTGGCGAGCCGGCTCGCGTAACCGGGGTCTCGATACGCCGGCTTCGCGCGGCTACTCGACCACCGGCCATGGGGCTGACATGACGAACCTCATCTACTTCTCGAGCGTGTCGGGCAACACCGCGCGCTTCATCGAGAAGCTCGGACGGCCGGCGACGCGCATCCCGCTCCACGCGAAGGATGCCGCGCTCGTCGCCGACGAACCCTACGTGCTCGTCGTGCCCACGTACGGGGGAGGGGACGGCAAGGGCGCCGTGCCCAAGCAGGTCATCAGGTTCCTGAACGACCCGCACAACCGGGCACTCATCCGCGGCGTGATCGCCGCGGGCAACACCAACTTCGGTGCCGGCTACGGCCTCGCCGGCGACATCGTCGCCGCGAAGTGCCACGTGCCGCACCTGTATCGCTTCGAAGTATTCGGAACACCAGACGACGTTCGCGCCGTCGACGAGGGATTGGACGCATTTTGGTCAACGCAGCAGCAGGCGCCGCAGGCGACAGTGGCGTAGCGGTCATCGACGCACCGCGCTCGAGCAATTCGGGGATGGACTACCACGCCCTGAACGCGATGCTGAACCTCTACAGCGCCGACGGGAAGATCCAGTTCGAGAAGGACAAGGAGGCGGCGCGGGAGTACTTCCTCCAGCACGTCAACCAGAACACGGTCTTCTTCCACTCGCTGAAGGAGCGGCTCGACTACCTCGTCGAGAAGGAGTACTACGAGCCCGAGACGCTCGGCATGTACTCGTTCGAGTTCATCCAGCAGCTCAACGACCTGGCGTACTCGAAGAAGTTCCGCTTCGAGACCTTCCTCGGCGCGTTCAAGTACTACACGAGCTACACGCTGAAGACCTTCGACGGCAAGCGGTACCTCGAGCGTTTCGAAGACCGCGTCGTGATGACCGCGCTCGGCCTCGCGCAGGGCGACGAGCAGCTCGCGACCGAGCTGGTGGAGGAGATCATCTCCGGCCGCTTCCAGCCGGCGACGCCGACCTTCCTCAACACGGGCAAGGCGCAGCGCGGCGAGCTCGTCTCGTGCTTCCTGCTCCGCATCGAAGACAACATGGAGTCGATCTCCCGCGGCATCAACTCGTCGCTGCAGCTGTCGAAGCGCGGCGGCGGCGTGGCGCTCCTGCTCTCGAACATCCGCGAGTCGGGTGCGCCCATCAAGCAGATCGAGAACCAGTCGTCGGGCATCATCCCCGTGATGAAGCTCCTCGAGGACTCCTTCTCGTACGCCAACCAGCTCGGCGCGCGCCAGGGTGCCGGCGCCGTGTACCTGTCGGCGCACCACCCCGACATCATGCGGTTCCTCGACACCAAGCGCGAGAACGCCGACGAGAAGATCCGCATCAAGACGCTCTCCCTCGGCGTCGTCGTGCCCGACATCACGTTCGAGCTCGCGAAGAACAACGAGGACATGTACCTCTTCTCGCCGTACGACGTCGAGCGCGTCTACGGCAAGCCGTTCGGCGACGTGCCGATCACCGAGAACTACCGCGCCATGGTCGACGACCCGCGCATCAAGAAGACGAAGATCAACGCGCGCGAGTTCTTCCAGACGATCGCCGAGATCCAGTTCGAGTCGGGCTACCCCTACATCGTGTTCGAGGACACGGTGAACAAGGCCAACCCGATCAAGGGCCGGATCAACATGTCGAACCTGTGCTCCGAGATCCTCCAGGTCAACACGCCGACGACCTATAACGAAGACCTCTCCTACGCCCAGATCGGCAAGGACATCTCGTGCAACCTCGGGTCGATGAACATCGCGCTGTCGATGGACTCGCCCGACCTCGGCAAGACGGTGGAGACCGCCATCCGCGGCCTCACCGCCGTGTCGAACATGTCGCACATCTCGTCGGTGCGGTCCGTCGAAGACGGCAACGACAAGTCGCACGCCATCGGCCTCGGCCAGATGAACCTGCACGGCTACCTCGCCCGCGAGCGCATCCACTACGGCAGCGAGGAGGGCATCGACTTCACGAACATCTACTTCTACACGGTGCTCTTCCACGCGCTGCGCGCGTCGAACCAGATCGCGATCGAGCGCGGTGAGGCCTTCGACGGCTTCGCCGACTCGAAGTACGCGTCGGGCGAGTTCTTCGACAAGTACACGGATGCCGCGTGGGTGCCGCAGACCGCACGGGTCATCGAGCTGTTCGCCGACGCCGGCGTGCACATCCCGACGCAGCACGACTGGCAGGAGCTGAAGGCCTCCATCCAGGAGCACGGCATCTACAACCAGAACCTCCAGGCGGTGCCGCCGACCGGCTCGATCTCGTACATCAACAACTCGACGTCGTCGATCCACCCGATCGCGTCGAAGATCGAGATCCGCAAGGAAGGCAAGCTCGGCCGCGTCTACTACCCGGCGCCGTTCATGACGAACGACAACCTCGAGTACTACGAGGACGCGTACGAGATCGGCTACGAGAAGGTCATCGACACCTACGCCGCGGCGACGCAGCACGTCGACCAGGGCCTCTCGCTCACGCTGTTCTTCAAGGACACCGCGACGACCCGCGACATCAACAAGGCCCAGATCTACGCGTGGCGCAAGGGCATCAAGACGATCTACTACATCCGGCTGCGTCAGCAGGCCCTCGAGGGCACAGAGCTGGAAATGTGCGTCAGCTGCACTCTGTGAGCATTTCTCACGTTCCGGTGGTCGAGTAGCACCGGCGAAGCCGGAGCGTATCGAGACCCCATATCGAGACCGACTCCTGAAGATAAGGACAGAACGGATGACTCTCACCGACCCGGTGAACTCGGCCACCAACGACCCGGCCCACGTCGCGCCGGTCAAGCTGGTCGACCACGTCAACGCGATCAACTGGAACCGCATCCAGGACGACAAGGACCTCGAGGTCTGGAACCGCCTGGTGAACAACTTCTGGCTGCCCGAGAAGGTGCCGCTGTCGAACGACGTGCAGTCGTGGAACCAACTGACCCCCGAAGAGCAGACCACGACGATGCGGGTGTTCACCGGCCTTACGCTGCTCGACACCATCCAGGGCACGGTCGGCGCGGTCTCGCTCATCCCCGACTCGCTGACCCCGCACGAGGAGGCGGTGTACACGAACATCGCGTTCATGGAGTCGGTGCACGCGAAGAGCTACTCGTCGATCTTCTCGACGCTGTGCTCGACGAAGGACATCGACGACGCCTTCCGCTGGTCGGTCGAGAACGAGCACCTGCAGAAGAAGGCCTCCATCGTGATGGAGTACTACCGCGGTGACGAGCCCCTGAAGCGCAAGGTCGCGTCGACGCTGCTCGAGTCGTTCCTCTTCTACTCGGGCTTCTACCTGCCGATGCACTGGTCGTCGCGGGCGAAGCTCACCAACACGGCCGACCTGATCCGGCTCATCATCCGCGACGAGGCCGTGCACGGCTACTACATCGGCTACAAGTTCCAGCGCGGACTCGAGCTCGTCGACCAGGCCAAGCGCGACGAGATCAAGGACTACACGTTCTCGCTGCTCTACGAGCTCTACGACAACGAGGTGCAGTACACGCAGAGCCTCTACGACGGTCTCGGCCTCACCGAGGACGTCAAGAAGTTCCTGCACTACAACGCCAACAAGGCCCTCATGAACCTCGGCTACGAGTCGATGTTCCCCTCCTCGGTCACCGACGTGAACCCGGCGATCCTCGCCTCGCTCTCGCCGAACGCCGACGAGAACCACGACTTTTTCTCGGGGTCGGGCTCCTCGTACGTGATCGGCAAGGCCGTCAACACGGAGGACGAGGACTGGGACTTCTGATGCGGCGAAACGTCCCGGTAGTCGACCCACGGATTCATCGAAGTTGACCCTGTTCAGAATTCTTGACCTGATCGAGGTTCGTGAATCCAACGGACTACTGGGATGTATGCAGCTTCAACTGTGATGCGGCCTGAGCAGCGGCGGCAGCCTCGCGAGAAGCCGGGCAAATCGGAAGGCGTGGCCGGGCGCGATCTCGGCGGACAAGGCAGCCGAGTTCGCCCGTCAGTTTCGTGCTGAACGTCAGTCCGGCGGTGGGGGAGCGCAGCGACAGATCGGTTGCGCGAGACGCGGGCGTGGACGAGGGGCCCCTGCACCACGTCCTCGCGGGCGAGTCCTGGCCGGACCTGCGGACCATCGCAAGGGTCGAGGCCGTACCTGGAGCGGCGGCCGTATCCGGGATGACCGTCGGCGCCTAGTGTCGGAGCTGGATCCAGAATGCGCTTCAGATAAGGTTCCACTGCGTGCAAGTTGTGCGGGCGGGTCCTCGCGACGTGTCAACCGAGGATGGTTTCGACCGTGAGACCCGTGTCGTCTAGCGACTCGCCGGCGTGCGTTCAGTCGTCGTCTGAGCCGCCGTACGTCCAGGTCGCGGTCCCGTGCCAATCGCCCTCCAGTTCACCCAGGAGTGCAGTCCTCCAGGTCGTCTGTCCGGCAAGGTAGCCACGCGCCGCTCGAACCTTCCACATCGCGGCCACGAGCGCGTTGACCGTGCCGATCGCGTCGTCCAGAACGACGTGTGTGACGGTGGCGGAGTTCTGTTTCGAGCTAAGCCGCAGAAGGTAGTACTCGTTGCGCTTATCGATAAGCGTTGGGTCTGGGAGCAACTCGTCGGCGAGGTCCGCGGTGAGGAGGTCATGCATATATCGGTTGCGTCTCTCGTAGGCGATCGCCGCTTCATCGAGTGCCTTGCCGATCGCAGCTCGAATGGCTGACTCATCGACCGCCGCGCATGCCGTCATGGTTCGGCACTGGTCGACGGCCTGCGTCCAGTTCACAGGCGCAGACAGCAACGCCTCGACACTGTCCAGCCCTCTGAGCTGAGCATGGAGTCCCCGCAGTGCGGCATCGAGCTCAACCGACGTCTCCACGATTCGACCACGGACGAACGTCCATTGATCAGCGAGCGGCAAGGCTTCCAGCAGGTCAATATCCACCGCGCCAGTTTTGCACTGCGAAATGTTATCCGGACGAGGCGAGCACGTAGGCGGCGGTGCCGGAATGTCTGCGGCGTTGAGCGAGACATCTCGCTCGCTGGACGACGCGAACGCTCGTCGCTCGGGGCAAGCCCTCGTCGGGCCTTGACCGCGCGCATTCACAACACCTGACAGTTTCTCGGGCAGACTTGCTCCCGTGTCGAGGACCAAAGGCGGTGAGTTCAGCAAGAACACTCGGGACCGCTTGGCCGCTTGGGCTGGCTACAAGTGCTCTGCACCGTGGTGCGACAAGACGACGATAGCCGGATCTTCCTCCACGAAGAGCGGGGTATCAAACCTCGGTGAAGCAGCACACATTCTTGGTAGGACGCCCACGAGCGCTCGTTACGACGAGAATCAGTCTGAAAGAGAAAGGAAGCACTTCGACAACGGAATCTGGCTCTGCCGGCAGGATGCGGCGGCAATCGATCGCAACGATTCCATCTTCACAGCCGACCTCCTTCGCCAGTGGAAAGAGTCACGCGCAGAAGAGGCTCGCCGAGACCAGACTGCGGGGCCGGACGGTAGCCTTCCGAAACTCTTCGATTTCGAGATTCGGTTCGACCTCGTCAGCGACCTGTCCGTGGAATCGATCCACTCTTTTCTGGAAGCGGCCGGGGTGTCAGCTGCATGGGGTGGCGATGCTCAGGGCGCGGCGGAACGTCTCGTGTTCGAGCTCTTGGACAACGCGCGCCGCCACGGCTCAGCTACCTCAGCGATCCTGCAGACCGGAGGTGCCAAGGTTCAGATGACGCACGGCAGTCCGTCGGGTCACTTCGGAGTCTCCGAGCTTCTCGGCACCAAGAGCGAAAAGGGTGGCTATGTCGGCGTCGCGTCATGGACCGACTCCTGGAATGCGCAGTTCCGCCTCGCGTCACACTCGGATGTCTCCGGGACGACTTGGACGCTCACAGATGTACGTTCTGGCGACGGAGCACCCGGTCCGTGCAGCGAAGTTGTCGCCTACAAGAGGATGACGAATGGCGGCGCTCCGCATACGTTCGCTGCCGACTGCTCCGAAGTGGTTCTGTACGTGGAAGGTCGAGTGTCCTACAGCGACGTCGTCCAGCTGCGCCCCACCTTGAATTCGGCACTTGCCCGCGGCCCGGTGCTCATAGTCAGCAAGTTTGAGGACAACCTCGAAGTATTCAACTCCGTGAACACATACTCGGCCGCTGGCTGGAAGATCACGCGCAGTGGATCAGCTCTACGCCTTGAGCTGTGACGAGGCACTGGCAGAGTGCTCAAGCATCGGCACGGTCCGTGCTCGCTGACCGACCCGTCACTGCAAAGCGTGGGATGCGCCTCCGACAGCAGCACCAAAAGTTTGCGGCCGATTCACTGTCGCGTCCTGCGGGTACGCTCGGCGCCATGACTTCCGTCGATGGCGGCACAGATGCCGAATCACCCGCGGCGTGGAACGAGCACGTAGAAGTGCACTGGTTCTTGCCCCTACCCGAACAGATCGCCATCCCGGAAGAGCCGGAGAATCCATTGTCCTTTTCATTCCCCGAGGAGGGCGAGGTTCCTGGCGACCCCGTGATGGTCGTCCTTCTTATTCCCCACCACCGGCTTTACCCCTGGCCTAGCCCGGATGGCACTGATGCTGCATTCGCCGTGATGAAGGAGGTGCTTCCCCCAGCTCTAGCCAGCATCGCCCACGAGGCGGCGACGGATAGGCCGCTTGAGCTTGCTGTGACCGTCATGCAAGCGGTTGTTGCCTATCCCCCCGGCGAACTTCCCGACGCGCGGCGCGTAGAGGTCGGCTTTGACCGGGCGCTGGACGCCATCGCCATGGTCCAACGCGGCTATCACGCCGCAACCAAACGCCCTGTGACCGTCATCCAGCGGGAAAAGCTCCCGCCGGTCCTGCCGTGGGCGCGGCTGCGTTCGGCTGGCGACGTGGTCGGGAAGTCTGAAAGCGGGGTCATGATCATGCATAGCGCGCCTCCCGAGATGGAGCTTGCCAAGCCATTGACGGCGGAGGAGTGGCGCCGCACCCAGTGGGCCATAGGCGCCGAGCTCACACCGTTTCTCAATTACGTTGACCTCCGCCGAGAGGCGCACGGGGCTCTACGACGCGGCGAATACGGCACAGCGGCCGTCCTCTGCGCGACTGCTTCGGAGGTGTTTCTGGAGACACTCCTCCTGCACCTGGTCTGGTCAGAGGGTATGGCCCCCGAGGAGGCCGCCGCTCTTTTCGATGGCCGCGGGCTCGCTGGGCGGGTGAAGACTGACTATCACCCCAGACTCGGGGGCCAGTGGACCCAGACGGGCACCGGACCAGTTGCGACATGGTTTGCGAAAACGGCCAACCTCAGGCACCGAGTGGTGCACGCGGGCTATCGGCCGTCCTTTCAGGAGTCAACTGAGTCGCTAGAAGCAATGGTGGGCCTAGAGAAGTTCGTGATGGACAAGCTGTCCACTCCGAGACTCCTCAAGAATTACCCGGCAACTGCCATGGCGGTAGTCGGTGAGGCTGGGTTGCGGCGGCGGAAGAAGTCGGACGCTGTAATCGTTGCCCTTCTCGCACAGGCGCGCGACTGGATGGTGGACTTCGTGCTCTGGAACGCGAAGGTGATCACGCTGCGCAATGAGAGATAGTGCCGAGTAGTCACAGGGACTGCTTCCCGCCCGATCACTAGGCGGGAGACGACAAGCTCACGCCCCGCCGAGGGGCGCGTGGGCACAGCTTGCGCCCGTGCATCAACGGGGGTTAGCACGGTCTACACTGCGCCGAAGATATTTGTAGCGGCGCATTACGTCGTAGCGCGCGGTTACAACTCGATAGGATGAGTAAAACTCGCCGACTCGAGGGGGGCGCGTGGCCGAAACGCTTCCTTACATGATGTCCACCAGCGTGATTCCGAAGATCCTCAACAAGATCCGCGAAGCCGCGACACCTGACCGGTTCTCTCAGGACTACTTGGGGACGGTGCTTGGGTTCGCCGGCGGCAATGCAAAGCCCTTCATTCCGCTCGCAAAGCGTTTAGGACTCTTAAACTCGGACGGAACGCCGACCGAGGTCTACAAGCGATTCCGGGGGAGCCAGGATGAATCCCGCGGCGCGATGGCCGCTGCAATCCGCACGGGGTACGCGCCACTATTCAAGCGGAACGAGTACGCCGACAAGCTCGATCGGCGAAAGCTTGAGGGGCTCATCACGGAGATCACGGGCTCAGAGGCCGGCTCGAGCACAGTGAAGGCAACGTCGGGTACGTTCGAGGCACTAAAGCAATTTGCGACCTTCGGGCCGCTGCTCGATTCTCCTCTGCAGGCCCCCGAGGAACGCCAGGAGTCTGTGGCAGAGGATGTCCCGCAAGTAACTCGTGCATCGGCTGGCGATGGGGGCGGCGGGGTCAGGTTCGGCTACACGATCAACATCAACTTGCCCAACACGAATGACATCACCGTCTTCAACGCGATTTTCAGATCCTTGAAGGAGCACCTGCTGTGACTAGGTCGGCCGACCAACTCCAGCTGATGCACATGAGTCGCCAACTCGTGCAGGTTGAGTTGGAGGAAATAGCGACACGACACAACGTCGATCCGATCGTGATCACCGAAGCGGACGAGGAGGCGGTCTCCCAGGAAGGCTACTACCTCCAGTTCCCCGCGGAACTGCGTCAGCAGGCGGCGGAGATGTCCGGTTACTACCAGATCTTCTACTGCCTCGAGAACGAGATCAGAGACATGATCGAGTCCCAGCTCGAAGATGCGTTCGGAGAGGCATGGTGGGATGAGCATTGTCCGGAAAACGTCAAAACGTCCGTTGAGAACAACAAGAGGCGTGAACAAGACAATGGCGTAACGCTGCGATCATCGCATCCGATCGACTACACAACCTTCGGTGAACTCGGTGAGATCCTCAAAGTCAACTGGGACATCTTCGGGGCGACGTTCAACAGTAAGCGCGGAATGGAGAAGGTGCTGAGTAGCCTGAACCTATTGCGCGGACCGATCGCTCATTGCGCTCCGTTGGCTGAAGACGAGGTTGTGCGCCTTCACCTGGCAGTGCGTGACTTCTACCGACTAATGGAATGAGCGGAAGGCGGCCACCAGGTGCGAAGGTCCGGGAGCCGAACTGCCAGGACCCGAGCGTCGACTCGAGGGAGAGGTCTGCGATGGTCCCCTACACTCTTCGCTGGGAGCAGGTCTTGGGGGTCGCGTGGGTGTCATTGAAGATTTCGTGAGCGAGTACGAGCGCGAGGTTGACTACTGGGACGCGGCAGCCCGAACGGCCCGCAGCCTGCTCGAAGCCGAACTGGCCAGTTCCGGGGTACGAGCGATCGTTACAAGCCGAGCCAAGTCAGTAGATCGGCTCCTCGATAAGCTCAACGTGCGCAATCAGATGACACCCTACGGCTCGAAATCGGCTATCCGTGAGAACATCGCTGATCTTGCCGGTGTACGCGTGGCACTGTACTTCCCGGGTCAGATGGACGAAGTTGAGCGAGTTATCAGAGGGATCTTCAATGTGCGCCATGCAAAGTCGTTTCCCAATAACGGCGACTCTGCTAGTCCTGCGCCTAGCCCTCGGGCGTCAGAACGCGACGAAGCATCATCGACACAGCGCATCGCACGTCTGCGACGGTTCTCAGGCTACGGTGCGCGGCACTTTCGTGTGTTGATTCCAGACGCGCGTCTCACCGCAGGGGAGGAGCGATACGCGTCGGCTCTCATCGAGGTGCAGGTGGCGTCCGTGCTCATGCACGCGTGGTCGGAGGTCGAACATGACCTGGTGTACAAGCCGTTGGACGGAGCTCTGTCAGCGTCGGAGTATGCGCTGCTTGACCAGCTGAATGGGCTGATCCTTGCTGGCGAGATTGCCCTTGAGCAACTTCAGAAAGCGGGCGATGAGAGGGTTGCCGCCGCGCAGACGCCCTTTAGAGACCACTACGAGCTGGCCGAGTTCCTCCGAACTCGACTCTCCGCGCTCGGAGCCGACCTCACGGACGCGACGCTGGGACGTGTCGATGTGCTTTTCAGCTACCTTGCCGACCAGGACTCCGCCACCGCCTCTGCGGTGGAACCGTATCTGAAGCTGTTGGAACGGGATTTCGAGCACCGACCGGTGGCGGCGCAGCTCGCGGACCTGATGCTCTCAGGCGACGAAGCGCGCTACAAGGCCTACTTGCGGGCCATGTCGACGTCCCGTGGCAAGTCCGGGAAGCTGGGACTCACCGTCGAACAGCTGAAGACCCAATCCCCCGAGACTTTGGCGCTCGGCGAGTTTGTTGCCTCTTGGGTGTTGTTCGAATCTCAGTTGAAGGCAATTGTGCCCGCCGACGACACGAGGTTGCCTCCGCTATCGGTCCTCCTCAGAGCTCTCGCCGACATGCACCTCATCACGTCACAGCAATACGAGGAACTGAGGATGATGCGCGAGTTCCGCAATCGCGTCTTTCACGGCAAAGCCGGCGACGTTCCGCCGGAACGGCTGAGGGAAGCTGCTGCGTGGCTGCGAGACCTGTCGCGATCCATAGAGTTCCCAGACGACGGAACATGAGTGAGTGCGTCCTGATCCCGGTACACCTGGGCATGCACGCGACTCTCCGCCACCTCGCATCTTTCGTATGGGGCACGAAGCGAGCGAGCAGGCATCGCACGCGAGGCGCCGCAAGCCGGCAACGACTGTTTACGGATCGGATTCGATCCCACAGCGCCCGCCGCCGCGGAACGTCGCGGGCGGGAGTTGCTGGAGTCGATCGGGCTGCTCGAGTTCGCGTATGCCTATCCCGACCGGCTCTCCGGCGGCCAGCACCAGCGGGTCGCGATCGTGCGGGCCATCGCCACACGGCCCAGCCTGCTCCTGCTCGACGAGGTGACGAGCGCCCTCGACCGGGAACTCGTCGACGAGGTGCTCGGCCCCGTCCGAGCGCTCGCGGCCGACGGGACCACCATTCTTAATGGCCACCCACGAGATGCCGTTCGCGCGGCAGGTCGCCGACCGGGTCGTGCTGCTCGACCACGGCGCCATCGTCGAGGAGGCACCTGCCGAGCAGTTCTTCACCAGGCCCAGCAGGAACGCACGCGCCAGTTGCTCGCCCGATTCACCGGCACGAACGACGCTTCCGCGTGAGTCGACGGCTCCCGCGCCGGCGCGTGCGAGCATCCGGGGCGTCGCAACCACATGCGGCCGGCGGGTTCTCGGGACTACCGTGAGGGTGTGTCCGCTCCTGCGACTGACGCACGAGCCGCTCACGCTGACGGCGTGGAGCGCCTGTTGGAGAGCTACCGGGCCGTGCCGTCGACGGCGACGGTGCGGCTGGCGAAGCCGACGTCGAACCTGTTCCGGTCGCGCGAGCGGGTCGCAGCGCGGGGCCTGGACACGTCGGGGCTGACGCGGGTCATCGCGGTCGATGCGGAGGCGCGGACGGCCGACGTGGCCGGCATGTGCACGTACGAGGATCTCGTCGCGGCGACACTGTCCCACGGGTTGGCGCCGCTGGTGGTGCCGCAGTTGAAGACCATCACCCTCGGCGGCGCGGTCACGGGGCTCGGGATCGAGTCGACGTCGTTCCGCAGCGGGCTGCCGCACGAGTCGGTGCTGGAGCTCGACATCCTCACCGGCGTCGGCGAGGTCGTGACCGTGTCGCCGACGGAGCACGCCGACCTGTTCCGCGCGTTCCCGAACTCGTACGGCACGCTCGGCTACGCGGTGCGCCTGCGCATCGAGCTGGAGCCGGTGCAGCCGTTCGTCGCGCTCACGCACCTGCGGTTCCACGCCCTTGCCGACCTCATCGACACGATGGACCGCATCGTCGAGACCGGCGCCCTCGACGGCACGCGCGTCGACTACCTCGACGGGGTCGTCTTCAGCGCTGACGAGAGCTACCTCTGCGTGGGTGTGCGGACCGCGGCATCCGGCCCGACCAGCGACTACACCGGCCAGCGCATCTTCTACCGCTCCATCCAGCATGCGGATGGCGCGACGCACGACCGGCTCACGATCCACGACTACCTGTGGCGGTGGGACACCGACTGGTTCTGGTGCTCGCAGGCGTTCGGCGCGCAGCATCCGCTCGTTCGCCGGCTCTGGCCGCGGCGCTACCGGCGCAGCAGCGCGTACTGGAAGCTCATGAAGCTCGAACGCCGGTACGACATCGGAAACCGCATCGAACGGTTCCGCGGCCGGCCGCCGCGCGAGCGCGTGATCCAGGACGTCGAGATCCCGATCGAGCGGACCGCGGAGTTCCTCGACTGGTTCCTCGCCGAGGTGCCGATCGAACCGATCTGGCTGTGCCCGCTGCGACCGCGCGACGACACCGACTGGCCGCTGTACCCGCTCGAGCCGCACCGCACCTACGTGAACGTCGGCTTCTGGTCGACCGTGCCGGTCCGCGCGACCGAGGGTGCGACGAACCGGCGGATCGAGCACAAGGTCAGCGCGCTCGACGGGCACAAGTCGCTGTACTCCGACGCCTTCTACCCGCGCGACGAGTTCGACGCGCTCTACGGCGGCGACGCCTACCGCGCCGCGAAGCGGCGGTACGACCCCGACTCACGGCTCCTCGACCTCTACGCGAAGGCGGTGCAACGACGATGACGACGTTCAAGGAGCGCGGGCCCGGGTCGGCGACGGATGCCACGAAGGCCGATGCCACGACGGCGGATGCCACGACGGCGGATGCCTCGGGCAAGCTGACCCTCGCCGAGATCCTGGAGCTCGTCGCCGGCGGGCAGTTGCCGCTGCGGTTCACCGCCTACGACGGCAGTTCGGCGGGCCCGCCCGACGCCCCGCTCGGTATCGAGCTGAAGACGCCGCGCGGCACGACCTACCTCGCCACCGGTCGCGGCGACCTCGGCCTCGCGCGCGCCTACATCGCCGGCGACCTCGAGATCCACGGCGTGCACCCGGGCGACCCCTACGAACTGCTGCGGGCGCTCGCCGACGAGCTGGTGTTCCGGATGCCGCCGCCACGGGCGATCGCGCAGATCCTCCGTTCGATCGGCGTCGAGCACCTGCGGCCCATCGCGCCACCGCCGGGGGAGGCGCCGCCGCGGTGGCGTCGGGTCGCCACGGGGCGTCGGCACAGCAAGGCCCGGGATGCCGAGGCCATCCACCATCACTACGACGTGTCGAACACCTTCTACGAGTGGGTGCTCGGGCCGTCGATGACCTACACCTGCGCGTGCTACCCGCGCCCCGACGCATCCCTCGACGAAGCCCAGGAGAACAAGTACCGGCTCGTCTTCGAGAAGCTGCGGCTCGCGCCGGGCGACCGGCTGCTCGACGTCGGCTGCGGCTGGGGCGGGATGGTGCGCTATGCGGCGCGCCGCGGCATCCGTGTCGTCGGCGTCACGCTGTCGGAGGAGCAGGCCACGTGGGCGCAGCGCGCCATCGCCGAGGAGGGCCTGGGCGAGCTCGCCGAGGTGCGGCACGGCGACTACCGCGACATCGCCGACACCGGGTTCGACGCGGTGTCGTCGATCGGGCTGCTCGAGCACATCGGGGTGCGCAACTACGCGAAGTACTTCCGCTTCCTGCAGTCGCGGCTGCGCACCGGCGGGCTGCTGCTCAACCACTGCATTACCCGCCCCGACAACCGGTCCGAACCCTCGACGCACGGGTTCATCGACCGCTACGTCTTCCCCGACGGGGAGCTCACCGGGTCGGGGCGCATCATCACCGAGGCGCAGGATGTCGGCCTCGAGGTGCTGCACGAGGAGAACCTGCGCCCGCACTATGCGCTGACCCTGCGCGACTGGTGCGCCAACCTCGTCGAGCACTGGGACCAGGCGGTCGACGAGGTCGGCCTGCCGACCGCGAAGGTGTGGGGTCTCTACATGGCCGGCTCGCGGCTCCAGTTCGAGCGCGGCGGCATCCAGCTGCACCAGGTGCTCGCGGTGAAGCCCGACGACCGCGGCGGGGTCGGCGACCTGCCGCTGCGGCCGTGGTGGACGGCGTAGTCGGGCCCCAGTCGAGGACGTGAATGGAGCGGATGCGACATCCGCTGCTCTCGCGAGACGATCGGATCGGACCGGGATAGTCGGGTGCGGCCGACGACCGATGATCAGGCTGGAGTGCGAAGGGAGTCACCGTGATCGCAGCGCTGAACCGGCTCGTCGAGTTGGTCGAGGAGCACCTTGACGAGGAGATCGATGTCGCCGGACTGGCGAGCGAGTTCGGCACGACGGAGTACCACGTGCGGCGAATGTTCTCGTCGCTCGCGGGCATGCCGGTGTCGGAGTACATCCGGCGGCGGCGCATGACGGTCGCGGCGGCCGAGGTGCTGGGCGGCGGCGAGCTGCTGGGAATCGCGGTGCGGTTCGGGTACGGCTCGACCGAGGCGTTCGGTCGCGCGTTCCGGGCGGTGCACGGCGCCGGCCCGGGTGATGTGCGCCGTGACGGTGGACCCCTTCGGACGCAACCGCAGCTCAGGTTCCGCCTGACCGTTGAAGGGAACACCACGATGGACACCCGTATCGCCGAACGACCGGCCTTCCTGCTCGTCGGCCACGCCGCGCGCGTGCCGCTCATCCACCAGGGGCCCAACCCGCACATCCAGGCGCATATCGCCGCGCTGCCGCCCGAGGAGCACCAGCGCCTGAAGGCGCTCGGCGACACCGAACCGGCGGGGCTGTTGCAGGTGAGCGCCGACGTGGACCCCGATTACGCCGAGGGCAGTGAGCTGACGTACCTGCACGGGGTCGCGGTCGCGACGGAGACGGCCGTGCCGGAGGAGCTCGACGTGATCGAGGTGCCGGATGGCGCGTGGGCGGTGTTCCGGTCGTCGGGGGCGTACCCGGACGAGCTGCAGGCGACGTGGGCGGCGACGGCCGCGGACTGGTTCCCCTCGAACCCGTGGCGCCTGCGGCCGGGGCCGTCCATGGTCGCGGTGCTCGAAAGGGCGGATGACTTCAGCACGGCGACGACCGAGCTGTGGCTGCCGGTCGAGCGGGGGTGAGCCGCGACGAGTTGCGAACGCGCGCTCGATTGTGCCGGAGTCGCGCGGCGGCTTGTGCATGACTCGAGGCGGATGTCGTTGTGCGGACTACCGGCATGTACGGCGCCACATCAGGCGGCGGGTTCCACCTCCACCTGCACCTCGTTGTGGCGCAGGAACCACGGGGTGATGGGCGGGTTGAACCGCGCGAAACGCGGCTCGCCGCGGACCGCGAGCCCCGCGGCGCCCAGCTTGGCGAGCAACACGTGCGGGCTGACCCCGGCTGGTGCCGCGGACTGCTGGGGCGGCAACTCCTACCTGCAGGCCCTCGACCGGCCCGGCCCGTACACCCAGTTCGCTACCGGGGGCTCCCACACGTGCGGGCTGACCCCCGCTGGTGCCGCGGACTGCTGGGGAGACAACTTCTACGGGCAGGCCGCCGACCAGCCCGGCCCGTACACCCATCTCGCCGCGGGACCTGACCACACGTGCGCGCTGACCCCGGCCGGTGCCGCGGAGTGCTGGGGTTCGAACCAATCCGGGCAGGCCGCTGACCAGCCCGGCCCGTACACCCAGCTCGCCGCCGGGTTGTTCTACACGTGCGGGCTGACCGCGGACGGTGCCGCGGACTGCTGGGGCGACAACGGAATCGCGCAGGTCGCTGACCAGCCCGGCCCGTACACCCAGCTCGCCGCCGGGTTTGGCCACACGTGCGGGCTGACCCCGGCCGGTGCCGCGGACTGCTGGGGCTTGGACCAATATGGGCAAGCCGCTGACCAGCCCGGTCCGTTCGGCCTGAGCATCGACGGGGACGGGGACGGTGTCGCCGACAGTGTCGACGTGTGCCCCGGCACGGTGCTGGCCGGCGATGCCGATCGGCCGGCGCAGTTGAAGGCGAACCGGTACTTCGCGGATGCCGCCGGGATCTTCATCGACGCCAAGGGCACGGACTCCGGCTTCACCGTCGCCGAGACGGGTGGCTGCTCGGCCGCGCAGATCATCGCGGCCGCCGGCCTCGGCTCCGGGCACACCCGGTTCGGCATCACTCGCTCCGCCCTCCAGGACTGGATCGCCACCCTCGCCTGAGCGGCCGCGTCCGCGCGGTCGCTCAGTCGAGGGCGATCAGTCCGCTCGTGGCGGCCTTCGTAGCGGCGTGCCCGACCGGCCGCGTCGTGGTCAGGGAGTCGTCCTGCGGCATCCACCTCGGGAGTCCTCGAACAGGACCTCACCACCCTGCGGCGAGTGGACGCTCGCACTGAGCACCTGCGCACCCGTGGTGCGACGCTCGATCCAGTCCACGAGGAGCGCGACGTGCATTCGGCATCGTGGCCATCGTCCTGGCCGCCGCAGCACCCGTCGTCTCCTTCATCGTCTTCATGGTCGCGTCGAGCGTGATCATGGCCTCGCGCATCTGACCGTCATCTCATGGCGTGCCCGCGCCGGGGCTCACCGCCACCCGAGCGCCGGCGCGACGTGGGTGATGATCGACTCGAGAACGTGCGCGTTGTAGTCGACGCCGAGCTGGTTCGGCACGGTGAGCAGCAGGGTGTCGGCGGCGGCGATCGCCTCGTCTTCGCGCAGCTGCTCGACGAGGGCATCGGGTTCGGCGGCGTAGCTGCGCCCGAAGACCGCGCGGTAGTCGTCGATCACCCCGAACTGGTCGGACCGGTCGCCACCGCCGACGAAGTACCGGCGATCGAGGTCGTTGACGATGGCGAAGATCGAACGGCTCACCGAGACCCGCGGCTCCCGCTCGTGGCCGGCCTCGGCCCAGGCGGCGCGGTACGCCTCGATCTGCTTGCGCTGCTGGACGTGGAACGGCTCGCCCGACTCATCCTCCTTCAGCGTGGAGCTCATGAGGTTCATGCCCTGCTCGGCCGCCCACACGGCGGTCGAGTCGGAACCGGCGCCCCACCAGACGCGGTCGCGCAAGCCGGGGGACTGCGGCTGGATGCCGAGCGGGCCCGGGTGCGGGTTCGGGAACATCGGGCGGGGGTTCGGTTCGGCGAACCGCGCGCCGTCGATGACCTGCAGGAAGACCGTCGCGTTGTTCCGGGCGACGTCGGCCATGGTCGAGCCCTCGGGCGCCTCGTAGCCGAAGTACCGGTAGCCCTCGATCACCTGCTCGGGTGACCCGCGCGAGATGCCGAGCTGCAGGCGGCCGCCGGCGATGAGGTCGGCGGCACCGGCATCCTCGGCCATGTAGAGCGGGTTCTCGTAGCGCATGTCGATCACGCCCGTGCCGAGCTCGATGCGACTCGTCTTCGCACCCGCCGCCGCGAGCAGCGGGAACGGGCTCGCGAGCTGGTTCGCGTAGTGGTGCACGCGGAAGTAGGCGCCGTCGGCGCCGACCTCCTCGGCCGCGACCGCGAGGTCGATCGACTGCAGCAGCACGTCGGACGCCGATCGCGTCTGCGAGCCGGGCGAGTTCGACCAGTGGCCGAACGAGAGGAAACCGATGCGCTTCATACAGGGCTTCAACGCCTGTCGCGGCCGGGCATTCCGACGCCGAGCCGTCAGGCGGGCGGAGCTGCGACGTCATCGCCGCCCGCTCCGACGACCGGTCGGGCGCGATCGAGGATGCCGCGTGTGATCCCGCGGACGACCATCCACGCGAGCGGCACAGCCGCCAGGAGGAGGACCTCGCCGATGAGGCTCATCCACATCGCGACGCGGAACTGTTCGAGCGTCTCCGCGGCCAGGTAGGCCCGGGTGGAGATCTGGATGGCGAAGTTGCTCCCCAGGAAGAGCAGCCACCAGACGGCTTGCCACGAGGGTCGCGAGAGACCGACGGCACGCCAGAGATCGGAGATGTTCTGGTAGGGGAACCAGAGACTGACGATGGGCACGAACCAGGAGCCCGCGTGCCAGCCGGGTGAACGTCGCGTGCGGCCGACGACCTGCTTGGCGGCGCGGTACTGCCAGATGGCCCAGAGCACCCCCGTGGTGATGAAGGCGCCACTGGCGAGGATGCTGACGAGCGCCGTGGTCTGGTCGTAGGCCTCGATCGCGCCGATGGCCGCGCCGTCGCCGGCGAGGTAGCCCGACACCGCTCCGATACCGAACAGCTCGGTTGCGATGGTCACGGCGGACAGGGCGCCGCAGACGATCAGGAGCGCTTGGGTCGCCGTTGCGAGCGTACCGAGCGCGCGGGGCGCCGGGACGTGCTCGCCCTGCCCGGGCTGTGCCGGGATTTCGTTGGGGGCGGGCTGCGAGCCGTCGGACGGCGTCGTCGCCGGGGGAGGGGTCGTGGTCATGGGTGGGCTTCCTCGGGTCGGGGTCGTGGAGGGGTGTGCGATCCGGACAGCCCTCTACGGTCGGGTCGCGAGTCACTGTAGCGATCCGTCGACGCCGTCGGGATCACGATTGGGACACGCCCCTCACCACCGCCGATCGGCAGCGGGTCGAGGCCTGATGCGGGTGCTCGGGGCTCGGATCGAGGAACTGGGACGATCGTCCCAGTGGGTGTTACGCTCCCCAGCGTGATGACGCACCCCGGCCGGATCCTGCGCGTCGGGATCGCCGCACTGATCCTGTTCGCCCTGGGCGCCGGGATCGCCGTCGCGCTGACCGATGCCCTCGGCATCCGCTCGGAGCCCGCCGACGTCCCGGCCGAGACGGCCGCCGTCGCGGAGCCGGTGGAGTTCGCGGCGCCGCCCGTGTTCGTGCGCTCCGAGGTGCCCGACGGCCCGCGCCTGCTCGCCGCACTCGAGGAACTCGACGACGCGGTGACGCAGGCGCCGCGCACCGACGGTCGGGCGACCCTGTCGGTCCGTGTCGACGCCTCGATCGACGCGCCGACGGACGACAACGCGGCGGCGACCACTGCCGCCGGCGACGAGACGTACCGCCTCGAGGGCACCCGTGAGGCCCTCACCGTCATCGGGCGAACCGAGGCGGGCGCCATCCGCGGGGTCTACGACCTCGCCTCCGCGGTGCGCGACGGTCGGCCGGTCGACGAGCGCGCGGGCGAGACGGTGACCTCGCGCCTCGGGTTCCGGATGGCCGATCTCGGCGCGGTCGGCGTCGCCGTCGACGAGGCGGCCCATTCGGCGGGCACCGACTACTCGCACAACTCCCGCGCGTTCGAGGACGTGATCCTCGCCGACGCGCCGTACATCGACGACGTCGCGCTCGCCGAGGCGCAGGTCGAGTTCGACGCGTACGTCGAGCACCTGCTCGCGGAGGGCTACACCGCGATCACCGTGCCGGGCCTGCTCGAGTACCTCACCTTCTCGGATGTCGGCGACGGCACCGATGTCTACGCGCCCGACGACGAGCACGTCGCCCGCGCACTCGCGATGCGGAATGCCTTCGGCTCGATGTGGGCGTCGGCCCGCGCGGCGGGGCTGCAGGTGTACCTGCGCACGGACATGCTCGTCGTCACGACCCCGCTCGAGCAGTACCTGCAGGACCGGTTCGGCGGGTTCGCCACCGACGACCCCGAGTTCTGGGAGGTGTACGCGGCCGGGCTCGACGAGCTCTACCGCGAGATGCCGTACATCGACGGCGTGCTCATCCGCATCGGCGAGGCCGGCCAGGTCTACGACCTCCCCGAGTGGGACTACCGCAGCACGCTCGCGGTGACCACCGTCGACGCGGTGCGGGCGATGCTCACCACGCTGCTCGTGCAGGCCGAGCGCGCCGATCGCGAACTCATCTTCCGCACCTGGAGCGTCGGCGTCGGCGCCGTCGGCGACATGCACACGAACGCCGACTCGTACCACGCCGTGCTCGACGGCATCGACTCGGACCGCCTCATCGTCTCGACGAAGTATTCGCTCGGCGACTTCTACAGCCACCTGCCGATCAACGACACCCTCGAGGTCGGGGACCAGCGCCGTATCATCGAGTTCCAGTCGCGCCGGGAGTTCGAGAACTTCGGCGCCTTCCCGAACGACCTCGGCCCGCTCTACGCCGGGGTCTTCGACCGGCTCCTCGCCGCCAACCCGAACATCGAGGGCATCTGGACGTGGACGCAGGACGGCGGTCCGTGGCGCGCCGGCCCGCTCTCGCTCGAGCTGAAGGCGGGATTCTGGCAGCTCGCCGAGCTGAACACGGAACTCGCCGTGCGGCTCGCGCGCGACCCGTCGCTCGACCCGGCGACGATCACCGCCGACTGGGCACGGCGGTGGTTCTCGGACAACCCGGCGACCGTGCAGGCCATCGGCGCGGCGATGGCCGATTCGCGCGAGGCGATCACCGACGGGCTCTACATCGGTCCGTTCGCCGACCGCAGGGTGTTCGCGATCGGGCTCGAGCCGCCGCCCATGATGTGGATCTTCGAGTGGGACATCCCGACCGGCGACAGCGCGTCGCTCGACGTGATCTACGCGATCTCGCGCGACGAACTCGATGGGGCGATCGGCGGCGGCGAACGTGCGCTCGAGGCCGTCGAGCGCATGCGCGCCTCGATCGAAGCGACGGATGCCGCGACCTGGCACGATCCGTCGATGCGCGAGGAGTTCCTCGACGCCCTCGACTACGAGGCGAACACGCTCGGCATGCTCGCCGACTACCGGACGATGGTCCTCCGCAACGCCGAATGGCACGACACGGGATCGACGCAGGCCCGCGCCGACTGGGAGGCGGCACGCGCCGCGTTCCGGGCCTCGGCCGCCGAGCACGAGGCCGTCTACGGCGGCGACCCGTACCATCCGGCCTTCAACCTCGAGGCGGCCCGACTCGGCGCCGAGCGCGCCGAGCGCGACCCCGCGATGGGCTGGTCGGCCCTCGCGCTCCTCGTGCTCGTCGCGGGATGGCTGGGCTACGGCATCGCGGCCCGGAGCGAGCGCGTGCGACGGCTGCCGCTCGCGACCGTCGCCCGCGCGACGTGGGTCGCCGGCACCCGTCCGTGGCGCGCCCCGGAGGTCGTGCGCGACCTCGGGCCCGGCGAGCGGGTCGCGCTCGTCGTGGTGCCCGCCGTGGCGCTCGCGGTCAGCCGCGGCATCCTCACCTGGTTCGCCGCACCCGCCCACCTCGTCGCCACGCTCGGCGCCTGGCTCGTGTTCGCCGTCGTCCTCGTCGTGATCGTGCGCGCGCTGCGCGCGCCGTGGCCGGCGGTCGTCGCCGCGGCCGGCGGAGCGGCACTGCTGCGCGTCGCCCTGCTCGCGGCGGTGCTCGTGCCATCCGGTCCTGGGGGTTACTGGTTCGGGTTCTGGACCGACGAGGTGCAGCGGAGCGCGTACGTCGTCGTCTCGTTCGCCCTGTTCGGCTGGGTGCTCGTCGCTGCGGCATGGTCGATCGCGGGCCCGCTCGGCGTGCGACGCGCCGTCGGGGTGGTCGTCGCCGCCTCGGGCGCCGCGGTCGCGGCCGTCGCCGGGCTCGTCGCCGCCATCGGGCTCGAGGCGGCGCTCACGGTCTGGAACGACCAGATGGCACTGCTCCCGTGGGGGCTCTCGCGGATCCTCGGGATCACCGTGTACCTCGACATCCCCCAGGACACGGCGCTCTGGATCGCGGTGATCGGCGCGGTCGTCGCCGCGTGCGGGCTTGCGGACGCGACGCTGCCGCCCGTTGCTCGCCGGAGCCGACGGGCAATGCCTGCCGTCGCGCGGGAGACCGCGCGCGTGTAGCCCCCGGCCGTCGAACGGAGGCCTACCGGCGAACGCCCTGTCGCACGTCGGTCACCGCGGAACCGCTGGCCACGGCCGGCGGTCGGGGCCACGCCCAGGCGGAGCGCAGGATGAACGCCAGGATCAGCAACTCGAGTCCGATGGAGATTCCGTAGAAGAAGGCCCAGTCCCACGACTCGCCGACCGCGTTGAACATCGAGTACGGGATGAGCAGCGATGCCACGACGAGGTTCGTGACGCGGTTCACCCGGGCGGGAAGCGCGACGGAGAGGATCACCATCAGAGCCGGGATCGAGACGGTCACGAGGAAGACGGTCAGCAGCGTCGGGCTGACATCGAACTCGAACACGACGCCCGCCAGGATGTCGTCGACGACGCCGGGCTTGTAGAAGTTGAGGACGTCGACGTAGACGTAGAGGAACATGAAGCCGGTCCATGCCGCGGCGAGCTTCGCCTGCACGGGGATGGGCCGGTCGTCGAGCGCGTTCGAGGTGTTCGTTCGGTTGGTCATCGGTTCTTCCTTCGAGGGGGGCGGTCCTTCCGCCGCGTCGGCGGGAGGTTCGTACACCGTACGTCGTACGCTGTACTATTGCTCGTACGCTGTACGATTGTCAAGACGTCCGAGCCGGCGAGGAGACCATGTCAGCGGAGGAACAACGCCAGGCCACACCAGACGCCGGGCTGAGTAGACAGCGAGTGGTGCTCGAGGCGATCCGTCTCGCCGACCGCGAGGGCGCCGAGGGGATGGGCATGCGCGGACTCGCACGCACGCTCGGCGTGGGCGCGATGTCGCTCTACCACTACGTGGCGAACAAGGAGGAGTTGCTCGACGCGATGGTCGATGTCGTGTTCGACGAGATCGAGTTCCCGCCCCAGGGGACCGACTGGCAGTCGGCGATCCGACAGCGGGCGCTCTCCGCCCGGCGCGTTCTCGCTCGCCACCCGTGGGCGATCGGCCTCATGGAATCGCGGACCTCGCCGGGGCCCGCGAACCTCCGACACCACGAGGCGGTCCTCGCGTGCCTGCGATCGGCCGGCTTCACGCTCTCGATGGCGGTGCACGCGAACTGGTTGCTCGACAGCTACGTCTACGGCTTCGCCCTCCAGGAAGCCAGCCTCCCGTTCGACACCGCCGATGAGATCGCGGGCATGGCGAAGGACGTCTACCTGCCCCAGCTTCCCGCCGACGAGTTCCCCCACCTCAACGAATCGGCCGCGGCGCTCGTCACGGACGGGTTCGACCCGGCGGACGAGTTCATCTTCGGCCTCGACCTCGTCCTCGCCGCTCTCGAGCCGCTGAGAGAGTCCGCGTAGCCCGAGGGCCGCCGGCTGGCGGTCGCCTGCCCTCCGGTGATCCGCGCGTCGGTCTGACGCGCCATCATTTCGCGGGCTCAGACCGGTCGCCGCGCGCCAAATTCTTTGGCACCGCCCTCGTCTTGACGCGTCCCGAGGCCTCGGCTACCGTCATGCCAAGACGATTTGGCAAAACGTATTGGCATGGTCGTCGCAAGAGGGTCTGCGTCCTGTTTCCCCACACCAACGAAGGAGTCGAAGTGATGAAGCTTCGCACACAGCCGACGAGGCGCGGACGCCGCTCGCTCGTCACCGCCGCCGCGGCCACCGTCAGCGCCGCCGCGCTCGTCCTCACCGGTTGCGGCGTCGGCGGCGGTGGAGACGACGCCGCGTCCGGCACCGACGAACTGACCGTCGTCGTCGAAGGCGGGGGCAAGGCCGAGCTGCAGCCGATCGCCGACCTCTACAAGGAGGAGACCGGCACGACGGTGACGCTCGTCGAACTCCCGTACGCCGGCCTCTACGACCGCGTCTCCTCGGAGCTCCAGGCGGGACAGCCGTCGTTCGACATCGCCGCGCTCGACGCGATCTGGCTCCCGGCGTTCGCGCCCGGCCTCGCCCCGCTCGACGACCTGTTCACGGCCGACGTCGAGGACGACCTCTTCGGCGGACTCGTGAGCGAGGCGCAAGTCGACGACACGTTCGTCGGCATGCCGGTCTGGACCAACTCCGAGATCCTCTTCTACCGCACCGACCTCTTCGAGGACTCGACGAACATGGCCGACTTCGAGGCGGAGTACGGCTACCCGCTCGCGCCGCCCACCACGTGGGAGGAGTACCGCGACGTCGCCGAGTTCTTCACGCGCGACACCGACGGCGACGGCGCGGTCGACCTGTACGGCACCGACGTGAAGGGCGCCGTCGAGACCGAGTGGCTGGCGACCGTCTCGCAGGCCGGTGAAGAGGCCATGGTGCTGGATGCCGCGACCGGTGAGGTCACGATCGACAGCGCCGCGCACCAGGAGGCCCTCGACTTCTACGTGAGCCTGCTGCCCTCCGCGCCATCCGGTGCGGCACAGCTCGACTGGGCCGGCGCGCAGAACCTCTTCTACCAGGGCAACCTCGCGATGATGCGCTTCTGGGGCCACGCCTACCGGCAGACGCCCGACGACTCGACCGTGAAGGACTCGATCGGCGTCGCGCCGATGATCGGCGGGCCGGGCGGCGTCGCCGGCGTGCCGGGCGCCTGGTACCTGTCGGTTCCCGCATCGGGCGACCAGCAGGATGCCGCGAAGGAGTTCATCGCATTCGCCTACGAGCACAACGACCTCGCCGCCGACACGTCGCTCGGACTCGTCGCCCGGAAGAGCGCGTTCGAGAGCAAGGCCGGTGAGGCCGGGTTCGAGAACTACCCGGCGCTCGTCGAGACCCTCGAGGCACCGCAGTCGCTGCCCCGGCCGGCGACGCCGGAATGGCAGGAGATCGTCGACTCGGTGCTCGTGCCGATGATGCAGAAGGCCGTCGAGCCGGGAGCCGACACCGCGCAGCTCCTCACCGACGCCAAGTCCCAGATCGAAGCGATCGTCGAGTAGACGGTCCGAAGGAGAACGTGATCGTGGAGACGCTCGCTCCCCGGGCCCGGGTGGAGGCGGCAGAGTCCGCCCCCGCCCGGGGCCCCGGAGCCCCGACCCGGGGCTCGGCTCGACCCCGCCGGCAGCGCAGCAAGGACCAGGGCGACCGCCGCTTCGCCCTGCTGCTCCTGGCGCCGGCGGCCCTGTTCCTGGCGGCGTTCGTGCTCTGGCCGCTGGTGCGGTTCGTGTACGACAGCTTCTTCGAGATCTCGCCCTTCGCCGGGGCGCCGCGGGAGTTCGTCGGCGTCGCGAACTACGCGACGGCCTTCGCGTCCGAGGCGTTCCAGTCGGCCTCGGTGCGCACGGTCGTGTACACGATCATCGTCGTGACGGCGGAGTTCGTGCTCGGCCTCGCGGTCGCGCTGCTGTTCACGGCCCTCGGCCGGCGGTCGACGGTCTTCCGCACGCTGTTCATGTACCCGCTGATGATCGCTCCGGTCGTCGCCGGCCTCCTCTGGCGGTTCCTGCTGATCGACAACTTCGGCATCGTCAACCAGCTCCTCTTCGAGGCGGGCATCCTCTCCAGCCCCGACCAGATCCAGTGGCTGAGCGACCCGAACATCGCGCTGTTCTCGGTGGCGATCCCCGACATCTGGCTCACCACGTCGTTCATCACGCTGGTGCTGTTCGCCGGGCTCCAGAACATCCCGGGGGATGTCATCGAGGCGGCCCGCATCGACGGCGCCCGGTACCCGCGCATCCTGTTCAGCATCATCATCCCGCTGCTTCGCCCGGTCATCGCCGTCGCGCTGATCGTCCGCGGCATCGACGCCGCTCGGGCGTTCGACATCATCCTGATCCAGACGGATGGCGGTCCGCAGGGCAGCACGACCACCCTCAGCCTCCTCATCTACCGCACCATGACGCGGTTCGGCGACCCCGGACTCGCGAGCGCCATGGGGACGGTCTACCTCATCGTCATGCTGGCCGTCGCGATCGCGGCGATCATGCTCATCTGGCGACCCGGGAGCAGTGCACGATGAATCCACTCGAGACCCGCGGGAAGAGCCGCATCCTGCTCTGGGCGCTGCTGGCCGCCGCCATCATCCTCTACGCGTTCCCCTTCGTCTACCTCCTGCTGACATCGTTCAAGACGCCGCTCGACGCGATCGCCGTGCCGCCCTCGGTGATGCCCGAGACGTGGACGCTCGACAACTACGTCGCCGCGCTCAGCCGTGAGGGCGTCCCGGCGGCGCTCGTGAACAGCGTCGTGACCGCGGTCGTCTCGACCGTGCTGTCGCTCGTGCTGGCGGTGCCCGCGGCCTACGCGATCACGCGGTTCCGCACGCCGAGCGGGCGCGTCTTCATCGTGGCCGCCCTCGTCACCCGCATGGTCCCGACGATCGCGGTCGGTGCGCCGCTCATCGAGGTCATGCGCAACCTCGGCCTCACCGACACGTCGTTCGGGCTCGCGCTCGCGCACACGACGATCTCGCTGCCGCTCTCGATCTGGCTGATGGCGAGCTTCTTCGAGGCCGTGCCCGACGAGCTCAGCGAGGCCGCCGAGGTCGACGGCTGCAGCCGCATCCAGGCGATGGTTCGCGTGGTGCTCCCGGTGGTTTCCGGGGGTCTGGCGGTGACCGCGATCTTCGCCTTCCTCGCCTCCTGGAACGAGTTCCTCTTCGCGCTGCTGCTGACGTCGGTGCGCGCGCAGACCACGCCGGTCGTCATCGCGAACTTCCAGAGCCAGTTCGGCCTGGACTGGGGCGGGATGACGGCGCTCGCCGCGGTCTACTCCGTGCCCGTGATCCTCCTCACCCTGTTCCTCCAGCGGCACATCGTCGCCGGCCTCACCCTCGGCGCCGTCAAGGGCTGAGCCGCGACCCGAACGGAAAGACCATGCGCAGCACCAATCGGTACGACGTCACCACCTGGTCCGACGGCGACCCCTTCGACGACGTCGGGGCGGTGATCAACAGCATCATCGCCGACGTGAAGCGACGTCAGGCGGTGGCGGATGTCGCGGACGGCGGCAAGCCCGGAGCCGTCATCACGATCCCGCCGGGGGACTACCGCCTGCGCACGCAGGTCGTGATCGACCTCAGCTTCCTGCGGATCGAGGGGGCCGGGCACGGCTTCACGTCCTCGAGCATCCGGTTCAACGTCCCGGAGGACGAGTGGCCGGACCTGCACGAACTGTGGCCGGGCGGGAGCCGCATCCTGGTGGACCTGACGCCCCGCGGCGGCGCCGACGCGGGCGATGAAGCGGATGGCGCGGCGTTCCTCGTCGCCCGCACCGGGAGCCCGCGCATCAGCTCGGTCGAGTTCTCCGGTTTCTGCATCGACGGCCTGCACTTCACCGGCGACGGGCCCGGCTGCAACCCCGAGAACTCGTATGCCAACGGCAAGACCGGCATCCACGTCGCGGACGCGAACGACTCGTTCCGCGTCACCGGGATGGGCTTCGTCTACCTGGAGAACGCGGTCACGATCTACAACGCCGACGCGCTCTCCATCCACGACAACTTCATCGCCGAGTGCGGCAGCTGCATCGAGCTGCGCGGCTGGGGACAGGCGTCGAAGATCACCGACAATCTCATCGGCGCCGGCCCCGCCGGCCGGTCGATCTACGCCGAGCACCACGGCGGGCTGCTGATCGCCGCGAACAACGTGTTCCCGCGCGGCTCGAGCAGCATCCACCTGCACGGCGTCACGCGGTCGAGCGTGACCGGCAACCGGCTCCACTCGTTCTACCCGGGGATGGTGATCCTCGCCGCGAACAGCTCCGAGAACCTCGTGGGGTCGAACCACTTCCTGCGCGATCATGAACCGTGGACCCCGTTCCTCGGCGTCGACAACGGCCTCGACGACGACTACGGGCTGCTCGCCGTCAGCGGCAGCGACAACTCGGTGATCGGCAACCACTTCTCCGAGATCGTCGAGTCGGCGCGCCTCCGTCCGGAGGGCGTCCCGCCCGTGATCATCAGGGTGGCCGACGGCACCGGCAACTTCGTCGCGACCAACCACATCGTGGCGAAGGATGTCAGCGCGAACTCGAGCGACTCCTGCTTCGAGGGCCAGGTCGACGCACTCCTGACCACCGACACCGTGCGCGAACTCGAGGTGACGACCGTCGCGGTCGACGCGGCATCCGCTCGCAACACCATCCTCGACTCGGGGTCCGACGAGCAGGTCCGGGCCGACCGTGCGGCGAATGCCGTCAGGCCGCTGCCGACGCTTCCGGCGCCGTCGCCCGGGGCGACCGACCGAGACGTGGTACGAACGTGAGGGGCCGACGATGACGGGGAGCCGGGTGTCCGAGAAGACGATCGGGATCAAGGCGGTGGCCGCGCACGCCGGGGTGTCGCAGACCACGGTGTCGCACGTGCTCAACGAGACGCCGCACACGCGGGTCAGCGAGGAGACCGCGGCGCGAGTCCGGGCGGCCGCCGAGGAGCTCGGGTACCGGCCGAACCGACTCGCTCGCGGCCTCCGCACTCAGGCCTCCGACATGATCGGACTGCTGACCGAGGAGATCGCGACGACGCCGCACGCCGGCCGCATCATCCTCGGCGCCCAGGAGGAGGCGAGCCGCCGCAACCTCACGCTCGCGATCATCAACTCCGAACTGAACCCCGACCCCGAGGTGGACGCCTCGCAGGTCCAGGCGTTCCTCGACCGCCAGGCCGACGGGATCATCTACGCGACCGTGTTCCACGACGTCATCGACGCCCCGGAGAACCTCCGGATGCGACCGGCCGCACTCATCGGCGCGCGGGATTCGGCCGGGACGATCCCCGCGGTCCTGCCCGACGAGCGCGGGGGCGCGGCATCCGTCGTCGACATGCTCGTGGCACGGGGACACCGGCGGATCGCATTCGCCGAGAGCGCCGACGACGTGCCGGCGACACGCGGTCGCCTGCAGGGCTACCTCGACGGGATGGCGCGTGCCGGGCTCTCGACCGAAGGCCTCATCGCCTCGGGGGGATCGGATGCGCGCGGCGGCTACGACGCGACCCTCGAGCTCCTCGACCGCGAACCGACGGCGCTGTTCTGCTACAACGACCGCATGGCGATGGGCGCCTATCGGGCGGCCGCCGACCGCGGCCTGCGGATTCCGGACGATCTCTCGGTCGTCGGATTCGACGACCAGGCGCCGCTGCCCGAGAGCCTGTTCCCGGCCCTGACCACGGTCGCCCTGCCGCACTACGAGATGGGCGCGTGGGCGGTCGCCGCGCTCGCCGAGTCGATCCGTGGCGCGCACGACGCGGCATCCGCTGCGGTGCCACCCACGGTGCTGGACTGCCCGCTCGTCGAGCGGGACTCGGTCGCGCCGCCGCGACGTCGAGCCGTCGCCTGAGACCCGAGGGGGTTCGGGCGGTCCCGCAGACTCCTCGCCCGAACCCCCTCGTTCCTTCGTTCCGAACCGCCGCACCCCACTGAGGACCTCCGATGAGACCTTCGCTGCACTTCACCGCCCGGACCGGGTGGATCAACGATCCGCACGGCATCACGTACCGCGACGGCGAGTACCACGCGTTCTTCCAGTACGTGCCCGACCGCACGTCGTGGGCGCCGAACTGCCATTGGGGTCACGCCACCGGCCCCGACCTGCTGTCGCTGACCGAGACGTCCGTCGCGATCGCGCCCGGCGACGGCGATGACGGCATCTGGACCGGATGCCTCGTGGTCGACGGCGACGAGACGGTGATCTTCTACACCGCGACGTCGGTTCCCGACTTCGGGATCGGCCGCATCCGAGCGGCGCGCCCGGTCGACGCCGACTGGCTCGAGTGGCGGAAGGGCGACGTCGTGGTCGAGGCGCCGAGCGAGCTGGATCTCGTCGCGTTCCGCGATCCCTTCGTGTGCCGCGAGGGAGACGGCTGGCGCATGTTCGTCGGCGCCGCGCACCGCGACGGCACCGCGATGGCGCTGTCATGGACGTCGCCGGACCTGCGCGCATGGACGTACGACGGCGCGGTGCTCTCGCGCTCGACGGCCGAGCGCGAGCCTGTCTGGATGGGTGCGCTCTGGGAATGCCCGCAGTTCCTCAAGGTCGACGGGGTCGACGTGATGGTCTCGTCGGTGTGGGACGCCGACGTGCTCCACTACGCCGGGTACGCGACCGGGGCGTACCGAGGCGGGCGCTTCGACGCCGCGGGGTGGGGGCGCCTGACCTACGGCGAGGGCTACTACGCGCCATCCCTCTTCTTCGATGCGGAGGGGCGGCCGTGCCTGTCGTTCTGGATCCGCGGCGTCGCGGACGAGCAGGCGGGTTGGGCCGGAGCGCACAGCGTGCCGTTCCTCCTCTCCGTCGCGGACGGCGCGCTCGTGGCCGCGCCGCATCCGGATGTCGCCGCCCACCGCGGTGACCGTGCCGCCGACGGTCGCGTCGCGGGTCTCGCCGCGGACATCGAGTGGGATGCGCGGGGCGGCGAGCTCGAGGTGACGAGCGGCGGCGACCGCGTGCTCCGCGTCGTCGGGAACGGCGACACCGCCGCCGTCACGATCGGGGACGAGGAGTGGACCGTGCCCGCGTCGGGCACGCTGCGAGTCATCCTCGACGGGCCCGTGCTCGAGCTCGCCACTGCGGCGGGCCTGTTCGCCGCGACCCTCCACCCGGCCGGAGACGACCTGCACGTCAGCGCATCGGCCGGAACGCTCGAGGTCTTCCCCCTGATGACACGTTCGTCGTCGGGGGGACCGGTCGTCGGGAACCGCACCGAGTAGCGTGGGCCACTCGGGCGGATCGTGAGCGCGGCGCCCGGGAAGGAGCGGGATCCGGTGGACTCTCGGCACCGCACGGGCTCCGGCGGCGACGGGCGCGGGTCCGACCGCGCCGACCGCGCCGATCGCGTGGTGCGACCGGGTATCCGTGCCGTCGCCCGCGCGGCGGGCGTCTCGCCGACGACGGTCTCGCACACCTTCTCGGGGTCGCGGGGCGTACGGGCAGAGACGAGGGACCGGGTGCTGCGCGCCGCCGCGACGCTCGGGTACACCCCGAACCGCATCGCACAGGGGCTCCGTCGCCGACGCACCGGCGTGATCGGCCTCGCGAGCGACCGCATCGCGACGACCCCGTTCGCGGGCCGGATCGTGCAGGGTGCGCAGGAGGTCGCACGCGAGCACGACCTGCTCCTGATGCTCGTGGACTCCGAGGGCGACCGCGAACTGGAGTCGCGGCAGATCCGGGCGCTCGCGGCGCAGCAGGTCGACGGCGTGCTGATGGCGCGGATGTCGCATCAGGTCGTCGGCCGACCTGGCGGACTCGGCGAGCTGCGGGTCGTGCTCGTCGACGGCGCGCCCGAGGCGGGATGGGCGGTCGACGCCGTCGTCCCCGACGAGGAGGGGATCGCCGCGACCGCGGTGGAGCGGTTCGTCGCGGCCGGCCACCGGCGGATCGCGTTCGTCAACGCCGACGAGGACGCGCCGGCCGTCAGCGGTCGGGCCGACGGGTTCGCGTCGGCGCTCGAGCGGGCCGGGCTGGATGCGCCGCGGTCGATGATCGTGTCGGCGCAGTCGGACGCGGTCGGCGGCCGGCGGGCCGGGCGGAGCCTGCTCGATCGCGAGCCGGTGGCTCGGCCGACCGCGGTCTTCTGCTTCAACGACCAGATGGCGATGGGCGTCTACCAGGCGGCCGACGCGCTCGGGCTCGCGGTACCGACCGACGTGTCCGTCATCGGCGTCGACGACCTCGAGCTGGTGTCGGCCGCGCTCGAACCGGGGCTGACCACGATCGCGCTGCCGCACCGCGAGATGGGGCGCGCGGGGATGAAGACCCTGCTCGCGATGATCGAGGGCGCGGCGCCGCGCGAGCCGGTGACGACCCGCCTCAGGTGCGAGCTCGTCGAGCGCGGGTCGGTGGCGTCACCGCCGGTCTGAGCCGGCCCGCTCGACGGGTGCGACCGCGAGCGGCACGAGTTCGAGATCATCGAGCCGGGTCGCGCCCTCGACCGACTCGACCGAGAGCCCGTTCGCGCCCGGCGCGCCGAAGACGAGACTCGACAGCACGGCCTGGCCGTCGCCAGCGAAGACCTCCACCGAGGAGGCGTCGACGATCACGTCGAGCGTCACTGAACCATCTGCGGCGGGCGTCACGGGTGCGGTGCGGACGGCCCGGTACGCCTCGGGCATGCGCGCTGCCGCGGCATCCGAATCCCTGGCGACGAACACCGTCGACGACGCAAAGTCGACGCCGACGGTCGCGTACGCCCCGTCGCCCTCCCTGATGCGGAACCGCACCTCGCGGGCCGGGTCCGAGGGGTCGGGCGCCGCGGCGACGCGCAGCCGATACGCGTCGGAGGTCGGCTGCGGGAGGGCCGCCGGAGCGTCGGCAGGGATCGTCCGCTCGGCCCCGACCCCGGCGCGGGTCGGACCGTGGAGTTCGGTGAGCGCCTCGGTCGGGGTGGAGCGCAGCTCGAGGCGCCCGCCTGCGTCGACGAGGCGAAGGTCGCGCACCACCGAGTCCGCTCCGCCGTGCCAGTCGTCGGTCGGGAGGTCGCCCGCATACGCCCAGTTGTTCAGCCAGCCGATCGCCGAGCGCGACGCGAGTCGTTCGTCCTCGGGCAGCCTGGGGTCGTCCCACGTGACGGTCGCGTAGAAGTCCGATCCGCGGTCGAGCCACCGGGGTGCCGGATCATCGGCGACGAACCGCGTCCCGTCCCAGTCGCCGGTCCAGTACGCGGTTCCGGTCGTCATGCCGTACCGCTCGCCGTTCACCCCGGCGAGGAGCACCCACCGCGTGCGCGACGGGTCCCCGTCGACCGACATGCGGAAGAGGTCCGGGCACTCGAGGATCCCGAGGTCGTCGCGCTCGAAGCCGGAGAGGTACTCCCAGTCGACGAGGTTCGGCGACGCGTAGAAGCCGATCTTGTGTCCCTCGGCGAGGGTCATGAGCCATCTGCCGGCGTCCTCGTCCCACACGACCTTCGGGTCGCGCCAGTGCTCGGCCCCCGGGTTCTCCATCACGGGGTTCGCGTCGTGCGAGGCGAAGGTGTAGCCGCCGTCGGTCGAGACGAACAGCGACTGGCGCTGGACGCCGTCGTGCTGCTGCGTGACCATCGCGATGACCGCGTCCTCGCCGAAGCCGGCGGTGTTCGCCGAGTCGACGACGGCGCTGCCGGTGAGGATGTCGCCCAGGCCGTTGCGGTACTTCTCGATGGCCACCCCCTCCTCCCGCCAGTGCACGAGGTCCGTCGAGGTGACGTGGTACCACTCGGTGCCGTTCCCGTCCGGGTAGTCGGCGTTGTAGAGGTAGTAGTAGTGCCACCGGCCGTCGAGCCAGAACGGCCGCTGCGGGTCGTTCATCCAGTGCTCGGCCGGGGTGAGGTGCGCCGCGGGGCGATACGGCGACCAGTCGGCGGGTCGCGTGAAGGCCGGGTCGGTGCCGTCGCCGGCAGGGTCGGATGGCGCGTCGGCCGCGGGCCGCTCGTCCGAGCCACCGGTCCCGGCGAGCGCGGCGATCGTGATCAGGGCTCCGGCGACGAGGGCGACGCCGGCGATCGTCGAGATCGCCGCGATGGTCGCTCGACCGGGGCGACGCGCGGTCGTGCGCGAGGCGAGGTCGGGTCGGGTCGTTCGAGTCATGATCCTCCGTGGTGTCGGCGCCGCCGGCCGCGGATCCGCCTCTGCGAGGCGGGCCGTGGAACCTGGCGGTGCGCCGTCGCGAGTCGTGTTCGGGGAGGAGCGCAGCACGCCACTCGAGGAATCGTCGGCAACGGTAGCGTGCTGCAAAACGATTTGCAAATGTCAGCGCGCCATCCGATCTCGTGGAAGCGCGACCATCGGTGCGTTGCTGCTGATCTGGGGATTTGCATGCGCATGCACGGCGCATCGGCCTGCGGACTGCGGGGTTGACATCGTTGTCAGTATCCGCATAGGTTCCTGTGCCGGGGGAGCACAGACGCCACGTTCTCGAGGATTCGCTCGATCCTGACCGCCAGGGGCCCACGGGTACCCGCACCGGAA
Organism: Agromyces sp. GXQ0307; assembly: GCF_044769845.1. Classification (NCBI taxonomy): domain Bacteria; kingdom Bacillati; phylum Actinomycetota; class Actinomycetes; order Micrococcales; family Microbacteriaceae; genus Agromyces; species Agromyces sp. GXQ0307. Next base: position 922,758 of record NZ_JBIZVY010000001.1, on the reverse strand, counting down.
GCGACGAACGTGAAGACCACACGCACGACACCACTCGGCCTCCGCGCCGCGCCGCGAGGCGGAGACATCCGCACGCCTCACGTCGGCGACATCCGCACGCCCGGCGACCGCATCGACGCGCCGACGCCGGACCACGACCACCGGAGGATCGGCTGACGCCGACCGTTCGGACCGGGCCGGGTGCCGTCGCGGCGCCCACCCGACCCCGGCGGACGACCGTCCGCCGTGACCCCGACCGCGCACCCATGGGACCCCGGGCCGATGCCCGCGGAGGGTCGCGTTCGACCGTTCACCCTACGAAAGGCACGAACATGGCAACATCCACGCGGCGCATCGCGCGCCCCCTCATCGGAGGCCTCACCGCGGCCGGCGTGCTCGCCGGCGCGCTCGTCGCCGGCGCGCCCGCCGCCGTCGCCGAGACCGAGCTCCAGCCCGGCCCCGAGCCGACGATCCACACCCAGGAGGCGTACGACCCCGAGGCCGACTTCACCGCGAAGTGGACCCGGGCCGACGCCCGTCAGATCAAGCGGCTCTCCGACCCCGACGCGGGTTCGCGCGAGAACTCGATGCCGGCGGCGCTCACGATGCCGACCGTGCCGCAGGACTTCCCGGACATGTCGAACGGCGAGGTCTGGGTGTGGGACACCTGGCCGCTGACCGACGAGGACGGCAACCAGTACAGCGTCAACGGCTGGGAGGTCATCTTCTCGCTCGTGGCCGACCGCAGCCTCGGCTTCGACGAGCGCCACCACTACGCCAAGATCGGCTACTTCTACCGTCCGGCGGATGTTCCCGTCGAGGAGCGCCCGGAGAACGGCGGATGGACGTACGGCGGCCTCGTCTTCGACGAGGGCGTGACCGGCGAGATCTTCGAGGACCAGTCGTTCACGCACCAGACCCAGTGGTCGGGTTCGGCCCGCATCTTCAAGGGCGGCGAGATCAAGCTGTTCTTCACGGACGTCGCGTTCTACCGCAACCCCGACGGCAGCAACATCAAGCCGTACGACCCGCGGATCGCGCTGAGCGTCGGCAAGCTGCACTCGAACAAGCAGGGCGTCAGCTTCACCGGCTTCGACAAGGTCCACGACCTCCTGCAGGCCGACGGCACGTACTACCAGACCGGTGAGCAGAACGAGTTCTTCAACTTCCGCGACCCGTTCACCTTCGAGGACCCGGACCACCCCGGCGAGACCTACATGGTCTTCGAGGGCAACACGGCCATGCCGCGCGAAGAGGCCTACTGCACGGAGGAGGACCTCGGCTACCAGGAGGGCGACCCCTACGCCGAGACGGTCGAGGAGGTCAACGCCTCGGGCGCGACCTACCAGATCGCGAACGTCGGCCTCGCGAAGGCGAAGAACACGGAACTCACCGAGTGGGAGTTCCTGCCGCCCGTGCTCTCGGCGAACTGCGTCACCGACCAGACCGAGCGCCCGCAGTACGTGTTCAAGGACGGCAAGGCATACCTCTTCACGATCAGCCACCGCGGCACCTACGCGGCCGGCATCGACGGCCCCGAGGGCGTCTACGCGTTCGTCGGCGACGGCATCCGCAGCGACTTCCAGCCGCTGAACAACGGCTCGGGTCTCGCGCTCGGCAACCCGACGAACCTCAACTTCGCCGGCGGCCAGCCGTTCGCCCCCGACTACAACCAGCACCCGGGCCACTTCCAGGCGTACTCGCACTACGTGATGCCCGGCGGCCTGGTGCAGTCGTTCATCGACACGATCGGCACGCACGATGACTTCGTGCGCGGCGGCACGCTCGCCCCGACCGTGAAGATCGACCTCGACGGCGCCTCGTCGGCCGTGGACTACTCCTACGGCGACGGCGGGCTCGGCGGCTGGGCCGACATTCCGGCGAACATCGCCGTGAACCCCGGCGGCAAGGTGCAGTAGCGCCGAACCACGCGGGCGGGATGCGGTGCTCAGCACCACCGCATCCCGCCCGCTCCGGCTCAGCCGGCGACCGTCACGACGTGCTCGCCCCCGTCGGTGACGCCGGCCGAGTTCTCCAACTCGATCGCGTAGCGGTGCTCGCCGGGCGAGGCGCCCTCGACGAGGAACGAGAACGTCCGCTGCGACTCGGCGGTGCGGTACTCGCGGTCGATCACGCGCCCGTCCTCGAGCAGTCTCACCACGGTGGTCGGCTCGCCGAACCCGACCTTCACCTTGATCTCGAAGTCGCCGTCGGCGTCCGGGCCCTTGCGCGGGCCGGTGAGCGCCGTGACCTGGGCCGCGGGCGGAGCGGCGGTCGCGCCATCCGCCCCGGCCTCGCGGTACATCGCCCCGTGCATGGGCGTGACGGTCAGGGACTCGAGCCACGCGTCGCCGCCCTCGGCCCAGAGCCCGATGGCGTCGGCGCCCGCGTTCGGGAACACCTGGTCGGTGATCGTCGTGCGGCCGCCGTCGGCGAACACCTCGACCGAGGCGCGGTCGACGTACACCGTCAGCGCGAGCTTGCCGTCCGCGAGCGCGACGGGGGCGTCGTCGAACGACGCGAACGCCGGGTGGAAGCCCGTGTTCCCCGAGTCGCGGCGGTCGACGAAGAGGCGGGCGGATGCCGCGTCCCAGCCGATCCGGGTCGCGGACTCGTCGTCGCCCAGCACGTTGAGGCCCACCAAGTCGGCGTCGCCCGGTGCGACGACCGCGTCGATGCGCACGACGTCGCCGGCCACCGGCAGCGTCTCGTCGCCGTCGGCGATCGCCCGCGCGCCGTCCGTGTACGCGACGTCGGGCCGCTCGAGCTCGGCGAACTCGGGCACGACGCGCTGCGCGAGCCGCGGGCCGCGCTCGGTGCTCACGAGCTCGACGTCGCGGGGGAGTGCCATGGCGCTCCGCCACGACCCGGTCGGGATGTCGTTCGCGTAGTCCCAGTTGTTCATCCAGCCGAGCATGACCCGGCGGTCGTCGGGTGCGTTCGAGAACGACACGGTCGCGTAGTAGTCGCGGCCCCAGTCGAGCCAGTCGTAGCCCTCGATGCGCGGCGCGGCCGCGGCATCCGAGAACATGACCTGGTCGACGAGCACGTGGCCCCAGCCGAACCGGTTGTTGTCGATGACCCGCACGGATGCCTCGTGGCCGGCGAACTCGGCGACATCCCAGCTCACCCAGTCGAGGTTCTCGCTGTTCCGGCCCGTGGCCGTGCGCACGATCTCGCCGTCGACGACGAGGTTGACGGAGGTCTCGTCCGACCGCGGGGTCGCAGGCGTGGCGCCGAGCACCAGGTGGTCGACCGTGAGGTGACCCCAGCCGCCCGTCGCGTCGTCGTGGACCTGGAACCGCGCCTCGCTTCCGGCGAACTCCGAGACGTCCCACGACTGCCAGTTGAGCTGGCCGGCCTCGGGGCCGGTCGCGGTGCGCACGACCTCGCCGTCGACGATGAGGCGCACCTCGAGCGTGCCGTTGAGGCGCTTGCCGCCGCCGACGAGGAAGGAGAGGTGGTCGTCGCCCGGCTCGATCGCGAACGCCGGCGAGGTGAGGTCGCCGAGGTTGTCGTCGCCCTTCGGGCCGGCCTCGAAGGTGTTCAGGCGCTTCTGGCCGAGGTAGTAGTCGCCGCCCGCGATCGAGGGATTCCGCCACGGCTCGGTCGCGAAGTCGCCCGTGATCTCCCAGCCGGTGTCGGCGAGGGTCGTGCCGTCGGCGAACTCGAACCCGTCGAACAGCAGGCGACCGGCGGGCGGCTCGTTGCCGAGCTGGGTGCCGTCGACGTGCGGGTGGTTGCCGCCGCCGACGAGCAGGTTGACGTGGTCCTGCTCGATCGTGAAGGTCGGCGACTCGAGCGTGCCGACCGGCCAGTCGCCGTCGTTGAAGCCGTTGACGAGGCCCGCGCCGACGAAGCCCGAGACCGGGTTCTGGCCGGGCAGCGTGCCGGTCGCGGGGGCGAGGCCCCAGGGGCCGTCCTTCCAGTTGCCGGGCTCGTTGCCGACCGTCCAGTCGCCCCAGGTGCCGTCGTCGAACGACGCGAACACGTCGCCCGGCGGGAGCGCGTCATCCGTGACCGTGCTCTCGGAGGTGAACGTCGTGCCGTCGAACTCGCCGACGAAGTACTGGCCGCCTGAGCCGCCCGCGACGCTTCCCGGGTTGAGGTTCACGACGAGCACCCACTTGACGTTTTCCGGGTCGCCGTCGACCGCCATGGGGAACAGGTCGGGGCACTCCCAGATGCCGCCCGTCGCGTTGGCCGGCCCGAAGTCGCTGAGGTGGGTCCAGTGCTTCAGGTCGTCGCTGCGGTACATGACGACCCTGTACTCGAGCGCCTCGACCGCGACCATGACCCAGTACGACTCGCCCGACTCGGGTTCGGTGTATCGGATCACCTTCGGGTCGCGGAAGTTCGCCGAGTCGCGGTCGAGCACGGGGTTGCCCTCGTACTTGGTCCAGGTCTGCCCGTCGTCGGTGCTGTAGGCGAGCGACTGCGCCTGGATGCCCGCATGCGTCGGGTGGGCGGGCGTGTAGGCGCTCGTGTAGATCGCGACCATCGCCGGGTCCTCGGCGGTGCCGAAGCCGCTCGTGTTCCCCTCGTCGACGACGACGGAGCCCGAGAAGATGTCCTCGATCGCGGCGCCGTTCTCGTCGAAGGTCTGCGGGATCGCGATCGGCTGCTCCTCCCAGTGCACGAGGTCGCTGCTCGTCGCGTGGCCCCAGCTCATGTTGCCCCACCGGGTGCCGTACGGGTTGTGCTGGAAGAACAGGTGCCACGTGCCGTCGTCGTAGACGAGGCCATTGGGGTCGTTCATCCAGTTCTCCTCGGGGGAGAAGTGCAGGTACGGCCGGTACTGCTCGTCGGCCGGATCCGTCGTCTCGGCCGCCACGGCGGAGACGCTCCCGACCGTCGCCATCGCCACGACGGCCGCCACGGCCGCCCAGCTTCTCCATCTTGATACCGTCGTCATCGACTGGTTCGCCCTTCATTGCGCGGTCCTGCCATCGGCAGTGACATCGTTGTCAGAAACTGCGGGGGATGCTACGCAGTGTCCGGCGGACAATTCAAGCCCGGTGTTCGGGCCGGCGCGGCGGATGGCTCGACGGACGGCGCGGCGATGGTCGGACGGACGGCGCGGCGGCGGCGCGCGACGGGACGTTCGATGGCGCGCTGGAGTGATCGCGCTCCCGCGCGCGGGCTCGCACGCGCGCCGGGCGAGCGCGGCGGCGCGCGGCGTGCGTCCGGTCGTGGACGTCGATCCGGCGAGCCGCGGTCCCCGCTAGCCGACGACCGGTGCGGACTCGTCGGCGGTGCGCAGCAGGGCGCCCTCGTGCCGCACGGTCGCGGCCGCGATCGTCATCGCCTCGCCGAGCGCCGCCCCCCACGCGGTGGCCGTCTCGGGCAGCCCGTCCTGTGCGATCCGGTGGACGATCGCGGCGAGCGTGGCGTCGCCGGCTCCCATGGTGTCGATCACCGGGCCGGGCAGGCTCACGATGTCGGCGTGCACGTCGAGAGCGCCGTGATGCACCGCTGCGCCGTCGCGCCCGGCGGTCGCGAGCACCGCGGGGCCGACGCGGCCGTCGTCGCCCGCGCCATCCGTCGCCCCGCCGGTCGCCCGCAGCCGATCGACGAAATCGGCCAGGGACTCGCCGGCGAGGAGCGCCGCATCTTCGTCACCGGCCTTCACGAGCAGCGAGCGGGCGGCCACGCGCTCGAAGTTGGCGAGGAATCGCTCGCGGTCGTGCAGCATGCCCGAACGCGGATTGCCGTCGACGACGAGCCGATGCTCCGGATCGTCGATCGCGTCGAGGAGTGCCTGGACCTGCTCGTCGTCGTCGAACGGGAAGCAGCTCACCACCACCAGGTCGGCGTCGGCGAGTGCGACTCGGGTCGGCTCGTCGAAGGAGAGCTGCCGATGCTGCGCGGCCTCGTTGAACTCGTATCGCGGTTCGCCGCCGTCGGACCGATCGGAGACCGCCCGCGAGGTGCCGAGCGCCGACGGGCTTGCGACGAGGGCGACTCCGAAGCCGTCGAGGAAGGCGCGGATGCGTGCGGCGGGCTCGTCGTCGCCGAGCATGGCGACCAGCGTGGTCCGTTCGCCGAGCAGCGACAGCCCGACCGCGACGTTGAGGGCCGCGCCGCCCACGAACTCGCGCGATCCGGTCGGGTCGCGGAGTTCGTCGATGAGGGCGTCGCCGATGACGACGACGTGGGTGCGGTCGGGTGCGGAGGGGGACATCTCAGCCTTCCTGGCGGGGCGGGATCTCTCCCGAGCCGCGTTCGATGAGGTGGGTGGGGACGATCGTGCGGCGGGCGGGGGAGTCATCGCCGTCGAGCCGTGCGAAGACCCGATCGGCCGCGATGCGGCCGATCTCCTGGGGCGACTGTGCGACGACCGTCACGCCGGGCTCGAGCAGGTCGCCCAGCGGCACGTCGTCGAATCCGACGAGCGCGACGTCGTGATGGCGGCCGAGCTCGCGCAGCGCGCGGATCGCGCCGATGGTCACGAGGTTCTGGCTCGAGAAGATCGCCGTGGGCGGGTGGTCGGAGGAGAAGAGCGCGAGCGTCGCCCGTCGCGCGGACTCCTCGTCGTGCAGGCCGTCGGCCAGCGGGATGTCGCGGGTCGCGATACCCGATCCGCCGAGCTCTTCGAGGAACCCCCGGCGGCGTTCCTGCGCGGTCTGGATGCCCGCGCGGTCGCCGAGGAAGGCGAGCCGCCGGTGACCGTGCCGGAGCAGGTGACGGGTCGCGATCGCCGCGCCCTCGCGATTGTCGCTGACCACGGTGTCGGAGCTCACCCCCGCCGGCTCCCGGTCGACGAAGACGACGGGCGTGCCGCGGCGCAGTTCGGGCGCGAGATAGTGCTGGCTCTCGGAGATGGTGGTGAGGATCAGCCCGTCGACGCGCCGGCGCAGGAACGCCGACACCGCCTCCTGCTCGCGGTCGGGGTCGTCGTCGAGGCTGGAGGCGAAGACGGCGACGCCGCGCTCGAGCGCGGCGTCTTCGATCGCGCGGTGCATGGCGCCGGCGAACGGGTTGTCGACGCTGCTGACGAGCAGCCCGAGGGTGCGGGTACGGCCGTCGGCACGACGCAGATTGCCGGCGGACAGGTCGGGCTCGTAGTCGAGGCTGCGGGCGGCCGCGAGCACCTTGGCCGCCGTCGCCGGCGCGACGTTCGGCTCGCCGTTGATGACCCGCGAAACGGTCTTGATGCCGACGCCGGCGAGCGCGGCGACGTGCCGCATGGTGGGTCGGGCGCGGGCGGGGTCGGGCGCCGGACCACCGGTTGACAACGGTGTCACGATTCGATCTCCAATGAGCGGGTTGATCTTGACTATACACATCGACTTCCGCTAGACCTGCTCTGACATCGTTGTCAAACGGGCGACGATGGCCCCCACACCAGGAGGAGATTCACCGATGAATCACGCACGCCCCGGCGCGTTCCGCCGCCGACTGCTCGTCGCCGGCTCGATCACCGCGACCGCCGCCCTCGCGTTCACCGGATGCGCCTCGTCGGGCGACGCCGGCGGCGCGAGCGACGAGGAGACGATCAGCGTCTCGCTCATCACCAAGACCGACACGAACCCCTTCTTCGTCGCCATGCAGCAGGGCGCCGAGGAGATCGCCGACGAACTCGGCGTCGAGCTGACCCTCGCCGCCGGCTCCGAGGACGGCGATGAGGACTCGCAGATCCAGGCCATCGAGAACGCGATCTCGCGCGGCGACGCCGGCATCCTGATCACGCCGAACGGCCCGGCTGTCGAAGACGCCCTCGTCAAGGCCCGCGACGCCGGCCTCTACGTGATCGCGCTCGACACGCCGCCCGGCGACCCCGAGTCCGTCGACATCACCTTCGCGACCGACAACTACCTCGCCGGCCAGGAGATCGGGAAGTGGGCCGCGGCGAAGCTCGACGGCGAGAAGGCCACCATCGCGATGATCGACCTGTTCGACGACAAGGTCGTCTCGGTCGACGTGGCGCGCGACCAGGGCTTCCTCGACGGCATGGGCATCGACCTCGCCGACGAGACCGCGAACGGCGACGAGGCGTCGACGGGCACCTACTCCGGCGGCGACTACGAGATCGTTGGCAACGAGGCATCTCAGGGCGCCGAGGACGGCGGCCGCACCGCGGCTGAGACCCTGCTCTCGAAGAACCCCGACATCAACGTCGTGTACACGATCAACGAGCCCGCGGCGTACGGCGCCTACGAGGCGTTCAAGGCGGCGGGCAGCACCGACGACCTGATCGTCGTGTCGGTCGACGGCGGATGCGCCGGCGTCGACGCCGTCACCGAGGGCATCATCGGCGCGACCAGCCAGCAGTACCCGCTGAAGATGGCCGAGCTCGGCGTGCAGGCGATCTACGACCTCGTCACCACCGGCGAGACCCCCGAGGTCAGCGAGGGCCTCGACTTCTACAACACCGGCGTCGCGCTCGTCACCGATGACCCGCAGGACGGCGTCGAGTCGATCGACACCGCCGAGGCGAGCGAGATCTGCTGGGGCTGACCCGGTGACCGCGTGAGCGGTGCGGGCCGGCACGGATGACGCGCCCCCTCGTCGGCCGGACGCCGGCCCGCACCGCCCACCCCTCGTTCCGCCTCTTCAGATCCATCCGAACGGAGCCCACGTGACTCAGCACACGACCGAGCCGCCCACATCGGCGCTCGACCTGGCCGAGGAGTTCCTCGACCGCACCACCCCGCTCAGCCGCATCCGCAACACGCTGCACCGGTACCCCGCGATCAGCCCGGCCATCGTCCTGGTCGTCGCCGTCATCGTGTTCGGACTGCTGAACGAGCGATTCCTCAACCCCACCAACCTCTCGCTCATCACCCAGCAGGTCGCCGTGGTCGGCACGCTCGCCGTCGCGCAGACGCTGATCATCCTGACCGCCGGCATCGACCTCTCGGTCGGTGCGGTCATGGTCCTCAGCTCGATGGTGATCGCGCAGACCACCGTGCAGATGGGCCTGCCCGCAGTGCTCGGACTGTTCCTCGGCCTCGTCGTCGGCATGGCCGCCGGTGCGCTCAACGGCGCCCTCGTGACGCGGCTCAAGCTGCCGCCGTTCATCGTCACGCTCGGCACCCTGAACATCTTCATCGCGCTCACCCTGCTCTACTCGGGCGGGGCGACCGTGCGCGGCGGCGAGATGCCGGAGCTGTTGACGTGGACCGGCGCGATCCTGCCCGTGTTCGGCGTGAACATCACGGTCGGCGTGCTCATGATGCTGCTGCTCTACGTCGTCGTGGCGTACGTGCTGCACAAGACCGCGTGGGGCCGCCACGTGTACGCCGTGGGCGACGACCGGGAGTCCGCGAGGCTCGCCGGCATCAGCGTCAACCGGGTGCTCATGGGCGTCTACCTCGCGGCCGGTGCGATCATCGCGATCGGCGCATGGATCCAGATCGGCCGCTCCAACGCCGCATCCCCGAACGCGGGCGCCGACCTCAACCTCGACTCGATCACCGCCGTCGTCATCGGCGGCACGAGCCTCTTCGGCGGTCGCGGCACGGTGTGGGGCACGCTGCTCGGTGCGCTCATCGTCGGTGTGTTCCGCAACGGGCTCGCGCTCGCCGGGCTCGACGTGCTGTGGCAGACCTTCGCCGTCGGCGTGCTGATCGTCGTCGCCGTCTCCGTCGACCAGTGGATCAGGAAGGTACGCGCATGAGCGCCCAGGACACCGTGAACGAGACCGCCGCGCAGGGCGACGCCGCCGAGGACGGCCGGCAGCCGATCCTCCGCGCGCGCCGGCTGGTCAAGACCTTCGGACGCGTCGTCGGTCTCGACGGCGTCAGCCTCGAGCTGTACCCCGGTGAGGTGCTCGCCGTGATCGGCGACAACGGCGCCGGCAAGTCCACGCTGATCAAGTGCCTGACCGGCGCGGAGATCCCCGACGAGGGGCAGATCTGGCTGGACGGTCGCGAGGTGCACTTCAAGCGCCCGCAGGATGCGCGCGCCGCGGGCATCGAGACCGTCTACCAGAACCTCGCCGTCTCGCCGGCACTGGATGTCGCGTCGAACCTGTACCTCGGACGCGAGATCCGGAGGAAGGGCATCCTCGGGTCGGTCTTCCGGTTGGTCGACCAGAAGGGCATGCGCGAGAGCGCGCGAGCGGAGCTCACCTCGCTCGGCATCTCGACGCTCCAGGACGTCACGGTCCCCGTCGAGAACCTGTCGGGCGGCCAGCGGCAGGCCGTCGCGGTCGCGCGCGCCGCGGCCTTCGGTTCGAAGGTCGTCGTGCTCGACGAGCCGACGGCGGCGCTCGGCGTCCGGGAGTCCAACCAGGTGCTCGAGCTCATCATGAGCCTCCGCGACCGGGGGATCCCCGTCATCCTCATCTCGCACAACATGCCGCACGTGTTCGAGGTGGCCGACCGGATCCACGTGCAGCGGCTCGGCAAGCGCGCCGCGACGATCACGCCGCAGTCGCACACGATGACCGACGCCGTCGCGATCATGACGGGGGCGAGCAAGGGATGACGGCGGCCGACGACGGTGGACCGGTCGATCTCGTCGCCGAGTTCACGGCACTTCCCGGACGGGAGGAGGAGGTCGAGGCGCTGCTCGCCGACCTGGCGGTCGCGGTCCGCGCCGAGCCCGGGTGCCTCGTCTTCGACTCGTACTCGGTCATCGATCCGCCCGTGGTCGCGAAGGATGCCGCGGCCCCTCGCGTCGAGGGTCGTCGCTTCGTCGTGGTGGAGTCGTACCGTGACGCGGTCGCGTTCGAATCGCATCTCGCCGAGCCCCACGGGGCGGTGTTCAACGCCGCGCTCGGGCCATTGATCGCCGAGTCGCGCGGGTCGGTGCTGCGGTTCCTCCGACCGGTGGGGTAGCGCGGCGTCAGCCGGCCGCGGGCTCTCGCGGCGGGTTGTACATGAACTCCAGTCGGATGCCGTTGTCGTCCTCGATGAACGACGCGTAGTAGCGGTCGTTGAAGCGCGGGTAGTGCTTCGGCTCGCGGACGGCGGTCCAGCCGGCCCCCATCGCGATCGCGTGCAGCCGGTCGACCTCCTCGCGCGACTCGACGGCGAACGCGAGGTGCTGCCATCCGACCCGGCCGTGGCGGTGGGGGCCGGTGCCGGGTTCGCGGGCGGGCATGAGGATGAGTTCCTCCTCGCCCCTGTGCCAGGAGGCTCCGTTGTCGCCGTCGAGCCGTGTGCACCCGAGCGCCTGCATCACCGGGTCGAACTGGGCGATGGCGCGAGGCAGGTCGTCGACGGAGATGCCGATGTGGTCGAAGAGGGACATCCGGCCATCGTAGGGGGAGCCCGCGTCGGGACGAGCCGTCACTTCCGGGCGAACGTGGCCTGCACCTCCACTCCGGCGATGTTCGCCACCAGCGCGTCGATATCCGCGTCGGTCAGTTCACCGAGCGTGCCGTAGTCTTCGTACTCGCCCGAGCGCAACGCCTGCTCGTATGGTCCGCGCACCGCGGCCAGATCGATCTCGACCGTGGTGACGCCCTTCACGGATGTCGCGGGGAGCTCGACCCACGCACCGGCATAGTGATCGAAGTCCCCCGGGGCGAGCAGTCCGATCACCCAGACGAAGAGTGAGCTCGACGTGAGCCGCTGCTTCGCGTCCTTGCGATCGAGGCGCTCGAGCGAGAGTGTCAGTTCGCCCGACGAAGGAAGACCCGACGGTTCGAAGAACGAGAAGTTCCGGACCGCGATCGACGGATCGGCGTCGTCCGGCCGAAGTCCGAGAATGCCGAGCGGCGTCTGCTCGTACTGCTGGGTGCCCGAGGGAGCGAAGACGACCGATGCGGAGTCCCCGTCGAGGGTGGCGGTGACCCGCTCTCCGGTCGTCAGCTTCTCGGGCTTGGGCGCTTTCGGGAGGTGCGCCTTCGCCCCGTTGTCGAGGACGCGCTGGATGATCTCCTCGACGCTCGCCTGGGCTCCGATCACACGGTCGAGGATCGTGCCGTCGGGTCCGACGAGCAGGCTCGTGGGAACCGCCTGGCCCACGTCGGCGTCGTCGTCCAGCAGGAAGAACTCGGCGGCACGGGCGAGATCGGTGTCGGCGTCGCCCTCCGCGTGCAGCACGGTGTTCGTCAGTTCGAGGGAATCCTTCCATGCGACGGCGTCCGATCGCGTGCTCGGTGCGCTGGCATTCACACCCTGCTGGAGCACCGTCACGATCGCGAGGTCCACCTTGTACTCGGCCGCGAGCTTCGCACTCGCATCGCGCAACAGGGGCGCGAAGTCGCGGCACGGAGGACACCATCCTGCGCAGACGTCGACGATGGTGTACGTGCCCTTCTGCACGGTGTCGCGGAGGTTGTGGCGAGCGCCGTCCTCGCCCTCGGCATCGATATCGGCGAGTTGTTCGCCCGGTCGGAAGCCCGGCGGTCGTGCGACGATCCACGCGGAGGTCGTGACGCCCCCGGCGACCTCGGCACGGAGCAGGGCGCGCCCGCCGACGTCACCGGCGGTCGCATGCACCACCATCGCGCCGTATGCGTCGGTGACCGCGGTGTACGAGTCGAGCGTGACGCTCGCGCCCTTCCACGGGTCGGGTTGGACGGAGAGGGTCACCTCCGCCCCGGCCACCGGTTGCCCCGCTTCGTCCTCGACGACGGCCCTGATCGGCTCGGCGATGTCCTCGCCGACGGGCGCCGAGTAGTACCACTCGTCGAAGAGGATCGTCTCCGGGACCCCATCGGCCGCCACCGCGGGCGTCACTCCGGCCGCCAGCGCCATGGCGGCGACCGCTGCGGCGGCCACGTGGGTTGCGAGCGTTTTCATCGTGAACCTCCCGGTCCAGGCGTCGCCGTGTCGACGACGCGCGTGTCGAACGCCGTCACGATAGGAGGTGCCGTCCGCGTCGGCATCGGGCATTTGCCCGCCTCGTCCGGGGCCCGTCGAGCAGTCGCCCATCGGGCGGGCTCAGTCCAGCCGCACCAGCCCGCTCGTCGCCGCCTTCGTGGCGGCCTCGGCACGAGTGCGGACGCCGAGCTTGCGATACACGGCGCTCGTGTGGTGCATGACCGACTTCGGGGTGATGCGCAGCTCGGTGGCGATCTCCTTGTTCCGGAGACCGCGCGTCAGCAGTTCGAGCACCTGCAGTTCGCGCGCCGTCAGCGGCGCGGTCGCCGTGGTCGGGGAGGCCGCGCCCTCGGCAGGCGTCGGCACGTCCGCGATCCGCCGCAGGCACGCCCCGAGTTCTCCCAGCGTCTGCTCACGGTCGAGCACCTGCCCGCCCGCGACGGCTGCGGCGAACTCGTCCGCGCCGAGCGTCGCGCGGAACCGATCGACTGCTCGCCGGTACCGCTCGCCGTGCTCCGGTGCGGCGAGCGCCAGGATCGCGTCGACGTGCGAGGCGATGGCGCCGTGCAGCCGCGCTCCGCGGCGGTGGTCGCCGCGGAGGTCGGCGATGAGCGCGGCGAGCATGACCGAGACCGTCAGGCCGTTCAGGAGGTCGACCCGGCGCAGGGCGGACTGACGCATGGTGAGCCATGACGCGGCCGCCGCGGCGTCGCCGCGGTCGACCGCCGAGAGGGCGAGCGCGGCGAGCACGTGCAGCTCGCGCGGCGTGTCCTCGAGGTCGCGGGCGATGTCCAACACGTCCTCGAGGCGAAGGCGGTCGCCCTGATCGGGCAGGGTGCCTGACGGGAGGGAGTGCAGTACCAGGGCTGCGAAGACCACGGTGCGCCGGTCGTCGGAGCGGATGGCCCGTGCGAGTCCCGAGGTCGCGAGCCCGGCCGCCTCGTCGTAGCGGCGGAGATTGCCGTACATCGAACTCGCGGAGACCTCGAATCGACCGGTCCACCGCGTATGCCCGAGCTCCCCGGCGAGGCGCATCCCCTCGGCGCATGCCGCGAAGGCCGCCGGCACGTCGCGGGTGGCGGAGACGGCCAGGAACTGGCTGCGCAGCGCCATGAGGAGGGGGAACGGCGCGCCCGAGTCGCGGGCGAGGGCGAGCGCCTCGGCCACCCGAGCCGCGATGAGCTCGGCCTTGTCCTGGGCATCGGGCGTCAGGCTCTCGAGCTGCGCCGACCAGATGAGCGCGTCGCGCCGCGCGTTCGGATCGCCGGCGCCCGGCGCGTCGAGGAGATGCCGCAGCAGGTGCAGCAGTCGATCGCCCGTTCCGCGCCGCTGCGCCTCCCAGCCGAGGTCGGCCGCGAGGCGGAGCGCCGTCGCGGGGTCGTGCTCGATGAGCCAGTGGAGCGCGTGCAGGCACTCCGGGAAGTCCTCGCCCATGATCGCGAGTGCGGCGTCCTCGTCGGCGTCCTCGACCGCCTCCGCCGCACGACGGGCCCGGTCCGAGAAGTGGCGGGCGTGGCGATCGCGCGCTTCGGAGGCGTGCCCGGACGCCTCGAGCCGCTCGCGTGCGAAACCCTGGACGAGTCGACTGAGCCGGTACCGGCCGAGCGTCGTCGCCGAATCCAGCTCGGCCAATCGCAGGTCGAGGAGTTCGCCGAGCGGGTTGTAGCACGATGCGACCAGGCCCTCGCAGACCGCTTCGACGGCCTCGATCGCGAACGGACCCGCGAACACCGAGAGCAGCTCCAGCAACCGCCGCGCCGCGGCGGACGACATCTCGTGGGTCGCCATGACCGCATCGCGCACCCCGCGCGCGCGATCACCCCCACCGATCGGGGCGGTGAGCACGTCGAGGGCACGGCGGGGATCCGACAGGAGCGGGTCGAGGTGGGTCAGCGGGATGAACGGCAGACGGCAGGCGGCGAGCTCGATCGCGAGCGGGTTGCCGTCGACCGACGAGCAGATCCGACGGATGCGGTCGTCGACCTCCGGTCCGTCGCCGACGTCGACCCCGACGCTCGTGGCGGCCTGCCGGAACAGCTGCGCAGCGGCATCCGCATCGAGCGGACCGACGAGCACGGGAGCGCAGCCGGGTGCACGGAGCTCCGGCACCGATTCGACGAGCACGGTGAGGGCGCCGTCCTGTGCGGCGAGTCGCACGAGCGACTCGGCCTGCGACGCGAGCGGATCGCCCCGATGGATCACCAGCAACGACCGATCACGGTTCCCGACCGGGAGCGACACCGGCATGCGGGCCGTGAAGCTCCGGACGGCCGGCATCACGTCACCGATGCCCTCGGTTCGCAGTTCGAGGTGCTGGACGTCGGCGAAGCGACCTGCGGTGCGCTCGAGCACGCGCTCCACCAGCGCCGACTTGCCGACACCCTCCGGGCCGGTGACATTGACCACGAATGGGCCGCCCGGTTGCAGCAGGCGGTCGAGTTGCGAGCGTTCCTCGTCTCGACCGACCAGCGGCAACGGCGAGGTCATCTCATCAGCCTCGGCCATGATGCCATGTCACGATGATGCCAGCGGGCGGCGGCGAATGGAATCGTCGCACGGGCCTCCGGTGCCCCCAGTTCGAGGACCGTGGGGCGCGGGTCGAGTGAGCTCGACGGATGGTGCGGGAGCCTCAGCGGTCGGACGCGGCACCCGGCCGCATGCCCGCCGACCCGAGCACGCGCTCGACCGTCAGCTCGAGCACGACGCGCTGCGGGTTGGGGCGCGGCTGCCGGTACCTCGCGGCGTACAGCCCGACGGCGAACGCGACCGACTCCTCGTCCGTCAGGATCCGGACCGGGCCCTCGAAGCTGATCCACCGCGCACCGTCGACCGTGTTCACGCTCGCCCGCCCGCTGCGTTCGGCGTTGAGGAACTTCTGCGACCCGCGACTGCCGATCACCCGGACGATGCCGTCGAGGTAGGTGATCCCGACCGGCACGGAGTGGATGCGGCCGCGCCGGTCGATGGTCGAGAGCGTCGCGAGGTGGCGCTCGGCCAGGAGGGCCCGCGCGGCATCCGTGATCACGGTTCTCGATCTCCTCGCAGCCGTCCGACGGTCGCCCTCCAGTCTGCCAGTCGGTGCATGAGCGGATGTCGCCGGCGAGGCCTCGACACGACGGAGCGACGGCTTCTACGCTCTGACCATGGACGGGACGCGGCGGCGCAGGATGTGCGCGCGGGGCGCACGCTGATGGGCTTCGTGCTCGACGGCCGCGGAGTCGTCCTGGGCGTCGCCTCACTCGTGCTGAAGGAGGGCGCGACCATCGCGAACGCGCTCGAGGTCGTGCGCGCCGCCGTCGACGCCGGCGTGCTCGCGATCGACACCGCGCGCGCCTACGCGACGGTCGATGACGATGCCGCGGGTGAGCGGATCGCGCAGGCCGCGCGCGAGCAGCGGCCCGACCTGCCCATCATCACCAAGGCCGGGCACTTCAGGCTGGGTCGTGCGGCGTGGGACTCCGACACCAGCGCCGAGCGCGTGCGCGCCGACGCGCTCCGCAGCCGAGAGGTGCTCGGCGCCCCGCCATCGCTCCTGCTGCTGCACCGGACCGATCGGGTCGACGACCTCGACGCGTCGGTCCGCGAACTCGCCGCGCTGCGCGACGAGGGCGTCGTCGAGGCGATCGGGCTGTCGAACGCGACCGTCGAACAGCTCGACCGAGCGCGAGCCATCACGACGCTCGACGCCGTGGAGAACCGATTCGCCCTCGGGATCGACGCCGCCGACGAATACCGCACCTGCGTCGATGCCGGCATCCCGTTCCTCGCCTACGCGCCGTTCGGCGGCCCCAGGGCCGACCCGCTCGCGACGCACGTGCCGCACGTCGCCGGCGTCGCCCGCGTACGAGGCGTCTCGGTGCACCGCGCCGCGCTCGCCGCGATGTGCGACGCGATGCCGGGTGCCTGGCCCGTGATCGGCTCCACTCGGGTCGAGTCGGTGCTCGACTCCATCGCTTCCGCCGAGCTCGAGGTCGACGACGAGCTGCGGCAGGCGTTCGCGGACGACCTCCGCTCGCGCGGGATCGCGCTCTAGACCCCACCATTTTGGCGAGATCCGCCAACGATCGATCGCCTGCGTCGAGATTTCCTCAGTCTTGGCGCCAAACTTCGACCGCAGCGTCGCAGCGAGGAGTACACCTGACCCAACCCGAACTCGTCGCATCTGTACTGGGGGGTCTCATGCGTTGGGTATGGTTCAGGGTTGCCGCCGCGATGGTCGCGGGTTCGGGCGTCCTCGCCGGACTGCTGGTCAACATCGATCGCGCGATGCGCGACGGCCAGGATCTCGGCCTCGTGCTGGCGAACTACTTCAGCATGTTCACGATCGTGTCCTCGATCCTCAGCGTGGTCGTGCTGAGCGTCGCCGCGCACTGGATGCGTCGGCATCGCGGCACGTCGCCCGAGCCGGTCGGCATCGCGATCGCGATCGCCGCGGTCACGGGGCCGGTGATCCTGCTCGGCGTCGTGTTCAACGTGCTGCTGCGCGGGGAGCCGGCCGCGATCGCCGCGACCGACCCGCTCTGGGTCGCGAACCTGGACTCGTGGGCGACCGAGACGCTCCACGTGGTGCTCCCGCTCTACTTCGTGCTCGACCTGCTGTTCGCCTCGCGCCGCCGCGGGCTCCCGTGGCGGGCACTCGCGGTGATCGTCAGCTACCCGCTCGCCTGGACGGTGTACACGATGATCCGCGGCGAACTCGTCCCGAACCCCGACGGCAGCGCGGAGTGGTGGTACCCGTACGGGTTCCTCGACCCGCACGTCGCCGGCTACGACTCGACGTTCATGTACATCGGCGGCATCCTGGTCGCGTTCCTGCTGCTCGGCGTCGCGATCATCGGCATCGGCCGCTACCGCGAGCGCCACGCCGCGGCGCACGACGGGTTGGCGACGCAGATCGCGGCGCTTCCGCGGCTGATCCTCGCTCGCATCCGATCGGGGCGCCGGCCGTCCGGGCACTCGGTCGGGTGATCGCGTCGACCGAACCGGTCGGCGCCGCACGGGATCAGGTCACGCGGTAGGCGGAATAGCGCACGGCGTCGGCGTCGCGGATGCACGAGGCGACGAACACGGCGTGCTCGAAGTGCGCGAGCGCCGCGGCATCCGTCTCGATCGTGATGACCGTGCGGAAGTAGTAGCGATCGGGCGCGACGTCGTCGCCGGCGAGCAGCGCCGCCAGCACGTCGACCGGGCCGGTGCGGATGCCGCGGACCTGGAGGTAGAGCAGCTCGCCCTCCGGCGTTCGTGCGCTGTAGCGGCCGTCGACCTCGATCGCACCATCGTCGCGGACCAGTTGCCAGTCGGCGCCGCCCGCCAGGATCTCGGCATCGAGACCCCCGGAGACCGCCCCGCCCACGATCGGGATGATTCGGCGGTGGCCCGCGCGAGTGCGCCCGTGGTCGGCTGGCGGACCCAGGTCGACGACCACGTCGAAGGCCGGCTCGAGGGTCGGGACGGTCGGTGCGTGGGTCATCGGGGCTCCAGTGCCACGGTGAGCGAGGATCGGGCGTTCAGGGCATCGGGATGGAAGCCGGCGGCGGCCTTGTAGTCGGCGGCGATCCGCTCGAGCTCGGCCTGCGGGATCACGTCGTCGATGCGATCGAAGCCGTGCGGTGCGCGCTCGCGAGCGAGCAGCATGACCTGCTCGGGCCCGGTCTGCCGGGTCATCTCGAGCAGTCTCGCGGTGGCGGGTCGCCGCGCCTCGTCGTACGCGTCGAGCGCGGCGTCGACGGAGGGAGCGGTCGCCAGGTGGTACGCCAGGGTGCGGGCGTCGAGGATGGCCTGCGAACCGCCGTTCGACCCGTTCGGGTACATGGCGTGCGCGGCGTCGCCCAGCAGGGTGGTGCGCCCGACGCTCCACCGGGGCAGGGCGTCGCGATCCACCATCGGGTATTCCAGGATCTCCTCCGCGGCGGCGATCGTTCCGGGCACGTCGAGCCAGTCGTAGCGCCAGTCGCGGAACAGCTCGACGATGGGCGCCGGGTCGACCGCTCGATTCCAGTCGGCGTCCGGACTGCCCGTGCCGCGTCGCTCGGCGATGAAGTTCACCCGCTGGCGGCCGTCGGCGCCCGGTTCCTCGAGCGGATAGGCGACGAACTTCTGGTCGCCGTCGCCGGCCATGACCATGGTGCGCCCGTCGAGGAAGGGGGCGATCACCGCGGTGCCGCGCCACAGGGTCAGGCCGCTCCAGACCGGGTCGCCGTCGTCCGGGTAGCGGATGGCGCGCAGCGCCGAGTGGATTCCGTCGGCGCCGACCAGCACGTCGGCCTCCACGTCGACGTCGCCCGACGAGGTCGCGAACCGTGCCGTCGCGGTCCCGTCGCCATCGTCGACGCCGACGAGACGATGACCGAGGTGCACGATCTCGCCCAAGCGCTCGCGGACCGCGTCGAGCAGGGCGAGCTGCAGGCGACCGCGGTGGACCGACAGCTGCGGCCAGCGGTAGCCGGCCGCGAGGCCGCGCGGCTCGCTCCAGATGCGTTGCCCGAACCGGTTCGCGTAGGCGAGGGTCGCCGGTGCGACCCCGAGCGCGGCGATGCGGTCGGCGAGGCCGAGCTCGGTCAGCTCGCGCACGGCGTGGGGCAGCAGGTTGATGCCCACGCCGAGGCCGCGGATCCGGTCGGCCCGTTCGAAGATGCGGATGTCGCGGAAACCCGCCGCCTCGAGGCTGAGTGCGGTCGCGAGGCCGCCGATGCCGGCGCCGGCGATGACGATGCGCATGGAGACTCCTTCATTGCGGGCCGTCGGGCCCGATCGGTCTGGGGATCAGCGGCGAGCGAGCTCGGGTGCGGCGTGCTCGACCGCCGTGGCGTCGGCCACGACCCGGCCGTCGACCAGGGTGAGCAGCACCTGCGCCCGCCCGAGCTCCTCCGGATCGACGGTCAGCGGGTCGGCGTCGAGCACCGTGAGGTCGGCGGCGGCGCCGACCTCGAGCACGCCGCCGCGCCGACCGATGGTCGTGTACGGGTGGGTCGTGAACCCGCGGACGGCGTCGACGGCGTCGAGCGCCTGCTCGGGGGTGATGGGGGCGGCGTCGGGATCGTCGTGCGGGCGCCGCAGCCGGGCGTCGGCGAGGATGCCGACCGCGTCGCTGGGCGCGATCGGCCAGTCCGAGCCGAGCGCGAGCGGGACGCCGGCGCGGACGAGGTCGCCCGTCCGGAACCCGCGTGCGGCGCGCTCGTCGCCGAGCCGTGTCGACCAGTTGTCGGTGCCGTCCGCCCTCGTGAAGAGGGTGCAGTGGGTCGGCTGCATGCTGGCGGTGATCCCGGATGACGCGAAGAGCTCGAGTGCGGCATCCGTCATCGTCTCGATGTGCTCGACGCGGTGGGTCGCGTTGCGGTGCGCGAGGCCCGCGATGGCCCGGACGACGAAGTCGATGCCCGCATCGCCGATCGCGTGCGTCGTCGTCGGGATCCCGCGGCGGTCGAGCTCGGTGAGCGCCTCGCGGTACTGCTCGGGGTCGAGCCAGAGGGACTTCGTCGACTCGCCGAGGCAGTCGGGTTCGTGCAGCCAGGCCGTGCCGTTGTCGATCGTCCCGTCGATCATGAGCTTCACACCCTCGACGACCCACCTGCGCCCGCGCAGTCCCTGCAGACGTGCGAGCCGGTCGACCTCCTCGACCGCCGTGCCGGGTTCGAACCACGGCGACATCCGGAGGCGGATCGGAAGGTCGCGGGTCTCCTCGATGGTGCGGAGGAGCTCGAGCGTGCCGGGTGCGAGGTCCTGGACCTGGCCGGCCGTGAAGCCGGCGCGGGCCATGCGCGTGAGGACCTCGTGCAGTCCCTCCACGCGGTCCTCGAAGGTGAGCTCGGGAACGAACGGCTCGACGATCGCCATGGCCTGCAGTTCGAGCAGGTAGCCGGTCGGGCGACCGTCCGCATCCGTCACGACCCGCGACCCGTCGGTGAACCGTTCGTCGCCGCGGCAGCCGGCGATCTCGAGGGCGCGGGTCGACGCCAGCGCGGCGTGCGCGTCGAACAGCCGGATGAACGCCGGGCGTCCCGGGGCGACCTCGTCGAGCAGCCGGTTGGTCACCTCGGTGCCCTCGAACGCGCTCGGGTCGAGGCCCCACCCGAGGAGCCAGTCGTCCTCGCCGAGGGTCTCGAGCTCGGCTCGGAGCCGCTGCTCGACCTCGGCGAGCGTGCGGCAGCCGTTGAGGTCGGCGCCGCGCGTGAGCGCGAGCCCGAACACGGGGTGGATGTGGCTGTCGACGAACCCGGGGAGTATGGCGGCGCCGGGGAGGTCGATCACCACGGTGTCCGGGCCGATGCGGCGCTCGACGGCGGCGCGGTCGCCGATCGCGACGATCCGCCCGTCGGCGACGGCGACGGCGGTGGCGCCGTCGGGCGCGACATCCGCTTCGCCCATCGTGATCACGCGGCCGCCGAGGATCACGGTCTCGGCCATGCGTTCCGTCGTCATCGCGCCACCGCCGTCTCCGCTGCGTCGGTCGCGTCGGCGGCGTCGACCGCGTCGGCCTCCTGGCCGCCGATGCGCGCGTACCGGTCGGGATGGGCGGACCGCAGGTACACCGCGTACACCGCGCCGGCCACGAGGACGAGCGGGACCACGGTCAGGATGATCGCGTTGACCACCGGCCCGGCCGCCGTGAGGAAGTCGATCGTCGTGACGAGGATCGCCAGGAGCACGGTCATCGCCACGATCGAGAAGATCGCCGCCGGGAGGACGTACCACTTCCGTTCGAGGTGGCGGTTGCGGAGGATGAAGATCAGCACGGCGATGGACGCGAGCAGCTGGAGCGTGATGATGCCGTACACGCCGGGCGAGTTGACGAGGATCACGAGCTGCGTGAGCGGGTCGAGGCCGGCGATCGCGAAGGCCAGTACGACCGCGATCGCGACGACGGACTGGAGCAGGCCTGCGACCCAGGGTGCGCCCGTGCGGTTGGTGCGGTTGAAGAAGGCGGGCAGGATGCCGTCGCGCGACAGCGCGAAGCTGTAGCGGTTGATCGCGTTGTGGAACGCGAGCTGCCCGGCGAAGATGCTCGACACGATCAGGATGAACATGACCGCGACGCCCCAGTCGCCGACGTATTGCCCCATGGCGATGAAGAAGAATGCGGCGGGATCCTCCGCGATGACGCCCTGCACCGCGGCGTCGCCGAAGGCCTGGATCACGAGCCACAGCGTGCCGGTGTAGAACAGGGCGAGGAACGCCACCGCGATGTAGGTGGCGCGCGGGATGGAGCGGGCGGGGTCGCGCGTCTCGTTGCGGTACAGCACGGTCGACTCGAAGCCCATGAAGGCGGCGAAGCCGAAGCCGAGGATCGCGAACATGCTCGGCGTGAAGATGTTCTCGGGTGCGAAGGTCGCGAATCCGAGGTCGCCGCCGCGCTGGCTCAGGATGGAGACGGCGAGGACGAGCAGCAGCGCCGTCTCGAGCACGAGCAGGACGCCGAGCACCCGGGCGCCGACATCCACCCCTGCCGCCGCGAGGGCGAACACGAGCCCCGCACCGACGACGGCGAGCACCCACCACGGCAGCTGGATGCCGAACACCTGCGCCATCATGCCCTCGGCCATCACGCCGAACAGGCCCCAGAGGCCGATCTGCAGGAGGTTGTACGACGCCCAGGCGAGGAAGCCGGCGCCGAGGCCGACGACCTTGCCGAGGCCGACGGCGATGTACGTGTAGAAGCCGCCCATCGGCTTGAGGTTGCGGGCGGTGAAGAGGAAGCCGATCGAGAACACCGCGAGGACCACGCCCGCGATCGCGTAGACGAGCGGTGCCGAGACGCCGCCGATGAGGACGGCGAGCGGCCCGATGCCGGCGAGCACGCTGAGCGGTGCCGCGGCCGAGACGACGAGGAAGACGACGCCCCAGGTTCCGAGGGCCGCCGTCTTCAGCGCTCCCGTCTTGGGCCGGTCGTCGAGGAGGGTCGAATCCAGGGTCACGAGCAACTCCTTCGTTGTGTGCGGACCCGTGCGCGGGGGACGCGGCGCGGGGGGTGACAGAGGTGAGTCTGCATCATCTCGAGCGGATGCGCAATCGATTGTGCACATTCGTCCACCGAGTCGTCCCGATCGTTAGGATCGGATCGGATCGGATCGGATCCGGCCGGACCGGGGAGGGGAGGGCATCCGATGGCCGCCGCACGTCCCCCGACGCTGCAGGATGTCGCCGACCGCTCCGGCGTGTCGCGCGGCACCGCCTCGCGCGCCCTCTCGGGTGGTGGGCGCGTCTCGGCCGAGACGCGAGCGCGGGTCGCCGCCGCGGCCGCCGAGCTGCACTTCTCGACCAACAGCGGCGCACGCAACCTCCGCCGTGCCCGGGCCGGTTCGATCGGTCTCTGGCTGCCCCAGGGCCTGCGATTCATGGACTACTACATGAACTTCACCTTCGGCGTGGTCGAGGCGACCAACGAGCAGGAGCTCACGGTCTCGCTGATCCCCGGCGACTACCCGCCGGAGAAGGCTCGCGGCCTCCACGTCGACGGCTTCGTCATGGCCGACGTCGACGGGCACGACGAACTGGCCCGCGCCATCCTCGCCGGCGGCAAGCCCGTGGTCACGTCCGAACTCGTACCGGTCGGCCTGCCGCAGCCGACCGCCGCGGTCATGGCCGACCACGGCGCCGCGACGCACGGGCTCCTCGACCGGCTCGCCGCCGGCGGCGCGACGTCGATCGTCGTGCTCATCCCGGAGATCGACCAGATGTGGGTGCAGGGGGTTCGCGATGCCGCGGTCGCGTGGTCGGCCGAGCGCGGCGTCGGTCTCTCCCTCGAGCCCCTCGCCGGCGTGCCGGTCGCATCCGAGCTCCGGCACATCGTCGACGGTCTCCTCGCCACCAGGCCCGATGTCGACGCCATCCTGTGCGTGCCCGACGGGCTCGCCGTCGGCATCCTCTCCACCCTGCAGGAACTCGGCCGCTCGGTGCCCGACGACATCCAGATGGTGTCGTACGTCGACAGTGCGACCCTGCCCATCGTGCAGCCGCCGATCAGCGCGCTCGACCTGCGTGCGCGCGACGCCGGCCTGCGCGCCGGGCAACTGCTCGTCTCGATCCTCGACGGAACCGCGGAGCGGCCGGAGCCGCCCGAGCTCCGGGTGGAGACGTTCGATCTCGTCTATCACGAGCGTGCGTCGACGCGCCCGGCAGCGTCGACGCGGTGACGTGACGACGGCCCCGGGTGCGCCCCGGGCCATCGCTACTCGACGAGCTTGCCCACCGTCGAGACGTCGCGCATGAGCGCGGCGATCTCGTCCGGGATCGGCGGGATGGCCTCGCGCGTGACGCCCGTCGAGGGCGACCAGACGAGGTTGACCTGCAGCGCGGCATCCGTCTCGGGGTAGTCGGAGCGGTTGTGGCAGCCGCGGGTCTCGCGACGCTCGAGCGCGGCCTCGAGGGTCGCGCGGGCGGCGAGCGCCGCCGACTTCAGGTCGAACGCGTGGGCGAGGTCCTGGTAGCCGGCGAGGTCGGGGTGCACGCCGATGTCGGCCATGCGCGCCTCGATCGCGTCGAGTTCGGCGAGGCCGGTGATGAGGCCCTGCTCGTCGCGCACGACGCCCGCGTGCTCGGTCATGGTGTTCCGGATGGCGCGCTGCAGGGCGCGCACGTTCTCCGCGCCGTCCGCGGCGAGCAGGTCGGCGATCTCGGCGCGCGCCGCCTCGACCGCGGTCGCCGAACGACGCTGCGCGGCGAGGCCGCGCGAGTAGTCCGCCGCCGCCTGGCCGACGATCCGGCCGAACACCAGCAGCTCGATGAGCGAGTTGCCGCCGAGGCGGTTCGCGCCGTGCAGACCCGACGAGGCTTCGCCGATCGCGTAGAGCCCGGGGACATCCGTGCCGTGGTCGTCCGGACGCACCCAGACGCCGCCCATCGAGTAGTGCGCGGTGGGCGCGATCTCGATCGGGGCCGTCGTGATGTCGAGCATCTGCAGTTCGAGCATGGTCTGGTAGACGCGGGGGAGGCGGCGCATGATCGTCTCGCGCGGCAGGTGCGAGACATCCAGCCAGACCCCGCCGTTCGGGGTGCCGCGGCCCTCCTTGATCTCGGTGTACGCCGCGAGCGCGACCCGGTCGCGCGTCGAGAGCTCCATGCGCTCGGGGTCGTACTTCGCCATGAAGCGCTCGCCGAGGGCGTTGGTGAGGATACCGCCCTCGCCGCGGGCCGCCTCGCTGATGAGGGTGCCGGCGGCGTTCTCGGGCTCGAGGATGCCCGACGGGTGGAACTGCACGAGCTCGGGGTCGCGCACGCGGCCGCCGGCCTCGACGGCGAGCCGCCACGAGTCGCCGGTGTTCTCGTCGCGCCGCGACGAGGTGCGGCGCCAGATGCGGTTGTGGCCGCCGGCGGCGAGGATCACGGCGTCGGCGTGGATGAGGTAGCGCGTGCCGTCCTCGAGGTCGAAGCCGTAGGCGCCGAAGACCGCGCCGTCGTCGTTCACGAGGATGCGCGTGACGTAGGCGGTGTCGAGGATCGGCACGCCGAGTTGCGCGGCCCGGTTGACGAGGGTGCGCTGGATCTCGAGGCCCGTGTAGTCGCCGGCGAAGGCGGTGCGGCGGAAGGTGTGCGCGCCGAAGAAGCGCTGCGAGATGCGGCCGTCCTCCTCGCGTGCGAAGGGCATGCCGTAGCGTTCGAGGTCCTCGATGCCGCGTGCCGCGTTCTTCGTCACCGTCTCGACGGTGCGCGGGTCGGCGAGCAGGTAGCTCTCCTGCAGGGTGTCCGCGGCGTGCTGCTGCCAGGAGTCGTCCGGGTCCATGGTCGAGAGGGCGGCGTTGATGCCGCCGGCCGCGAGCGAGGTGTGCGCGTCGGACTTCGGGCGCTTGCCGAGGGCGAGCACGTCGACGCCGGCCTCGGCGAGTTCGATGGCGGCGCGGAGGCCCGATCCGCCGGTGCCGATGACGAGGACCGTGGTGGAGAGCTGACGCTCCGGTGCTGGGGTGAGTGCAGGCATGGCATCCACGCTAGGTTCGGGGGTTACATCCGTCCAATGCATCTTCAGCGTCGGCATGATGCGCATAGGCTATCGACATGAACCTCGAACAGCTTCGCTCGTTCGTCGAGGTCGCGCGGTTCGGCAACTTCACGCGTGCGGCCGAAGAGCTCTACCTCGCCCAGCCCTCGCTGAGCCGCCAGATCGCGGCGCTCGAACACGATCTCGGCGCCGACCTGTTCCACCGCGCCCGCGGCGGCTCGACGCTCACGGTCGCGGGGGAGTCGCTGCTGCCGCTCGCCCGTCGCATGCTCGCCGACGCCGAATCGGTGCGCCGCGAGCTCGCCGAACTCGCCGGGCTCGAACGGGGCCGCGTGCGCCTCGGCGCAACGCCGACACTCTGCATCAGCCTCGTCGCCGAGGTGCTCAGTACGTTCCACGCCGAGCATCCGGCCATCGAGCTGCACCTCTCGGAGCAGGGCTCGCGCGGGCTCCTCGACGAACTCGTCGGCGGCGAACTCGACCTCGCGCTCGTCACGACGACGGATGCCTCGGCACCGGGTCGCGTCACCGTGACGCCGCTGCTCGTCGAGGAGCTCGTCGTCGTGTCATCCGCCGCCGCACCGCCGGTGACCGACCGCGACACGATCTCGCTCGCCGAGGTCGCGCGACTGCCGCAGATCGTCTTCAGTTCGACCTACGACCTGCGGGCCGCGACGGATGCCGCGTTCCGCGCGGCGTCGCTCGAGCCCGAGGTCGTGCTCGAGGGCGCTGAGATGGACGCCGTGCTGCGATTCGTCGAACGCGGCCTCGGTGTCGCGATCGTGCCCGCGCTCGTGCTCATCGACCGGCCAGGGCTGCGCGCGGTGCGGCTCGCCGAGCGCGCACTCGACCGCACGATCAGCCTCGCGATGCCCGCGGACGTCGCAGCGCCGGCGGCGGTGGAGGTCATGCGCCGCACGATCGCCGCCGAGGCGTCGGCGTTCGCGGCACGGGCCGGGGAGACGATGCGCGTCGCGTAGGCCGTGACCGCTCGACCGCGATCACATGCCGGGGATCTCGAGTGCCTCCAGGACCTCGATGGTGCCGATCTTCAGGTGCGGGTGGCCGTCCATGAGGGCGGCGGCCGCGTCGGCGTCGGCGGCCTCGACGATCGAGTAGCCCGCGACATCCGATGACGAGGCGGACGCTCCCGCCGAACTCACCGCGCGGCCGTTGCCGACCGGCGAGCCGAAGTCGGCGAGGGCATCGCCGACCCTGCCGGACCAGGCCATCCACTCCTGCATCTCGGCCTGGCCCGCTTCGGGCGACTGCTGCATCTGCTGTTCCGCGCTGACGTCGGCCCGGTACAGCACGAGGTACTTCGCCATCTCATCTTCCCCGTTCCTCAGGAGGCGGCGCCGATCTCGTGACGAGCCTCGACGCACGCCATCGGGGTCGACGGTACTCCGGTGCCCTCGATGCCGCAGCACCGATCGGATCCCCCTCGGCCGCAGCGGTCGGATCGCCGAGGCGTCGGTCGGCACGAGCGCGGTCGTGCACCGCGCCGGATGTCCCGTGGACGGGTGCCACGACCATGACACCCCCGTGCCCTACTGTCATCCCATGGGCACGACGGCGTCTGCGTACCTCACCGGTTTCGGCCGGTACCTCCCCGGGGATCCGGTCGACAACGACGGCATCGTGGCGCGCCTCGGGGGAGAGGATGCGGTCACTGCACGCATCCGGGGCATGATCCTCGACCAGAACGGCATCAGGCAGCGGCACTACGCGCTCGACGAGCACGGCGAGCCCACCGAACTGAACGAGGAGCTCGCGGTGAAGGCGCTCACCGCCGCCCTCGACGACCGCGGCATCCGCCCCGACGACCTGCGCATGCTCGCGACCGCGACGACCATCGGCGACGTCCTCGTGCCCGGCTTCGCCTCGATGGTCCACGGCCGCCTCGGCGGCGGCCCGATGCAGCTGCTCTCGGCGTCGGGAGTGTGCGCGTCGAGCCTGCAGGCATTGGATGCCGCGGTGAGCAAGGTGAAGCTCGGCGACCACCCGCGCGTCGCGGTCGTCGGCTCCGAGCTCGCGAGCCGCAGCCTCCGGCAGCGTCGGTTCGACGGCATCCGCGCCGGTATGGACTCCCACTTCCTCCGCTGGATGCTCTCCGACGGCGCGGGCGCCGTGGTCGTCGAGTTCCAGCCGCACCCCGACCGGCCCTCGCTCCGCGTCGACTGGGTGCGCCACGTCTCGCTCGCCCACGAGCACGAGGTCTGCATGCGTGCGGGGATGGACGGGACCGAACCCGAGGTCGGCCGCACGTGGCAGGACGCGGGCATCGGCGAGGCCGAGGCATCCGGCATGTTCGTGCTCAGGCAGGACGTGAGCGTGCTCGACGACCTCGCCGGCGCCGGGCTTCGGCAGTTCGAGGAACTCGTCGACATCGGCCTCGTCGACGTGAGCCACCTCGACCACGTGATCTGCCACTACAGCACCAACGCGTTCCGCGACCGCGCCTTCGACGGGCTCCGCAAGCGCATCCCGACGCTCGACACCGACCGCTGGTTCTCGAACCTCGAGACCTGCGGCAACACGGGCGCGGCGAGCATCTTCATCGCCCTCGAGGAGGCGTGGCGCACCGGTCGCTTCGCCCCGGGCGAGACGATCCTGCTGGCCGTGCCCGAGTCGGGCCGGTTCTCGTTCGCCTTCGCCCACCTGACCGTGGTCGCCCCGCCCGATCGACAAGGAGCACCCTGATGACCGACACGACGACTGCGCCCGCGACGACGGATGCCGCCTCGACCGCGCCCGACACCGGAAGCCGTGCACCGCTCTCCGACCGTCTCGCCGACGTGTGGATCGAGCTCGAGGAGCGCCTCGACCGGGTGCCGATCCTGCGCGCGCTCGCCGAGGGCACCGTGACGATCGACGACTACCGGCGGTTGCTGTTCAACCTGCGCCAGCAGGTCGTCGACGGCTCGCCCTGGATCAGCCGCGCGGCATCCAACTTCGACATCGACCACTTCACGCTGCGCGCGGCCGCGATCAAGCACGCCGAGGAGGAGCACCGCGACTACCTCATGCTGGAGCGCGACTACGTCGCCATCGGCGGCTCGCTCGACGAGCTGCGCGCGGGCCGGAAGAACCTCGGCTCCGAGGCGCTGTCGGGCTACATGTTCACGTACGCCGACCGGCCGAACCCGGTCGGGCTGCTCGGCGCGATGTTCATCATCGAGGGACTCGGCGCGAACCGGGCCGCCGGTTGGGCGGCCCGCTTCCAGGAGGTGCTCGGGCTCGCCGACAACCAGGTGCATTTCATGACGTACCACCAGGAGGCGGACGGCGCGCACACGGGCGACCTGCAGGCGATCCTCGACTCCGGGATCATCGACGACGCCGCCGCCGACGAGATCGTGCGGTGCGCGCAGGTCGTCGCGCGACTCTACGCGCTGCAACTCGAAGAGCTGGACCGCTGACGTGCCGACCATGCCGAAGGTGCAGGTGCCGAGGGTCCCCGAGTACGTCCGCTCCGACCCCAGCATGTGGCAGGCGGTGTACGCCGATCCGTCGGTGCCGCTCGACCGCGCGCTCGTGCGCCAGATCATCAACGACCAGCGCCGCCTGTCGCGGCGCTGGCTGTACCCGATCGCGCGGGTCGTCTCGCGCGTGCTCGTCGCGCTCATCTCGATCGTCAAGCGCGTGCTGCCGTTCCGATGGATGCCGCTGCACACCATGGACGTCCTGTGCGTGTGGTTCCTGCGGCGGTTCGTCTCGCCCGACGCCGTCGATCTGCTGATCCGGCACTTCGTGGTCGAGACGAACCTGGTCAACTTCATCATCCGCAACACGCCCGTCGACATGGACCCCGTGACGTTGCGCCCGGAGAAGCTCTCGGGCCTCGGCGACCAGGCGGTCGTCGAGCACGACGTGAACGTCTACGACGTGCTCATCGCGCTCGACGACGTGCCGCTGGCGAAGCCCGACACGCTCGACTTCTCGCAGCTCGACGTCCCTCCGCTCGACGCTGAGCGCGGGCGTCGCCGACTGCTGCGCCTCGACATCCAGACCGCGCTCTGCTTCATGAACATCCCGTTCTCGATGGCGCTCACCGTCGAGGAGTACCGCCGGGCGGTGCACTCCATCCGCTTCGACGACTCGTTCCTCGAGATCCTCGCCCTCATCACCGACGACGACACGTTCCGCCACTGGAAACTCGCCGGCATGAGCCTCTGGATGGACTCCAACGTCGACGTGCCGCGCATGGTCTACCGGCACGCGCTCGTCTGCGAGTACGCGCACGCGCGGCTCGTGAAGCTCGCCGGCGGCGCGTACCCGCGCGACACCGCGACCGCGTTCGACTGAGCCACGGGCCGCGTCGGGCGCCGGGCAGAGGCGAGCGGATGCCTCGGAGCCCTCGCCCCGAGGCATCCGCTCGCCATCCGCTGCCGGTGGTCGCGACGGCCCTTCGCATCGAATTCGCATGACGAGCCGGTCGATGGTGCCCGGATGGGCCCCACCGACCGGCTCTTCATGCGAATCCAGCTCGACCGGTGCTACGCGGCCTTGCGGCGGTAGATGCGCATGGCGAACGCGAACGCGACCGCCATGATGCCGACGAGCCAGGCGAGCGCGACCCAGATGTCGCTGCCGACGGGCTGGCCCGCGAACAGCGCGCGCGTCGTGTCGACGATCGCAGTGACGGGCTGGTTCTCGGCGAACCAGGCGACCGGGCCCGGCATCGAGTCGGTCGGCACGAAGGCCGAGCTGATGAACGGCAGGAAGATCAGCGGGTAGCTGAACGCGCTCGCGCCGTCGACGGTCTTCGCCGAGAGCCCGGCGATCACGGCGATCCAGGTCAGCGCGAGCGTGAAGAGGACCAGGATGCCGATCACGGCCAGCCACGCGCCGACGGAGGCCCCCGTGCGGAACCCCATGATGAAGGCGACGCCCACGACGATCGCGATCGACACCAGGTTGGCGACGAGCGAGGTGAGCACGTGGCCCCAGAGCACGCTCGACCTCGCGATCGGCATGGACTGGAAGCGCTGGAAGATGCCGCCCTGCAGGTCGAGGAACAGGCGGTACGCCGTGTAGGCGACGCCCGAGGCGATCGTGATGAGCAGGATGCCGGGCAGCATGTAGTCGATGTACGACTCCGTGCTGCCGGTCTCGATCGCCCCGCCGAAGACGTAGACGAACAGCAGCATCAGCGCGATCGGAGTGACCGCGGTGGTGATGATCGTGTCCGGGCTGCGGACGATGTGGGTCAGCGAGCGAGCGGTGAGGACTCGGGTGTCGCTCAGGACGTGGCTGGTCATCGTGACTCCTTCGGGGTGGATTCGCTGCGGGTCGGCGCGCCGACGAGTGCGAGGAACACCTCTTCGAGGCTCGGCTGCTTCTCGACGTACTCGACCTTCGCTGCCGGGAGCAGCCGCTTGAGCTCGGCGAGCGTGCCGTTCCGGATGATCACGCCCTCATGGAGGATCGCGATCCGGTCGGCGAGCTGCTCGGCCTCGTCGAGGTACTGGGTGGTCAGCAGCACGGTCGTGCCGCTGTTCGCGAGGCCGCGGATGGTCTCCCAGACCTCGATGCGCGCCTGCGGGTCGAGCCCCGTGGTCGGCTCGTCGAGGAAGACGACGGGCGGGTCGCCGATCAGGCTCATCGCGATGTCGAGGCGGCGCCGCATGCCGCCCGAGTAGGTCGCCGCCCGGCGATCGCCGGCGTCTGCGAGCGAGAAGCGGGCGAGCAGGTCGTCGGCGATCCGGCCCGGGTCCTTCAGGTGCCGGAGTCTCGCGACGAGCTTGAGGTTCTCGCGGCCGGTGAGCACCTCGTCGACCGCCGCGAACTGCCCGGTGAGGCTGATCGAGCGGCGCACGTCGCCGGGGGAGCCGGTCACGTCGAATCCCTGCACCGTCGCGGTGCCGGCGTCGGCCGGCAGCAGCGTCGACAGGATGTTCACGAGCGTCGTCTTGCCCGCGCCGTTCGAGCCGAGCAGCGCGAAGATGCTGCCCGCGGCCACGTCGAGGTCGACTCCGCGAAGGACGTGGACGTCTCCGAACGACTTCTCGATGCCGTTCACGCGGACCGCAGACGGCGCGGTCGGCGCGGGCCGGGTGGTGGGGGTCATCGCTCGTCCTTCCCCTCGAGGTCCTCGATCGTCCTGGTCAGTCGGTTGCGCTCCTTGTCGATCCAGCGCTTGCCGACGTAGGCCTCGGTGAAGGCCTCGGCGAAGGCGACCGGATCGTCGCCGACGATGTCGCTCACGGGCGTCTCGTCGGCGGCGGCGCGCTCCCACAGGTCGGCGAAGTCGCCGAGCATCGTCATCATCACGGTGGTGTCGCCGTCGGTGATGCCGCCGTTGTACATGAAGTACCGTTCGAAGGCCTTCGCGGCCGTGCGGTACGGCTCCGGCAGCGCCTCGATGCGGGCCTTGTACTGCCGGTACTGCTTCTTGCTCTCGAGCGAGCCCGTGAGCACTTCGATCCACTTGGCAGCCATCGTCACTGCTCCCTTTCGTTGTCGTGGTCATTGCCGGCGTGAAGCCGTTCGATTCGTTCGGCGAGGAACTTCCAGGTGCTCCAGAACTCGTCGAGGTGCGCGCGACCCCGGGCGTTGAGGGAGTACACCTTGCGCGGCGGCCCCTTCTCGGAGGGCACCTTCTCGATGTCGACGAGTCCGCGTTGCTCGATGCGGACGAGCAGCGCGTAGATGGTGCCCTCGGCGATGTCGCTGAAGCCCTGCTCGCGCAGCCACGAGGTGATCTCGTAGCCGTACGCCGGCCTGCCGGACAGGATCGCCAGGACGATGCCCTCGAGCGTGCCCTTCAGCATCTCGGTCGCCTGCTTGCCCATCGCCGCTCCTCGACTAATCAGTGTTGCTGAGTACTGGTACATAGTAAGCATGAGTACCGGTAGATAGCAACACTGAATACCGAATCGGGCGACGGATGCCGCGGGGCCGGACGTCCGGCACCTTCTCAGGCGCGGTCGCGCGGTGCGCGAGTAGTCTGAACGCGCGGGTCGCGACGCGATGCTCCGGCACACGACGACGAGGCCGACCCGACGGGCACGAATCACGAGCCACCGCCCGAACGGAGCTGCAGACCGATGACCTGGGACGACGACGCGACCGGCGACGACCGGCGCGGATCGAGGTCGAGGCCGTCCGGGCGCGAGATCCTCCTCCAGGTCGCGGGGTACCTGGGGCTCGTCACCGCTGTCGTCGTGCTCGTCGTCGGCGCCGTCGTCGCGGTCACCGTCTGGGGCGTCGCATCGAAGCCCGGCGGATTCGCGGCGCCGTCCGCCTCCGGTCGTGGGGCGCCGCTTCCGCCCGTGAGCGCGTCATCGACCGACGACGGCGCCGAGGCGTCCGCCCGAGCCGAGGGGGCCGACGACCCGAACGCCGTGACCGGCTCCGAGGTCGCCCCCCTCGTCGAGCCGGAACCCGAGGCCGAGTCCGCCCCCGTGGTCGAGGGCGACTGGCTCTCGACGGTGTCGGACGCCACCGGCATCCCCGCCCGGGCACTCGCGGCGTACGCGCTCGCGCACGTGGCCATCGCCGCCGAGGAGCCGCAGTGCGGCGTCGACTGGACGACGATCGCGGCCATCGGCGCCGTCGAGTCCGGTCACGGCAGCCACGGCGACTCGGTGCTCGAGGCAAGCGGGCTGGTCCGGCCGAAGATCCTCGGCCCGGCGCTCGACGGCGACGGCGTGGCCGCCATCCACGACACCGACGGCGGTGCGCTCGACGGCGATGCCACATGGGATCGCGCCGTCGGGCCGATGCAGTTCATCCCGTCGACCTGGGAGCAGTGGGGTGCCGACGCCAACGGCGACGGTGTCGCCGACCCGAGCCAGATCGACGATGCCGCCTACGCCGCCGCCCGGTACCTGTGCGCCTCGGGCCCGATGACCAGTCCGGAGGGATGGCGCGGGGCCGTCTTCTCGTACAACCACCTCGAGTCCTACGTCGACAAGGTCGCGGGCATCGCGAACGGCTACGCGGACGCGCTCGGCTGACCCCGCGCCGCGCGACTCAGCGCCCGCCGGCCGCGACGACGTCGGCCGCTCGCAGGGTCCGCGCGTAGTCCTCCTTCAGCACCGCGAGGTGGAACCACGCCTCGGTGTGGCTGACCCCCGGAAGGGCGCGGATCCGTTCGAGGCTCGCGTAGAGGGCGCCCGCCGACGGCTCGACGAGGGTCATGATGAGGTCGAATCGGCCGAGCGTGCGGGCGGCGAAGTCGACGCCCCGCCAGGTGCGGATCGCCGCGATGATCGCCTCGTCATCGCCCGAGAGGTTGAGCCCCACGCCGAGCGAGAGCTGGCGGTGGACGAGGCCGCGCGCCTCGACCGCACTGATCTTGATGACGCCGGCCGAGATGAGCCGTTCGACCCGGGTCGCCACCGCCGACGGCGACAGCCGCACGGTCTCGCCGAGCGCGCGGAAGCTCGCGCGGCCGTTGCGCTGGAGTTGCTCGATGAGTGCCGCGTCGGTGGCGTCGATGCGGACCCCGCCGCGGTACTCCGAGACGAAGAACCCCTTGATCACGGTCGAGTAGATGAGGGTGTTGATGTCGACGACGCCCGGCAGTGCGCGGATCTGCGCGAGCAGGTGGTGGAGCGCGGGCATCGAGCCGAGGCGGATCTCGGTGACGAGGTCGTGCACGCCGCCGACCGCCGAGACGAGCACGGTCTCGGCCAGGCCGCGCAGGTGCTCGGCCACGGGTTCGGTGGTGCCGTCGGTTCGGATCGACACGTGCGCGAGCACGTTCTGGCCGAGGAACTCGGGATCGACCGCGGCGACGACGCGCACGGTGCCGTCGGCGAGCATCGCGCGCAGCCGCGCGGAGACCGCGGCGCGCGACTGCCCGAGCGCGCCGGCCAGGTCGTGGATGCTCGCGCGACCGTCATCCTGCAGGGCGCGCACGAGCTCGGCGTCGAAGTTCACCATCTCGCGCTCGAATCGCCGAGATTCCTCAGAACGCTCTCAGAGTTCGACATATCGCCAGCGTAGACGCTCGATGAGAGGACGCGAAGCCATGATTGCGCGCATTCAGGAACAGAACTCCAGCGGATGGAACAGTCCGCTGGAGTTCCGCGCTTGCCGCGCTCGGCATCCGCTCGTAGCATCCAACGCGTCGCCCCGCCGGATCGGCATCGCCCGAACGGCATCCCACCCACCCGCAAAGGAGCGGTCATGACCACAACGCACAGCAGGGCCAGGCGCGCCGGCCTCGCGGCATTCGTCGGCACCACGATCGAGTGGTACGACTTCTACGTCTACGCCACCGCCGCGGCGCTCGTCTTCGGCCCCCTGTTCTTCCCGAGCGAGGATCCGCTCGCCGAGACGGCCGCTGCGTTCGCCACGTTCGCCATCGCCTTCCTCGTCCGGCCGTTCGGCGGCATCCTGTTCGGTCACATCGGCGACAAGCTCGGCCGTCGCGTCTCGCTCGTGATCACCCTCCTCCTCATGGGCGTCGCGACCGTGCTCGTCGGCTGCCTGCCGACCTACGAGACGATCGGCATCATGGCGCCGATCCTGCTCATCCTGCTGCGCGCGCTCCAGGGCCTCGCCGTCGGCGGCGAGTGGGGCGGCGCGGTGCTCATGAGCGTCGAGCACGCGCCCGAGAAGTCCAAGACCTTCTACGGCGGCTTCACCCAGCTCGGCAACCCCGCCGGCGCGCTGCTCGCCTCCGGCGTGTTCGCGATCATGACGCGCTTCGGCGACGACTTCATCATCAACGGCGGATGGCGCATCCCGTTCCTGCTCTCCATCGTCCTCATCGGCGTCGGGCTCTGGGTCCGGTACCGGGTCGAGGAGTCGCCCGTCTTCGAGCAGAAGATCGAGGGCCGGAAGCAGTCCATGCCGCTCGCGTTCGCCCTGCGGAACAACTGGAAGCCGATCCTCCTCGGCATCGGCCTGCTGCCCATCTCGACCGGCGGCTACTACCTCGCCACGACGTTCGCCACGGCCTACGCCACGGGTGAGCCGATCTCGATCAACGCCCAGGTGATCCTCGACGCGATGACGATCGCCTCGTTCATCGAGTTCGTCGTCACGCTGCCCGTCGCGTGGCTCGGCGACAAGTGGGGCCGCAAGAACGTCATGTACCTCGGCCTCCTGACCTCGGTGCTCACGTTCGCGCCGTTCATGCTGATCCTGCCCGGCCGGGTCGAACCGCTCATCTTCCTGTTCGCCTCGCTCGTGCGCATCGCGATGAGCGCCACCTACGCGCCGATCGCCGCGATCCTGGCCCAGATGTTCCGGCCGCAGGCGCGCTACACCTCGATCGCGCTCTCGTACGGCGTCGGCGCGGCGATCTGGGCCGGCTTCTCGCCCTGGTTCGCGACGCAGCTCATCGCCTGGACGGGGAACATCTGGTCGGTCATCGCGATGTTCATCGGCATGGCCGTGCTCGCCGCGATCTGCACGAGGCTCGCGCCGCAGCACTCCGACGAGGCGCCCGCCACGGCGTCGTTCACCGCTCGCACCGACACCACGGGGATCCGCCAGCCATGAGGAAACTCGCCGCCTTCGACCGGCCCGACCAGGCCGGACCCCGGATCATCACGGCCCGCGCCATCCACACCGTCGACGAGGCCACGACCACGGCCACCGCGATGCTGCTGGACCGCGGACGCATCCTCGCGATCGGCTCGACGGCCGACTGCGAGGCGGCCGCCGCCGCTGCGGGGTTCGCGCCGGAGCGCGTCGACCTCGGCGACGCGGTCGTGGTCCCCGGGTTCGTCGACGCCCACGCGCATCCGCTCATGTACGGGCAGATGATGACCTGGGTCGACTGCGGGCCGGCGAAGGCGGCGAGCATCCCCGAGATCGTGGCACTGCTGAAGGATGCCGCCTCCCGCCTGCCGGCCGGACGCCCGGTGCGCGGCTACGGCTACGAGCACCGCAACCTCCTCGAGCAGCGGCACCCCACCCGGTTCGAGCTCGACGAGGTCGCGACCGACCGCGAGGTGTACCTCATGAACGCCTCCGGCCACGGCGGCGTCGTGAACTCGTTCACGTTCGAGGTCAACGGCGTCGACCGTGAGACGCCGAACCCGGCGGGCGGCGAGTTCTTCCGCGACGCCGACGGCGAGCTCACGGGCGAGCTGTCGGATGCCGCATGCAACATCCTCACGGGCGTGCACGGCGTGGATGTCGGCCACCACGGGCCGAACTTCCACCTCGCCGACGAGCCCGAGGAGCACCTCCGCCAGCTCGACGTCGCCACGCAGCGCTTCCTCGCGGGCGGTGTCACGACCATCGGCGACGCCCAGGTGTCGCGTCGCGAGTTCGACATGTACCTCCGGCTCGCCGAGGCCGGCCGGCTCGAGCTGCGCGTGTCGATGTACCTGCTCTCGCACCTGCTCGACGACGCCCTCGAGATGGGGCTCGTCGGCCAGTTCGGCAACGCGCACCTCAGCTTCGCGGGCATCAAGTTCTACGCCGACGGCACGCTCGGCGGCTGGACCGCCTACTTCCCCGACGGCTACGTCGGCGACCCGTGCCGCACCGGCCAGCTGTACCACGAGCCCGCCGCCTACGCCGAGCTCATCCGGAAGGCACACGCCGCCGGCCTGCAGACCGCGACGCACGCGCAGTCGCCGACCGCGATCGAGATGGTCGTCTCGGCGATCGAGGCCGCGCTCGCGGAGCGGCCCGACGACGACGCGCGGCATCGCATCGAGCACTGCGGCCTGCCGACGGGCGAGCAGATCGAGCGGATGGCGGCTGCCGGCATCCGCCCGGTGAACCAGCCGCAGCATTACTACAACTGGGGCGAGGGCGTCGAGGACGCGATCGGCACCCCGGGCGAGCGGTTCAACCCGCTCGGCGAGTTCGAGCGCGCGGGCGTGCCGATGACGATCTCGTCGGACGCGCCGGTCGCCGACCCGATCCCGCTCGAGGCGGTGCAGGCCGCCGTGACGCGGGTGACCCGCCGCGGCAACTCGCTCGGCCCCGGCGACCTGCGGATCTCCGCGCTCGCCGCGCTGCGCGCGCACACGTACGAGGGAGCGGTCTCGCTCGGGCGCGAGGACGACCTCGGCTCGCTGGAGGTCGGCAAGTACGCGGACTTCGCGGTCCTCGCCGAGGATCCGCTCGCGGTCGAGCCCGAGCGGATCGCCGGGATCGCCGTGCTCCAGACCTGGGTGGGTGGCGAACCGCGGTACGTGCTGGACGACGTCCCGACCACGGCGCCGACCGAGGCGGTCCCGGCATGAACGAGACGATGGTGATCATGGACGATGCACGTGACGAGACGGCCGAGCGGTACGCCGACACCGCCGGTCGCGCGGTCCTCGAGACCATCCGCGCGTACGGCGTGACGACGATCTTCGGCATCCCGGGCACGCACAACCTCGAGTTCTACCGCCCGCTCGCCGAGCTCGGCATCCACGCCGTCACCAACCGGCACGAGCAGGGCTCGGGGTACGGCGCGGACGGGTGGGCGCAGCAGGCCGGGCTGCCCGGCGTCGTCATCACGACGTCGGGGCCGGGCCTGCAGAACGCGATGAGCGCCATCGGCACCGCATTCTGCGAGTCTCGCCCGCTCATCGTGCTCTCGCCGGGCGTGCCGCTCGGCGACGAGTTCCGCGACGTCGGCACGCTCCACGAGACGAAGGACGCGTCGGCCATGGTCGGCGCCATCGCCGAGTGGTCGCGCCGCGTGACGAGCGCCGCCGAGGCCGTCGGCGCGGTGCACGACGCGTTCGAGCTGTTCCGCACCGGTCGACCGCGCCCGGTGCACATCGAGATCCCGCTCGACGTCCTCGAGGCTCCGGCTGACGTGCCCGCCGCCGCGCGGGCGGCCCGCCCGGTGCCCGCGCCGGAGCGCGGCGAGGCCGCGGCGATCCGCGCCGCCGCCGAGCTGCTCG
The DNA here is from genome assembly GCF_044769845.1 of Agromyces sp. GXQ0307. NCBI lineage: Bacteria > Bacillati > Actinomycetota > Actinomycetes > Micrococcales > Microbacteriaceae > Agromyces > Agromyces sp. GXQ0307. The sequence continues at coordinate 884,302 of NZ_JBIZVY010000001.1, read as the reverse complement.
CCGCGGCCGAGTCGCCCGTCATCATCGCCGGCGGCGGTGCCACGCGCGCCGTCCGCGAGGTCGCCGCGCTCGCCGAACGACTCGGCGCCCCGGTGCTGACCACGCTGAACGGCAAGGGCACGCTCGATGAGCGCCATCCGCTCTCCCTCGGCTCGAACCTCCGGCTCGCGGCCGCGCGCGAGGTCGCCGAGTCGGCGGACGTCCTTGTCGTGCTCGGCTCCAAGCTCGGCGAGGCCGAGCTGTGGGCGCCGCGACTCGCGGCGCGCGGACGCGTCATCCGCGTCGACCGCTCGACGGCCCAGGTGCACAGGAACCTCGAGGCGAACGTGGGCATCGTCGGCGATTGCGCCGCGGTCGTCGGCGAGCTGCTCGCGGCGCTGCCCGACGGCGAACGACCCACGCGCGACCTGGCGCCTGCGCGGACGGCGATCGCCGACGAGATCCGTGCCGCCGCGCCGGATGACGTCGCCCTCGCCGAGCGCATCGCCGAGGCGCTGCCCGACGACGCGATCGTCGCGGGCGACTCGTCGCAGATCGTCTACCTCGCGCTCGCGAACGTGCTGCGCCGGTCGCGCCCGCACTCGCTGCTGTACACGCCGACCTACGCCACCCTCGGCTACGGCCTGCCCGCCGCGATCGGCGCGCGCGTCGCTTCGCCGCATCGTCCGGTGGTCGCCGTGCTCGGCGACGGCGCGCTCATGTTCGCCGTCAACGAGCTGATGACCGCGGTCGAGCAGCGACTCGACCTCACAGTCGTCTGCGTCGACAACGGCGGCTACGCCGAGATCAAGCAGAACGAGCTCGACCGCGGCATCCGCCCGATCGGCGTCGACCTGGCGCAGCCCGATTGGCCCGCACTCGCGACCGCGTTCGGAGCGACCGGCGTGCGCGTCGACGACGCGGAGGATCTCGGCGACGCGATCCGCGATGCGATCCACGCGGGCGGCGTCCGGCTCGTGCACATCCGGCAGCCGCGCGACTGAGCGCGCTCGCCCGTCCAACGACTCCCGCACTCCGAAAGGACTCGAGATGCACACCTCGAACCCCGTTCCCCCGGATGCCGCGGCATCCGCCCCGACCGCGTCACCCGTCGCTGCGCCGGTCGGCCCCGTCGACGCCAGCCGCGTCCCGCGCTTCGCGGGCATCGCCACCTTCGCCCGCCTGCCGCGCCTGGAGGACGTGCCGCGGGCCGACATCGCGGTGGTCGGCGTGCCCTTCGACAGCGGCGTGAGCTACCGCCCGGGCGCGCGCTTCGGCCCCGCGCACGTGCGCGAGGCCTCCCGCCTGCTGCGGCCCTACAACCCCGCGCAGGACGTCTCGCCGTTCGCGACCCAGCAGGTCGCCGATGCCGGCGACCTCGCCGTCAACCCGTTCGACATCGACGAGGCCGTCGCCGATGTCGAGGCGGGCGCCCGTGCGCTCGACGACCGTGCCGACCGATTGGTCGTCATCGGCGGCGACCACACGATCGCGCTCCCGCTGCTGCGGGCGGTGCACGCGAAGCACGGCCCGGTCGCCGTGCTCCACTTCGACGCGCACCTCGACACGTGGGACACCTACTTCGGCGCCCCCGTGACGCACGGCACCCCGTTCCGTCGCGCCTCCGAGGAGGGGCTCATCGACCTCACCGCGAGCATGCACGTCGGCACGCGCGGCCCGCTCTACGGCGTCGAGGACCTCGCCGACGACGAGCGGCTCGGCTTCGCGATCGCGACGAGCGAGGACATCGAGGAGCACGGCGTCGCCGCCGTGATCGAGCGCATCCGCGCGCGCATCGGCGACGCGCCGCTCTACATCTCGATCGACATCGACGTGCTCGACCCCGCGCACGCGCCCGGCACGGGCACGCCCGAGGCCGGCGGCCTGACGAGTCGCGAGCTGCTGCGCATCCTGCGGGCGCTCGCCGACAAGCGCATCGTCGGCGCCGACGTCGTCGAGGTCGCGCCCGCGTACGACCACGCGCAGCTCACGGCCGTCGCGGCGAGTCACGTCGCGTACGAGCTGATCAGCGCGATGGCGCCGCGCGGCTGAGCACGCGGGGACCCCACCCGGGCGGTCCGTGAGAGACTGCCGCGATGACGGCCGACATCGAGCTCGCACGCATCGACGCCGGCACCGTCGCGCTGCACGACGCGCGCCGGAAGCTCCGGTGGAGCGTCGATCTCGAGCCGTTCGAGATCGGCGTCTACCCGGTCACGCAGGAGCAGCTCGGCGAGCTCCTCGGCGAGACCGCGACGCATCCCCGCCGGCCCGCCACGCGCGTGAGCTGGCTGCGCGCCATCCGGTTCTGCAACGCCGCGTCGGAGTGGGAGGGGCTCGACCCGGCCTACGGCTTCGACGGCGAGCAGGTCACCTGGCACGTCGACGCCGACGGGTTCCGCCTGCCGACCGAGGCGGAGTGGGAGTTCGCCTGCCGCGCCGGCTCGACCGCTCCGCACTACGGGCCGCTCGACGAGATCGCGTGGACGAGCGCCGACGGCGTGACGGCGCCGCAGGACGTCGGCGGGAAGCATCCGAACCTCAACGGCCTCTTCGACACCCTCGGCAACGTCTGGGAGTGGTGCTGGGACCTGCTCGACCCGGCACGGTACGACGACTACCGCGTCTTCCGCGGCGGCGGGTTCGCCGACGACGCGTGGAGCGTGCGCGCCTCGGTGCGCCGCGGGGGAGCACCGCGCATGCACCACGAGGACGTCGGGTTCCGCGTCGCCCGCGGCGGGTTCGATGCGACGGATGCCGCGCAGGGCTGGTCCGCGCAGGCCGACGCCGAGCGCGCGGCGGTCGACGGGCCGCTGCCGCCGGGCTGGACGCCGCGGCGCTGACGAGCGCGATGACCGGCGGCCTCGCGCACCTCCCGGCGCGCTCAGCCGTCGGCCGCCGCGCGCTGCGCGACGATGGCCGCCGCGATGCGCCCGATGAGCTCGACCGGCAGCTCGTCGCGGTGCCTGAACGTCACCGAGTCCGCGCCCGATCGGTACGGTGCGACCTCCGACTCGAGCGGTTCGGGCAGGGTGGGCACCGGGTAGATCCCGATGTGCTGCTTCCAGCCCGCGAAGTGCAGCGCATAGCGCCCGCCGAGCATGACGGCGGCGATGCCGTAGCGCACCTTCTCCTCGGGCTCCGGCACCTCGGCGACGATCGCCGCCCGTACCCGCCGCAGGCGGTCTGCGACGTCATCGGGGAATGCGGCGATGTACTCGTCGACGGTCTGCGCGGCCATGACGGCCATCGTGGCACCGGCGAGCCGTAGCCGCCAGCGGGATGGACGCGACCGCGCGTCGCGCGCAACCCCAGTTCTGGGGGAACGTTTTCCCTCGCCCATCCGAGCGAGAACGGGCAGGCTCGATTGCGACGGTCGTCGAGGACGACGACTCGTCGCTCGCCAACCCGAAGGAGAGACACCACATGCACCTGAAGAAGACCCTCGCCTGCGCCGCCGCGGCCGCGGGCGCCCTCGGACTCACCCTGGCCGGCGTCGCCGCCCCCGCGATCGCCGCGCCCCCGGAGGAGCGTCCCGGGCTCACCTACACCACGCAGCACACGCCCGTGTTCGACTACGACGAGTCGCGGGCCACCGGGCACTATGCGGCGACGGCCGATGGACTGGACATCTGGACCGAGGGCACGACCTCGACCGACAAGGTCGCGCTCTACCAGCTCGTCGACCTCGCCCTCGCGAGCGCCACGGACTTCGACCTCGACTACACCGCCGAGGCCGGCTCGCTGCCGGGCGGACAGCTCCTCGTCGACCTCGACGGCGACGGCACTCCGACCGGCTACCTCGTCATCGAGGACGTCTACGACGGCGGCATCTGGCTCAGCGCGAACTGGAGCGGCGACATCGACCTGGCCGAGGCCCCCGTCTCGGCGGTCGGCGGCGGCGGCGTCGACTGGGCCACGTTCGAGGAGTGGACGTCCGCCTTCCCGGACGCCCGCGTCCAGGCCGTGGGCTTCAGCCTGGGCAGCGGTGCCTACGGCGTGGGCACGGTGAACGGCATCACGGTGGGCGGCGAGACGGTCGACTTCGTCGAGACGTCGGTCGTCGTGACCAACCGCGACGGCGTGGTCGTTCCGGGTCACAACGGCTAGCCCGACTCGCTCGCGATCGATTCGGCGGGGCGTTCCGGCATGCCGGAACGCCCCGTTCGCCGCACCGAGGGCGAGTCCCCCCGGGAACCTGCGAATTCCCGTCCGCCACTAACGTTTCCGGCCGACGTGGCGTAGATTGCGATATATCGCGTCGACTCGCGCTATATCGCGTCGTCGTCGACGCGGGTGCGCAGCGACGAGGCGACGGGGAGGGGCGGGCGCATGGACCGGGATGACCGCAGCAGGTCGGGAGCGAGCCGACGGGGGAGTCGGAGATGAGCGGCCTCGAGGTCGTGCTCGCGGCGCTCGGCGTCATCGTGCTCCTCGGCATCGCGAGCTTCGTCACGCTCGTGCTCGTCGTTCGGCACGTCTACCGACGCATCCGTCACAGCCGCCGCGTCGACGGCGCACTCATGCGCGGTCGGGCCAAGGTGAGTCGAGGTCCGCAGCGGACGATCCTCGACCTGCGGGTGCGGCTCGACGACGCGCTCGCGAGCGGACAGGCCGCGATCGATCTCGCCGGGCAGGGCGGCGGTCCGCGCGGCGAGCTTCCGGGCATCTTCCGGCGCATCCGCGAGGCGGGCGCATCACTGGACGCGCAACTCCGTCTGATGGAGAGCGAGATCGACCGGTCCGTCCTCACCGCCGAACTCCCGGCCGCCGAGGAACGTGTCGGCCAGGTCGAGGCGCTCGTCCGTCGCATCCGCTCCGTCGTGGCATCCGCGCTCGCGGGGGCGAGCGACGACGGCCTCACCGGGCTGCGCGCCGACGTCGACCGAGAGGTCGCCGCGCTGAACGCCGGAGTCGAGGAACTCCACGCGCTCAGCCTGCGCGACGTCGCGCCCGAGCCGATCGGGCGGCCCACCACCACGGTCCGCGACCCCGCGACCGTGCACGACAGCTCACCCGTTCGAGACAAGGGGAACCGACCATGAGCGACAACACCTCCCGGATGCGGACCATCTTCCGGAGCAAGACCACGAAGGCCCTCGACAAGATCGAGGACCCGCGCGACACCCTCGACGACAGCTACGACCAGCAGGTGAAGCTGCTGCACGAGGTGCGCCGCGCGGTCGCCGAGGTGGCGACCGCGAAGAAGCGCATCGAACTGCAGGGGCAGGAGATGGGCGGTCGCTACCAGCGTCTCGGCGCGCAGGCCCGCGATGCGCTGACGCAGGGCCACGAGGACCTGGCGCGCGCCGCGCTCGAGCGCCGCGCCATGCTCGAGGGCGAGGTGTCGAAGCTCCAGACGCAGTACACGTCGCTCGAGAAGCAGGCCACGCAGCTCCAGGAGCGCGAGCGCCGTCTCACCGACCAGATCGCCGCGTTCCGCGTCGAGAAGGAGACCATCAAGGCGACCTACACCGCGTCGGCCGCGCAGGTGCGGGCGAACGAGGCGGTCGCCGGGCTCAGCCGGAACATCGACGACATCGGCACGAGCCTCGACCGAGCGCGCGACCGGGTCGCGCAGATGCAGGCCCGCGCGGCGGCGACCGACGAACTGCTCTCGAGCGGGGTGCTCAAGGACCTCACCGCCGCCCCTGATGCCGACATCGAGCGGCAGCTCGCCGCGATCTCCGCGCAGGCCGAGATCGACCGCCAGCTGCAGTCGATGAAGGGCTCGGCGGGCGAGACGGATGCCGGCGCCGGCGCCGGGCGCGTCGACGATGGCGGCAACGGCTGGCTGAGCATCGGACAGGGTCCGACGAACTGACGCAGGCGCGGGTCAGGCTCCGGTTCCGCCCTCAGGCCGAACCGGGGCCCGAATCCGGCGCGCCATCCCCACCCGCCGCACGTGCCGCCGCCGCGGCCCGCTCGACCCACTTCGGCACGTCGCCGTACCGCTGGAAGGGCACGAGCTGCCCGGCCGCACTGTGTTCGACGAGCTGCGACATCCGCCGTTCGCGCGTGGCGGCCTGCTTCGCCGACACCACCCAGTGCACGACGAGCTTGCGGTAGCTCGGCGTGGCCGCCTCCCAGAAGGCGGATGCCGCGGCATCCGCCTCGAGCACGGCTCCGAACTCGGGCGGGAGGGTCTGTTCGAGGTTCTCGAACGAGTAGATCGCCGAGCGGTCGTCGCGACGTCGCTCGAATGCGGCGATGCCGGCCGGCCGCATGCGACCCTCGGCCGTCAGGCGCTCGACGTGCGCGATGTTCACGGCCGACCAGTTGCTCGTCGGCTTCCGAGGGGTCCAGCGTTGTCGCCTCGCGATGTCGTCGATCCGCTGCGACACCGAGTCGATCCAGCCGAAGCACAGGGCCTCGGGCACCGCCTCCTCCCACGTGAGCCCGCGCTCGGGCGCGCCCTTCTTGTAGAGGCCCATCCAGAGTTCGGTTTCGGTCTCGTGGTTGGCCTCGAGCCACGCGCGGAACTCCTCGGGGCCCGAGAAGAAGAGCGCCGGCCGCTCGGGCGTGCCCCCGGGTGTGCCGATCGTGCCGGTCATGCCCCGAGTCTGGCAGGGACCACCGACGTGGGTTCGGCTCAGTTCGGCCGACGAGCGGACTTCCGGTGGCCGCGCCGATCGTCCGCCGCGGCATCCGCCCTGCGGGCAATTCGTCCCGACTGCTTTTGCCATCGTTGACGCGAAAGTTGTCGAACCGATAGACAGAGCCCACGTTCGACCCAGCGGTTCCGCAGGCCGGGGAGGACGGCCGGAGTCGGGGGTCGACGGCATTCCGCGGGATCCCCGAACGCGCAGGCTCCATCTCAGGATCACCGCAACGAGGGGGAAGACAGTGTCCACGATGAGACGCAGGGTGCTCGGGGGGTCGGCGGCGTTCGCCGCGCTCGCCGGGCTCGTCCTGACCAGCATGACGCCCATCAGTCCGGCGAGCGGCACCGAGCCGCTGCCGGAGCTCGTCCGCGACGCCGGCGACGAGGTCGCCGTCGTCGAGGTCGTCGTCGCCGATGCCGGCGAGCTCGACCGCCTGGTCGACACCGGCGTCGACCTCGACCACGCCGCCCACGCGAACCCCGACGGCACCATCACGGCGCACGCGGTCGTGAGCGACGGCGAGGCCGAGGCGCTCCGCGCCCGCGGGTTCGCGGTCGGGAAGTCTTTGCACGACGAGGACGACACCGAGGCCGTGCTCGCCGAACGCGACGCGACCATCGCCGAGGCGGTGGCCGCGAACGAGGAGTTCGCCGAGGCCGCTGAGGCGGCCGACGTCTCCGACGTCAGGATCATCCGCGCCGACTACTACACGTCGTTCGGCGTCGGCTACCTCTCCGTCGAGGCCAAGTGGGCCGACGGTCAGACCAGTTCGTCGCAGCTCACCGTCGAGCGCGACAGCGGGCCGGGCACCGAGGTCGGCTCGGGCGGCACGCAGAACATCAACCGGTTCGTCGACGCCGGCGTGTACCTGTACCACCGTGGCGCCGCCGACGTCGAGAGCCGCCCCGACACCGTCCGCATCACCAGCCCGAGCGGGGATGTCGCGACCGCGACGGTCACCGACTGGCTCCCGATCGAGGGCGACGGCGCGTACGGTCCGAACTACCAGACGGACTTCATCACGTCGTACCTCACGCCGACCGAGCTCTACGACCGGGTGAAGACCCTGGCCGCGGAGTTCCCGCAGATCGCCGAGATCGTCGAGCTGCCCTACGAGACGAACGGCTACCGTCGTCTCGCGCAGGCGCTCCTCGGCTCGACGAGCTCCAACCGGGTCGGCATCGACTCGCTCGCCTGGGGGCACGAGGGCGGCAACGACCTGAGCGTCGCGTTCGTCGATCCCGGTGCCGCCCATTCGCCGCTGTCCGTATCCGTCTCCGGTGACGACATCACGGTGTCGCTCGCGACCGGGTCGTCCGGCGCGATCACGAGCACGGCGGCGGAGGTCGTCGCGGCGATCAACGCCTCGCCCGCGGCATCCGCCCTCGTCGTCGCCTACACCTACCGCGGCAACGCCGGTGGCGGCGTCGTCTCGGCAGGCTCGGCCGACCTCACCGACGGGCTCTCGGCACCCGAGAGCGTCTCGCGCGACCCGCACCCGGTCTACGCGATCCGCATCGGCAAGACCCGTGACGGGTCGAAGCCGGGCGTGCTCGCATACGCCCAGGAGCATGCGCGCGAGTGGGTGCCGCCCCTCGTCGCCGTCGAGACCGCCGAGCGGCTGCTGCGCAACTACGCGCAGGACGCCGAGACGAAGAAGCTCGTGAACGCGCTCGACATCTGGATCGTCCCGTCGGTCAACCCCGACGGCGGCCACTACTCGTTCTACGACTTCAACTCGCAGCGGAAGAACATGTTCAACCACTGCGAGCTGACGGGCAGCGCCGACTTCAACGCCAGGAACAGCTGGGGTGTCGACAACAACCGGAACTACGACACCTACAGCCTGTTCGACGGGTACAACGGTGCCTCGACCTCGTGCACGAGCAGCACCTACGCCGGTCCGAGCGAGCTCAGCGAGCCGGAGAGCGCCAACATCGACTGGATCGCGTCGGAGAACGACAACATCCGGTTCGCGATGAACCTGCACAGCTCGGGCAACTACTTCATGTGGTCGCCGGGCGCGTACATCACACCCGGCCGCATCTCGGCGCCGCGTCCGACGCTCGAGGAGGAGTCGTACTTCTGGGGCGCCTCGTCACGGATCCTCACCGAGATCAAGCGGTACCGCGGGATGTCGGTGACGCCCGCGCGCACCGGCCCGATCTCGGACGTGCTGTACTCGGCGGCCGGGAACTCCGGCGACATGCTCTGGTACAAGCACGGGATCTACGCGTGGAATTTCGAGGTCGGAACCCAGTTCCAGCCCCCGTTCGAGAACGAGGACCCGAACGGCGCATCGGCGCACGCCGAGTCGCAGGAGTTCGCGAACGGCCTCGTCGAGCTCATGCGCGTCGCGCGCGACTTCGAGACCGACTCGAAGCGTCCGACGAGCAAGGTCGTCGTCTCGGCGAGCGCCGAGCCGGGCATGGTCGACGTGATGTTCGACACCTCGGAGTCGGCGGCGGTGTTCTACACGGTGGACGGCTCGAAGCCGACCTACGCGTCGACGCTGTACGCCTCGGCCGGCATCCGGGAGGGCGCCGAGACGATCACGGTGCCGGCGGGCACGCGGATCAACTGGTTCTCGGTCGACTCGGCGGGCAACGTCGAGAAGAACTACAAGCCCGACGGCAGCGGGACGAACTTCAGCACGACCACGGTGAACGCGCCGAGCTGATCCGCCCTGTCAGACCCGAACCGGCTGCGGCCGCGGCGTCCGAACGGATGCCGCGGCCGCGGTCGTCGGCGTAGGGTGTCGCCATGTCCGACACCGCCATGCCCGACGCCATCCGGGCGTTCGTCGACACCACCAACGCCGGTGACTCCGAGGGGTTCGTCGCCGCCTTCACCGAGGACGCGTACCTCAACGACTGGGGGCGCGAGTTCCACGGTCGCGACGGCGTCGCGAGCTGGAACGAGACCGACAACATCGGCCGGCAGGCCCACTTCGAGGTGCACGGCATCAGGGCCGGGCGGATGCCGGAGCAGTACCTGCTCAACGTGACCGTGTCAGGCGAGGGCTACAACGGCCCGGGCACGTTCACGTTCGACCTGCGCGACGGGCTCATCGCACGGTTCCTCATCGCGTAGTCCGCCCCCGTCGCCGCCGGCCGAGGCTTGCACAGGGACACGCGACGGCGCACACTGCAACCATGACCACTGAGGCCGATGAGCAGCAGGCCGTCGAGCACGTCGTGACCCGCCTGCTGGAGCGCTTCCCCTCCCTCGCCGAAGATCACATCCATGCGATCGTCGACGAGGAGCATCACCGGTTCGACGGTCGACCGGTCCGCGACTTCGTTCCCGTGCTCGTCGAGCGCGCGGCGCGCCAGCGCCTCGCGACCGAGGCGCCGATCGTGCGTGTCGACCCGGATGCCGCGGAGCTCGCGGCCGCCGACCAGGTGCGCCGCACGGGCGGAGCCGAGGCCGACCCGATGGAGGTCGCCCGCCGCAGCGAGGCGGACGGCGGCGACTTCCTGTTCGGCGACCTCGGCGGCCGAGCGTCCTGACGGGACCTTCCGCCGGTGGCCGGACGCCACCGGACGTACCATGGCAGGACCACGCCCCGACCCGCAGACGGGAGTCGCCATGGTCCAGGTCCGCGTCCTCGGGATCGCGCTCGACGCGGCCCGGCAGCACATCGTGCTGCTGAAGCCGCTGGGCGAGGAATCGGCCGAGGGGCGCGTGCTGCCGATCTGGATCGGCGAGCAGGAGGCCACGTCCATCCTGATCGCGCTCGGCGGTGACCACGCCCCGCGCCCGCTCACGCACGACCTGATGGTCACCCTCATCGAGGCCGTGGGTGGCAACATCGAGCGCATCGACGTGACCCGCATCGAGGAGGGGACGTTCTACGCCGAGCTGACGCTCGTCACGCCGACGGGTCCGCTCGTGATCGATTCGCGGCCGTCGGATGCGATCGGCATGGCCGTGCGCGTGGATGCGCCGTTGTTCGTCGCCGAGGCCGTGATGGATGACGCGGGCATCCCCGCCGAGATGGTCGAGCACCACGACAGCGAGGACGAGGAGAAGCTCGAGGAGTTCAAGAAGTTCCTCGAGGACGTCGACCCGGAGGACTTCCAGGGCTGATCCCGCGCTCGTGCGTGACACGAACGGCCGTCGCACTCCAGACTGTGGAGCACCGTCTTCACGAAGGAGTGATCAATGGGTCCACTGACGACGATCGGCTTGCCGGTCGCCTTGGGCGTCATCATGTTCGGCCTCGGCCTGAGCCTCACCCCGCGCGACTTCGCGCGCGTCGCGACGCAGCCGAAGGCGGTGATCGTCGCCCTCGCGTGCCAACTGCTCCTCCTGCCGGCCGTCTGCTTCGGGCTCGTGCTCCTCTTCGACCTGCCGCCGGTGCTCGCGGTCGGCATGATGCTGCTCGCCGCCTCGCCCGGCGGCACGACCGCGAACCTGTACTCGCACCTGTTCCGCGGCGACGTCGCACTGAACATCTCGCTGACGGCGCTCAACTCCGTGATCGCGGTGTTCACGCTGCCGCTCATCGCGAACCTCTCGATCGCCTACTTCCTTCCCGGTGACGACGGCCTCGGCCTCCAGCTCGCGAAGACGATCGAGGTGTTCGCGATCGTGCTGCTCCCGGTGGTCGCGGGCATGCTGGTGCGTCGCTGGAAGCCCGCGTTCGCGGACCGGATGGATCGGCCGGTCCGGATCGCCTCGATCGTGATCCTCGTCGTCGTGATCGCCGGCGCGATCGCCTCGAACCTCGAACTGCTCGTCGACAACTTCGGTCGCCTCGCCGGGATCACGGTCCTCTTCTGCGTGCTGAGCCTCGGCATCGGCTACCTGGTGCCGCGCCTGCTCAGAATCGACCGCCGCCAGTCCGTCGCGAGCTCGTTCGAGATCGGCATCCACAACGCCACGCTCGCGATCGTGATCGCGCAGACCGTCATCGGCAGCGTCGAGATGAGCCTGCCGGCCGCCGTGTACGGGGTGCTCATGTTCTTCGTCGCGCTCGGCTTCGGCTTCCTGATCCGCGGTAGGGCGGGGGATGGCGCGGCCGCGCCGGCGACGGACGACGTGGCGGGCGAGCCGTCCGCCGACGCGCCCTCGACCGGATCGAGCCGCGACCTGCGAGCCGACTGACGCCGCAGCGTCGAGGTGCCCTCGTAGCATGGGCGGGTGAGCGTGCTGTGGGTCGTCGCCGGGGTCGTCCTGATCGTCATGGGCCTCGACGAGGTCTTCCACACGGTGCTGCATCCGACCGGGCGCGGGCGGCTCTCGCACCTCGCGGCGAGTTCCACGTGGGGCCTGACCTCGCGGTTCGGGCGACGAGGGCGCACGATCGCCGGCCCGGTGGCCGCCGTGGCGGTCGTCACGGTCTGGGCGGTGCTGCAGATCGCCGGTTGGGCGCTCGTCTACTTCCCGTTCGTGCCCGACGGCTTCGCCTACAACGAGGGCATCGACCCCGAGTCGTACCCGCTCATCGTCGAGGCGCTGTACTTCTCCGTCGTGAACATGTCGACGGTCGGCCTGGGCGACGTGTACCCGACCGACCCGTGGCTTCGCGTGTTCGCGCCGCTGCAGGGACTGATCGGCTTCGCCCTGCTCACCGCCGCGGTCGCCTGGTTCCTGCAGCTGTACCCCGACCTCGGTCGTCGCCGGACCCTCGCGCTCCGCATCGCGCTCATCCAGCGAGCCGACACGGCGGGGCACCTGCTGAACATGGAGTCGGCCACCTCGAGCGGCCTGCTCGACTCCCTGACCGCCGATCTCGCGCAGTGCCGCGTCGACGTGTGGCAGAACTCGGAGTCGTACTACTTCACCGAGGCGGAGCCGACCGCCTCACTCGCCGCGCAACTGCCCTCTGCGCTGCACCTGGCCAGGCTCGCCCGGCGCTCGTCGGACCGGACCGTCCGGAACAGCGGCCAGATGCTCGAGGAGGCGATCGACGATTTCGCGAGCGTGCTCCGTGAGCGATTCATGCGATCCGCCGACGACACCGTCGCGGTCCTGCGCGAGTACGCGCGGCAGCACCGCCAGCAGCCGACCGTCGATGACGCGCTGACGCGCTGACATCCCAACCTTCGCGGCACGACGTCCCTGCGCGGCAGAATGGCCGACATGGATGCCGCGTTCCCCGCCCTGACCGACATGCCCGCGCCGCAGTTCGTCATGTCGGGGGAGGGGCGCCGCATCGCGACGTACTCGTGGGGCGAGGAGGATGCGCCGACCGTGCTGTGCGTGCACGGCTTCGCGTCGAGCTGCCGCGACAACTGGGTGAGCACCGGATGGGTGCGCGACCTGCTGCGCGCCGGGTACCGGGTGCTCGGCCTCGACCAGCGCGGCCACGGGGCGAGCGACACGCCGCACGAGGCATCCGCCTACGGCATGGACGCGTTCGTCGACGATCTCGTGACGGTGCTCGACACCTACCTCGTCGACACCGTGCGCTACGTCGGGTACTCGCTCGGCGCCCGGGTCGGCTGGCAGGCCGCCGTGCAGGTGCCGCAGCGCATCGAGCGCGCGGTGCTCGGCGGCATCCCCGACGGGCGGCCCCTCGCCCGCATGCAGATCGAGCAGGCGCGTGCCTACGCCGAGCACGGCACACCGGTCGACGACCCGGTCACGCGCAACTACGTGACGCTCGCCGAGCGGGTCGACGGCAACGACCTGCTCGCGCTCGTCGCGCTCGCCGAGGGGATGCGCGCGGGCGACGCCGACCCGGACCCGTCGAACCCGCCGCCCCAGCCGATCCTGTTCGCGACCGGCACCGAGGACGCGATCATCGAGCAGTCGCGCGCGCTCGCCGCGGCGACGCCGAGTGGGTCGTTCGCCGAGATCCCAGGCCGGCATCACTTCAACGCGCCGGGTTCACGGGAGTTCCGGACGACGGCGATCACGTTCCTCTCGGACCGAGCCCGGTCGGCCGGCTGAGTCGACCGGCGTCAGGCCGGCTCGAAATACAGGTGCGCGTGCAGGCGGCACCGTGGGTTGAACGCGGCGCCGCACTCGGGGCACGCGTCGACGTCGACGTAGGTCGCGATCGGGAGCTCGGCACCGCAGGCGCCGCACAGGACGGCGCGGGCGTCGCGCTCGGCGATCGGCCACTGCCGAGCCGGGTGCCCGGCGGCCTCCTCGTGGCAGCGGTGGCAGGGGTAGTACTCGCCGCAGCAGGCGAAGCGGATGGCGACGATGTCGACCTCGGTGCGGTAGTGCACGCAGCGCGTCTCGTCGTCGACGACCGCGCCGAGCACGCGCGGCCGTGCGGACGGGGACTCGTGCGTCATGCCTCCATCATCGCCGACGGCGCATCGCCGGAACGGCACGGGCTCAGCCGCGGAACACCAGGATCGGCAGCAGCACGAACGCCGACCAGAACAGGCCGGCGACGAGCACCGTGCCCGTGAGCGCGACGAGTGCCAGGCCCCACGGGCGCACGCGCAGCGCCCCGACGACGAGCAGGACCGAACCCGCCGCGATCTGGAACCACCACCAGACGGCGCTCGTCGTGTCGGCGACGACCGTGAGCCCGTACACGCCCTCTCCGATGAGCACCCCGGCGAGCACCGAGGTGCCGAGCGCGAGCTGCATCCCCCGGCGTCGGAGCGCGTGCGCCGCGCATCCGATGACCGGCCCGGTGATCGCGCCGATGATCACCCAGGTCGTCGGGTCGAACGCGATGCCGCGCCATCCGGATGCCACGGCGTAGCCGAGCGTCAGCGCGACGAAGCCCGCGCCGCCCGCGATCGCGGCCTCGGGATACCCGCGCGCGAGCAGGAGCACGAGGATGGCGGTCGGGATCGTCCACCCGCCTGCCGAGTTCGCCAGCGACGCCGTCTCGGGCGGGAGCAGCAGCTGGCCCCACGAGGTGAGTCCGCCGAGCACGAACGCGATGGCGGCGACGAGCAGGATCCGACCCGCGGCCGAGAACCACGGGTGCCGCGGCGCACGGAGGGAGGCGGGAGCTGCCGCCGCGGCGTGCGGATCGGGGGGCGTCGCACCGGCCCAAGTGGCGCCGTCGCCGGACGCCCCCGGGCCGGGCGCACCTGCGACGACCCCACCCGGTGCGGGTGCCCGACCCGTGCCTCGTGCCATGCACCGCACGCTAGACGCGAAGCACGGGGACCGCGTCATCCGCTCGGCTGACTCGCAGGAGGTCGTGACCGCACCGTGACCGACGTCGCCGCGCGTACACCGCGCGCGGCCCGCCCGCTCACGCGCGCAGCACGAGCAGGCTCGTGAGGTACGCGAGGTAGGCGACGACGAACGCGGCGCCCTCGACGCGCTGCATCCGCCGTCCGGTGAGGAAGACCGGGATGCACGCGAGCGTCGCCGCGACCATGACCGGCAGGTCCACGGTCAGGATGCCCTGGTCGACCGGGATGCCGTCGGCGGGGATGAGGCTCGTGATGCCGAAGATGAACAGGATGTTGAAGACGCTGCTGCCGAGCAGGTTTCCGACGGCGATGTCGCGCTCCCGGCGGATGGTCGCGACGATCGCCGTGACGAGCTCGGGCGACGACGTGCCGATCGCGACGATCGTGAGACCGATCACCGACACCGGGATGCCGAACCCCTCCGCGAGCGCGACCGCGCCGTCGACGAGCCAGTCGGCACCGACGACCACGATGCCGATGCCGGCCACCAGTTGCACGGCATCGCGCGCGGCGTGGCGGCGGGCCGCGGCGACGCGGGCACGCGGCTCGCCGAACTCGCGCGCGAACTCGGCACGGGCCGCGAGGCCCTCGCGGTGCGCGGCGCGGACGATGAGGGCCGTGTAGGCGGCGCCGAGCACGATGAGCAGCGCGCCGTCGAAGCGCGTGACGACGCCGTCGGCGCAGAGCAGGAGCAGCGTCACCGCGGCGACGACCATCGCCGGAAGGTCGAGCCGGATCGCGTGCGAGCGCAGCGTGAGGGGGCGGATGAGCGCGGCGATGCCGAGGATGAGCAGCACGTTCAACGTGTTCGTGCCGACGATGTTGCCGAGCGCGAGGGAGCCGGTGCCCTGGAGCGCGGCGTCGATGCCGATCGCGAGCTCCGGCGCGCTCGTGCCGAGCGAGACGATCGTCACGCCGATGACCATCGGCGAGACGCCGAGCCGGGCGGCGAGACGCGTGCCGCCGCGGACGAGGAGTTCTGCCCCGCCGACGAGCGCGACGAGGCCCACGACGAGCAGCCAGCCTCCGGACATCCCGCTCCCTCCGCCGCGCCGGTCGTCGATCCGTCGTTCGACAGTAGGGCCATTCGCAGCGAATCCGCAGGTGCGCGGGCGGCGCGACCGCCTACCGTCGGAAGCATGGCCGGGGCAGGACGCGACGGCGCCGGGGACGGCGCGGGCCGTCCCCGGTGGAGCCCGCTGCGGCGTCGCGACGATGAGCCGCCCGCGTGGACCCGCGCGCTCGCCGAGGGCGACGACGCGGGCCTCTTCGGCCCTGGCAGCGCCGTGTGGGCGGTGAACGGCGCCCTGCCGACGCTCGTGGCGGGCGTCCGCGCGCTCCTGCTGCAGACGCTCCATCCGGGTGCCATGGCGGGCGTGCACGACCACTCCCGCTACCGCGAGGACCCGCTCGGCCGGCTCGACGGCACGGTGCGCTGGGTCGCGACGACGACGTTCGGCGACCGGGCGGCCGCGGCGGGTGCGTGCGCCGCGGTGTCCCGCCTGCACGAACGCGTGACCGGGACGTACGTCGATGCCCGTGGCGAGGTGCGCCCGTACGCCGCCAACGACGAGGACCTGCTGCGCTGGGTGCACGACGCGTTCACCGAGGCGTTCATCGGCGCACACGAGCGCTGGGGCGGACCGATCCCGGGCGGCGCCGACGCGTACGTGCGCGAGTGGGCCGAGGTCGGGCGCCTCATGGGCGTGCGCGAGCCGCCGACCTCGCTCGCCGGGCTCCGCGCGGAACTCGACGGCTTCCTCGCCGACGCCCGACCCGACGAACGCGTCGCCGAGGCGGTGCGCTTCATCCGCCGGCCGGGCCTGCCGGGCGTCGTGGGCCGGATCTACCCGATCCTCTTCGGCGGTGCGGTCGCGTCGCTGGGTCCGCGGGAGCGCGCCCTGCTCGGCCTGCGGCGACCGTGGTGGCCGGCGATCACGCTCACGCGGATCGTGCTCGCGATCGGGGTGCGGAGGTTCGGTCGGATGTCGCCGAGCGAGCAGAACGCGCGGGCGCGCCTGGCACGGCTCGCGGGCGCGGCCGAGTCGGCGCCGTCCGCGTAGCCGACGCCACGTGGTGCACCTGACGGATGGTCCACCCGCCGGGTGGTCCACCCGTCAGGTGCTCCGCTCGTGGCGGCTCGGATCACCACCCGGTTCGACCAGCGCTCCCGCCTCCTGCGCTGCGAGCGTGGCGATGACGCCCGTGTCCGCGCGCTCGTCGGTCTCGCTCGAGGCCGCCGCCGTCGCCCGTTCGTCCGCCGCCTCCTGGAGCGCCGACTTCGCGCGGAGCGGCGGCGTGCGGAAGAACAGCGACAGCACGAACGCGATGAGCACGACGACCAGCGCGACCGAGTACACCTGCACGGCGGACTCGTTGAACGCCACGAGGAAGGGCTTGGTCAGCCGCGGGTCGGCGCCGGTGAGGAACGACGTGTCGTCGAGGGCGCTCGCGCCGACCGAGGCATCCTCGCCCTCGCCGGCCTGCGCCTCGTCGAAGGCCTGCTGCACGGCGGGGAGCGCCTGCTCGACGACCTGCTGGCGCGCCGCGTCGTCGGTGAGGTCGACCTGCGGCGGCAGGTTCGCGATGATCGGCTCCACGATCGGCGTGTAGATCGTCGCCATGATCTCCTCGTTCGCGGGCGCCTCGGCGACCGTCGGATCGAGGGCGGCGTCGAGCGCGTCGGAGAGGGTGCCCTCGTCGGCGAACGAGCCCGTGACGTTCGATGGCATGAGGGTGAAGAGCAGCGAGAGCAGCACGGCCGTGCCCGCGGTGCCGCCGATCTGGCGGAAGAACGTCGACGCGCTCGTCGCGACGCCCATGTCGCGGAGGCCCACCGAGTTCTGGCTCGCGATGGTGAGCGTCTGCATGAGCTGGCCGAGGCCGAGGCCGATGAGCACCATCGCGCCGGCCATGACCCAGTACGACGAGTCGTACTCGAGCGTCATGAGGTCGAGGAAGCCGGCCGCGAGCATCGCCGTGCCGAGGATCGGGAAGATCCGATAGTGGCCGGTGCGCGCGATGATCTGGCCGCTGAGGATCGAGGCGGTCATGAGGCCGAGGATCATCGGGAGCATCTGGAAGCCGCTCTCGGTCGGCGTCGAGCCGAACACGAGCTGAAGGTAGAGCGGGATCGTGAGCATCGCACCGAACATGCCGAAGCCGACGAACACGCCGATGACGGTGGCCATCGAGAACGTGCTCGAGCGGAAGAGCTTCAGCGGGATGAGCGCGTCGTCGCCCATGGCGCGCTCGACGAACACGAACGCGACGAGTCCGGCCACGCCGACGGTGTAGCAGGCGAGCGCGAGCGGGCTGGTCCAGCCCCACTCGCGGCCCTCCTCCGCGACGAGGAGCAGCGGCACCAGCCCGACGATGATCGTTGCCGCGCCCCACCAGTCGATCCGGACGCCCGAGCGTGCGTGCGTCGGCAGGTGCAGGAAGCGCAGCACGATGGCGAGCGCCACGATGCCGATCGGCACGTTGACGAGGAACACCCAGCGCCATCCGGCGATGCCCAGGATCTCCTCCGCACCGGCGAACAGGCCGCCGACGAGCGGGCCGATGAGGCTCGAGATCCCGAACACGGCGAGGAAGTAGCCCTGGTATCGCGCGCGCTCGCGCGGGGCGAGCATGTCGCCCATGATCGCGAGCGGCATCGACATGAGCCCGCCCGCGCCGAGGCCCTGGATGGCGCGGAACGCCGCCAGTTCGAGCATCGAGGTCGAGAACGTCGCGAGGAGCGAGCCGACCATGAAGATCACGATCGCGGCGATGAAGAGCGGACGCCGCCCGAAGATGTCGGACAGCTTGCCGTAGATCGGCGTCGAGATCGTCGAGAGGATCAGGTACGCCGTGGTCACCCACGCCTGCTGGCTGAGGCCGTTGAGGTCGTCGCCGATGGTGCGGATCGCGGTGCCGACGACCGTCTGGTCGAGGGCCGAGAGGAACATGCCCGCCATCAGGCCGAAGATCACGAAGAGGATCTGCCTGTGCGACATCAGCGGCGTGGACGCCGGTGCTGGATTCGTCATGACAGGTCGATGCTAGACCTCAGGGTCCGCACTGTTGCCGGGGCGGTCGCGGATCGCTAGTTTCGGCCTTGCACGGCAGCAGCATGCGTTCCAGCCGCTCGAGGAGGCCCGCGATGCTCTCCACCCACAACGTGCCCGCCGTCCAGGCACCCGATCGCCGCCTCCTGCGCGCGTTCGCGTTCGATCCGATGAGTTCACGGCTCAGCGGCCAGTTCCTCACGGTCGACATCCCGTTCGAGACCGGCCTCCGGCCCGGCCCGGACGGCGAACTCGTCCAGGTCGTCGACTACGACGCCACCCGGCGCCGCTGGTACCACCCGGTGGACCTCGACGATCCGCCCGTCCTCGCGCAGGACGGGCTGCGGCCGTCGGAGAGCGATCCGCGATCGCACCAGCAGATCGTCTACGCGATCACCATGAGCGTCATCGAGCGCTTCGAACGCTTCACCGGGCGGCGCTTCCGCTGGCGCGGCGACGACCGCCTCCGCCTCGTGCCCCACGCGTTCTACGGCCGCAACGCGTACTTCGACCCCGAGCGTCGCGCGGTGCTGTTCGGGTACTACCGGGCCGACGACTCCGACACGCAGGCGAGCCTGCCCCACCAGCTCATGTTCACGTGCCTGTCGGTCGACATCATCGCCCACGAGGTCACGCACGCGATCGTCCACCGGATGCGCCCGATGTTCACGATCGCGACGAACTCCGACGTGTTCGCGTTCCACGAGGCGTTCGCCGACCTGGTCGCGCTGTTCCACCACTTCCTGTTCACCGACATCGTCGAGGACTTCGTGGCCGGCTCGCGGAGCGAGCTGGCGGATGCCGCGGCGCTGCTCTCGCTCGCCGACGAGTTCGGGCGCTCGACCGGGCGGGGCGGCCCCCTGCGCTCCGCGGTCGGATCCGCGCCCGACCCGGCCGACTTCCGGGCCGCACGCGAGCCGCACCGGCGCGGGGCGATCTTCGTGGCGGCGGTGTTCGACGCCTACCTCGCGACCTACCGCTCGCGGATCGCCGACCTCCGCAGGCTCGCCACCGGGGGCTCCGGCGTCCTCGCCGACGGCGAGCTCTCGCCCGACCTCGTGCACCGCATCGCGGCGGAGGCCGTCAAGAACGCCGACCGGATCCTCGGCATGGTCGTCCGCGGCTTCGACTACCTGCCCGCCGTCGACGTGACGTTCGGCGACGTCGTGCGGGCCGTGATCACCGCCGACCGCGACCTCTTCCCCGACGACAGCATCCACCTCCGCGGTCACCTCGTCGAGGCGCTGCGGCGTCGCGGGATCTTCCCGCCCGGCGTCGTGTCGCTCGCCGACCAGGCGCTGCTCTGGCGGGCGCCGACCGCGCCGCTCAGCCTCACGAGCGGCGAGGCGACGGTCGACCTCGGGCAGCTGATCCTCGACTCGACGATCAAGCTCGACCCCTCTGCCTCCTCGGTCACCGCCGCCGGCAACGCCGCGCGTGAGCGCTCGCGGGCGGTGTACGCGCAGACCGTGAACTGGGCGAAGGCACACGCCGTCGAACTCGGCCTCGACCCCGACGCCGGGCGGATCCGGGTGCTCGGCATGCACGTCGGATTCCAGATCGCGGCCGACGGGCAGCCGCACCCGAGGATCTTCATCCAGATCGTGCAGCGCCGCGAAGACCTCGAGTCCGGTCCCGACCGCGACACGCGGACGCGGATCCACGCGGCCTGCACCGTGATCGCGAACGTCGACGGACGGGTCGCGTGGCTCGTGCCGAAGCCGCTGCCGTTCACGCGACCCGAGGCGATCGCGAAGCTGCCGGAGCCGCTCCGGACGCAGGGTCGCGAGCAGCACGCGGCCGGCGTCGCGCGGTTCGCGGAGATCCGCGAGTGGTTCGGCGAGGTCGAGGACGGCGACCCGCTCGCGATCTGGCTCGACGAGCCCGCCGTCGGGCGGCTGACGTTCGCGAGCCTGCACGGACCGGAGGAGGGCTGAGCCATGTCCGAGGCGACCGTCACGATCCGGATGTACAACCCGGGCTTCGGCGACTGCTTCCTGGTCACCGTGGCCGACGACGGGGCGGCCTGGCGCATGCTCGTCGACTGCGGCGTGCACAGCCACGGCCGGGCCCGGGTCGACGACGTGCCGCGGAAGATCGGCGACGTCGTCGACGCCGTCATCGCGCAGCTGACCGCCGAGAGCGCCGACGGGGTCCCGAGGCTCGACGTCGTCGCCGCGACCCACCGGCACTCCGACCACGTCTCCGGGTTCGCCGACGACGCCTGGGCCGCCGTCGAGGTGGGGCAGGTGTGGGTGCCCTTCGTCGAGGACGAACGCGATCCCGACGCGATGGGCCTGCGCGACGGGCTCACGGCCGCCGCCACCGCGCTGCAGGGGCTCGTCGAGCAGGCGGCGGGCGGGCGCCCGGTCGAATCGCTCGGTCGGTCGATGGCGCTCGCGATGGACTTCGCCGTGAACTCCGGCCCGAACCTCGCGGCGGCGACGCGGCTCGTCGACGGCGGGTTCAAGGGCGGCGTCGAGCACCACGACGTGCGGTTCCTTCCGCGGCGCGATGCGGCCGAGAACCGCGTCGCGCTCCCCGTCGAGGGAGCGGTCGTGCACGTGCTCGGTCCGAGTCGCGATCCGGAGGACCTGAAGCGCATGGACCCGCCCGCGGCCGTGCACTGGCTGGAGGAGGCGGCCGCCGAGAGCGGGCGCGACGACGAGTTCGACCTCTTCGACCGCATGTACGAGGTGCCGCGCGATGAGGTGTCGGCTCGGATCCCGATCCAGCTCGTGCGCGCGCGGGACGCGATGCGCCTCGGCGGGCTCGCACTCGACGAGGAAGCCCTGCTGCGCGCGGCATCCGTCCTCGAACGCTCCGTCAACAACACGAGCCTCTTCTTCGTGCTCGACGTCCGCGGGACTCGGTTCGTCTTCGTCGGCGACTCCCAGCAGGGCGCGTGGGAGCACGTGCTGGGCGATCCCGAGTCGCGGGCGCTCGTGACCGGCGCGGCGTTCTACAAGGTCGGCCACCACGGCTCCCACAACGCGACGCCGAAGCCCGTGGCGCACGAGCTCGTCCACGCCGGCGGCGTGGCGATGGTGCCGGTCGGCACGGTGAAGGCCTGGCAGGACAGCATCCCGAAGTCGGAGATCCTCGAGGCGCTGCACGAGAGCGGCGCGCACGTGATCCGCGCGGACGACCCGGCGGCCGGTGCCGCCGCGGCCGACGGCGAAATCGACGTCGAGGTCGGTCCGGACGGGCTCTGGAGCGAGGTGCGCTTCCGCGTCCCCTGAGCCGCAGGCGAGGGCGGAGGGCGTTGCGACTACGCGTCCGGCTGCAGCCGGCCCGGCCCGAGCGTCGCCCAGTCGTGGTCGACCCACGTGGCATCGGCGGGCAGCCGCGGTCGGTAGTCGGTCGCCGACATCCGGTCGCGCACGCTCGCGTGCACCCTGACTCCGGGAGGGATCGGCCGGCGGCGCGGGACGAGCAGGCTCCAGGCCGCCCCGTTGCGGTGCGCGGCTCCCGCGGCGTGGGCGGGGGAGAACCCCTCGAAGGCCGTCGCCGTGCGCTTCGCGTCGACCTTCAGGCCGTGGTCGATCGCCCCCTCGAGCACCCACTTCAGCGCGATGGTCGAGAGCTTCGGGTCGTCGGCGAAGGTGCCGCCGACATCCGAGTGGATGCCCGCGAACCAGACCTCCTCGAGCGTCTCGGGAGCCTTCGTGCGCACCTCGTACTCCCGGAACGGGCGCCGCCGCTCGTCGATCGAGATCGCGTGGCGGATGTGCCGGGCGTTCGGCAGCTGCCGCGTGTAGGGCCAGTCGGGCGCGACGCGGACGACGCCGAGGGCCTTCACGGTGTCCCACAGCCCGAGGTACTCGATCGGGATCGTGCTGCGACCCTCGACCTGCTGGGCGAACAGCCGCGAGAAGCGGTGGATCTCGTCCCAGGGGATCCTGGCCTCGCCGCCGCGGCGGGCGTACTTCGCGACCGCGTACTGGAGCTGGTTCTCCGACCCCGGCCGCATGAGCCCGATGAGCCGGAGCATCCCGGTCAGCGCGCGCGCCGTGAACGCGCCGCGGCTGAACCCGAACACGAAGATCCGGTCGTTCGGTCGCCAGTTGTGCATGAGCCAGGCGTACGCCTCGCCGAGGTTCTCGCGCATGCCCGCCCCGTAGATCAGCCCGCCGAGACGCGACAGCCCGCGGGCGACGGGCGTCCACGCGCCCGGCGAGGCGAACGTGCCGACGCCGGGGTCGTAGTACGCGACCTGAACCGTCTCGTCGGTGAGATCGAGCAGTTCGTAGAGCCGCACGCAGTTCGAGTCGGCGTCGCCCCGCACCTGGCCGGCCGTCCCGTCCAGGCAGAGCACCAGATTCCGCGCCATGATCGCGTCCCCCCGGACGACCGGCCCCCGCCGCTGCGCCCGATCGTCACGGTACTCCCGCGCGCGCCTCCCACGGAAGGGCGCGGCGGGCGCGTCCTCACGCCGTGACGCGCCGGGCGGATGACCCGTCGTCGCCGAGTCCCCAGAACGCGCCCGAGAGGCCGACCTCCGCGAAGTACGCGCGCGCTTCGGAGGGCTCGCGTCGCACGTACGGGGAGCCGAGGCGGCCGTCGTACCAGTGCGCGGACAGGCGCCAGAGGGTGGCGAGGTCGAACACGGATCCGCGCGCGTTCCCGGTCTCCCGGAGCCATTCGGCGACGCACCGCTCGTCGCAGAAGATCCGCTGGTGCCCGCACGTGTGCACCACGTCGTCCCAGATGTGCGCCGTCGGCACGAGGAAGTGCGCGACCTGGTCGCCGGCCGGCGGGCCGTCGGCGTCGACGACCCAGGCGTGCGCCGTGCCGCAGGCCGGACACGTGGTCGCGACGAGCACCTCGTCGACGTCGGGCAGGAGGTTCGGGATCGCGAACGAGTCCCACGCGCAGCCGCCCCACCAGAGCGTGCGGTCGCCCATGACCGAGAACCCGAGGTTGATGCTCGCGAACGGGTGCGCCATCACGATCCGGCCGAGGTCGTCGAGCACGACGTGGCGCTGCGCGGCGAGCGTGGCGAGCGCACGGTCGACGCCCGCGGCATCCGTCTGCGCCATCGCCGCGAGCTCGTCCCGCGAGGGCGCCCCGCCGTCTGCCGCGAAGCCCCGGTACACCGCCAGGCGGACCCGCTCGGCTTCGGCGGCCCGGCGTTCGTCATCGACTCCGTGCGCGTCCATCCGTTGCAGGGTACGCCCGGGCGCCGCGCGCATGCGGCCCCCGAACGGGGTCGAGGGACCGATGGCCCGTCTCCCGCTCGCGACGCCGCCTAGCATCGGGCGCGACGGCCGACCGGGGCCGCCGGCACCGAACGAACGGAAGGGCCCAGCATGAAGATCGTCGTCGTCGGAGGGGTCGCGGGCGGAGCCTCGGTCGCTGCACGTGCACGCCGCCTCGACGAGTTCGCCGAGATCGTGGTGCTCGAGCGCGGCGACTACGTCTCGTTCGCGAACTGCGGCCTGCCGTACCACATCGGCGAGGTCATCACCGATCGCAGCCGCCTCCTGCTGCAGACGCCCGAGAGCCTGCACGAGTCGCTCGCCATCGACGTGCGCGTGGGCGCAGAGGTCGTCTCCCTCGATCGAGGCGCGAAGACGGTCACCGTTCGCGAGACCGCGACCGGACGCGAGTACGTCGAGTCGTACGACCGGCTCGCGCTCTGCCCGGGCGCCGACCCGCTGCGGCCGCCGCTCCCCGGCATCGACCTGCCCGGCGTGCACGTGCTGCGGAACGTCACCGACATGGACGAGATCAAGGCTCAGCTCGACGAGGCGCTCGCGGCCGCGGCATCCGCCCCCGGCCGGACGGGCGCGGCGGTGAAGGCCGTCGTCATCGGCGCCGGGTACATCGGCGTCGAGATGGCCGAGAACCTCCGGCACCGCGGTGCGTCGGTGACGATCGTCGAGCTCGCCGACCAGATCCTGCCGCCGCTCGACAAGGAGGTCTCGGTGCCCGTCGAGCAGCACCTGCGCAGCCGCGGCGTGGAACTGTTCCTCTCCACCGGGGCGGCGGCGTTCTCCGAACGCACCGGCGGCGGACTCACCGTGGAGCTCACGAACACCCGGTTCGTCGACGCCGACCTCGTGATCCTGTCAGCCGGCGTCCGGCCGAACGCGGGCCTCGCGGCGGATGCCGGACTCGAGCTCGGCCCGCGCGGCGGCATCCGCGTCGACACGCACATGCGCACGTCGGACCCGTCGATCTGGGCGGCGGGCGACGCCGTCGAGACCCCGCACACCGTGCTCCCGGGGTCGTGGATCACCCCGCTCGCCGGGCCCGCGAACCGCGAGGCCCGTGTCGCCGCCGAGAACATCTGCGGCCGCGACACCGAGTACCGCTCGACCCAGGGCACCTCGATCGTGAAGGTGTTCGACATGGTCGCGGGCGGCACCGGCGCCACCGAACGCCAGCTCGCGGCCGAGGGCATCGAGTACCGCGCGGTCCACATCCACCCCTCCGGGCACGCCGGCTACTACCCGGGCACGGCGCAGATGCACCTCAAGCTGCTGTTCGCCCCGGGCGACGGACGGATCCTCGGCGCGCAGGTCGCCGGATTCGACGGCGTCGACAAGCGGCTCGACGTGCTGGCGACGGTCATCCGCCTCGGCGGCTCCGTGCACGATCTCGAGGAGCTCGAACTCGCGTACGCACCGCCGTTCGGCTCGGCGAAGGACCCCGTCAACATGGCGGGGTTCGTCGCGAGCAACGTGCTGCTGGGCGACCTCGTGCTCTGGTACGCGAGCGACTGGCCGGCCGCGATCGAGGGCGCGCGGCTCGTCGACGTGCGCACACCTGAGGAGTTCGGCATCTGGCACATCCCCGGTGCCGAGAACGTGCCGCTCGCGACGCTGCGCGCCGCGAGCGAGGACTGGGACCGGTCGGTCCCGGTCCGCCTGTACTGCGCGGTCGGGTTCCGCAGCTACCTCGCCCACCGGCTGCTCGTGCAGCGCGGTTTCGCGGATGTCGCGACGCTGTCGGGCGGGTCGAACACGTTCCGCTTCCGGCACGAGGTGGAGCCGGCGTCGACCGTCGCCCCGCCGCCCGAGATCGCCTACGCCGAGGCGGTCGACCTGATCGCCGCGACCAAGGGCACGGGGCGGTCGGTCGACCTCGACTGCACGGGGCTCGCGTGTCCCGGCCCGATCATGCGCCTCTCGGCGACCATGGGCGAGCTCGCCGCCGGCGACGAGGTCGTCGTGCGCGTCTCCGACCCGGGCTTCGTCAGCGACGGGCCCGCCTGGGCGGCGAGCCACGGGCACGAGGTGCTGTCGATGACGCCCGACGGACCGGGCTTCGTGGCGGCCTTCCGCAAGGGCGGCACCGCGGCATCCGGAACCACCGTCGTCGCCGAGCGGAGGAACCAGACCTCGTTCGTCGTGTTCTCGGGCGATCTCGACAAGATGCTCGCGGCGTTCATCATCGCCAACGGCGCCCTCGCGATGGGCCAGCAGGTGTCGATGTTCTTCACGTTCTGGGGCCTCAACGCGCTTCGGCGGGACCACGCGCCGAAGCGCGATCACAGCGCACTCGAGCGGATGATGGGCATGATGATGCCCTCCGGCCCCGACCGGCTGCCGCTCTCGCAGATGAACATGGCCGGTGCCGGGCCCGCGATGATCAAGCACGTCATGAAGGAGCACGACGTGCAGTCGGTGCCCGAGCTGATGTCCGCAGCCCGCGCGGGCGGGGCCCGGCTCATCGCCTGCACCATGACGATGGACCTCCTCGGCATCGCCGAGACCGACCTCATGGACGGGATCGAGTTCGGCGGCGTCGCGACCTTCCTCGGCGAGGCGGAGAAGTCCGGGACGACGCTCTTCATCTGAGACGCCACCGGTCGCGGACCCGGCACCCCCGAACGGGGTCCGGAGAGCGTTCCCCGGGTGCTCCCGTGTTCGGGCCATCCGCCCCTAGCATTGGCGCATGAGTGCGCCAGCCTCCGCACCCGACACCACGACGAGCGCCGCCCGTCGGAAGGTGCGCCTGCGCCGCGGATCGAGCGACCGATCGGCGGCCGCACTGCTGCTCACGGGCACGGTGCTCGCCATCCTCTGGGCGAACTCGCCGTGGGGCTCGACCTACGAGGCGTTCTGGGAGACGGAGCTCGAGGTCGGGCTCGGCGGGTGGCAGCTGCACGCAACGCTGCACGACGTGGTGAACGACGGGCTCATGACCCTGTTCTTCTTCGTCGTGGGGCTCGAGGTCAAGCGCGAGTTCACGATCGGCGAGCTCACCGATCGATCGCGCGCCATCGTCCCGATCGTCGCAGCGATCGCCGGACTCGTGATCCCCGCGCTGCTCTTCGTCGTCATCGCGATCCCGTCCGGCGAGCTCGGCGCTTGGGGCGTCGTGATCTCGACCGACACGGCGTTCCTGCTCGGTGCCCTCGCCATCATCGGTCCGCCCTTCCCGGCGCGGCTCCGAACGTTCCTCCTGACGCTCGCCGTCGTCGACGACGTCGGCGCGCTGCTCGCGATCGGCATCTTCTACAACACGGGGCTCGACCTCGTGCCGCTCGCCGTCGCCGTCGTGCTCATGGTCGCCATCGCGCTCGTCAGGTACCTTCGCGCGGGCCGCGGCCTCGCCTACGGGGTGCTCGGCGTCGGGCTCTGGATCGCGATCGCCATGGCCGGCATCCATCCGACGCTCGCCGGGGTGGCGGTGGCGCTCCTCATCCCCGTCTTCCCGCCGCGTCGCAGCGAGGTCGAGCGCACCGAGGAACTCACTCGCGCGTTCCGAGAGTCGCCCAGCGCCCAGTACGCGGCCGCCGTGAACCGCAGCCTCCGCGAATCGCTGTCGATCAACGACCGGCTGCAGGCCGAGTGGGGCCCCTACATCGCCTTCCTCGTGCTGCCGATCTTCGCGCTCGCGAACGCCGGGGTGCACCTCGACGCCGAGACCCTCGCGTCCGCGTTCACGTCGCCGCTCACGTGGGCGATCATCGCCGGCCTCGTCGTGGGCAAGTTCGTGGGCATCACCGCTGCGACCGCGATCGTCCGCGCCACCGGGCTGGGCAAGCTCGCACCCGGACTGGGCATGCCGCGCGTCGCGGGCGGCGCGGCGCTCTCGGGCATCGGCTTCACGATCTCGCTCTTCATCGTGGGCATCGCGCTCGCCGACGGGGAGGCGCAGGACCACGGCCGGGTGGGCGTGCTCACGGCCTCCCTCGTCGCGTTCGGGCTCGGCTGGGCGATCTTCGCGATCGCCGATCGGATGAGCCCCCCGCAGGCGGTGGGCAAGGTGCTCGCGAGGCCGTTCGATCCCGAACGCGACCACTACCGAGGCCGCCCAGACGCGCCGTACCAGATCGTCGAATACGGTGACTTCGAGTGCCCGTTCTGCTCCCGCGCGACGGGTTCCATCGACCAGGTGATCCGCCGGTTCGGCGACGAGGTGTGCTGGGTCTGGCGGCACCTGCCGCTCGAGGGCGTGCACCCGCATGCCAAGCTCGCCGCCCAGGCCTACGAGGCCGCGGCGCTCCAGGGCCGCTTCCTCGACATGTCGCGCACGCTCTTCCAGCACCAGGACGCGCTCGAGGCCGACGACCTCTGCCGGTATGCGGAGGAGCTCGGCCTCGACGTCCCGAGGTTCGTCGAGGACCTGCGATCGCCGGCGGTCGTGCGTCGCGTCGAGGACGACCAGATCGACGCCGAGCTCATGGACCTGCACTCCACGCCGACGTTCTTCGTCAACGGCCGACGGCACATCGGGCCGTGGGACTCGCGCAGTCTCATCCGCTCGCTCGAGGCGTCGGTCGAGGCACCGCCGCCCCAGACCGCCGACGAACGCTGACCGACCGGGCCGTCGGGCCGCCGGCGCGACGCGGCCGGGCGCCGGACGCCGACCGCCGGCTCAGCCGGCAGCGGTGCGGTGCCGGGAGACGCCCAGGACCACGAGCGCGGCGCCGATCGCGGCGTACACGACGAGCGCGACGAGGTCGCCCCAGCCCGATCCGACGCCGAGGCCCGCGAGGAGGAGGCTGTGGCCGGGACCGGTCGGGACGAGGTCGGCGGTGCTCGCGATCACGGCGGGCACGGTCGAGGAGACCCCTGCGGCCAGGCCGATCACCGCGGCGATCGCGGCCGCGGTCCGGCCGGGGCCGCCGAAGCCCGCCGCGAGTCCGTGGTTGACGAGCGCGAACACCGTGCCGATGAAGACCGCGGCCGCGGCGAAGCCGACTCGCGCGGCGACATCGGCGTCGAGGGCGGGTTGCAGGGCGAGGCCGACGAGGAGCCCCTGGCCCGCGCCGAGCGCCGCACCGGGCCAGATCGAGCGCCCGGTGATCGCGACCGTCGATGCGGAGGTGAGTAGCCGGCGCTGCGGCACCGCGCGCCGGGCGAGCGCCAGCACGATCGCGCCCACCCAGAGTGCGAACGTCGCGAAGAGCGGTACCGACTGGGTTCCGCTCGCGGGCACCGCGACTTCGGTCCGGGTCGGTTGCGCGACGACCGACGAGAGCGTCGAGATGTCGGAGTCCGAGTACGTGGGGATCTGCTCGACCGCCTCGGCGAGCCCGTCGGAGAGCTGCGCGGCGCCCGACGCGGTCTCGTCGGCGCCCGACGCCACCTCCTGCGCGCCCGCGTTCACCTGTCCGCCGCCCGCCGCGCTCTCCGCCGCACCGGCCGCCACCTCGTTCGCGCCCGCCGCCGACGCATCCGCGCCCGCCACCAGACCCGGCATCCCGGCGGCGAGCCCGGCGTTGCCCGCGGCGACCTGGTCGGCCCCGGAGGCGAGCACGTCGATGTCGCCGTCGACCGCCTGCACGCGTGCGAGCACAGTCCGCGCACGATCGCAGACCGCGCCGGGCCGGGCGGCGCACAGGTCGTCGACGACCCGGGCGACGTCGGCGGTCGCGCCGTCCAGCGCTGCGGCGATCGCGTCGAGCGCCCCGGCCACCTGGGCCGAGCCCGTCGCGAGCTGGGCGGTGTCCGAGGGCAGCGCCTGCACCGAGGCGTCGAGCTGTGCGAGGCCGGCGGCGAGCGAGGCGGCTCCGGCGTCGAGCGAGTCGAGCCCGGTCGCGAGCTGCGACGTGCCCGCCGCGAGCGAGCCCGCACCGCTCGCGAGCGACGACGCGCCCGATGCGAGTTCGGCGGCGCCGTCGGCGGCCTGGCCGATCTGCTCGTTGATCGTGTTGAACCCCTGGTAGACGTTCCCCAGGTAGCGCTCGGTGAGCTGGGCGTTGAAGGTCGCCACGGCCGCCTGCGTGATGACCTCGGTGAGCGCGGGGTCGAGGTAGGCCGACGAGGGTGTCGTCTGCACGTGCAGCGTCGCGTGCACGGCATCCGCGGCCGGCCCGGAGATCGAGGTCGCGTCGGCCGAGAACGACGGCGGGATGGTCAGCACCGCCGCGTACCGCCCGTCGCGCAGCCCGGTCGCGGCGTCGGCGTCGTTGGTCAGGATCCACGTGAAGTTGGGTCCGCTCGGTGCGGGCGTCGCCGTCGCGTCGGGCCCGGGGTCGTCGGGCGCGCCCTCGCCGGCGATCCCGCCGATGAGGCCCGCCGCGAACTCCCGGCCGAGGGGCACGGTCTGGCCGTTCAGCTGCACGGGCTCGTCGTCGTTGACGATCGCGGCCGTGACCCGGTCGAAGTCGCTGACCGGCGCCGCGAGCCCCCATGCGAGCAGCCCCGCGATCGCGAGCGGCAGGAGCAGGACGCCGACGATCCCGAGGACGCCGAGTCGTTCGGCACCCTCGTTCGACGAGAACGTGGGCTCGCTCATGTGACCGCCCCCGTTCCCGCGGCCTCCGTCGCGGTGCGGGCGGATGCCGCGGGCTCGAGCACCGTTCGGCCCATGTCCGTCGGCAGCACGGCCTCCGCCGCTTCCGCGCGCTCGCACGAGACGAGCAGGGTCAGCGGATGTCCCGTCCGACGTTCCGCGCCGCCTGCGGCGCCCGTGAGCACCTCGCGGAGCTCGTCGCGGGCCGTCGGGTCGGCGAGGAGGTCGACCCCGTCGATCGCGAGCAGCCGGGGGCCGTCGGCCGCGGCATCCACCACGGCGGCGATTGGATCGCGGAGCCCCGCGATCTCGACGACCGCGCTGTCGGCGCGGACGCTGCGCGCCCGAACCGGCAGCACGAGCCCGAGGCACTTGAGCCGGCCGTCGACGACGGGGCGGCGGCCCGTGAGGGCGAGCAGCAGCGCGCGGCGCTCCTCCGGCGTCGCACCCGCGACCACGAGCGCGCCGCCGGCCGGCACGCGCACGTCGATGCCGACGAGGCGCGGCTCGCGGCGCACGGCGACCCCCTCGCCGACGATCGCGTGCGCGTCGCCCGGCTCCGGCCAGTCGGCGAGCTCGTCCTCGCGGGCGAGCCCCTCGCCCTCGACGTCGAAGTGGGGGAGCACTCGGTCGAGCCCGGCCGGGAACCACCAGGCGTGCCGCCCGAACCAGGCGAGCACCGCCGGCGTCAGCGTCATCCGCACGATGAACGCGTCGATCGCGACGCCGGTCGCCAGGCCGAACGCGATGGGCTGCATCGAGGCCTCGCCGTTCAGGATGAAGCCGCCGAAGACGGTGAACATGATGATGCCCGCGGCCGTGACCACGCGAGCCGAGGCGACGAATCCGCGCTCGATCGACGGCCGCGGCTCGCCGCCCTTCAGGTACTCCTCGCGCATGCGGCTGACGAGGAACACCTCGTAGTCCATCGCGAGCCCGAACAGCACGCCCATCACGATGATCGGCATGAAGCTCGTGACCGCGCCGGCCGACTCGACGTTCAGCGGACCCGCGAGGAATCCGTCGACGAACACGAGGCTCGTGAGGCCGAAGGCCGCGCCGATCGAGAGCACGTAGCCGAGCGCTGCGGTGATCGGGACCACGATCGAGCGGAACACCATCGCCAGCAGCACCAGTGAGAGTCCGACGACGAGCAGGCCGAACGGCAGGAGCGCGCTGCCGAGCCGTTCGGAGATGTCGATGCCGAGCGCGGTGTAGCCGGTCACGGCGAGGTCGACGGCGTAGTCCTCGAGGAAGACGTCGTGCATCGCGCGCAGCCGGTGCACGAGTTGCTCCGTCTCCTCGGAGTCCGGCGCGCCGTCGGGGATCACCTGGATCACCGCCGTGTCGCCGGTCTCGTTCGGCGTCGCGAGCGGCACCGCGGCGACGCCCTGCACGTCGGCGACGTCGGCCGCGATCTCGTCGACGAGGGTCACCGGATCCGTGCTCTGGATGACCGAGCCCGTGAGGATCAGCGGACCGTTGGCGCCCGCACCGAAGTGCTCGGCGATGAGGTCGTACGTGACCCGGCCCGGCGCGCCTTCGGGCAGCGACCCGGAGTCGGGCAGTGCGAGTCGCAGGTGCGCGGCCGGCAGGGCGGCGAGCGCGAGCACCGCGGTGATGAGCACGACGGTGACCGGGGGCCAGCGGATGGCGCCTCGCACCCAGTGGCCGAAGACGCCGCCGGGTCGGGGCGGGGTCCTCGCGGCGGCCGGCTCGTCGCCGCGGGCGGGGTCGGCCACCTCGGCGGCATCGGCGCCATCCGTGGACTCGACCGCATCCGTGGGCTCGCCGACATCCGCTGCCTCGGGTTCGCCGTCCTCGTCGGCCCGCTCTGCCGACGCCTCGTGCCCCGGACGGAAGCGCTTCGGCACGACGTGCCAGCGGGCGAAGGCGAGGAGCGCGGGCGTGAGGGTGAGCGCGACGAGTGCCGCGGTCGCCACGGCGAGCGCGGCGCTGACGCCCGTGATGGTGAGGAACGGGATGCGGGCGACGCTCAGGCCGAGGAGCGCGATGATCACGGTCGTGGCCGCGAACATCACGGCGGACCCGGCCGTGGCCACGGCGCGCGGAGCGGACTCCTCCGGCGGCATGCCGCGCTTCACCTGGTCCTGGTGGCGCGACACGATGAAGAGCGAGTAGTCGACGCCGACGGCGAGGCCCAGCATGACCGCCAGCAGCGGTGCGGTCGAGGTCACCGTGAGCCAGCGCGTCCCCGTGAGCACGACGGCGACCGCCGCGCCGACGCCGACGAGCGCGGTCGTGATCGGCATTCCGGCGGCGACGAGCGACCCGAACGTGATGACCAGCACGCCGAGGGCGATGAACACGCTGGTCAGCTCGCTGAGCCCGATCCCCGGGTTCACCTGCGAGTACAGCGCGCCGCCGACGCTCACCTGCGAGCCGTCGGGCAGGTTCCCCTGCAGCGTGCGTCCTTCCGCCTGCAGGGCATCGGAGGTCGCCGGGAGGACGTCGACCGTCTGCACCGTGAGCTGGATCGTCACCAGGACGGCCGAGGAGTCCGAGGAGATGTCGGCCGACGACGAATCGTCGTACGGCGAGCTGACGCCTGAGACCTGCGGGATCTCGCCGAGCGCCGTGATCGCATCCTCGACCGCGGACTCGAAGTCGGGATCCGTGACGTCGCCGTCGTCCGGTGCGACCGCGATGAGCTGCGCCGACGTTCCCGAGAACTGGGGGAACGTCCGCGCGAGCGAGTCGAGCGCGTCCTGCGACTGGGTGCCGGGGAACGCGTACGTGTTGTTCGTGCCCGTGCCGAGCAGGCCCGCGAGGCCGAACAGCACGGCGAGGATCCCGACCCAGAGCAGCACGACGAGCAGCCGGGCACGGTAGGCCCAGCGCCCGAGCGCGTGCAGTGCCGAGGACATGTCTCACACTCCCCCCGAAGCGGAGTTCTGACGAAACCTCAACGTATCGGCGCGCGCCGACCGTCCGCAACGACCTGTGACGGCGCTCGAGTCGGCGGCCCCGCGACGAGCGGGTACAGTGGCAGGTCGGCCTGCGGCATCCGCCCGGGGCCGGCCCGGGCCCGCACGGGCCGCGCGCGACGGGGCGCCACTCGACATCCACCGGCTCCAGCCGAGCCCGCCGATCGGAGATCCCCATGTCCGCGCCCGTGCGCACCGACGACACCACCACGCCCGCACCGGGCCGCACCCGCACCCGCGACCAGCCGACCGTACTGACCGCGCTGCGCACACCCCGCCTGCTCACGCGCGAAGTGCTCGCCGGCCTGGTCGTCGCCCTCGCGCTGATCCCCGAGGCGATCTCGTTCTCGATCATCGCGGGCGTCGACCCGCGCGTCGGCCTCTTCTCGTCGTTCGTGATGGCGGTGTCGATCGCGGTCCTCGGCGGGCGCCCGGCGATGATCAGCGCGGCCACGGGCGCCGTGGCGCTCGTCATCGCGCCCGTCGCGCGCGACCACGGCATGGACTACTTCATCGCGACGGTGATCCTCGCCGGCGTGTTCCAGCTCGTGCTCGGTGCGCTCGGGGTCGCGAAGCTCATGCGCTTCATCCCGCGCAGCGTCATGGTCGGCTTCGTCAACTCGCTCGCCATCCTCATCTTCGCCGCCCAACTCCCGCACCTGGTCGGCGTGCCGTGGCTCGTGTACCCGCTGGTCGCCGCAGGGCTCGTGATCATGGTCGGGGTCCCGCGCCTCACGAAGGCCGTGCCCGCGCCGCTCATCGCGATCGTCGTGCTCACGGTCGTCGTCGTCGCCGCCGGGTGGCAGGTGCCGACCGTCGGCGACGAGGGCGCGCTCCCCGAGAGCCTGCCCGAGCTGTTCATCCCCGACGTCCCGCTCACGTGGGACACGTTCGCGACGATCGCGCCGTTCGCGCTCGCGATGGCCCTCGTCGGCCTCCTCGAGTCGCTGATGACGGCGAAGCTCGTCGACGATCTCACCGACACGGGGTCGGGCAAGACGCGCGAGGCGCTCGGCCAGGGCGTCGCCAACATGCTCTCGGGCCTCTTCGGCGGCATGGGCGGGTGCGCGATGATCGGCCAGACGATGATCAACGTGAAGGTCTCGGGAGCGCGGACGCGCATCTCGACGTTCCTCGCCGGCGTGTTCCTGCTGATCCTCGTCGTCGGGCTCGGCGACCTCGTCGCGATCATCCCGATGGCCGCGCTCGTCGCCGTCATGGTCATGGTCTCGGTCGCGACCTTCGACTGGCACTCGGTGCGCTGGTCGACCCTGCGGCGCATGCCGAAGTCGGAGACGACCGTCATGGTCGCGACCGTCGTCGTGGTGGTCGCGACGCACAACCTCGCGATCGGCGTGATCGTCGGCGTGCTCGTGGCGATGGTCGCCTTCGCCCGTCGCGTCGCGCACGTCGCGACCGTGACCCGTCGGCTCGAGCTCGACGAGGCCGTGCCGACCGCGTACTACCGGGTCGACGGCGAGCTCTTCTTCGCGTCGTCGAACGACCTCACCACGCAGTTCGAGTACGCCGACGACCCGGAACGCGTCGTGATCGACCTGTCGGCGTCGCACATCTGGGACGCCTCGACGGTCGCGGCGCTCGACGCGATCACCACGAAGTACGAGCGCCACGGCACCCGGGTCGACATCGAGGGGTTGAACGAGGCGAGCTCCGCGATGCATGCCCGACTCGCCGGACGGCTCGGCGCCGGGCACTGACGCTCCGGCGGCGAGTGCCGGGCGCGACACGACGAGAGGCGGATGCCACGCGGCATCCGCCTCTCGCCGTCGTTCAGGAGATCACGCGCTCAGGTCGACGTCCTTGGTCTCCTTGACCATCGAGACGCCGATCAGCGAGATGACCGCGGCGATAGCGATGTAGAGGCCGATCGTCCACGACTGACCCGTCTCGCCGAGCAGGGCCGCGGCGATCATCGGGGCGAACGCGCCGCCGAGGATGGCACCCAGTGCGTAGCCGATCGAGACGCCCGAGTAGCGCACCTTCGCCGGGAACATCTCGGCGTAGAGCGCGGCCTGGGGGCCGTACGAGAGGCCGAGGCCGAAGGTCATCAGGAACAGCGCCACGAAGTACCAGACGATGTTGCCGGTGTCGATGAGGAACCACATCGGGATCGCCCAGAGCGCGAGGAACACGTACCCGATCTGGAAGGTGCGGATGCGGCCCAGCCGGTCGGAGAGGCGTCCGCCCCACAGCGTGAAGATCAGCCAGCCGAACGAGGCGAACGTCGTGGCGAGCAGCACCGACGGGCGGTCCATGCCGAGCGCGGTGACGGCGTACGTGGCGAAGTACGCGATGAGCAGGTAGCCGGCCGCGTTGTTCGCGATGAAGATGACGGCGGTGAGGATCACGTTCTTCGTGTTGCTGCGGAAGAGCTCCTTGAGCGGGGCCGAGGACTCCTGCTTGCGCTCCTGGAGCTCCTTGAAGACCGGGCTCTCCTCGACCGCGCGGCGGATCAGGTAGCCGACGACGATGAGCACGATCGAGAGCATGAACGGGATGCGCCAGCCCCACTCCATGAACGCCTCGGGCGACATGGTCGAGGTGATGATCCAGAGCGTGAAGGTCGCGAGGATCATGCCGACGGGGACGCCGATCTGCGGGAAGGCGCCGAAGAAGCCGCGCTTGCCCGTGGGGGCGTGCTCGACCGACATGAGCGCCGCGCCGCCCCACTCGCCGCCCGCGGAGAAACCCTGCAGGATGCGCAGCGTGATCAGCAGGATCGGCGCCGCGATGCCGATGGCGGCGTAGGTCGGCAGGAAGCCGATGAGCGAGGTCGACAGGCCCATGAGGATGAGCGTGAAGACGAGCATCTTCTTGCGCCCGAGCTTGTCGCCGAGCCAGCCGGCGACGACCGCGCCGAGCGGGCGGAAGAGGAACGAGATGCCGATCGTCGCGAAGGCGAGCACCTGCGCGAGCGTCGGGTTCGACTCGGCGAGCGGGGCGAGGAAGAGCGGCGCGAGCACGAGGCCGGCCGCCTGGGCGTAGATGAAGAAGTCGTACCACTCGATGGACGTACCCACGAGGGTTCCGGCGAGGACCTTGCGCTCCTCGCGGGACATCCTCCCGGTGCGCGTCGTTTCCTGGGCGGTTGCAGTCATGCGAACTCCGTTGTTCTGTGCAGGGTTGGAACGGGGGTCGGCGCGGGGGTGGTGCGCCGGTGCGGGGTTTCCCGACCGATCGTTCGGTTGGAAAACCGACCATAGCGCACCCGGCTCGTCGAGCGGTAGCCCCCTGCGACGAACGGCGGTCCACGTGCGACGAACGGATGCCTCGTGGCGGCCGGTCGCGCGAATTCGCAGGACCAGCGCTCCGATACCGTCGTGGGCGCCCCCGAGGCGCGTCTCGTCCTGCGAACTGCGAGCGCTCAGTCCGCGAACGCGAGCAGTGCGGCGCCGACGAGCGGTGCGTCGTCCCCGAGCTCGGCGGGCACGACCCGCACCTCGCGTGCGGCGGGCAGCACGGCGCACCGGTGCGCCGCCGCCTCGACGAGCGCGAGGTAGTCGTCGGCGACCCGGGAGAAGCCGCCGCCGATCGCGACGGTCGTGACGTCGAGCAGCGCGCCGAACGATGCGATCGCCTCGCCGACGGCCCGCGCCGACCGGTGCACCGCCTGCACGGCGACGGGGTGCCCCGCGCGATGGTCGGCGGCGAGCGCGAGCCCGTCGGCGCCCTCCCAGCCGTGCGCGTTCGCCCACCGGACCGTCGCCGGACCCGAGGCGACCGCTTCGACGGTCGCCGCCACCGGGTCGTCAGGGGAGGGACGACGCACCCAGGCCTGCCCGACGTGCCCGGCGTTGCCCGTGTCACCTCGGATCACGCGCCCGTCGACCACGATGCCGCCGCCGATCCCGGTCGACACGACCATCGCGATGCCGTTCCGCACCCCGCGGAGGGCGCCGAACCGCACTTCGGCGAGCGCGATGCAGGTGCCGTCGAGCGCGACCCGCACCGGAGCCCCGCCCGCGAAGCGCTCGACCGTGGGCACGAGCGGCAGGTCGCGGATGCCGGGCATGTTCAGCGGTGAGACGTGCGTGCCGTCGCCGAGCAGCGGGCCGGCCGTGCCGACGCCGACGCCGAGGAGCCGGTGCTCCGGCCCCGCTGCATCCGTCGCCCGTTCGCAGACCGAGGCGATCGCGGCCGCGAACGTCTCCGGGGTCTGCCCCGACCCCGTGGGCGCGCGGTGGCGGCTGCCCTCCACGATGCGGCCCCCGGCGTCGACGAGGGCCGCATCGACCTTGGTGCCGCCGATGTCGACGGCGAGGGCGACGGCGGACGCCGGCGACGCGGGAGGCATGCATCGATCATGCCGTGGAACGAGGGGCGTGCGCACTCAGCGCAGATCGAGGCGCATGAGCACGCGCGGGAACCCGTTCAGGACGCTCGTCGTGTCGGCGGCCTTCACGAAGCCGGCGCGCTCGAACGCGGCGCGTGTGCCGACGTAGGCCATCGTGAGGTCGACCTTCTCGCCGCGGTTGTCGACCGGGTACGCCTCGACCATCGGAGCGCCGTGCTCGCGCGCGAACGCGACGGCGCCCTCGATGAGGTGGTGCGAGATGCCCTGCTTGCGGTGCCCTGGGCGGACGCGGACGCACCACAGCGACCACACGTCGAGGTCGTCGACGTGGGGGATGCGCCGGTTCGTGGCGAAGCTCGTGTCGGCGCGCGGGTGCACCGCCGCCCAGCCGACCGGCTCGTCGCCGTCGTACGCGATCACGCCCGGCGCGGGAACCTCCGCGCAGAGCTCGCGTACGCGGTCGCCTCGCTCCGGGCCGGTGAGCGCCCGGTTCTCCGTCGACGACGTCAGCCGGTAGCTCAGGCACCAGCACACGCTCGCGTCGGGCCGCTTCGGCCCGACGACGGCGGCGACGTCGTCGAAGACGGACGCCGCCCGTACCTCGATCCCCATGGTCAGTCGAGCGAACCGGGGTCGGCCCAGCGCAGCACGCGCATCGCGCGCAGCGTGTTCCACGGGCTCGGCTCGCCCTCCGGCGCATCGATCTCGTACCGGTGCTTGCCCGGCCAGGGCGTGCCGGCGGGCCAGCGGCCGTCGGGGGCGCGCTGCTCGAGGACGAGGTCGAGCGCGGCCTGCAACCGGGCGTCGGCAGGGCCGCCCGCGTCGCGGAAGTGGTCGAGCGCGCGCAGCACGTCGTAGAACCAGTACGTCGGGAACGTGAAGTTCGTGTATCGCGGCGTGACGAGTTCTCCGGTCGACTTGCGGCGGAAGAGGCTGCGCTCGAGCAGGTACTCCTCGCCGCCGCGACGGGCGTCGGTCACCGCCGCATCGACCGACCCGGTCGCCCGCTCGTAGGCGAGCAGCCCCTCGATCACGCACAACGTCGAATCGAACGACGAGCGCTGCGACTCGTCGGCCGGCTCGCAGTTCCACCCGCCGTCCGGAAGCACCTCGTCGAGCAGGCGTGCGACGATGCGGTCGCTCCCATCGCCGAGCACGCCGAAGTACGCGGCGTTGGCCAGGACGCCGCCGTTCACGCACTCCTCGACCTCGCCGCTGAAGTACGGCAGGTCGTCGAACTCGGCCCACACCACGCCCCCTACGACCCGGTCGACCGCCGTGCGCACGGGCGCCGCGTCGGGCGGAACTCCGAGGTTGCGCAGGACCTGCAGGGTCCACATGACCGAGTCGCGCTCGCGATCCGGGCCGTAGACGTGGCCGCCCCAGTAGCCGTCGTCGGCCTGGACCGACAGGAGCTCGGCGCCCCACCCCTCGGTCGCGACGCGGGCGCGTTCGGTGGCGACGGCGTCGTCGGGAGCCCCCTGCAGGTCGCGCAGGACCTGCCACCGCACGCTCGGGTCGCCGTCGAGGAGCCAGGTGATGACATCGTCGCGCATGCGACCATGCTCGCCCGTGCCACCGACATCGACCGGCAGTGCCCGGCATCGGGGCTTCAGCGGTCGGCGACCTCCGGCGGCCAGGCGACCTCGAACCGTTCGAACACCACGTCGAGGCCGTCGTGCCACTCGACGCCGATGCCGGGGCAGACCCGCTGCCAGTACCGGCGATGGTGGTCGACCCACGATTCGCGCGTGCGGTCGTCCTCGCCCTCGTCGTACGCGAACGCGGCGTCGACGCTCGAGAACGGACCGATCCGGAGCTCGGTGCTGCGGAGGATCGCACGCGGCCGGCCGGCCGAGTCGCAGGCGATCCAGTGGCTGCCGACCCGGGGGAGCGGCTGCTGCTCGTGTCGGAACTCCGCCACGAGCGAGGCGGTCGCCCGCTTCGTGCCGTCGAGCACGAGCCCGAGCAACTCGTCGGTGAGCGCCGGGTGGTCGCCGAACACCTCGACGCTCGGGGGTTCCGTGTCGAGCGCGCGATCGGGGCGAGCAGCTCGGTACTCGTCCCAGAGCGCTGCCGCGGCGGCCTCGTCGACGGGGGCGTTCTCGGCGTTCACACTCGCCTCGCCAGCAGGCTGCCCGCCCAGCCGTGACCGGTGGGGACGTACCCGGCCGGGAACGCCCCGGTCCGCGCGAACTCGGCCCAGGCCGCGCGCAGCGCGGCGCCCGCCGCGACGAGGTTCCGGGCGCCGTCCGGCGCGACGAGCGGTGCGCCCTCCCAGGCCTCGACGGCCGGGAACAGCAGCGCGACCTCGATCGCGTGCGCCGATCCGATGCGGCTGCCGTCGGGGTGCCCGTCGAACTCGGCGGTCCGCACCTCGGCGCCGCCGTCGGCGACGATGCGGGCGAATCGTCGTGCGCCCGTGCGGTAGACGGCGTTCGTCGTGCGCGTCACGAGCAGCCGGCGGAGGATCGGGCCGACGACCGGCTTCGCGGCCAGCGCCGCGAGCTTCGGGTCGATCTCGAAGAAGAACGCGGTCTCGTCGCGGTTCCAGGTGACGAGCACCTCGAGATCGGCCGCGTGCTCGCGCCACGCGGCCTCGATGCGGTCCTCTGCGGGCAACGGCGCAGCACCCGCGCGAGGACCGAACGGCATCGCCGAGCGCAGGCCCGATCCGGCCGCCGCGGCCTTCGCGCGCGCCTGGGCCTCGAAGAGGTCGTCGAGCGATGCGCCCGGGTCGAGCGGACCGGCGGCCTCGGCCATCCGTCGCTGCATCTCGGCGCGCCCGGTTCGGATGCCGAACGGCGCGCTCTGCAGGATGACCCGGTGGAAGAGTCCGCGCGCGCCGTCGGCGGCGATGAGGTGCGCGAGTGCGTCGCCGCCGGAGGACTGCCCGACGGCCGTGATGCGCGCGGGGTCGCCGCCGAACGCGGCGATGTGCTCGCCCACCCACCGGAAGGCGGCGATGAGATCGAGCAGTCCCAGGTTCGCCGGGTGCGCGTCGTCCGTCGGGTACCCCAGGAGCCCCAGGCGCGAGGTCACCGCGACGACGACGACGCCCTGCTCGCGGACGATCGCCGCGGGGTCGTACCCGGCGAGGTCGCCGGCGCCCGACACGTGGGAGCCGCCGTGCACCCAGACGAGCACCGGCATCGGCTCGTCGGGCGCGTCGTCAGGGAGGGTGATCGAGAGCCGCAGGCAGTCCTCGTCGGACTCGACGCCGCGGAGCGGCCGGCCGAGCAGTTCGTCGCTGGGGCTCGGCGGCTGCGGGCACGCGATCCGCTGGGTCCGGCGAGCGGATGCCTCGTCGGGCCGGATCGCGGCCGGGACCGGCGCCTCGAACCGACCCGCCGTCGCGTACCGGACGTTGCGCACGCGCACCACGCCGTCGCCCCGCAGTGCGGGGAAGGCGCCGAGCGAGGTGGGGAACTCGATCGGCTCGCCGCCGGGCGCGGCGGCGGTCGGGGGGAGCTGCTCCGCGGCCCGGGCCTCGTCGGCCCGCGTGTTCTCGTCGGCCTGCGTGGGCGCGTCGGCCTGCGTGTTCGGGTCGGCCCGGTTGTCCGGGTCGGTCTGCGTGTTCGGGTCGGTCTGGGTCATAGGGTCGACTCCTGCGCGAGCCCGCCCGGACGGTCCGTGCGGGTGCGTCGCCAGCGTAGCGGGACGACCCGAATACGGGCTCGCGCGCAGCGCACGACTCAGCGATGCGGGTTCGTCGCCGCCCCGTCGAGCCAGAGCTCATCGGTCGGGTCGCTGTGCGTGCCGCCGCTGTCGACGTGCTTCGCACTGATCTGCGGCCCCTTCGTGATGACGTGCACGAGTGCCATCGCGTGGCCGCGGCCGAGGTCGTAGTCCTCGGCCAGCCACTGCACGATGGGTGTCGCCTTCGTGCCGGGGCCGAAGCCCTTCTCCTCGGCGAGGGCGACGAACTGGCGGGGCGTGAGCCCGGTCTTGGCCTCGATGTTGTCGAGGTAGGCCTGGAACGACATGGCGGTGCTCCTTCTTCGCGGGGTGCTGGGTGGTGGGTGGTGGGTGATCGGTGGCGGCGTCAATCCTCGTCGGCCCAGGTCTGCACGATGACGGCGGATGCGTGGATGCACAGCACCTGCAGGCGGCCCTCGCCGACGTTCTCGAATCGGTGCCAGACGCCTGCGGGCACCGTGGCGGTGTCGCCGGCCGTGGCGATGATCCGGCGCTCGCCCATCGTGATCTCGGCCGTACCGTCGAGCACGACCCAGGTCTCGGTGTACGGATGCCAGTGCAGCCCGGGCCCCTCTCCGGGCTCGTTGTCGACGAAGAAGTACGAGATGCCGGCGCCGTGGTCGAGGCCGACGAACCGGCGCGTGCGACCGGTGCCGATTCGGAGCGACTCGGCCGTGACGACGACATCGCCGGTCGGCGCCGACGTGGTCGGGGCGAGGGTGATCTCTGCGGGGTTCATGGCGCCTCGTTTCGTGGTCGGTGGTGGTGACGGATGCTGCGGCTCGCGCCCGTCGGGCGGGTGCCGCATCGCCTGGTGCAAGGCTCCCGCCGCGGCACCCGCTCGGGAACTGTTTCGATCAGGATCGAAACATCCCGGTCGATCGTGGAATGCTGGTCGCGTGGGGAACGGGGAGCACCGGTACGTGGACTTCCGGCTGGCGCCGGGCGACGTGTCGGCGATCCGCTTCGGGGTGTCGCCGGGGCACGAGGTGTGCCACGCGGTCCGGGTGCTGCAGCGTCCGGCGGAACATCCGATGCAGTGGGGCTGGCTGCGGGGCGTGCGCGACCGCGTGCCGCGCGAGGCGTTCGAGCTGTTCGCGGTGCTCGTGCGCGAATCCGGGTACTTCCCCGACTTCCTCACGACCACCCCGACCTGGGATCTCGAGCCCGCCGACGAGGCCGCGCGGCTGCGCGAGGTGCCCGACGAGCTCATACGGGTCGACCTCGGCAAGGTCGTCGTCCGATCGACGGGTGCCCGGCAGCGGGCCGTGCTGCGCATGCTCGACGACCTGCCGCGCGCGCGGGCGATGATCGCCGACGCCTGGCTCGAGCTGTGGGCGGCGCTCGTCGAGCCGGTGTGGCCGCAGCTCGAGCGCATCCTGCGCGCCGACATCGCGGTGCGCGCTCGGCGCATCGCGACCGACGGCATCGCCTCGATGGCGACGGGCCTGCATCACACGGTCGAGTGGCACGAGGGAGCCCTCCGCGTGGAGCTCACGCAGCACTCCGAGGTGCTCGACTGCCGCGGCTCGGGGATCGTGCTCGTGCCGTCGGTGCTCGGCGGCGGCCGCTGCAGCGTGCTCACCGAGCCGCCCGCGCAGCCGACGCTCTTCTACCCGGCCCAGGGCGTGACCGAGAACTGGGCGACGGATGCCGCGGCGCTCGCCGAGGCGCTCGCGGCGCTCCTCGGCTCCGCGAGGGCCGGCATCCTGCTCGCCGCGCACGACGCCCGCACCACCTCGCAGGTCGCTGCGGACTCGGGACTCGCGATCTCGACGGCGTCGCACCATCTGCGCGTGCTCCGCGACGCGGGCCTCGTGGCGAGCACTCGCGACGGCTCGCGCATGCTCCACCGGCGCACCCCGCTCGGCGAGGCGCTCGTCGGCGCGGCGATCTGAGCGGCCGCCCGCGGCGACCCGCGGCGACCCGCGGCGACCCGCGGCGATCCGCGGCGGTCCGCGGCGATCGGCCGCACGGATTCCCATGGACGGCGGCGCGGCGCACGGATACGGTGTCCCCATCGCCGTCGACTCCCCGCCCATCCTCGGACGCGCTCCCGAGCTCGAACGCCTCGGTGCGCTGCTCGGCGGCGCCCGGAACGGACGGGGTGGGGCCCTCCTCATCCGCGGCGAACCGGGGATCGGCAAGAGCACGATCCTCGAGGAGGCCGTCCGGACGGCCCACGGCCTGCGCGTCGTGCGCGCCGACGGTTTCGAGGCGGAGTCGGCGATGCCGTACGCCGCGCTCCAGCGGCTCGGGACGCCGTTCGCGCGGCATGTGGGCGACCTGCCGCCGCGCCAGTCCGCGGCGCTGCGCATCGCGGCCGGTCTCGACCGCGGCGATCCGCCGGATCGGTACCTGGTCGGGCTCGGCATGCTGTCGCTGGTCGCCGCCGCCGGTGAGGTCGAGCCGGTCGCGTTGGTCGTCGACGACGCCCATCACCTGGACGCCGAGTCGCTCGAGGTGCTCGCGTTCCTCGCCCGCCGGCTCCAGGCCGAGCGCGTCGTGCTGCTCCTCGCCGCCCGCGCGGACGTGCTGGATCCCGCTGCCGTCGCCGGTGTGGCCACGCTCGAGCTCGGCGGACTGGAGCCCATCGATGCCGTCCGGCTGCTGAACCGGTCATCGGACGAGCCGATCGACCCCTACCTCGCGATGCGCATCGCCGAGGAGACGGGGGGAAACCCGCTCGCCCTCCTCGATCTCGCGCACGACTTCACCGCGGACGAGTTGACCGCGTCGTCCCTCGCCGAGTCGCCGTCCCCGATCGGGCACCGGCTCGA
The DNA here is from genome assembly GCF_044769845.1 of Agromyces sp. GXQ0307. Lineage (NCBI taxonomy): Bacteria > Bacillati > Actinomycetota > Actinomycetes > Micrococcales > Microbacteriaceae > Agromyces > Agromyces sp. GXQ0307. Next base: position 840,101 of record NZ_JBIZVY010000001.1, on the reverse strand, counting down.
GGCGCACTACCTCGACCGCCTCCGGGAACTGCCGAGCCGGACCCGGACCTGGCTGCTCGTCGCCGCCGCCGAGTCGACGGGGGACGCCGGGGTCATCGACGCCGCCGCGCGCGGGATGGGGCTCCCGGCGGATGCCGCATCGCCCGCCGAGCGCGCCGGCCTCGTCGCCGTCCGCGACACGATCACGTTCCGGCATCCGCTCGTGCGCATCGCCGCCTATCACGGGATGCCGACGGCGGACCGGCGCCGCGTCCATGAGGCGCTCGGCGAACTCATGCTCGAACGCGGTCGTCACGACCTCGCCGCCTGGCATGCCGCGGAGGCGACCCCGGGCCCGGATCCCGCGGTCGCCGAGCGCATGGAACGCGCGGCCGATGTCGCCGGTGAGCGCGGCGGCATGGTCTCCAGGGCGCGATTGCTCGCGCGTGCGGCCGAACTGACGCCGCCGGGGGCCGCACGCGACGCGAGGCTGCTGTCCGCGGCCGAGGCTGCGGCCGGAGCGGGCGCCGTCCAGCTCGCCGGCGAACTCCTCGCCTCCGCCGACCCGTCGCGTCTGGATCCGGTCGGCCGGGGCCGTGCGCTCATGCTGGGTGTGGGGCTGGCGCTCTTCGTCGCCGATGCCGAGGGGATCCTGACCGCCTCTGCGACCTCGTTGCGAGCCGCCGAACTGTTCCACGGCATCGTTCCCGAGCTGGAGCAGCGCGCCCTCATCGGCGCGTTCGAGGTGCTGCTCACCGCGGAGTGGGCGGCGCGGGACGTGACCCTGCCCGAACTCGGGCGCCGACTCAGCGAGGGTGCGCTCGTCGCGGACGGGCCACGGGCGGTCGCGCTGCGCGCGCTGGGCGCGCACATCCTGCTGCCGTACGACGAGGCCGTGCCGATCATGCGCGAGGCCGTCGACATGCTCGTGTCCGCGGACGACGCCGACCTGCTCGAGTTCGGTAATTTCGGCGTCGCGCTCACGATGGGGCTCTGGGACGAGCGCACCTGCGTCGAGCTCCTCGAGCGCACCGCGGCCGCAGCGGGCCGGGCCGGCGCGCTCCGGGTGCTCGACACGACGCTCTGGCTGCTGAGCCTGCTCGAACTGCTGCACGGCGGCCCGTTCGCGTCCGGGAGGTACATCGCGCAGGTGCGCGAGCTCAGGCACGCCATGGGGTACGACGCCGAACAGGTCGTCAACGCGTCCTATCTCGCCTGGTCCGGCGCCCCGGCCGAGGTGGTCGAGGCGATCGCCGAGCAGTCGCTCGCGTTGGGGTTCGGAGGCGTGTGGACGCTCGCGATGACGGGGCTCGGAATCCGGGAGATCGCCGACGGCCGGTATCGCGACGCCTTCCACCGATTCGAGCCGATGATCGCCCGCGACTTCCTGCAGGTGACGTACCAGCAGTTGCCCGAGTACGTCGAGGCCGGTGTGCGCAGCGGGCACCCGGATCGGGTGCACGATGCGGCCGCGCGCCTGCGGTTCTTCGCGGCGGAGAGCGGCACCCCGTGGATCCGGGGCGTCGCCGAGCGCTGCACCGCGCTGCTCTCCGACGACGCCGACGCGGAGCCGCACTACGTCGCATCGATCGAGCACCTCACGCTGGCGACCGTGCGAGCCGACCTCGGACGGGCCCACCTCCTCTACGGCGAATGGCTGCGTCGGATGAAGCGCCGAAGCGAGGCGCGCGAGCAGCTCCGCGCGGCGATCGCCGTCTTCACGCAGATCGAGGCACCGGCGTTCGCCGCGAGGGCGGCCCGCGAGCTCGCGGCGACGGGCGAGCACGTGCTCCGCCACGAGGTCGGGGCGCCGGAGGTCGACGCGTTGACCCCGCAGGAGGACGCCGTCGCGCGCATGGCCGCACAGGGCCACACGAACGCCGAGATCGGCGGCACGCTGTTCATCAGCGCGAACACGGTCGACTACCACCTGCGGAAGGTGTTCCGGAAGCTCGGGGTGACCTCGCGCAAGCAGCTCGCCGAGCGGCTGCCGACGGTCTGAGCCGGCCCGCGCGGCTCGCCGCGCGCGGGCCACCGCGTCACGACTACGCGCTCCACGTGGTTCGGCCGGGACGGTCGCGGCGCGAGCATGGGACATCCGCTCGTCTCGAACCCACCGGGAGGCCGCAATGCCCTACGTCACCGCCGACGACGGCGCCGAGATCTTCTACACCGACTGGGGTTCGGAGGGTACGCCGGTGCTGCTCAGCCACGGCTGGCCGCTGAACTCGGATGCCTGGGCCGCCGCCGCGCGATTCCTCGCCGAGCACGGCCACCGCGCCATCGCGCACGATCGCCGCGGGCACGGCCGCTCGACCCGCACCTGGCACGGCAACGAGATGGACACGTACGCCGACGACCTCGCGTGCCTCATCGACCACCTCGACCTGGCCGAGCTGACGCTCGTCGGCCACTCCACGGGCGGCGGCGAGATCGTGCACTACCTCGGCCGGCACGGAAGCGCGCGCGTCGCGAAGCTCGTGCTGGTCTCGGCCGTGCCGCCGCTCATGCTCCGGACCGACGACAACCCCGAGGGGCTCCCGATCGACGTGTTCGACGGCATCCGCGCGGGCGAGGCATCCGATCGCTCGCAGCTCTACCGCGACCTCGCAGACGGGCCGTTCTTCGGCCACAACCGCAACAACGACGTCTCGCAGGGCACGCGCGATGCGTTCTGGCTGCAGTCGATGGCGTGCGGCCACCGCGCCGCGTACGAGTGCATCGCAGCGTTCTCGGCGACCGACTTCCGCGACGACCTCGCGAAGGTCGACGTGCCCACGCTCGTGATCCACGGCGACGACGACCAGATCGTGCCGTTCGAGGTCGGCGGGAAGCGCTCGGCCGCGATGGTCGACGGCGCGACGCTCCTCGTCTACGAGGAGGGCGCGCACGGCCTGCCCGACACCGAGCGCGATCGGCTGCACGCCGACCTGCTCGCATTCATCGATTCCTGAGCACGGATGCCGCGGCATCCGTGCCATCGACGACCCGACGACCCGACGACCGCATCGAAAGGACACCGACCATGACCGACCGCAATGCCCCCGCACCTGCCGCTCCCGACACCATCGTGCTCGTGCACGGCCTCTGGATGACGCCGCGCAGCTGGGAGGGCTGGAAGACCCACTTCGAGGCCAAGGGCTTCACCGTGCTCACCCCCGCCTACCCGGGCTTCGAGATCGAGGTCGAGGCGCTGCGCGAGAACCCCGACGTCATCGCGAACCTCACCGTCCCCGAGACCGTCGACCACCTGGCCGGCGTCATCGAGGCGCTGCCGACGCCGCCGATCATCATCGGTCACTCGTTCGGCGGCACGCTCACGCAGCTCCTGCTCGCCCGCGGGCTCGGGGCGGCCGCCGTCGTCGTCGACTCGGCGCCCACGGAGGGCGTGCGCGTGACGCCGCTCTCGCAGGCGAAGTCGCTGTTCCCGGCGCTGAAGAACCCGGCGAACCGGCACAAGGCGGTCGGCTTCACGCCCGAGGAGTTCCACTACGCGTTCGCCAACACGCTCTCGCGGGAGGATTCCGACGTGGTGTGGGAGAAGTACGCCATCGCCGCGCCGGGGAGCTGGGTCTGGGCGTACGGGCTCATCGCGAACTACAAGCCCGGCCACCAGGAGACCTGGGTCGACTACGGGAAGGACCGCGCGCCGCTGCTCTTCATCGGCGGCGAGCAGGATCACATCATGCCGCCGTCGGTGAACCGGTCGAACGCGAAGCACTACGCGAAGTCGCCCGCCGTCACCGAGTACGTCGAGTTCCCCGGCCGCTCGCACTGGATCTGCGCCGAGCCCGGCTGGGAGGAGGTCGCCGATCACGCACTCGAGTGGGCGCTCGCGCACGCTCGATCGTCGGCGGTCACCGCGAGCTAGCGTGCCGCCGCCTCAGCGCGCGAGCACTGCCGCGAGACTCTCGCGCACGATCGCGAGGCCGCGCCGCAGCTCGTCCTCGGTGATCGTGAGCGCCGGGAGGAACTTCAGCACCTCGTCGTGGGCGCCCGACGTCTCGATCACGAGGCCGCGCTCGAACGCGGCCTTCGAGATGCGACCGGCGAGCGTGCGGTCGGTGTCGCACGCGATGCCGTAGAAGACGCCGCGGCCGCGCACGACGAAACGCTGCTCCGGGTGCTCGGCGGCGATCGCGTCGAGCTCGGCGCGGAGGAGGGCCGACTTCGCGGCGACGCCCTCCATGAACGCGCCGTCGGCCCAGTAGGTCTCGAGGGCGACACGCGCCGAGATGAAGGCCAGGTTGTTGCCGCGGAACGTGCCGGTGTGCTGGCCGGGCTTCCAGACGTCGACCTCGGGTCGGAGCAGGACGAGTGACATCGGCAGGCCCGAGCCGGAGATGGACTTCGACACGGTCACGATGTCGGGCACGATGCCCGATTCCTCGAACGCGAAGAACGCGCCCGTGCGGCCGACACCGGCCTGGATCTCGTCGAGGATGAGCAGGATGCCGCGGGCCTCGGTGATCGCGCGGAGCCGCTGCAGCCAGGCGGGGCTCGCGACGTTGATGCCGCCCTCGCCCTGGACCGCTTCGACGATGACCGCCGCGGGCAGGTCGAGGCCCGAGCCCGGGTCGTCGAGCATCTTCTCGAACAGGTCGAGCGTGTCGACATCGGGGCCGAGGTACCCGTCGTAGGGCAGGCGTGCGACGTCGTCGAGGCCGACGCCCGCGGCCGCGCGGTAGTGGCTGTTGCCGGTGACCGCGAGCCCGCCGAGGCTCAGGCCGTGGAACGCGTTCGTGAACGCGACGACGTTCGAGCGGCCGGTCGCCTGGCGGGCGACCTTGAGTGCCGCCTCGACGGCGTTGGCGCCGGTCGGTCCGGTGAACTGGAGCTTGTGGTCGAGACTGCGGGGGGCGAGCACGAGGCGCTCGAACGTCTCGATGAACGCCTTCTTCGCCGAGGTCGCCATGTCGAGGCCGTGGATGATGCCGCCGCGCTCGAGGTACTCGATGAGCGCGCTCGTGAACGCCGGGTTGTTGTGCCCGTAGTTCAGGACGCCCGCGCCGGCGAAGAAGTCGAGGTACTCGCGGCCGTCGGCGTCGACGAGCGTCGAGCCCGCGGCCCGGTCGAACACGGTCGGGAAGGCGCGGACGTAGCCGCGCACCTCGGACTCGTGACGGTCGAAGACATCCAGGGCGGTGGCGCTGCTCATGGCAGGGCGGCTCCTCTCGAGGAAGGGACGGTGAGATGAGACTACGTCCTCAGTCCGGGAGTGCCGTGCACGCGGCATCCGTCGACGGTTCGCCGGAGCGTCACCGAATCCACTCGTGACACTGTTCGGAAATCGGCTCCGGTCGGGTATTCTCCACGAACTCGGATGTCGGTGGGTGCTGGTTGACTGATCGCATGACGCCGCATCCGACCGCCGCGCTCGAGGGCATCGCGGCCGCCGATGGCGCACTCGTCGCCGACCCGATCGCCGACGCGCTCGCCGACATCGCCGCGCTCGAGCGCATGATCCGGTGGGCGCAGGCGCAGCAGTATCGCGCGGTCGAGGTGGCCCGGCGGCTTCACGCCGAGGTCGAGGGCGTGACCGACTCGAGCGGGTCGGCCGAACGCGAGATGGCGACGCGGTCGTTCGTCGCCGAGCTCGCGGCCGTGCTCGTGGCACCCGGTTCGACCGCCGGTCGACTCGCGGCGGATGCCGGCCGGCTCGCCGGGCCCCGATCCGCCACGCTCGCCGCGCTCGCCGCGGGGTCGGTCGGCGTGCCGCATGTGCGGTCGATGCTCGAACTGACGAGCGACCTGCCGGTCGCCTCGGCTGATGAGCTCGAGCAGCGTGCGCTCGACGACGCCGGGCACCGGACGAGCGGTGCCTTCCGGCAGCGGGTTCGCCGGCTGCGCGAGCGGCTGCATCCGGAGTCGCTCGCGACGCGTCGTCGTCGCGCGGCCGACGAGCGGCGCATCCACCTCGATCCGGCGACCGACGGCATGGCCTGGCTCAGCCTCTTCATGGAGGCCGAACGCGCGGTCGCGATCGTCGACCGGCTCGACTCGCTCGCGGCGGCATCCGTCGCCCGCGCTCGCGCGTCGCAGGCCGATCCGCGCGAGGGTGCATGTCACGACACGCGCACGCCCCCTCAACGCTGCGTCGACCTCGCCGCCGACCTGCTCATGTCGGGCATCCTCGACGAGGGCGATGCGGCACCTGCGACGCGCCGCATCGCGCAGCGCGTGACGGTGACCGTGCCCGTCCTCAGCCTGCTGGGCGTGACCGACGAGCCGGCCGAGCTCGACGGGTACGGGCCGATCGACGCCGACACCGCGCGCATCGTCGCCGCCCGCGCCGAGTGTGCGCCGCCTGCTGGTCGATCCCGAGACCCGCGCCGCGTTGTCGTACGGCCGCACGTCGTACCGCGTCGGCGCCGATCTCGCCGGGTACCTGCGCGTGCGCGACGGACGGTGCCGCTTCCCCGGGTGCTCGCGCCGTGCCGTCCGTTCCGATATCGACCACACGACCGCGTGGGCGCATGGCGGCGGCACCGATGCCGACAACCTCGCCCACCTCTGCCGGGGGCACCACCGCCTCAAGCACGAGAGCGGATGGCGCATGGCCCACGAGCCCCGAGGCGTCATCTGCTGGACCTCACCCGGCGGGCACGTGCTTCGCACCTATCCCGAAGTGCCGTTCGATCCGGTCCCGCGAAGTTCGCGGGCAGGTGCGCTGCCCGTCGCGGGGGTGCGCGACCGATCCGAACGTGCCGCACCGCCGCCTGAGTCCGCCGGACCACCGTGCAGCCTCGCCGATGGCGACGACGACGCCGAGCCGCCATGGCTGCACGGCGCGCTGGCGGCCGCGTGAACTGATTCCGCCGTCAGCCCGGCACGGTCTCCAGCCGTTGCGCGCGCAGCGCCGCGACGTAGGCGCGGGCCCGGTCGACGCTCAGCGGTCGCCGGATCCGCATGGCGTAGCGGAAGCGCTCGCCCGGGGCGGCCGGGATCACGTTGGGCTGCGCCGCACACGACGGACCGCCGAACCGGATGCTGATGCTGCCGTCGCCGTTCCGGACCAGCTCGCTGCCGGGGTATCCGCCGACGATCGGATCGAGGTGACCCGCGTCGTCGAACTTCAGCACCGAATAGGAGCCGCCGGCGGGATCGACTGGCGGAGGCTCGAACGTCCAGATCTCGCACCCGCTGCTCGTCGCCGACGCCTCGAAGTAGACCCCGTGCTCGGCCGGCAGGCTGCCCCAGCCGATCGCCGTGCCGACCAGGTGGGCATCCCGGTCCGTCTCGCGCTTCGCGCCGAACGCGCGCGTCAGGTCGACGTCCTCGACCCGACGGGCGAGGCTCGCGGCGACCGAGCGGCGCGACGACTCGTCGTACACCCTCCCGCGGTACGGATGCGACGTGGACGCGCTGATCCGCCTGAGGTCCTGCAGCTCGCGGGCCCGGTCGAGGCCGCCCTCGACGCCCGTGCGCCCCAGCACGTACAGATGCGTACCGCGGGTGAGATCGCGGTTCGCGACGGTCACGGAGTCGCCGGGTCCGACGACGGCGAGGACGCGATGCGCCTCGTCGACGAGCACGTCGGCCTGGTACTCGTCGGAGGGCGCGAGCGACACCGTCGCGCGTTCGCTCACGTCCACGACGGCGTGCGAATGGAGCACATCGGGGTCCGGGCGGATCGCCGACCGGTTCCCGAGCGGTTCGCGCTCGTGGTGGAAGCGGTTCACCGGCGTCCGACGCGCCTGCGCGGCGAACCGGTGAGCCGACTCGGCCCGCGTGAAGTTCCGGGTGGTGACGCGTCGCGGCATCGGCGGCCTCCCTGCCTGGTGGGCTCGCGTGCAGTCTGGCAAGGATGCCGTCGGACCGATAGGGCCTTGCGGTCGATCCGACGGTCCGGTCGTACCGACGACCGGCTGCGGCCGGGTTGCGCAGACGGATGCCGCGGGGATCCCCCTCCCCGCGGCATCCGTGGTCTTGAATCCGCGCGTGCGGCGACGCGACTCAGTTCGCGATGCCGCCGCAGAGCACCGGCACCGTCGCCTCGAGCGGGATGCCCGCGCCGAGCGACGACGAGCGGCTCGAGAAGGGATCGGCCTCGTTGAAGGCGTACATGCCGTTGCCGTCGAAGTCGATGCCGTGCACGACGACCTGCACGGTCCCGGCGTCGGTGTACCCGGGCACGTCGGCGAACGTGCGCTGGTAGTACAGGTAGCCGTTCGCGTCGGCCATCGCGAACCGGTCGAGCGCGAGCGCGCTCGCGGGCGAGACGTCGCCCGTCGAGGTCAGCGAGGTCAGGATGCCGCCGTAGAACGGGGCGCCGTCGAGGACCGTGACGACGCCGTCGGCTCCGGCTGCGGCGGGACCGGGGCAGGCCATGTCGCTTGCGTCACCCGGCACGCCGTGCAGGTGCATGGCGTGCGGCAGGTTCGGCGAGAGCCCCCAGGCTTCGACGGTGACCTGGAGCTTGCCGTTCGGCAGGGCCTTCACCCGGGTGGTGCCGCTCGCCCGGCTGGCCGGGACGGCGGAAGGTTGGACCGAGTCGAGGCGGTAGCTGTAGCTCGCGACCCGGTCGGACGGGTTGCCGTCGTGCCCGGCCCAGGCGGCGGTCGCGCCGCCGAGCGCCAGGGCGAAGCTCGCCGCCGTGGCCGCGATGATGCGTGGTGCGTTCCTCATGTCGTACTCCCTCGTACCGTGGGGCGTCGGGTCGGCGCCGGTGCACGGGGTTCGGAGCGGACATGGTTCCGGATGGGTCCGGATCCGGAGTGCGCGTCAGTCGAAGAAGCGCACGCTCGTGACGGTCGACCGATCGCCGTCGACGCGGATGACGCAGCGAAGCTCCGCGTGGTGCGTCGCGCCGGCCCCGTCGACGAACGTCACGGTGCCCGACACGCGCTGCGCCCCATCCGCCTCGACCTGCTGGAGCGACCTCGCGAGCTCGACGTCGGTGTGACCGCGCTGCTCGAGTCGGCTCGTCGCGGCGTCTCGGCACAGGTCGTCGGCGTCGGCGGGTCCCGATGTGCCGGCGGCGACGGCGCCGGCCACGATCGCCGCGCCGCCGACGACGATCGCTGTGGGCACGGCGATCCGAGCCCACAGCGGGGCCCTGCCGAACCATCCGATTCGCGGGGCGGCCTGCGCCGGTGGTGCGTCGGCGCTCGACGGGAGAGCGTCGGGTGCTTCCGAGTGCGGTGCTGTTGCGTTCATGACGCGAAGGTACGCCCGGCGAGGGCGCGGCGGCATCCGTGCGCAGCACTGAGTTCGTGCGAGAGTCGGACCGAATTGCAACCGTGTGGTTGCGCAAGCTCCACGGGTATGCAACTCTAGAGTTGCATGTCGATTCGAAAGGAACCATCATGGGGAACATGACCGACAACCCGCCCTCCGTCGTCGACGAGGGCACGTTCACCGTTCGACGCACCATCCGCATCGCCGCATCCATCGAGAAGGTGTGGGCCGCCGTCACCGAACCCGAGCACATCTCCCGCTGGTTCGGCCGCACCGTGCTCGAGGGCACCGGCGTCGGCGCCGAGGGCACGATGACGTTCGAAGGGTACGGCGACGTGCCCATCCGCGTCGAGGCGATGGACGCCCCGCGCTCGATCACGTACCGCTGGGGCAACGACGACGCCCTCGGGCACCTGCCCGACCGGGTCGACGAGGCGACCTCCACGGTGTTCACCTTCACGCTGGTGCCGGTGGCCGCCGGCACGGTCGCCGACGGGGCGGAGGGCGCCACCGAGCTCACCGTCGTCGAAACCGGGTTCGAGTTGACGTCCGACCCGGCCGCGAACCTGCGGGCGCACGGCGAGGGCTGGGTGTCCGAGCTCGACAAGCTCGTCGCGCTGTTCGACGGCGACGCGCTCGGCAGCGCCCGCGAGGGCGCCGCGTGACGACGACGGCGCTGGTCCCGGTGTTCGCCGCACTCGGCGACGAGACCCGGTGGAGCATCCTGGCGGCACTCGGCGAGGACGACGCATCCGCGTCGGCCCTCGCCGGGCGCCTGCCCGTGACCCGCCAGGCGATCGCCAAGCACCTCTCGGTGCTCCAGGAGGTCGGCCTCGTCGAGCCGATCCGCGTCGGGCGCGAGGTGCGCTTCCGGGTGCTCGGCGCCCAACTCGGCGAGACCGCCCGCCGGCTCGAGGCCATCGGCGCCGAGTGGGACCGCCGGCTCGCCGCGATCAAGGAGATCGCCGAGGGGCTGTGATCGCCGAGGGGTTGTGATCGCCGAGGCCGCCGTGCGGGGTGGCGTCAGGCGACGCGGACGGCGGGTCGAGCGAGCCAGTCCTCGTACCGGGTGCCGGCGATCTGCGCGTCGGGCCCGGGAAGGAGCTCGTCCTCGTCGAGCTCGGTACCGAAGTACCGGGCGAGCGGGTCGTCGACCACACGACGGGGATCACCCCGTCGCATCAGGTGACGCCGCACGAGCTCGCCGAGGTGGAATCGCTCGGGCCCCGCGACCTCGATCGTCCCGAGCATCGGAGCCCCGGTGGCGGTCGCCGCCAGCACCTCGGCCACGTCGTCCGCCGCGATCGGTTGCACGCTCGCGTCGGCGAGCCGGACCGCGCCGCCGCGCGTGGCGGAGTCGGCGATGGTCGCGAGGAACTCGAAGAACTGCGTGGAGTGCACGATCGTGTACGGCCTGCCCGAGCGACGGATCAGCTGCTCCTGCGCGGCCTTCGCCGCGAAGTAGCCGCCCTCCGTGCGGGCGAGGCGATCGGTGCCGACGACCGACAGCGCGACGTGATGACGCACACCCGCCGCGGCGCCGTACGTCAGCAGGTTCAGCGTGCTGGCGTAGAAGAACTCGTTCGCCCCGCGCTCGTCGACGTACCCGGAGTTCGAGACGTCGACGAGCGCGTCCGCTCCGGCGAGGGCGCGCTCCAGGCCCTCGCCGGTGTACGAGTCGACGCCGGTCGCGCGCGACGCGGCGACGACCGAGTGGCCGGCGTCGACGAGTCGGCCGACGAGGCGGGTGCCGATGAGTCCGGTCCCGCCGATGACCGCGACGCGCATGTCGGCCCCTACCTCGCCGGCACGGCGGGCTGCGCCGCAGCCCACTCGTCGAACGACGTCGTCGAGAGCTCGGCGCCGGGCCCGGGCGTGAGCTCGTCGCCGTGCAGCAGGGTCCCGAAGTACGGGGAGTCCGGCGAGGCGACGACCTCGCGCGAGTCCCCGTGGGCTGCCAGGCCGCGCCGGATGAACTCGGCCATCGGCAGCTTCTCCGGTCCGCCGATCTCGAGCGTGCCGTTCCGCGGTGCGGACGCGGCGGCGCGGGCGACGGCGGCCGAGACATCCGCTGCCGCGATCGGCTGCATGAAGCCCGTCGACACCCGCGCGACGCCGTCGGCGGTCGCCTCGTCGGCGATCCGGACGGCGAACTCGTAGAACTGCGTCGCACGCACGATCGTGTACGGCTGCCCGGAGTCGGCGATGAGCCGCTCCTGCGCGACCTTCGCGCGCAGGTACCCGCTGTCGGGCAGCAGCTCGGCGCCCACGATCGAGAGGGCGACGTGGTGGCCGACGCCGGCGGCGCGCTCCGTGTCGAGCAGGGTCCGGGTCGAGGTCGTGAAGAACGCCATCACGTCGTCGTCGGCGAACGACGGCGAGTTCGAGACGTCGACCACGACGTCGGCACCCGCGAGTGCGTCGGCGACGCCCTCGCCGGTGAGCGTGTTCACGCCCGAGTTCGGCGAGGCGGCGACCGCCTCATGGCCGTGCTCGGCGAGCGCCGAGACGACTCGGGATCCGATGAGGCCGGTGCCTCCGATGACGACGATCTTCATGGGTGGGGTGCCTTCCGTCGGGGCCGCGGGGGATCCGCTGCCGTCATGAACTCCGACCGAGCGGGCACGCGATCTGTGACATGGCGATGCGAGCGCGGCCGACGCGGCCGACGCGGCCGACGCGGCCGACGCGGCCGACGTGGCCGACGCGGCCGACGTGGCCGACGCGGACTAGGGGCCGCAGCGCCGGTTCCAGTTCGCGAGCTTCGTCGGCGCCGCCTGGAGCCACAGCTCCGCGACCGCTCCGAGGGCGTCGACCTCCAGTGCGAGCACGCTGATCACGGTGCCGTCGTCGCGTCGCAGCGCGAGGCCGGGACATCCGTTCACCTGCGCCGCCTCGAGTGCGGCGTCGTCGCGATCGACGAGCAGTCGTTCGAGGGTGCGGATGACTCGGGCGCGGCCCCGCACGGACCCGCCGCCACGGTCCCCGGTGTCGACGGTCAGCCTCGCCTCGACGTCGAGCAGGCGCGCGAGTGCGACATCGTCCCCGGCGCGGAGCGCTGCGACCAGGGCCGAGGAGATCTCGTCACGCTGCACGGGAGGTCACTGCGCCGAGCTTGTGCGGGTTCATCATCCAGAGGATCTGGTCGATCGCGCCCGCCGAGGCGACGACCGTGAGCACGGCGAACGTCTCGCCGTCCCTCCGGAGCAGGACCGACGGCTCGCCGTTCACGTCGGCCTGGATGGTCTCGACGCCCTCCCAGAAGTGCGTGTGGAACGCTCGCACGTACTTCGCGACCGTCTCCCGGCTGCGCACCGGGATCCTCGAGGCGCGCACGACCCCGCCGCCGTCCGAGTACGACACGACGTCCTCGGCGAACAGGCGTTCCAGCCCGTCGAGGTCGCCCGTCCGTGCCGCACTGACGAAGGCGGTCAGCAGGCGCCGCTGCTCGGCGGCCGTCACGTCGCGCCGGCGCGCGCCGACGAGGTGCTTGCGCGCGCGGCTCACGAGCTGGCGGGCGCCGGCCTCGGAGACCTGGACGATCGCGCAGATCTGCTGGTACGAGTAGGCGAATGCCTCGCGCAGCACGTACGCGGCGCGCTCGGTCGGCGTCAGGCGTTCGAGCATGACGAGCACCGCGAACCCGAGTGCCTCGGCGCGCTCGGCGCCGAGCGTCGGATCGGCGCTCGTGTCGACGGGTTCCGGCAGCCACGGGCCGACGTAGGTCTCGCGGCGCGCGCGCGCCGACTGCAGCGCGTTGATCGCGAGGCGCGTCGTCGTCGTCGCGAGGAACGCGGGCGGGTCGTCGACGACCGACCGGTCGGTGCCCTGCCATCGCAGCCACGCCTCCTGCACGATGTCCTCCGCCTCCGACGCGCTGCCGAGCATCCGGTACGCGATGCCGAAGAGGCGTCCGCGCACGGCGCCGAACGCGGTGAGCGCTCCCTCGATCGAGTCGTCGTGCATACGGTGATCCTCTCGCGCGGCGGACGGGTCCGAACCGGGGCCCGGGACGGGTGGTCCTCCCAGCTACGACCGGACGGGCCGCCGGGATGTGACACCGACGGCCCGTCCGATCTCTCGCGGCGAGCCGCGGCATCCGCCCCCACGAAGTAGAGCGGATGCCGCGACCGCCCGTCAGGCTGCCGCGCGAGCGTCGCTCACCGCACGCACGGCCTCGAGCACGATCTCCGCGACGGCACCGGGCTGCGACACGCTGAGCGCGTGCGACGCGCCTTCGATCTCGCGGGTGCCGCGCGAGCCCGCGCGCTCGGCCCCCGCCCGGTGCACGGCGACCGGGATGTTGCGGTCCTCGCTCGAGAACACGTGCCAGGAGGGTCGGTCCTTCCAGCCGGGAACGGCGGCGGCGACCGGCTCCTGCAGGGCGGCCTGGGTCACGGGCCGCTGGGTCGCGCCCATGAGCCCGGCGGTCGTCGGGTCGACGTCGGCGGCGAACTGCTCCCGGAAGACGTCGCGACGGATCGTGAACTCGATCCCGCCCGTCGAGATCGGGTGGGCGTCGAGCGCCTCGCCGAGGGTGCTGCCCGGCTCGCTCGTGGAGAGGGCGAAGGCGCTGTCACCGGTCTCGGGGACGAATGCGCACACGTAGACGAGCGCGGCGACCTGCTCGTTGGCCGCGGATGCCTCGCTGATCACGAGCCCGCCGTAGGAGTGGCCGACGAGCACGACGGGCCCGTCGATCGAGGCGATGACGTCTCGCACGGCCGCGGCGTCGCCCGCGAGGCTGCGGAGCGGATTGGCGGCGGCGACCGAGGTGATGCCCTCGGCGTGGAGGCGCTCGATGACGCCGTTCCAGCTGGCGGATTCGGCGAAGGCGCCGTGCACGAGCACGACGGTCGGCTTCTGGTTCGACATGGTGGGTTCCCTTCGGTGGTGGATGCGACGGCACCCGCACGGCAGGGCGCCGGGTGTCGCAAGCTCGGACCGGGCGGACCGGTCGGCTGTGACGCGTCGCCGTCGACCGAGCCGGATGTCCCGATCCCCGTCACATCCGCGCGCGCCGTCCGGTCGCAGATGGCGACGCGCTCGAGTCGCGATTCGCACTCGACGACGACTCGTGCGCGCGTGATGATGGGGGAGTCATGCGCACACACGCGACGACGAAGGTCGATCTCTCGGAAGTCCGCCGGCCGAGGGGAGAGTGGCGCGCTGTGCCCGACCTCGACGAGGCGGTCGCCACCTTCGGCGAGCTGAGGCCGCGACTCTTCGGCATCGCCTATCGCATGATGGGCTCGGTCGCCGACGCCGAGGACCTCGTGCAGGAGACCTGGCTGCGGTGGCAGCAGACCGACCGGGGCGCGGTGCGCGAGCCGGCGGCATTCCTCGCGACGACGATCACGCGTCTCGCGATCAACGCGCTGCAGTCCGCGCGCGTGCGCCGCGAGGCGTACGTCGGCCCGTGGCTGCCCGAGCCGATCGACACGGGCGCGAACCCCGAGCTCGTGGTCGAGCAGGACGAGTCGCTCGGCTTCGCGGTGCTCGTGCTCCTCGAGCGGCTGACGCCGACCGAGCGGGCGGCGTACGTGCTGCGCGAGGCGTTCGCGTACCCGTACCGGCAGATCGCCGAGGTCATCCATTCCAGCGAGGCCTCGGCGCGCCAGCTCGTGAGTCGCGCGCGCAAGCACCTCGTCGACGGCCGCCACGCGCCGGTCGCAGCGCCCGATCGACGACGACTGCTCGACGAATTCCTGCATGCCGCCCAGTCGGGGGACCTGTCGCGGCTCGAGTCGCTGTTCACCGACGACATCGTGAGCTACTCCGACGGGGGCGGTCTCGCGCAGGCCGCGCGATTCCCGCTCGTCGGGCGCGAACGCGTGGCGAAGTTCGTTCGCGCCGTATCGGAGTGGTTCTGGACCGGGATCGACATCCGGCGCATCGAGGCCAACGGCGAGCCCGCCCTGCTGCTCGTGGCGAACGGATCGCCCTTCGCGATGTTCGCCGTCGACGCGACCGTCGACGGCGTCGACCGCCTGTTCTGGATGGTGAATCCCGGCAAGCTCGGCGGAGTGCTGCCCGCGAACGCCTGATGCGGAGGCGCAGAGCGGACGGCGCCCTGCCGGACGCAGCGATGGTCAGCCGGGAGTCCCGCCCGCGGTCGATGCGTCCCCTGCCCGCTCCGCCGTCGTCTCGATCCCGTCGAGGATGAGGTCGAGACCGAAGTCGAAGGATCGGCCGAAGTCGTAGCCGGGCTGCAGCACGTACTCCTGGGTGAAGCGGACGAGGTGCGGGTGGTCGCCGGCCGGGATGGGGACGATGATCTGCTCGGCGGCGTCCGTGAGGTCGCCCTGATGGTCGCCGAACGGCAGCGCCGCCTCCTGGAGGGCGAACCCGTAGACGAACGCATCGACGACGGCGAGACCGTGGGCGATCAGCTCCGGCGGGAGTCCGGACCGGTACCAGCACGCGAGCACCGCGTCGTGGTGTCCGAGCGTGCCCGCCCCGGGGCTCGTCCGCGATTCCATGAGCGGCGTCGCCCACGGATGCCGCCGGAGGACGGTGCGCAGCGACGCCGAGCGTCGACGGATGCCCTCGCGCCAGGGATCGTCGGCCGACGGCCGTTCGATCTCGTCGAACACCAGGTCGATCATGCCGTCGATGATCGCCTCCTTGTTGGCGACGTAGTGGTAGATCGTCATCGGCTTGACGCCGAGGTGGTCGGCGAGCCGTCGGATGGTGAGCGGCTCGATGCCCTCGCGGTCGGCGAACTCGAGGGCGCCGTGCAGCACCCGCTCGCGGCTCAGCGAGCCGCGGACGTGGGTTCGTTCGGCCGTCGTGGGGTCGGTCATGGCATCCATTCCATCATTCGGTATTGACTCATCGTACTAAGTACGAGTACCGTGTCGCACATCCTGTCGTACTAAGTACGAATCAGCAATCGAGGAGAAGGACATGCAGGCTCAGACCGCGACCACGACCACGACGACGCGCACCGACGCCACCGGGGCCGACCACGTCGCACCCGCGACGATGACCGCCGTCGTCCAGCGCGCGTACGGCGACGTCGAGGTGCTCGACCTCGATCGCATCGATGTGCCGCGCCCCGCCGCCGGCCAGGTGCTCCTCGAGGTCCGCGCCGCGGGTCTCGACCGCGGCACGTGGCACCTCATGACCGGGCTGCCCTACCTCACGCGCCTCATGTTCGGCCTTCGCCGGCCCACGCAGCCCGTGCCCGGGTTCGACGTCGCGGGCGTCGTCGTCGCCGTCGGCGAGGGCGTCGACCGGTTCGCGGTCGGCGACGAGGTGTTCGGCATCGCCGACGGCAGCTTCGCCGAGTACGCGGTCGCCGAGGCATCCACCCTCGCCCGCAAGCCGCGGTCGGTCTCGTTCGACGAGGCCGCCGTGGTCCCGGTCTCGGGGCTCACGGCCCACCAGGCGGTCCACGGCAGCGGTCGGGTCGCCGCCGGGCAGCGCGTGCTCGTGATCGGCGCCTCCGGCGGTGTCGGCGGGTACGCCGTGCAGCTCGCGACGCGTGCGGGTGCCGAGGTGACCGGCGTCGCGAGCGCCGCCAAGGCCGAGCACGTCCGCTCGCTCGGCGCCGTCCGCGTCATCGACTACCGCACGACCGACGTCTCGAGGGGGTCGGAGCGCTACGACCTCATCGTCGACATCAACGGCCGGCTCCCCGTTCGCCGCCTGCAGCGCATCCTCACCCCGACCGGCACGCTCGTCATCGTCGGCGGCGAGGGCGGCGGTCGACTCACGGGCGGCCTGCAGCGTCAGCTCGGCGCCCCGCTGCGCTCGCTGTTCACCCGCAAGCGCCTCACCTTCTTCATCTCGAGCCACGAACAGGACGCCATCGGGCGGCTCGCCGACCTGCTCGCCGAAGGCGACCTCACCGCGACCGTGGGCCGCACCTACCCGCTCGCCGACGTGCGCGGCGCGATGCGCGACCTCGTGGCCGGGAGCATCGCCGGCAAGGCCGTCATCCGCGTCGGTCGCTGAGTGCTCGAGCCGCCGACCCGACCGACCATCCGACCCATCCGATCCCACCTGGAGGACTCCATGCCCACCACCGAACTCACCCGGCCCGGCGTGGCCGAGATCGACGACGTACAGGCTCGCCGGCGCGCCGCCCGCATCGCGGGCCTCGGCTACGTCGCCATCTTCGTGCTCGCGATCTTCGCCAACTTCGTCGTGCGCGAATCGCTCGTCCATCCCGGCGACGCCGCGGCGACGGCGGCGGATGTCGCGGCATCCGAGTCGCTCTTCCGCGGCGGCCTCGCCGCGTTCGTCGTCGTGTTCCTCATCGACGTGCCGATCGCGTGGGCGCTGTACGTGCTGTTCCGGCCCGCTGGGCGCGACCGCTCGCTGCTGGCGGCCTGGTTCCGTCTCGTGTACACCGTGATGCTCGGCGTCGCCGCGGTCTTCATGTTCCTCGGCCTGCAGCTGGTCACCGGGGGCCCCGGCACCGGCACGATGGGCCCCGAGGCGGGCCTGCTCATGTTCGAGGCGTTCGACTACGCGTGGCTCGTGGGCCTCTTCGCGTTCGGCGTGCACCTCGTGCTCCTCGGCCGGATGATCGTCGCCTCGCGCATCGCGCCCGTCTGGCTCGGCTGGACGCTCATCGTCGCCGGTGTCGCCTACGGGCTCGACACGATGGCCGTGACCCTGGTCGCCGACTACGCCGCGATCGCCGACGTCATGCTCATGGTCGTCCTGATCCCGTCGGTCGTCGCCGAGCTCTCGTTCACCGCGTGGCTGCTGGTCACCGGATGGCGCCGGCCGCGCGTCGCGGCCGAGACTGCGTGATCGCGGGCCGACGCCTCCGCCGACGCCTTGCCGACTCAGGCGGCCGCCCCGACGGGCGGCCGCCCTTCGGCGAGCCCGAGCACCTCGGCGACGGCCGCCGCGAACGCCTCCGGCGCCTCCCGCGGCAGGTTGTGCCCGGCGTGCGGCACGTGCCGGTGCACCCGGCGCCCGGTGAAGTGCCGAGCGGATGCCGCGGCATCCGTCGCCGGGAAGTTGCCGTCGGCCAGCCCGTCGAGC
This sequence comes from Agromyces sp. GXQ0307, assembly GCF_044769845.1. Taxonomy (NCBI): domain Bacteria; kingdom Bacillati; phylum Actinomycetota; class Actinomycetes; order Micrococcales; family Microbacteriaceae; genus Agromyces; species Agromyces sp. GXQ0307. The sequence goes on along the minus strand of NZ_JBIZVY010000001.1, from coordinate 821,936 downwards.
GTGACCGCGGGCACGGTGATCGGCGGCTGGGTCGCCAGGCGGGCCTCGTCCTGCCGGTACTGTGGCGCGCCCTCGACGTGGTCCAATCGATGCCGGTACGAGTGGATCACGACGTCGACGAAGTCGGGGTTCTCGAACGCGGCCGCCGTGCGATCGAGCTCGGCGTCGCCGAACGCCCACTCGGGCGAGTTGCGTCGCCAGATGACCTCGGCGACGCCGCGCCGGTCGTCGGCGAGGCCCCGTCGGCCGCGCTCGGTGAGGAAGTAGAAGAAGTACCAGAATCCGGCCTCGAGCTCCGGCGGCAGCGGATGCATCGCGGCTTGGAGGTCCTGGATCAGGTACCCGTTGACCGAGACGAGTCCGATCACGCGTTCGGGATGCAGGGCGGCCGCGACGCACGCGGCGCGACCGCCCCAGTCGTACCCGGCGAGCACGGCGCGCTCGATGCCGAGCGCATCCATCAGGTCGATCACGTCCTGCCCGAGCGCGGCCTGCTGCCCGCTCCGCGGGGTGACGCGCTCGCGGAAGCGCGTGCCGCCGTGCCCGCGGAGATACGGGACGATCACGCGGAAGCCCGCCTCCGCCAGTCGCGGTGCGACCTCGACGTAGCTGTGGATGTCGTACGGGAACCCGTGCAGCAGGAGAACGGGCGTCCCGTCCGCTGGGCCGGCCTCGTGGTACGTGACGTTCAGCACTCCGGCCGTCACGTGGCGCAGCGGTTCGAGGCGGGGGAGCGGGGCGGTCATGGCCGGGCCCCGTACTCGCCCGTCCCGAGCGCCGTGCGCAGCACGTGGATCGCCTGCTCGACGGCGGCGGTCGACGCGGCGGTGCCGCGCACGGGGTTCAGCATCATGAAGTCGTGGATGGCGGCGTTGTACCGCACGCTCGTCGTCCGGACGCCCGCCGCCGTGAGCTTGCGGGCGTATGCCTCGCCCTCGTCGCGCAGCACGTCGTTCTCGTCGACGACGACGAACGCCTCGGGGAGGCCCGCCAGGTCGTCGAGGCTCGCCCGCAGCGGCGATGCGGTGATCTCGCCTCGGCGGTCGGCGTCGGGCAGGTACGCGTCCCAGAACCAGGCCATGCTCTTCGCGAGCAGGAACGGTCCGTCGGCGAACTCCCGGTAGCTGTCGGTGTCCTGCGCGGCATCCGTCACCGGGTAGTAGAGCGACTGGTGCCGGAACGCGACGTCGCCGCGTTGCTTGGCCATGATGGCGAGCGCGGCGGCCATGTTGCCGCCGACGGAGTCGCCCGCGACGACGAGCCGCGACGCGTCGAGGCCGTGCTCGGCGCCGCTCGCGGTGATCCACTGCGCGGTCGCGTAGCCCTGCTCGATCGCGACCGGGTACCGGGCCTCGGGCGAACGGTCGTACTCGACGAACACGACCGCGGCGCCGGCGCCCGTCGCGAGCTCGCGGACGAGCCGGTCGTGCGTGCCGGCGTTGCCGAGCACCCAGCCGCCGCCGTGCATGTAGAGCACCACGGGCAGCGACCCCCCGGCGCCGACGGGCCGCACGATGCGCACGCGCACGTCGCCGACCTCGGCCGGCACGGTGATCCACGTCTCGTCGACGTCGGCCTTCCCGATCGGCGCGGCCTGGATGTCATCGAGCACCTTTCGGGCGCCGTCGGTGCCGAGCTCGTAGAGGAACGGCGGGTGGGATGTCGCGTCCGCGACGTCCTGGGCGGCGGGTTCGAGCACGTGATCGGTCATGGTTCCGGTCCTTCCTGGCGTGGTGGTCGGGTCACCAACGAGGACCGGGTTCCGGGAGGGGATGTGACGAGCCGCGGCATCCGCCCCGATGCGGAGCGGATGCCGCGGCGCGTGTCAGCGGTGCTGCGCGTTCACCCGGCGGCGTCGAGGATGACGTCGACGACCGCGCCCGGATGGCTCATCATGGCGACGTGCGAGCTGTCGAGCTCGATCGTCGTCGAACCGGCGCGCTCGGCCATGGCGCGCTCGGCCTCGGGCGGGATGGTGTGGTCCTCCGCGGCGATGATGTACCAGCTGGGGATGCTCGCCCAGGCGGGCTCGCCCGACGGGGTGAACAGCGCCTGCACGGCGGCCGGCCGCTGCGAGGCGGCCATCACCGCGGTCTGCTTCTTCGGCAGGTCGGCGGCGAAGAGCTCGTGGAAGTACGCCGGGTCGATGTAGCCGTCGGCGTCGCCCTCGGGTGCGCCGGGGTAGGGGCGGATGACGAGGTGATCGGCGAGGTCGGTGTGCCCGCCGCCGAGCGCGTTCGCCTGGACGAGGCTCTCGCCCTCGTCGAGCGCGTAGGCGGCCACGTAGACGAGCGCCTGCACGTTCTCCAGACCCGTCGCAGCGTTCGTGATGACCGCTCCGCCGTACGAGTGACCGACGAGGACGATCGGGCCCTCGATGGTCTCGAGGATGGAGCGGACGTATGCCGCGTCGGTGTGCAGGCCGCGCAGCGGGTTGGATGCCGCGAGCACGGTGTACCCGCGCTTCTGCAGGCGTTCGGTGACGTCGTTCCAGCCGGACGAGTCGGCGAACGCGCCGTGGACGAGCACGATCGTGGGCTTCGGCTCGCAGGGTGCGCGGGCGGCGTCCGCGGCCGCCGGGATCGCGACCGAGGCCGCGGTGACGGCGACGGCGGCCGCTGCCGCGGCGATCGCGACGCGGACCGGACGGCGCCGGCGGCGGGGGTTCGTGGCGTGCAAGGTGGACCTTCCTCGGATTCGGGGACGGCGGGATCGGCCCGGACGGGCACGGCCGTCGGGATCAACCATCGTCTGTGGCGAGGCGGTGCCGAACCACGTGCGGCGCGTAGTCGTGGCGGACGAGGGCTCGACCCTCAGTCCGGCATGACCCGTCGCTCGCCGACCGGTCCGGTCGCGAGCGGGAACCCGAGCGTGCCGGCCGCAACCCACCACTCCATCACGTCGTACGTGAGCCGCCCGGCGATCACGGACGGGTCGCCGTCGGTGAGGCGCGCCGCCTCGGCGGGGTCGCACGCGAAGATCGACATGCCGCGGAACGACGGGTCGCTCTGCGCGTCGAAGGGGCCGTTCGCGACGATCACGCCGTCGCGCCGCAGCGCGGCCCGGTATGCCAGGTGCCGCGCCTGGAGGTCGTCGAGCTCCGCCTCGGTCAGCTCGGGCGCACGGGCGGGGCGCCGCAGCACGACGAGCGTGACGACATCGAACTCGTGCGGGATGTCGGGGTAGTTCCGCGCCATCCGCCGTTCACGCGTTCTCGAGCTCGGCGATGACGATCTTCTTCTGCTGCATCATCACGCGGATCTGCTCGGGCCGGCGCGTGAGCTCGCCCATGTTCGCGGGGATGACCTGCCAGCTCACGCCGAATCGGTCCTTGCACCAGCCGCACGCCTCGGCGTCGGGCACGTGCGAGAGCTTCTCCCAGTAGTGGTCGATCTCGGCCTGGTCGGCGCACGCGATGATGAACGAGATCGACTCGTTGAACGTGAAGAGCGGTCCGCCATCGAGGCACGTGAACGGCACGCCGTTCAGCCGGAACTGCCCGTTCAGCACCTTGCCCGCCATGCCCCGGAAGTGCTCGTCGAGCGACTCGTCGGGGTACTCGTCGATGCGGTCGATGGAGGAGTTCGGGAAGACCTCGGTGTAGTACGCCATCGCCTCGCGCGCTTGGTCGTCGAACCACAGGCAGGGCTGGATCGGTGTGAGCTCGGCCATTGGTCCCTCCTCGTCCGGGTGCGCGCGCTGCGCGATCGGGGTCAGCGTACGCCGATGGGCCGGGGTCGGCGAGAATGGAGAGGACGCGGAGGGCGGCGACGAGGGTGACCGACATGGACGAACAGCAGACCGGTACGACGACGGATGCCGCGGGCGACCCCGCCGCCGCCGGCCACCACGTGCCCGGCCATCACGCGATCGGCTGCCCGGAGTGCTTCGTCGAGCTGCAGCAGAATCACGACTGGTGGAAGGCGCGGCCCGAGGGCTCCCGGCTCGTCGGCCTCGTCGTGCCCCGCGACGACATGCCGCCGATCCTCGAGCAGCGCACCGCACTGACGCGGTTCGGTGTGCAGATCCTGGACTTCCGGTACCCGACGCCCGACATGCCCGAGACCTGGGAGCAGCGGCTCGGCCGGCTCTTCGCGACCCTGCAGGCGGGCGACGTGCTCGTCGTCGTCAACGAGCAGGCGCTCGGACGCTCGCCGGAGGAGGTGGCCCGCACCATCCGGACCCTGCGCCGCCACAACCTCGTCGTGAAGGTGCTGAGCCGTGGCGCGCCGCACCTGGAGGACGCGCGCGGCTGACCGCGAGGGGCTGACCCGAGGAGGCGACCTCGCCCGGTCGCCTTGACGCACGGCTGGGCGCGGAGTAGCCTCGCTCGCGAAATCGGTCGATCGACCGAACGAATCGAAGGAAGGCATCATGCCGACCAACACCACCGTCGCCCGCATCCTCGACGCCACACGTCGCCTGGTCGTCGAGCAGGGCTACGCCGCACTGTCGACCCGGAAGGTCGCCGACCTCGCGGGCGTGCCGCTCTCGCAGATCCACTACCACTTCGGCTCGAAGGAACTGCTCGTGCTGAGCATGCTCGACGCTGAGAACGCGCAGCTGCTCAAGCGGCAGGGCGCGATGTACGCCGAAGACGAGCCGCTCTCGGCCCAGTGGGCGACCGCGTGCGACTACCTCGACGACGACCTCGCCTCGGGCTATGTCCGCGTGCTGCTCGAGATGATGGCCGCCGGCCTGTCGAACGAGCTCATCGGCGAGCGGGTGCACGACATCATCCACGGCTGGTCCGAGGTGCTCACGACCGCCGCACGTCGCCACGCCGAGCGCGGCTTCTCGTTCGGACCGCTCACCATCGAACAGGTCGTCGCCCTCACCTCCGCCGCATTCATCGGCGCCGAGCTCCTCATCCTCTCCCGGCACGAGGACGAACTGCCGTTGCGGGAGTCGCTGCGGGCGATCGGCACGCTCATCGAGGCCGGCGAGCGCGCGATGGAGCGGGAGGTCGCCTGATGGAGGTCGCCACCCCCACCGCCGAGGGCGAGGTCGAGCGCGCCGGGGCGACCATCCACTACGAGGTCTACGGCGCGACCGGCCCGACGATCCTCCTCCTGCCGACCTGGGAACTGGTCCACGAGCGCGTCTGGAAGATGCAGCTGCCCTACCTCGCTCGCCACTTCCGCGTCGTGATCTACGACGCCGTCGGCGCCGGGCGCTCGTCGCGACCCCTCGAGCCTGGCCGCTACAGCTTCGGACATCGCGTGGCCGACGCGATCGCCGTGCTCGATGCGACGGGCACGAATGCCGTGGTCGCGGTCGGGTTCTCGATGGGCGGCGAGATCGCGATCAACCTCGCCGCGATGCATCCGAACCGGGTCGACGGGATCGTCTCGATCGGGGGGCACCATCCGTGGGTCGTCCCGCTCTCCGAACGAACGCCCGACGTGCCCTACGACCCCGAGGCAAACCCCGAGCCCGAGGGATGGGCGAAGTTCGACCTCGACTACTGGCAGCGCGACTGGCCCGACTTCGTCGAGTTCTTCATGTCGCAGGTCGCGTCCGACCCGCACTCGACGAAGGCGTGGGACGACCTCGTCGAGTGGGGGCTCGACCAGCGACCCGACGTCCTGGCCTGGTCGATCACCGACGACTACGACGAGCTCACGGTCGAGGAACTCCGACGTCGCCTGGAGGGACTCACGATCCCGACGCTGCTCATCCACGGCACCGACGACCGCATCACGTCCTTCGAGTCCTCGCGTGTCATGCAGCAGATCATCCCGGGCGCCGAGCTGCTCGAGATCGAGCACGCCGGCCACGCGCCCCACGTGCGGTTCCCGGTCCGCGTGAACCACGCCATCCGCGCCTTCGGCGATCGCGTCTTCGGCACCACTCGGCTCGACGCGACCTGGTGGGTGGGTCCCGGCCGCGAGCAGTCGGTGCTCTACCTGTCGTCGCCGATCGGGCTCGGTCACGCTCGGCGCGACCTCGCGATCGCGCAGGAGCTCCGGGCGCTCCACCCGAACACGCGCATCGACTGGCTCGCGCAGGACCCGGTGACGCGCGTGCTCGCGGTCGCGGACGAGCGCCTCCACCCGGCATCCGCCGCCCTCGCCAGCGAGTCCACCCACATCGAGCACGACAGCGGCGACCACGACCTCGCGGTGTTCCAGTCCATCCGCGACATGGACGAGATCCTCCTGCACAACTTCATGGTGTTCGAAGAGGTCGTCGCGTCGGGTGAGTACGACCTGGTGATCGCCGACGAGGCGTGGGACGTCGACCACTACCTGTTCGAGAATCCCAACCTCAAGCGCGGGGCGTTCGCCTGGATGACCGACTTCGTCGGCTACCTGCCGATGCCGTCGCGCGGCCCGCGCGAGGCGGCGGTGGCCGCCGACTACAACCTCGAGATGATCGAGCACGTCGACCGCTTCGGCCGCATCCGCGACGCCGCGGTGTTCGTCGGCTCCGCCGACGACATCGTGCCCGACACGTTCGGCCCGGGCCTGCCGAGGATCCGCGACTGGACCGAGGAGCACTTCGACTTCTCCGGGTACATCACCGGTTTCGACCCCGCCGCGCTCGGCGAGAAGGCGGAACTGCGGGAGCGCCTCGGGTACCGCCCCGAGGAACGCGTCGTCATCGCGGCAGTCGGGGGGTCCGGCGTCGGAGTCTCGCTGCTCCGCCGCGTCGTCGCGGCCGCCGAGGCGGCGCACCGCGCCATCCCCGGCCTGCGGATGATCGTGGTGACCGGCCCGCGCATCGACCCGGCGAGCCTCCCGCGGGTGCCGGGCGTCGAGTACCGCGCGTACGTGCCGAACCTGCACGAGCACCTCGCCGCCTGCGACCTCGCGATCGTGCAGGGCGGGCTCACGACCACGATGGAGCTCACCGCCGCCAAGGTGCCCTTCATCTACGTGCCGCTGCAGCAGCACTTCGAGCAGCGCTTCCACGTGCGCGCCCGGCTCGACCGCTACCGCGCCGGCCGGTTCATGGAGTACGACGACCTCGAGCCCGAGGCACTCGCCGCGGCCATGGCCGAGGAACTCGGCCGCGTCGTCGACTACCGCGACGTCGAGACGGATGGCGCGGCGCGCGCGGCGGCGATGATCGGGCGGCTGCTCTGACGCTCGCGCCCGCCCGGTTCACCTGACGGTGAACTGTTGCGTCGCGGTCCTGCCGGCGTCGCGCGTGTGTACCCGGACGACCCAAAACCACCCGTTCGGGGGTCGTCTCGCGAACCGTCCCGGAGTACGCCTGTGGGTGGAAGAGGTCGCGCCGATGATCGGCATCGGCATCGTCCTTGGGGGAGCACCATGCAGGGAGTACGCGCACTCATCGCGCCGGTCGCAGTGGTCGTCCTGGCCGCCCCGGTGCTCGCCGTCACCTCGGCGGCACCGGCCTACGCCGCACCGGACGTCCAAGTGGCGGTGACGATCGAACGGATCAAGCTGCTCGGCGGAGACGACGGATGCGGTGATCCGGACTGGTACGTCAAGCTCGACATCGCCGGGCAGGCGTACAACAACGAGGACACGCCGTCGCAGGACGACTGGGAGGGCAACGCTGAGATCACACCCGACTGGGAGTTCTCGCGGACGGTCGATGCTGCGACGCTCTCGCCCGCGGGACAGATCCCGATCAGCGTCGAGGTCTGGGAGGAGGACGGCGGATTCTGCTTCGACGACGACCTGTTCGATGCGTCGCAGTCCCCGGGGGCGGCCGTCGCCGGGTTCGCCACGATCGCGCCGTGCGAGGCGCAGCTCGACGGCCAGACCATCGCGTGCGGCGCGAGCGGCGTGTTCTCGGGAACCGACGCCGACCGAGTCGAACTGACCATGAAGGTCGAAGTCCAGCCTCCGCCCAGTGCGCCGGGCCTCCGCATCCGCTGCACGCACACACCCGCCTGGCCGCAGCCGGGAGACACGGTGACCATCAGGGCCGAGGCGCTCGACGGGTCGTTGGCTCCGCTCTTCGCCGACGACCTCGAGATCTGGGTGCAGCAGGACACCACCGACGTCGGAACGCGCACGCGCGTCGTCGACACGTCGAGCGTCACGACCGCCACGACCACCTTCGTCGCGACGGGAGATGCGTCGGACGACAACCGGTTCGGCTACGGGTGCGGGCTGACGAAGACCGGCACGGAGATCTTCAGCGGCTGGCGTCTCGCGACTGAGGGCGACCCGGGCACCGTCGACTTCCCGGTCGTCTACACGGGTCCGAGCTCGAGCCGGCTCGACATCATGTTCATCGCCGACAGCGACACTTATCCGTTCTCGGGCTCGGCGCCCGAGAATGCCGCCTTCATCGCGGACGTCGCCTCGGTGATCGCGACCTCCTACTACGGCTTCGACCCGTTCCTCGAGAACCAGGACGGCTTCAACTTCTGGATCGTCCTGAACCAGGCGAAAGCCGACGACGCGAACGACGGCGACTGCGACCACAGCCTTCCCGCACGGTGGGACGACAGCTTCGGCTGGGTGGATTCCGGTGCCATCCTGCATCGCAAGTCGCAACGCGACTGCGCCCTGCGCGGCGATCGGATCTTCTCGAGCACCCTCGACACCACCTACCGCGGCGATGCCTTCCAGGTCGTCACCCACGAGACCGGGCACCAGCCCTTCGGGCTCGCCGACGAGTACTGCGACCAGCGCCCGGGCTCGATGAGCTCCACGTGCGACGGCGGGTACTTCCAGCAGGACGTTGCGCCCAACGTGTACGAGGAACCGGAGGACTGCACCGACGACATCGGGGCGTTCACCGACGGGCGCACGGCGGCATCCTGCCAGGAGTTCGAGGAGGACGGGTTCTGGTTCTTCGACACCGACTGGACCATCTCCGATCCGGTGTCGAACGACATCATGGTCGACAACGCGGCGGCCCAGGGCGCCGATCTCCGCAGGTTCGACTACATCTTCGGCCAATGCCGAGCGGCCGGATGCTGAGGAGGCGATGACGATGCGATCGATGACCGTCACCCTGACCGGTCTCGCGGTGGGCTCGGTGGTCCTGGCCGCGTTGGCGATCCCGTTCGCCGCCCAATCCGCGCCCGGCGACGACCCGGCGACTGCGCCGCTCCCGACCTTCGTCGACGGCGCGGCCGATCCGGCCAAGTCGGTCGTGGTCCGTGCGGACTTCGCGTCGCGCACGAATGCGACCGCGACGGATACTGCGGTGTCGATCGAACGCGCGCATTCCCATGTCGGTGATCCGCCGATCATGCACCTCGTGCTGGAGGACGGCGACGGCGGCGTGATCGACACCCTGAACGCGTGGAGCCCGCTCTGGGTATTCACCTACGGCGACACCGAGCGTCTCGAGGTGCAGGAGAGCGGGTCGGGCAGCTTCATCGTGCCGTTCGTGCCCGAACTCGCGAGCATGCGCGTCATCGACGTCGCGATGGATCAGGAGGTCCTGGATGTCGACCTCACCGGAGCCATCCACGATTTCTGCGTGGCCAACCCCGACGATCCCGACTGCCTCGAGGCGGACCTCGCGGTCACATCGGTCGATCCGACCGGTCCGCTGTTCACCGTCGTCGGCGAGACGGCGTCGGTCTCCGTCATCAGCACGGTGGAGAACCTCGGCCCCGACTCGCCGGTCGCCGCGGAGGTGACCCGTTCGGTGGCAGCCGGATCCGGGCTGAGCGTCGTGCCGTCCGACCCGACGGTGACCGATGTCGCCGCGCTCGCCGTGGGGACGCCGGGCGAACTGGCCGCGGACTACGAGATCGAGTGCACCGAGCCGGGCACGCACGACGTGACGTTCCGAACCGAGATCGCGCCCGAACTCGCGACCGTGGTCGACGCCGAGACGGCGAACGACGCGATGGAGGAGACGTTCTCCGTCGATTGCGCGATCCCCGTGAAGATCGACGTCCAGCCGGGATCGTCTCGCAACCCCGTGAAGCTCAACGGGGGCGACGTGCCGGTGGCGGTCCTCACCACCGCAGCCGGCGAATACGGCCTGCCCTACGCGTTCGATGCGACCACGATCGATGCGACCACGGTGCGCTTCGGTTCCGAGACATCGCTCCTCGGCGGCGTCGGCGTGGCCGAATCGCATGGCCAGGTCCATCCGTCGGATGTCGCCGAGCCGAAGAAGGGCGACGGCGACATCGATGCGGTGCTGCACTTCGCTCCGCGGCGGGATGCGCTGGATCCGAGTGATGTCGAGGCCTGCGTGTTCGGACGGTCCGCCGACGGCTCGGGCGGTACGGTCGCGTTCATCGGATGCGACGTGGTCGACGTGAAGTGACGCGCGTCGAAGCACTTCGCTCGCGTCAGCGGTTCTCCGGCAGCTCGCCCGCGACCGGGAGCACGCGCTTCACGACGTCGGTGAGGGTGACGATGCCGAGCAGCTCGTCGTCGTGCTCGACGACGGCGAGTTGGACCTGCTCCTCGCGCATGCGCCGGAGGAGCTCGTAGGCGCGGGTCGCGCCATCGACGCGGAACGCGGGCCGCGCGAACGCATCGGCGCGCTCGGCACCGCCGGCCAGCAGCGTGTCGCGGGCGTGCACGACGCGCGTCATGCGCCCGTCCGGCTCCTCGAGCAGGATCCGGAGGTGCCCGGACTCGAGCGCGGCCGCGCGCACGTCGGCGACCGTGGCATCCGCCCCGACCGACGTCGGCGTCGCGTTCGGGGTCGTGATCGCCTCGACGGTCAGCTCCTGCAGCGCGATGACCTCGGTGATCTGGGTGCGCAACTCGGGTTCCAATACCCCGACCTGCGTCGAGTACTCGACGAGGTTGCGGATGGTGTCGGCGTCGCGGCCGCCGACGGCCGCCCGGTCGACCGGATCCACGCCGGTCTTCGCGACCAGCACGTTCGCGATCCGGTTCACCCAGAGCAGCAGCGGCCGGAAGATCCGGACGAACCCGCGTGATGGTAGGCCGATGAGCTTCGCCGCGGCCTCCGGGTGCGCGATGGCCCAGGACTTCGGCGCCATCTCGCCGATCACGAGGTGGAGGAACGTGACGATCAGCAGCGCCAGCGCGAACGCCGTGCCGCCCGCGAGCCAGTCGGGCAGGCCCCATGAGGCGAGCACCGGGCCGAGCCATTCGTCGACCGCGGGCTTGGTGACCGCGCCGAGCGCGAACGTCGACGCCGTGATGCCGAGCTGTGCGCCGGCGAGCATGATCGTCAGTTCGTTCATGCCGCGCAGCGCCGCCCGCGCCGACGCGCTGCCCGCGGCGTCCTGCTCGAGGCGGTGGCGGCGGGCGCCGATGAGCGCGAACTCGATGACGACGAAGAACGCGCTCAGCGCGATCAACCCGATCGTGACGGGAACGACCACCCACGGGTTCATCGGTCGGCCTCCGTCTCGATCACGGCCACCCTGACGACGGATGGCACGTGCCGGGCGATCTCGGCGACCTCGACGCGGAGCCGCGCGGCCTCGGCGTCGCCCTCGGCGAGGTCGGCGCCGCTGACGGGCAGCTCGATCTCGACGGACTCGCCCGGACGGGGCAGCCCGCGCACCTCGGCGATCACGAGGCCGGCGATGGTCTCGTAGTCACCGCGCGGCAGGTCCCGGCCGATGATCCGCGCGACCTCGTCGAGGTGCACGTCGCCGTCCATCACCCACACGCCGTCGGCGTCGAGCTCGGCGGCGGCGACGGGCGCGGCATCGTGCTCGTCGGCGATCTCGCCGACGAGTTCCTCGGCGAGGTCCTCGATCGTGACGACGCCGCTGAACCCGCCGTACTCGTCGATGACGCACGCGAGCTCGTTGCGCGTGCCGGTGAGCTGCTCGAGTGCATCGGGCAGCGGCATCAGGGTGGGTACCACGAGCGGAGGCCGCATGATCTCGCGGACCGGTCGGGCGTCGTCGGGCTCGGCCCTCATGACGTCGGCCAGGTGGACTACGCCGATGGGTTCCTCGCGCTCGCCGATGACGGGGTAGCGCGTGTGACCCTCCGCCATGATCGTCCGCAGCTCCGCGATCGTGGTCTCGGGCTCGACGACGTCGACGCGCACCCGCGGCACCATCGCGTGCTCGACGTCGCGGCCCGGGAAGTCGAGGATCCGGTCGAGCAGGATCGACAGCTCCTCCGGGAGGTCGCCGCTGGCGCGGGAGTCGTCGATGATGTGCTCCAGGTCCTCCGCGGTGGCGCTCGAGTCGACGTCGTGCACCGGTTCGACGCGGATGAGGCGGAGCACCCCGTTGGATGCCGCGTCGAACACCCGGATGAGCCATCCGAAGGCGCCGAGGTACACCTGCGTCGACCGCGCGAGCCTGCGGGCGAGCGGCTCCGGGTCGGCGATCGCCAGGTTCTTCGGGAAGAGTTCCCCGAAGATCATCTGGGCGATGGTCGCGAGTGCGAGGGCGAGCACGGTTCCGACGGCCACGCCGACGGACTGCGGTACGCCGACCCCGCCGAGCAGCGCGCCGAGCGACTCGCCGATGAACGGCTCGGCGACGTACCCGGCCAGCAGGCCCGTCACGGTGATCCCGAGTTGCGCGCCGGACAGCATGAACGAGGTGCGACGGGTGACGGCCAGGGCGCGTTCGGCCGCCGCGTCTCCCTGTTCGGCTCGGGCCCGCAGCCGCGCACGGTCGACCGACATGTACGCGAACTCCTGCGCGACGAAGTAGCCGTTGGCGGCGATGATCGCGGAGGTCAGGACGATCCCCACGAGGAGCAGCAGCAGCGCCCCGATCACGAGGGCACCTCAGGCGAGCACGACGCGACGCGGTGCGGACCGTCGATGGGATGGGCCACAGGTGCTCGACGCCTCCAGGACTCGGGTGACGAGTTCGAGCGTACCGACGATGGCTCGGAAGGCGCCGTGACTCGACACGCGTTACGGCTCGGTCGGCGGACGAACGACCGATCGGTGCACGTCCTCGGCGGCGTCGGCCGGAACCTGCTCGGCGATCCACGGGCCCGTGCCCTCGCTCGGGTCGAGGATGCCGTCCTCGAGCCACGCGTAGTCACCGCCGAGCACGCGGGAGGCGAGGCGCTCGTCCGTGGCATCCGTGTTCTTCCAGAGCTCGTCGAGGAGGCGCTCGGTGCGGTGACGGGACTGCTCGGCGAAGGTGTGGGCGAGCTGGAACGCGGACCTGGCGTGCGCCGGGTCGTCCGCGGCGATCCCGGCCGCACGCACGCACGACGCCGACACGGCGAACAGCTCGGCGCCGATGTCGACGACCCGTCCGAGGAAGCCCTGCTTGCGCTCGAGCCCGCCCTGCCATCGGGCCATGCCGTAGAAGGTGGCCCGGGCGAGCTTGCGACTCGTGCGCTCGACGTACCGAAGGTGCGGCGCGAGCGCGCCGAACTCGTCGTAGGCGGTGGGCAGGTCGCCGGCGCCCGCGACCAGCTTCGGCAGCCACCGTGCGTAGAACCCGCTGGCCGAGGCCGCGGCCTTCAGCTTGCCCGCGAGCTCGAGCTTCGGGTCGATGAGGTCGCCCGCCGCGGTGAGGTGCGCGTCGACGGCCTCGCGCGCGATGAGCAGGCGCATGATCTCGGTCGAGCCCTCGAAGATCCGGTTGATGCGCAGGTCGCGGAGGAGCTGCTCGGCGCCGACGGCGCGCTCCCCACGCGCCTGCAGCGACGCCGCCGTCTCGAAGCCACGGCCGCCGCGGATCTGCACGAGCTCGTCGGCGATGCGCCATCCCATCTCCGACGCCCACAGCTTCGCGAGCGCGGCCTCGATCCGGATGTCCTTGCGGTCCTCGTCGGCGAGCACGCCCGAGAGGTCGACGACGGCCTCGAGAGCGAAGGTCGTCGCGGCGATGAACGCGACCTTGTGGGCGACCGCGGCGTGCTCGCCGACCGGGCGCCCCCACTGCACGCGCGCGTTCGACCACTCGCGCGCGATCTTCAGGCTCCACTTGCCGGCACCTGCGCAGATCGCGGGGATGGCGAGCCGGCCCGCGTTGAGGGTCGTCAGCGCGATCTTCAGCCCCTGGCCCTCCTGGCCGACGAGGTTCGCGGCCGGAACACGCACCCCCTTCAGCGAGGTGAGCCCGTTCTCGAGGCCGTGGAGGCCCATGAACGCGTTCCGCCGGTGCACGGTGATGCCCGGGGCATCCGCTTCGACGATGAAGGCGCTGATGCCGCCGCGATGCCCGTCCGACTTCGGCACTCGGGCCATGACCACGAGGAGCTCGGCGACGACGCCGTTGGTCGTCCACAGCTTGGTGCCGTCGAGGACGTACTCCGAGCCGTCCTCACTGGGGACGGCCGTGGCCTGCAGTCGGGCCGGATCGGAGCCGACCTCGGGTTCGGTGAGGAGGAAGGCGCTGACCGCGCCGGCCGCGCACCGCGGCAGCCATCGCCGCTTCTGCTCCTCGGTCCCGGCGAGCATGAGCGGCTCGGGCACGCCGACCGACTGGTGTGCGGAGAGCAGCGCGCCGATGCTCGCGTTCACGGAGCCGACCATCACGAGCGCGCGGTTGTAGAAGAACTGGCCGAGGCCGAGCCCGCCGTACTCGACGGGGATCTTCATCCCGAACGCGCCGAGCTCGGCGAGGCCCTGGAAGACGTCGTCGGGGATGCGGGCGTCGCGCTCGATCGCCGCGACGTCGACCGTGCGGAGGAACGCCTCGAGGTCGGCGAGGAACGCCTCGCCGCGCTCGCGGCGTTCGGCGGCCGGTCGCGGGTGCGGGCTGATGAGCGACAGGTCGAACCGCCCCAGGTACAGGCCCTTGGCGAAGCTCGGCTTCCGCCACTCCTGTTCGCGCGCGGCCTCGGCGACGGCACGGGACTCCTGCTCGCCGACCTCGGCGGCGGGCGGCGCGGATGCGGCGGCATGCGCGGGGGAAACGGGGGCGACGGCGGACTCTCGGGTGGCGTTCACGCGGACCTCCTCGTTCTGCCTTCAACGTACGCCCGGGGGTGCGGGGTCGACCAGCCCTTGCGCCGGCGGGTCCGGCCGGTCTCATTCGCAGAGCGGATGTCGCGACACCGGGCCGGATGTCACACCCGCGCCGTCGCCGGTGTCTCCATGTCGAACGCATCCGGACCGGAACCGGACTCGGGAGGACACCATGACGATGGCCGCTCGCGGAGCTGCTCGCCGGTCGGCGGGGCGGCGTAGGGTGCTGCGCATGGGCGAGGACGAGCGTGCGGCCGGCGCCGGCGCGGGCGGTGGCGCCGCCGACTCGTTCGTCGTGCACCGCGGGCTGCTGTTCACCGTCGCCTACGAGCTGCTCGGTTCGGCCGCCGACGCCGAGGACGTGCTCCAGGAGTCGTGGCTTCGCTGGGCGGCCGTCGACCGCAGCGAGGTGCGCGATCCACGCGCCTACCTCGTCCGGGTCGTGACGCGGCAGTCGCTGAACCACCTCCGCACGCTCTCGCGTCGCCGCGAGGACTACGTGGGGGAGTGGCTGCCCGAGCCGGTGCTCACCAGTCCGGATGTCGCCGACGACGTCGAGCTCGCGGAGTCGCTGTCGATGGCGACGCTCACCGTGCTCGAGACGCTCGGCCCGGCGGAGCGGGCGGTCTTCGTGCTGCACGAGGTGTTCGACCTCGGCTACGACGAGATCGCCGACGCCGTCGGCAAGTCGCCCGCGGCCGTGCGGCAGATCGCGCACCGGGCGAAGGAGCACGTCGCGGCGCGGCGCCCGCGCGTGCAGGTCGAGCGCACCGAGCAGGAGCAGGTCGTCGAGCGGCTCATGGTGACGTTCAACACCGGCGACGTGCAGGGGCTCATGGATGTGCTCGCGCCCGACGTCGTCGCGATCGGCGATGGCGGCGGCAAGGCGCGCGGGGCCGCGCGGCGACCGATCCGCGGTGCGCAGAGGATCGTGTCGTTCCTCATGGGCGCGATGGAGAAGTGGAACCTGCACCCCGTGGCATCCATGGTCTGGATCAACGGTGCGCCCGCGCTGCGGCTCGAGGTCGACGGCGAGCTCGCCGGCACGGTGAGCGTGGCGATCGAGGACGGCCTCGTGACCCGGATCTTCTCGGTCGCGAACCCCGACAAGCTCGCGCGGCTCGACGAGGAGGCGCCGCTCGCGCGCTGAGGCGGTCGGGTCGCTCAGGCCGCGCCGGCGGCCTCCGCGAGCCGCCGCCGCTCGATCCCCTCGAGGAGGAGGTCGAGGCCGAACTCGAATTCGGTCTGGTCGTCGCACCAGCCGAGCGTCGACTCGGGGTCGACGTGGGCGACCTCGGCGAGCATCGCCGCGAGGTGCGGCGCGAACGACCGCATCTGCTCGAGCTGCCCGGGCGGCGGCGCCTGGCCGTCGTCCGAGAGCTCCTGCACGTAGCCGTAGATGCGGTTGCCGATCGCGTGCAGCGAGTGGTGGATGAGGTCGTGCGACATCCCGGCGGCGCGCATGATGCCCACGATGCCGTCGACGTGCGCGACCATCGCGGGCGAGAACGACTTCCGCCGGTCGATGACGACGGGGGCCCACGGATGCCGCAGCAGTACGCGGCGCGCACCGAGGATGCGGTCGCGGACCGCGGGGGCCCAGCCCGCGGCATCCGTCTGCGCCGGGCCCGTACCCTCACCCCCCGCCTCGGCCGCGACCTGGGCGAAGGTCAGTTCGACGACGCCGTCGAGGATCGCGTCCTTGTTGGGCAGGTGGTGGTAGATCGACATCGCCTCGACGCCGAGCATGTCGGCGAGAGCGCGCATGGTGAGGGCCTCGAGCCCGTCGCGGTCGGCGAGATCGGAGGCGGCCTGCAGCACGCGCTCGCGCGTGAGCGGTGTGCGCGTGCGCGCGTCGGCTGCCCTGGGTCCCATCTGTTCACCTTACAACGTGAGGTTTCGTGCTCGGAGGTATGGACAGGACGGGGCCGAGCGCGTATCTTACGTCGTAAGACTTACAAGGTAAGGGAGCGATCATGACCATCACCGACACCAGGACCATGCGCGCGGCCGTCGTCGATCGATTCGGCGGACCCGAGGTCGTGGCCGTCGTGGACCGCCCGCGTCCCGAGCCCGCCGACGGCGAGTTGCTCGTGCGCGTGCACGCCTCGACCGTGAGCATCGCCGACCATCGCCTGCGCACGCGCGAGGTGCCGCGCGGGCTCGGGCTCATCGTCGGCCCGGCGATCGGGTTCCGCAGGCCGAAGCACCCGGTGCTCGGCATGGAGGCGGCGGGCGTGGTCGAGGCCGTCGGTCCGGCCGTCACGCGCTTCGCACCCGGCGACGAGGTGATCCTCATGCGCGGTGCGCGCTTCGGCTGCCACGCCGAACTCGTGACCGTGCCGGAGGACGGCGAGGTCGCCCGCAAGCCCGCGAACCTCTCGTTCGAGGAGGCCGCGGCCGTCGTCTTCGGCGGCCACACCGCGCTGCGGTACCTCGACCTCGTCGAGATCGGCCCCGGCAGCGAGGTGCTCGTGAACGGCGCCTCGGGCGCGGTCGGCACCGCCGTCGTCCAACTCGCCGCGCGCCGCGGCGCGCGCGTCACGGCGGTCACGAGCGGGCGCAACGCGGAACTCGTCCGTTCGCTCGGCGCGGCCCACGTCATCGACCACACGCGCGAGGACTTCGCCGCGCCCGCGTCAGGCGCTTCGGGCGCCGAGGCCCGCTACGACGTGATCGTCGAGTGCGTCGGCAACGCACCGTTCGCCCGCGTCGGGCACCTGATCCGCCCGGGCGGAGCGCTGCTCCTCGTCATCTCCGACCTGGCCGGCATGGTCGGCGCCGCACTGCGGCCGCGTCGCCGCGGCATCCTCGTGAACCAGGCCGGCGGCCCCATGGGCAGCGAGGGGATGGCGCGGCTCGCCGCGCTCGCCGAGGTCGGCGACCTGCGGCCCGTGATCGACCGCGCCTACGACCTCGACGACATCGTCGAGGCGCACCGCTACGTCGACACCGGCCGCAAGCGCGGGAGCGTGGTCGTGCGGGTCGGCTGACCGCAGGCGACATCGCGGCGGGTGCCCGCGTGGGCACCCGCCGCGATGCCGGTGCGCTCAGCCGTCGAAGCGGTTCGCGAATGCGTCGGCGCTCTTGCCGGCTCCGTGCGACTTGCCGGGAACCCGCACGTCGTTGACCGTCGACGTGTCGAACGCGAAGGTCGCGACGGCGGCCGCGACCGCGTCGGCGTTCACGTCGAGCGCGAACACGTTGACGTTGCCGACGAGCTCGTAGTCCGCGCGCAGCGCGTCGTAGAGCGCCGCATCCTGGCCGTCACCTCGCAGGTTGTCGCACGGCTCGTGGTAGCACGGGTCGTACGAGGCGCCCGCGACGCCACCGTAGAGGGCTGCCTCATCAGCGGTCTTCACGCCCTCGGCGCCGGTGAACAGGCCGCCCGCCGGGATGCCGATCGCGATGAACGGGCCGTAGTCGCTGCGGCCGGAGAACTCGCTGTCCTGATACGGCAGGCCGCGGCTGTCGTAGAACGCCTCGAAGACGTCCTCGATCTCGGCGGATCCCTCGGGGATGAATCCGTCCGGCGCCGTCGCACCGGAGTTGTCGCCGTCGTACACGCCGAACATGTAGTTCGGCGAGGCGATCATGTCGAAGTTGAGGTAGAGCGCGATGTCCGCGGCCTCCTCCTCGGTGAGCTGCTCGACGTAGTACTCCGACCCGAGCAGGCCCTCCTCCTCGGCGCCCCACCAGGCGAAGCGCACCGCGTTGTTCGGCTTCGCCTTCTGCATCTGGATGGCGGTCTCGAGCAGCGCCGCGCTGCCCGAGCCGTTGTCGTTGATGCCCGCGCCGTCCTGGACGCTGTCGAGGTGGGCGCCCGCCATGACGACGTTCGACGTGTCGCCGACTGAGGTCTGCGCGATGACGTTGTAGGCGCTGCGCGTCTCGGCCTCGTAGTCGACGGTCACCGTGACGATCGTGCCGGGCGTCGTCGAGTACAGGTCCTCGCCGACGGCCGAGGTCGCGAACACCACCGGGATCGCGAGGCCCGTCGCGTCGCCGATCATGTTGAGCAGTCCGGTGCGCCCGGGCTGGCCCTCGTTCATGATCACGGCGCCGCTCGCGCCTGCCGCCTGTGCGTTCAGCGCCTTGACCGCGAAGCCGCACGTGCCGCGCTGCATGAGCGCGATCGCACCGACCGGGAAGCCGGCGAAGTCGGCCGGTTCGCAGCCGCTCGAGTTGCTGTTCGGCGGGAGCGCACCGGCGGGGATGTTGACGTCGACGGGCACGAGTGCGCCGGTCGCGGTGCCCTTCGGCGTGCCGGTGTCGAAGGCGTTGCGGAGGAAGTCGTCGCCCTCCACGTAGGTCGTCGGCAGCGGGGAGATGCGGGCGAGCTCGCTGTTCTCCTCGGCGTACTGGAATTCGAACTCCTGCACCTCCGGGGTGTAGCCGGCTGCCTCGAGTTCGCCGACGACGTAGTCGACGGATGCCGCATAGCCGTTGCGCCCTGCCGCACGGTCACCGCCGTTCGCGTCGGCGACGTCCTGCAGTGCGTCGAGGTGCTCGAGCACCGCCTCGGCCGTCACGGCGTTCGTGAGCTTCTTGACCGAGTTGGGGTTCGGTGCCGCGTACGCGGGTGCCGCGGCGATCGTCGCCGCCGCGAGCGCCGCGATGGTGGCGACGCCCCAGATCCGCCTGTTCCTGTGCTGCATGCCGGCCTTCCCGCCGGTCACGCCGTCGTGCCGGCTCTCCGTAGCGGATGCTTCCACACCGGGAGGGTGCGGGTCCAGCCCCAATCATGGGGCCCCGCGGCCACAGGTCAGAGCGGTAGCGGCCGGTCGTCGACGATGGTCTTCATCACGAGCGTCGACTCGACGCGGCGCACGCCCGGCAGCGCCGAGAGCTTCTCGTCCCAGAGGCGCTGGTAGGCGGGCAGGTCCGGCACGGCGACGCGGAGCAGGTAGTCGGGGTCGCCGAAGAGCCGGAGCGCCTGGATCACCTCGGGGATCTCGGCGACCGCCTCGTCGAACGCCGGCACCGTCGTGCGGTTCGCCTGCTCCATGGTGACGAACACGAGGGCGCCGAAGCCCATGCCGACGACCTCCGGGTCGATGATCGCGCGGTAGCCGCTGATGGCGCCGGATGCCTCGAGCGCACGCAGCCGGCGGTGCGTCGGCGACATGCTGAGCTGCACGCGCTCGGCGAGCTCGGTGAGGCTCTGTCGGCCGTCGCGCTGCAGCTCGGCAAGGATTCTCCGGTCGATGGCGTCCATGTGGTGGATTCTTCCACGCGAGCGGTGCGGCGGGGTGGAATCGGGCAGCGACTTCCACGACGGGTTCCGTACCGTCGTCGTATCGAACGAAGGGGACCGCCGTGGACGTCCAGCTGCTCATCGCGTGCTCGGTGATGATGACCCTGATGGTGCTCCTGCCCGGACCCGACTGGGCGTACCTCATCGCAGCCGGCACACGCGAGCGCACCATCCTGCCGTCGCTCGCGGGCATCCTCGTCGGCTACCTCGCCGTCGTCGCCGCGGTGGCGGTCGGCGTCGGCGCCGCCGTGGCCGCGCTGCCGTGGTTCATCGTGGTGCTGACCCTCGCGGCGGCGGCGTACCTGACCTACCTCGGCGTCCGCGTGCTGCGCGAGCCGCCCGTCGTCGCGGCGGTGGCCGGGGGCGGTGCGGCGACCGCCGACGGCACGCTCGTCGGCGCGGGCGCACCCGCGGCGGCATCCGCTCGCCCCTGGGTTCGCCTGCTGCAGGGCGCCGGCGTCTCGGGGCTGAACCCGAAGGGCCTGCTGGTGCTCGTCGTACTGCTGCCCCAGTTCACGGATGCCGCCGGCAGCTGGCCGATCCCCGTGCAGCTCGCGGTGCTCGGCCTCATCTTCGTGGGGGCGTGCGCGGCCGTCTACTCGATCGTCGGGTACGGGGCGCGACGCGTGCTGCGACTCCGCCCGTCGGCGATGCGAGTCGTGTCGCGCGTGTCCGGCGCGGCGATGATCGTGCTGGCGGGGGTGCTGGTCGTCGAGCAGGTGACGCACCTCGTCGGGTAGCGTGCGGCCCGCACGCCCGGCCGATCAGCGCGTCACCCCAGGCTGAAGCCGCCGTCGCTCGTCAGCACCTGGCCGGTGACCCAGGCGGAGGCCGGGGTCGCGAGCCATCCGATGAGGTTCGCGACATCCTCCGGTCGGCCGACCCGGCCGAACGGCGTCGTCGCGAGGTACGCCTCGAGCTCGTCGAGCGGTCGGTCGGTCGTCTCCGGGTCGAGGTACCCGGTGTTCACCGGGCCGGGATCGACGGTGTTCAGGAGGATCCCGAGTTCGAGCAGCTCGGCGGCGACCGTCGGGGTGATGCCCGCGAGCGCGGCCTTGCTCGTCGCGTAGGCGACCTCCCCGCGCATCGGGCCGTGCACCTGCCCGGAGGTCATCCAGATCACGCGACCCTGCGGTTCGGTGAAGGGCTCGGCGCGACGCAGTCGTTCGCCGGGTCGGAGCGGTGCGGCATCCGCCCCGGACCGCGGTCGCCTCGTGCGCGCGAACGCGGCCGTCAGCAGCAGGGTCGAGCGGGTGTTCACGCTCCAGAACGCGTCGAAGCGTTCGGGCGTCATGTCGAGGATGCCGCCGTCGTCGCCGCTCTTCGCGTGGTTGCAGACGAGCAGGTCGAGCTCGCCGGTGAGGCCGCGTGCGGCATCGATCAGCGACTCGGCCTGCGCGGGGTCGGCGAGGTCGGCGCCGAGGTCGCGCAGCTCGGCGCCGGGCGTCAGGGCCGAGCGGATGCCGCGGCGCACCGCGTCGAGGTCGTCGCCGCCCCACGGCTGCTCGAGGTCGTGCGGGCGGTGGTGGTGGGCGACGATGCTCGCGCCGAGCTCGGCGAGCCGGGTCGCGACGGCGAAGCCGATTCCGCGTCGACGGGAGACGCCGGTGACGAGGGCGGTGCGGCCGGCGAGGGGAAGGGATGCATGCATGGGTGAGCCTTTCGACGGCACCGGCGCGTGATGGCGCGCGGCGCGCAGGAATCGGGGACGAGCGGAGGCGGCTCACCGGCATTGCATTGCGCCACCGTAGCGCATGCGCCCGGCGCGACGCGACGGGGGTCGCGAGGGCCCGCACGGCCCGTACCCTGTCCGGATGGATGCGTGCACCGCCCTCGCCGACTCGATCGACCGGCTCGCCGAGCGCGGCTACGCGAACCGGCGGTTCCTGCGGGAGCTCGGACGCGCGGCCGGGGTGCGTCGCGGTCCGTTCTGGGCGCTCGACGCGGCATCCGGTGGTCGCAATCGCCTGCGCGGGCGCGGATTCCGCCGCCACGTCGACGACCGGACCGACGGGCAGGCGCGGCACTTCGCCGGCACGGTCGCGGTCGCGGCACGCATCGGCGGCCCGCTCACGCGGTGGCTCACCACCGTGGTGCTGCGCGATCCGCCGACGACGCCCGACGGGAGGCTGAGCGACGAGGCGATCGAGTTCGCGCGGCTCGTCAGGACCGGGGAACTCGCGCAGGCCGATGCCGCGGGGTGGGTGCGCGAGCGGCTGTGCCGCGCCGGGACCTGAGGCCCCCGCGACACGTCGTCGCGGCCGGGCGTACCCTGCACGCATGGCACCGGATGGCACCGCGCCCGAGAAGTACGACGTCAAGCGCGCGCACCGCGAGCTGTACGCGCCGTCGGCGACTGACTTCGCGCTCGTCGACGTTCCGCCGATGCGGTACCTCGCGGTCGACGGGCACGGCGACCCGAACACGACGCCCGCCTACGCCGAGGCGGTCGAGGCGCTGTTCGGCGTCGCGTACGCGGTGAAGTTCGCGAGCAAGAAGCGGCTCGGTCGCGATTTCACTGTGGCACCGCTCGAGGGCCTGTGGTGGGCGGACGACCCCGGCGCGTTCACGGCGAACGACCGCGCCGCCTGGAACTGGACGATGCTCATCGCCCAACCCGACTGGATCGACGAGGCGGCCGTCGCGGCCGGTGTCGAGGCGACCAGGGCGAAGGGTCGCGGATCGGCGTCGCTCGACGCGCTCCGGCTCGTGCACCTCGACGAGGGCGAGTCGGCGCAGATCCTGCATCTCGGCCCCTTCGCCGACGAGGCGCCGACGCTCGCCCGCCTGCATCACGAGTGGATGCCGGAGCACGGGCTCACGTTCAACGGGCCGCACCACGAGGTCTACCTGAGCGACCCGCGGCGCACGGCGCCGGAGAAGCTGCGGACGGTGCTGCGGCAGCCGGTCCGGTCGGCGTGACGGGGTCTTCCCCGTCGGTGCGACGGTCAGGCCTCCGTGACGTCGATCAGCACCTTCCCGACCGTCCCCGCCTCGACGGCGTCGTGCGCGTCGGCGGTGCGCTCGAGCGGGAATCGCGTGAGCGGCAGCCCCGCCGCCTCGCCGACGGGCAGCGCGCCGTCCCCGAGCGCCCGGGTGAGGTCCGCGGCCGCGGCCGCGAGCGCCTCGTCGCCGACCGTGTAGAGCAGGATGAACTGGTAGCGCACGTTGAGCGAGAAGTGGTGCCGCACGTCGAGCGTCATCTCCGGTCCGCCGTCCGTCGCGTAGACCGAGATCGAGCCGTGGTTCGCGATGACACTCGCGTTGAGTGCGGCGTTGCGAGCCGGTGAGACCTCGACGACCTGGTCGACGCCGTCCGGGGCGATGGCACGGATGGCGCGAGCCGCGTCATCCGCCCGGTAGTCCACGACGTGGTGTGCACCCGCCGCGGTCGCCAGCGCCCCCTTCTCGGGTGAGCTGATCGTCGTGATGACGCGGGCGCCCGCCCACCGGGCGAGCTGGATCGCGGCGTGCCCGACCGCCCCGGCGCCGCCGGCGACGAGCACGGTACGGCCCTCGAGTGCGCCCGGCCCGAGCCGGGCCGGCCCGCCCTCGTGCAGGGCGAGCGCGCGATGCGCGGTCATCGCGGGCACGCCGAGCGACGCCCCCGGGTCGAAGCCCGCGCCATCGGGAAGGTGCACGACCCGGCTCGCGGGCAGGACCGCGAACTCCTGCGCGGTCCCGGTCGGGCGCTCGTGCGCGGCGAGGAACACCCAGACCCGGTCGCCGATCGCGAACCCGGTCACGCCGTCGCCGATCGCATCGACGACGCCCGCGCCGTCCTGGTTCGGCACGACCTCGGGGAACGCCGTGGCCCGTCCGGGCGCGGCGCCGGCGCGCGCCTTCCAGTCGGTCGGGTTCACGCCCGAGACGACCATGCGTACGCGCACCTCGCCAGGCCCCGGTTGCGGGATGTCGCGCTCGACGAGGTGCAGGACGTTCGATGGGCCGGTCTCGGAGTACGCGATCGCTCTCATGCAAAGCGACAACGCGGCGCGGGCGGCGCTTCTTCCGCGAATCGGATCCCGGTCGCTCACAGAGGACCGAGAGCGACGTCGTGCTGCTCGACGACGAACCGCTCGTCGCTTCGGCCGCGCGAGGTGCGTGGCGCGGCGAGCGGCGCCTCCGGCGAGGTGGTGTCCGCTCGAGCACACGATCGCGTGCGACCGGCCTGACGGTCGCGGCCGGCGGGCGTCGGTCGTACCCTCGGTCACAACGGTCGGGCGCAGCCGGTCTCTCCTGGTGAGCGTCGGGATGCCCGCGGGCGTCCCGCGTCGGAGAGCGGCTGCGCGGCCGCGGAGGGGATGGAGGGCGGCATGCGCTCAGGCGATGACGAGAAGTTCGAGTACCCGGATGCCGCGGGGTACCCCGACGGCGGCGGAACCCTCGACGAGGGCAGCGGCGGGGCGGTCGGCGCCGACGGCGGCGCGAGCACCGGCGGCGCGGGAACCGCGGTCGACTACCGCGCGTTCTCGGATGCTGCCGGCCCATCCGACGACGACAACCGGGTGCTGGTCGAGGAGGTGACGGCCGACGCGCTGCGCCAGGTCGATCGGCCTTCGGCGGACTCAGAGGACGAGATCGAGGTCCACCGCCTGGACGAACGGGGCGTGTACGCCGCGACCCTCGAGGGCGTCGAACTGGCGAGGGTCCGGTTCAGGGTCGACGACGAAGGCACGGTGCTGGTCTCCACGTCGGTCGAGCCCGAGTTCCGCGGCCGCGGGATCGCCACCGACCTGATCGCGGACGTGCTCGATGATCTCCGCGATCGGGGCGATCGCCTGGTGGTGCGATGCCCCGTCGTCTCGAAGTTCATCGAGCACAACCCGGAGTATGCGGCGCTCGTGGCATCGAGCTGAATCCGCGCCCGGCGGTGCGCCTCATGCCCCGTCGAACTCGATCCGCATGACCGAGCGTCGCGTCGTCGGCCGGAGTACCTCGACGAGCCCCGCGCCGAGGAACATCTCCGCCGTGCCGACGTGCAGCTCATCGGAGATCGTGTTCGCCGGATCGATCGGGTACGCCTCGAGCGCCCGCGCCCCGCGATCGCGGGCGAAGTCGACGGCCGCCCGCGCGAGCGCGGTCGCGATGCCCTGGCGCCGGTGGCCGCGACGCGTCACGAAGCAGGTGACCGCCCACACCGAGGGATCCGTCGGGTCCTCGTCGCGCCCCTCCCACGGCACCTTCTGATTGCGCACCATGCCGTGGTAGCCGGGTCGCGGCTCGACGGCGCACCATCCGACGGGTTCGCCGTCGAGGTAGGCGACCAGGCCGGACGTCTCGGGCGCATCGGGTTCGCCGGCGTGCGTCCGCTCGCGCAGGCGCTCGGCACGCTCCTCGGCGGGGAACTTCGCGAACGCCTCGCCGGGGTGCAGCTTGTATCGCTGGCACCAGCACCGGCGCGACGCGCCCACGCTGCCGAGCACGGCCTCGAGGTCGGCCCACGGTGCCTCGTTCGCAGGGATGCAGACGACTCCGTCGGACGCCATGGGTCGAGTCTGGCGCCCCTGCCGATTCGGCGAGGTCTGCGGGTCCTTCACGCCTGCGCCCGGGACAGGTTCCCGGGAACAGGGCCACTCCGGATACCGCCGTGCCCGCCCCGGCGGTACGCTCGCCGCATCCGAGCCTCGAGCCGACCGGGACGGTGATCGCGGATGACCCAGCACCCCGATGCACGCACGTACCTCTTCGCGCTGACCGACGCGGGCGGCACCGTGCCGCCGGAGGTCGGGGTCGTGCGGCGGGTCGTCGACCGCGGGCACCGAGTGACGGCGCTCGCCGACGAGACGATGGCGGCCAAGGTCGAACGCGCCGGAGCGGCGGTGCGGATCTGGCGGCGACCCTTCGCGGAGTTCCGCGACTGGGAGCTCCGGACTCCGATGGCGCAGGCGCGCGGCATGGCCGAGCACATGCTCATCGGCCCGGCACCGGGGATGGCGGATGACACCGGAGCTGCGATCGATGAGATCCGCCCCGACCTCGTGGTGACCTCGGGCTTCGCGCTTGGCGCGATGATCGCGGCCGAGTCGCGCGGCATTCCGTTCGACCTGCTCATGCCGAACGTCTACGTGCTCCCGGCCGACGGCATGCCGCCGTTCGGTGCCGGCCTCGCGCCCGCGCGCGGGCTGGCCGGCCGCACCCGCGACCGCGCGATGCGGGCGGCATCCGCTCGGCTCATCGACCGCTACACGCTGCGCGAGCTCAACGGGCTGCGCGCGCGGCACGACCTCGATCCGATCCCCACGCTCTGGGCGCAGATGCAGCACGCCCGCATGCAACTCGTGCTCACGTCGGCGGCCTTCGACTTCCCGGCGACGTTGCCGCCGAACGCGCGGTACGTCGGGCCGATCCTCGACGATCCCGATTGGGCGGATGCCGCGCGCTGGACGCCGCCCGAGGGCGACGCGCCGCTCGTGCTCGTCGCGATGTCCTCGACGTTCCAGGATCACGTCGGGTGCCTGCAGCGCATCGCCGACGCGCTCGGCGAACTGCGCGTGCGCGGTCTCATGACGACCGGCCCCGCCGTCGAGCCGGGTGCGATCCGCGCGCCGGCGAACGTCGCGGTCGTGGCATCCGCGCCGCATCGCGAGGTGCTGCCGCTCGCCGATCTCGTGGTCACGCACGGCGGACACGGCACGGTCGTCAAGGCGCTCGCCGCCGGGCTGCCGCTCGTGATCCTGCACCACGGCCGCGACCAGGCCGACAACGCGGTGCGCGTGACGGAACGCCATGCCGGGGTCGCCGTTCCGCGCACCGCGTCGAGCGTGCGCATCGCGCGGGCCGTCGCCGAGGTGCTCGGCGATGCGAGCTATCGCGAGTCGTCCGGCGGGCTCGGGCGCGCGATCATGCGGGACGTCGCGGCGTCGCCACTGCTGGACGAACTGGAGCGGATTCCCGTGCGACGGCGCTCAGCGCCGTCGCCGTCGCGCGACGCCGACGCCGATGAGCACCAGCCCGACGACGATGACGATGGGGCCGATCGTCGCCCACAGCGACGAGCCGCTCATCACCGACCCGCCGAGGACGCCGAACCCCTGGAGGGTCCAGATCAGCCCGATCAGGCTGACGACCGCGCCCGAGACGATGAAGGCCGTCCGCCCCTTCACAGCTTGTAGCCGATCGCGCGCAGGAGGTCGCGGCGTTCGGCGATGTCCTGCTCGGTCTCGACGCCGACGGGCGGCTCGCCGTCGATCACCCCGGTCACGCCGCGGCCCGCGGCGGTGACGGCCACGAGCACCTGGAGCGGGTTCGCCGTGGCGCAGAAGATCGAGCACACCTCCGGCACGGCCTTCACCTGGTTGAGCACGTTCACGGGGAACCCGTCGCGCAGCATGATGACGAAGCAGTGGCCGGCGCCGATCGCGTTCGCCGCCGCGACGGCGAGGCCGACCAGGGCGTCGTCGTTGCCGGTGTGCCGCACGAGCCGCGCGCCCGAGGCCTCGCAGAAGGCAACCCCGAACCTCAGGGTGCCGCCGACGCCGACGAGCGCCTCGTGCAGGTCTTCGACGGTCTTGATGAAATGCGACTGACCGACGATGACGTTGACGTCATCGGGCTTCTCCAGCGGCACGACCTCGATGTCGACCATTGCCGACCCCCTTCGACGCCGTCAGCATAGACCCGCCGCAGCGTTCCGGCGAGCGTCCGGCCGGTCTCCGGGGGTACGCTCCGAACGTGCCCCCGACGCCCGTGCCTGGTGCGGCCGTGACGCAGTTCGCGGTCCTCGACGCGCTGCTCGCCGGAGCGTACGAGTCGGGCATCCGGGTGGGCGAGGCGTGCGCGCTCGGCGACTTCGGGCTCGGCTGCGTCGAGCAGCTCGGCGGCGAGGTCGTGATCCTCGACGCGGCCGCGATCGAGTGCACGCTCGACGGCCCGCCGGCGGTCATGCGCATGGACGAGACCCTCCCGTTCGCGATCGTGTGCCGGTTCCCGGACGTCGCGGCGATCGACGTGGGCGATTGCGACCTCGCCGGCTTCGCGGCATCCGCCGACGCGGCGCTCACGAGCCGGAACCTGTTCCACGCCGTCCGGTTCGACGGGCTGCTCGCAGAGGTCCGCGTGCGCGTGACGCCGCGCCAGCGCCATCCGCTCCCGCCGCTCGCCGAGGTCACCGAGCACCAGGTCGAGACGGTGGCTCGCGGCATCCGCGGCACGCTCGTGGGGTTCTGGACGCCCGCGATCTACCAGGGGATCGCCGTCGCGGGCCTGCACCTGCACTTCCTGAGCGACGACCGCAGCCTCGGCGGGCACGTGCTCGACCTCGCCGTCGCGGAGGGCGAGTTGCGCGTGGCGGCCTTCGCCCGTTTCGACCTGCGACTGCCGACGGACGAGCTGTTCCTGCGCACCGAGCTCACGCACGCCGAGGACCACCGGATCGTCGCGGTCGAGGGCGGGGGAGCAGCAGGATGAGCGCTTCGAGCCCGCGCGGCGGGCGTGACGGATGGGTGAACGGTGCACCTCTCGGATGACGACTTCGAGCGCCTCCTCGACGAGGTCTTCGACGCGCTCCCCGACGACATGGTGCGCGGCATCGAGAACGTCGCGATCTCGTTCGAGGACCAGCCGCTCGCGCAACGGCCGCGTCTCTTCGGGCAGTACCGCGGCCACCCGCTGACCACGCGAGGGGTCTACGGGTTCGGTGAACTGCCCGACCGCATCACGCTCTACAAGAACAACCTCGAGGAGCACAGCGCCGACCTCGACGCGCTGCGTGCGCGGGTGCGGATCACGCTCGTGCACGAGATCGGGCACTACTTCGGGCTCGACGACGCGAAGCTGCGCGAGCTCGGGTGGGCGTAGCGCCCGCTCCTGGGCGCCGCGCCCGCCGCGCCCGGGTCGGCTCAGCGTGCGATCAGCGCCAGAGCACGGCGATCGCGGCGTTCGCGAACGTCAGGATGCCGATCGACCAGAAGATCGCCGGCGGCACCGAGCCGGTCTTCCGCTGGCGACCCATGCCGATGCCGAGCAGCGCGCCGATGACGATCAGGATCACGAGCTTCGTGCCGATCTTGGCGTAGTTCAGGTCGTACTCGATGCCCCACGGGGCCGCGAGCGCGAGCCCGGCGACGGCCGCGATGGCGAGGCCCCAGTTCATGAGGCGGGTGACGCCCCGCTTGCCGTTGAACAGCTCGACGACCCAGGCGCCGAAGAGCACGGCGAAGCCGACGAGGTGGATGAGCACGACGAGGTGGCGGAGGAATTCCATGTTGTCACGCTACCGCGCGGGCGATCGTGATGGGATGGCGGACATGACCTCGCCCGACGCCACCCGAACCGGGCGCGCATCGCGTCCGCTGCCGGCGCAGCACGGTGTGGTCGCGCGAGTCCCGCACTGGCTCACCGTCGTCGCGCTCGCCGCGCAGAGGTGCTCGGCGGGGCGATCGCGGCGGCGCTGCGAGACGGGTGACGGATGCCGCGCGTCAGCCGACCTGCTCGGCCAGTGCGACGATGATGCCCGCCGGGCCGCGCAGGTAGCAGAGCCGATACTCGTCCTGGTAGTTCGCGACCTCGCGCAGTAGCTCGGCGCCGTGCGCGCGCAGGCGCGCGATCGTGTCGTCGAGGTCGTCGACGGCGAACATCACGCGGTGCAGCCCGAGCGTGTTGGGCGGCGGCGCCGCCGGTGACGGGGCGGATGCCTCGGGGTGCAGGTACGTCGTGAGCTCGAGGCGGCCGTGGCCGTCGGGCGTGCGCATCATCGCGATCTCGCTGCGGATGCCGTCGAGGCCGACCGCCTGGTCGGCGAAGTCTCCCTCGATGGCCGCCCGGCCCTCGAGCTCCATGCCCAGTTCGCGGTAGAAGGCGATCGCCGCATCGAGGTCGTCGACGACGATGGCGACGTTGTCCATGCGCTGGATGCTCATGCGTCGAGGCTAGGCCGACCCCCTGACGATCGTGCCTCCCCGACGGGCGTCGACACGTGCCCGAATGGCCGCCGGCATCCGCCCGCCCGTGCATTGCCGCCCCCACCCCGCGGCGTTAGAGTGGCGCCGCCGAACTTCAGGTGCCGTCGGGATCGCCGCCCGTCCTTGGCCCGGTCCCGTGACCGAGAGCGCGAGGACGAGCCATGCCGAAGATCACGATCAACGGAATCACCGTCGACACGAACGCGCCGCAGCGCGACCTGCAGGCGTTCGGCCTCGATGCCGAGGAAGTGGCGAGTTCGGACCACATCCTCATCCACACGACCGAGCCGATGACAGCCGAGCAGCGTGCCGCGGTCGCCGACGCGGGCGCCGAGGTGCAGGAGTACGTCTCCGAGAACACCTACCTCGCCACCTACCCGCCGAACGACATCGCGCCGGTGAGCGACCTGCCGTTCGTCGACTGGGCCGGGCCGTACGCGAAGGCGTTCAAGATCCCGCCGTCGCTGGTCGGTGCGAACGTGGACGCGGCGGGTCCGCGCGACTTCGGGTTCGACACGCCGCATCCGTCGCGCGCGTTCACGCCGGTCGACCTGCTGCTGCACCCGGATGTCGCGCCGACCGACGACCTCGTCGAGCGTGTCGCTCGGGCCGCGAAGGTGAACCCCGAGCAGGTCGAGGTCACGCCCGCGAAGCTCCGCGTGACGACCGAGCAGGGCCGGCTGCCCCGGCTCGCGACCATCGACGAGATCCGGGAGATCCAGCCGGTGCCCGAACGGCGCCTGTTCAACAACGTCGCCCGCGGCATCCTGAACGCCGACGTCACGGTGAACGGCACCGCGTTCCGCGGCGACGGCGAGGTGGTCGCCGTCGCCGACACCGGGTTCGATCTCGGCGACGCGGCGAACCCGCATCCGGCCTTCGCGGGCCGCGTCGTGCGGCTGCACGCGCTCGGTCGCACGTCGCCGGCGCGCGCCGACGACCCTCACGGGCACGGAACGCACGTCGCGGGGTCGGTGCTCGGCAGCGGGAACTCGGCGACCATGGGCGGCGCGATCGAGGGCACCGCGCCGGAGGCGCAGCTCATCCTGCAGAGCCTGATCGACTCCGGCGGCGGGCTCGGCGGCATCCCCGCCGACCTGACCGACCTCTTCCAGCCGACCTACGACGACGGTGCGCGCGTGCACACGAACTCGTGGGGCTCCATCGTCCCCGGCCTGCCCTACAGCCCGTCGTCGCGCGAGATCGACGCGTTCGTGTGGAACAACCCCGACCAGGTGATCTGCTTCGCCGCGGGCAACGACGGCGTCGACGGCGACGCGGATGGCGCGATCGACGCGAGCCAGATCGGTTCGGAGGGGGCGGCGAAGAACTGCATCACGGTCGGCGCCTCCGAGAGCGTGCGGGACTTCGAGTTCACGTACGGCGACTACTGGCCGTCGGACTATCCCGCCGACCCGGTCGGCGGCGACCTGCAGGCCGACTCGTCGGTCGGCATGGCGGCGTTCTCGAGCCGGGGCCCGACGCAGGAGGGGCGCATCAAGCCCGACGTGATCGCGCCGGGCACGTGCATCCTCTCGACGCTCTCGCGCAACGCGCCCGGCGGCACCGACTTCGGGGTCTCGAGCGACCCCCTGTTCTTCTTCGACACCGGAACCTCGATGGCGACGCCGCTCGTCGCCGGCTGCGCCGCGGTCATCCGGGAGACGCTGGTGAAGAACGGGATGGCGACGCCGAGCGCCGCGCTCGTCAAGGCGCTCCTCGTGAACGGGGCGGTCGAGCTGCCGGGGCAGTACACCCCGTCGGAGGCGGGGGAGTCGCCCAACACGAACTCGGGCTGGGGTCGCGTGGACCTCGCGGGATCGATCATCCTGCCCGGACCGACCGGTGACGGCGGGCTCGGCGAGGGCGGACCGTTGGAGCAGGGCGACGAGGAGTCGTTCGAGGTCGAGATCCCCGAGGAGTCGCCGGGGCCGCCCGCCCCGCAGCACCACGGGGGTGCGGCCCCGCCCGCTCCCGGCGGCGCGACGTTCAAGGTGACGCTCGTCTGGTCGGATCCGCCCGGCGCCCTCCTGCAGAACGACCTCGACCTCGTGGTGATCGCCGCCGATGGCAGCGAGCGGCACGGCAACGTCGGCAGCGCCGCCGGGTTCGATCGCGCGAACAACGTCGAGCAGGTGCGGTGGGTCGGCATCCCGCCCGGCACGGCCACGGTGATCGTGCGCGCTTTCCGGATCACGCAGTTCGCGCAGCCGTACGCGTTCGCGTGGCGGATCTCGTAGGGGTGCAGCACCGGTCGGCGCCGACCGGTCATCGGGGTCGGACGACGCAACTCCGGAAGTAGATCAGGTTCGCCGTCGCGACGCCGGTACTCGGTGAATCGATGACGTCGACGAGACCATCGACGTAGTCGTTCGCGAGCTCGATCGAGTCGTTCGCGAGCGCGAGCGTATCGAGCACGTCGAACGCGCCCGGCACCGTCGCCACCGCCGCGTCGAGATAGGCCGTCACGTCCGAGGTGTCCGTCCCGACGTCGTCGTACGCGGCCGGCTCCGATCGCGCCTGGAGCTCGCCCATCAGGTCGAGCCCGTCCCGGGCGACCGTGCACATCAGCCCCCTGAGCACTTTCTGCTCCAGGGCAACGACAAGCGCTCGGAACTCTTCCGAGGGCTGTCTGATGAAGCTCGCGGCGACGAGCCGGGCGGCGTCGTCGGGTATGGAGAGCTCCCAGCCGATGACGACGCCGAGCACCCGGTCCCACGCCTTGTAGGTGGCGATCCATCGCTCAGCGGTATCGAGCAGTCGCCGCTCCGAGTCGGTGAGACGCACTCCGTCGGCCACCGCCTCGTCGGCGTTTCGGACCGCCCGCTGCAGTGCCGGCGGAGGTGCGATGACCGTCGGGTCGACGGCCCTCGCGAAGTCGTCCGTGTACCCGTCGAAGGTGGTGACCGCGGATTCGATGCCGTTCGTCAGCGCCGCCTTCAGACCGCTCGGCAGTGCGCGAGCGATGTTCGCGGTTCCGCTTCCGGCGGACCCGCACCCGCTCGTGATCGTCGCGGTCACGATCAGCAGGACGGCGCCGAGGGTCAGGCGCACGCGCGTCCTCGGCTGTGCTCGGAGCGACATCGTGCCCTCCTCTGGGACCTGTACGGCTCGGAGCTGAGCATGGCTCAGAACCCGGTCGAAGCGTATCGAGAGCCACGTCTCCTCCGTGTCCCCCGAAGGCGGGCATCTGGAGAGGTTCCACCGAGTGATGCATGTGCGGGTCGGGGCGCGCGCCATCCGACCGATGACATCTTGACGCGCGCGCCCGACGGGGCGAAGGTGAACTCGTCAGACCGCAACGGCGCGGGATGCCGCGCGAGGGGAGCGAGCCGCATGGAGACCACGACCGACCTCAGCACAGAGCAGATCGCCCGAGCGTTCTCGGGCCATCGATTCGATCTCGCGCTGCAGTATCTCGCCGACGACGTGATCTGGACCTCCGTCGGCGGCGGGCCGCTGGTCGGCCGGAAGGCGGTGGCGAAGGCGATCGAGCGCACCGCCGCCGACCTCGCCGACGTCACGACCGAGTTCCAGCGGTTCCGGTCGGTCGTCGGCGAGGACAGCGTCGTCGTCGATGCGCTCGCCCGCTATACCGACGCCGACGGCGGGGTGTCGATCGTGGCGTCGTGCGACGTGTTCGACTTCGCGTCCGACGGGCTGATCACCGAGATCGTCTCGTACATGATCGAACTGCCGAGCTGAGCCCGCCGGGCCGGTGCGTCACACCGGATCGGCGTCGACCCTCACGGTGAAGGATGCCGCGAGCAGCGCGTCGTCGCGTGAGGACGGACCGACGAGCAGCTCGAACGTCCCCGGCTCGACGACGCGTGCGCCGTTCGCGTCCACGAGCGTGCAGTCCGCGACCGCGAGCTCGATGTCGACCACACACGATGCTCCCGGCTCGAGGTCCACGTGTCGGTACGCCTTGAGCTCCTTGTCCGCCCAACTGACCGACGTCACCTGGTCGCGCACGTAGACCTGCACGACCTCGCGTGCGGGCCGGTCGCCCGTGTTCGTGACCGTCACGACGGCTCGGACGATGCCGTCCGGGCGGAGTGCCTCCTCGAGGATGCGCAGGTCGGTGTATTCGACGGTGGAGTACGTCATTCCCTCGCCGAACGCGAACGCCGGGCTCTGCGTGAGGTCCGCGTACCGGGTGCCGTGCTGTCCGCGGATCTGGTTGTAGTAGGTCGGCTGCTGACCGGCGTGCCGCGCGAACGAGATCGGCAGGCGACCGCTCGGCTCGACGAGGCCGAGCAGGAGTTCGGCGATCGCGCGACCGCCCTCCATGCCGGGGTTGGCCGCCCAGAGGAGCGCCGACGCGCGCGCCGCCGACGGCGGGAGCACGAGAGGCTTGGAGGCGAGCAGCACGACCACGAACGGCGTGCCCGACTCGGCGACGGCGTCGAGCAGTGCGACCTGGTCGCCGACGAGCTCGAGCGTCGCGGTGGAGCGCCCCTCGCCGACGAGCTCGATGCGGTCGCCGACGACCACGACGGCGAGGTCGCTGCGGCGGGCGGCGTCGGATGCCTCGGCGATCAGCTCCGCGTCGGGCGTGCACGGGACGACGACCTGCGGGCGCGGCTGGCCGTCGGGGAAGAACGCGCCCGCGGGGTCCTCCTCCAGGGTCAGGACGCGTGCGCCCTCCGCGTGCTCGACCGTCCAGTCGCCCGGCGCGGTTCGACGAAGCCCGTCCAGGACGGTCGTGATCATGCCGCGGGGGTGGCCGTCGGGCAGCCAGTCGGCCTGGCCCGACGAGCCGGCCCAGTCGCCGAGCTGCGTCTGTGCGTCGTCGGCGAGAGGGCCGAGCACGGCGACACGGCGAGGCGTGCCATCCGAGACCGCTCGGCCCGCGGCATCCGGAACCCGGCCGGGCAGGAGCGGCAGCACGCCGTCGTTGCGCAGCAGGACGAGTGACCGGCGAGCGGCCTCGAGGTTGAGCGAGGCGTGCGCCCGGTTGCCGACGACCGACGCGATGCGGGCGAGATCGGGCTTCCGCGGGTTCTCGAACAGCCCGAACTCGAACTTCAGCAGCAGGACGCGCGAAACCGCGCGGTCGAGGTCGGATTCGGCCATGAGCCCGCGTTCGATCGCCTCGAGGGCTCCGTTGAAAAACCCGGGCGTCGTCATCACCATGTCGTTGCCGGCCTTCACCGCGGCCGCCGCCGCGTGAGCGTAGTCGGGCTGTACCTTCTGCTCCCACACCATGCGGCCGACGTTGTCCCAGTCGGTGATGAGCGTGCCCGTGTAGCCCCACTCGCCGCGGAGCACGTCGTTCAGGAGCCAGTCGTTGACGGTGATCGGGACGCCGTCGGTGGTCTGGTAACCGAGCATGAAGGTGCGGCAGCCCTCCCTCGCCACCCGCTCGAACGGCGGCAGGAACCACGAGCGGAGCTTCCGGCGGGAGAGGTCGGCCTCGCTCGCGTCGCGACCGCCCTGCGTCTCGGAGTATCCGGCGAAGTGCTTGGCGGTCGCGAGGATCGCGGTGTCGTCGTCGAGCCCGCCGCCCTGGTAGCCGCGCACCATGGCCGACGCGAGCTCGCCGATCAGGAAGGGGTCCTCGCCGAAGGTCTCGTCGATGCGGCCCCAGCGGAGGTCGCGCGCGATGCAGAGCACCGGCGAGAACGTCCAGTGCACGCCGGTCGCCGAGACCTCCACGGCGGTCGCCCGCGCGACCCGCTCGAGCAGGTCGGCGTCCCACGACGCGGCCATGCCGAGCTGGGTGGGGTAGATCGTCGCACCCTCGAAGAACGAGTGCCCGTGGATGCAGTCCTCGCCGACGAGCAGCGGGATCCGCAGCCTCGTCTCGGCGACGAGCTCGTGGGCGCGGGCGATACGCTCGGGCGACGCGTGCAGGATCGACCCGACGTGCCGGCGCAGCACCTGGTCGTCGAGGTCCTCGCGGGCGTCGAGCTGGAGCATCTGCCCGACCTTCTCCTCGATGGTCATCCGCCCGAGGAGGTCGGCGATCCGCTCCGCGACGGGTCGGGTCGCGTCGAGGTACGCGGGGGCGGCGATGTCGGCGGTGGTCACTGGTTCTCCTCGGTCGGGGTGGTGGGCGCCGTCGCGGTCGCAGGGCGCACGGCCGTCACGGTGTCGTTCACGTTCAGGCCCTTCTTCTTCATCGCGCGGGCCCGTTCTCCGGCGGACCGCAGGCGCGGGTTGACGTACTCGTCGATGCCGAAGTTGATCAGCGAGAGGGCGACGCCGATGGCCGCGATGCAGAGCCCCGGCGGGAGGTACCACCACCACTGGTTCTGCCGGAACGCGCCCTGCGCGCCGGCCCAGTTGAGGATGGTGCCCCAGTTGTAGGTCGTGACCGGGATCACGCCGATGTACGACAGCGTCGTGAGCGCGAGGATGGCGGCGGTCACCGTGCCGACGAAGCTCGCGGCGATGAGCGCCATGAGGTTGGGGAGCATCTCGACCGTGATGATGCGGCGCAGCGGCTCGCCATTGGCGCGCGCGGCCTGGATGAAGTCGCGGTTGCGCAGCGACATCGTCTGGGCGCGCAGCACGCGCGCGCCCCACGCCCAGCCGATGAGGCCGAGCACGGCGGCGACCACCGCGAGCGGCGGGTCCTCGAACATGGATGCGACGATGATGATGAGCGGGAGCCCCGGGATCACGAGGAACACGTTGGTCAGGGCCGACAGGCTCTCGCTGCGCCATCCGCGGAGGTAGCCCGACATCACCCCGACGACGATGGCGATGAGCGTCGCGATGATCGCGGCGAGGAAGCCCACCACGATGACGCCGCGCGTGCCGTGGATGACCTGGCTCAGCACGTCCTCGCCGATGTGGGTCGTCCCGAGCCAGTGCTCGGGCGACGGAGGCTGGAAGCGCGCCGTGTTGTCGACGGCGGTCGGCGAGTACGGCGCGAGGACGTCGGCGAAGATCGCCACGAGCACGAAGAAGCCGAGGATCGAGAGCCCTGCGATCGACTTTCCGTTCCGGAACATGGCGAAGGCGGAACCCAGCCTCGCCCGGAACGTCGACCGCGTGCGCGGCTCGCTCTCGGCTCGATCGGCCGTGCGGATCGTCGCGGTGGCCGGCACGCCCGCCGGGCGGGCGGTCGCCGGATCGCCGGTGCGGTCGTTCACGATGGTGTCCATGGCTCAGGCCTCCGTCTGGCGCGTGCGCGGGTCGAGGAATGCGTAGGCGACGTCGGCCAGGAGGTTCGCGAGCAGCACCGACAGCGTGATGACGAGGAACACGCCCTGCATCAGCGCGTAGTCCTTCGCGTTGGTGGCGTCCAGCAGCAGCTTCCCGACGCCCGGATAGCTGAACACCATCTCCATCACGATCGTGCCGCCGACGATGAATCCGATCGACAGCGCGAAGCTCTGGATCTGGGGGAGGACGGCGTTGCGTGCCGCATACCCCCAGAGCACTCGCCTCCGCGGCATCCCCTTCGCCTCGGCGACCATCACGTAGTCCTCGTCGAGGACGGTGAGCATCATGTTGCGCATGCCGAGCATCCAGCCGCCGAGCGAGGCGAGGATGATCGTCGCCGCGGGCAGGGTGCCGTGGTGGATCACCTGGCCGATGAACTCGGGCGAGAACTCCGGCGCCATCCCGACGCCGTAGGCCTTGCCGATCGGGAACCAGCCGAGGTTCACCGAGAACAGCGCGATCGCGAGCAGGCCCAGCCAGAAGTACGGGATGGTGCTGAGGAAGGTGGTGATCGGGATCAGCGCGTCGAGCCGGCTCCCGCGCCGCCATCCGACGATCGCGCCGCCGATGGTGCCGATCGCGAACGAGACGATCGTCGCGAAGCCGACGAGGCCGATCGTCCACGGCAGCGACCCGGCGATGACCTCGGTCACGGGGCGCAGGCCGTGCAGCAGCGAGACGCCCAGGTCGCCGCGCAGGAGCAGTGCCCAGTAGTCGACGTACTGCTGCCAGAGGCTCTTGTCGGTGTCGAGGCCGAGGAGCGACCGGAGCGCGTCGGCCGCCTCGGGGCTGACGTTGCGGTTGCGGGAGAGGTACTGCGTGACGGCGTCGCCCTTCATCATGCGCGGCAGGAAGAAGTTGATCGTGATCGCCGCCCACAGGGTGAAGAGGTAGAACGCCGCGCGGCCGCCGAGGAACCGCCACGGGATGCGCGAGCGGGCGGCGGTGGCGCGCGTCGCCGTGGTGCCCGCCTCGATGGCGTCGGCGTCGGCGCCGGAGTCGATCGCCGCCTCGGCTGCGGGGTCGTGCGTGGGGGCGTGGGGCTGGACCGCGGTCACTGTGCACCTCCGTCGATGCCGGATGTCGTCGCGAAGTACTGGTCGGGATCGGGGGATGCCGCGCGGAGCGCCTGCGTGTAGGGGTTCCGGGGATCGAGGATGACGTCGTCGGCGGGACCGCGTTCGACGACGCGGCCCTGGTTCAAGACGAGGATCTCGTCGCTGAAGTGCCGGGCGGTCGCGAGGTCGTGCGTGATGTAGAGCACGCCGAGGCCCTCCTCGCGCTGCAGGTCGGCGAGCAGGTTCAGCACGCCGAGGCGGATCGAGACGTCGAGCATCGAGACCGGTTCGTCGGCGACGAGGAGCCTCGGCCGTGAGGCGAGGGCGCGGGCGATCGCGACGCGCTGCCGTTGGCCGCCCGAGAGTTCGTGGGGGCGCCGGTCGATGACGGCGTCCGGGTCGAGCCGGACGCGCTCGAGCAGGCGCCGGACCTCGTTCTCCTCGTCGGCCTTCGGAACGACGCGATCGAGGCGGAGCGGTCGCTGCAGGTGATAGCGGATCGAGTGGTAGGGATTCAGCGAGGCGAACGGGTCCTGGAAGACCATCCGCAACTGCTGGCGGTAGGCACGCAGGCCTGCACCGTGGCGGGGGATCGGCGCTCCGTCCAGCCGGACCTCTCCGCTCGTCGGGGTCTCGAGCTGGGTCAGGATCTTCGCGATCGTGGACTTGCCGCTTCCGGACTGGCCGACGAGGCCGATCGTCCGTCCGGACCGGAGCGTGAAGCTCACGTCGTCGAGGGCGGTGATCCGGCCCGCGCCTCGAAGCGAGTACTCCTTGGTGACGGAGTCGAAGTCGAGGACGGTCATCGCAGCACCATGCCCTTCTCGCCGGTGAGGCGCGGGAACGACCCCAGCAGCGTCTTCGTGTAGTCGTCCTGCGGATCCGTCCAGATCCGCTCCGCGGTGTCGAGTTCGACGATCTCGCCGTCTCGCATGATCGCGATGCGGTCGCTGATCTCGAGGAGCAGTGGGAGGTCGTGGGTGATGAAGACGACCGAGAACCCGAACTCATGGCGGAGCGCCGAGATCTGCCGCAGGATCTCGCGCTGCACGAGCACGTCGAGCGCGGTGGTCGGTTCGTCCATGACCATGAGCTGCGGGCGAAGCGCGAGCGCCATCGCGATCATGACGCGCTGGCGCATGCCCCCGGAGAGCTCGTGCGGGAAGGAGCGGTAGCGCTGGGCGCCCACCTTCACGATCTCGAGGAGCTCGACGACCGCCGTCCGACGCTCGGAACGGGTGAGGCGCGGGCGATGCACCTCGAAGACGTCCTCGAGCTGCGATCCGATCGTCGCGACCGGGTTCAGCGAGTTCATCGCCCCCTGGAACACCATCGAGATCTTGTCCCAGCGGAATCGGCGCATCGCGTCGGCGTCGAGGGCGTTGAGGTCGATGTCGTCACCACTCGCGTCGTGGAAGACGACCGAGCCGCTCGTGATGACCGCCGGCGCCTTGAGGAGGCGCTGGACGCCGTAGGCGAGGGTGGTCTTGCCGCAGCCGCTCTCGCCGGCGAGGCCGAGGATCTCGCCGCGGCGGAGGTTCAGCGTGACGTTCCTGACCGCTTCCACGGCCGGGTCGACGTCGTACACGACCGAGAAGTCGCGCACGGACAGCAACGTGTCGCTCATGGGTGGGGGTCCCTTTCGTGATGCCCGCCTTCGAACCGGAGGGGCGGGCGGGTGGGTGGGACGGATGCCTCGGGGCGCACCCGTCCCACCCGGTGCGGGTCAGTCGGCCGGCTGGAGCGCGGTCAGGATCTGGACGATCCCGGGCTGCGTGGGGTCCGCTGAGGCGTACTGGTCGTCCTCGGTCGGCCATCCGACGTAGTTGCGCGTGTTGTACTCGCCGAGCAGCGGGTGCGAGCCGAGGGGGATGGCCGGCACGTTCTCGACGAATGCGGTCTGCATGACCTCGAGCGCGGCCTGGCGGTCGGCGTCGGATGCCGCGTTGGCGTACGTGTTGAGCGCGTCGGTCACCGCGGGGTCGTCGAACCGGCCGAAGTTGAACTGCGCCCGGTCGTCGACGATCCACTTCTGGTCCATGGTCGAGGTGTAGAGGCCGTAGGCGTTGCCGGTGTCCTCGAGCCAGTGGATGATCGCCTGGAAGGTGCCCTCCTGGCGCGCGGCGTCCCATCCGCCCCAGTCGGGCTGGTCAACCTTGACCTCGATGCCGAGGGCGGCGTCGAGCTCCTCGGCGATGAGCGCCTGCTCGGTGTTCCAGTCGCTCCATCCGGCGGGCACCGAGATCGAGAACGAGACCGCCTCGCCGTCGGGGTCGATCAGCTGCTCGTCCTTCCAGGTGTAGCCGGCGTCCTCGAGGATGCCCTTCGCCTTGTCGACGTCGACCTCGTAGACGTCGTCGGCGTACTCGGGCAGGATCTCGTCCTCGAGCAGGCCGCTGAGGCCGGTCGCGCTCCAGATCGCGGTGCTCGCGCCCTCGCGGGCGATGTCGACGTAGGCGTCGCGGTCGATCGTCCACGCCAGCGCCTCGCGGAGGGCCGGGTCGTCGAACGGCTTGGTCTGCAGGTTCATGAACAGCGTGCCGGCGCCGGCGGTGGGGGAGGCGAGGAAGTGGTTGTCCTCATCGGCCGCCAGGTAGCTGTCCTCGATCTGCGGGATGAATGCCTGCGCCCAGTCGGCCTCGCCCGAGACGAGGGCGGTCGTGAGCGCGGCGTTGTCACCGTAGGAGACGTAGTGCAGTTCGGGCACGGCCAGGTCGCCGCCCCAGTAGTCCTCGTTCGCCGTGAGGGTGACGGACTCGGTCGACCAGTTGTCGAGCACGTAGGGCCCGGTGCCGACCGCGAGGCCCTCGTCGGTGAGCGGGTCGGTGTTGGGGTCGGCGATGTCCTCCCAGATGTGCTTGGGAACGATCGGCGTGTGCAGCACGCGTGACTGGGAGACGTACTTCGAGTCGGCGAACTTCAGCGTGATCGCGTCGCCGTCGACGGTCGCGCCCTCGTACTTGAGGCCCGACGTGTCGGTGAGCTTACCGCTCAGGAACTGGTCGAACGTGAACACGATGTCGTCGCCCGTGAACTCGGTGCCGTCGCTCCACTTCACGCCGCTGCGCGGCACGACGGTGAGCTCGGTGTAGTCCTCGTTCCACTCGACGGACTCGGCGAGCCAGGGTGTCGTGCCGAGGTCGCCGGTCGGGTTCACGAGCGCGAGCGGCTCGAAGATGACCTTGGCGTAGCCGTACTTGGAGGCGGACGAGTCGCCGAGGTAGGGGTTGTGCGATTCGGTGGTGATCGCGCCGTCGGGCTTGGCGATCGTCAGCGCCGCGCCGCTCCCGGCCGGGGCGCTTTCGGGGCTGGCACCGGCGCAACCGGTGAGCGCCAGGGCCGCGGCGATGCCGACGACGCCGAGGGACGTACTGAGCCTCATTGCTTCTCCTTCGTGTGGGGGCACGACGCCGTGCTTTCCCGAGGGAGCGACGCCGGCGTCGAGTGACTGCGGGGTTAACTTACTATCAAGTAAGTAAGTTAATCAACGCATCGGTTCTTACGCTTGGAGCGCATGCGTAGACTCGCTGTCGACAGGCGAGGAAGGGGGTGCCGACGGATGTCGGAAGCAGTGACCGGTCAGCGTCGGCAGCCGCGTTCGCGGCCCGAGACGCTCGCGCGTCGGCGCGACATCCTCGACGCCGCGGTCGAGATCTTCGGCAACAAGGGGTTCGCGGGCGGCACCCTCCAGGAGATCGCCGATCAGGTGGGCATGACCCACGCCGGGATCCTGCACCACTTCGGCTCGAAGGACCAGCTCCTGCTCGAGGTGCTCAGCCATCGCGACGAGACCGACGTCGCCGACCTCGAGGAGCAGCACATTCCCGGCGGGATGGCGCTCTTCCGGCACCTGGTGCGGACGGCGTTCGTGAATGCGCATCGGGCCGGCATCGTCCAGGCCTACGTCGTGCTGTCCGCCGAATCGGTGACCGACGATCACCCGGGGCGGGAGTTCTTCCAGAAGCGCTACGAGACGCTTCGGGGCGAGGTCGCCCGTGCCTTCGAGGTCGTGTGCGCCGAGCACGGCGTCGCCGCGCCGGAAACGATCGAACTCGCCTCGGCGAGCATCCTGGCCGTCATGGACGGCCTGCAGGTGCAATGGCTGCTCGACCCCGACGCGGTCGACCTCGGTCGCGCGTCGGAGTTCGCGATCGAGGCGATCGTCGACTCGGTGATCTCGCCGTCGCCGTCGCCGCTGGCCTGACGCGCGCGGCGGCCCGGCTCACCGCGGCCCGCGCGGACCGAACGCCCCGGCGAACACGGCGTGCAGCAGCGGGATGACCGATACTCCGAGCAGGATGCCGCCCCAGACGGAGTCGTCGACCCGAAGCAGGATGCCGCCGAGGAAGAGCCCCACGAAGATCACCGCCGACACGATCCGCCCGGCCGTGCGCTCGAGCCGGGTCATCCGCTGTTCGATGCGAGGCGAGTTCGCGACGAGTCGGCCCTGTTCGATGCGGTCGACGACCTTGTCGAGGCGCTGCGGCAAGCGCCACGCCGTGCCGGCCACGGACACCGCCTCGCGACCGAGCGCCTGCACGAGGTTGCCGCGCTCGTCGCGCAGGAGCTGGGCGGCGTAGGGCTCCACGGCG
The DNA here is from genome assembly GCF_044769845.1 of Agromyces sp. GXQ0307. Taxonomy (NCBI): domain Bacteria; kingdom Bacillati; phylum Actinomycetota; class Actinomycetes; order Micrococcales; family Microbacteriaceae; genus Agromyces; species Agromyces sp. GXQ0307. The sequence goes on along the minus strand of NZ_JBIZVY010000001.1, from coordinate 779,158 downwards.
TCCCAGATGTTGAACTCGGGGTCGAGGGAACTGCACATGCCCGACGTGAGCGACATGGCGCGGATGATGAGCAGGAAGTTCTCGGGCAGCTGGAACGGCAGCGTCCGCATCACCTCGCCGAACTCGATCGCGAACCGCCGCAGCTCGCGCTCGTCGACCTGCGCGAGCTCCGCGAAGCCCATGCCGCCGAATCGCGCGAACAGTTCGGTCATCGCCCGTTCGAGCTCCGCGGTCTCGGCGGTCGGCAGCAGGAATCCGACGCTGCGGAAGGCCTCGACCAGCCGCTTGCCGTCGCGCGCGGCGACCGCGATCATCAGCTGCTGCAGCGCCTGCCGCAGTCCGTCGGGCACCTGGCCCATCATCCCGAAGTCGATGAAGGTGAGCTGCCAGGCGGGGGCGTCGAGCGACGCCGCAGGCGAAGCGGATGCCGCGGCATCCGTCTCGCCGGAGAGCGCGCCGACGGGCGTGACGAAGATGTTCCCCGGGTGCGGGTCGGCGTGGAAGTACCCGTCTCGGAAGAGCTGGTCGAACATCACGGTCGCGAACTGCGCGGCGACGGCCTTCGGGTCGATGCCCGCCGCGATGAGGGCGGCGCGATCGTTGATCTTGATCGCCGTGACGTCGGCGAGCGTCAGTACGCGGCGGGTGGTGCGCTCCCAGACCACCTCGGGGGCGGCGACGCGGGCGTCGCCGGCGAAGCTCGCGGCGAAGCGCTCGGCGTTCTGCGCCTCGTTGACGTAGTCGATCTCCTCGAGGCTCGTGGTGGCGAACTCCTCGACGAGGGCGGGCAGGTCGACGCGCTTCGAGACGAAGTTCACGCGGCTGAGCCATCCGGCGACGCGACGCAGTGCCGCGAGGTCGACGTCGACGATGACCTCGATTCCGGGCCGCTGCACCTTGACGACGGCGTCGTCGTAGCCCATGTCGGCGGCGTCGACCGGGGACAGGCGGGCGCGATGCGCCTGGCCGAGGGATGCCGCGGCCACCGGGGTCGGGTCGAACGACGCGTACGCGCGCTCGAGCGGCACGCCGAGCTCCACCTCGGCGAGGCGGCGGATGTCGTCGAACGGTACCGGCGGCACCTCGTCCTGGAGTCCGGCGAGCTCGCGCGTGATCTCGGGCGGCAGCACGTCGAGTCGGGACGAGAGGTACTGGCCGACCTTGATCATGAGGCCGCCGAGGTCGACGGCGAGGACGTGGAAGCGCTCGGCGATGCGCGTCAGCCGCGCCGCGCGCCCGCGGGCCGCGACCCGGGCGAGCCCGAACCGCGGCAGCACGATCTCGAACCACCAGGTCTGGATGATGTACCTGGCGGCGAACCGGAGGATCCGCCGGTAGCGGGCGCGCGTGTTCCCCACATCGGGCATCCCGCCTGCCGGATGCCGACGTGTCGAGGCCACTCGGTCAGCCCTGGGCGAGGATCGAGTAGAGCCGGCGGCGTGCGTCCTCGAGCACCTCGACGGCCTCCTTGACCTGCTCGGGGGTTCCGGTGCGGCCGACCTGCGCCGCCGCCTGCGCGAGCTCGATGCCGGCCTTCGGCAGCGCGCCCGACATGCCGAAGTCGCGCCCGCCGCCACTGCCGCCGCCCGGCGGGGTCGGCCAGGGCGGGGTGCGGTCGGCGGATGCCTCGGCCTCGGCCCTGCCCGCCTCGGTCAGCGTGTACGTCTTGCGTCCGCCCGATTCCTCGGCGCTGATCAGTCCCTCGTCGGCGAGCAGCTGCAGCGTCGGGTACACCGAGCCGGCGCTCGGCTTCCACGCCCCGCCGCTTCGCTCGGCGATCTCGGTGATGATCTGGTAGCCGTGCATCGGCTTCTCGGCGAGGAGGGCGAGCACGGCCGCGCGGACGTCGCCCTTGCCCATGCGGGGGGCGACCTTCTGCTCGAACATGCCGCGCAGCTGCTCCATGGCCTCCCACAGACCCTGGCCGGGGTTGCCCCGGCCGGGGCCGCCCCATCCGCTCGAGGAGTCGTTGAACCCGCCTCCCATGTACGAACCGCTCATGATGACCTCCCGGTGTCGCATGCTCGTCGGCTATCGGCGATATATCAACGATATGTCGGTGGGAGCGGGCGGGGAAGGGCGTTCGCCGGAGCCGGGCCGGATTCCCGGCGAGTTCACGGATGTCGCCGATGCGCCGCGTCGTGCGGACGTCGACCGTGACATTCGTCCCCTCGAATCGGCGACATCCGGCGGTGCCGGACGCGTGCGGCCGTTCCTAACGTCGAGGGCATGATCGAGATGAACACGACCTTCCTCCCCTCGGCCCGTGGTGGGGCGCCGTCGACCTCCCCGGTCCGGCCCCGCCGCCTCCGGCGTCGCGCGGCGATCGCGTCGCTCGCTGCCATCGCGACATCCGCGCTCCTGCCGCTGTTCGTGTGGCTGATCGCGGTACCCGGTGCCGGCATCCGGCTCGTCGCCGGCTCCGGCGCGGCGGCGCAACACGTCGGACCGCCGTCGATCGCGGTCGCCGCGCTCCTCGCGGGATTCACCGCCTGGGGCGTGCTCGCCGTGCTGGAGCGCGTCGCGCGGCACGGCCGCCGGATGTTCGCGATCATCGGCTGGGCCGTGCTCGTGCTCTCGCTGGCGGGTCCGGTGCTGTCCGGGGCGACTGGCAGCGTGCTCGTCGTGCTGCTCGTGATGCACGTCGTGACCGGTGCGACCCTGGTGATCGGGTTGCCGTCGGCGGCGAGGGCGGGCAGCATCGAGCGCGACGGGCGGCCTCGGCGAACGACCAGCGGAAGCGACCGACGGACTGCGGTGACCGGCGTCCGGGGGGACGCCGCGGGACGGGTGAGGTGATGATGACGACGCACGAACTCCACAGGACGTCATCGCGGCCCGCGGTGGCCCGGCCGGCATATCGGCCGGGCCCGTGGCTGTCGCTGGCGGCCGCACCAGTGCTGCTCATCGCCCCGCTCGTCTCGGCATCGGTCGATGCCGCGTGGCTGCGAGTCGCGTACGTCGTGCTGATCGGGGCCATCTTCGCCGTGGCGGTCTCGGTGCCGTTCGGTGCCGGGCGCCGGCCGTCCGCGCTCAGCGAGGGCGTCTTCGTCGCGCTCCTGCTGCTCTGCACGGGGTACCTGGTGCTCTGGCCCGGAGGGCAGGCGCTGCTGTTCCCGCTCCTCGCGGTGGCCGCGGCGCTGGCGATCCGCCGGCGATGGGCGATGGGCATGGTCGGCGCGATCGCGGTCAGCGGCGCCTCAGCGGTGGGCTTCGCCACGCGCTCCCTCGAGGCCGCGGTGCTCGTGGGGTTCGCGGCGTTCGCGGGCGGGGCGGGCAACTACCTGGTGCAGTACTACTCGGCGCTGGCCCGCGAGCTCGACCGGACGAGGGAGCGTCTCGCCGTCGCCGCGGTCGGCGAGGAGCGCCTGCGCTTCGCGCGCGACCTGCACGACCTGCTCGGCCACTCCCTCTCGGTGATCGCGGTCAAGTCCGAGGCGGCGCGCCGGCTGGCGACAACCGACCCGGATGCCGCCGCCGCCCACGCGGCGGAGATCGAGACGCTCGCGCGCGACGGGCTGGCCGAGGTCCGCGCGGTGGTCGCCGGCTCGCGCGCGGTGAGCCTCGACGAAGAGCTCGCGAACGCCCGACGCATCCTCGACGACGTCGGCGTCGCGGCATCCGTCACGACACCGGGTGCACCGCTGCCGCTCACGGTCGACGCGACGTTGGGCTGGGTCGTGCGCGAGGGCGTGACGAATGTGCTTCGGCACTCCTCGGCTCGTCGATGCACCATCGACGTCACCGTGACCGCAAGGGAAGTGCGTCTCGAGATCGCCGACGACGGAGGGCGCCTCGAGCGCAATACAGCGCACGAGCCGGAGGATGCCGCGGCGTCGGGCCGGGCGGATGTCTCGGACGGGACCGGGCTCGACGGCCTTCGCGAGCGTGTCGTGGCCGCGGGCGGCGCAGTCGTGGCGGAGTCGTCGGGCTCCGGGTTCCGGCTGGTCGCTGTCGTCCCCCTTCCGGTGCGTGAACCGCGATGACCGGTCCCATCACGATCCTCATCGCCGAGGACCAGCGGATGATGCGCTCGGCGCTGACCACCCTGCTCGACCTCGAGGTAGACCTCACCGTGATCGGCGGCGTCGAGCGCGGCGACGAGGTGCTGGCTGCGGCGACGCGGCTGCGACCCGACATCGTGCTCCTCGACATCGAGCTTCCCGGCGGCAGCGGTCTCGATGTGATCACGCCGATCCTCCAGGCCGTGCCCGGATGCGACGTGGTCGTGGTCACCACGTTCGGTCGCCCCGGCTACCTCGCCCGGGCACTCGCCGCGGGCGCCCGCGGATTCCTGGTCAAGGATGACCCGGTCGAACGACTCGCTGCGGCCATCCGTCGCGTGCGCGCCGGTGAGCGTGTCGTTGACCCGCACCTCGCTGCGGAGGCGCTCGGCGTCAGTACCAGCCCGCTCACCGACCGCGAGGCCGACGTGCTGCGGGCGTCCGACGCCGGTGCGACGATCGCGGACATCGCGGAGGAGCTCTCGCTCTCTCCGAGCACGGTGCGCAACTACCTCTCCGACGCGATCGGCAAGCTCGGCGTGCGCAACCGCGTGGAGGCGTTCACCGCCGCGCGCGATCGTGGCTGGCTCTGAGCGCCCGCCACCCTGCGCTGCGGTGGGAATCGCGGCGTCCTTACTCCGTCGCGCCCGCCTTCCGCGAGTACCACTCGACGAGGTTGCCCCCGTCGAACGATCGCACCGCGTCGAGGCCGAACACGGTCGGGGCGAAGTCGGGACCGAACGCCGGCCGTCCGGCGCCCGCGACGACCGGGTACCGCTTGATCACGAGTTCGTCGATCTCGGAGAGCAGCTGTCCGGCGAGCCGGCCGCCGCCCGCCAGGTAGATGTCGAGCGGCGACTCCTCGGCCTTGAGCGTGCGAACGGCGGCGACCGGGTCATCGGCGACGACCGTGACGGCCGGATCGGGCCCGTCGAGGCTCGCCGACGCAACGTACTGGCGCAGGTGCGGGTACGGCGAGGTGATGCCGAGCTGGAGAGCCGGATCGTAGGTTCGCCGTCCCATGACGACGGTGTCGAAGCGCGTGAGCGCGGCATCGGCCAGGCCGAACCGTTCGCGGATGTGGCCGGGCAGCGCGTCGCCGTAGTCGCCAGCCATCCAGGCCATGTAGTCGTCGGAGCCCGGGTAGAAGTCGACCTCGTCGTCGGGGCCTGCGATGACGCCGTCGATGGAGAGCGAGATGTAGTAGACGAGCTTGCGCATGGTGCTCCTCGGGTTCGGTACCGGCGGCTGGCCGGTCGTGCATCAACCACTATAGACATAGTGGTTAGGATGGCACCATGGTGCGGAATGCGGAACGACGACGACAGCTTCTGGATGCCGCGGTCGAGGTGCTCGCCGGCCACGGCGGTCGCGGGCTGACCTTCGGTGCCCTCGACCGCGAGGCCGGAGCGCCCGCGGGCACCGCCTCGAACTACTTCGCCTCGCGCGACCAGCTCGTCGACGAGCTCGCGGCCCACGTGTTCGAGCGGCTCGCGCCGGACCCGGTCGAGACCGCGCAGCGGATGGCGAGGCCGCACTCGCGCGAGACCGAGCGCGACCTCATGCGCTGGCTCGTCGACCGCGCCGTGGCCGATCGGGCCGCGCACCTGGCGCTGTTCGAGCTGCGACTCGAAGCGACGCGGAATCCGCGCCTCCAGCCCGCCGTGACCCGGCACTTCGCAGGCAACCTCGCGGCCGCCTCCGCGGACCACGTCGGCGGCGGCTTCCCGGGCGACCGTTCGACGGTGCTGGTGCTGTACCTCGCGATGAACGGGTTGCTGCTCGAGCACCTGACGATGCCCGAGCTCCTCGGCGAGGACGACGTGCACCGGGTCGTCGACATGATCGTGACCGCGATCGTCCCGGCGCGCTGATCGACCGCTGCCCCTTCGGGTCGAACGCGCTGCCCGGACGGGCAGGTCGGGCGCGAGGCGTCCACCCCGCGGGTAGCGTCCGAGCATGCGAGGTGCGATGGGCGCGGTCGCGGGCACGAGGGCGCCCGTCGTCGGCGCGCATCGGGCGCCAGGGGCCGCGCCGCTGCGGGCGGGCTCGACCAGCTCGCGCGTCGCGGCATCCGTCATGCCGTCGGTCACTGCGGCGGCGTCGCTCCGGATCTCGGTGAACTCCACGACCGGCGTCATGCGCATCCCGGGCGGCGACCTGATGACCCTCCAGCGGATCAGCGGGAACGCCGCCGTTGCGCGGCTGGTCGCGGCATCCGCTCGTGCCAGGGCTGGAGTCGGCGCCGGGGCCGGAGCCGTCGCGGGGGCGCCGATCACCGTCGCCCGGCAGGCGACGCTGACCGTGCCGCCCGAGCTCACCCTCCGGCCGACGGCGCCGTCGAACCCGAACATGAGCATGGCACCGTGGGCCACCGGTGGAGGCGTCGAGGCCCCGAAGCCCGCGCCGGTCGGTGCCGACGGCCTGCCGCTGCCCGACCGGTACTCGTCGTTGCTGCGACCGGCGCTCGACGAGGCCGACGCCAAGCGGCTGCGACAGGCGACGGGCGGCAGCACCCTCATCGGCATGATCGAGCAGCGGGATGCCGCGCGGCGATCGCTCGCCGACATGGAAGCGAGGGCGCGGACCGCCGGTGGCGATCAGGGCGGCCTGTTCGAGGAGTACGCCACGGCGCACGGCTACGAGGAGGACCTCACCCGGCGCATCCGGGCCCGACTCGCCGAGCTCGGCGTCGCGGATGAGGCGGCGCTGCTGCGCCTGGTGAACGACGAGTTCCCGCGCATGTTCCTCCGCGAGGCGAAGCTCGTGGCCGACGGCATGCTCACCGCCAACGAGAACGAGGCGAAGGCGGAGCAGGAGCGCTATTCGAAGCAGGTCTGCAGCCCCGACATCGACGGGTTCCTCGACGCGGACCGGACGCTCGCCGAGCTCGACCCGCATCCGGCCGAGCTCTCGATCCGGGTCGCCGAGGATGCGTTGCGCCGATTCGCGCCGCCGGCCGGTGTTCCGACGCCCGAGGAGTTCGCGGCGATGATCCCCGAGCACGAGAAGAGCGTGCTGGTCGACATCGCGAACCTCGAGAAGAACCGTGCGATCGCACCCAAGCGACGCGCGGTGTACGACGCGGCGAGGTTCGGCTTCGGTCGGGAGTACCCGATCCTGCTGAACTCCACCTACCGCCCGGGCATGTTCGCGATGGCGCCCTACGATCAGCTCGGCGAACTGGTGCGCGGGCCGGTGGCCGACATCCTCGAGAACATCACCCGCGTGCGGCGGGCCATCGCCGACGACGAACTCAAGGTGTGGAACCTGCGCAACGTCCTGCAGATCACGTTGCAGCGCCTCGGCATCGACGACCCGGTGCTCATCGGGGCCGTGCAGCGCCGCATCGCCGAGATCGAGTCCGACGAGACGTTCCTCGGCTGGGTGAAGGTCGCGCTCGCCATCGTGACCTCGGTGGTCGCGGGCCTCGTCTTCACCCCGGCCGCCGGCATGGCGGTCGCCGCGGCGTGGGGCGTCGGCAACCTCGCGGGCAGCATCACCGAGTATCGCAACGAGACGGCGGCCGAGAACGTCGCGCTCGAGGAATCCGAGGCCGACATCTCGCTGAAGGAACCCACGCTCGCGTGGGTCATGATCGACGCCCTGGCGCTCGGACTCGAGCTCGGTCCGCTGGCGCGCGCGCTTCGGCCGAGTGCCCGCGCGCTCGCCGCGCTGCGCACGCCCGAGGCGCTGGTGGCGTTCCGCGCCCGCGCGGTCGCGGTCGTGGGCGAGGATGCCGCGGGCGAACTCAGCCGGAAGGCGGCGACGCGGTTCGGGGTCGCTGCGGATGCCGCCTCACCCACGGTGTCGGGAGCGGAATCCGGTGCCGCGCGCGCCGCGGGTGGTGCCGGGAGCGCCGACGAGCTCGCCCGTTTCCACACACCGACGGTGAAGGGCGACCCGACGAAGCAGGCCGGCCACGGAGGCACCAACCGATACGGCGACTACTGGTACTCGACGCAGGGCACGGTCACCGAGCAGAACCTCGCGAAGTACCACGAGCAGGTCCACTCGATCCTGAGCCCCAAGCTGTTGGCGTTCCGTGAGTTCCGCGCGAGCGTGCGGATGACGCTGTACCAGAAGTCGTACATCATGCGCGGTCTGGAAGAGGCGCTCGCCGAGACGGTCGCGCAGCTTCGCGTGCGGGGCCTCAGGGGTCTGCCGAGCGGGCTCGTGTTCCCGATCACGAACGGGTATCTGAGCGTGTCGACGCTGGGTCAGGCCGCGCAACTGGGTGGCGAGATCGTGCTGGGCAGCATCGTCGTCGCCGGGTATACGTACACCGTGCACTGGATCGCGACGCGTGAAGTCTCGACCGCGAGTGCGGAGTGATGGGTAGCACGACCCCCTGGGCACTGAGTCTCCGTCGTCGATGAAGCTCGACGGCGGGTCCGCGCGCCGCCGAGTGCAGCTCACGCGGCCGCGGGTTCGCGGAGTTCGAATCGTGCCCGGCCGCCGAGGCGCGGGACCTGTGCCGGGTCGATGTGCGGGGGTGGGATGAACCAGACCTCGTCGGGGTCGGCGTGGATGTGCCATCCGTCGCGGTGGATCATGTGGTGGCAGAAGGAGCACAACATGACGCCGTTGGCGAGGTCGGTGGGGCCGGCGTCTCGCTCCCACCAGTCGATGTGGTGGGCTTCGACGTAGCCGATGTTCTGCCCGCAGGCGGCGCAGCCGCCGTCGCGTTCGCCGAGGGCGAGGCGCTGGGCTTTGGTGAAGAGGCGTGCGGCGCGGCCGAGGTCGAGCGGGATGCTGTCGCCGCCGAGGACGGCGGGGATGATCTCGGCGTCGGCGGCCATGCGACGCGCGGTCGCGGCGCTGATGGGTTGGTCGATGCCGTCGATGCGGGCGTGCCCGAGCCCGGTGCGGAGGGTGTCGAGGTCGACGCGGACGATGACGGTGGTCTTGGCCAGTGGGATGAGGGTGTGGGTGCAGCCGAGGGTGTGGCGGGCGAGTGCGGCGTGCGCGTCGGCTTGGATCTGCGGGATCGTGCGGTGGTCGTCGATGAGGGCGCTGTCCGAACCGACGGGCGCGCCCTCGACGCCCTCGGCCAGCGCGCCGTCGCCGGACGCGACGCCGAGGCGGCCGTATCCGTCGCGGCCATCGGGTGCGCGTCGGCGGAGCGCGTCGCTGACCAGGGCCTCGATCGCGGCCTTCACGGGTGCGGCGCTTTCGGGGTCGAGGCGGGCGTGCAGGTGCACCACGCCGCGCCCGTCTTCGCGCATCGTGAGCGAGCGTTCCGTGCGGAGCTCCTCCTCCCTGGGTTCGACGCCGTCCGGATCGAGCCGTGCTTCCGCTTCCCGCACCCCGCGCGTGAGGGTCTCGAGCGGAACCCGGCCGGCCAACTCCACGAGTGCGGCTTCGACGAGGTCGGCTCGTTCCGGATCGGCGCGCATCGACACGCGGTCGAGCATCGCCGTGATCGCCGACGCGGCGTCGAGAGAGATCGACGCTCCGGCCAGAGCCGCACCGACGTGCGGATGCCGCGACGGCATGCGTTCACCGCTGAAGGTCTGCCGCTCGGCGGTGGCGACGCCGACGGCGACCAGCCGCTGCGCCTCGGCGCGCGAACCGCCGGTCGACGCGGTGATGAGTCGCAGCGGGTTGTGGAACCCCTGCGCCTTCGCGAGGCCGACCTCACCGAACTCGGGCCCGGACCGCCGCGCCACTTCGGCCGCGACCCGCGCCATCAGCGCATCGAGATCTCGCCGCGCCTGCGCGACCGCATCGACGACCTCGACCAGCCCGCGGTCGCTCATCTGCTCCGCCTCGATCTGCGCGTCGCCGCGGATCGCTCCCCACGCCGGGACCGCGCCGGCCCACGCCTCGCGCAGTACCGCGACGTCGAGTTCGAGCGCGGTCAGCGCATGCGGCGCCGAGTCCTGCTCGATTCGCGGGGATGGTTCCATGCTTCGATCATGCCCGCACCCACCGACATCGAAGGCACGAGAAACAGGCCTTGATCAGGTATTTCACCTGTGAACAACGGCTGCCGCTCCCATCCTGTGGAGGACGAGTCGCGTCGGACCCGAGACATCCGCTCGCTCAGGGCACCCCGCCCCGGCAGGCCGTGATCCACGGCATCCGAGCCCGTCGAGCACGCCCAACGCGGCGCCCGTGACATCCGGTGCGTCGGACCTGGACGAGATCCGGGCGACAGGCCGGCGTTCACCAGTGCCCGGAGGCCTCCTGGGGCGTCTCCATGGTGACGCGTCGACCTGTCGACGCTGCGAACGTCAGTCGAGCTCGCGCAGCACCGTCGTGCGCTCGCTCGGGGTGTCGCCGGTGTTCACCACGCCCTGCGGTTCGATGAGGATCGCCGCGACCTCGCCGCCCGCGGCATCCGTCTTCGGGCAGTGCTCGACGCCGCGCGGCACGACGTAGACGTCGCCTGGACCCAGCTCGACGTCGCCGTCGCGCAACTGGATCACCAGCTGGCCCGAGATCACCATGAAGAGCTCGTCGGTGTCGGGGTGCGAGTGCCAGGTGAACTCGCCGAGGAGCTTCACGACCTTGACCTCGTAGTCGTTGACGGTCGCGAGGCGGCGGGGCTGCCAGTGCTCGGAGAACGAGTCGAGGGCGGCCTGGATGTTGCGGACCTGGGCGTTCATCGTCCGATCGTGGCCCGGTCGCTGCGGTTCCGCAACGGCGGTGGAGGCGGCGCATCCGTCGAGTCGTCGCGCTGCACTGGCCGCCGTTCCGGCGCCACGTCCGCTGCGCCCGCCGCGCCCGCCGCACGCCGCCGCCGCACCGGCGGGTTCGCGATGAACACGCCTGCGACGAGCACGGCCCCGCCCGCGGTCTCCCACACGTTCGGCACCTGGCCGAGTAGCAGTGCAGCGGATGCCATCGCCACGACGGGCGCGAGCAGCACCCACGGCACGACCGACGCCGACCGGTTGCGCGCGAGCAGCCCGTTGAAGACGGCGTAGCCGATGAGCGTGCAGAGGCCCGCCGTGTAGAGCGTCGACAGGATCGGCCGCCAGCCGAACGCCGCGATCCCGGCGGCGATGGCATCCGGCCCCTCGATGAGCGCCGACAGGCCGAGCGCCGGCAGCGGCACGACGAGCGACGACCACACGGTGAGCGAGAGCGCGCCGAAGCGGCGCGACGGGGCGACGGGCCCGGCCCGGCGCGAGATCACGTTGCCGATCGCCCACGACAGCGCCGCGAGCAGGCACAGCACGACCGCGAGCGCGGGTGCGTCGCCGCCGCGGCCGAGCGCCACGATGCCGAGTCCGACCGTGCCGAGGAGCACCCCGGCGACCTGGAGGCGCGACGGGCGCTCGCGCAGCGCGAGCGCGGCGACCACGATCGTGAGCACCACCTGCGCCTGCAGGAGCAGTGCGGCGATGCCGGGCTGCAGCCCGAGGGCGATCGACGTGTAGAGCAGCGCGAACTGGCCGAGGCTCATGAAGAGTCCGACGCCGACGACGGTCTTCCAGCTCGCGAGCGGCCGCGGCACGACGACGACCGCGAGCGCGACGACGGCGAACCGCACGGCGACGAAGAACAGCGGCGGGATGCCGTGCATGCCCCAGTCGATGACGACGAAGTTGAAGCCCCAGAGGCTCGCCACGGTCGCCGCCAGCAGCATGTCGCGTCTCGTCATGTCCCAACTCTCGCCCCGCGCCATCCGGAAGCACCAGCGTTGATTTCTTCGCCTGAATCGGTAGCGTTGCTGCATGATCGATCTGGAAGCCGTGGTCGCGCTTCGTGCGGTGGCCACGAACGGCAGCGTGGCGGCGGCGGCCGACGCGCTCGGGTTCACACCGTCGGCGGTGTCGCAGCAGATCAAGCGGCTCGAGCGCGGTACGCGCGTCGCCCTGCTCGAGCGCGCCGGGCGCGGCGTCGTGCTGACGGATGCCGGCCGCCACCTCGTCACGTCGTCGGCGAGCGTGCTCGCCGACCTCGAGCGACTCGAGGCCGACCTGCAGCTGGCCGGCGGCACTCCCAACGCGGATGCCGCGGCCGCGCGCCGCATCACCGGCGAGGTGCGCATCGGCGCGTTCTCGACCGCGGTGCGGGGGCTCCTCACGGGTGTGCTCGCGCGGCTGCAGGACGAGCACCCCGACCTGCGCGCGCCGATGCGCGAGAGCGAACCGTGGGAGACGGTCGCCCTCGTGGCATCCGGCCAACGCGACCTCGGCATCGTGCACCGGTGGGGCGGCGTCGCCCTCGCGATGCCCGAGCACCTCGTCGAGACGCCCCTGTTCACGGATGTCGCGGACGTGATCCTGCGCCGAGAGCACCCGCTCGCGCGGCGCACCGAGCTCACGCCCGACGACCTCGCCGACGAGCGCTGGATCGCGACCTTCGACTCCACCATCTGCCGGCAGTGGCTGCGCCGCGTCTTCGACGGCGTCGCGAACGCGCCGCGCATCGTGCACGAGTCGATGGAGTTCGAGAACCACCTCGAACTCGTGCGCGCGGGCCTCGGGGTCGCCCTCGTGCCGCGCCTCGGCCGGTCGCCGCTGCCCGACGAACTCGTGGCGATCCCGACGGTGCGGCCCGCGTCGATCCGGGAGATCTCGGCCGTGCACCGCCGGAGCCAGGCCGATTCGCCGGCCCTGCAGACGGTGCTCGATGCGGTGCGGGGGAGTGCGGCGCGCCTGGAGGGCATGGCCGCGTCGGCGGGGCCGTCACGCGGGGCGCGTGCAGCGCCATCCGTCGACCGCGATCGGCGGGTGGCGAGGCCGCTCAGCTCAGCGCGACGATGAGGCTGAGCAGGGCGAGCACGGCGACCACCGGCGTCATCGTGACCCGCTCGGCGCGGCTGCGCGAGATCGCGTTCATGGGAATGCCGAGCACGAAGTAGCCGAACACGACCCACATGCCGACCTGTGAGACGACGTCCGGAACGATGTCGATCGCGCCGACCCGGTCGAACGCGAGCAGCACGATCACCGCGTAGATCACGATCGAGACGAGACTGCCGATCCGCAGCCCCGCCGGCAGCACGCGGTGCTGCCCGCCCCACGCGAACCGGCCGATCGGCGCGCCCAGCGCGAGCGCCAGCTGGAACACCGCGAGCGCGGCGAGGATGACGGTCAGCAGGATCGCAGCGAGCACGGGCCAAGGGTATCTGCCCGCTCACGCCTCGGCGTCGACGGCGCGGCGATCACCCCTCCGGCATCGACGACACGTCGACGTCGACCTGGCCGAACACCGTGCCATCGAAGAAGAACGGCCCCGTGCCATCCCACGACTCGAGCGAGATACGCGCGAACGAGGCCTGCGTGATCACCGTCCAGGCGAGCACGAACACGACGATGCCGACGACCGCTCGGTCGAGGCGGCGGATCGCGTCCGCCTGGTCGACCGCGTACCGGAGCACGCGCCCGATCGTGACGAACACGACGATCGCGATGACCGCATAGGCGAAGCCGGACGGCTCGAGCGTCAGCGTGACGCACTGCGGCGCGACCTCCGTCGCCTGGCCGGCCGCGTCGAGATACCCGCCGTCGCCCGTGAACCCGCCCGGGCAGGAGGACTTGCCCGCTCCGCCGATCACGCTGTACGCGAGGCCGGCGCCGATCGCCCAGCCGAGCAGTCGCCGCACCCGGTGCAGGACCGCCGCGCCCGGGAGGGTCGAGAGCGCCGCGCTCCCCGGCAGGGACAGGGTGTCGGGCATGCGGGCCTCCGCGGCGGTAGGGGTGCCGCCATGCTGGCAGCGGCCGGGGGTGGGGCGCAAGCGATGGGGCGGATGTCGCGGGGCGGATCGTCGGGGTCAGCCGATCTCGTGCACGTGCCGCATCCGCCCGCGCCGTGCGCGAGAATCGGTCTCACCATGACGAGCACCCGCGCCGACGACCTGCCGCCTTCCCTCGCCCGCATGCGCGTCGCCGACCTGCACCCCGACCTGCGCCGCGCCTACCGGTGGTTCCCTCGCCCGCAGGTCCGGCGAAGCTGGCAGCGGCGGATGACGCAGGGAGCCCTCGCACTCATCCCGCCGCCGAAGTCGACCGAGGCCAAGCGGTTCGAGCGAGTCGACTTCCGCGAGCCGGGCACCGGTGTGCGGGTCTTCACGCCCACCGTCGCGCCGGGATCGGCGGCGAACGGTCGTCCCGCGCTGCTGTGGATGCACGGCGGCGGGCTGGTGATCGGCGCCGCCGCGGCCGACGATCGGTTCTGCGCCGAGCTCGCGGAGCGACTCGGGATCGTGGTCGTCTCGGTCGAGTACCGCCTCGCCCCGCGACATCCGTTCCCGGCGCCCCTCGACGACTGCGTCGCCGCGTGGCAGTGGCTGCAGGATGCCGCGCCGGCTCGTGGCATCGACCCCGACCGGGTCGCGGTCGGCGGGGAGAGCGCGGGCGGCGGGCTCGCGGCCGCACTCGCGCAGCGCCTGCACGACGCCGGCGGCCGGCGACCGGTGGCACAGCTGCTGTACTGCCCGATGCTCGACGACCGCACCGCGGCGCGCCGCGAGCTCGACGGGGTACGGCACTTCGCGTGGACGAACCGCGACAACCTCGTCGGCTGGTCGTCGTACCTGCCGGCGCCGCCGGGTGCCGAGACCGTGCCGGACTTCGCCGTGCCCGCCCGCCGCACCGACCTGTCCGGGCTGCCGCCGGCGTGGATCGGCGTCGGCGACATCGACCTGTTCCACGACGAAGACCTCGCGTACGCCGCCGCGCTGCGGGCCGCGGGCGTCGAGTGCACGGTCGACGTGGTGCCGGGCGCTCCGCACGGCTTCGAGGCCATCGCCCGGGGTGCCGAGGTGACGCGCGACTTCCATGCTCGGGCGCGGGGATGGCTGGGGGAGCGGCTCGCGGTCGCATCCCCGGGCGGATGATCGAGCAGGGCTGACGGTTCCTCTGCGTCGACCCCGCTACCGGCGTGCGTCGCCGGTCGCTCGGCTCCCGGTCTGGCCGGTGCGCATGAGGCCGCTCTCGTGAGCCAGGACGACTGCCTGGACGCGATCGCGGAGACCGAGCTTCGTCAGGAGCCGTGCGATGTGGGACTTGACGGTCGTCTCGGCCAGATAGAGCTCGCACGCGATCTCGGCATTGGTCGTTCCGCGGGCGAGCACGCGGAGCACCTCGAGTTCACGATCGCTCAACGTGCGCAGGGCGGCCGGCACCGATCCGTCGGGCCGAGGCGGCTCGCTGACGAACGAGTCGACCAGGCGACGGGTGACGGTCGGGGAGAGCATCGCGTCGCCGTCCATGACCCGGCGGAGGGCGTCGGCGAGATGTTCGGGCGAGGTGTCCTTCAGGAGGAACCCGCTCGCGCCCGCGCGCAGTGCGGCGTAGACGTTGTCGTCGGTGTCGAAGGTCGTGAGCACGACCACGCGCGGCGGATCATCGCCCTGCAGGATGCGTCGCGTGGCCTCCAGGCCGTCGACGTTCGGCATCCGGAGATCCATCAGCACGATGTCGGGGCGGTGCGATCGGGCGAGTTCGACCGCCTCGGCGCCGTCCGCCGCTTCGCCGACGACGGAGAACGCGGGGTCCTTCGACAGGATCGAGCTCAGGCCGCTCCGTACGAGCGCCTGGTCGTCGGCGACCACCAGGGTGATCACGAGGCCGAGGCCCGTCCGGGAATGACCGCTCGAACGGCGAAGTCGCCGTCGCCGCGGTCGATCGTGAGCGTGCCGCCGTACATCTCGACGCGTTCGGCGACACCGACGAGCCCGTGTCCGCCTCCTTCGGTGGCGGCGACGCCGGGTGGTCGCTCGGCGGCGGGGCCCGCGTTCCGCACTTCGATGTCGAGGTCTCGATCGCCCGTGACCCGCACCTGCACCGAGGTCGGGCCGGCGTGACGCAGGGCGTTCGTGAGGGCCTCCTGCACGACCCGGTACGCGGCGAGGCCGCGGCCCGGGTCATCCGCCGCCGTCGTGTCGACCGTGAGGTCGACGGTCAGGCCCGCCGACCGCATCGTCTCGACGAGGCGGGGGATGTCGTCGAGGCCGGGTGCGGGCCGGGCGTCGCCGCCGTCGTCGCCATCGCGAAGCAGCACGATCGTCCGGCGCAACTCGTCGAGGACCCGCCTGCCGGTCTCCTCGACGGCGAGGAGCGAGTCGCGGGCCGCGTCGTCGGCTGCGCCGAGCTCGAGGCGCGCGGATGCCGCCTGCACCACCATCACGCTCACGCCGTGCGCGACGACGTCGTGCATCTCCCGCGCGATCCTGGCGCGCTCTTCGAGGAGGACCTGTCGCCGTCGCTGTTCGGCCTGATCCTCGAGTTGCCCGAGCGCGTGCCTCAGCGCTGCCCGCTGCGTCACCAGGTGACGGATCACCCGGCCCGACGCCCATGCCGCGCCGAACACGATCGCCCCGAAGGCGTAGTCCTCCAGGGTGCGGAAACTCGGCACGTGGAGCCCGTACGTCGCGCAGAACGCCAACGGAAGCAGCAGCACCGCGAGTGCCGGCCCGATCCTCGGCAGCGCGTATCGCACGCAGCTGTACAACGCGATGGTCATCGGGAGGAGGGTGCCCCAGAACGTGGCCATGTGCGGCGTGATCGCGCTCACGACGATCTGAGGCGCGAAGACCGCGACCACCACGGCGACGGGACGGACGCGTCGCAGCGCGAGCGGCAGGGTCGTGGAGAGTGCGAGTGCGAGTTCGAGCCAGACGGGCCCGCGATCGTAGCCGTCGACCCCGAGCACGACCTGCAGGACGGCGACCGTCGCGAAGACCACCGCGAGCGTGATGTCGAAGGTGACGTGGCGTGGGGATCGGTCCACCATGACCGGAATCTATCCTGCGGGCCCCGGCGTCGGCATCCTCCCCTCGGACGCACGGGTTTCATCCTGATGGAGGAACGACCGGGTGCCTCGCGGCGGCTGCGCGACCGCTCGCACCCGCCGTACCGTGCCGCCACACGATTCGATGGAACGGAGTGGATGCATGGACACCGTGATGATGGGGTGGCGGCGGGCGGGAATCGTCGCGCTCGGCGCCGCGTGGGTTCCCGTGGCGATCGCCGAGACGCTGCTGATGGACGGTCTCGACGCCTTGGACGATGTCGCGGTGATCGCCGCGAACAGCGACCGGATCGCGACCGCCGGACTGCTGCACGTGCTCGGGGGCGTTCTTCTCGTGGCGGGGCTCGCCGCGGTGGCCGCGCCGGCGCTGCGCACCGTCGTCGGGCGGATCGGGTGGCTGCTCTGCGCACTGGTCGCGCCCTGCATCGGGGCGTTCGGGATGCTGCACCTGCTTGCCGTCGAGGTCGCCTCCGACCGTCTCGACGCCGCCGCGATGCAGGAGTTCCTCGTCGAACGACTCGGGGGAGTCGGCCCGTGGACTGTGCCCGTGATGATCGCCGCGTTCCTCGGAGCGCCCGCAGTCGCACTGCTCGTCGCCGGTCTGGCGCGGTTCAGGATCGCCTCGTGGTGGGCGTTCGCGGTGATCGTCGTCGGAACGCTCGCGCACGCGTTCGGCAGCGAGGCCGAGATCGTGGAGACCGCGAGCCAGTGGGTCGTCGCGATCGGCCTGGCGTGGGCGGCGGCCGGGCTCTGGGTCGCGCTCCCGTGGCCGACGACTCGTACGAGCGGGACGCGAGCGGCGGAGCCGATGCGTACGGCCGACTCCGCCCGCGGCTGATCGACCGCGTGGCGCGTCGGGTCGGTTCGACTCCTGAAACCGTGGACAACCTCGACGCCGACGCCGTCGCCCGCAAGGATGGCAGGGACGACACGAGAGAGCGGAGCACTCCGATGACCATCACGCAGTCCGACCGCAGCAGCGGGAACATCCTCGGGTTCGTCGTGTCCGGCGACGTCACGCGCGCCGATTACGACGTCCTGACGCCCGCCGTGGCGGCCGCAGTCGAGGAGCACGGCACGGTGAAGCTGATGGTCGACCTCACCGACTTCACGTGGGAGAAGATCGGCGCCTGGGGTTCCGACCTGAACTTCGGCCACGAGTTCCACGAGAAGATCGACCGGATGGCGATCGTCGGAAACAAGAAGTGGGAGGAGTACCTCGCCCGTCTCGCCTCTCCGTTCTATGCGAAGGAGGCGGCGTACTTCGACGACCAGGACGCCGCCTGGGCCTGGCTGCGGAGCTGACGCGCGCACCCGGCCCGGCCCGGGTCGTGTGCACCGCGGAGCGGATGCGTCAGGTCGTCTCGAGACGAGTCGCGAGCACGCAAGCCCGTTCGAGTTGGACCGCGCGGGCGCGCGACGCCGCGAAGCGAAGCAGGCCGAACGGGGCCCGGAGCTGGAGCGAGTCGATGACGCGTGAGCCGGCGGCATCCGGTGCGATCTCGTATCGATAGCTCAGCCGGACCCGGCCCGGGCTGACGACGTCGCCGCCGACGAGGAGCGAGGTCGGGTCGGTGTCGTCGAGTGCGAGGGTGACGTCGATGGCGTTGTCGAGGTGCCCGCCGAGGGGGAGCGCGAAGCGCTCGACGGCGGTGTAGCGGATCGCGGCGCCCGCGCGACCGATGTCTCGCACCTCGATGACGAGCGGCGAGAGCCCGATGTAGTTGCGAGGCTCGGCGAGGTGCTCGGCGACGGCCCGGGGCTCGGCGCGCAGCGTGAACTCGTGGCGCATGCGGGCCTGGGGCATCGGCGTCCTCTCGATGGGGTGGGCGTTGGGAGCTGCCCGAATCATGGCATGCCGGAGCCCCGTGGACGGCCATCACGCGGCCGCGGGTTCGCGGAGTTCGAATCGTGCGCGTCCGCCGAGTCGAGGCACTTGGTCGGGGTCGATGTGCGGGGGTGGGATGAACCAGACCTCGTCGGGGTCGGCGTGGATGCGCCATCCGTCGCGGTGGATCATGTGGTGGCAGAAGGAGCACAACAGCACGCCGTTGGCGAGGTCGGTGGGGCCGGCGTCTCGGTCCCACCAGCGGATGTGGTGGGCTTCGACGTAGCCGATGTTCTGCCCGCAGGAGGCGCAGCCGCCGTCGCGTTCGCCGAGGGCGAGGCGTTGCGCTTTGGTGAAGAGGCGCGCGGCGCGGCCGAGGTCGAGCGGGATGCTGTCGCCGCCGAGGACGGCGGGGATGATCTCGGCGTCGGCGGCCATCCGGCGGGCGGTGCTTGCGGAGATCGGTTGTTCGAGGCCGTCGATGCCGGCGTGTCCGAGCCCGTCGACGAGGGTGTCGAGGTCGATGCGCACGATGACGGTGGTCTTGGCAAGTGGGGTGAGGGTGTGGGTGCAGCCGAGGGTATGGCGGGCGAGCGCGTCGGCCTGGATCTGCGGGATGGTGCGGTGGTCGTCGATCAGCGGGGCGCTCTCGGAGGGCTCGCGTCGCCGCAGCGCATCGCCGACGAGCGCCTCGATCGCGGCTTTCACCGGTGCGGCGCTCTCGGGGTCCAGGCGCGCGTGCAGGTGCACGACGCCGCGCCGGTCTTCCCGCAGGGTGAGCGAGCGTTCCGTCCGGAGTTCGTCTTCCCTGGGTTCGACCGCGGTGAGTGTTCCATGCTTCGATCATCCCCGCACCCACCGACATCCGCCGATCGCGAAAATCGCTACTGACCTGCGATTCGCATGTGGAGAACGTCGTCAACGGGTCCCCTGTGGAGGACGAGTCGCCCCGGCCCCCGACATCCACCGAGCGCGATTTGTCGACCGCACCCGGAAGCCGCACGGTCACGAGCGGATGCCGCGTCACACGGCCGTGCGAACTCCTTACTCCCCACGCAGCACGAACCCGAGCGAGCCGACCGGCCGCTCCTCGTCGGCCATCACGACGGCCTCGGCAACGACCGCCGTGTGAGCCGGGATCTCGCCCTCGGGTTCGACCGCCAACTCGACCCTGACGCGCTCGTGCGCGGCGAGGAACAGGTGATGGGTCAGTTCGCGCATGGGATCGGTGAGCGGACGACCGTCGGGCCCATGCAGCGTCACGACGGCCGGAACCTCCGACAACTCCGCGACGCCGAACTCGGCCGCGAGCGGCACGACGGCCGAGAGCTCGGCTCGCCGGACGATCAGCATGAACTCGCCGTCATCCGCCGACGGGTTGGCCAGGTCGAAGGCGATCATCGCCGGCGCACCCGGGTGGGCGGTGACCGCCGTCAGGTTGCGTTGCGCCCAGTGGCGGTCGCCGACGGGGTCGCAGACCGTGCCTGCTCGATCCTGTTGGTGGTGCACGGCGGCGAGCAGGCAGATGTGGTCGGGGGCCGACGCGGGGATCGTCCGACGCATCGTCGGCGTCGTCACGGTGAGCGGCGACGTCCGGGCGGGTGGCACGGCGACGGTCGTCGCACCGAAGAACTCCGGCGTGGCGAAGCCCACGGTCGGATCCGCCCAGTACACGATGACGGTCGCGATGGATGGGGAGTTGCCGTCGCCCGAGTTGCGGACCTGCACCGCGACCTCGAGCGTCTCGCCCGGTCGGTACGGCCCCGCGACGATGGCGGGGCTCAGCCACGACACCACCTGCGGAGGCAACGGCCGCTGCTCGCCCGTGTCCCACGTGCCTCCCGGTTGCAGCGCCGCCGTCCAGTACGGAAGGCAGAAGAAGGGCCGCAGGTCAGGTCTCGGCTGTTCCTGATCGTGATCGTCGTGGTGCGACATCCGCTTGCCTCACTGCTCGGTGTAGTCGAGTATCCGGACCCGTACCGGTGCGCCGTGCACCGATCCGGCGGCTTCCCACGCCGGGTGGCCGTGACCGCGGTCGGCGTCGAGGTCGAGGTTGACGACGCCGTCGGCCCCGTGCGCGATCTCGCTCCACAGCGACAGCGCGATCGTGCGGCCGTCCAGGGCCGCACTCCCGTCGGAGACCACGCCGGGCGACGCGCCATGCGTGTACGGCGACGGCGCGGCGGACGGTTCCTCGACCTCCGTGGCCGGGTAGCGATGGTAGGTCGACTCCGGGTCCGGCTCCTCGAGATGCGGCCCGAACGGCTCGACGCTGATCCTGGTGAACTGTTCGTAGAGCGGCAGCGACGCAGTCGACTCCGGGACGACGAGCCCCGTGATCACGAGGAAGGTGCGGGCCCGCGCCAGGGTCTCGAACATCTGGGTGTGCAGGTCGAACAGCAGCATCACGAGCTGGAGCGCCTGCGGCGAGGTCCCGATCGCCGTCAGGCCCTGCTCGGTCGACTGCGGATCCCACACCTCGCGCTGCTCGCGCGGGTCGGGCGGGTCCTGCTCGAACAGCATGCTGAGGAACATGTTCTCCCAGAACGTGCACGTCTCGTCATTCGCCCACTGCACGATGCACCGGACGAACGCCTGCACGAGGTCGGCCACGAGGAGGATCAGCGCGATCACGCCGCAGACCTCGCTGGCGGACTTCACGTCGGACTTGCCGGGTGCACCGGGTCCGGGCTCGCCCGGCCCGATCTGGACGGCGGGGCCGTTGTCGGTGCCGACGACGTCCAGGTCCTGCGGAACGAGATGCGCCGGCGGATTCGCGGGATCGCTCCAGGCGAGCGCCATCCATCCGCCGGAGGGCGGGGCGGGCGCGGCCGGCATCGTGAACGAATCGAGCAGGCGAAGGTGGCGGATGACGCGTTCGACGCCCGTGCTCATCGACGGCGCGCTCACGTCGGCGGGCAGATCGTATGCCTCGCGCAGGGATGCGGTGAGGACCTCGTCGAGGTCGGGATCGAGCGTCCCGTTCGGCGCGACGGTGGCGAGCAGGTCGGCGAACCGGGTCGGCGTGTCGGTCGGCGTCGACTGGTTCGACGACACCCAGCTGCCGATCGAGTACGACCCGAGGCGGTCGCGGAAGCGGTGCAGTCGCCGAGGCCCGCCGACGACGTGATTCAGGTACGCCGACCCGCTCGCGTGCGCCGCGTAGGCGCTCGTCGCACCGATGGCGGCCGCGAGGCACCTCGGTGTCGCAGGCTCGGCATTCCGGTACAGCGCGCGGACGAAGGCATCGCCACGGCGTGCGATGACGCGATCGCGCCAGCGCCACCGGGATACGTCGAGGTCGTCCTGGCGCGGATGCGGGGGGAGGTGCTGCATGGTCGTCGCCTCGGCGCGGATGACGTCGACGTCGGCGCGCAGGGCGATGGCGTCGTTGGCGAGCTGCTGAAGCTGCACCGTCGCCGTGTCGAACGTGCCGGTCGCGTTGGGAGCGGTCGGATTCTCGAGCGCTGATTCGAGCGCGGCTCGGATGGATCCGAGTCGTTCGGCCAGTTCGCGCCCGCGGCTCCAGGTGGCCGACGCCCGGGCCAGCAGGTCGAGCTCGCTGCCGTCGCCGTCATCGTCATCGTCATCGTCATCGTCATCGTCGGAGCGTGCGATGACGTGATGGACGAACGCCCCGAGCAGCGCGGCGGCCGGTGCATCGCGCACCGCATCGACCGCCGCCTGCCGACGCGCTTCGAGTTCGGGTTCGAGGAACGCGGCCTGTTCGAGCGCGCCGACGAACGACACATGGATGCTTCGGAGCCAGCGGTACTCGATCATCGGAACGCCTTCCGCGAAGAATTCGAGACAGGCTCATCTTCGCGGTGTGGGCGGGGTGCGGCAACAGGGTCAGCACGGAGAAACGGCGACGGCGGTTGTCTCGACGAGATGAGCGGGCGGCCGGGGATCATCCCCGGCCGCCCCTGTGACGTGCGTCCCCGCGCCTACCCGCCGGTCAGGCTGATCACCAGCCGAACCGACAGCGCCACGACCGACACCAGCCCGACGACGCCGAGCACGTTCTGCCACCATCGGTTGCGCATCTCGCCCATCAGCGACCGCCGATTGGCCATGACGATGATGAGCACCGCGAGGAGCGGCGCGACGAGCACGGTGAGCGCCTGCGCGATGACGATGAGCTGCACCGGCGCCTGCTGGAAGATGAGGGCGACGGCCACCCCGAAGGCGAGGATGCTGCCGCTCACGATCTTCGCCGTCTTGGAGCCCGACGAGGCCCCGCGTCCGAGTCCGTCCGAGAGCATGGTCCCGCCGGCGGTCGCGTTGGCGATCATCGACGAGAACGCGGCGCCGAAGAACCCGAGCGCGAAGAGGGTGGATCCGATCGGGCCGGCGAGCGGCTCGAAGATGCCCGCCAGGGCGACGATGGTCGCCGCGGCCTCGCCGGTCGAGCCGAGTACGGCGGCGGCGACGACGATCACGAGCGAGGTCATGATGCCGGGCGCGACGATGCCGGGGATGGTGTCGACGATCGTGACGTCGCGGTACTGCTCCTCGGTGCGGCCGCGTTCCTTCGTGCCGTACGAGGTGTAGAAGGCGGCGTTGACGCTGAAGTTGGTGCCGACGAGCGCGACGATCAGCAGCCAGGCGCCGTCCGGCGCGGTCGGGATGAGACCCGACGCAGCCGAGACCCAGTCGGGGTTCGCGATGAACGCGCTGAGGATGAACGCGACCGACATGGCGGCGACGGCGACGACGAGCACCTTCTCGATGACGCGGTAGACGTTGCGGAACAGCAGCAGCGCAGCGACCGCGACGGTGCAGATCACGGTCCACATGATCGGGGCGCCGCCGAGCAGCATCGAGAGGCCGAGCCCCGCGCCGACCGCGTTGCCGACCGAGAACATGAGCGTGATGAGGAACACGCCGATGCCGGCGAGCACGCCGACGGGCGTGCCCAGGTGGTCCTTGATCGACGAGATCAGCGACACGGGCGACTTGATGCCGAGCCGCACGCTCATGTCGGTGAGGAAGATCATGAGCACCGTCGACACGACGACGACCCAGATCAGCGTGTACTGGTAGCCGCTGCCGGCCTGCACGGCGGTGGTGAGGTTGCCCGGCCCGAACTGCCAGGCGCCGGCGACGAACGCGGGGCCGATCAGCGCGAGCTGCTGCCAGAACGATCGGCGCCGGCCGCTCGATTCGACGATGGCGCGCATCGACTCGGTCGAGACGCGGCCGTACCCGGTGCCCGGGGTCGTGGTGGTGTGGCGGGTCTTGGTTCGCTCACTCATGGCGAGCCTCCTTCTTCGGAGTGCGGCGCCTGGCCGCGCAGTCGTCATTGACTCGGGTGCCGCACTTCGACGGCGACGATGCTACGCCTGGGCGGCGAGATCGGTGAGGGGGTGGTTGGCGGGGGCCGGATGCCTCGGGCCCCCGCCGCAGTGATCAGACGGTGACGCCGACCTTCTCGAGGCCGGCCGACGCGAACGCCGCCGCGATCTCGGCGTCCGCGCCATCCGGCAGCGGCAGCAGCGGGGTGCGCACGGTGGCGTGGTCGAGGATGCCGCGGTGCACGAGGCCCCACTTCAGGGCGACGGTGCCCTCCATGTGCGAGCCGCGGTGGTACACGTTCTTGGTGACGGGCAGCAGTCGCTCGTGGATGGCGTGGGCGCGCGGGTAGTCCTGCGCCTTGCCGGCCTCGATGAGCTCGATGAGCGCCTCGGGGGCGATGTTGCCGTAGCCGACGAGCAGGCCGTCGACGTCGAACATGGTCGGCAGCAGGTACTCGTCGTGGCACGAGAGGATCTGCAGCTCGGGGTACGCGGCGCGCAGGGCGGGGATCTCGGTGTACCAGCGGCGCATGTTGCGGACGCCGTTCTTGGTCGCGAACACGCCCTCCTGGCCGGCGATCTCGAGCTGCGTGTCGAGGTCGTAGGTGGCCTTGGTGTTGTCGGGGTACTGGAACAGGATCGACGGCAGGCCGCTCGTCTCCCAGATCTCGCGGTAGCGGCTCTGCGGGGCGCCCTGCTGGTAGCCGAAGCGCAGCCAGCCGTGCGAGGGGTAGACGAGCCCGGCGGAGGCGCCGGCGGCCTTCGCGCGCTCGGCCTCGAGCGCGGCGACCTTGTTGCCCTCGCCCGTGATGCCGGCGATCACGGGCACGCGGCCCTCGGTCGAGTCGACGAACGCGCGGATCACGTCGAGCTGCTCGTCGACCGTCAGGAAGGTGCCCTCACCGGCGTGGCCGAGCACGACGAGGCTCTTCACACCGTCGATCGAGCCGAGCCACGAGCCCAGGCGCTGGATGGCGGCGAAGTCGATGTCGCCGTCGGTGGTGAACGGGGTCACGGGTGCGGGGTTCAGTCCGCGAAGGTCGAGTGCCATCGTCCGACTCCTTGTCTTTCTCTTCGTCGAGACCCGCGGTGTGGAAACGATACCGGGAACGTTTGCGGGAACGTTTGCAAGCATGCTTCATGACGTGAGCGACTGTCAACACCCGATTCCGGATGCCGCGTGGCGCGCGCCGTCGCATGGCGCCCGATCGCGCCGGTCGCCCGCCCGTAGACTCGCGGTGGCAGGAGGTTGAAGGTGGAGCGCACGCACGCCGGTGGGCCGGTCACGCTGAAGGATGTCGCGCAGGCATCCGGCGTGAGCATCTCGACGGTCAGCCGCATCCTCGACGACCGCACGCCCGCCTCCCGAAGTGAGACGGCGCAGCGCGTGCGCCGGGTCGCGGAGGAGCTCGGGTACCGCCGCAACATGTTCGCCGCGAACCTCCGGCGCGGCGCCACGGGCACGATCGGCGTGCTCGTCCCGCGCCTGACCGACACCGTGATGGCCCTCATGTTCCAGGCGATCGAGGAGGCCGCCGGCCGCCGCGGCTACTTCGCCGTGGTCGCGACCTGCGGCGACGACCCCGACGACGAGCGCCGCGCCACCGAGACCCTCCTCGATCGCAACGTCGACGGCGTGATCCTCGCGACCGCCCGCCTCGACGACGAGCTTCCGGCGTCACTGCGCGCCCGCGACATCCCCCACGTCCTCGTGCTCCGCACCGACCGCATCAGCCCCTCATCGCTCGGCGACGACGAGACCGGGGGATACCTCGCGACCCGCCACCTGATCGACCTCGGGCACCGCGACATCGGGATGGTGACCGGGCCGTGGTTCACCTCGAGCGCCCGCGACCGCCGGGCCGGCGCGGAGCGCGCCCTCCGCGAGGCCGGGCTCCCGACCGACGACACCCGCATGCTCTCGGTCGGCTACGGCGTCGACCACGGCATCGAGGCGGGCACGCGCCTGCTCGACCGCCCCGACCGTCCGACGGCGGTCTTCGCCGCGAACGACAACCTCGCGATGGGCGTGCTCACCGCGGCGAGCGGCCTCGGCCTCCGCATCGGATCCGACCTCTCGATCGTCGGCTACAACGACATCCCCCTGGTGTCGCGGCTGCCGGTGGCGCTCTCCTCGGTGCGCACGCCGTTCGAGCAGATCGCCTCGACGGCGCTCGAGCTGCTGCTGTCGCCGGGGGAGGGGGAGCGAGGCATCCGGATGGCCCTGCCAACGCTCATTCCCCGCGCGTCGACGGCGCCGCCGGGGCGCTGACGTCGCGGCCGCGGTTGACGGGCGGCACGATGAATGCTCGACTTCACCGGTTTCCGAGTGGAAGGTGCGCCTCGTCCAACTCGCCACCCCGTTCCACGCGCAGGAGGCGGCGTACTTCGAAGACCCGGATGCTTGTCCGGCCTCACTCCGGGCTCACGCGGGCTGCGGGACATCCGCCGCGGGCCAGATTGACGTAGACGATCCTTCGAATGGGCAGTGCAGGGGCGCCTGGCGAAGCGAACGCTCTATGTCAGCCCTGACTGGTCCGCCGACCAATCAAGTAGCGGATGGCGCCATTGAGGTCCGGAAGGAGCTCGCCATCGGTTACTCCCACTTCATCGCGCGTGAACGCCACGACTCCATCGTTCGTAACCCGCATCAGGCCGTAGTCGTATCGGCTTCGACCGCTCGTCATGTGATACCAGTCGCCCGGCTCGATCTGTGCGCGTCCGACGTCGTACGAGGTGTCGGCATACCGAGTAATCCGCGCAGTGCCCAGTTTGTCGACCAACGTATCGATCTCGATGCCGACCGCACCAGCCGCATCCACTTCCTCAGGAGTCGCCATACGGCCGACCCTAGCCCGAGCCTCTGTCATGCGGATCGACCACGCGGACCGCCGTTAGAGCGGCCCGCCGTGGGACTTCGAGCTCGCCCGTCCGGGCCTCGGGGGCACGTCGGCGTCGCGCTCGGCCGGTCGATGCCCGATGATCTTGCGGCGATCCCGAATGCGCAACCTGCACTTGTGCGCGGTCGCGGCGAGGCGCGTCGCAGCTAGGCCGACGCGATGACGCCGTAGGAGATGCTAGATGCGGTGCCGACAGGAGAGGAGGGCTGCATGCTCGAAAACGGCCCAGGCGCCGCGTTCAACTGTCCCCGCGTCAGGAACCTTCCTCCCGGGTGCCGACCTACCGATGCGACATTGACATCTTGTTGAATGGCCGTGATGTCGGTGGGTGTGTGTAGCCTTTCGGCTTGTGACTCTCCTCGACGAGATTATCGACGCTAGTTCAGACTCGAAAGTGCCGACGCCCGATCTCTTGCGCAAGGTGCTAACCGTTGCCCATCGGCTCGGCGCAGCAGACATCGTTCAGTGGACCAAGCATGAGCTTTCGGGCTACCCCAAGGGCATAGACGTGCCGGCCTACCGGACGTTCGATTCGAACGTGATGGCACTCTTCACCGGCCCCATGCAGAGTCAGATTAGGCACCAGCTGACCGCTCGTCCTGAGGGCATGGACGATCTTTGGAGGGTCGACATGCGCGAACCCCTGGTTGAACTGCAGGCGCTTGCTGAGGCTGAAGCAGAGCCCTCTCGGGCGTGGTCCGCATATGCGGTCAAGGCGTACGAGGAGTCCGGCGTATTTAGGATTCAGTATCATAATCTCTTTTCGGCTTGGAACGTGGTTACCAGACAGAGCCTCCTCGGCGTGGTGGACTCTGTCCGATCCAAGGCGCTCGAGTTCGCGCTCGAACTCCAGGCGGATTTTCCAAATGCCGGGGCAGTCGGGGGTCCCACCGTCGAGAATCCAGGTGTCGCCAGAGTTGTCTACAACCTCACGAACAACATCACCGGAGATGGTACGAATGTCGCCGCCGGAGCGCACATTAGACAGAAATCGGTCGTAAACAAGGGCGACGAAGCTTCGCTCAGGCGTGAAGTAGGGGAGTTGGGGCTTTCAGCCCACGACATCGACGATTTCATCCTGGCACTTCGACGTGATGGCCGGGTCGACGGCCCAGTGACGACCGGGTTCCTCGATCGGGTGCGAACTGGTGCCATTGCGATCGCCGGAAGCGTCTCCTCTGACGTGATCGCAGGGGCGCTGATCGAGCTCGGAAAGGGGTTCCTCGGCCTGTCGTGAACGCTCCTCGCGCTCCACAAGGTGAGCGACGGCCCAAGATCAATTCCTTGCTGCCCGCGGCTCCGTGAGGGCCAACCCGAGAACGAGTGCCGGGTGCACCCATGCTGGTCTGTCTTCACGCAGTTGTACCTGCGCGCCCTCGCAACGGAACTGTCGAGGCGCGTTGACGCCTTGCCGCAGTGAAGACCCCAACACGCTCTCCTCCACCATCCAGTCGGCGAGTTCCTCCAGTCCCCGCATCCCTCTCGACTGGAGCTGGGCGGTGTCGATGTCGCTCAAACGGGACAGTACCTCACTTCGGGAACCGTACTTCGTGGGCCCAAAACGCAAGGCGTTGAACGCGTCCTCAACCCAAGGCGCCGCACGCCGATACTCGTTCAGGAGATCATCAACCTTGTTCTTGCTGTACTCGACTTCGGCAGCCTGAACGGCTCCGCGCCGAATCTTCTCGGCATCGGGCGCAGCCGTCTGAATTTCGCTAAGGAACTGGATGAGGTCGCGTGGTCTCATGAAAGTGCGCGAAACAAGATAATTGAACGAGCCAATCGGAATTCGACCACCACGCTGTTGCGTTCGTGTTTCGAATATATCGTCAAGCTCGAGATTCTCACCAAGGCGGCGTTGCAGCATCTCGCGAAGCTCTTCATGGCGCCAGCTGATCTGAATGGTGGAGGCCCGATGCTTATCCTTATCGTCAAATGCGAGCACGTCGTAAATGTCGGTGCGGAGGAAGGCGATAGCCCGCAACCCCCGAAAGGGTTCGTCCCGCCACCCGAAGTCGTCGTTAATCCTCTTCACTGCCTTGATCAGGCCAACGATCAAAGACTTCTTATCCTGAGATGCGTCCCAGGCGTCATCGACCTTGTCGACCAAAATGATCCAAGGGGAGTCGTTCATCGGTGCTATGAGGTGCTGCGCAATCGCGTCAGAAAGCGCCGGGGCAATTTCTCGTGCCGACGGCTCACCCCTAAAGCTAGCCTCTAAGGATGCGCCAAACGCCCCGATCTTCAGCCCTGATATCTGGCCGATTAATGCGCTGGATTTCGCGAGACTGGGAGTGATGTCGCCGAAATTGTCTCGAATGAACGTGGTGAGCACAGCTACGTCGGGCTGGGACTCGCGACTCCAATGTTTGTAGTCGGCAGCCACCACTTGCGCGGCGACCTGCACCAGAAGTGCGAGGTGCCATGCGGCCGTTGCGGCATGCTCTGCCGTTAAGCCCAGGTTCTTATAGTCCGCAAAGGCGCCCCAAGTTAGATCGTTCATGTCTAGCCGGATCACGTTTGCCGGTCGATTGTACTTCTTGAATAGTTCCTCACCTCCCCGAAATAGGGCGGTCTTACCTGAGCCCTTCCGGCCCACGACGAGACCGATCTTGCGGGTCGCGAGCTGTTCTGCGAGCGGGGTAAAGATGAAGTGCTCAATCAGGCGCTCGTCGCTCTCTGCAGATGGGTCGCCAAAATCGAGGTCCACCAGGCGTACTGACATGAATCGAACGATACGCCACCGATCAGATTTCTGTCTTGAACTCGGATGGCTTAGTGCTTCAGGTTGCGCTGTCCGCGCCGAGGCCGTGATTAGCGCGTTCGGCCTCGCGGATCATAAGAGTGTGGCCGCGTTCCTGGCGTCCGCCCCCTCGGAGAACATAGATCGCGACGGTCGATGGCGAAGCGCCAGCTATCGCCGTGGAGACGCGGCAGGTCGCCAGATTCCGAGCTGCGGTCGAGCTCTGCGGGCCGGCTCTGCGAGAGTGCCTTCTGACGGGCGGCGCCTAGATCTTTGTCTGGGCGCGCGCCAGATCGACGAACGTTTCTCGCGCTGCGATTCGCTCATCCTCCCGCTGATCGAGAGTCTGAGCATCGAGTGTGAGCGAACGGATACTGGCTACGGTTGCCTTCTGCAACGATTCTGCGGCCTGATAGACCTTGTCCGGCCCGAACAGCCGCACATGGGCGCTCGCGGTCAACGACGCACGGGCCACAGTTGGCAACTCTGATTCATCACCTCGATGGGCTGCGCCGAGGTAGTTATCGGTCGCCGCAATGAAGTCGGCGTACGCCCTCAGGCGCTGATCGCGGCGCCACTTCACGTGTTCGCGTCGCCCTTGGAGAAGCGCCCCAGCGAAGCCGCCGAGGACGGCGATGAGCGCGCCGACAACCGCGGAAAGGAGAGCGTCCATCGACGTGAGAGCATCCATGACATCGAGTAGGTCCGTCGAGTCCAGCGGTGCGGACGTCGGCGTCGGCGTTGGGGTCGGCGTCCATGTGTTCACGGTAAACATTGCCACCGGCCAAGTCTGTCGGTCGTTATCGAGGTAGACCCGCAGGCACACGCCTTCGGTGCTTCAGCGCTCCTCTTCCCAACTGAGGGGATGATCGGGATCCGCAGCCGAGATCCTTGCCGCTTGAACCACCGGGAATACCGATGAGCCGCAGGCGTTGAACTTGAGCGTACCCAACTCAAGTTCCCCCAGGAGGACCTAGGTGCCAGACGACTTCAACGAGGCCGGCTCGAGCTCGTTCGACGAGTTCCTGAGCCGCTACCTCGCGGGTGAGCAGGCCAGGCAGGCGCGGTCGATCGACCTCAGCCGGTTCCTGACCTCGCGCACCCAGAGCATCCTGCAGCGTGCCGGTCGCTTCGCGCTCGAGCGCGGACAGACCGAGCTTGACGCGCTGCACATCCTGCGCGTCATCGTCGAGGACGAGTCCGTCGCGCAGGCGATCACCCGCGTCGGCGCGTCGCCCGAGCGCATCATCACGGCGACCGAGGCGCGGCTGCCCGCGGGTCTCGATACGGGCGCTGACGCGTCCTACTCGACCAGCGAGCGGGCGAACGCGGCGACCATCACCCCGTCCGCGTCGCGCGCGCTGTTCCACGCGTATCAGGTCGCGCGCTCGAGCGGGTCGACGTACATCGACCCCGAGCACCTCTTCTTCGCGCTCGTGCTCGGGCAGGACGCCCCCGCCGGGCAGGTGCTCGCGCGTGCCGGCGTCACCGCCGACGCGCTCGCGGCCGGTCTGGGGGAGCACGTGGCATCCGATGTCGACGAGGACGGGTCTCGATACGGCGCTGGCGCGCCTACTCGACCGGCGGAGGGGGAGTCCGCCACGCCCATGCTCGACAAGTTCGGCCTCGACCTCACCGAGCGTGCAGCGAACGGCGAGCTCGACCCCGTGATCGGGCGCGCCGACGAGATCGAGCAGACCATCGAGATCCTCAGCCGCCGCACGAAGAACAACCCCGTGCTGATCGGCGAGGCCGGCGTCGGCAAGACCGCGATCGTGGAGGGCCTGGCCCGCGCGATCGTCGAGGAGAACGTGCCCGAGCAGCTGCTCGGCAAGCGCGTCGTCGCCCTCGACCTGCCCGCCATGCTCGCCGGCACCCGCTACCGCGGCGACTTCGAGGAGCGCCTCACCAAGACGATGGAGGAGATCGCCGCCAACACGGGCGAGCTGATCGTGTTCGTCGACGAGGTGCACTCGGTGGTCGGCGCCGGCGGCGCCGGTGAGGGCATGGATGCGGGCAACATCCTGAAGCCCCGCCTCGCCCGCGGCGAGCTGCACCTCGTGGGCGCGACCACGCTCAAGGAGTACCGCACCATCGAGAAGGACCCTGCGCTCGAGCGCCGGTTCCAGCCGGTTCGCGTGGGGGAGCCCTCGATCGAGGACTCCGTGCTGATCCTGCAGGGCCTGCGCCCCGCGTACGAGGAGCACCACGGCGTCACCTACACCGACGAGGCGCTGCGCGCCGCCGTCGAGCTCTCCGCGCGGTACCTCACCGACCGTGTGCTGCCCGACAAGGCCATCGACCTCATCGACCAGGCGGGCGCGCGCCTGCGCCTGAAGCTGGGCGTGAAGGTGGATGTCTCCGCCCTCATCGAGCGCCTCGCCGACCTGGAGGCCGACAAGAACGCGGCCGTCCGCGCCGAGCACTACGAGGAGGCGTCGCGCATCCGCGACGAGATCGAGAAGGTGCAGGAGCGGCTCGACGAGGCGACCGAGAAGGCGGCCGCGCAGGGTCGCGCCGTGGCATCCGGTTCGTCGGATGTCGCGACCAGCACCGTCATCGACGAGGCGCAGATCGCCGCCGTGATCTCGCGGGCCACCGGCATCCCGGTCAACCGGGTCACCGAGGGCGAGCGCGAGCGCCTCGCGAACCTCGAGGGCGAGCTGCACGCCCGGGTGATCGGGCAGGACGACGCGGTCACCGCCGTCGCCCGCTCGGTGCGCCGCAACCGCACCGGCATGGGCGACGCGAAGCGGCCGGTGGGCTCGTTCCTGTTCCTCGGACCGACCGGCGTCGGCAAGACCGAGCTGGCGCGTGCGCTGGCGTCGTCGCTGTTCGACGACGAGGGCGCGATCATCCGCTTCGACATGAGCGAGTTCGGCGAGCGGCACACCGTGTCGCGGCTCGTGGGTGCCCCTCCCGGATACGTCGGCTACGACGAGGCCGGCCAGCTCACCGAGCGCGTGCGGCGAAACCCGTACTCGATCGTGCTGTTCGACGAGATCGAGAAGGCGCACCCCGACGTGTTCAACCTGCTGCTGCAGGTGCTCGACGACGGACGCCTGACCGACGGTCAGGGTCGCACGGTCGACTTCCGCAACACGGTGGTCATCATGACCTCGAACCTCGGTTCGGAGTTCCTCGCGTCGCGGTCGGGTGCGCTCGGCTTCGTGGCGTCGACGGATGGCTCGGGGTTCTCCTCTTCAGAGGATGTGCGCAACCGGGTGATGGGCAAGGTGCGCGAGGCCATGCGGCCGGAGTTCCTGAACCGCATCGACGAGACCGTGCTGTTCCAGAAGCTCTCGGCTTCGGAGATCGCCCAGATCGTGCGCCTGATGCTGGGGGCGACATCCGCTCGCCTGGCCGCTCGCGAGATCGGCTTCGAGGTGACGGATGCCGCGGTGGCGCTCCTGGCGGAGCGCGGCTACGAGCCCGAGTACGGTGCCCGTCCGCTGCGTCGCCTGATCCAGCGCGAGATCGATGACCGCATCGCCGACCTCTTCGTCACGGGCGCCCTCGGCGACGGCGAGGCGGTGCGGGTGGATGCCGCGGACGGCGAGTTCGTCGTGGCATCCGTGCCGAACGCGACGGTGGACCTGGCCGAAGCCGCGTAACCCGCACCGGTCCCGCCGCGGCGGTATCCCTCTGCGCGACGCGGTACCGAAGTACCGGGCGACCGAAGGCCCGACACTCTCCCGAGTGCCGGGCCTTCGGCATGCGCCCGATCAGCGCGAGATCACCTTGGGCGACGACACCGCCTTGAGGCCGTGCACGCCGAACTCGTGGCCGTAGCCCGACGCCTTGGTGCCGCCGAACGGCACGTTCGGGTTCACTGCGCCGTGCTGGTTGATCCACACGGTGCCGGCCTGGACGCGGCGGGCGACCTCGACGGCGGCTTCTGGGTCGTTCGACCAGACGGAGGCGCCCAGGCCCTGCGACGAGGCGTTCGCGCGCGCGATCGCGTCGTCGACGTCGGTGTACTTCACCACCGGGATGACCGGGCCGAACTGTTCCTCGTCGACGAGCGCCGCGCCATCCTCGATGTCGGCCACGACGGTCGCACGGTAGAAGAGCGGGCCGAGCTCGGGGGCCGGCTCACCGCCCGACACGACGCGGGCACCGCGCGATCGCGCGTCGTCGACGAGCCGAGCGACGATGCCGAACTGCTGCTCGTTCTGCAGCGGACCCAGCACGTTGCCCTCCTCGAGCCCGCGACCCATGGGGATCACCCGCGCCAGCTCGGCGAGCGCATCGACCACTTCGTCGTACACCGACTCGTGCACGTACAGCCGCTTGAGGGCCGCACAGGTCTGACCGGTGTTGATGAACGCGCCCCAGAAGAGGTTCTCGGCGATGGCCGAGACATCCGTGTCGGGAAGCACGATGCCGGGGTCGTTGCCGCCCAGCTCGAGCGTGAGCCGGGCGAGGTTGTTCGCCGACGACTCGACGATCCGGCGGCCCGTGGCGGTCGAACCGGTGAACATGATCTTGTCGACGCCCGGGTGGGCGGCGATCGCGGCCCCGACCTCGCGGTCGCCCGATACCACCGTGAGCACATCGGCCGGCAGGTGCCGGTTGAAGACCGAAGCCAGCGCGAGCACCGACAGCGGCGTGTACTCGCTCGGCTTCACGACGACGGCGTTGCCCATGCGAAGCGCCGGCGCGATCTGCCAGACCGTGATCATCATGGGCCAGTTCCACGGCCCGATCGCGCCGACGACGCCGAGCGCCTCGTAGTGCAGCTCGGAGCGGGCCGGGCCGTCCTCGAACACGACCTCGGTCTCGATCGCGGTGTCGGCGGCGTTCCGCACCCAGGCCGCGCTCGCGCCGACCTCGAAGCGGGCGTTCGGTCCGTCGAGCGGCTTGCCCTGCTCGCGCGAGAGCAGCACCGCGAGTTCCTCGGCGTTCGCCTCGATCTCGTCGGCGATGGCGTGAAGGATGCGGCTGCGCTCCTCGTGCCCGAGGGCGGCCCAGGCCGGCTGCGCCGCGCGCGCGGCGGCGACCGCCGCATCGAGGTCGGTGACGGTGTGCACCGGCGCGTGGCCGATGATCTCGCGCGTCGCGGCATCCGGAATCGGCCGGCCGGTCTCGGGGGCGACCGTGACCCGGTCGAGGAGCGTGGTGGATTCGGTGGTGGTCATGATCTTCTCCAGTGCAGTCGTCGGGCCGTCATTCGGCCGGGTAGGCGGTGTCGCTGAGCACGGTGAGGCGGCTGTCGAACGGCAGGTGCACGGGCGCGAGAGTCGGGCCGTCCCAGCAGAACATGCGGCCGATAGACCGCTCGTTGACCAGGTCGATCACCAGGAACGACTCGACGGGCATGACCGACTCGCTCCAGTGCAGCATCACGATGCCGTCGCCCAGCTCGTACGCGGTGGCCGCGTCGACGTCGCCCAGCCCCTGCTCGGCGCCGCGGACGCAGTACCAGACGAACGTGCCGGCGTTGAGGTAGATGTGCTCGTAGTGCTCGGTCGGGCTGTAGCGGTAGAAGATGCGCTTGCCGACGAGCTCCTCCGAACGGCGGAGCGGCTCGATCGCGCCCGTGCCGGCGATGCGGCCCGTGAGGATCGCCGTCTGCATCCGCACCGCGCCGTCGCGGTCGACGAAGCTCGAATCGGCGACCGTCACGCGGCCGTCGTTCCGGTCGACGACCATCGAGACGTCGCTCGCATGCGCGCCCTCGCCCTTGATGAAGTCGACGAAGTACAGCCCGGGGCGCGCTTCGACGGCGCGGTACGGGTGGGTGCCCGTCATCCCGACCCCGTCGCCGCCGACGATCGTCCAGGTCACCGTGCCGCCGGCGAACCGGTGGGCGATCGTCCATCCGTTGTCGAAGACGATGTCGAATTCGCTGCCGTCGAGGTCGGTGCTGGCGTCGAGGGATGGCGCTCCGAAGCCGTCGAGCATCGCGGTGACATCGGGCCACTCGTCGACGGGGACGTAGTCCGTGGCGGTTCGGTTCGGAGCCTTCGTGGTGTCGGTCATGATGAGTCCTTTCGAAGTGCGGGATGTCCCGCGGGAACGTGTCGCGGAGCGGTCGCGGGTCAGGCGGCGGCCGACGTGACGGTGTCGTAGTCGATGTCCTTCTTGAGGCGCGGCAGGACCGCGCCGAGGGCGAAGGCGATCGGGATGAGCCAGAGCAGGAGCTTCGCGGTGGCGCCCTCGCTGAAGAGCATCGCGTCGTAGTTCTGGAGTGCGATGACGAGCACCGCGACGACGAGCACGAGCGACACGGCCGGTGCGACCTTGGTCGTCCAGAATCCGCGCTCGGTCTTCTCGCGGAGGAAGAACACCACGATCGCGAGCGAGGCCAGCGCCATCATGACGATGAACCCCACCGTGCCGAGCGCCACGAACCAGGCGTAGACGACCTCGATCGGGTCGGCGCCGGCGAGCAGGAACGCCATCACGATGACCGCGACGATCACGCCGTTGGCGAGCGCCGCCGCCGCCGGGGCGTGAGAGCGTCGTCCGACCCGGGCGAGCGGCTTCGGCAGCACGCCCGCGCGAGCGAGCGCGAACCCGTACCGGGCGAACATGTTCTGCATGCCGATGAGCATCGCGATGAAGCTCGACACGACGAGCACCTGCATCGTGACATCCAGCCACGGGCCGACGTACGTCGCCGCGAGCCCGAAGATGATGCCCGCGAGGTCGTCCGAGGCGGCCTGCTGCACGTTGTCGGGACCGACCGCGTAGCTCACCGACCAGGTCGCGACCGTGTAGAAGATCGCGACGAACAGGATCACGGCGTACAGCGCGAGCGGGATGGTGCGACGCGGGTTGCGCGCCTCCTCGCTGAAGACCGTGGTGGCCTCGAACGTCGTGAAGCAGGCGAACACGAACAGCACCGCGACGCCGAAGCCGGGGTTCGCCAGCTGCGACGGGCTGAAGCTCTCGAGCGAGGGCGCGTTGCCGCCCGAGCCGATCACGATACCGACGACCAGGATCGCGACGACGGCGATCTCGAGCACGAGCAGGATGCCGAGCACCCGCAGGTTCAGGTCGACCCCGCGCATCGCGAGCACCGTGGTCAGGGCGATGAACGCGAGCGCCCAGACCCAGACGGGCAGGTCGATGCCGAGCCAGCTCGCGACGAGCTGCTGGGCGAACACGCCGAACTGGGCCCAGAACCCGACCTGCAGGGCGATGTAGGTCACGATGACGATGCCCGCGGCGCCGGTCGCGGCATGCCGCCCGAGACCCCGGGCGATGTAGGCGACGAAGCCGCCCGCGTGGACGATGTGCCGGCTCATCTTGAGGTAGCCGACCGCGAAGAGCGCGATGACGACCGCGACCATGACGTACACGAGCGGGACGCCCGGGCCCATGATCGAGAACAGCACGGGGCCGGCCCCGACGAACGCGGCCATCGGCGCCGCGGCGGCGATGACGAAGAACGCGATGCCGACGAAGCCGAGGCTGTTCTGCTTCAGCGCGGTGCCGGACGAGGCGTCGGTCGGGGTCGATTCGGATTCGGTGATGACGCTCATGATGTCCTCCTTTGGACTTCACGTGGTGCGATTGATCAGGGGATGCTCGGGTCGGGTCTCAGGCGGCGGTCGCGACGAGGTGGTCGTGGGCGGCCGGGTCGAGGTCGCCGTCGGCGGCGAGGTCGGCCTCGGTGGTCAGGTCGGCCCCGTCGGCCCGGTCCGCCCGGTCGGCGAGGTCGGCGAGGATGCGGCGGGCCTCGATCAGCCCGCTCTCGATGGCCCCGTCGATGAAGCCGCCCCAGCCGTGGGCGTAGTCGGCGCCCGCGAACCGGAGGCGACCGTGGCCGGCGTGGAACCCGGGCAGCGCGTGCGAGAGGTAGCCGGGGCGGTGCATCGGCCAGGTCTCGCCGGCGAACTCGTCCGCCACCCAGTCGTGAGCCGCGACGGCGCTGACGCGGGCGCTCGGGATGAGCCGGCCGATGACGCGCTCGATCGCCGCGGCATCCGTCGGGTCGAGAGCGGATGCGTCGGGGCCGAAGCCGATGACGATGATGCCGTCGCCGTCGGGGTACTCGCCCTGGAAGAAGTTCAGCGGCCAGTGCTTCTCGCCGAAGGCGACGAACGGCTCGGTCACGCCCTCGAGGCGGAACCAGACCTTGGTGCCGCGGCCGACCTGGCCGGCGCTCGCCGCGGCCCGCATCGCCTGGGGGAGCGCCGGGGCGATCCGGACCCGGGCGAGCGTGGCGAGCGGGAAGGTCGCGACGGCATAACCCGCGGTGTGGACCTGC
This sequence comes from Agromyces sp. GXQ0307, assembly GCF_044769845.1. Lineage (NCBI taxonomy): Bacteria > Bacillati > Actinomycetota > Actinomycetes > Micrococcales > Microbacteriaceae > Agromyces > Agromyces sp. GXQ0307. The sequence goes on along the minus strand of NZ_JBIZVY010000001.1, from coordinate 741,451 downwards.
CCGTCGGCGGTCGTCACCCGCACCGACTCGTCGTCCTGCTCGATCGCGACGACGGGGGAGCCGAAGCGGAACTCGGCGCCCGAGTCATCCGCGATCGCCTGTGCGAGTCGGCCCGTGCCGCCGTCGACCTTGTACGACGCGCACGCCTCGAAGTTGACCGCCCAGTCGCCGTTGGTCAGTGCGACCCAGCGGAGCGCCTGGGTGTACGCGGCCTCGTCGATCGCACCGTTGACGTTGAGCGTCCAGAAGGTCTCGAGCAGCGCGCGATCGGCGTCGGGCAGGTCGAGTGCGGCGATCCGCTCCGCGATGGTCTCCCGGTCGATCGAGGCGACCAGGTCGCGCTGCTCGAGCGGCCGGAACGGGCGCGGGAAGACGCGTCGCGCGTCGGCCGTGAGGCGCCGGTTCGGCTCGTCCAGCCGGGCCAGCAGCTCGTCCGGGTCGCCGGATCGGGCCGCGCCGCCCTCCCACCAGTGCGCGATCGTCGGTGCAGGGCTCGGCACCGTGCCGATGCCGTAGCGCGCGAGCTCGGCCCAGACGTGCGGCTGCGTCCAGTGCACCCAGGTGCCGCCCAGTTCGAGTCCGCGTCCGAGGCCCTCGGCGTACCACGTGCGGCCGCCGATGCGGTCGCGCGCTTCGAGGACGCGGACCGACAGCCCGCGCTGGGAGAGTTCGCGGGCGGCGGTCAGCCCGGCGAAGCCGGCGCCGAGCACGAGCACATCGACATCCGTCGCCGTCGTCGGTCGATCTTCGGATTCTGGAGACATCGTCGTTTCCTTCGGATGGGAGCTCCGCCGGTGACCGGCGGGCCAAACTAAGCAGTTGCTCAGTAGCGATGCGGCTAAGCTAAGCACATGCTTAGTTCGATGTCAACGGATGCCTCGGGCGAATCCGGCCGGGTCCCTACACTGGTCCGCATGACCGACTCCCCGCGACGGCCGCTCAACCACGGCGACGGCAGGGAAGCCCTCCTGGAGGCGACCGTGCGCGTGGTCGCCGCGAAGGGCATGCGGGGCATGACCTTCCGCGCCGTCGCCGAGCAGGCCGGCGTCAACAACACGCTCATCGCGCACCACTTCGGCACGCGGGATCGCCTGCTCGCCGCGGCCCTCGAATGGTCGATGGAGCGGTCGATCGGGCTCGCGGACCTCGCGGAGTACGCGACGGACGCCGCGGCGTTCCGGGAGGCGCTGATCGACAACGTGCTCTCCGATGCCGCGCTGCAGCTCTTCCAGTTCGAGATGGTCCTCGAGGCGAGCCGGCGGCCCGACCTGCAACCCGCCGTCCGCTCGCTCTACCGCCGCTACACGAGCGAACTCGCGCAGGGGCGCTCGCGGCTCGGAATGCCGGGCGGAGAGGGCCTCGATCGCGCGATGTTCGCGGCGATCGACGGGTTGGTGCTCCAGTACCTCGGCGGCGCGATCACCGCCGCGCAACTCGCGGAGGCGGTCGATGCGCTCGGCGTCGCGGTCGCGGGGGGCGCGGGAGGCGCGGAGCGCTGACCGGTCCGCACGCGCGAACGCGTCGCGTCACGATCGGTCAGGAATCGAGAAGCCGGCGCCGCGCGCCATCCGTACCGTCGAGGACATGGACACCAACCTGAAGACCCTCACCCGCATCGACTCGATCACCCTCGGCGCCGCCGACCCCGACGCGGCCGCCCGGTTCCACCGCGAGGCGTTCGACCTGGACGACCGGGTGCGCACCGCCGGCACGGATGCCGCGACCGACGGGTTCCGCGGGTTCACGATCTCGCTCGTCGCGCCGCAGCCCGGCAACGTCACCGCCCTCTTCGACGCGGCGGTCGCCGCCGGCGCCGACATCCTGAAGCCGCTCGCGAAGTCGCTCTGGGGTTTCGGCGGCGTCGTGCAGGCGCCGGATGGCGCGATCTGGAACCTCGCCACCTCGACGAAGAAGGACTCGGCCCCCGTGAGCCGGAGCTTCGACCACCTCGTGCTCCTCCTCGGCGCCGAGGACGTCGCAGCCGGCAAGCGGCTCTACGTCGAGCGCGGCCTGGCGGTCGGGAAGAGCTTCGGCAGCTACGTCGACTTCGAGATCCCGGGCAGTCCGATCGGACTCGGCCTATACAAGCGACGCGCGCTCGCGAAGTCGGCCGGCGTCTCGCCGGAGGGCACCGGGTCGCACCGCATCCGGATCGCCGGCGACGGCGGCTCGTTCACCGACCCGGACGGATTCGAATGGACGGACGCGTCGGCCTGAGCGTCGCCGTCGAGCGCGGCGTCCCCGCAGCAGTGGGGCCGGGCGCGCTCACCGCGCGTCCGGCTCAGCCGCGTCGCCGCGCCAGCAGCGTCGAATCGTGCACCTCCATCGTCTCGCCGTCGCGGACCGTCGTGCGCGGGCGCTGCTCGACGACGAGCGCCTCGAAGTCGGTCGGCACGCCCGGCAGCAGGTCGGCGGCGAGGAACATCGCATCGCGATGACTCGCCGACAGGTGCGTGAAGGCAGCGGATGGTGCGTGGCCGACCACGAGGAGATGCCCGCCGGGCGCGACCGCGCCGGCCAGGCGGCGGACGACGTCGACCATGCCGTGGTCCGGCGGATGCAGGAAGTGCGTCGTCACCAGGTCGAACTCGCGGCCGTCGGCGTCGAAGGTGCGGGCGTCGACCTGCCACCAGTCGGTGCGATCGGCGACGCCCGCCGCCTCGGCGTGTGCGGCCGCGCGGGCGAGTCCGTTGGCCGAGAAGTCGGCGCCGGTCACGCGCCATCCGTGCTGCGCGAGCCAGATCACGTCGCCGCCCTCGCCGCAGCCGACGTCGAGTGCCGTGCCGGGCGTCAGGGCGGATGCCTCGGCGACGAGCTGCGCGTTCGGGCGGCCGCTCCACCGGGCCTCGTCGCCCGAGTACGCCTCGTCCCACGCGGGCGGCTCGAACATTTCGGCGGCATCCGCCGCGGCATCCGTCTCCTGCTCGTCGTGCCGGTGACCGGACATGGGGGTCTCCTTCCGCTCCTCGGCCAGCGTAGGCGGCCGCGGCGCGACACTCAGATCGAGCGCAGCAACGTCCACACGCCGACGGCGCCCGCCACGCCCGTGCCGACCGCGGCGCCCGTCCCGCGAGCGCGGCCGATCGCGACGAGACCGCGACCCGCGAGCACGCCGACGCCGGCGATCACGCCCCACGCGAGGACCCCTTGGCCGACCGCGCGGCTGGCTCGTTCGAAGAAGGTCGAGACCTTGTGATCCTCGACCGCGCGCGTGGGCTGCGCCGCGAGGTAGGCCGCGATGTCCGCCAGCTGATCGCCGTTCTCGAGCGCGGCGCCATGGCCGCCCTTGATGAGCCGCGACTGGTCGATGGTCGCGCTCGACACGTTCTCGAACCCGTTCACGCCGGCGGTGCCGACATCCGCACTGCCGAGACCCCGCAGCCACGAGCACAGGATGCCGACCGGCACATCCCGCGTCGCGCGGTCGTTGCGGATGACGCCGGGCTCCCATTCCCCCTCCGAGACCCAGTGCCCGACCTGCCGCCGGTCGAACCGCTTCTGCCATTCGTAGCCTCGCGGGAGGACCGTCCCGGCGAGGAAGATGCGCTGGAAGCGCATCGACGGCACGCGATCGAGCGCGCGGGCCATCATGTACGTGCCGTTCGAGTGCCCGGCGAACACGAACAGGTCGGGATCGCGACTCGCGTACGCGTCGCCGTAGAGCTTCAGGAACTCGTGCACCTTGCGCCGGCGGGTGCCGGGGAGCGCGAACTCCGCGGCCGTGAAGTACCCGGTGTCCGGGCTCACGACGAGCGCGTCTGCCGAACCCGCCGCCTCCCGGTAGGCGGTGGCGAGGTCCTCGACCCACGTCCCCAGCGCCGAGGCGCGGATGCCGTGCAGGATGAACGCCGTCGGGACCCGCTCGATCGGCTTCACCGGGCTCGGCGTCTCGTCGGGCCGCCCGAGGATCGCGGTCTTAAGTTGCTCGTACCTCCGTGCGGGCGACGGCGCGTCGTCGATCGCGATGAGGCCCGGATGATCGGCGCCCGGGATCTCGTAGACCGTCGTGTTCGGCATGAACCGGTGGTCGAGGATGTCCTCTTTCGTGACGAGCCAGTCCGACGTGCCGAGCACCTGGATGACATCGGGCTTCGGCTGAATCCGGCGGAACGTCTCGAGCCAGCGGAGCCGGAGGTCGGTGATCCAGTAGCCGCCGGACTGCACGCTCTCGATGGTGAAGTCGAAGAACGGCGTCGCGAGCGCATACGCGAGGCGCCACGCCGCCGGCGTGCCCGGCGCGTCCATCCGGAAGCCGGCGTTCGGGCTCCCGAGCAGTACGAGCCGTCGCACCATCCGCGTCCACGGGTGCCCGGGCTCATCCGCCGTGCCGGCGTCCTGCAGGAACGCCGCGCGAGCGAGCACGCCGCCGAAGCTGTGCCCGACGAGGATGATCTCGGCCGGCGCCTCGACGTCGGTCGAGAGCTCACCGGTCCAGTCGCGGAGCTGCGCCGCGAGGTGCCGTACGACCTCGTCCGGGTCGGTGCGGGAGGTTGCGTGCACCCCGTGCTCGAACACCTCGACGCGCCATCCGTCGGGGAGGTCGTCGCGCAACCGCTCGATGAGCGGCACCCACCCGGGCCGGCCGCGCCGGCGCACCGGAAGGCCCGGCACGAAGACGAAGAGCCCACCGGATGCCGCGGCACCGGCCGATCCGCCCTCGGGCGCGCCTGCCTTCGACATGACCATCGCCTCCCCCCGATGACGCGGTCGTCTCGAGGCTCATCATGCTCCTGACCCGGACCGGCGTCGAGCGCCGCCGTGTACCCAGAACGGGTGCGAACGCCGACGGCGGGTCGGAGCGGGTCCCGCCGCCGCCCGATCAGGGTGCGGCCGCGGCATCCGCCACGAGCCCGTCGAGCAGCCACGCCAGCCCGCGCTCGAAGATCTCGTCACCGCTCCACCGCGAGATCGGCTCGCTGAGTTCGCCGGTCAGTCCGCCGAAGCCGGCCGCCCATTCCCGCCCGCGGCGGCCGCGGGCCGCCGGATCGGGGTCCTGCGTGCGGCCGGTCTCGAACGCCGCCGAGCCGATCGTGTGCACGAGCAGCACCTGCAGGCCCGTGACGGCGGCCGGCCCGTCGATGCCCGCCTCGTGAAGGGCCTCGAGGGTCACCTCGCCGAGCCGCAGCGCGTTCGGCCCGACCGACTGGCGCACGAGCGCGAACGGCACCAGGTCGGGGTGGGCGAGGAGCTCGCGGCGACTGTCGCGCATGACGCGCTCGATGCGGGCGCGCCATCCGTCGTCGGTGGGGGTGGCGACGCCGCCCAGCATCGCGTCGATCAGGTCGTCGACGAGGGCGGCCTTGTCGGGCACGTGCGCGTAGAGGCTGTTCGGGGCGACGCCGAGCCGGTCGGCGACGCGCCGCATCGACACGGCCTCGAGGCCCTCGTCTCGGAGGAGCGCCATCGCGGCATCCGTGACCTGCTCGCGGGTGAGGCCTGCGCGTTGTCCGGCGGTTCGTCCCATCCCGCTATTGTACGGTGAACAATTGAGTTGTACACTGTCCAATATGAACGAGATCCTCCTCTTCCACCACGGCCAGGGCCTCACCGACGGCGTCCTCGCATTCGCCGAGACGCTGCGGTCGGCGGGCCACGTCGTGCACACGCCCGACTACTACGACGGCAAGGTCTTCGCCACCCTCGACGAGGGCGTCGCGTACCGCGACGAGATCGGCATCCCCGAGCTCGCAAATCGCGCGGTCGCCGCGGCGCAGTCGCTGCCGACCGACCTCGTCTACGCCGGCTTCTCGCTCGGCACCGGGCCGGCGCAGCTGCTCGCGCAGACCAGGCCCGGCGCCCGCGGGGCGCTGCTCATGTCGGGGTGCCTTCCGGCGGCGGCCTTCGAAACACCGTGGCCGACGGACGTCCCGCTGGCCGTCCACACCACCGATCACGATCCGTGGGTCGACCTCGACGTCGCGCGCGGCCTCGTCGACGAGGCGGGAGGCCGGCTCGAGCTGTATCCGGGGTCGGCGCACCTGTTCGCCGACCCGACGAACGCCGACCACGACGCCGCGCTCGCCGCGCGCCTCGAGGTGTCGGTGCTGGAGTGGCTCGGCCGGGTCGCGCAGACGGGGAGCGCCGCGCGGGTCGAGCCCGCTGGACTGCGCTCGTAGGTCGGGCGGAGCGGGCGCGCGCCCGGTGGGTCGAATTCGCAGGATGAGGCGGCGCATGGGTGTGGTGCGGGGTGGATGGTGCGGGTCATCCTGCATACTCGCGGCGGCGCGCGGGGGCGCGCGCCGCCTGGCCTCGCCCGGTGCGTCGAGTTCGCAGGATGAGGCGGCGCATGGGTGTCGTGCGGGGTGGATGGTGCGGGTCATCCTGCATACTCGCGGCGGCGTACTCGCGGCGGACGCCGCCTACGTGTTGGCGGAGATCGCCAGGCCGCCGAAGATCAGGAACAGCATCAGGGCGAGCGCGCCGAGCACGACGGCGATCCAGCCGATGATCACGGCGGCGAGGGCGAGCCCGCGGCCCTTCTCACCCGACTTCTTGATCTGCGCCAGTGCGATGTGGCCGAAGATGAGGCCGAGGATGACCGTGAACCACACGGTCACGAACGCGATGATCGCGAAGACGTTCCAGCGGTCGGTCTGTGGCGTGGTGGCAGCAGTCATGGCGCGAGGGTAGCGGTGCCCGGATGCCGGCGGCACGGGCCGAAGGGCCCGCGGATCGGGCGGCGCGCGCTCACGCGGGTGGGTCGGCCGCGGCGACGGGGAGGTCGCCGAAGGCGCGTTCGTCGATGCCCATGTCGCGGTACACCTCGTGGAGGGCGGCCACGACGGCGCCCGTCGCGCCGGCGAAGTCGCCGAGCTCTGAGGCGGTGAGGCGCGGCGCGGCGCCGAGGTGGTGCTCGAGCACGGTCTCGTAGCGGCCGAGGTCGCGGGCGAGGGACTTCGCGATGCCGCCGCCGAGCACGATGACCTCGGGCTCGCACGAGACGGTGGCGGCGGTGAGCACGATGAGCATCGCCTGGTCGAAGTGGGCGCGCAGCGACCGCACGGGCTCGGAGGCGTCCGTCGCGAACAGGTCGGCGGGGGAGTCGAGGTGCACGCCCGCCTCGGCGGCGAGCCGCATGATGCCGGGGCCGGTCACCATGAGTTCGAGGCGGGTGCCGAGCGGGCCCGCCGGCAGTTGCCCGAACTCGCCGATGACACCTCGAGCGCCGCGGAGGATGCGGCCGTCGATCGCGATGCCGGCACCCAGGCCGGCGCCGATCGTGACCATGACCGCCGTGGGCGCGGTGCGCGCGGCGCCGAAGTGCTGCTCGCCGAGGAGGGCGAGGTTGGCGTCGTTGTCCGCGCCGACCGGGCGATCCGCGGCGTCGCGGACGAGGTCGAGGAAGCCGGGCGTCTCGACCTGCGGGAGGTTCGGCGCGTTCGAGATGGTCGACCCGTCGCGCCCGACGGCGCCGGGCAGGCCCAGCCGGAGTCCGGCCACCCGATCCCAGCGTTCGCCGGCGATGTCGCGCGCCGTCGACGCGAGCCAGGCGGCGAGTTCGGCGGCGTCCGCGTCGACGGGGGTCGGGAGTTCACTGCGAGCGATCGGCGCGCCGACCAGGTCGGCGAGGACGACGCGCGTGCTCGCGGCGCCGAGGTCGACGCCGACGACGAACGTGCGATCGGCGACGATGTCGAGCAGCACCGCCCGGCGGCCCCGCTGCTCCGACACCAGTTCGGATGCCTCGATCACGACGCCCTCGGCGATGAGCTGCTCGACCGCGCGCGTGACCGTCGCCGCGGAGATGCCGGATGCCGCGGCGAGCTGCTTCCGGCTCGCCGGCCGGATCCGCAGGAGCTCGGTGAGCACCGCCATCCGGTTCAGTTGTCGCGTGTCGTTGACCATCGACCTTCCCCGATTTCAGATCAGCCTGAGCGTAAATCATGGCAGAAATGGTGGCCGACTCGGCGCAACGGCAGGCCGTCGCTGCCGGATTCCGAAAAATGTCTTGACTTTGATTGCGCAATGAAATCAAAATGACAGCGCACGCTCACCGACGACCTGCACGAGACCGACGCCGATCGTCGCACCAAGGTCACATCCGCACGGGAAGGCACACACCATGGCACGATCACCGTTCACCCCGACACGAGCCCTCCGGGTCTCGCTCGTCGGCGCCGTCGCATCCGCCCTGCTGCTGAGCGGCTGCGCCGCGCAGGGCACCGCGGCCGAACCCGCCGAGCCGAAGGAGGCGGCGGCCGAGCCGAGCCTCGAGTTCGAGGGCCCCAACGGCGAGCAGCCCGGCGCACTCGCCGAGCTCGAGCTCAGCGACGACGAGCTCGCCGAGGTCGAGGCCGGCGACTACACCGCCGCCTTCGTCTGGCACACCTCGGGCGACTTCGTCGCCGCCGTCGAGGAGGGCGCCCGGGCCGAGTTCGAGGAGCTCGGCATCGAGGTCGTCGCGAGCACCCAGGCGAACTTCGACGCCGGCACGCAGGCCAACAACGTCCAGACGGTCATGGCGCTCGACCCCGACATCGTCGTCGCGATCGCCGTCGACCCCACGTCGGCCGCGAAGTCGTTCCAGCCGATCCTCGACGCGGGCGCGAAGCTCGTCGTCATGACCACGCCGCCCGAGGGCTACACCGCGGGCGACGAGTTCGTCTCGATCGTCACGGAGGACCTCGCGAAGGCCGGCCGCGCGAACGCCGAGATCCTCGGCGACGCCCTCGGCGGCGAGGGCGAGGTCGGGGTCCTCACGTTCAACGCGAACTTCTGGTTCACCAACCAGCGCGACCAGTCGTTCACGGACTGGCTCGCCTACGAGTACCCCGACATCGAGATCGTCGAGGAGCAGGGCTTCGCCGACGAGACCGCGACGCAGGCCGCCGCGGCCGCGATGATCGCGAAGAACCCGAACCTGACGGGCATCTACGTCTCGTGGGCGACCGCCGCGCAGGGCGTGCTCGCCGCCATCCGCGCCGCAGGGCGCACCGACATCCAGGTCGTCACCAACGACCTCGACACGACCGTCGCCGCAGCCATGATGACCGGCACGAACGTCGCCGGCATGGTCGGCAACGGCTCGCTCGACATCGGCGCCGGGCTGGCCCGGGCGGGAGCGTACGGCGTGCTCGGCAAGGACGCGCCCGAGCTCGTGGCATCCGACCCCACCAAGGTGACCGCCGACAACCTCGTCGAGGGCTGGGAGGCCGACTACGGCGTCGAGCCGCCCGCGAGCGTCACCGGCGGTTGATCATCGGGGGAGGGGCCGCGAGCCGCTCGCGTCCCCTCCCGCACCGGCGATCCGCCGGCACGAACGAAAGGAAGTCGGATGGCTGACGTCATGACCGTGCGCGGTCGGGTGCCGTCCACTGAACTCGGGCGCGTGATGCCCCACGAGCACCTGCTCTCGCTCGCACCCGGGCCGTGGCTGACGGGCGGCGCGCGCGACGACCGCGTCGAGCTCGCGGTCGGCGCGCTGGCCGGTCTCGCCGAGCGGGGCTTCGGCACCGTCGTCGACCTCTCGCCGTACGGCGTGGTCGGGCGAGACGACGAGGGGGCGGATGTCGCGTTGCTGGCCGAGATCTCGGAGCGCACGGGCCTCCACATCGTCAGCGGCACCGCGCTCTACCTCGAGGCGTACGCCCCCGCCTGGGCGCGGAGCGCGAGCCTCGACGAGCTGGCGAGCCGGTTCATCGCCGACGCGACCGACGGCATCGGCGGCAGCGGCATCCGCGCCGGGATCTTCGGCGAGCAGGCGACGAGCCTCGACGAGATCACGCCGTTCGAGGAGCGCGTGCTGCGCGCCGTCGCGCGCGCCCACCGCGAGACGGGACTCGCCATCATGACCCACACGACGCACGGCACCATGGCGCACGAGCAGGTCGACCTGCTCGTGTCGGAGGGCGCCGATCTCGACCGCGTCGTGATCGGCCACCTCGACACGCAGCTCAGCGTCGACGTCGCGCGGCGGGTGCTCGACCGCGGCGTACTCGTCGCCGTCGACACGATCGGCAAGGAGACGTGGGACTTCTTCCTCGAGCCCGTGCCCGACCGGCCCGACGGGGAGTTCGCCAAGCGGTCGTTCGCGCGGTCGGACCGCGGGCGTGCGGAGTTCGTGGCCGAACTCGTCGCCGACGGCTACGCCGACCGCCTCGTGCTCGCGCAGGACCTCACGGGCGCCGAGGTGTGGATGAATCCGGGCACGCACGGGCAGCTCGGCTACGCGTACCTCGCCGACCGGTTCCTGCCCGCGCTCGCCGAGCTCGGCGTGGGCGACGAGGCGATCGAGCAGATGACCGCACGGACGCCCGCCCGCCTCCTGGGGGTCGGCGCGTGAGCGGCGCGGGCGAGCGCGTCGCGGACGACCGCGTCGCCGACGACCGCGTCGCGGGCGACCGAAGCGCGGGCGACCGTCTCGAGCGCGGCTTCGTCGTCGGCATCGACCTCGGCGGCACCAAGGTGCGCGCCGGCATCGCCGGCCTCGACAGCGGCGACGGCGGCGACGGCGGCGACGGCCCGGAGACGCGCACCGCGCTCGCCGTGGTCGAGCAGGCCACCGTCCACGGCGGCGGGCGGGCGCTCGCGACCCAGATCGTCGACGTGGTGCACGAACTCTGCGCCGCGGTCGCGTCGCCCGTCGCCGCGGTGCGCGCGGTCGGCGTCGGCGGCGCGGGTGTTCCGGTCGAGGCGCGCGGCGGATTCGATCACGCCCCCAACCTCGGCGATCTCGTCTCGTTCAGGCTCGCCGACGACCTGGCGCTCGCCCTCGGCTGCACGGTCGCCCTCGAGAACGACGCCAACGTCGCGGCGCTCGGCGAACTCGCCGCGGGCGTGGGCGCCGCGCACGACGACTTCGCGTTCGTCTCGATCGGCACGGGCATCGGCATGGGCCTCGTGCTCGACCGGACGCTGGTGCACGGCGCCGCCAACGCGGCCGGCGAGATCGGCTACCTGCCGCTCGGCGCCGACCCGCTCGACCCCGCGACGCACCGCCGCGGGCCGCTCGAGGAGGTCGTCGCGGGCGACGTGCTCGCCGCTCGTCTCGGCGACGGCGCCTCGGCGCGCGACGTGTTCTCGCGGGCCGCGCAGGGCGACGCCGGCGCGGTCGCCGCGCTCGACGACGAGGCGAAGTGGATCGCGCACGCGATCGCCGCCGTCGACGCGATCGTCGATCCCGGCCGGTTCGTCCTCGGCGGCGGGATCGGCTCCCGCCCCGAACTGCTCGCACCCATCCGAGGCTGGCTCGCCCGGCTCGGGCGCCCCGAGCTCCCCGTCACGATCAGCGAGCTGGGCGGCGAGGCGCCCGTGCTCGGTGCCCTGCACCTCGCCAGAGCGGCCGCACGCCGCACCCACGAAGGAGTCGCCGCATGACCATCGCCCCGACCAAGGCGCCCGCCGAGAAGGGGGTGCACCTCGTCGTCCGCTCGTGGCGGCAGTACGTCGTCTACGTCGGCTTCGTCGTCGTGTTCCTCTACTTCGCAGCCACGCAGGGCGCGAACTTCCTGAACGGCACGACGCTCGTCAACATCGTCACGCAGGCGACGCCGATCACGATCATGGCGGTCGGTACGGTGTTCGTGCTGAGCCTCGGCGAGATCGACCTCTCGATCGGGTCGACCGTCGCACTCGCCGCGCTCACGGCCGCCGTGGCGCTCCAGACCACGGGTGCGTGGTGGGTCGCGGCGCTCGCCGGACTCGCCGTCGGCGCCGCCGTCGGACTCGTCAACGGCATCTTCGTCACGGTCGTGCGGCTCCCGTCGTTCCTCGTGACGCTCGCGACCATGGGACTCGTGGCCGGGCTCGCGCAGCAGATCACGAACCTGCAGTCGGTGCCGGTCACCGACCAGGCGTTCGGCTGGATCTTCGGCGGCGGCGCGCTCCTCGGGATCCCGATCCTCATCTGGTGGTCGGCCGTCGCGGCGGCGATCGGATGGCACGTCCTCCGCCAGCGGCGGTTCGGCGCGCACGTGCTCGCGGTCGGCAACAACGCCTCCGCGGCCCGCGTCTCGGGCATCAGGGTGACCCGCGTGCGCATCGCGGTGTTCATGCTGAGCGGCGCGACCGCCGCGCTCGCCGGGCTGCTGTACGCGGGCCGACTCGCCGGGGCGACGTACACCCTCGGCACGACCGACCTCATGAGCGTGCTCGCCGCGGTGATCGTCGGCGGCACCGCCCTCACGGGAGGCCGCGCGTCGATGATCGGCGCCGTCGTCGGCAGCCTGTTCATGAGCATGATCAACTACGGCCTGCTCCTGGCCGGGCTCACCGTCGCGCAGCAGGAGATCGTGCGCGGCGTCATCATCCTCATCGCCGTCTCACTGTCGCTCCGCGGCAAGAAGGGGAGCTGACCCGTGTTCCTGTCCCTCCTGCGGCGCCGCAACCCGCGGCTCATCGACGCCGCCGTCGCCCTCCACCGCTCCGGCGAGCTGCCGCCGAACGCGTACGTGATCGACCTCGACGCCGTCGAGCGCAACAGCGCCGTCGTCGCGGCCGAGGCATCCCGGCTCGGCCTCACGGCGTTCGCGATGACGAAGCAGATCGGCCGGAACCCCGACGCGTCGCGCGCCATCCGCGCCGGCGGCATCACCCACTCCGTGGGCGTCGACCTCGAGTGCGCCGTCGCGGCTGCCGCCGGCGGGCTCGCCGCCGGTCACGTCGGGCACCTCGTGCAGATCCCGCGCCATCGGGCGCACGAGGCCGCCGCCCTGCGGCCGCGCTACTGGACCGTGTTCTCCGAGGAGAAGGCGCGTGAGGCGGGCGCCGCGGCATCCGCCGCCGGATACGTGCAGGACGTGCTGCTGCGCATCGTCGCCGACGGCGACCGGTTCTACCCCGGTCACGAGGGCGGCTTCGACGCGGCCGACGTCGTCGCCGCGGCGCGACGCGTCGACGCGATCCCGGGTGTCCGCGTGGCGGGCGTCACGAGCTTCCCGGCCACCCTGTTCGACCGGGAGGCGGGTGACATCGTGTCGACCCCGAACCTCGCGACGCTGACCCGCGCGAAGCGCGAACTCGAGGCCGAGGGGTTCCACGACGTCCAGCTCAACGCCCCCGGCACGACGTCGGCGGCCACGCTCGCGCGGCTCGCCGAGGCGGGCGCGACCCAGGTCGAACCCGGCCACGGGCTCACCGGCACGACGCCGCTGCACGCCGTGCGCGACCTCGAGGAGGAGCCGGCCATCGCCTACGTCTCCGAGGTGTCGCACCTCTGGAACGACCGCGCGTACGTCTTCGGCGGCGGCCTCTACGTCGACCCCGTGCTGGGGGAGGCCGCGACCGAGGCGCTCATCGTCGGCGGCGACGCGGACGCGGCATCCGTCACCCCGCTGGCGGTCGAGATGCCCGCGGCCGAGGCGATCGACTACTACGCGACGATCCCGGTGGCGGATGGCGCGGCGCGACCCGGTGACACCGTCGTGTTCGGCTTCCGGCCGCAGGTGTTCGTGACCCGCGCGCTCACCGCCGGCATCCGCGGCCTCGCTTCGGGCGAACCGAGGCTCGAGGGGCTCTGGTCGGCCGACGGGTCGCGACCGCTCGGCATCGCCGACGCGAACGAGGGAATGGAGACCGCACGATGAACCCGCTCAGCCTGACGGGCATCAGCAAGCACTTCGGCGGCATCGTCGCGATCGAGCGCTTCGACCTCGAGGTCGAGGCGGGCGAGGTCGTGGCGCTCGTCGGCGACAACGGCGCCGGGAAGTCCACGCTCGTGAAGATCATCTCGGGCGTGCACCAGCCCACCGACGGCGAGATCCGGCTCGGGGGCGAGCGGGTCGCGTTCCGGGATGCCTCGGACGCCCGTGCGAACGGCGTCGAGGTCGTCTACCAGGACCTGGCGCTCGTCGACCTGCAACCGGTCTACATGAACCTCTTCCTCGGCCGGGAACTGCGGAGGAAGCCGTTCGGCCTGCTCGATCGCACCGAGATGGCGCGACAGACGCAGCAGCTCGTCGACGACCTGGACGTGCGCATCCCGACGGCGAAGGCCACGCTGAGCGACCTCTCGGGCGGGCAGCGGCAGGCGATCGCGATCGCGCGCGCCACGCACTGGGCGAGCCGCCTCGTGCTCATGGACGAGCCGACCGCCGCCCTCGGCGTCGCCGAGACCGCGAAGGTCGAGGAGCTCATCCTGAAGCTCAAGGCGCGCGGCGCCGCGGTGCTCGTCGTGAGTCACAACATGGAGCAGGTGTTCCGCATCGCCGACCGCGTGACCGTGCTCCGCCGTGGGCGGCAGGTGGGCACGCGGCGGGTCGCGGAGACGAGCCACAACGAGCTCGTGTCGATGATCACGGGGCTGAGCTCGTGAGCGGGGGTGCGATGGCGCCGACGGCGCCCGGCGGGCCCGCGGCGCCCGGCGCGCCCGCGGCGCCCGGCGCACCCGCAGCGCCCGGCGCGCTCATGCGCGCCGAGATCGCGGAGCAGCCCGCCCGGTGGCGCGACCTCATCCCCACCCAGCGCCCGGCCTGGCAGGCGGCCGTCGACGTGGTCCGCGACGCGGCAGCCGACCTCGTGGCGTTCGTCGCCCGCGGCTCGAGCGACCACGCGGCGATCTACGGCCAGTACCTGGTGCAGCGCGTCCTCGCCCTCCCGGCGCTCCTGACGACGCCGAGCGTGCACAGCGTGCTCGGGGTGACGCCGGCGTTCCCGCTCGGCGTGCAGGTCGCGATCTCCCAGTCGGGTCGATCGCCCGACCTGATCGCCACCGTGCGGGCGCTCGGCCTCGCCGGCCTGCCGCTCGTGTCGATCACCAACGACGCCTCGAGCGAGCTCGCCGAACTCGCCGACGCGCACCTCGATCTCGCCGCCGGGCCGGAGCGCTCGGTCGCGGCCACCAAGAGCTACACGGCCGAGCTGCTCGCGATCCGGACCCTCGTGCGCGCCGTCGCGGGGGACGACCTCGCCGCGCTCGCCGACGAGATCGAATCGCTCGCCGTGGAGGCCGAGGGCCTGCTCGACCGGCTGGCACGCGAGGTCGTCCCGATCGCGGCGGAGCACGCTCGGACCGACCGCGTCGTGCTCGTCGGCCGCGGCGGTTCGATGGCGACGGCGAAGGAGGGCGCGCTCAAGCTGATGGAGACGTCGGGCGTCGCCGCATCCGGCTGGAGCGCCGCCGACGCGGCGCACGGGCCGCTGGGACAGGTCGACGACACGACCCTCGTGGTCGCGCTGACCGGGGCGGCGGCCGGGCGCGAGTCGGTGGCGGAGTTCGCGGCCGCGGCGTCGACGAGAGGGGCCGGGATCCTCGAGGTCGGTGCGGGCATCCTCCCGGGCGCCGCGCAGATCGAGACGCCGCCCGGCGTTCCGGACGAACTCGTGCCCGTCCTCGAGGTCCTCCCGCTGCAGGTGCTGGCGGCCGAGCTCTCGGCACGGCGGGGCCTCGACCCGGACCGGCCGGTCGGGCTCAGCAAGGTGACGCGCACCCGATGACCGGCGGGTGACGGGTGGGAGGCCGGCCCGTGGGGGTCGGACCGGACCACCCGTCCTCCCGACGCGTCAGTGCGCGTGCTGCGCGTCGCTGCGCCGGTACTGGTAGGGGTTGGTGAGGATCTCGGTCTCCGGGATCTCGGGGTTCATGCCCGCCTTCCACGTCTCCTCGCCGAGTTCGGAGCGCAGGAACTCGACCGTGTCCTCGAGCTGGCGCTTCGCCGAGGGGAGGTCACCCGCAACGAGCTTGCCGTTCCACTTGACCGGCTCGCCGCCGACGAGCACGGTGTGCACGTCGCCGCGGCCCGCCTGGTAGACCACGTGCCCGTACGGGTTCACGATCGGCACCATCGTCGGCGAGTCGTCGTTCTTGATGAGCACCACGTCGGCGAGCTTGCCGGGCTCGAGCGAGCCGATCTCGTCCCACTTGCCGAGCGCCTTCGCGCCGCCGCGCGTCGCCCAGTCGACGACGTCTTCGACGCGGATCTTCGCGTGCGTGACGGTCTCGTCGGTCTGGTGGGCGATGTAGTGCTCGAGCGCGCGATCGGCGCCGATGGTCGTGCGCATCGCCGAGAACATGTCGGCGCTGAACCAGACGCTCGTGTCGACCGACATCGAGGCCGGGATGCCGTGCTTGCGCAGCGCGTGCGCGGGCGGGTAGCCCTGGCCGCAGGTCAGTTCGCTCTCGGTCGCGAGGGCGACCGAGCCGCCGGTCGCGGCGATCATCTGGTACGACTCGTCGCTCAGCGTCGCGGCGTGCACGTAGATGTTGCCGGGCTGCATCGCACCGTGCTCGTACATGAGGCGGATGCCGTTGTCGTTCGTCGCACCCCACACGCCCGCGTGCGTGGTGACCTTCAGTCCGAGGTCGCGCGCCGTGTCGAACGCGGGCTGCTCGGGGAAGCTCTCGTCGCCCGGCACGTCGAACGCGATCTGGGCGCCGAACATCCGCGAGTCGTCGCGGGCCCGTTCGATGAGGTTGCGGACGGCCGGGTCCTGGGTCCACTCCCAGGGCGCCTGCGCGAGGTTGCCGTAGGCGAGCACGTACCGGCCGGGCGAGGTGGCGAGCGCCTCGTAGGCGGCCTCGCCGTGGTCGACCGTGCGGAGGCCGTGCGACCAGTCGACGCTCGTCGTCACGCCGGACTCGACGGCGTCGAGCGCGGAGATCAGGTTGCCTGCCGCGACATCCTCGGGACGGAACTTCATGCCGTGCTCGAGGTAGTACCAGACGAAGTACTGCGTGAGGGTCCAGTCGCTGCCGTAGGCGCGCATGGCCGTCTGCCACATGTGGCGGTGCGTGTCGACCATGCCGGGAAGCAGGATGCCGCCCCTGGCGTCGATCTCGAACGCGCCCTCCGGAGCCGGCACGTCGGGGCCGACCTCGGCGATCTTCCCGTCGACGACGAGGACGTCGCCCTCGGGGAGCACGGTGTGGGCGTCGTCCATCTTCAGGACGATCCCGTTGCGGAACACGATGGGTTGACCGGGCATGGGTGCCGGGGTGCCGCTCATTGTGACGCTCATCCTCCTTGACTCGCTGTCGTGCGCGTCGTCGCGCTGGCCGGCCGTCGGGGTCGTCGGGGCGGTGGGCCACTTGACTTCCACCGAAGCGGTCGACTTGACTCAGGTTAAGCAATGCTGCACAACGATGTCCAGTAACACTTTCAGGAGGCTGCGCCGTGGCAGGCAGTGAACGCACGATCGTCATCGTCGGCGGAACCTCGGGAATCGGGCTCGAACTCGCCCGCGACACGGTCGCGCGAGGCGACCGGGTCGTGATCACGGGCCGCGACCGCACGCGCACCGAGGAGATCGCCGGCTCGCTCGGGCCGCTGGCGAGCGGGGTCGCCCTCGACATCTCCGAGCCGAAGTCGATCGCCGGGCAGCTCCGCTCGATCGGGCAGGTGCACGGGCTCGTGCTCGCTGCGATCGAGCGCGACCAGAACACGGTTCGCGACTACGACATCGACCGGGCCACGCGCCTGGTGACCCTGAAGCTCATCGGGTACACCGAGACGGTGCACGCGCTGATCGACCGGCTCGAGCCGAGCGTCGACACCGGGATCGTGCTCTTCGGCGGCCGGGCGAAGGACCTGCCGTACCCGGGTTCGACCACGGTGTCGTCGATCAACGGCGGCGTGACGGGGCTCGTCAACACGCTCGCACTCGAACTGGCGCCGATCCGCGTCAACGCGCTGCACCCCGGCATCATCGGCGACAGCCCGTTCTGGGCGAACAAGCCCGAGGGCGTGCTCGAGCAGTACGAGCGGCGCACGCCGGGCGGGAAGCTGGCCACGATGGTCGACGTGGTCGACGCGGTGCAGTTCCTGCTCCGCAACCGCGGCGTCTCGGCCGTGAACCTCTACGTCGACCGCGGGTGGAGCATCACGTAGGGCGGCGGTGTGCAGCCTGAGCGGACGACTCGACGCGGTCGGCCCCCGGCGCCGGGCCCGGTCACAGCAGGTCGCGGCGGCTGACCTCGGCGATCGCGCTCCAGTCCGCGTCCTTCAGGTCGGGGTCGGCCATCGCACGCTCGAAGACGGCGACGAGCGCGGGCATCGTCGCGAGCGTCACCCCGCCGGCCGCGGCGACCTCCTCGGCGAGCCCGAGGTCCTTGCGGCCGAGCGCGATGTGGAATCCCGGCGGCGTGTACCGCTGTTCCGCGATGATGCCGCCGTATCCGCCGTAGACCACGCCGCCGAACAGCGTGCTCGAGAGCAGGTCGACGAACTGCTCGGCCGGAACCCCCTGGCGTTCGGTCATCGCGATCGACTCGCCGAGCGCCTGCATGGCGTGGATGATGTTGTAGTTCACCGCGGCCTTCACTGCGTTCGCCACCGACGGCCGCTCACCGAGGCGCCAGATCCGCCTGCCCATGGCCGACAGGTACGGCTCGACCGCATCCACCGCTGCGGCCGGCCCGGCAGCCATGATGTTCAGCTGCCCCTCGGCGGCCACGGCCGGCCGGCCGAGCACGGGCGCCGCGACGTAGGTCGCCCCCGCGGCGGCGAACCGGTCGGTCAGGCGGTCCGCCAGCGCAGGGCTGATCGAGGCCATCGCGACGTGGGTGTTCCCGGATGCCGCGCGGATCGCGTCATCCGTCAGCACCGCCTCGACCGCCTCGTCGTTCGCCAGCATCGAGAACGACACGTCGGCCGCGAGCGCGTCGCCCGGGGCGTCGGCGCGCACCGCACCGGCGGCGACCAGCTCGTCGGCCGCCTCGGGCGACCGGTTCCAGACCCGGACGTCGTGACCGGCGTCGACGAGCCGGCGCGCCATCCCGCCGCCCATGGTGCCGAGGCCGAGGAAGCCGAGCGTCGCCGTCACGCCTCCCCCCGACCCCAGGTCGTGTTCCGGTGCGACTGCGAGTCGCGTTCGAGATTCAGCGGCCCGTCGACCGTGTAGTAGCGGCGTCCGGCGACGATGAGCTCCTCGGCCGGGAACTTCGTGATGACCTCGCAGCCGTCGGCGGTGACGACCACCTCCTCCTCGATGCGCGCCGCGCCCCAGCCGTCGGAGGACGGCCAGTACGTCTCGAGCGCGAACACCATGCCCTCCTGGAGTTCCTCGGGGTGGTCGAGCGAGGTCAGCCGGGAGAAGATCGGCTTCTCCCAGATCGAGAGGCCGACCCCGTGGCCGTACTGGAGCGCGAAGGCGGCCTCCTCGTCGGGGAAGCCGAACTCCTGCGCCGTCGGCCACACCTTCACGATGTCGGCCGTGGTGGCGCCCGGCTTCACGAGCGCGATCGCGCGGTCCATGTACTCGCGCGCCCTCGTGTACGCGTCCCGCTGGGCCGAACTCGCGGACCCGACCGCGAAGGTGCGGTAGTAGCAGGTGCGGTAGCCGTTCCAGCTGTGCAGGATGTCGAAGAACGCCGGGTCGCCGGGGCGGATGAGCCGGTCGGAGAACACGTGCGGGTGGGGCGAGCAGCGCTCGCCGGAGATCGCGTTCACGCCCTCGACGTACTCCGACCCGAGGTCGTAGAGCGTCTTGGCGACGAGTCCGACGGCCTCGTTCTCGCGCACGCCGGGGCGGAGGAACCGGTAGAGCTCCTCGTAGGCGGCATCCACCATCGACGCGGCCTGGGTGAGCAGGCGGATCTCGTCGGGGGTCTTGATGCGCCGCGCCTCCATGAACACCTGCTGCCCGTCGACGACCCGGATGCCCTCCTGCTGGAGGGCGAAGAGGATGGGCAGCTCGATCACGTCGACGCCGAGCGGCTGGTCGGCGACGCCGAACTTCTCGAGCTCCCGCCTGACCTTCTTCGCGACGCCCTCGGCGATCCCCGCGTCGGGCGGGAATGCGCCGCGCAGCGTGGAGATGCCGGCGCGGGCGCCGGACTCGAGTCGCGGGCGCTTGGCGCCCTCGTGCGGCGCGTTCGGGTCGGCATCCATCTCGGCCGTCGTGAGGTCGAGCCACGGGTTGTACAGGGCGTGGTGCTTCGCCGCCGAGCCGAAGTCCCAGACGATCGGATCGGTGTTGCGGGTGAGCAGCGCGAACCGGATCAGCTTGTCCATCGCCCACGTGCCGATGTGGGTCGCGCTCATGTAGCGGATGTTCGAGAAGTCGAATGCGAGGACCGCGCCGAGCTCGGATGTCTCGAGCTGGGCCTTGAGCCGGGCGAGGCGTGCATCGCGCAACCGGGCGACGTCGACGCGCTCCTCCCAGTCGACGGCGTTCGGTCCGGTCGAACCGGTGCTCTTCATCGAGACCTCCCCTGACGATCCTCCGCGCGCCACTGTACGCCGCGTACAGCACAGCTTAACATTCGATCGTGTCCCGAGCCCTAGAATGGCCAGCAACGGCCGGGCCTGCAGGGCCGACGGAGCGGCCGTGCAGATGGACGGGAGAGCACACATGGCGGACAGCCTCGGTGAACGCCTTCGCGAAGCGCGACTGAACCGGGGGATGAGCCTCCGGAGCGTCGCGCAGGCGCTCGGGGTGTCGGCGAGCCTCATTTCGCAGGTCGAGATCGGCAAGACCCAGCCGTCGGTCGCGACCCTCTACGCGCTGGCGAACCACCTCGGCGCCTCGCTCGACGAACTGCTCGGCATGGGCGCGCCCGGCGCCGCACCCGCACCGTTCTTCGGCCACCGCGGGCCCGAACTGCCTCCCGTGCAGCGGGCGGCGGAGAACCCCGTGATCGAGATGGAGAACGGCGTGCGCTGGGAGCGGCTCGCCGCCGGCAGCGGCGGTCCGGCCGATGCGCTGCTCGTCACCTACGAGCCCGGCGCGAGCAGCTCGGTCGAGGGCAAGCTCATGCGTCACGCCGGCGTCGAGTACGCCTACCTCGTCGAGGGGCAGCTCACGCTCCACCTCGACTTCGACACCTACCGGCTCGGTCCGGGCGACTCGCTCGAGTTCGACTCCGTGCGGCCGCACCTCTACGTGAACGAGGGCGACACGGTCGCCAGGGGCGTCTGGTTCGTCGTCGGGCGGCGTCAGCAGAACCAGGCGATGCCGGCCGCGCCGGGATCGGAGCCGGCCACCGGAGGTGCTCCGATCGGCTCGGCGGTCGACGTGCTGCGCTCGATGGACGAGCTCGGAGCCTGAGCCTGCGGGCTACTCCCGCGTGTGGACTGCCGGCCGCGGCTCGGAGATCCGCGGGTCGACCAGGGCCTTGATGCGCCTTGGACCGCCGCGCAGCATCGGCTCGAGCGCCTCGTCGACGACGCGGTCGAGCGGGATGACATCGGGCGCGACATCCGACCAGTCCGGCCGGGTGCCGAGCAGCCGCACCGCCTCGGGGAAGTCCGTCGCGAACACGTGCGCGACCGTGCCGACGACGAGGAACTCGCCGAGCGTGACGCGCGCGAGATGGAGCTGCGGCTCGCCGCGCTGCACGCCGACGGGCACGATGGTCGCACCCGGCTTCGCGGCCTCCAGCACGGATGCGAGACCGGGCGCCGAGCCGCTCACCTCGAAGAACACGTCGGGCTTCATGCCGAGTTCGGCGAGCCGGTCCGCGAGCGGCGTCGTGCCGGCCCGGAGGGTCTCGGCGGCGCCCAGCCGCGCGCCGAGCTCGAGCCGCTCCTCGTTCGGGTCGACGACGAGCACGCGGGCGCCGGTCGCCGCGGCCGCGAACGTGATGAACGCGCCGATGCCCCCGACGCCGACGATGACCGCATCCTGCCCGGCGCGAAGCCCGCTGCGGCGCACCGCGTGCACGCCGATCGCCATCGGCTGGGCGAGTCCGAGCGTGTCCATCGGCAACCCCGAGTCGCTCACGTCGAGCACGATCGCCGCCGGCGCCGTGACGTACTGGGCGAGCCCGCCGTCGTGGTGGAACCCGATCGTGGTGTAGCTGCGGCAGAGGTTGGTGCGGCCGCTCCGGCACGGGCCGCACTGGCCGCATGAGACGCCCGCCCCGCACACGACCGTCGCGCCGCCGGCGATCGAGTCGACCCCCTCGCCGACCGCCTCCACCACGCCGGCGAACTCGTGCCCGAGCGTGACCGGCGGTTGCGCGAGCACCAGGCCGCGACCGTACTCCGTCGCATCGCTGCCGCACACGCCGCACACGCCGACGCGGATGAGGACCTCGCCGCGATCGGGGACCGGCACGGGCACCTCGTCGATCGTCAGCGTGCCGACCTCGTGCAGCACGGCGGCGCGCATCGAGCTCACGCGAAGGAGCCCTCCGCGAGGGGGAGCTGGACCGCGGTGCGTTCGGCGATCATGCGACCCAGGAGCCGGTCGTAGACCGCCTTGTGCTCCGGATGATCCAGGTACGCGTCGAGGCCGGCCGCATCATCGACGAGCGCGGCGACGCCGTAGTCGGCGCCCCCGGGCCGCAGGTGCAGGTTCGGTCCGGCCGTGTACGAGCGGATCTCGCCGATGCGCGACGCCATGTCGAGCAGGGCCTCGGTGAGGTCCGCGACATCCGCTTCGGTGACGTCGTCCTTCCAGCGGAAGGTCGCGATGTGGAGGATCATGGCCCCTGCTCTCGTCGTCGAGAAGTGTTCACCGATGATGAACACGCGATACCGTTCCGCTCCAAATTAGCAGCGGATTCGCGCAATCGTGTACATCCCTGCTGTATTCTCGTCGCGTTCCGGTGGGGGTGCGGAGGCGTCATGGGCGAGCAGCGGATCGCGGTCCTGGGTGCGGGTGCGAACGGCGGTTCGATCGGGGCCGACCTCACCGCGGCGGGGCTCGACGTCGTGCTCATCGAGCAGTGGCCCGCCCACGTCGAACGCATGCGCGCCGAGGGGCTCCGGATCGAGTCGCCCGAGGGCGAGCTCCACGTGCGCCCGCGCACGATGCACCTCTGCGAGGTCGCCGAGCTGCGGCATCCGTTCGACGTCGTGCTCATGCTCATGAAGGCCTACGACTCGCGCTGGGCGGCGCAGCTCATCGAGCCGTACCTCGCGGACGACGGCCTGCTCGTGGGCGTGCAGAACGGCATGACCGCGCCGGTCATCGAAGACGTCGTCGGCGCGCGTCGCACGCTCGGCACGGTCATCGAGTGCTCCGCGACGATGGACGAACCGGGCATCGTGCACCGCCACACGGGCGTGCCCCGATCATGGTTCGCCGTGGGCGCGCTGCCCGGCGGACCGGCCGAGCGGGTGGGCGAGATCTCCGCGCTGCTGCACCATTCCGGCACCGTCCAGCCCGTCGACGACATCCAGGCCGCGAAGTGGATGAAGCTCGTCAGCAACTGCACGCTGCTCGTCACCTCGGCGATCCTCGGCCTGCCCATGCTCGACGCGCTGCACGCACCGCGATTCCGCGACGTGATGGTCGCCGCGGGCAACGAGGCCCTCGCGGTCGGCCGGGCGCTGGGGCATCCGGTGCTGCCGATCTTCGGCCTCGACGCGAGCGAGGTCGCCGATCCCGGCAGGGTCGTCGACATCATGACCGACAAGCTGTTCGCGGGCTTCGTCGTGCCCGGCGCGACCACGACCGTCCTGCAGGACTGGCGCAAGGGCCGGCACAGCGAGGTCGACGACCTCAACGGTCACGTCGTCGCCGAGGGTGGCCGGCTCGGCATCCCGACGCCGGTCAACGAGGCGGTCGTCGTGCTCGCGCACCGCATCGAGCGCGGCGAGCTGGAGCCCGCGCCATCCCACCTCGCCGCGCTCGTCGCCGCGCTCGGCTGAGCCGGCGCGCGCTACGCCTGCAGAGCCTCGAAGAGCTCCGGATGCCGCGACAGCCGTCGCCTCGTGCGCCGGATGTGTCCGGCGAGCACGCGCTCGGCGTCGTCGACGTCGCCGTCGCGCAGGTCGGCGACGATGAGGTGGTGCTCGTCGTGCACGATGCGCGCGGCGTCGGCGCCCATCGAGCGCGAGTAGGCCCGGCGGTAGGGCTGGGTCGTGTTCCACAGCTTCACGACGAGTTCGCCGAGCTGGGTCGTGGTCGCCCCGCGGTAGCCGCCGAGGTGGAACGCGCGGTCGAGTTCCAGGAACTCGTCGACGTCGGTGGTCGCCGACATCCGCTCGGCCAGGCCCTGCAGTTCGTCGAGGTCGGCCTCGGTGAGGTGCGGTGCGCTGAGGCGGAGCAGCAGGGGCTCCAGTCGCTCGCGCATCTGGTAGATCTCGTCGCACTCCTCGAGCGTGAGGCGCGAGACCCACGCTCCGGTGTTGGCGACGAGCGTGACCAGTCCGTCGTGCTCGAGGATGCGGAGGGCCTCGCGCACGGGTACCCGGCTCGCACCGAACTGCGCGGCGACGTCCTCCTGCCGGATGCGCGTGCCGGGCGGCACCTCGCCGCGGAGGATCCGGTCGCGCAGCCGCTCGGCGATCCGGGCGCCCGCGTCGCCGCCGCGCGTGCCGCGCTCGCCCGTCGTGGTGGTCATGCCCTCATGCCTACCGCTCCGGATGGACGGGATGCCACAGCGTGCGGTCGAGGCCGCGCTCGTACGCCTTGCCGTCCGGGTAGCTGACGAGCTCGAACTGCATGCCCCACGGGCTCAGGAAGTAGACCCAGCGCTGCCCCTCGCTCGCATTGCGGCTCGCCGTCGGCTCGCCGAGCACCCGCACGCCCTCGGCGCGCAGGAAGTCGACGGCGGCGTCGAGGTCGTCGACGTAGATCGCCAGGTGGTGGCCGCCGAGGTCGCTGTTGCGGGGCACCGGCCGTTGCCCGTCGGCCGGCTCGTACTCGAAGACCTCGAGGTTCGTGCCGTTGCCGAGGCGGTAGAACCGGAGCCGGCGCATCACGGTGCGGGGGTGGACGTTCAGGTGCTCGGCCATCCAGTCGCCCTCGTCGAACGCGAACGGGCCGAGTTCGTAGAAGCGCTCGGCACCGAGCACGCGCACGAGGAAGTCGTCGGCCTCGTCGAGGTCGGGCACCGTGACGCCGAAGTGGTCGCTGCCGCGCATCCCGGGGAGTGGCATCGCAATCCTCCTTGATTGGATACAAGCATGGCGCGAAACGCGCTTGAAGTCGAGCAATCCGTGGGCTGAGCCTTCCGATTGGATGCAATCGGGACTACCATCGGCACCAGCGCATCCGTGTGCGCCACGCATCCTTCGTCGATGGGGAAGAGGGACGATGCCCGACCGCAGACCGCTCGACCCGGCCCGGCCATGGGTCGAACTCGTGACGACGCCGGAGGACTGGGAGGCGGCCGACCCCGATCTCCTGACGGGAATGCTCGCCCAGCTCCACCTGATCCGCGCCTTCGAGGAGACCGTGCTCGAGCTCGCCGGCGAGGCGCTCGTGCACGGTCCGGCGCACTCGAGCATCGGCCAGGAGGGCGGAGCGGTCGGCTCGATCATCGGCCTCCGCTCGAGCGACGCGATCAACGGCTCGCACCGCGGCCACCACCAGTTCCTCGCCAAGGCGCTCACGCACGTCGCGGGCGGCCGCCACGAACTCGCCGCGATCGTCACCCCGCCCGTAAAGGAGGTGCTGCGGCGCACGCTCGCCGAGATCCTCGGGCTCGCACAGGGATACTGCCGTGGCCGCGGGGGGTCGATGCACCTGCAGTGGTTCGAGGCCGGCGCGCTCGGCACCAACGCGATCGTCGGCGGCGGGGTGCCGATGGGCGCCGGCAACGCGTGGGCGCAGCGCCACGCGGGCACGAGCGACCTCACCGTGAGCTACTTCGGCGACGGCGCGGTGAACATCGGCTCCGTGCTCGAGTCGATGAACCTCGCCGCCGCGTGGAAGCTGCCCTTCACGTTCTTCATCGAGAACAACCGGTACGCCGTCTCGACGAACGTCGACGAGTCGACGGCCGAACCACGGCTCTCCGCGCGCGGCCTGGGCTTCGCGATCCCCGCGTGGCGGGTCGACGGCATGGATCCGCTCGCCGTGCACCTCGCCATGCGCGAGGCCGAGGGGGTGCTCCGCGCCGGCGACGGGCCCGCCGTCATCGAGGCGGAGGTCTACCGCTACTTCCACCAGAACGGCCCCTACCCGGGCAGCGCCTTCGGCTACCGGACAAAGGAGGAGGAGTCGGAGTGGCGCGAGCGCGACCCGCTGCTCCGAGTCGCCCGCGAGCTGGAGCGGATCGGGCTCGCCTCCCCCGACGACGTCGCGGGCGTGCGCGAGCAGGCGCAGGCCGCGATGCGCGCCGCGACCGGCGAGCTGCTCGAGGACGACCCCGAACGGCCCGGCAAGCGGCGCATCCGCCCGGACCTCTGGCCCGACCCCGAGTTCGTCGACGTCGGCGTCCGCGGCGACGCGAGCGAACTCGCCGACGCCCGCACGCTCGAACCCATCGGCGCCGACGTGCCGATGACGCCGACGAAGTTCGTCGACGCCGTGGCATCCGTCATGGGTCGCCGCATGGAGGAGGACGAGCGCATCATCGTGCTCGGCGAGGACGTGCACCGCCTCGCCGGCGGCACGAACGGCGCGACGAAGGGGCTCGCGGCCCGCTTCCCCGGGCGCGTGCTCGGCACGCCGATCAGCGAGAACGCCTTCGTCGGGCTCGGCGGCGGCATGGCCCTCGACGGGCGGTTCCGCCCCGTCGTCGAGTTCATGTACCCCGACTTCATGTGGGTCGCCGCCGACCAGGTCTTCAACCAGATCGGCAAGGCGCGGCACATGTTCGGCGGCGTGAACCCGGTGCCGCTCGTGCTGCGCACGAAGGTCGCGATGGGCTCCGGCTACGGATCGCAGCACCTCATGGACCCCGCCGGCATCTTCGCGACCAGCCCCGGATGGCGCATCGTCGCCCCGTCGACCGCGGCCGACTACGTGGGGCTCATGAACACCGCGCTCGCACTCGAGGACCCGGTGCTGGTGATCGAGCACATCGACCTCTACGGCACCGCCGACGAGATCCCCGAGGGCGACCTCGACTACCAGCTGCCGTTCGGCCGCGCCGGCGTGCGGCGCGAGGGTGCAGACGCGACGATCATCAGCTACCTCTCGATGGTGCGGCACTGCCTCGAGGCGGTCGATCGGACCGGCTTCGACGCCGACGTCATCGACCTCCGCTGGCTCGACCGCGCCTCCATCGACTGGGAGACGATCGGGGCGTCGGTGAAGAAGACCAACGCCGTGCTCATCGTCGAACAGGGCGCGAGGGGCACCTCGTACGGCGGATGGCTCGCCGACGAGATCCAGCGGCGGTACTTCGACTGGCTCGACCAGCCCGTGCAGCGGGTGACCGGCGGCGAGGCGAGTCCGAGCATCTCGAAGGTGCTCGAGCGCGCGGCGATCGCCCGCACCGAGGAGGTCGTGGCCGGCATCGAGGTGCTCCGCGCGGGAATGGGCGGTGCGTGATGGCCACGGTGGTCCGCATGCCCGAGGTGCTCACCGGCGTGACGGAGGCGGCGATCCAGGCCTGGCTCGTCGAACCCGGCCAGGAGGTGTCGGTCGGCACGCCGCTCGCCGAGGTCGAGACCGAGAAGGCCGTGGTCGAGTACGCGGCCGAGTCGGATGGCACGGTGCTGCGGCTGCTCGTCGAGGCGGGTGCCGCGGTGGCCATCGGCGAGCCGATCGCGGTCATCGGCGAGGCGGGCGAATCGGTCGACGATGCGGACCTGCCGGGCGCGAGCACCGTGGTGCCGACGACGCCCACCGACGTCGAGGCGTCCGCGTCGACGCCCGCGACGGGCTCGGCCGCCGACCCCGAGTCGGGCGCGCCGGTCGCCGAGCGCATCGCCGCCGACGACGGCTCCGAGGGCGACGGCGCGACGCGCCGGTTCGCGAGCCCGATCGTGCGGCGCCTCGCCCGCGAGCAGGGCGTCGACCTGTCCGGCATCGCCGGCACCGGTCCCGGCGGCCGGATCGTGCGACGGGACCTCGAGGCGCACGCGGCCGGGCCGGCAGCGGCGACGGCGAGCGGGCGGGCGGACGGCCCGCCGACGGGCGCGGCGCCGGTGGTCGCCGCGCCGGCCGCCGACGACGTCGAGGAGATCCCGCTCACGCCCATGCGCCGTGCGATCGCCCGCCGCGTCACCGAGAGCACGACGACCGTCCCGCACTTCTTCCTCACCGCCGACTGCTGCGTCGACGAACTGCTCGAGCTGCGGCGTCGGGTGAACGAGGCGGCGCCGACGCGCGTCTCGCTGAACGACTTCGTGCTGAAGGCGTGCGCGGGGGCGTTCGCCGACGTCCCCGAGGCGAACGCCACGTGGGGCGGCACGGTGATCCGACGGCACCGGTCGGTCGACATCGCCGTCGCGGTCTCCATCGACGGCGGCCTGCTCACGCCAGTCGTGCGCGGCATCGACCGGCTCGGGCTCGTGGAGGTCGCCGAGACGGTCGCCGACCTCGTCGAGCGCGGCCGGTCGGGTCGCCTTCGGCAGGACGAGCTCGAGGGCGGCAGCTTCAGCGTCTCGAACCTCGGGATGTTCGGCACGGCCGAGTTCTCTGCGATCATCAGTCCGCCCCATGCGGGCATCCTCGCGGTCGGCGCCGCGCGCCGGGTGCCGCTCGTGGACGACGATGGCGGGCTCACCGTGGGCTCGGTGATGACCGTGACGCTCTCGGCCGATCATCGGGTCATCGACGGCGCGCTGGCGGCGCAGTGGATGGCGGCGTTCGTCCGCCGCATCGAGCAGCCGCTCTCGATCCTGCTGTAGCCGACGACTGCGCGGGCCCGGCGGGGCGTCATCGACCCGGCGCGCCGCGCTACATCGTGTCTGCGTGCCGGTGCACGACCTTCCACTCGCCGTCCTCGCGGCGGTAGACCTGCGTCGCCCGGACGGTGACCGTGTGCGGCGAGCCGTCCTTCGTGGCCGAGATCCGTTCGTAGCCGACCGTGTACGCCATGTCGCTCGAGACGTCGAACGTGATGAGTTCGAACGCGTAGTCGGTGCAGTGCGTGAAGCTCGCCGCGACGGCGTCGAACGCCTCCAGCAGTTCGCCGCGGCCGACGGCGTTGCGCCAGGCGCCGAGGACGCTCACGTCGTCGCCGCTCGACCAGATCGCGCGGCGCGGGGCGGCGTCGCCGTCGAACTGCGCGCGCTCGGCCCGCACGAGCGAGTTGTTGACCCAGATCAGGAATTCCTCGCGGTCGTTCATGGGTTCAGCATCCTCTTGCGGGGCGCCGCGCACAATCGGCGCCGCGAGCGTCGCGGCCCTCGACCCTGGTCACGGATGCCGCAGCGCCGGTTTCGTCGGCCGGGTGACGAGCCGTTCGAGCACGCCGACCGCCTCGGCCGCGCCGTCCTCGTCGGCCATCCGGGCGGCCGCGGCATCCACGGCCGACTGGAACGCCGGTGCGGCCCCCAGCGCATCGGCGAGACGCGCTGCGGTCAGCCTCTTCTGCGGGATCGGCGCAGGCGCCAGCCCCCTGCGCTGGAGCGTCGCTCCCCAGAACGGCTGGTCGGCGATGAACGGCACCACCATCGAGACCGTGCCCGCCGCGGTCGCCGCCTGCACCGTGCCGATGCCGCCGTGGTGGATCGCCGCGACCGCGCGGGGGAGCACGGCGGCGTGGTCGACCGCCCGGGACACGAAGACGTCGTCGCCGCGCAGCTCGTCGGGCACGGCGATGCCGCCCAGTCCCGTCGCGACGAGGAGGCGGATGCCGCGCGCCCGTGCCGCACCGACGAGCGCACGCCCGCGCTCGACC
Organism: Agromyces sp. GXQ0307; assembly: GCF_044769845.1. NCBI lineage: Bacteria > Bacillati > Actinomycetota > Actinomycetes > Micrococcales > Microbacteriaceae > Agromyces > Agromyces sp. GXQ0307. Next base: position 712,101 of record NZ_JBIZVY010000001.1, on the reverse strand, counting down.
GGGTCGCCCGCCGCCATCGAGCCGAAGCCGGCGTATGCGAACGGGCCGCCGTCGAGGAAGTCGGCGAGCGCGGGGTCGGCGGCCGTGTCGCCGGAGGCCGTCGTCGGCGTCGGCCCGGTGTCATCCGTCGGGTCCGTCGGCCGCGCCGGAGCGCGCCACGCGCCCGTGAGCGAGACCGAGTCGGGCCAGTCGGCCGGCCGCGGGAGGATCGCGGGGCTGATCGGCAGCAGCGTCGCAGCGGGCGCCGAAGCGGGGTGCGGGTGCCCGACGCCCATCACGTCGGCCGCCTCGTCGACCTCGCGGCGGAACATGCCGGCCGCGGCCGAGGCCGCGCGATAGGTCAGCCGGTTGAACGGTCCGAAGTCGCGCGTCACGGTGCCCGCGGCCGGGAACTCGCGCGTCGGCGTCATCGCCGGCACCAGCTCGACGAGCACGTGCGGGATGCCGAGCGCGTCGGCGGCGACCGGCGCCGAGAGCACCTTCGGATGCCAGGCGATGACGTCGGGCCGGAACTCGAGCGCCGCGTGCGCGGCGTTCACGATGACGCCGCGCATCACCGGCCGCACGACCTCGCGGAGGTTGCGCATCGCCGCGAGCGGCGACACGCCCTGCGACTCGATCAGGGCGGAGAAGTCGGCCTCGAGGCTCCGCACGTCGAGGCCGGTCAGGTCGGCGCCGGAGTTGTCGGGCACCGCCAGGCGGACCTCGTGACCGTTCGCCGCGGCGCGACGTGCGAGCGCGGCGAACGGTTCGACATCGCCGCGCGATCCCGCGGTGACGAGCAGCAGCTTCATCGTGACTCCTCCGGTACGAGGCCGGTTGCGGCGAGCAGCCGGTCGTCGGTGATTATCCCGTCGGAGTAGAGCTCCGCGAGTGGGACGGCGAGACGCGCGAGCGCGGCCTCGGGGTCGCCGCCGGCCCAGGCCGCCAGCCGGTCGAGCAGCAGCAGGGGGGCGACGCCGAGGAGGACGAGGGCGGCGGCCTGCGCGTCCGGATCGAGCGAGGCGCGGAGCCATCCGCTCGCCGAGCCCTCGTCGACCGACGCGCGGGCGACCGCGACGAGTCGCGCGAAGAGGGCGTCGGATGCCGTGCCGCCGTCGCCGAGCATGCGAGCGAGATAGGGGCCGAACGTGCCGAGCACCTCGCCGAGGACGTCGGCCGGCCGCGCGGCATCCTGCTTCTCGGCGATGAAGCGGGCGACGCGCGCATCGCACTCCTCGCGGAGCGCCTGCTTGGTGCCGAAGTGGTGGGTGACGAGCGCGGTGCTGACGCCCGCGCGCGCGGCGATGTCGCGCATGGTCGCCGCGTCGTACCCGTGCGCGGCGAAGCGATCGAGCGCCGCGGCGACGATGCGCGCGCGGGCGGTGAGGTCGCCGTCGACGACCGAGGCTGTACGCATGTACAGCATTCTGACTCGTCGTACAGTAGAGCGCAAGCGCACTGTGGAAACGCTCCATGAACAGGTGTTCGATGGATCCACCATGCGGGGGTGTGGTATCCAAGGGGGCGAGTCGCACGCCCGTTCGGCGGGCACGGCGTCGAGACCTGGCGCCGCGACCGGAGAGCGAGGTTCCCCCATGCGAGCACGTGCACGCACCACTGCCCTGGCCACCCTGGCCACCGCCGCCGGAGTCCTACTGACCGTCACCACGGCCGTGGCGCCGGCATCCGCTGCGAAGCCCGAGCGGGGCGGCACGACAACGGCCAGCGTCGCCAGCGGGTGCGGCGACCTGAACGGGCTGAAGGTGACCGCCAAGAACGTCAGCAGGATGATCTCGCTGAACGCCGGCGACGTCGTCGGCGTGACGGTGTCGCCAGCGCGTTCGGGCGACCTGATCATCCTCAGCGGTTCCGCCGGCACGTCGATCTTCTTCGAGGAGGCACCAGCGACGAGCGGCATGAAGTTTACCGCTCCCTACAGCATGACGTACGGACTCGGCTGGTCCCTCGACACTTCCGGCACGATTCCGAGCGACCTGACGTGGACGTTCACCTGCAGCGGCTCCGGAGGCTCGGGCGGCAGCGCGACCACATCCGACTCCGACCGCGACGGCGTCGCCGACAGCGCCGACTCGTGCGGCTCGACCACGCTGCCCGACAGCGTTTCGCGTCCGACCGCGGGCCGGTACTTCGCGAACTCGTCGGGCAAGTTCGTTGACGGCACCGGGGCGTCCGCGGGGGTCACCGTCGTCGACGCCGGTGGCTGCTCGGCGACGCAGATCGCGAAGGCACTGCGGCTCAGCAAGAAGGACTCGCGTTCGGGCATCAGCCTGACGACGCTGAAGAACTGGGCGGCGACCCACTAGGCACGGTGGGGGCTCGGCCAGTGCGGCCGAGTCCGGCCGCAACCCCGGATGACCGGGTCGGTAGACCGTTGGCACCGTCCGCGCGTCGTGGGAGGCTGGCCGCATGCCGGAATCCCCGGAGGTCCAGGCCCTCGTCGACGAACTCGAGACGACGCTGCGCGGGCGCACCGTCTCCGCCGTCGACGTCGTCGAGTTCCGTGTCACGAAGACGCGGAGCCGACCGCTGACGACGCTCGTCGGCGAACGGGTGCTCGCCGTCACGCGTCACGGCAAGCTGTTCGCGATCGAGCTCGACGGTTCCGAGCTGCTCGTCGTCTCGCTCGGGCGCCACGGCTGGGCGCGCTGGCGTGCGGGTGAGGCGGATGCCGCGGCCCACGCCGCCGCCGAACGCGACGACGAGGCCGAGCCGCCGCCGCCGACGCTCGCCGCCCTCGAGTTCGACGACGGCGCCGTCCTCGAGCTGACGGACGCCGGCGGATGGGTGTCGCTCGGCTGCTGGGTCGTCGACGAGGCGACCGAGGTCGCGGCGATCGCCAAGCACGGCCCCGACCCCGCCGACCCGGCGTTCACCCGCGACGAGTTCGACCGTGCCGTCGCCGGGCGCCGCAAGCAGCTCAAGGCGATCCTGCAGGAGCAGGAATCCCTCGCGGGCATCGGCAACGCGTACTCCGACGAGATCCTCTTCGCGGCGCGCCTCTCACCGGTCGCGCACGCCTCGACCGTCGCCGACGACGAGCTCGTCCGCCTGTACGAGGCGACGACCGGCACGATCCGCGCCGCGATCGAGGCGCGCAGCGGCATCCCGATCGACCGCCTGAAGGCGGCGAAGGTCGACGCGATGCAGGTGCACGGTCGCGCCGGCGAGCCCTGCCCCGGTGGCTGCGGCGGCGAGGTCCGCGACTTCAGCTTCGCGAGCACGACCGCGCAGTACTGCCCGGAGTGCCAGACCGGCGGCGAGATCCTGCCGCTCAAGGAGGGGTAGCGCCGCGGTGACCGAGGAGCGCGAGGCCGCGGCATCCGCCCCGCCCGTCGTGGTCGTGGTCGACGTGGCGAACGTCATGGGCTCGCGACCCGACGGCTGGTGGCGCGACCGGGCCGGCGCGGCGGCGAGACTGCTCGAGCGGATGCCGCGGCTCGCGACCGGAGCCGCGGTCACGCTGCCGGACGGTGCGCACGTCGCGATCTCGCGCATCGTCGCCGTCGTCGAGGGCGCGGCGAAGGCGGCATCCGCCCCCGAGGGGATCGACCTCGTGCGGGCGCCCGCCGATGGCGACGGCACCATCGTCGAGGAGGCCGCGCGGCTGGCTGCGTCGGGGGAGCCGGTGCTGGTCGTCACGGCCGACCGCGGCCTGCGGGCTCGACTCGCGCCCGGCGTGCGCGTGGCCGGGCCGGGCTGGCTGAACGACCTGCTCGGTCGCTGAGCGGTCGATCGCACGCTGCGCGCGCGCCGCTCGCGGAGGGCTCGCGCAGATCCGGGCGGTCCGGACACGCCTGTCCGCCCTGTTACGATCCTTGCTCGTGCGTCTCCTCCGCCGGGCCGTCAGTGTCGTCGCCCTCCTCGCCCTCGTGCTCATCGCCGCCTTCACGGGCGTGTACCTCTGGCAGCAGCCGATCCTGCTGACCGGCACCGGCTACGCCGCACACAACTCGTGCGCCGTGACCGAGGTCGCCGGTCGCGAGGACCCGGCGACCGACCTCCCCGAGAACCCGCTCGTGCCCTACCTCGACGTGCAGGGCGCGGGCGACCCGACGACCGCAACGCTGCTGGGCCAGCTCGCGCACCAGCGCGCGTGGTTCACCGAGGGCTTCGGGTGCACCCTCGCCGACGAGCGTCCGGACCTCCCCGAGGCGACGTCGATCGAGGCGGGATCGAACCCGTTCACCGACGCGCCCGCGCCCGACGTCGACCCCGCGATCGATGCGGCGATCGCCGCCGCGTTCGGGGACGACCTGCCCGAGGCCGAGCGTGCGGCCCTCGGCACGCGAGCGGTCGTGGTCGTCAAGGACGGCGAACTCGTCGGCGAGCGCTACGCCGACGGCTTCGACGCGACGACCCCGCAACTCGGCTGGTCGATGACGAAGTCCGTCACGAGCCTGCTCACCGGCGTGCTCGTCGAACAGGGCGTCGTCGCCCTGGACGAGGACGGACTCCGCCCGGAGTGGACCGACGAGCGCGCCGACATCACCGTCGAGGACCTGCTCCGCCAGACCAGCGGCCTCGAGTGGGACGAGACCTACGACCTCGGCACGCCGATCACGCGCATGCTCTACCTCGAGCCCGACATGGGCGACTACGTCGCGAGCCTCCCGCTCGAGCACGACCCGGGCACCGTGCAGGAGTACTCGAGCGGAAACACGACGCTGCTCTGCGACATCCTCGCCGAACGCACCGGCCTCGGCGCCGACCTGCCGCGCCGGGCGCTGCTCGCCCCGCTCGGCCTCTCATCGGCCGTGATCGAAGCGGATGCCTCCGGCACTCCCGTCTGCTCGTCGTACATGTGGGCGACGCCCCGCGACTGGGCGGCAGTCGGTCAGTTCGCGCTGCAGGACGGCGTCTGGAACGGCGAGCGGATGCTGCCCGAGGGGTGGATGGCGCAGAGCCTCACGCCGACCGAGGCGGCCGAGACCGACGACCCGGGCAACGCCATGAGCTGGCGCACCAACCCGCTGCCCGACGGCTCGCTCCGCTGGCCCGAGCTGCCCGAGGACACGTTCTACGCCAGCGGCCACGACGGCCAGAAGGTCATCGTCGTGCCGTCGGAGGGACTCGTCGTCGTGCGCATGGGCTTCACGCCCGAGGCCGACCACACCCCCTCCGAGGTGCGGCTGGTCGACGAGGTCATCGACGCGCTGGGCTGATCCAGGCCCGGGCGTCGGCGGGATCGGGCGTCGTCACGTCCGAGAAACATCCGCGCGCGAGAATGAACCGGTGAGCACCGCCCCCGCCCTCGAGATCCACCCCGCCGACCTCGCGGACCCCCGCGTCATCCGACTGCTCGAGGATCACCTCGCCGACATGTACGCGACGTCGCCGCCCGAGAGCGTGCACGCGCTCGACATCGGCGGGCTCTCGGTGGCCGAGGTCGCGTTCTGGACCATCGGCGAGGGCGACGACCTCCTCGGCTGCGTTGCGCTGAAGGAGCTCGACGGGGCCCACGGCGAGCTGAAGTCGATGCGAACGGATGCCGCGGCTCGCGGCCGCGGGCTCGGTGCGCGCCTGCTCGAGCACGTCCTGGTCGAGGCGGGGCGCCGCGGGTACGCGCGACTCAGCCTCGAGACGGGCTCCGAGGAGTTCTTCCGCCCGGCGCGCACGCTCTACGCGAAGTACGGCTTCCGCGAGTGCGAGCCGTTCGCCGACTACGTGCCCGACCCGAACAGCGTGTTCATGACGCTCGAGCTCCGCTGACCGCCAGCCGGTACGACGGAAGCCCGCGCCGACGGATGAGCCACTCCGCGACGAGCAGGTTCGGCAGCCAGCAGAGGAACGGCACCGCCGCGTAGGCGTTGACGAAAGCGGCATCCGCGTCGAAGGTCCCCGTCGCGGCGAGCGCGAAGGGCACCTGTGCGAACATCAGCAGCGGCAGCCAGAGCCGCAGCGTCACGGCGGCGTACGTCAGGGCGAACGTCCGCATCATCCAGGCCCGGTGCGACGGGACGTCGCCGCGGCGGATGGCGCGGTATCCGCGCCATCCGGACAGCACCCACAGCGCGGCGAGCGCCGCGAAGCCGAAGGTGCCCACCAGCCCGGCGGCGCTGAACGGCGCGAGCGCGAGGCCCGCGAGGCCCGCGACGCCGATCGCGGCGAGCGCGACGCGTCCCGTCCAGCGGTGCACCCGAGGTGCCCGGTCGCGAAGGCCCCGCCAGAACTGGAACGGGCTCGCGACGAGCGCGACGCCTCCCGCGACGATGTGGACGTAGAACGCCACGAGGACGAACGGCGGCTGCCCCGCGTAGTGGTCGGCCAGCCCGCCCGCGCCGGACTCGGCCAGCGCGGGCAACGACGACGTCAGGTACGGCACGACGGCGAAGGCCGCGATCCCGAGGGACGAGAGCAGGATCCACACCCAGCCGAGACGGGCGCCGATCGGCGCCCGGTTCGTGGCGGGCGGCGCCGGCGGAGTGGTCGATGCGGTCGCCGCCGGGGTCGCGATCGCGGTCGGAGTCGAGGTCATGCCCGTCACGCTAGGGCTTCCGCTGCGGGAGCCTGTATCCGGACAACCCCCGGATCGGGAGGAGGGATCTCAGCCCGGCAGGCGCCGTTCAGCTCCGCGCGTCGAGCGCGTTGCGCACGTCCTCGTCGACGAGGTCGGCGTTGATCGCGGCACCCGTGAGGCTCCCCGACGACATCGCCCACGGCACGGACGACTTCGCGCCCACGACGTTTCCCGCGGCGTACAGCCCGCGCACGCTCGTGCGGCCGTCCTCGTCGACGAGCACGAGGTCGGCGCCGCCCTGCCGCATCGACCGCGCACGCAGGCGGCGCAGCAGGTCGTCGTGCGGCACGGCCTTCGGCGCGACGAACACGGCATCGGCCTCCCACTCGCTCCCGTCTTCGAGGCGGATGCCGCGGAGTCGGCCGCCGTCGTCGGCGAACACCTCGACCACGCGGCGGTCCTCGACGACGATGCCCCGCGCATCGAGCCCGGAACGCGCCGACGGGGTGAGCACCGCGCCCTGCGTGCAGAACACCACGTCGGCCGAGAGCTGGCGCATGAGCTGCGCCTGGTGGGTGTTCGCCGCGCCCGAGGCGATCACGACGATCCGCCGATCGCGCACCTCCCACCCGTCGCAGTACGGGCAGAGCACGACGCCGCGGCCCCACTGCTCAGCGAGCCCGGGGATGTCGGGCAGCTCGTCGCGGAGGCCGGTGGCGACGAGCAGACGTCGAGCGAGATGGCGCTCGCCGGAGTCGAGCACGACCTCGAACGACGGGCCGCCCGGCTCACCGGCATCCGCCTCGATCTCGGCCGCCTCGGCGACCTCGCCCGACTCGACCGCGACGGCGTAGCGCGTGAGTTCGGCGCGACCGGCCGCGAGCAGGTCGAGCGGGGACGTGTGGTCGCGTCCGAGGACGCCGTGCATGTGCTGCGCCGGGGCGTTCCGCGGTCGGCCGCCGTCGACGACGAGTACGCTCCGCCGTGATCGACCGAGCATGAGCGCCGCCGAGAGGCCGGCACTGCCGCCGCCGACGATCACGACGTCCCAGGCGGCCATGCCTACGCGGCCGTCTCGGGCGTCGCGGAGTTCGACGACACGGTGGGTTCGGAGGTCGTCGCGGTCGGGGACGCGACCACGAAGTACGCGCCGCTCGGGTCGGAGAGTCCGGCGCGACGGCCGTCCGGAACGTCCCACGGCGGCACGACGAGCGTGCCGCCGGCAGCGACCGCGCGGGCGACGGTCGCCTCGATGTCGTCCACCTGGAACCCGACGTGCCACGACGGCGGCAGTTCGGCGCCGAGCAGGTCGGCCGCGTCGAGGATCCTCGCGAACGTGCGGCCGGCGTGCCGGTAGACGGCGTAGCGCGGCTCGCCCTCCCCGTGCTCGATGTCCCAGTGGAACGCGTGCGCGTAGAACCGCTCCGCCGCGTCGAAGTCGCTCGCGGCGAGCTCGAAGCGGGTGGCCGCCCCGGTCTCGTCGAACGCGTCGAAGCCGGGCAGCCCGCCCGGCTGCCAGTAGCCGACGACCGCGCCCGTCGCGTCGATCGCGAGCCCCATCACGCCCATGTCGGGGATGTCGATCGGCTCGAACAGCACCGTGCCGCCGGCCTCGGCGATGCGCTCGGTCGTCGCCGCCGCGTTCCAGGTCAGCAGGTAGACGTTCCAGTGCGGCGGCGACGGGTCGTCATCCGACCGGCTGCCCGCGCCGGCGACGCGCTCGCCGTCGCGACGGAAGGTCGTGTAGCCGCCGTACCGCTCGTCGGTGCTGCGATCGGCGGTCCAGCCGAAGACGTTCGTGTAGAACTCGACCGCGCCGTCGAGGTCGGTCGTGGTCAGGTCGACCCAGGCCGGCGCTCCGGCGACGAGGTCATCTGATCCGGGCATGCAGGCCTCCAGTCGGAGCGTCGGAACGGTGGCGCCGCCGGCGGAAGGTGGCGCTTCCGGATGCTAGCACCGGGGTCGTCGCTCCGACAGGCAGCGCGGTCGACCGTGCCGCTACGCGGGAGATCCGGGCAGGCCTTCGAGGATGTGCGCGCGCAGCGCGTTCGCGCGCTCGGCGAACTCGCGCTGTCGGCGCACGTACTCCGCCTTGCCTGCCGCGGTCTCGATGCGCACCGGTTCGCCGCCCCACGGTTCCATGTCGTAGGGCGAGGCCTGCATGTCGAGATACCGGATGTCGCGTGCGAGCTCGAACGCGTCGAGCAGCAGCTCGCCCGGCACGAGGGGGCCGAGCTTGACCGCCCACTTGTAGACGTCCATGTTCGCGTGGAGGCACCCCGGCTGCTCGACCTCGGGCTGGGACTCGCGGGTCGGCGCGAAGCGGTTGCGCGGTATCGCGTCGGGCGTGAAGAACCGGTACGCGTCGATGTGCGTGCAGCGGAGCTCCTGCGCCTCGACGACCTCGTCGGTCGCCGCCTGGCCGAGTCGCAGGGGTACCGGATGGCGGTGCTCGCCCTGCCGGTACACCATCGCCCACTCGTGCAGGCCGAAGCAGCCGAACTGCGCAGGTCGGGCGGCGGTCCGCCGAAGCATCCGCTCGACGAGGCCGAGCATCGCGCCCTTCTCGGCGCGCATGCCGTCGGCGTCCACGCGCAGCGCGCGCTCGGACGCGCCGGCCGTGTACCAGCGCCAGGCGGCGCGCGGCGTGCCCGCGGCATCCGCCAGTTCGACGCCCGCGCCCGGGTGCCAGCGGCGCAGCAGCGCGGGGGAGTACGAGTAGTACGTGAAGAGGAAGTCCTCGATCGGATGCCGCTCGCCTCGCGCCTTCCGCGCCCGGTGACCCGCCGTGAGGGTGTCGGCCCGTTCGGCGTGCGCCCGCTCGCGCCCGTGCCAGTCGTCCGCGTCGAGCACGACGGCGTCGCGGGCGGGGGCGATCGAGGTCACCCGTCGAGGATAGGCGCAGAGGCTGGGGATTCGCGTCAGCGGCGGCCGCGGCCGGCCGACCAACCGAGGATCGCCATCTTCAGCGCGAGCAGGAACCCGCCGACGGTCAGCGGCGTGACCTCCGGGTCGGGGTCGGCGAGCGACTCGCGCCACACCCGCTCGATCGGGTAGCCGATGCTCATGATCGCGCCGAGCACGCCGAGCGTACGTGCCGCGACGACGGGCGGGCGCCGGGAGAACAGCAGCGCGAGACTCGCGAATGCCTGCACGAGCAGCATGACGGTGGGGGCCGACAGCTCGGTGCCCTCGATCCAGTGCCGGCGCCGCATCTCGTCGGCCGAACGCACGGGGAAGCCCGGCACGTCGCCGGATCGCCCCTCGGCGTAGGCCTTCCGGAGACCGAGTACGCCGAACACGAGCTGGGCGAGCCCGATCGCCCCCACGAGTCGCATGCGCACATGCTTCCACTGCCAACATGGAGCGACAAGGCCCCCGATCAGGGAGTGATCTCGCCCCAGGTCAGGGCGTGATCTCGTCGACGAAGCCCAACGCCTCGCCCGCGATGCCGCCCCACTCGTCGTCGCGTTCGAACGGGACCACCGCCCACTCGCGCATGGGCCGGCCGCGCATGACCATCGGCGCCAGGGTGAGCTCGGCGATGCGCTCCTCGGGGAGCTTCACGACCAGGTCGCCGCCGCGCTCGACGAATGCGAACAGCTTGCCGCGCACCGAGTATCCCTCGGAGCCGAACATGCGCCCCACCGAGACATCCGGCCGCACGATCAGCTCGGACGCGACCTCGGCGAGCCGCTCACGCCCGCGGGTGCGTGCATCCATGGGCCGACCCTAGCGCCGCCCCGCGACATCCGCCCTCGCCCCCTCGCGTCGCGGCCGCCACGGTGCCGGCCGCCGAGTGCTCCCCGCCGGTTCACAGGAGGATCCGCGATGTGCAGGACGGATGACGCGAAACCGTCCTGCACATCGGCGGAACTCCTGTGAATCGGGGGTGAGGGAGGCAGGCGGTCAGTGGTAGCGGCCGCTGTACGCGTTGATCGCCGGCTGGCCGCCGAGGTGCGCGTAGAGGACGTTCGAGTCCGTCGGGATCTCGCCGGAGGAGACGAGCGAGATGAGGCCGGCCATCGACTTGCCCTCGTAGACCGGGTCGAGGATGACGCCCTCGAGGCGGCCCGTGAGCCGCATCGCCTCGTCGGTCGACTCGACCGGGATGCCGTACAGGTCGCCCGCCCAGCCCTCGAGCACCGTGATCTCGTCGTCGCGCAGCTCGCGCCCGACCCCGATCGTCGCGGCCGTGTTCCGCGCGATGCGCGCCACCTGGTCGCGGGTCTCGTCGATCTTCGCCGACGCGTCGATGCCGATCACCCGGCGCGGACGCCCGCCGAAGTTGTGCTCGAGGTCGGCGAATCCCGCGATCATGCCGGCGTGGGTCGAGCCCGTGACCGAGCACACCACGACGGTGTCGAAGAAGACGCCGAGCTCGGCCTCCTGCGCCGCGACCTCGTGCGCCCAGTTCGCGAAGCCGTGACCGCCGAGCGGGTGATCGGACGCGCCGGCGGGGATCGCGTACGGCGTGCCGCCCGCGGCCTCGACATCCGCGATCGCCTGCTTCCATGAGTCGCGGAATCCGATGCTGAATCCGGCCGGCGAGAGGCGCACGTCGGCGCCCATGAGCCGTGAGAGCAGGATGTTGCCGACGCGGTCGTTCACCGAGTCGGGCCAGTCGACCCAGTGCTCCTGCACGAGCACGGCCTTCATGCCGAGGTGCGCCGCGACCGCCGCGACCTGGCGGGTGTGGTTCGACTGCACGCCGCCGATCGAGACGAGCGTGTCGGCGCCCTTCGCGAGCGCGTCGGGCACGAGGTACTCGAGCTTCCGGGTCTTGTTGCCGCCGAACGCGAGGCCGGAGTTCACGTCCTCGCGCTTCATCCAGACCCGGGCGCCGCCGAGGTGGGCGCTCAGGCGGTCGACGGGATGGATCGGGCTCGGCCCGAACGTCAGCTGATGACGGGGGAAGTCGGCGAGGGCCATGGTGCTCCTTCAGGGGGTGGGGGTGACGGATGCCGCGGGGTCGCCCGCGTCGCCGTCGGTGGCGGTCTCGTCGTCGTCGTCGTCGAGGTGCAGCAACCGGCCGAGGGTCGACCAGTTGTCGTGGGTGGCGGCGGCGGCCTCGTCGGCGAGACCGGCGGCGCAGAGTTCGATGATTCGGTCGTGGTCGGCGACCGAGCCGCGTCCGGCGAGCGAACCGAACCGGGCGCGCTCGAGCCGGCGGAGCAGTGGCGTGACCTGCTCGAGCAGACCGGGCAGCAGCGGGTTGGCGCACGCCTGCACCGCGACGCCGTGGAACGCGTCGTCGGCGGCGAGGGCGGCGTCGACGTCGTCGAGGCGGAGTGCCTTCGCGAAGGCGGCGTTGGCGTTGCTCATGGCCTCGAGGTCGGCCGCGGTGAGCTGCGGGACGGCGTCGCGCACCGCCATGGCGTGCAGGGTCGCCGCGATGCGCTGCGCCGCGAGTGCGGTGCGGGCGTCGAGCGGCGCGACCACGGTCTGCTTCGCACGTCGGGTCTGCACGAGACCCGCGGCTTCGAGTCGGGCGATGGCCTCGCGGATCGGCGTGCGGCTCACGCCGAGCCACGCCTCGAGCTCGGGATCGCGCAGGCGCTCGCCGGGTGCGAGCTCGCCCGAGACGATCGCGTCGCGCAGGTGCGTGTACGCGTGGTCGCGCATCGACTTCGGGCGCTCGGTGCGGGCGATCAGCGGCATGCAATATATTGCAGCGAATGGCGCGCCATCCGTCAAGCGGGGGCTCGCCCCGTCAGATCGTCTTCGGGATCTCGCGGCCGGGGAACAGGGTCGCGTACTGCGTGCGATAGAGGCGCTTGCCGACCAGCTTGTACGCCATCCGGATCGGCAGCGGGATGTCCATGATGAACGCCCGCTGCTCCTCGGGCGGGTTCGTGGCGAGGATCATCCCGAGGTACGCGAGCACCACCTTCTTCTCGAACGCGTCGACGCCGTGGCTCGAGAGCTTCTCGAACTCCTCCTCGGTGAGCACCTTCTCGACCGCCGGCGTGACCTCGGTCACCTCGCGGCGCAGGTGCACCTTGAGCGTCGCCGAGAGCGCCTCGTAGCTCGTCGCGAGCTGCTCGCCGAGCTCGGCGTCGGCGGTCTCGCGCCAGCGCTCTCGGACCGGTGCGAGCTCGTCGAGCATCTGCTTGACCTCTTCGTGCTGCGCCAGCATCTGCGCGATGTGCAGCGCGCAGCCCGGCGCGCGCTCACCGAGCTGCGGGTACATGTAGAGGTCCTCGCCCTCGTGATGCACGTGCAGGAGCTTGTCGAAGTTGCCGAGCACCTCGCCGACGTAGCGGGAGCGTTCGGCATCGCCGTCCGCCGCCGACCGGACCAGGCCCGGAGCCTCGTCGTAGGACCACAGGAAGACCCGGTGGATCCGGCGCATCGCGGGTGTCGCCTGGCAGAGGACCGGCCCGTCGGGAACGGGCGCGGCGGTCTCGCCGGCCTGCATGGTGAAGAAGTCGGACATCGGACCATCCCCCAGATGATCGCGCTGCGTCGAAGCGCGCGGCGCCCTCGAGCGCGACGCTATCCCTCGTGCGTTCGGCCGACAAGGGTGCGGAACAGCCCAGTCCGGGGGGCGAGCGCGATCAGCGCCGTCGGCCGCCGCCCTCGCCGTGTGCGAGCCGGCGCGCCTGCGTCAGGCGCTCAGCGGTCTCGACGAGGAACGCCCCGGACGGCTCCTCGGCGCGCCACCGCTCGTCGATGATGCCGATCGGGTGCAGCAGCACGTGGCCGCGCGGCTGGTACAGCGCCAGCTCGAGCCCGTGCGCGTGCTCGGCGAGCCGCCACGACAGGCCCGTGCGCCGAGCGACGTAGTCGCCGAATGCGGTGCCGAGGGCGTTGACCATGATCGCCGGGTCGTCGCGTTCGGGCGGGTTGATGCGGCGCCATCCGGCCGACCAGCGCTCGTAGAGCGCACGCACCTGCGCGAGGTCGTCGGGGTCGGCCCCGGCGTCTGACACGAGCGCGACGTGCGCGTCGATCCAGTCGCGCTCGGGCTCGCCGATCTCGACGAGCCGCGGCATCGGCGGCGCGTCGTCGACCGGGACGGTCCGGCGCGAGAAGAGGGGCACCCGACGATTCTCCCCCGAACGGCCGACGACTCCGTGCGAGGGGTGACGGATGTCGTCGCCGCGGCGTAGCGTGTCGCGCATCCGCGCCGGCATCCGCTCGGTGCGTCGCATCCGAGGGGGAACGATGGCCAACCTGGTCGTGCACTTCGAGATCCACGCCACCGAGCCGCAGCGGCTCGTCGACTTCTACGGCGACCTGCTCGGCTGGCGCTTCACGCAGTTCGGCGACATGCCGTACTGGACGATCGACACGGGCGAGGGTGCCATCGGGAACGTGTCGGGGCAGCCCGGCATGGGCATCAACGGCGGCCTGACCCAGCGCGACGGGCCCGCGCCCGAGATCGGTGCGCCCGTGAACGGCTGCAACCTCGTCATCGGGGTCGACGGCAGCATCGACGACGTGATGCGTCGCGCCGTCGAACTCGGCGCGACCGAGATGCTCCCCGCAGAAGACATGCAAGGCGTCGGCCGAGTGGGCTACCTCATCGACCCCGATGGCAACGGGTTCGGGCTCATCTCGCCGGTGCTCTCCGACGGGACGAGCGCGATGACGCCTGCGGGCTGACACAGGCGGAACCGCGGCGCGCCACTGTCGGCGGACGGTGCGAGGATGATCGGGTGCTGCTCGGCGAGGTCGTGACGACGGTCGAGCGGGTCGCGTCCACGCGGTCGCGGCTCGCGAAGGTCGACGCGCTCGCGGGCCTGCTCGCGGGGCTCGCGCCCGACGAGATCGTGCCCGCCGTCGGCTTCCTGACCGCGAAGCCCCGGCAGGGCCGGGTCGGCGTCGGGTGGCGCACGCTGCAGGGCGGCATGGGCGAGGCGGCGGATTCCGCGACGCTCACGGTCCTCGACGTCGACGACGCGCTCGACCGACTGGCTGGCGCGGTCGGGTCGGGGTCGACCGCGGAGCGGGCGCGCGTGCTCGCCGACCTCGGCGCCCGTGCGACGCAACGCGAGCAGGACTTCGTCTCACGCGTGATCCTCGGCGAGCTGCGCACGGGCGCCCTCGAGGGTGTGTTGACCGACGCGATCGCGCGCGCCGCCGAGCGGCCGGGCGAGGTCGTGCGACGAGCCGCGATGCTGTCGGGCGATCTCGGCCAGACCGCGCGGATCGCGCTCACGGGCGCACCCGGCGACCTCGAGGCCGTCGGGCTCCGGGTCGGCCGGCCCGTGATGCCGATGCTCGCCGGCACCGCGCCGAGCGCGGCCGCCGCGCTCGAGCAGGTGGGCGAGGCATCCGTGGAGTTCAAGCTCGACGGGGCGCGCATCCAGGTGCACCGGTCGGGCGACGACGTGCGCGTCTTCACGCGGAACCTCGCCGACATCACGCATCGCGTGCCCGAAGTGGTCGACGTCGTGCGCGGCTTCCCCGCGAGCGAGCTCATCCTCGACGGCGAGACGCTCGCGCTCGACGAGGGCGGCGCACCGCGGCCCTTCCAGGACACGATGTCGCGCTTCGGCGCCGAGGCGGCGCGCGAGGTGCTGCTGCATCCGTGGTTCTTCGACGTGCTGCACGTCGACGGGCGCGACCTCATCGACGAGCCGCTCGCGACGCGTCTCGCCGAGCTCGAGCGGGTCGCGGGGGAGCACCGCATCCCGGGCGAGGTCACGGCCGACGCCGACGCCGCCGAGCGCGTCGCGCGCGACGCGCTGGCCGCCGGGCACGAGGGTGTGGTGGTCAAGGGCATCGGCGCGCCGTATGCCGCCGGCCGGCGCGGCGCGAGCTGGATCAAGGTCAAGCCCGTGCTGACCTACGACCTCGTGGTGCTCGCCGCCGAGTGGGGGTCCGGGCGCCGCACCGGCTGGCTGTCGAACCTGCACCTCGGCGCTCGCGATGCCGAGGGCGAGTTCGTCGAGCCCGGTGGGTTCGTGATGGTCGGCAAGACCTTCAAGGGGCTCACCGACGAGCTGCTGCGGTTCCAGACCGAGCGATTCCCCGAGATCGAGACCCGGCGCACGGCGAGCACGGTCTTCGTGTCGCCGATCACGGTGGTCGAGATCGCGATCGACGGCGTGCAGCGCTCGAGCCGGTACCCGGGCGGCATCGCGCTGCGCTTCGCGCGCGTCAAGGGGTACCGGCCCGACAAGGCGCCGGGCGAGACCGACACGATCCAGGCGTTGCGGGCGTTGCTCCGCGGCGGCGACGAAGGGGGAACGGCATGACGCACGGCAGCGGGCGGGTGCGGCAGTTGCGGCTCGTGGTGGAAGCCGAGGACTTCGAGGCGGCGCTCGCGTTCTTCCGCGACGTGCTCGGCATGCCCGAACAGGAGTCCTACAGCGGTGACGGCGGCGCCGAGGTGCGCATCCTCGACGCCGGTCGGGCGACGCTCGAACTCTCGAACCCGGCGCAGGTCGAGTTCATCGACCGCGTCGAGACCGACGGCGGCCGCAGCGACCGCATCCGGGTCGCGTTCGAGGTCGACGACACGGCTGCCGTGACCGACGAGCTCGTCGACGCGGGCGCCGAACTCGAGGCATCCGCTCGTGAGACCCCGTGGCGCTCGGTCAACGCCCGCCTGCGCGGGCCGGCCGGCCTGCAGCTCACGATCTTCCAGGAGCTCGACTGACCGGGCCGCCGCCCCGGCCCGCCCGGTCCTCCGCGCCTGTCCCGCCGACGGCATACAGGAGAATCCGCGATCTACAGGAGGCGATCGCGCGAGGGCTCCTGTAGATCGCGGATTCTCAGGCGAATCGCTGTGCGGGCGCTACCGTCCCTCGGGGTCCATGTCGATGCCGGTGACCGGCACGCCGGCGCGCTCGTAGACGAGGGCGACCGCGCCCTTCGGGAACGCGATCGGCGGCTCGGCGAGCGTGAACGCCGCGGGCACCGCGCCCGTGTCGAACAGCCGCTTCCCGCTGCCGAAGGCGATCGGGTAGAGGTACAGGTTCAGCCGGTCCACGAGGTCCGCGGCGAGCAGGCTGCGTGCGAGTGCGCCGCTGCCGATCACGTGGATCTCGTCGAAGCGCGCCTTGATCGCGGGGACCTCGGCCGTGACATCCCGCACCACGGTCGTGCCCGCCCACGTCGGCTCGGTGAGCGTGCGGGAGGCGACGAACTTCGGCACGGCCTCGAACTTCGCGCCGACCTGGGTGTCGGTGTGCCGCGGCCAGTAGTCGGCGAAGATGTCGTACGTCCTGCGGCCGAGCATCAGCGCATCGAGCCGGTCGATGCCGGCGCCGATCACCTCGCCCGACTTCTCGTCGAGGTACGGCGCCTGCCAGCCGCCGAACTCGAAGCCCCCCGACGGATCCTCCTCGGGTCCGCCCGGTGCCTGGTAGACCCCGTCGAGGGTGATGAACAGGTCGACGGCGAGGATGCCCATGATCACTCCCTTCCCGGCGTCACGGTAGTCCGCAGTCCGTCGCGCGTCGAGCGGCCGCGCACGGAACGGCGGACGGGGCCGCAGCGATGCCGCGACCCCGTCCGCCGTTCCGATGCGGCAGCTACTTCGCCGCGACGAGCCGCACGCCCGCGACGATGAGCGGGAGGTAGCAGAGGCCGCCGACGACGGCGCCGACCGGTCCGAGGCCGAAGGCGGGCACGATCCAGGGCAGGAAGCCGAGCGGCGCGATCCACCACGAGATCGCCTTCGCCCGCGCCAGGGCGAGCGAGAGCAGACCGATCCCGAGGATGCCGGCGCCCATGCCGGAGAACTGCCAGATCGCGACCGACCACTCCTTGGCGGCGGCGTCCATCGCGACGGCGTCCTCGATGGCGAGCGTGTTGCCGGCGCTGATCAGGAACCAGTCCGAGAGCAGCAGACCCGACATCTGGATGGCGCCGAACATCAGGACGGCGGCGGCGATCGGCAGGAAGATGCGGCCGCGCGGGCCGCGGCGCAACCCGAGCGTCGCGAGGGCGCCGAGCGCGAGGGCCACCCAGCCGTAGTGGAGCAGGTTGGCCGACCAGAGGCTGAGGGCCGGATCGGCGGCGAGCGACGCGATGTACCCGGCTTCGCCGGGCCCGGTCTGCTCGGGCGAGGTGAGCATGCCGCCCGTCATGAGCATGGGTGCCGCGATGAGCGCGGCGCCGCCGAGGCGCTGGAGCGGGCTCGGCCGCACCGGGCCGAGGTCGGCGGTCGAGCGGCCGCGACCGGCGGGGTGGGCGGAGGACGTCGAATCGGATGCCTGCGCGTCGGCGACGGCGGGAGCGAAGGGGTTCATGGCTGGCCTTTCGGGCTGGGTTGTCGTTGGTGATCCCAGATTCCCGGGCGGCCGACCCGGGCCGGCAGGGAGCGGCGTCCCGCGGATGTCCCGAGCACGGTCCGGGACATCCGCGGCGTCAGCCCCGGCCGAGCCCGGCGTCGCGCGCCCGCACGATCGCCTCGGCGCGGTCGGCGACCTGGAGCTTGGCGAAGATGTTCGAGACGTTGTTGCGCACGGTCTTCGGCGACAGGAACAGCGCCTGCGCGATCTGCGGGTTGGAGCGGCCGGCGGCGAGCAGGTCGAGGACCTCGCGTTCGCGCGCGGTCAGCTGCGGGAAGACCTCGGCGGCGGGAGCCGAAGCGGGGCCTGCGGCGAAGAACTCGGCCACCCTGCGCGCGATGGCGGCGCCGAAGACGAGCTCGCCGCGGGCCGCGGCATCGATCGCCGAACGGATCTCGTGCTGGCTCGCACCCTTCACGAGGTAGCCGCGCGCTCCGGCGCGCATGGCGGCGAACACGGTCTCGTCGTCCTCCGACATCGTCAGCACCACGACGGCGAGATGCGGATGCCGCGCCACCGCCTCTCGCGTCGCGGCGATGCCGTCGAGCCGAGGCATCTGGACGTCCATGACGACGACGTCGGGCTCGGCATCGTCGATCACCGACTGGGCGGCCTCGCCGTCGCCGGCGGTCGCGACGACCTCGACGCCGTCGAGCGAGGCGAGCAGCATCGCGAGCCCGTCGCGGTACACGGGGTGGTCGTCGACGAGGACGACCCGGATCGGTTCAGCGGGCATCGGCGGCGGCCTCCGGGGTCCTGGATCGGTCGGGCGAGCGGTCGGGACCACCCGTGGAGCGGGCGAGGGGCAGGACGGCGCGGATCGTCGTGCCCGACGCATCGGTGGCGACGTCGAGCGTGCCGCCGACCTCGGCGGCACGCTCGTGCACCGAGCGGAGGCCCACGCCGCGGACGGCGTCGTCCGGGATCCCGGTGCCGGTGTCGCGGATCTCGAGCCGAAGCGTCGTCGCGTCGGCGTCGATCCGCACGTCGGCGGTCGCCGCCGCCGAGTGACGTCGCACGTTCGCGAGGGCCTCCGCGGCGATGCGGTACGCGGCGACCTCGACCGCGGGCGCGAGGTCGCCCAGCGCCCGCGGATCGTCGGGCGCGTGGACCGCGATCACGAGACCGGCGCCGGTCAGCCGATCGGCGTGCTGCTCGATGGCGCGCACGAGCCCGAGGTCGTCGAGCGCGGGCGGGCGCAGGTCGTGCACGATGCGGCGGATCTCGGAGATCACCTCGGACTGGTCGGCGATGGCCGCATCGACGAGGTCGAGTGATCGCGCGGGGTCGCGCTCGGCGAGGTTGCGCGCCGTCTCCAGCCGGAGCTTGACGCCCGCCAGGAGCGGCCCCAGCCCGTCGTGCAGGTCGCGGCGCAGCCGCGACCGCTCCTCCTCGCGTGCGAGCACCAGGCGTTCCCGGCTCGCCTGCAGCTCGGCGCGCAGCTCGCCGTCGAGGATGGCCGCGGCCGCGAGCCGGACCAGGTCGCCGAGCAGCCGCTGGTCGCGCTCCGACACCACGGGCCGTCGCCCGGGCTCCATGAGCACCCGACCGATCGCCGCGCCGCGATGTCGGATCGGCACGTCCACGAGGTTCGGCGCCGTCGCGCCGACCGATGCGGAGTGGTGGTCGCCGTCCGGTCGATCGAGTTCCACCCGCACGTACGGCGACGCGAACGCCTCGCTCACGGCCGCAGCCAGCGCGGTGAGCTGGTCCGACGCGGTCTCCGCCGCCTCGAGCCGTTCGCCGAGCGAGGAGACGACGCCGTACGGGTCGCCGCGCCGCCCGCTCACCGCCCGGCTCGCGATCGCGAAGAGCCGACCGCGCAGCGGCGCGTAGGCGACCGTGACCGCCACGACCGCGAGGAGCATCGCGACCCGATCGTCGATGGCGCTGCCGACGAGCAGCACCACGATCACGTCAACGGCGACGATCGCGGCGATGAGCACCGCGTACACGAGCGTCCACGACAGGAGCCGGTCGATCGCGTACAGCCGGTATCGGGTGACGGCGATCACGATCGAGCCGCTGATCAGGCCGATCGTGACGCCGAGCATGAGGTCGACGACGACCGTCGGCACGAGCGGGTAGATGGGGAGCGCGGCCACGAAGACACCGCCCGACCAGACGAGCCAGCGAAGCTGCGCGCGCTCCTCGGCGGTCGCGCCGAAGCGCCGGCTCACGCAGACGACGAGGGCGAGCACGAGGCTCGCCGCCATGCACGGCAGGGCCAGGCCGAGGAGCACCGACCACGCGGCATCCGGGATCGCCAGGGTCGGCAGCGCCGGGTCGAACTGCTCGAGCAGCGCCGCCCGGTCGGGGTCGTCGGCGACGAGCGCCGAGTTCGGCGCGAAGAGGAACGCGAAGGGCATCACGAGCCCCAGCACGATCGCGACGACCGACACGACGCGCCATCCGCCCTGCCTGAGCCGCCCGTCGGGGAAGAGGAGGAGCAGCAGTTGGATCGGCAGGATCAGCACCGATCCGAGCCGGCCGAAGAACCACATCGCGGGCACCGCCCACCAGGCGTCGCGGTCGCCGTACCAGGCGAGGTTCACGGCCGCCGACGCGAGTCCGTCGAGCACCCACAGCGTGCCGAACGCGGTGAGCACGACGGCGATCGGGTGCCAGGCCAGCCGCCAGAGCAGCAGTGCGCCGGGCACCAGCATCGCGAGCCCCGGCAGCACCCCCGACCACCCCGGTGAGAGCGGCGGCCGGGGATGCGCGGGAAGCACCGCGAGGTCGATGGCGATCGCCCCGATCGCGGCGAGGGCCGACACCGAGAGCGCGACGACGGTCGCGATGCGGCTGGAGGCGAGCGTCATCCGCTCATCGTCGCAGGCCGGATGTCCCGGTGTCACGGGACACGGGTCCCGACCCGTGCGCGAGTCGCGCGCCGTTCACGCCCCGGTCGCTGAGCCCGCGACGGCCAGGGTGCCGGGCGGTGCGGATGCCACGGGACCCGCGATCGCCTCGAGCCGCCCGAGCGCGGTCTCCGCCCTGGTGGTGTCGCCAGAGGCGCGGTACGCCTCGACGAGCGCCGTGAGCGCGGCGACCCGATGTCCGTCGTCGCCCGCCGCCTCGGCCAGCGCGAGGGCCTCCTCGAGCCGCGGAAGCCGGGCGCCGGGCGTCGGCGTGCGCTCCGCGGTGAGCAGCAGCGTGCGCGTCAGGCAGCGCACATCGCCGAGCGCGCGGAGCGACGCCTCGAGCTCGGCGAGCGGCAGCGCGGCATCCGGCACCCCGAGACTCTGCTGCACGAGCGCGGCGTGCGCGAGTTCGTGCGCGTTGCCGGCGCCGCGCGCGTACGCGGCGCACTCGGCGGCCCAGGCCGCAGCCCGCTCGGGCTCGATCCCCGCGTGCGCGGCGACCGACGCCATCATGTAGCGCGCGTTGTTGACGTGCATCGCGTCGCCCGCCTTCGCGTACGCGCGCATCGCCGCGTCGAACTCGCCGACGGCCGCGGCGGGATCGTCGAGCGAGGCGCCGCGCAGCGCGATACCCCGGAACTGGTGGATCGAGGCGAGCGACCAGTCGTCGCCGAGCTCGATCGCGAGCCGTTCGGCCTCGGCCAGGTGCACGAGCGCCGACTCGCCCCGGTCGAGGTAGGCGTCGGACAGCCCGGCGAGGTGGTGCGCGTCGAGGCGGGACCGCGGGTCGCTTCGGGTCCGGGCGGCCGCGAGCGCACGTTCGGCCAGCTCCTCGACGAGCGGCAGGTCGAGGTAGGCGATACCGGCGCCGAGCACGAAGAGCTCGCCCGGGGCGGCTCCGTCGACGACGTGCGCATCCCGCGCCGCCATCGCGAGCGAGCGCACGCTGTCGACGTCCGACCCGTACTGCTCGACGCCGACCGAGAGCGAGGCCGCGAGCGACCGGGCCGACGGATGGCGCGCCGCGATCGCCCAGCGGAGCGCCGCGTTCACCTCGGGACACAGCCGGATCGAGAGCTGCATGGCCTCGTCGCTGTCGTCGACGCGGGCGTGCTCGACGAACTGCGCGGCGACCGCCGCGTGGTAGTCGGCGTGCCGCTCGAGCACCTCCCGGATGATCCCCGGCTCGGTCCGGGCGCGCACGAACTCGCGCATTACCGCGAGCAGACGGAAGCGGCGCGGAGTGCCGCCCGTCGGCACGACCATCGAGTGGTCGAGCAGCCGGAACAGCACGCCCTCGGCGCCCGGACGCGTCACGGCCGTGGCGAGCTCGACGTCGAACGTGCGCGGGAGCGCCGCCAGCCGGCAGAGCACGTCGCGCTCGTCGTCCTCGAGCAGGTCCCAGGTCCACTCGAACGTCGTCTCCAGCGTCCGATGCCGACCGCGCGGCGCGGCCCGGTCGAGCGAGGCGAAGTCGCGGTCGAGCCGGTCGGCGAGCTCCTCGAGCCCGAGGTGACGAGACACGGTCGCCGCGAGCTCGAGTGCGAGCGGCAGCCCGTCGAGGCGCGCGGAGATCCGCGCCGCGAGGTCGCGCTCGCCGGCCGTCGGCGGCACGCCGTAGGCGTTCAGCCGATCGAGGAGCATCGCGACGGCGGACGCGTCGTCATCGCCCTCGACCGGCAGCGGCTCCAGCGCGAGCACGTGCTCCGCGTCGTCGCCGAACGGCGTGCGCGTCGTGCCCAGGATCCGCAGCTGGCGCGCCTCCCGCAGCAGCCGATGCGCGGCGACCCGCACCGCTTCGCCGACGCGATCGATGTTGTCGAGCACGAGCAGGTACGGGCGCGACGCGAGCGCGGTCGCGACGGACGAGAGGACATCGGCCCCCGGCACGGCCTCGAGGTCGAGCGCGCGCGCGATGCGCGGCACGACATCGTCGGGCTCGGCGTGCTCGAGTTCGATGACGATCGGCGAGCGCTCGCCGTGACGACGCGCGGCGAACTCGAGCGCCAGGCGCGTCTTGCCGACGCCGCCCGGCCCCGTGACCGACACGCAGCGGTGCGCGTCGAGGAGGGCGGTCAGCGCATCGAGCTCGGCCTCGCGGCCGATGAACCGCGTGTCGGGCAGGCGAACGGATGCCTCGCGCCGCTCGCTCGCGGCGGCGACCAGGTCGGCCCGGCTCTCCGCACCGAGCTTGCGGCGGAGGCTCGCGATGTGGCTCTCCACCGTGCGCACCGAGATGAACAGCTCCGATGCGATCTCGGGGTTGCTCAGTCGCCGCTCGACCGCGGCCAGAATCGCGCTCTCGCGCGGGGTCAACGTCTGCCCCGCCACGGCGCCGATTCTAGGGCCGTACCGTGCGATCCGCACCGGGGACGGACCGGAAGTCCGTCCCCGACGTGCGGTGCGCGGGGCGTTCACGCCGCTCCGGGGCCGATCGCGGGCCGAGGCGGTGACAGCGGTCGCAGGCGGCGCGGGAGCAGCTGACGGATGCCTCGGCGCGGGCGCGCGGCATCCGTCATGCCCTCGCCGGCCTCGGTGCCGGCCGCCTCGGCGGCGGCGTCGGCGATGCGCTCGTCGATGCGTCGGCGCAGTTCGAGTTCGCGCTGCAGCCGACGCTCGCCGGCGCGATGCAGCTCGAACACCTGGTAGTCCTCGCTCAGGTGCATGGCGGTGGTGCTCCTTCGGAGATGGTTCACGGGGTCGAAGGGGGAACGGGGTCTCCGCCGGGGTGAGGGCTCAGCGGGGAGCGGCGACTCAGCGCCGCGCGGTGACGAGCAGGTACTCCCACTCGATGGGACGACCCGAGCCGTCGAGTCCGGCCTCGCGACCGAGCTCGGCGAGCGCGTCGTCGAGGGCGCGGACCCGGTCGGGCTCGTCGGCGATACGGGCGTAGACCGCGATCGTCGGACCGTAGTTGGCCTTGAAGTAGTCGCGCAGTTCCTCGCCGGTGCGGAAGCGATCGACGACGAGGGTTCCGCGCCGAACCGAGAGCTCGGTCACGTGCGCGCCGAGCAGCTCGCGCACATGGGCTTCGTCGCCCCAGAGCGGCGGCGGCTGCACACCCGCGGGCGGCGGCGCGTTGAACGGCTTCATCGCGGCGAACATGCGGCCGATGAACCCCTCGGGGGTCCAGCTCAGCAGCCCGATCCGGCCGCCCGGCTTCGCGACGCGGACCAGTTCGTCGGCCGCGCGCCCGTGGTGCGGGGCGAACATCACGCCGACGCACGAGACGACGGCGTCGAACGTGTCGTCGCCGAACGGCAGCGCCTCGGCGTCGGCCTCGCGCCACTCGAGCTCGGCGCCGGCCTCGGTCGCGAGGCGTCGTCCGACGTCGAAGAGCTCGGGGGTCAGGTCGCTCGCGACGACGGTCGCGCCGCGCAGCGCCGCAGGGATGGCGACGTTGCCGCTGCCGGCCGCGACGTCCAGGACGCGCTCGCCCGGGCGGATGCCGGTCGCGTCGACGAGTCGGGGCCCGAGGCTCCAGATGAGGTCGGAGGCCAGGGTCGGGTAGTCGCCCGAGGCCCACATCGCGCGGTGCTTCGCCTTGAGCGCGCGGTCGGCGGCCGCCTGGTCGGGGGCCGCCGCTGCGGGGTCGGCCGCGGCGGTGGCGGTGGTCGTGACGGTGTTGGTCATGGGGTGCTCCTTCGGTGCACGGGATGTCGATGCGACCAAGGGTGCGTCCGGCGGCCGGGCGACGGCATCCGTGCAGGACACGGAGATCTCCTCGGGGTCCGCACGGGGGCGGTCCGCACGCGGCATCCGTCCAGCCGGCCCCGCCTACGCTGGAACGCATGCAGATCGCCCTCGTCCGCCATGGCCAGACCGACTGGAACTTCCGGGGCGTGATGCAGGGGCGGACCGACATCCCGCTGAACGCGACGGGACGCGAGCAGGCCCGGGCCGCCGCCGACCTCCTCGACCGCGATGACTGGGATGTCGTGGTCAGTTCCACGCTCGGCCGCGCACGCGAGACCGCGGCGATCCTCGGCGAGCAGCTCGGGCTGCCCGTCGTCGGCGAGTACGACGATCTCGTCGAGCAGGACTTCGGAGCCGCCGAGGGGACGCCGGTCGATCAGATCGACGAGCGCTGGCCCGGTCGGGCGTTCCCCGGCAAGGAGCCGGATGACGAGGTCGGGCCGCGCGGGGTCCGCGGGCTGGAGCGCATCGCGGGGGATCACCCCGGTGCCCGAGTGCTCGCCGTCGCGCACGGCACCCTGATCCGTCACGTGCTCGGCGAGCTGTCCGGCCACCAGGCGCGCACCTACCCGAAGCTCGACAACCTGTCGGTGTCGCACCTGCACCGAGCGGATGCCGCGTGGCGGGTGCTGACCGTGGGCGGTACGCACTTCGACGAGGTGCTCCCGTGGCTGCTGCCGCTCGTCACGGTCGACGAGGATGAGGCCTCGCGCGAGGTGGGCGCCCTCCGCTCGGCCTGAGCGCGACCGGGCCGACCGCGCGTGTTGCGATCCCGGAACGATCGTGCGACGGGCCGATGTCGCCCCTCCCGCAGACGCCCTCGCCGGACGTATGATCCGGAAATGGAGGCACCGGGCAGCACCACCCTGGTCGTCGTCGGCGAGGAGACGACCGCCGCGATCGAGTCTCTCGCCGGGCTCGCGAACGTCGAGAGCGCGACGTTCGCCGAGATGAGGGATGCCACCGACGCCGAGGTCGTGACGTGGTCGTCGACCTCGCACGCGCCGTTCGTCGTGCACGATCGCGATCCGCTCGGCCACGTGGCATCCGCGTGGGTGGAGTTCTACGACGAACGCTCGACGCTCGGCGTCCTGCAGCTCGAGATCGACCAGGTGATCGACCAGGTCGCTCGGCACGAGCTGCGCGTGCCCGACTACTACGTCGTGCTCGAGCCGGAGTCGCTGCGCGGCACCTGGATGCACTGGTGGCTCGGCGTCGTCGCCGCGGCATCCCCCAATCGGGTGCTGCCGTGGGAGCCGGGCGACGCGCCGCTCGCCGGCCTGATCCGGCGGCTGCCCACTGCACGCGCGTGGCCCGATGTCGACCGCTGGCTCCCGGGCGTGGTGACGGCCGTCCCCGATCGGTGCGGGCCCGGCCTTCCCGGCGCGGCCTGAGCGCTCGTTCGAGTGCGATTCCTGCGATCGAGTGCGCGGTGATCCGGGACTCCACCGCAGAAATCGCACTCCGATGCGAACGGGGCGGCGAGCCCCGGACGTGCAGGTGCACGGGGCGTCAGGCCGCGCCCCGCGTCGTGGGCTCGAGATCGAGGGCGTGCTGACGCACGAGCGCCAGGGCATGCTCGATCGCGCCGATCGTGACGCATCGTTCGCCCAGCCGGGACGGTCGTAGCTCCGGGGCGGTCGGATCGTCGCTGGCGTCGAGGATGGCCGCCGCCCGGTCGACCATCGACGGCAGCGACTCGGCTGCGGCGCCGCTGATGATGATGCGGTCCACGTCGAGCAGGTCGCCCAGCACGAGGCAGATCCGCGCGAGGCGGCCGGCGAGGCGGTCGACGATGGCGCTCGCGACCGGGTCGCCGGCGCGCGCGGCATCGCCGACGTCGGACTCGGAGAGCCGGTCGGGGTCGAGCCCGGCCAGCGCGCTGCCGTCGGGCAGACCCGCGCGGATCGCCTCGACCGCCCATCGTCGGGCGAGGAGGGCGAGGCCGTCGGGGGAGCCGACGCCGTCGACGTGATCGAGGAACCGCAGCTCGCCGGCGCCGCCGCGGCGGCCGCGCACGAGCCGACCGTCGATCATGAGGCCGGCGCCCATGCCTTCGCCGACGATGAGCGCGATGTACGACTCGAAGTCCCGGCCGCCGCCCTCGGGTGTCGATCCTTCCGCGATGGCGGCGAGGTTCGCGTCGTTCTCGACGGTGACGAGGGGGGCGTCCCCGCGGAAGACCTCGGCGTAGCCCGGATTGGTGATGCTCCAGAACCAGTCGTCGACGGGTGAGGTGCCGTCGCGGTCCACGGGCGCGGGCACCGCGACGGTGATGGCCAGTACCTCCGACGCGGGGACGCCGGCGTCGGCGAGCGCGCCGCGGACCGCCGCGCGCGCGAGCGAACGCCGCTGGTCCGCATCGGCGAGTCGCTCCACGCGGCCCGGCCCAGGGGCCGGGATGACGACGCCGCGCCGACCGAGGGGAATGCCGCGCAGGTCGGCCACCGTCGCCGAGACGTGGTCGTATCCGGCGTCGACGCCGACCACGACCGCGGCGCGCTCGCGCAGCGCGTACCGGCGGGCCGGTCGGCCCTTCGTGTACGCGCCGACTGCTCGCGCATCGTCGAGCTCGTCGAGCCATCCCTGCCGGAGCAGCTCGTCGCAGACGCCGATCACGGTCGAGCGCGTGAGCCCGGTGGCGGCCATCGCGTCGGTCGCGGTGAAGGCGCCGACGCGCCAGGCGTGCTCGAGCACCCGCCGGGCGTTCACCTGGCGCAGCACCTGCGGAGATGACGCGGCTTCGATCCTGTCCACCACTTGACCTTTCCGTCGTCCTCGGTCATTATTTACGACAACAAGTAAATCTACACTCTAAATTTACTCCGTCAGGGTCGACGGGCCGGGCAACGGCACGGGCGATCCGGAACCAGAGGAGACGACGAGGTGCCTCACCGCCCAGAACGCCCCACCTCCCACGGCCCGCGCCGTCGGCGAGTTCCGTCGACGGTCGCGCTCTCCACCGCCGGCCTCGTCGCCGCCGCGCTCGCCCTCTCCGGCTGCGCCGGCGTCAGCGGCAGCGGCCCCGCCGAGATCACCTTCCACATGTCCAAGCCGGAGGCGATCCCGTACTTCCGCGACCTCGTCGAGCAGTTCAACGACGAGCAGTCCGACGTGCGCGTCACGCTCGACACCGCCTCGAACCTCTCGGCCGGGTTCCTCCGCGGCAACCCGCCCGACGTGGGGCTGCTCAACTACAACTACGAGATGGCGCGGTTCATGGAGCGCGGTGCGCTCTCCGACCTCTCCGACATGCCCGAGGCCGACCGCATCCGACCCGAGGTGCAGGAACTCGTCGACCAGTACGCCACCTACCCCGGCCGGACGAGCGTGCTGCCGTACTCGGTCGCCGCGGCATCCGTCATCTACAACGTCGACATCTTCGAGGAGAACGGCCTCGAGGTCCCCACCACCTGGGACGAGTTGATCGCGGTCTGCGACCAGCTCGAGGCCGCGGGCATCACGCCGATCTACAGCACCTTCAAGGACCCGTGGACCCTCGGACAGGGCCTCTTCGACTACTCGGTCGGCGGCATGATCGACGTCCCGGAGTTCCTCGAGCAGATGGATGAGCTCGGCACGGAGGTCGGTCCCGATTCCGAGGTCTCGTTCCAGAAGACGATCCTCGAGCCGTCCGAGAAGATGAAGCAGCTCGCCGACTACTCCAACGACGACGCCGAGAGCCGCGGCTACGGCGACGGCAACGTCGCCTTCGCGAACGGCGAGGCCGCCATGTACATGCAGGGCCCGTGGGCGCTCGGCGAGATCGCGAAGACGAACCCCGACCTCGAGCTCGCCACCTTCCCGCTGCCCTCGTCAGACGACCCCGACGACCTCAAGGTGCGCGTCAACCTCGACCTCGCCCTGTGGATCCCCGAGGCGAGCGCCGAGAAGGAGGCCGCGCGCGAATTCGTGTCGTACCTCATGCAGCAGGAGGTCATGGACGAGTACAACGCGGCGTTCCTGGGCTTCGGCACGACGACCGAGGCGGCGGATGTCACGGACGAACGCATCATCCCGATGCAGGAGTACTACGACGACGGCGCCTTCTACCAGGGCCTGTCGCGCTCGATCCCGCTGACCATCCCGATCGACAACTACCTGCAGGCCATGGCGACCGGCGCGGACATCCCCGACACGCTCGCCAAGATCGACGCCGACTGGGCCCGGCTGGCCCTGCGCGGCTGACCTGGCGAATCGAGAGGACGAACGCCATGAGCACATCCATCACCCCCGCCGCGGCCTCCGCCGGCTCGCTCGTCGACGACGCCGAGCACGGCACGGTCGACCACCTGGCGGGCACCGCCCACGACCGGCGCGGCCGGCCCCGGGTCGACCCGGTCTACTACTGGTTCCTGATCCCCACCCTCGCGCTGTTCACCCTCGCGATCACGGTCCCGGCGGTGCTCGGCATCTTCTACTCGTTCACGAACTTCATCGGCTTCGGCGACTGGCAGTTCATCGGGCTCACCAACTACGTCGCAGTGTTCACCGATCCGGCGATCCTCGCCAGCTACGGCTTCACGTTCGGCTTCGCGATCGTGACGGTGCTGCTCGTCAACGTCATCGCGTTCCTGCTCGCGGTGGGACTCACATCGCGCATCAAGCTGAAGACGCCGCTTCGCGCGGTGTTCGTGATCCCGATGGTGATCTCGGGCATCGTGATCGCGTACGTCTTCAACTTCCTGTTCTCGAACTCGCTGCCCGCGTTCGGCGCGGCGGCCGGCATCCCGTGGCTGTCGGAGTCGATCCTCGCGAACCCCGACCTCGCCTGGCTCTCGATCGTGATCGTGACCGCCTGGCAGTCCATCCCCGCCACCCTGCTGATCTACATCGCCGGGCTGCTCTCGATCCCGGGCGAGGTGTACGAGGCCGCCGACATCGACGGAGCCGGGGCGGTGCGCCGGCTCTGGTCGGTCACGCTCCCGCTCGTCGCCGGATACGTGGTGATCAACATCATCATCGGCTTCAAGAACTACCTGAACGTGTACGAGGTCATCGTCGGCCTGACGAACGGCGGTCCCGGCACCGCCACGCGCAGCATCGCGATGACGATCTTCACCGGCTTCACCGGCGGCGATTACGCCTACCAGATGGCCAACGCGACGATCTTCTTCATCATCGCCGTCGCCATCTCGATCCTCCAGCTCCGAATCTCCCGCGGAAGGGCGGCGATCTGATGACCCAGACAGCAGCGAAGCGGCCTCCCGCTTCCGTCTCCACCACGCGCACACGCGACGAGGCCGTCACGGCGCGGGCGCCCCGCCGCCGTGGCCGCGTCGGCCAGGAGCGGACGAACTGGACGACCCTGGTCATCCTGCTCCTCTGCGCCCTGACCGTGCTCCTGCCGCTCTACGTCACGATCTCGATGTCGCTGAAGTCGACGTCGCAGGCGGTCGACGGCAACGCGTTCTCCCTGCCGAGCCCGATCGACTTCTCCGGCTTCGCGCAGGCCTGGGAGCTCACGAACTTCCCCGTCGCGTTCATGATCTCGCTGTTCATCACCGCCGGCGTCGTGACCGGCACGGTGATCCTGGGGGCCCTCGCGTCGTACGCGATCGTGCGCAACTGGGACCACCGGTTCTTCCGCTGGTCGTTCTTCTACCTGCTCGCCGCGCTGTTCCTGCCGTTCCCGGTGGTGGCGCTGCCGCAGATCCAGCTCACGGGGCTCGTGGGCCTCGCCAATCCGGTCGGCGTGATCATCCTGAAGATCATGTTCGAGCTCTCGTTCAGCATCCTGCTGTTCACGGCCTTCCTCCGCTCGATCCCGCTCGAGCTCGAGGAGAGCGCGCGCATCGACGGCGCGACCACGTGGCAGACGTTCCGCCGGCTGATCTTCCCGCTGCTCGCCCCCATGAGCGCGACCGTCGCCATCTTCGCGTTCCTCGCCTCGTGGAACGACTTCATGATGCCCTCGCTCATCATCGCCGACTCCGCGCAGCAGACGCTCCCGGTGGTGCAGTCCATCTTCCAGACGCAGTTCAGCAACAACTACAACGTGTCCTTCGCGTCGTACCTCATGGCGATGGCACCCGCGATCATCGTCTACCTCTTCACGCAGCGCTGGGTGATGGAGGGTGTGACGCAGGGGGCGGTCAAGGGATGATCGCGCTCGAGACGGATGTCGCGCCGTGACCGCACACCGAGAACCCGAACCCCGAACCACTCCCGAAAGGACCCCGATGACCGACCTCCTCGCCCGCCTCGACACCGACCGGCTGCTCGCCGCCGACCCCGACTGGTGGCGCCAGGCCGCCGTCTACCAGATCTATCCCCGCAGCTTCGCGGACGCGAACGGCGACGGCATCGGCGACCTCGAGGGGATCACGTCGCGGATCCCGTACCTGGTCGAGCTCGGCGTCGACGCGGTGTGGCTCTCGCCGTTCTACCCGTCGGCGCTGGCCGACGGCGGGTACGACGTGGACGACTACCGGGACGTGGACCCGAAGATCGGCACGCTGGCCGACTTCGACGAGATGATCCGGGCGCTGCACGCCGCCGGCATCCGGCTGATCGCCGACATCGTGCCGAACCACTCCTCGGACCGGCACGACTGGTTCCGCGAGGCGCTCGCGTCGCCCAAGGGGTCGGCGGCCCGCGAGCGCTACATCTTCCGCGATGGCGAGGGGCCGGATGGCGCGCAGCCGCCGTCGGACTGGCAGTCGATCTTCGGCGGCTCGGCGTGGGAGCCCGTCGGCGACGGGCAGTTCTACCTGCACCTGTTCGCGCCCGAGCAGCCCGACCTGAACTGGGCGAACCGCGAGGTGCGCGACGACTTCCTGCGCACGCTGCGGTTCTGGTCGGACCGCGGCGTGGACGGGTTCCGGGTCGATGTGGCGCACGGCCTGGCGAAGGACCTGACGGCCCCGCTGCGGTCGCACGCCGAGCTCGAGGCGACCAAGCTCGCCGGCGACGGGTCGCACCCGTTGTGGGATCGGGAGGAACTCGACGAGATCTACGCCGAGTGGCGAGCCGTGTTCGACGAGTACGACCCGCCCCGCATCGCCGTCGCCGAGGCCTGGGTCGCGCCCACCCGTCGGCACCGGTACGCGGCACCGACCAGCCTCGGGCAGGCGTTCAACTTCGACCTGCTGCGCGCGAACTTCTCGGCCTCGGAGTTCCACGAGATCGTCGACCGGAACATGGTCTTCGCCGCCGAGACCGGTTCGTCGAACACGTGGGTGTTCTCCAACCACGACGTGATCCGGCACGCGACCAGGTACGGGCTGCCCGACGACGGCACCTTCGAGTACGACCTCGGCAAGGCGTGGCTGCTCTCCGGCGGCACCACGCCCGCGGTCGACGCCGCGCGGGGCCTGCGCCGCGCGCGGGCGGCGACGCTGTTCCTGCTGGGCCTGCCCGGCAGCGCGTACCTGTACCAGGGCGAGGAGCTCGGGCTGGCCGAGGTCGCCTCGATCCCCGATTCGGAGCGCCAGGACCCGACGTTCTTCCGCAACGCCGGCGTCGAGGTCGGCCGGGACGGATGCCGCGTTCCGCTGCCCTGGGACGCGGACGCGCCGTCGTTCGGCTTCGGCCCGACGGATGCCTCGCACCTGCCGCAGCCCGAGTGGTTCGCGCAGTACGCGGTCGACGTCCAGGCCGGCGATCCGGCCTCGACGCTGAGCATGTACCGCCGCGCGCTCGCGTTGCGGCACGAACTGCAGGGCGCCGAGAAGCTCGCGTGGATCGCGTTGGACGGGCCCGACGTGCTCGCCTTCCAGCGACCGACCGGATGGACCGTGGTCACCAATTTCGGCACCGAACCGGTCGCGCTTCCGTCAGCGCTCGCCGAGCGCGAAGTGGTGCTGTCGAGCGACGGCGCGCCTGCGGCGCCCGGCGCGCGCGGTGTCCTTCCCGGGGAGACCACCGTCTGGCTCCGCTGAGCGGACCGCGCGCCCGCGCGCTCGCGCGCCCGCGCGCCCGCGCGCACGGTTCGAGTGCGATTCCTGCGATGGAGTGCGGAATGAACCGGCCCTCCACCGCAGGAATCGCACTCCGTCGAGCGCGGGTCAGCCGCGCACGTGCACGTCGACCCAGACCAGCCGGTGGTCGCTCGACGGGAACGGGAACGTGCCCGTGAGCGCCGAGAGCGGGTCGGCCTGGACCGGCCAGAACACGCCCGCATCGGCCACGCGGAGGTCCTTCGACGGCAGCACGTAGTCGGCGCGCAGGTTTCCGGGCGCCGGGTTGTCGTTGAAGTCGGCCGTGTCGAGTGCGGGGTCGCCCTCGTGCGTCAGGTTCGCACCGCCCTGCAGCGCCGCGGCCTCCACCGCGCCCTCCGAGGTGGGCATCGGGTCGGTGATGCGCGGGTGGTCGAGCAGTTGGTCGATCGCGGCGTCGACCGAGTCGCCGTCGAGCGGGTCGGCGTTCTGGTCGCCGAGGATCACGAACGACGAGCCGGGCTTCAGGCCGCCGGTCGTGCCCTCGTCGTCGTAGATGTACCGCGACCCCGCACCCGGCGAGACGTAGTCGGCCCAGAACCGGATCTCGTCGTGGTTGCGCGTGCCGTTGCGATCCTCCGCCCCGTCGAACGTCGGTGGCGTGGGGTGCGACACGAGCACGTGCACCGTGCGGCCGTTCACCTCGACCGGGACGTCCCAGTGCGACTTGCTCGAGAGGCGGAACACGTCGAGCTCCTCGGGCGAGTACCAGTCGGCCGGCGCCGCGGTGTTCGGGTCGTCGGGCAGCAACGCGCCCGGCATGTCCTTCCACAGGAAGTGCTGGAAGGTCCGCACCGCGTCGGTGTCGATCGGGTGCTTCGACAGCACGGCCATGCCGTACTGGCCCGGGAAGAAGCCGAACCCGAATGCGTCGTCTCCGCCGCCGACCACGCCGTTGTTGTTGAGGTCGAAGCCGCTCGGCACGCCCGTGTTCGAGGGCGCGACGAACGCGTACGGGTACTCGACCGGGTCGGCCCCGCCCTGGGCGACCTCGAGGTAGTTGTCGCGGAACAGGTCGATCGCGACGCCGCCCTCGACGTAGTCGAACTCGTTCAGCAGCACGATGTCGGGGTTCGCGCGCTGGATGATCTCGGCGACCGTCTTCGCCTGCGCGTTGTCGGGCGTCGAGAGGTCCGCGACCAGTTGGCCCTCGAAGTTCCGGTTGAGGGACAGGTTGTACGTGGCGACGCGCACGGTGTCGGCCCGGCCGGGCTCACCGCCCGGAGCGGCCTGCGCGGGAGCGGCGGCGCCGGCTCCGAGGGCGACGGCCGCCGCGACGGCGATCGTCGAGGCGCGATGGGCGGTGCGGGGGCGTGGTCGTCTCATGGACATGCGAGCTCCTCTGCTGGCGGGATCGATGCGCTCGGATCCGGTTGCCGCCCACGGTAGGCCGTTCCGGTGACGTCCGGAAGAACCTCGCGCGAACGAGCGGAGGTGCTCGAACCTGCTCAGAGGTGCACGGGAGTGGTCGCGAGCGCCCGCGCCGCCTCGGCGTCGCCCTCGACCCGGAACCGATCCGCCGCCTCCAGCGCGGCCCGCTCCCAGAGCAGCAGCGCGAGGTCGCCCGCATCGGCCGTGATGGTCGCGACCGCGTCGGATGTCGCTCCCGGCCGCTCGCGCGCGAGTCGCCAGTCCGGGCTCACCCGCCAGACGTCCTCGCTGTCGGCGGCGGCGAGGGCGACCGGCCCGGGCAGGGGCAGGATGCCGCGGCGACGCGCCTCGGCCATGAAGACCTCGCCGAACTCGTCGATGGCGTCCGCCCGGCCGATGACGCCGACCTCGGCCGGGAACCGCGGCTCCGGGTCGCGCGCCGAGCGGAGGTCCCACAGGTGCTTGGTCGCCTCGTGCGCCATCCGCCGCTGCCAGAAGCGCACGGTACCGGTTGCGCCGTACAGGATGGGCACGGTGCGCTCGGGGTCCGCGCCCTCGAGGACGTCGAGCAGTTCACGCGACCCCTCGCGGAACCACGCCACTCGGTCCGCGTCCTCCGGTCTCCGGTGCTCGCGACGGTCGGCGGGTGCTCCCGACCGCACCTGCTCGGCGGCCCAGCGCTGGATGGTGCCGAGGTGGTCGATGATCCGGCCGGCGGTCGGCCAGATCGCGGACCGCACCGGCGCCTCGGGGTCGGTGTTCGCGGCCTCGCGCACGAACGCCTCCACGACGGCGTGCAGGTCGGCGAGGGAGCTCATGCCGACCATCATGCCCGCTGACCGCGCCCACCTCCCGCCCGCTTGACGATCCGGGCGCCGCGTGGTCGCATGACGTCATGGATGCCGCCGCACCCCCGCTCATCACCGACGACGAACTCGACGACCTCGAGCGTGCGGCGATCGGGCGCGTCCGCGGCCGCGTGCTCGAGATCGGTGCCGGCGAAGGCGAGAACTTCGGCGCGTTCGATGCCGGGATCGAATGGATCGGGCTCGAACCCGACGCCGAGCGGCGCGACGAACTCGCGACGCGCTCGCGGGAGTGGCGGCACGAGGGCGAGCCGCTCGATGCCGTCGCCGAGCGCATCCCGCTGCCCGACGCGTCGGTCGACGCCGTCGTCGGCACGTACGTGCTCTGCTCGGTGACCGACCAGGCGGCGGCGCTCGCCGAGGTCCGACGGGTCCTCCGCCCCGGCGGCACCGTCGTCTTCGTCGACCACGTCGTCGCACCGCCGGGCACGTTCAAGCGCGGCATCCAGCGGGCGGTCACCCCGTTCTCCAGACGGTTCTGCCACGGATGCCACTGGGACCGAGACACCGGCGCCGCGCTCGCCGCCGCGGGCTTCGAGGCCGACGAGGCGCGCCTCGTCCGGGTGCCGTCGTTCCCCTTCGGGCCGACCCGAGTCCTCGTGTTCCGCGGGCACCTGCCCGGCGGGGTCGCGTGACGCCCGGTCTCGGCGGCCGCCCGCGCCTCGTCGTGCTGACCGGCGCCGGGATCTCCGCGGAGAGCGGCGTGCCGACCTTCCGGGACGCCGGAGGACTCTGGGAGGGCCACCGCGTCGAGGACGTCGCGACCCCGGAGGCGTTCGAAGCGGACCCGGAGACGGTGCAGCGCTTCTACGACGCGAGGCGCCGGGCCGTGGCATCCGTCGCCCCGAACCCCGCGCACCACGCGCTCGCGGCACTCGAGCGCGAACTCGGCGACGACCTGTTCGTCGTCACGCAGAACATCGACGACCTGCACGAACGCGCCGGGTCGACGCGCGTGCTGCACATGCACGGCGAGCTCGGCCGCGCGCGCTGCGTGGCGTGCGAGGCTCGCACCGAGGCGCCCGGCGACCTGCTCCCCGGGCCGCCGTGTCCGGCCTGCGGCGAGCGGATGCTGCGCCCCGACGTGGTCTGGTTCGGCGAGATGCCGTACGGGCTCGACGAGATCGACGTCGCGCTCGCCGTGTGCGGCGCGTTCGTCGCGATCGGCACGTCCGGTGCCGTGTACCCGGCCGCGGGCTTCGTGCTCACGGCGTCCGCGTTCGGCGCGTCGACCCTCGAGCTGAACCTCGCCGAGAGCGAGATCACGCCGTTCTTCGGTGCGACGCGGGTCGGGCTCGCGAGCGTGCTCGTGCCCGAGTGGGTCGGCGAGGTGCTCGCCGACCGGCGCTGAGTCGAGCGACGACGGATGCCGCGGTGCGTGGGCGGCCGCCGCGGCATCCGCCGGGTCCTCACCAGCTACTTCGCGGGGTCGGGCGGATTCGGATGCACCGGTGCGGGATTCTTCCGGTGCGGTCGCCACGCGAGCGCCACCACGAGCGTCGCGACCGCGAGCACGACCGTCGCCGTCGCGAGGACCAGCCAGTCGGCGGGGTCGGTGCCGGCCGAGAACGAGAGCCCGACGACGACCGCCGCGCCGATGCAGCCGAGGCTCCTCGCGGTCTGGAACAGGCCGGCCGCCTGGCCGACGTGCTCACGCGGTGCGGCGACGTAGAGCGACTGCGTGATCGAGACGAGCACGAAGACGTAGGGGATGCCGACCGCCGCGGTCGCGGCCAGCACCACCCAGGCCGCGGTGGAGGCGCCGAGCAGCGGCAGCGCGAGGGCTCCGACGGTGAGCGCGGCCAGCCCGATCACGAGCGTGCGCTGCAGGCCGCTCCGGTCGATGAGCCGCTCGACGAGCGGCGCCGTGACGATGTTGAAGGCGGCGAGCGGGAGCAGCAGCACGCCGATGAGGTCGGTTCGGTACCCGGCGTGGTCCTCGAGGTACTGGGGGATGCCGAACAGGGCGCCGTAGAACACGAGGTTGGCGAGGATGAACAGCGCGTACACGCGGACGAGCGGCGTGTTCGCCGCGAGCAGACGCAGGTCGATGAAGGGGGTCGCTGCGCGCAGCTCGCGCCAGGCGAACAGGGCGACCGCGGCCGCGACCACCGGCAGCAGGAACCACGGCGGATCGTGGGCGAGTTCGAGCAGGAACACGAGCAGCGTCGCGACGGCGATGACGAAGAGGGCGACGCCCGGGAGGTCGGACTCGGCGAGCGTGCGCTTCAGCGGGACGTGCGGTCGCGGCGCGTCGCGAGGCGCGAGGATGCCGGTGCTCACGAGCGCGAGCGCGGCGAGCGGGATGTTGATCCAGAAGATGGCGGGCCAGCCGAACGCGACGATGAGGAGGCCCCCGAGGACCGGCCCGATCGCGGCGGACGAGGTGTCGACGAGCTGGATGCGCCCGATCATCCTCGTCGCGTTGCCGCCGTTCGTCGCCGCGACCGCACGCAGCATCGCGGCGGCCGACGGGAACGCGGTCGCGGTGCCGATCGCGAGCAGCACCCGCACGGCGCAGAGCACGACGAGGTTCGGCGCGAACGGTCCGAGCGCCCCGGCGAGGGCCACGATCCACATCCCGATCGCGAACACGCGCCGGGGTCCGTACCGGTCGGCGAGCCGCCCCATGACCGGCTGCAGCACCGCCGAGGTGAGGTAGAACACCGAGATGACCCACGTGACGGTCGCGACGTCGACGCCGAACTCGCGTCGGAGCGTGCTCAGCGCGACCGCGACCATGCCCGAGTTGAGCGCGCTGAGCAGCGTGCCGGTGCAGAGTGCCGCCACGACCCAGCGCGCGTGGTGCGCCGGGGGCGCGTCGGCGGTCTGCGACATCGGCGACCCCCTCACCCGTCGCGGTCGTCAGTGCTCGGGGTGAGCCTCCCGCGGGCTCCCGGGGCTGTCAAGCGCCGATCTCGCGAGCAGCGTCGCACCCGCGACCGCGGCCGGCATGGTCGCGACCGCGCCGAGCGGGACGAGGAAGCAGAGCTGGGTCGCGACGCCGAAGCCGAGGAACCGCCATCGGTTCGCGCGCAGCAGCGCGCGACGGCGCTCCGGCGGGATGCCGCGCGCGTCGAGCGCGCGTGCCGTGAGCTCGCGCGCGAGCAGTCGGCCGGTGAGCACGGCACCCAGGATCGCGGCCGCGACCGCGCCGACGACGGGGACCAGCCCGACGAGCCCGACCAGCACCGCGGAGAGGAGGCCCTGCAGGACGAGCACGAGCGACCCGCGGACCCCGCTCCAGAAGCCGGGACCTTCGCCGGGCGGCGTGCCGTCGGTGTCGGTCTCGACGGCCGCCCAGATGCGCTCGTAGAACGGGTCGCCGACGATGAGCGTGAGCGCGGTGAAGGTCACGAACGCGAGCACCGCCGCGCCGGCGAACACCACGACCGCGATGATCGTGCGGAACGCGAGGCGCCAGAACTCGATCCAGGCGTCCGCGAACGGCGTCGCCCAGTCGACGATGCCGGGCAGCCCGACGCCGAGCGCCACGAGGCCCCACACCAGCGCGGCGAACACGATGGCCGCGGGCACCAGCCCGAGCAGCATCACGCCCGGGTCGCGCCGCCAGAACGCGAAGCCGCGCAGCAGCATGCGGGCCCCGTCGACGAGATCGTGCAGCACCGGGCCAGCATAGGTCGGGCGACGGATGCCGCGTCCGACGCCGCACGGTGCGACGCGGTGTTGCGCGCGCGTCGCACGCTCCCAGCCGACGGCGATATCGTCGGAGGCATCCGTTTCACCGCCCGGCGCACGAGCACGTCGCCCGGCAGCCGGCCGCCGCCGGCATCCGTTGGAGAAGGACCCGACGCCGCATGACCACGACCCCCACGACGTCCGCCCGCGCCGCCGAATGGTGGAAGGCGCAGCGCACGCGCGTGCTGTGGGGTGCCGCGATCGCGGTGGTGGCGTTCGTGGTGGCCGTCGTCATCGCCCGGATCCTGGTCGTCCAGCCGGCCGTCGAGGCGTTCATCGACACCTACCCGGGCATCGTGCCACCGCCCGAGGGCACGCCGGTCGGCATCCCGTGGTGGCTCGGCTGGCAGCACTTCCTCAACGCGTTCTTCCTCGTGCTGCTCGTCAAGACGGGGCTGGAGCTCCGCGGCAGGCGTCGCCCGCCCGGGTTCTGGACGCGCGACAACACCCGCTGGCCGCGCACGAAGCGCGCGCCTCGCCGCCTCGGCATCTGGCTCTGGTTCCACCTCTGGCTCGACGCCCTCTGGGTGCTCGTCGGCCTCACCTACGTGGTGCTGCTCTTCGCGACCGGCCAGTGGCTGCGGATCGTGCCGACCGATTGGGCCGTGGTCCCGAACGCGATCTCGGCCGCGCTGCAGTACGCGTCCCTCGACTGGCCGACCGAGGACTCGTGGATCGTCTACAACGCGCTGCAGCAGCTCGCGTACTTCGCGGTCGTGTTCATCGCCGCGCCGCTCGCGCTCGTCACGGGCCTGCGACTGTCGTCGATCTGGCCCGTCGACGGGCGCTGGGCGTCGGCGAAGACCGAGCGGATGGCGCGTGCCGTCCACTACCCGGTCATGCTGTTCTTCCTCGCCTTCACGTTCGTGCACGTCGTGCTCGTGCTCTCGACGGGTGCGCTGCGCAAGCTCAACCAGATGTACGCCGCCCGCGACGCCGACGACTGGATCGGTGCGGCAGTGTTCGCGCTGTCGGTCGTCGTGACGGTCGCGGCCTGGCTCGTCGCGAAGCCGCCCCTGTTGAAGCGCGTCGCCGCGAAGTCGGGGCGTGTGCAGGGCTGACGGTTCCCTGCGAACGCCCGAGGAGCGGGTGACGGAGGAGCGTCCCCCTTCGTACGCTCGAGCGCATGACCCGTTCCCCCTCCGTGCCGCGTTCGACGCCCGCGCGCACCGCCGGCCGTTGGTTCCTCGCCGGGAGCCTCGTGTTCGCGGGCGTCAGTCATCTCTTCTGGGCCCGCCGGGAGTTCCGCGCCCAGGTTCCGCCGTGGGTGCCCATGGACGCCGACGCGGTGGTCGTCGGCTCGGGCGTCGTCGAGGTCGGGCTGGGCGCCGCGCTCGTCGCGCTCCCGCGCGAGCGCTCGCGCATCGGCTGGGTCGTCGCCGCGTTCTTCGCGGCGGTGTTCCCCGGCAACATCGCGCAGTGGCGCGAGCGCCGCGACGCGTTCGGACTCACGACCGACCGCGCGCGGTTCGTGCGCCTGTTCTTCCAGCCCGTGCTCATCGGGCTCGCGCTCTGGTCGACCCGGCCGCGCGACGAGCGGGCCCGGTGAGTCCGCGCCGGGCTAGGCTCGAAGGATGAGCCGCACCGTCTGGACCGTCCTCGGCGTCATCGCCGCCGTCGTGATCGCGTGGTTCCTCGTCGACGTGGTGTTCAGCGTGCTCTGGTTCGTCGTGAAGCTGGCCATCGTGGCCGTCGTCGCGGTCGCCGTCTTCTTCT
Source organism: Agromyces sp. GXQ0307 (assembly GCF_044769845.1). Lineage (NCBI taxonomy): Bacteria > Bacillati > Actinomycetota > Actinomycetes > Micrococcales > Microbacteriaceae > Agromyces > Agromyces sp. GXQ0307. The sequence goes on along the minus strand of NZ_JBIZVY010000001.1, from coordinate 672,237 downwards.
GGCTGAAGTGGCTCGTGACCCGCCGCGACGACCGACGGGCGGTCGAACGATAGCGGACGACCGCGTGGCGGCGACGACCGTCGACGTGCCGTCGTCGCACGGTGGAATCATCCGTGCGTACGACTCCGGTCCGCCGCATCCGGGGGCGCCCGTCATCGTCTGGCACGCGGGATCGCCGCACACGGGTGAGCCGCTGGAGCCCCTCGCGGACGCGGCCCGGGCGCGCGGCATCCGGCTCGTCACGTTCGCGCGCCCCGGCTACGGCGGGTCGACGCCGCGACCGGGCCGGAACGTGGCCTCCGTCGCCGCCGACGTCGCGGCGATCGCCGACGCCCTCGGAATCGACTGCTTCGCCGTGGTCGGGTACTCGGGCGGAGGGCCGCACGCGCTCGCGTGCGCGGCACTGCTTCCCGATCGCGTGATCGCCGTCGCGACGCTCGCGAGTCCCGCACCCTATGACGGCGGCGACGCCTGGTTCGCCGGCATGCACGCACCCGGCGCACTGCGGGCGGCGGCGGACTCCCGCGACGAGCGGGTGCGGTTCGCCGAGACCGACGTCTTCGACCCTGCGCAGTTCATCGACAGCGATTTCGCTGTGCTCGGGGGTGAGTGGGGCGCGGTTGGTCACGACGCCGGTCGTGCCGAGTCGGCGGGGCCGGGCGGACTCGTCGACGACGACGTGGCGTTCACGCGTGGGTGGGGCTTCGACCTCGCCGACGTGCGCGTCCCCGTGCTGCTCGTGCAGGGCGAGCTCGATCGCGTGATCCCGCGTGCGCACGCCGTGCGCCTCGTCGCCGGTCTGCCCGACGCCCGCCTCTGGATGCGGCTCGACGACGGGCACGTCGCGGTGCTACGCGTGGTGCCCGAGGTCCTCGACTGGCTGGCCGAGCGCACCGGCGGGAGCCCGGCTCCCGGACGGGTCGGCGGCGACCGATCCGGCGGCTAGCGGGCGACCCGCTTCTTCGATCCCGCCCAGTCGACGAGACGGTCGGCGTCCCAGGTCGTGACGATCCGTTCGGGAGGGATCCCGGCCGCCTCGGCGCGCGCGGCGCCGAGCGCGAGGAAGCCGAAGTGGCCGGGTGCGTGTCCGTCGGTGTCGATCGAGAACCGGCAGCCGGCCTCGAGTGCGACGGCGATGAGGTCGTCGGGCGGATCCTGGCGCTCGGGTCGCGAGTTGATCTCGACCGCGACGTCGTGCTCGGCGCACGCGGCGAAGACGGCCTCCGCATCGAACTCCGACTGCGGGCGGGTGCCGCGCGAGCCCTGCACGAGCCGGCCCGTGCAGTGCCCGAGCACGTTCATGCGCGGGTCGCGGATGGCACGCAGCATCCGCTTCGTCATCGCGTCGCGCGGCGAGCGCAGCTTGGAGTGCACGCTCGCGACCACCACGTCGAGGCGGTCGAGCAGGTCGGGGCGCTGGTCGAGCACGCCGTCCTCGAGGATGTCGACCTCGATCCCGGTGAGGATCCGCACGCCGAGGTCGCCGCGGTCGCGGCCGCCTCGTGAGTCGTCGTCGCGGTCGGGCTCGCCGAGCCCCGCGTTCAGCGCGCCCACGATCTCGAGTTGCGACTCGAGTCGCTCCGAGGAGAGCCCGTTCGCGACGCGCAGCGTCGGCGAGTGGTCGGTGAGCGCGAAGTACTCGAGCCCGGCGGATGCCGCGGCGCGCGCCATGGTGGCGATGCTCGTCGTGCCGTCGGACCAGTCGGAGTGCGCGTGCAGGTCGCCGAGCAGCAGGGCGCGCAGCCCCGTCGCGGTCTCGACGCCCGCCTTCTCGCGGAGGTCGGCGAGGTAGCCGGGCACCCTCCCGTCGAGTGCCTCGACGATCACGCCGAAGCTCGAATCGCCGATTCCGGCGGTCCTCTTCAGCCGGCCGTCGGCGGCGCGGGCGCGGAGTTCGTCGTCGGAGAGCGGGCCGATGACGCCCGCCGCGCGGCGGAACGCCTTCGCCTTGAACGGCGACGCGAGCTGCACCTCGAGCAGCGACGCGATCTCCTCCAGCGCCTGTACCGGGTCCATCGCCGCGCCCGTCAGCGGTGCTGGTCGACGAGCACGGGGTTGCCGTCGGGATCGACGATGATGAAGCTCCCCGGACCCGAGCCGCTCTCGTCGACCTCCGAGACGAACTCGGCACCGGTCTCGCGGAGGCGCCGCTGCAGCTCGCGGACGTCGGTGAACGGGTCGACCTCGGCGGCCGACTGGTCCCAGCCGGGGTTGAACGTGAGGAGGTTCCGCTCGAACATGCCGTGGAAGAGCCCGATCACGTGCGAGCCGTTGCGCAGCATCAGCCACCCCTGGTCGGCGTCACCGCCGAACGCCTCGAAGCCGAGCCGCTCGTAGAACGCCCGCGAGGCGGCGAGATCGCTGACGGCGAGGCTGACGGAGAACGCACCGAGGTCCATCGCCCCAGTCTGCTCGCGTTCCCCGCGCCGCGGAACCCCGATCAGTCGAGGAACGCGACCGCCCGCACGGGCGCGCCGTCGACGCCGAGCCGGAGCGGGAAGAAGCCGACGCGCACGCGCGTCGGCAGCCCCTCGATCCCCGCGACGTTCTCGACGATGAGGTGGTCGGTGCCGAGGACCAGCTCGTGCACCGGGAACGACGTCGTGCCCGAGGCGTCCGTCGGATCGGGGCTCAGGGTGTCGACCGCGAGCACGTGCACGCCGCGGGAGACGAGCTCGGCCGCCGCGGCCGGGTCGAGCGACGGATGTCGCAGCGCGTGCTCGTCGCCGAACCACCGCCACCACCCGGTGTCGATGATCGCGATCGGGGGGAGCACGTCGGGCAGCGCACGGCCGGGTAGCGCGGCGGCGAGTTCGCCGAGTCCGTAGCTCTGCCCGTCGGCGAGCCCGTCGAGGTGGAACACGACCGCATCGCCGACGAGTTCGTCCAGGGCGACCTCGGCCATGGTCCGGCCGCCGGCGATGACGTGCGCCGGGGCGTCGACGTGCGTGCCGGTGTGCGATCCGAGCCCGAGTGCGGTGACGGCGACGCCGTCGCGGCCGATCGCGAGCGCGGGGGAGAGGTGCACCGGCGGGTCGCCGGGGTAGACCGTCATGGCGTCGACGATCGGGTGGCTGAGGTCGCGCACGGTCGGCGGGGGCATGCTGCATGCTAGGCCGAGCCGACCGGGCGCGGTGGCGCGGAACGCCGACGCGTGCGTCGCGGACGCACCGGGTCAAGGCCTTCACCGCCGCGTGCGCCGCGCCTAGGGTCGAGCCATGGTCCTCCGACGCCGCCCAGCACGCGACCCCGAGCCCGACTCCGGCGCCCCTCCCACCGAGCACGCGCGGCGCGGCGCGGGCGGGCCCATCTGGAACGACCGCCTCGGCAGGTGGTCGATCCGGAGCCTGCAGGTCCTCATCGTCATCGCGCTCGGGGCGCTCGGCGTGTGGGCGCTCACCAGGGTCACGCTCATCGTGATCCCGGTGCTCGTCGCCCTCATCCTCGCCGCGGCGGCCGCCCCGCTCATCCAGTGGCTCCGGCGGTTCATGCCGCCGATCCTCGCAGCCTGGACCGCGCTCCTCGGCGGCATCCTCGTGCTCGGCGGGATCGTCACGGCGATCGTGTTCGCCGTGCGCTCCCAGTGGAACGACCTCGCGGACTCGGCCGTCGCGGGCTTCGAGGACCTCGTCGACTGGGTCCGGACGCTGCCCATCCCGATCGAGCAGTCGCAGCTCGACGAATGGCGCGACGGGATCCTCGACTTCGTCACGAGCGCCGAGTTCGGCCAGAGCGCGCTCACCGGAGTGTCGCAGGCGACCGAGTTCGTGACCGGCCTCGTGCTGATGCTCGTCGTGCTCTTCTTCTTCCTCAAGGACGGAGACCGGATCTGGGCGTTCTTCATGCGGCCCTTCCGCGGTGAGCGGCTCGAGCGCGGTCGCCGCGTCGGGGAGACGAGCGTGAAGGTGCTCGGCGGCTACGTGCGCGGCACCGCGATCGTCGCGCTCGTCGACGCGGTCGCGATCGGCATCGGCCTCGCGATCCTGCAGGTGCCGCTGGCGTTGCCGCTCGCGGTCATCGTGTTCCTCACGGCCTTCATCCCGCTCGTCGGCGCGACGGTCGCCGGCATCCTCGCGGCGCTCGTCGCCCTCGTCGCGAACGGCCCGATCGTCGCCCTCATCGTCGTCGCGATCGTGATCGCCGTGAACCAGCTCGAGGGCGACCTGCTGCAACCCGTCGTCATGGCCCAGTCGCTGAAGCTGCATCCGCTCGTCGTGCTGATCGCCCTCACGGCCGGCACGATCCTCGGCGGCATCGCCGGCGCCGTGCTCGCGGTCCCGCTCACGGCGGTCGGGTGGGCGATCGTGAAGGTGTGGGACGCACCCGACCCCTCGCTCGACGAGCGCAAGCACCTGCACCTCAGGCGCCGGAGATCGACCGACGACATCGGAGAAGGCGTGCCCGTCGCCTGACGGTGGGCCGGTTCAGGCGCGGTGGTCGCCGGCGATGGTCCCGGTCTCGAGCCGGTCGAGTGCGGCGACCTGTCCCTTGACCAGCAGTACGCGGGCCTCATCGACGGCGACCCACCGGGCCTCGTCGATCTCGGGGAACGTCTCCGTCCGACCCGACCGCGGCGGCCACTCGAGCTCGAAGGTCCCCGGGTGCAGCTCCGCCGGCTCGAAGTCGGGCGCCTCGCCCGCGTACACGTGCAGCACCTTCTTCGCCGACGCCCGGACGGTTCCGAGATCGACGTAGGCGGCCTCGGGCGCCGGCACTCCCACCTCCTCCGCGAACTCGCGGAACGCCGCAACGCGGGGGTCCTCGCCCGGTTCGATGAGCCCCTTCGGCATCGACCAGGCGCGCTCGTGCCGCCCGGACCAGAACGGCCCGCCCATGTGCGCGATGAAGACCTCGAGCCCGGGAGCGCGACGGTACAGGAGCACGCCCGCGCTCTGCAGCGTCGTCATCGGCGGGGCACCGCGCGAGCGGCGGCGGGCGACGTCACCGCTTCGGTGCGCGCGCGAACACCCACAGGCAGGCGGCGAGGCCGACGCCGCCGACCGCCATGATCCCGAAGATCGCCCCCCAGAGCACCGTTTCGACCGACATGCGCACCTCCGTGTGTGTCCGTGGCCTCATTCTGGCGCGCACACGGGCGCGGCGCCAGCATGCGGCCGGCATCGACGGACGGTGGCCGCCCGCGGCGTCCGTCGGTAGCGTGGGGATCTCGAACGGCGGGGAGGCTGCTCATGGCGAAGGTGCTGATCATCGGCGGGCACGGGCGGGTCGCGTTGCAGCTCGCGCGGATCCTCGCGGAGCGCGGCGACGAGGTCGATGCGGTCATCCGCAATCCCGACCACGCCGCCGAGGTCGGGGCGACCGGCGCGAATCCGGTCGTGGCCGATGTCGAGTCCCTCGACGTCCCGGGACTCGCCGACGTGATCGCCGGGCACGACGCGGTGGTCTGGTCGGCGGGCGCGGGCGGGGGCGACCCGGTGCGCACGCGCGCGGTCGACCACGACGCTGCGGTGCGGTCGATGGATGCCGCGGCGCAGGCGGGCGTCGGCCGGTACGTGATGGTGTCGTACTTCGGGTCGCGCGTCGACCACCGGGTGCCCGCCGACAGCGCGTTCCGGCATTACGCCGACGCGAAGGCCGACGCCGACGAGCACCTCCGCGCGTCGGGGCTCGACTACACGATCCTGGGGCCGTCGACGCTCTCCGACGGGCCGGGTACGGGCCGCATCGACGCGACCGCGGAGGAGAGCTCCGACGTCGACCGCGCCGACGTCGCGGAGACGATCGCGGCGACCCTCGTCGAGCCCGCGACGGTCGGCCGCACCATCCGGTTCAACCGCGGGCAGACCCCGATCGCCGACGCGCTCCGCTGATCAGGCCGAGCCGCGCCAGACGATGTCGCAGTCGAGGCGCACCTCGGCCGGCGGCTCGTCGCCGCGCAGGCGGGCGAGCACGAGGCGCGCGGCCTCGGCGCCGAGCCCGGCCGCCGGCTGGCGCACCGTCGACAGCGCCGGTGTCGTGCGCAGCGCCCACGCGCTGTCGTCGAAGCCCACGACGCCGATGTCGTCGGGCACGCTCCGACCGCTCTCCTTGATGGCCTCGATGGCGCCGGCGGCGACCGCGTCGGATGCCGCGAAGACGCCGTCGAGGTCGGGCGCACGTTCGAGCAGTCGGCGCATGCCGTCGCGGCCGGCCGAGTAGGAGTACAGCGGCACGGGTTCGACGAGCGCCTCGTCGAACGCGTCGCCGAGCGCCTCGCGGAACCCCGCGAGCCGATCGGCGCCGGAGTCGCGGTCGAGCGCCGCGGCGACCATGCCGATCCGCCGGCGCCCCGTCTCGACGAGTCGACGAGTGATCGACGCGGCCGCGCCGACGTTGTCGATGACGACGAACGACGCGGAGCCGGCGGCTCCGGGCGGGTGGCCGACGTACGCCGCGGGGAGCTGGAGTCGTTCGACGACGCGCGTGACCGGGTCGTCGGCGCGCGCGGAGACGATGATGACGCCGTCGACGAGCCCGCCCGAGAGGTAGCGCGCGACCCGGTCGGTGTCGCGTTCGGTGTCGACGATCAGCACGGCCATCTGGTGGTCGGCCTCCGACAGCCGCGTGTTCGCGCCCAGGAGGATCTCGCCGATGTTCGGGTCCTCGACGAACAGCGAGTGCGGCTCGTGCACGATGAAGCCGATGGCCTGGGTGCGCTGCATGACGAGGTTCCGCGCCGCGGTGTTCGGCACGTAGCCCACCTTCGCGATCGCGGCCTCGATGGCCTCGCGCGCCGCCGCGGAGACGTAGCGCTCACCGTTGACGTAGCGGCTCACGGTGCCGCGGGAGACCCCCGCCTCGAGCGCGACGTCGTGCACGGTGGCCCGCTTGGAACGGGCCTGCTTCGTCGTCATGCGACTCACTGTACTGCGGCGGGGTGTTGACACGGGGGAGGCGCGATGGCATTCTGTGTACGTTCACAGAAAATGCCCGCGAGGTTTCGGCGGGCAGATGTGTGCACGTTCACAGAATCAACGACGATCACCGGGAGCACCGTGGACCACCCCGCGACGACGCTGGCGCCGATCCCGCCGCTGCAGGCCGAGCCTGCACCCGCCGCCTCCCGCCCACGCTTCCAGCACCGGGGCATCGCGTTCGGCTGCGACTACAACCCCGAGCAGTGGGAGCCGGCCGTCTGGCACGAGGACGTCGCGCTCATGCGAGAGGCGGGCGTCGACCTCGTCGCGATCAACGTCTTCGGCTGGGCCGCACTCCAGGGCCCCGACGGCGCCGTCGACTTCGCCGCGCTCGACGAGGTCATCGAACTGCTCCACGCCTCCGGCATCCGGATCAACCTCGGCACCGGCACGGCCTCGCCGCCGCCGTGGCTCACCGCACGCCACCCCGAGATCCTCCCCGTCGTCGAGGACGGCACGACCCGCTTCCCCGGCGGCCGCCAGGCCTGGTGCCCCAGTTCGCCCGTCTTCCGCCGGTACGCGCTCGCGCTCGTCGACGCGGTCGCCGAGCGGTACGGCACCCACCCCGCCGTCGAGCTCTGGCACGTCTCCAACGAGCTCGGCTGCCACAACGCCCTCTGCCACTGCGACGAGAGCACGCTCGCCTTCCGGCGCTGGCTGCGCGAGCGCCACGGCACGATCGACGAGCTCAACCGCGCGTGGGGCACGAGCTTCTGGAGCCAGCGCTACACCGACTGGGACGAGATCCTCACCCCGAAGCTCACGATCTCGAGCCGCAACCCCGGGCAGGTGCTCGACTTCCACCGGTTCTCCTCCGACGAACTGCTCGGTCACTACCGCGCCGAGGCGGAGGCGATCCGCCGGCACAGCGCCCTCCCGATCACCACCAACTTCATGGTCACCGCGCACATCCGCGACCTCGACTACTGGTCGTGGGCGCCCGAGATGGACGTGATCGCGAACGACCACTACCTCGACCATCGACTCGGCGAGCCCCGGACCGAGCTCGCCTTCGCGGCCGACCTCACCCGCGGCCTCGCGGACGGCGAGCCGTGGCTGCTCATGGAGCACTCGACGGGATCGGTCAACTGGCAGCCCGTCAACCTGGCCAAGGAGCCGGGCCAGCTGCTGCGCAACACGCTCGCGCACGTCGCGCGCGGCGCCGACGCGGCGTGCTTCTTCCAGTGGCGCGCCTCGCTGCAGGGCTCCGAGAAGTTCCACTCCGCGCTCGTGCCCCACGCCGGCACCGACTCCGACCTGTGGCGCGAGGTGGTCGAGCTCGGCCGCATCGTCGGCGCACTCGACGAGGTCGCCGGCACGCGCGTGCACGCCGATGTGGCGCTGCTGTTCTCGTGGGAGTCGTGGTGGGCGTCCGACGCCGAGAACCGGCCGACGCACGCGATCGCGTACCTCGACCAGGTGCACGCGCTCTACGGCGCGCTGCACGATCTCGGCGTCACCGTCGACGTGGTCCGCCCGGGCGCCGACCTGACGGGCTACCGGCTCGTGGTGGCTCCCGGCCTCTACCTCGTCTCCGATGCGGATGCCGCCGCGCTCGACGCGGCCGTGGCATCCGGCACCCACGCCCTCGTGACCTTCTACAGCGGCGTGGTCGACGAACACGACCGGGTGCGTCCCGGCGGCTACCCGGGCGCCTGGCGCGACCTGCTCGGCGTCCGCGTCGAGGAGTTCGCGCCCGTGCTCCCCGGAACGACCCTCGGACTCGAATCCGGTGCGACCGCATCGCTCTGGGCCGAACGGCTCGAGGCGACGGATGCCGCGGTGATCGACCGCTTCGCGGACGGCCCCGCTGCCGGACGACCCGCTGTGACCCGACGCACGGGCGCGGACGGGGCCGGCGACGCGTGGTACCTCGCGACGCTGCTCGGGCAGGGCGACCTGCGCGACCTCGTCGGCCGTGCGCTCGACGGCGCGGGGGCGGCCCCCGTCGCCGGCGCCTCGGCCGACGTCGAGATCACCCGCCGATCCGGCGACGGACGCGCCTACCTGTTCGTCGTCAACCACGGTGCCGACGACGCCGAGGTCGACGCGCACGGCACCGAACTCGTGACGGCAACCGACGTCGACGGGCGCCTCGCAGTGCCAGGCGGCGCCGTCCGCGTGATCAGAGAGGAGGGAGCGGCATGACCGCACCCATCACCAGCCCGGCCGTCGCGCGCACCGCAGCGCGCGACGGCGGGTCGAGGCGGTCGAGCCGCCGTCGTCGCCGGGTCCAGCACCCCGGTGCGATCGTCGCGTTCGTCGCGCCGTTCGCCCTGCTGTTCACGGTGTTCTACCTCGTCCCGATCGGGGTCGCCGTCTGGCAGTCGCTGCTCGTCGTGGAGCGCGAGGGGACCTTCGGCGAGGCCCGTGAGGTCTTCGGCGGCCTCCAGCAGTACGTCCTCGTGTTCCAGAACGAGGCGTTCTGGACGTCCGTGGGCCGCGTGCTGCTGTTCGGCATCGTGCAGGTGCCCGTCATGCTCGGCCTCGCCCTGCTCTTCGCACTCCTGCTCGACTCGCCGCTCATCCGGGGCAAGAAGTTCTTCCGGCTGGCGTTCTTCGCGCCCTACGCCGTCCCGGGCGTCATCGCGGCGATCATGTGGGGCTTCCTCTACTCGCCGAACCTCTCGCCGTTCGAGGCGCTCACGAGCCGAGTCGACCTGCTCTCCGCCGACTTCGTCCTCTGGGCCATCGCGAACGTCGTCACCTGGGTGTTCGTCGGCTACAACATGCTCATCATCTACTCGACCCTGCTGGCCATCCCCCAGGAGGTCTACGAGGCGGCGCGCATCGATGGCGCCGGGCAGGCGCGCATCGCGTGGTCGATCAAGATCCCGCTCGTGCGACCCGCACTCGTGCTGACCGCGGTGCTCTCGATCATCGGCACCCTCCAGCTGCTCGCCGAGCCGCAGACGTTCCGATCGTTCAGCTCGGCGGTCACGAGCACGTACACGCCGAACATGACGATCTACGCCACGAGCGCGGTCCCGAACGTGTCGCTCGCCGCGGCGTTCTCGGTCGTGCTCGCCCTGGCCACCTTCGTGCTCTCGTTCGCATTCCTGCGATTCACCCGACGGAAGGGGGCGGACGCATGACCACCGTGATCGGTCCTGACGAGACCTCGGCGACGCCCGCCGTGAACCCCCGCGGCATCGGCCGCGGCGGCGACGCCCACCCCGGCACCGCGCGCGGCCGCGGCCCGCGCGAGAGCCTCTTCTCGCGCACGGGCGCGATGCTCGTGATGGCGGTCTTCACGCTGTACTTCCTCGTGCCCATCTGGTGGCTGCTCGTGGCCTCCACGAAGGACCGAGGCCAGCTCTTCAGCACGAACCCGCTGTGGTTCGCCGACTTCCAGCTCTTCGAGAACATCGGCAACCTCGTCGCGTACCGCGACGGCGTCTACCTCCGCTGGATCCTCAACAGCCTGCTGTACGCCGGGCTCGGCGCCGTCGTCGCGACGATCCTCGCCGCGATGTGCGGCTACGCGCTGGCGAAGTACCGCTTCCCTGGCCGCGAGACGATCTTCAACATCGTGCTCGGCGGCGTGCTCGTGCCCGCCACGGCGCTCGCGCTCCCGCTGTTCCTGCTGTTCAGCCGGGTGCAGCTCACCGACACGTTCTGGGCGGTCTTCCTGCCGAGCGTCGTGAGCCCGTTCGGCGTGTACCTCTCGCGCGTCTTCGCCGAGGCATCCGTGCCCGACGAACTGCTCGAGGCGAGCCGGCTGGATGGCGCGGGCGAGGTCCGCACGTTCTTCACCGTGTCGATCCGGCTGATGTTCCCGGCGCTCATCACGGTGTTCCTGTTCCAGTTCGTGACCATCTGGAACAACTTCTTCCTGCCGCTGATCATGCTGCGCAGCGAGGAGCTGTTCCCGGTGACCTACGGCCTCTACGCGTGGAACTCGACCATCAACCAGTTCCCCGAGCTGCGCACGTACGTGCTCGTCGGCTCGCTGCTCTCGATCATCCCGCTGATCATCACGTTCCTGCTGCTTCAGCGCTACTGGCGCACGGGCCTCGGCACCGGAGCCCTGAAGTAGACACCCCGCCCGGGGCATCCGGGCGAACCACCCCACCGAGAAGAGGAAACCATGCGACACACGAAACGAGCGGTCACCGCAGCCCTGCTCACCTCCGCCGCGCTCGCCCTGACCGGGTGCGCCGCCGGCGACGCGTCCTCGGGCGGCGACGCCGCCTCGTGCGAGCCGGCCGGCGAGGACGTCACGCTCGAGTTCACGAGCTGGATCCCCGGCATCGAGGACGCGGTCGCGGCCTGGAACGAGGAGAACCCCGACATCCAGGTCGAGGTGCAGACCGGACCCAACGGCAACTCCGGCACGTACCAGAACTTCTTCAACCAGCTCGAGGCGGGCAACGCGCCCGACCTCGGACAGATCGAGTACGACGCCCTGCCGAACTTCCGCGTGCAGGACGGCCTGGAGGACCTCGCCGCGTGCGAGGACGTCGTGGCGGCCGAGGACCAGTTCCTCGAGTGGACCTGGGGGCAGGTCTCGCTCGGCACCGACGACCAGGTGTACGGCATCCCGCAGGACCAGGGCCCGATGGCGCTCTTCTACCGCAGCGACCTGTTCGAGCAGGCCGGCATCGACGTGCCGACCACCTGGGAGGAGTACCGCGAGGCAGCGGTGACGATCCGCGAGCAGGGCGGTTACATCACGAACTTCTCGCAGACCGACATCAACCAGTTCGCCGGCTTCGTCTGGCAGGCGGGCGGGCAGTGGTTCGCCAACGACGGCGACGCGTGGACCGTCGAGCTCACGAGCGACGAGTCGATGACCGTGGCCGAGTACTGGCAGGACCTCATCGAGAACGACCTCGTCTCCACCTACCCGGCCTGGACCGACGAGTGGAACAACGCCTACAACTCGGGCGAGGTCTGGACCTGGAACTCCGCGGTCTGGGGCGCGAACTCGATCGCGTCGGGTGCGCCGGACACGGCGGGGAACTGGTCGGTCGCGCTCGCTCCGCAGTGGGAGTCGGGCGGCGCCGCCGCCGGCAACTGGGGCGGTTCGTCGATCGCGGTCTTCAAGGGCACCGACCACCTGTACGAGTCCGCGAAGTTCGCGCTGTGGCTGAACACCTCCGACGAGGCCCTCACCATCCTCAACGAGCAGGCGGCGATCTACCCGGCGACGAAGGCCGGCCTCGAGCTGCCGACCCTCACCGAGGGCGTCGAGTTCTACGGCGGCCAGGCGATCTACGACGTGTTCGCCGAGGCGTCGGCGCAGGTCGACCCCGACTTCGTGTGGGGTCCGACCATGACGCAGACCTACGCCGACGTGTCCGACGGGTTCAAGGCCGCGGCATCCGGCAGCGGCACGCTGCAGGAGGCGCTCGAGAAGGGCCAGTCGTCGACGATCTCCGCGCTCGAGGCCCAGTCGATCCCGGTCGCCGAGTAGCCGGAGCTCGAGATCCGTTCCCGTGCCGCGGGCGCCGGTTCACGCCGACGCCCGCGGCACGGCTGCGCCGGTGGGATGATCGGGACATGACCCTCCCCGTGCCCGGCGTCCCCGCGGAATCGGACGAACCGGGCGGCGACAGCTACGCGGCGCTGCTCGTCCCGGCGCCGGCGGCGTCGCGCGATGCGGTCCTCGCGGCGCTCGGCCGGCTCGGGTTCAGCGGATGGCTCGCTCCTCCCGACCGCGGCTGGCTCGTCGCGATCGCGGTGCCGGGCGACGGGACGATCACCTCCGGGCGACGCGGCGTGCTCGACGCCGCGGCGGCGCTCGCCGAGGCGCTGGCCGCCACCGTGTTCGCATTCCGCGTGCGGCTGGACCGCCAGCTCGTGATCGCGGCGTGGAGCGCCGACGAGGAGCTCGGGCGCTACTCGAGCGACCCCTCGCGGGAGCCGGGCGCCGACGAGGAGGTGCTGGACGACCCCTTCGGCGCCGAGTACGCCGCGGCCTTCGCGACGGCGGCCGGGCGTCCGGATTCCTCCGAGGAGCTGGGGGAGGTGCTCGCGGAGACGCTCGACTCCGACAGCGTGTTCGAGTCGGAGCGGCTCTCCCGCGTGCTCGACCTGCTCGGGATGCCGGGATGGATCGTCGCCTCGGCGTCGTTGCCCGGGGAGATCCCGACCGGGCCGGACGTGCGCGGGTTCGTGCGGATGGGCGCGGGGTCGACCGGCGCCGCCGGCGCCCTGCGGGGATGGATGACGGCGCGCGTGCGACGCCGCACGCCGCCGCCGCCCGCGCTCCCCGACCCGCCGCGGGCGGACGATCCGGGCATCGATCCCTGGCTGCTCTGAACGCCCGGCACTGCCGGGATCGCGATCGCCGGAGCCGTCCGCGATGCCGAGTGCGCGACGTTCATCCCGCCCGGCACGAAGGGCGGCCTCACGTACGAGACGGCGCGCGGGCGCGCGGTGGCGACGGTTCTGCTGTGAGCGGATCGCCCTGTCACGCGACCGTCCCCGTGCGTAGCCTCGGCTCATGGGCGAGACGATCGAGTTCCCGGGCGAGCACATCGAGACGAGGGTTCCGCGCCGGGCGAGGCCGCTCTGGCGGGACGTGCTCGGCGACGTGCTGCGCGACGAGCGGCTCGAGCAGGAGCGCATCCTGACGGAGGTCGCACGGACCGCCGGGGTGTCGCCGCAGTACCTGTCGGAGGTCGAGCGGGGGCGGAAGGAGGCCTCGTCGGAGGTGCTCGGCGCCGTCGCGGACGCCCTCGGACTCGAGCTCGTCGACGTCGTCGGCCGCGTCGCCGGCCGGCTCGCGCTCCGCGAGATCCACGGTGTCCCCGCGAGCGGGATCGCCGGGATGCACCGGTCCGACATCGCCCCGTCGGTCGCCCCGGGGAGCGGTGCGCCGACGAACGCCTACCTCCTCGCCGCCTGACCGAGACCGACGGGCACCTGCGCGCTGAGCACGTGGTCGGCGAGGCCGTAGTCGACCGCGGCCCGCGCGGGCAGGATGAGGTCGCGATCGGTGTCCGTCCGGATCGATGCCGCACTGCGACCCGTGTCGGCCGCGAGCGCCGCCTCGAGCTCTGCGCGCACCCGCAGGACCTCGTCGGCGTGCAGGATCAGGTCGGGCACGGTGCCGCGGCCCTGCGTCGACGGCTGGTGCAGCGTCACCGTGCTGTGCGGCAGCATCGATCGCTGCCCGGGGGCACCACCGGCGAGGAGGACGGCCGCGGGACCGCCCGCACGGCCGACGCACGTCGTCGCGACATCCGCCCTGATGTGCCGCATCGTGTCGTAGACCGCGAGCGCGGCGCTCGGCGAACCGCCGGGGGAGTTCACGTACAGGCTGATCGGCGTCTCGCTCGACTCCGAGGCCAGGTGCAGGAACTGCGCGATGAGCACGTTCGCGACGCCGTCGTCGATCTCGGTGCCGAGGTAGACGATGCGCTCCGAGAGCAGCCGGCTGTACACGTCGAGCGAGCGCTCGACACCGCCGCGCTTCTCGACGACGTAGGGGATCGTGAACGAGGTCATGCCGGCACCCCCAGCCCCGCGACGGCGCGCGGTTCGAGCGGGAACAGCTCGTCGAGCCGCTCCGTCACGTGGTCGATGAAGCCGTAGTCGACGGCCGACTCGGCGGTGTACCACCGGTCGCGGAGCGAGTCCTCGCGCACGCGCTCGACGGACTGCCCGGTGTACCGGGCGATCAGGCCGAGCACGGTGTCGCGCGTGTACCTGAGGTCGTCGGCCTGCAGTTCGATGTCGACGGCGGTGCCGCCGATGCCCGCCGATCCCTGGTGGAGCAGGATCCGCGAGTGCGGCAGTGCGGCCCGCTTGCCGGGCGTGCCGGCCGTGAGCAGGAACTGGCCCGCGCTCGCCGCCATGCCGACCGCGATGGTCGCCACGTCGTTCGGGATGGCGCGCATCACGTCGTGGATCGCGAGCATGGCGGGCACCGACCCGCCGGGCGAGTTGATCCAGAACCGGATGTCGCGGCGCGGGTCGTCGGCCGCGTGCGCGACCAGCTGCGCGCAGATCCGGTTGCCGCCGGCCTGGTCGAGCTCGTCGCCGAGCACGATGATGCGCTCGTGGAAGAGCCGCCGGGTCAGTTCGGCGTCGATGGGCTGGACGGGTGGGCTCTCTCGATCGGTCATGGGCCCAGCCTCGCCCTCCGCGCCCCCAGTCCGGGGCCGATGCCGCTCAGGGCAGCGCTGCTCAGGGCAGCGCGCGTGGTCGTGGCTTAGATTGACACGGAGGGAGGTCTCCCACATGAACGCGACCGGACGTGCCGCGTCCGACCCGGACGGGGTCGACGTGCTGCAGCCGTACGTGCCGCGCATGGTCCGCTACTGGGATGACGAGACGCCCGGCCGTCGGCACCGATCGGTGCACGGGACGATGGCGCTCGTCGACATCTCGGGATTCACCCGCATGTCGGAGCGTCTCGCCCGGTACGGCAACGTCGGTGCCGAGGAGGTCACGGAGGTCATCGACGGCACCTTCGACCGCCTGCTCCCCGCCGCGTACGCCTTCGGCGCGAACCTGCTGAAGTTCGGCGGCGACGCCCAGCTCCTGCTGTTCACGGGGGAGGACCACCACCTGCGTGCGGCGGCCGCGGCGCACGACATGCGCTCCGAGCTGCGGCGGATCGACGGGTTCGCGACGAGCGCGGGGAACGTCTCGCTGCGCATGTCGATCGGCGTGCACAGCGGAACCTTCGACTTCTTCCTCGTGGGCGGCTCGCACCGGGAGTTCATCGTCGCGGGGCCGGGCGCCACGCGAACCGTGGAGATGGAGGGGGCGGCGACCGCCTCGCAGATCCTGCTGAGCCCCGAGACCGCCGCCCTGCTGCCGCGCTCGAGCGTGGGCGCCGTGCGTGGGCCCGGCCGACTGCTGCGCCACCGACCGGAGGTCGAGCAGTCGGGATTCCTGGCCGCCGAGTCGCCGGAGGTCGACCTGCGGCAGTTCGTGCCGGTCGGGCTCCGCCGCACGCTGCAGAGCGGCACGATCGATCCGGAGCACCGACCCGCGGCCATCGCCTTCCTGCACTACGCGGGGTTCGACCGGCTGGTCGCGGACGACCCGGAGCACGCGGCCGAGGTGCTCGACGACCTCGTCGCGGAAGTCCAGCGGTGCGTCGACGACCACGGCGTGACCTTCCTCGCGACCGACATCGCCCCCGACGGCGGGAAGATCATCCTCACGGCGGGCGTTCCCGACACCGCAGGGAACAACGAGGAGCAGATGCTGCTCACAGCGCGGGAGATCCGACACGGAGCGCCCAAGGATCTTCCGGTCCGGCTCGGCATCACGTCGGGGCACGTCTTCGCCGGTGCCGTCGGTCCCGCGTACCGACGGACGTACACCATCATGGGCGACGCGGTGAACCTCGCCGCCCGCATCATGGCCGCGGCGCCGGCCGGTGAGGCGTTCGTCACGAGCAACGTGCTCGAGGCGTCGCGCACGACCTTCCGGATCACGGAGTGCGAGCCGTTCCCGGTCAAGGGCAAGCAGCAGCCGGTGCAGGCGTACTCCGTGGGCGAGCCGAGAGGGAGCCGTGCCAACGAGCAGTTCGGCGGCACCCCGCTGATCGGCCGCGATGCCGAGCTGGCGGTCCTCACCGGGGCATGGGCCGACGCCCGCGAGGGGCGCGGTCGGATGATCGACGTCACGGGCGACGTCGGCATGGGCAAGTCCCGCCTCCTCGCGGAACTGCGCGCCACCGCCAGACCAGAGCGTGTGATCACCGCGGAGTGCCGGCTCTACCAGAAGGCGACGCCGTACTTCCCCTTCCGAACGCTGCTCCGGGCCGCCTGGGGGTTGGAGGGCCTCGACCCGGAGGCGACCCGGGCTGCGCTCGCCGAGCTGGTCCGCACCCACGCTCCCGATCTCGAGCCCTGGCTGGCGCTCATCGGCACGCCGCTGGGGCTCACGCTGCCGGAGTCGCCGGAGGTCGCGCAGCTCGACGACCAGTTCCGCCCCGCCCGCACCCGCGCTGCGGTGGCGCAGCTGCTCCGTGCCACCGTGCGCCAGCCCACGCTCCTCCTCATCGAGGAGGGCCAGTGGATGGACGAGGCGTCCAGGGACCTCCTCGGGACGCTCATCGCCCAGGTCGAGGACGTACCCTGGCTCATCATCGTCAGCCGGCAGCCAGGCGACCAGGGCTTCGTGGCCGACGAGGGGCCGGCGGTCGCCCACGTCGACCTGCCGCCGCTCGACGTCGCGCAGGCCACCGAGCTGATCCAACGGGCCACGGTGGGCACCCCACTGCTGCCGAACCAGGTGGCCGCGCTCGCCGCCAGAGCGGAGGGGAGTCCGCTCTTCCTGCTCGAGCTGCTCCAGGTGCTCCGCGGCGGCGCCGCGGTCGACTACCTCCCGCAGTCCATCGAGGGACTCATCGCCGCGCGGATCGACCGGTTGCCGCCGGCCGACCGCAACCTCCTCCGGCGCCTCGCGGTGCTCGGCGCCGGCTTCCGACAGGAGCACATGCCGGCCGTGCTCGGTGCGATCGTGACCGACGTCGGCCGGCAGGTGACGACCCTGCGACGTCTCAGCGGATTCCTCTCCGTCGACCGGAGCGGATGGGTGCAGTTCCAGCACAGCCTCATCCGCGACGTCGCCTATGCGGGCCTGCCGTTCAAGACTCGTCGGGAACTGCACGCGCAGGTCGGCGACGCGATCGCCGCGGCATCCGCCGGGAACACCTCCGGGCAGGTCGAGCTCCTCTCGATCCACTACTCGGAGGCCCACCGATGGCCGGAGGCGTGGAGCTCCTCGCGTGATGCCGGGAAACACGCGAAGGAGATCTACGCCAACCTCGAAGCGGCGACCTTCTATCGCCGAGCGATGAACGCGTCGCGCTACGTCGCCGACCTGGCACCCGCTCAGGTCGCAGACGTCTCCGAGGCCCTCGGCGATGTGCTCGAGCAGGCCGGCCTGTTCGAGGAGTCCGTCGAGGCCTATCGGCAGGCCGGCCGTCTCGTCCGGGAGGATCCGATCCGTTCCGCCGGTGTCCTGTTGAAGCGCGCCCGCGCCCGGGCGCGCACGGGTGCCTACGCCGCTGCGTATCGGGACCTCACGACCGGTCGGCGCCTCGTCGCGGAGATCGGGAGCGCCGAGGCGCTCGGCGCGACCGCCCGGCTGAACGCCCTGAACGCGCAGATCCGGCAGTTGCAGGAGCACATGCCCGCCGCAGTGCGTCTCGCCGAGCAGGCGATGGTGGAGGCCGAGGCGTCCGGGGAGCGCGAGGCCCTGGCGAGGTCGTACCAGGTGCTCGACGCGGCCTATGTGATGTTGGGCCAGTCGTCGAAGGCGGTCTACGGCGAGCGTGCCCTCGCGATCTACGAGGAGCTCGGCGACCTGCCGGGTACGGCTGTCGTGACGAACAACCTCGGGGGGCAGGCCTACTGGCAGGGACGGTGGGAGGACGCCGTCGGCTTCTACGCCCGCGCCCGCGATGCGTTCCTCCGCGCGGGGAACGAGGCGGAGGCGGCGACGTGCGGGGCGAACATCGGCGAGGTGCTCGTCAGCCAGGCGCGGTTCGCGGAGGCCGAGGAGGTGCTCGTGCCCTCGGTCCGCGTGCTCCGCGCGCACGGACTGGTGGATGCCGCGATCTTCGCGGAGATCCAGCTGGCGCGGTTGCTCCTGCTCCGAGGCGACGACGGGGCGCTGGAGCGCCTCGTCTCCATCCATGCCGAGGCGGTCCGCACCGGCCAGGTCCAGTCGGCGATCGAGGCGGCGATCCTCGTCGCCCACGGGCTCGTGCTCGACGGGCGGCCCGAGGAGGCGCTGGGCACGCTCGCCGAGGCGGAGGAGGGCGCGGGTGGAGAGGCCGAGCTCTACGGAAGCACCATCGCGCGCACGCGAGCGCTGGCGCTCGCCGCCCTCGGTCGTGCCGCGGAGGCGCGGGACGTGGTCGCGGTCGGACTCGCGCAGGCGCGCGAGCAGGGGCTGGAGTTCGAGATCGCGCAACTCCGCATCATCGAGGCCGATCTCAGCGAGGATCCGTCGGCGGCGCGGATGATCCGCGCCGAGGCGGAGGAGGTCCTCCGAGGGCTCGGCGTGGTGGGCACCACGCCGAACCCTCGAGGGTGACGGTCGCCGATCGCGAGCGGCGGGTCAGCGCATCTTCGGGTCGCCGATGCCGACGACGCTCCAGGTCGTTCGCATCTCGGTCGCCGAGTAGATGCCGGTGGTCTCCTGGACGATGCACCAGGTGTGGCCGGACGGGATCACTCCGGTGTCGATCGAGCCGGGTACATCCGGGGTCGCGTACGGATCGCCCGCGCACCAGGGCATGTCGACGAAGTCGAGCGGGCCGTCGTCGTCTTGGTCGTACTCCAGGCGGTTGGTGAACGGGCTCGCCGAGGGCTTCGGCGCGAATGCCACCGTCCCCTCGTAGGCGGCCGGCTGCGGCGGAACGACGTCGATCGGCACGAAGCTCAGCGTCTCGGCCTCGACGTCCACGTCGAGCGTGTACGGCTTCAGCACGCACTCGGAGCCGTCGGTGTTCTCCAGCCGCGTGAAGCTGCCGTAGACGGTGCCGACGTCGATCGTCGCGGTGCTGTTCTCCTCGGTGCAGCCGAGTTCGCCGTCGAAGCCCGAGCCGAGGGTGAAGACGGTGTCGAACGCGGGGTCGTTGCCGAAGTCCCAGCTGCCCTCGAGCGAGACCTCGCCGCTCAGCGGGCGCAACTCGACGGAGTCGAACTCGGACGACGGCTCGATCGTCACGTAGCAGTTGTCATTCGGGCCGGAGTCCGGTCCGGAGTCCGACGCATTGCGGCAGTTGACGATCGGCGCTGCCGACGTCGCGGTCGCGGTGTACGGCGCGGTCGTGGTCCCGTCGGTTCCCTCGCCGGAGATGATGCCGCCGCCGGAACGGACCTGGAAGGTATCGACCTCGACGCCGCCCTTCGAGGCGACGACGTCGACCCGGACCGACCCCTTCAACTCCAGGTCGAGGCTCGCGCGCACCGCATCGGGCACGCCGTCGAGCTCGACGGCCAGGAATTCGGTGGTGTCCACGCGCGCGCAGGGCACGCCGGTGGAACCGCCGGTCTTGATGCCGATGGAGCCGTCCTTCAGGCCCGGACCGCGGTCGCTGCCGTCGATGGAGGCGAGTGGACCCTCCACGGTGATCTGGCAGTTCTTCGGCGTGCCGATGGTCTGGGTGATCGGGTCGCCGCCGTTGCTGTAGACGAACCGTGTGCCGTCGCTGCCGAGATGCAGCCGGAGGGTCTCCTCGGTCGTCCCGGTTGCGCTCAGCGCCGTGGCTCCGATGCCGAGGGCGAGCGCCGCGGACGCCGCAGCGAGGAGTGCGAGTGATCGAGCCGTGTTCATCCTGGGCCTCCTGGAGCGCAGGTGATCCGGGCGCGGGGATGGCACCCGAGGTCACGAATGCGCTCATGCTATCGACGCGTCCGTCTCGCCACGACCCGCGTACTGGGGGTGCGACCGCGATCGTGACCATTCCGCGACCCGGGCGATGGACCGGCCTTCACCGGATGCGCGATCCGGTTGGCCCCTCCCGGCCGGGCGCTCAGCCGGCGCGCGCGACCGCGGGACCCTCGCTGAACTGGCACGCGGTCGCGGTGAGTCGCTCGTCGGGATCGAGTCGGCCGAGCACGGCGCCGGCGATCTCGTAGAGCTGCCGGAGCTGGTCGGGCGAGAGCGCATCGAGCACGTACTGCCGCACGGTCTCGACGTGGCCTGGCGCCGCCTCCGTGATGAGCTCGAGGCCGGAGTCGGTGATGGTCGCGTTCGTCGCACGGCGGTCGGTCGGGCAGGGGAAGCGCCGGATCAACCCGCGTTCCTCGAGCCGTCGGGCGACGTGGGAGAGCCGGGGGAGCGTCGCGTTCGTGCGAGCGGCGAGGGAGGTCATCCGCATGGTCCGGTCGGGTGCCGATGCGAGCGCCATGAGGGCGGCGTACTCGAAGTGCGTCAACTGGACGTCGTGCAGGAGCTGCTGGTCGAGGACGCCGGGCAGGAGCTCGGTGAGCGCGACGAGCCGCACCCAGGCGGCCGATTCCTCGGTGTCGAGCCAGCGCGTGTCATCCGTCATGTCCGACATCCTCGCACATTCAGTTGACGCGACAACTGAATGTGGCTATCGTGTTGGTTGTCGCGACAAGCTTGTTGCGACAAGTTATCGCGTCGCACGGCGCGGGAAGGACATCATGACGACCGTCAGCATCATCGGGAACGGCAACATGGGCACCGCCATCGGCGGCATCGTGGCGGCCGGAGGAAACACCGTCGAGTACCTCGGCCGCGACGCGGCCGAGCCGGTGACGGGCGACATCGTCGTCCTCGCCGTGCCGTACCCGGCGGTCGGCGAGATCATCGAGGCGCGCCGCGAGCAGCTCGTCGGCAAGGTCGTCGTCGACATCACGAACCCGCTGGACTTCGAGACCTTCGACTCGCTCGTCGTCCCCGCCGACGGTTCGGCCGCGGCCGTCATCGCCGCAGCCCTGCCCGAGGCGCGCGTGGTGAAGGCCTTCAACACGAACTTCGCCGCGACGCTCGCCGCGAAGACCGTCGGCGGCACCCAGCCCACCACGGTGCTGGTCGCCGGCGACGACGAGCTCGCCAAGCGGGCCCTCCTCGACGTCGTTCGCGCCGGCGGCGTGAACGCGGTCGACGCCGGCGCGCTGGCGCGCGCTCGCGAGCTCGAGTCGGTCGGCTTCCTGCAGCTCACGCTCGCCGTGCAGGAGAAGGTCGGCTGGAACGCCGGCGTCGCGCTCGTCGCCTGAGCCGGTCCCTCGCGCAGCGCCTTCGGAGTCATCGGCTCCGGGGGCGCTGCCCTTGCCTTCCGAGCCACGCCGACGCAACCCGTTGACTCCATTCCCGGCCGGGAGGAACGTTGAGGAGACGGATCGCGGTCTGCGACCGCGATGCCGGAAGCACCGAACGCCGGGAGGAGCACGACATGAACGGCGACCCGCTGAACCCCTGGGAGGGGCAGGACCGACTGGGACCAGCCGGAGACCTCAACCCCGACACACCCGACCTCACCGGGACGATCAACACCGCGGGCCTCGCGAGCGCGTTCCCCGGCGAAGAGGCGGCGGAGCGCGAGGCGCGCGATGCCGAGCAGACCGCGGCCGGCGGCGTCGGCGACACGGGCCCGGAGCCCGCCCCCGACGCGAACGACCTCGAGGCCGACAACGAAGTCGAGGAGGAGACCGTCGAAACGGTCGACCCCGCGAACCCGCCGGCCTGAGAGGCCGTTCGACCCGGGCGGCTCCGGGCAGCGCGGCTAGCGTGAGCGCGTGGACTGGACCGACTGGTTCGCCTGGTTCGACGCACGCGACGCCGACCTCGCGCGCGAGGTGCTGCAGCGCGGCATCGCGGCCCTCTTCCTCGTCGCGTTCCTGTCGACACTGAACCAGTTCCGGCCACTGCTCGGCGACCGCGGACTGCTTCCGGTCCCGACCCTGCTGCGTGCGGTCGACGACGCGGAACGGCGCCTGCGCGAGCGCGCGGAGCGTGCGGGCGAGCACGTGGGCCGCCTCGGGCGCACCCGACGTCGCGGGTTCCTCGGGCCGACGATCTTCCGTCGATGGGGCTACACCGACGCCCGCCTCGTCGCGGTGTGCGTCGTCGGCATGGTGCTCGCGGTATCCGTCGTCATCGGGTTGCCCCAGCTCGGCCCGCCGTGGGTGCCGATGCTCGCCTTCCTGGCCATGTGGGCGCTCTACCTGTCGATCGTGAGCGTCGGCCAGACCTTCTACGGCTTCGGCTGGGAGATGCTCCTCTGCGAAGCAGGGTTCCTCGTCGCCTTCCTCGGGTCGCGCGAGGTTCCGCCGCCGCTGCCGACGATGGTGCTCGTCTGGTGGCTCGTCTTCCGCCTCGAGTTCGGTGCGGGCATGATCAAGATCCGCGGCGACCGGGCCTGGCGCGATCTCACCGCGCTGTACTACCACCACGAGACCCAGCCGATGCCGGGACCGCTCAGCCGCCAGGCCCATCTCCTGCCCGCGTGGTTCCACCGGCTGGAGGTGATCGGCAACCACGCCGCGCAGCTCGTCGTGCCGTTCCTGCTGTTCGCCCCGCAGCCCGTCCGAACGATCGCGGCGGCGATCATCATCGGGACGCAGCTGTGGCTGGTGATCACCGGCAACTTCGCGTGGCTGAACTGGATCACGATCGTGCTCGCCTTCGGAGCGGTCGGCGACGGGGTCGTGCGGTGGCTGCTGCCGTGGTCGCCGCGCGACGCGATCGAGGCGCCGACGGATGCGGCGAGCCCGCCGTGGTGGATCGCGACCGTGCTGCTCGTCACCGCGCTCATCCTCTGGCTCAGCCGCCATCCGCTCATGAACCTCGTCTCGAAGCGGCAGCTCATGAACGCGAGCTTCGACCGGTACATGCTGGTCAACGCATACGGCGCGTTCGGTTCCGTGACCCGGCAACGCGTGGAGGTCGTCGTCGAAGGCACGGCCGACGACCCTCGGAACCCGGCCGCGGAGTGGCGCGAGTACGGCTTCAAGGGCAAACCCGGCGATGCGCGCCGGATTCCGCGCCAGTACGCGCCGTACCACCTCCGCCTGGACTGGCTCATGTGGTTCCTGCCGCTCGGCCGCATCGAGGAGGCGTGGTTCCAGCGGTTCCTCGAGCGACTGCTCGAGGCGGATGCCGCGACGCTTCGCCTGCTCGCGCACGACCCGTTCGACGGCGCACGGCCGCGATCGGTGCGGGCCCGCACCGAGCTCTACCGGTTCAGCACGCGATCGGAGCGCCGCCGAACGGGGCAGGTCTGGATGCGACATCCGCTCGGCACCGCGATACCGCCGCTCACGCTCGACGAACCCGCCGGCCCCGACCGCGACGTCGGATGAACACCATGCATCGACCGGCATGAATCCGGTCTCGCGTCGGAGAGAATGGCCGAATGGACTTCTCCCTCGAGTTCACGCCCGACCTGCTGGCCGTGTTCCTGACCCTGTTCGTGCTCGAAGTCGTGCTCGGCGTCGACAACGTGATCTTCATCTCGATCCTCGCCGCGAAGCTGCCGGTCGAGCAGCAGGCGAGGGCCCGCAACCTCGGCCTGACGCTCGCGATGCTCATGCGCATCGGACTGGTGTTCGCCGCCGGTTGGATCATCACGCTGAAGGAGGACCTGTTCGAGCTCTGGGGCATGGGCTTCTCCGGTCGCGACCTGATCCTCATCGCGGGCGGTGTCTTCCTCGTCTACAAGGCCGTCTCCGAGATCCACCACAAGCTCGAGGGCGACGAGGAGCACACGACCGGCGCCGGCACGGCGACGTTCGGCGCCGTGATCGCGCAGATCCTCGCGCTGGACATCGTGTTCTCGCTCGACTCCGTGATCACCGCGGTCGGCATGACCGAGAACATGATCGTCATCATCACGGTCGTCGTGCTCTCGTTCGGCATCATGCTCGTCGCAGCGCGCTACATCTTCGCGTTCGTCAACCGCCACCCGACGGTGAAGATGCTCGCGCTGTCGTTCCTCCTCCTCATCGGCGTGTTCCTCGTCGCCGACGGGTTCGGCGTCAAGATCGACAAGGCGCTCATCTACGTGCCCATGGCCTTCGCGATCTTCGTCGAGGCGCTGAACCTCGCAGCCGCGGCCCGCAAGCGGAAGCGTGCGGGTGAGAAGCCGGCTGAGCCGGTGCACCTGCATCAGCAGTACGTCGACGACACGGGGACGGCGCTCGAGCCCGCGCATCGCGACTGAGCGCCGGCGCCCGCCGTCGCGGCCGGCTCAGGCGCCGCGCAGGTAGTCGAGCTGCGCCCTGACGGATGCCTCGGCGGCGCCCCGCACCGCGGGGTCGATGTCGACGTACACCGTGTCGGTCACGGTCTCGACGGTCGCGGCATCGCCCAGCCGCGCGAGCGCGGCCCGGACCTGGTCGAGCCGCTCGGCGCGATGGGCGAGGTAGGCGTCGCAGATCGCCGCGAGGTCGGGGAGCGCTGGACCGTGCCCGGGCAGCACCGCGACCCGGTCGCCCGAGGCGGCGGCGGAGATGCCGATCGTGAGCAGCCGGTCGAGGGCCTCGAGGTACGGCCCGAGCGCGCCGTCGGGGTGGGCGATGATCGTGGTGCCGCGCCCGAGGACGGTGTCGCCGGTGAGCACGGCGAGCGGCGCGGCATCCGTCTCATCGGGCCTGCGGAGTGCCACGCACATCGAGTCCGACGTGTGACCCGGCGTCGCGAGGATCTCGAGTCGGAAGCCGCCGGCCGTGATGGTCTCGCCGTCGGCGAGCGGCTCGGCGGCGCGGCACCAGACCGGGTCGATCGCCCGGACGGGCGCGCCGGTGAGCTCGGCGAACCGGTCGACCGCGTCGGTGTGGTCGGGATGGCGGTGGGTGACGAGCACCAGCTCGACGCCGCCCTCGGCGAGCCGCTCGAGGTGCGCCGCATCCGCCGGCCCCGGATCGACGACGACCGAGCCGCCCGCGCCGCCGGTCCGCAGCACCCAGGAGTTCGTGCCGTCCAGCGTCATCGGCCCCGGGTTCGGCGCTCGCACGAGGGCCACGCCGTCGGGGAGCGGGGGAGCAGCGGCGGTCTCGGCCATGTCCGAAGTGTAGCCACCGGCGTATCCTGATCGGCATGCAGGGCGAGGTGGACTCCGACGGCGAACCGACCGTCGGGTCGGCGGCCACGGTCGTGATCCTGCGCGAGGGCGTCCGAGGTGTCGAGGTGCTCCTCGGCGAACGCAATCACCGAGGATCGTTCGCGGGGGCGTGGGTGTTCCCGGGCGGGGCGGTCGACGAGGCGGATGCGGCGGGTGATCCGATCGACTCGCCGGCCGCGGCGCGGCGGGCCGCGGTGCGGGAGACGTTCGAGGAGGTCGGGCTCGAGCTCGGCGTCGACGACCTCGTCGAGTTCGCGCTGTGGAGCCCGCCGAAGGGTGTGCCGAAGCGGATGCGGACGCGGTTCTTCGCGGCGCGCGCGCCCGAGGCCGAGGTCCGGCTCGCGACCGACGAACTGCTCCGGGTCGAATGGTTGACGCCGACCGAGGCGCTCGAGCACCACGCCGACGGGGCGATGACCCTCTTCCCGCCGACCTGGGTGACGCTGCACGGACTCCGGAACGCGACGGATGTGGGTGCGGCGCTCGCGCAGCTCGACGCGCACGAGCTGCGCGCCTACGTCGGTCGTTTCGACGACGATCGGACCACGTTGTACTGGCAGGAGGACGAGCACTTCCACACGGACGACCGGGCGCATCGCGCGGTGCCCGACGACGGGCCCGATGCCGACGGTCCGCGCCACCGGCTGATGATGGACCGGCTGCCCTGGGTGTACCTGCACTCCTTCTGACCATCGTCGCGAACGCGCTCTGGGCGACCGGATTCGCTAGACGGTCTAGTAACGAGTTCGTGTAGTATCGGCGGGATGTCTGACGAGCGATCCTCGGGGTACTGGTATTCCGCCGATCGCACCCGAAGAGGGGTCGCGGTCCTGAATGCGCTGCGCGATTATCGCGCGGCCGAAGCGGCGATGCGCCGAAGAACCCGTTCGGCGATGCGCATGGGGGAGACGGACCTCCTCGCCATCCGTCATCTGCTGAAGCGGGAGGGGGAGGGCCGTACGGTCAGTCCGAAGGACCTCGCCGCCTACCTCGGCATCTCCTCGGCGTCGACGACGGTCCTCATCGACCGACTGGTCCGCAGCGGGCACGTCGAGCGCCGCCCCCATCCGACCGACCGTCGCGCGCTCGTGATCGCGCCGACCATCGCCAGCGACGACGAGGTGCGTGCCACCCTCGGCGACATGCACCGCCGGATGATCGAGGTGGCGGAGGGACTCGAGCCGGACGAGGCCGTCGCGGTGCTCGACTTCCTGGGGTCGATGCGCGAGGCGGTCGACAGTGTGCGCGACGTGCGCGGCGAGGAGGCGCAGGCCGCGCCGGTCACCGCGATCGACGCGGCGCGCTCGGCCACGGCCCGCTGACGACGCTGTTGCCCCGCGGTCGTTCTGTCAACCCCGCATGCGGGAATTGTCGTGCCGCTCGCGGTGGCTGATACTTCTCGAAAGCAGTTGTCCCGGAAGATGCTAGTTAGATAAACTAGCGAAACTGTCACACAGCAGTCGGACAGCACCTGAGTCGGCCGACGGCCGAGGAGAAGAGGCCGCGGATGCACGGGTCCAACCCCATTGACGGCCCGGCCTCGCCGCCGGGTCCGGTCGGCTTGCCCGGCGTGGGCGTCCGCACCGATCCGACGCGCCGGACCGATCCCGCGATCGGACACGATTCCGGGCCGCTCCGGCCGCTCGACCCGAGCGTCCGGACCGATCCGGCCGCCATGCCCGTCGTCCCCGCCGTGACGCCGCGCCCGGCTCCCGCGCCCGGCTACGACGCGCCCGCCCCGCAGCAGGCGAGCCCCGCCGAGCCCGCCCCGCGGTACGAGTTCCTCGAGCACATCGGTTCCGGCGGCATGGCCGACGTCTATCGCGCGCGCGACAACGAACTCGGTCGGCACGTCGCCGTCAAGCTCTTCCGCGAGGGCGAGGAGACCGTCGCCGACCAGCAGCGACGCGAACGCGAGATCAAGCTGCTCAGCGGGCTGACGCATGTCGGCCTGGTGCCCGTCCATGACGCCGGCCGCCTGATCCATGCCGGCATCGAGCGTCGCTACCTCGTGATGGAACTCGTCGACGGACTCTCGCTCGCGCACCGCATCGCCGAGGGGCCGTTGAAGCCCCGCCAGGTCGCCGACATCGGCGCGCAGGTCGCCGACGTCCTCAGCTACGTGCACGGCCGCGGCGTCGTCCATCGCGACGTCAAGCCGGAGAACATCCTCGTCAGCGAGGTGCCCACCTTCGGCTACACGCTGATGACCCGCCTCGCCGACTTCGGCGTCGCGCAGTTCGTCGACGGGACGAGGCTCACCGGCCACGGCACCATCATGGGCACCGCCGCGTACATCTCGCCCGAGCAGGCGCGCGGCGAGGAGGTCACGGCGGCGACGGACATCTACTCGCTCGGCCTGGTACTCCTCGAGGCGTTGAAGGGCGAACGCGAGTACACCGGCACACCCATCGAGGCTGCGCTCGCCAGACTGCACCGACCGCCGGAGATCCCCGACGACCTCAGCCCCGAATGGCGCTCGATCCTGGGGGCCATGACCGCCGACGATCCGGCCGTCCGGCCGAATGCCCACGACGTCGCGAGCACCATGCGCGATCTCATCCGGCTGATGATCCTGCAGACGCAGGTGCGCAAGGGCCGGTTGCCCGTGTGGGCCCGGGCGAACGGCGACGCCGCCGCAGGGGCCGACCGACGCCGGCGTTCGGCGGGCATCGTGGGCATCGTGCTCGGCGTGATCGGCGTGGGCATCGCGATCGTCGTCGGCATCGCCGCGAGCACCGGCCTCATCGGGTGACGGCCATCGCGGTGGTCGGCGCGGCGAGCCGACCGCACCCCGACGGGTCTCAGGCGTAGCGTCGCAGCCATGTGGAGACGCGTGGCCGGTGCCATCCAGAAGCCCGAGCCGGCGGTGCAGGCCGAGGTGACCGCCGATCGGGACCCGAGCGCCCCGGAGGTGCGCGTACGCGCCTTCCGGATCGGGTTCATCGGCGCCCTCGGCGTGCTCGTCGCGCTCTTCGTGGGCGGGATCGTCGGACAGCTCAGCACCGTCATCCTGTACATCGCGCTCGCGCTCTTCCTCGCGCTCGGCCTCGACCCGATCGTGAGCTGGCTGCAGCGCCGGGGGATGCCGCGATGGGTTGCGATCCTCATCGTGTTCGCATTCGTCATCGGCCTCTTCATCGGGCTCATCGCCACCATCGTGCCGATCGTCGTCACGCAGATCACCGAGGTCGTCACGAACTGGGAGCAGATCGTCGACGACCTGAAGCAGAGCGACCTCGTGGCGTGGATCGGTTCGTTGACCGGCAGCAGCACCTGGATCGAGGACGGCATCGCGTCGATCGGCGACTGGCTGGGCAACCCGGACAACATCGGTGCGCTGACCGGGGGGATCCTGGCGGTCGGCGCCGGCATCGCGGGCGGGTTCACCGGCGCGACGATCGTCCTGATCCTCACCCTGTACTTCCTCGCCTCGCTCGACGCGATGAAGCGGTACGCGGCGCGTTTCGTCCCGGCATCCTCCCGCAACGGCTTCGTCGACGTCTCGCAGGAGGTCACCGGCTCGGTCGGCCGCTACGTGATCGGGCAGGTCGGCCTCGCGTCGATCAACGGCGTGCTGAGCCTGATCTTCCTCTCGATCATCGGTGCGCCCGCACCGATCTTCCTGGCGTTCGTCGCGTTCATCTGCTCGCTCGTTCCGCTCGTCGGCACGCTCACCGGCGCCGTCATCATCACCCTCGTGAGCCTGACCGCGTCGCCCGCGACCGGCCTGGCCGCCGGCATCTACTACCTGGTCTACATGCAGCTCGAGGCCTACGTGCTGAGCCCGCGGATCATGAGTCGCGCCGTCGCGGTGCCGGGCGCGCTCGTCGTGATCGCGGCGGTCGCGGGCGGGACGCTCGGCGGCGTGCTCGGCGCGCTCGTCGCCATCCCCGTCGCCGCGTCGCTCATCATCATCGTCGAGAAGGTGATCTTCCCCCGGCAGGACGCAGCGTGACGAGCTCGCTCAGAACCAGATGCTGAGGTGCGGCGTTCGCGTCGACGCGAACATCCGGTCGGCCAGCTCGAGGGCGCCGTTCGACGACGCCGCGATCCGCCCCGCCCGGGCGAGCACCGACGGACGCACGCCACCGAGGTAGATCGACGCGAGGTCGCGCACGTCCAACTTCAGCGACCGCGGCTCCGCCGCCCGCGCCGCGGCGCGGGAACCCGCGCCCTCCACACCCGCGGCCCGGGCACGGGACCGCTCGCGCTTCGGTGCGGCGGAGGCGGCCGGGGTTCCGTCGCCCGCGGCATCCGTCGACCCGTCGGAGCGAGGGACGTGCACGACCGCACGCCCGTCGGCCGACGCGAGCAGCGTGTAACGGCCTGCGGCGTAGCCGAGCGGATCGTCGATGTCGAGCACGAGCTCGCCCGCCGCGCCGTACCGGCGGGCGCCGAGCGCGGCGGCCGCATCGACGATGCGCACCCACAGGTGATCGGTCGTCTCACGCACCGACACGGCCCGCGGGTCCTCGAGGAGCCACTCGATCGGCTCGTCGACCGAACGGAGTCGCCCGCGGACGCCCGTGACGAAGTCCTGCTCGACCAGCACACGCCAGAGCGCACGCTCGGCGTCATCCGTCGCGGCGGCGAACACGTCGAACTCGGCCCACCCGGGCTCGTTCGGCTCGCGCGTGACCCGGAACGTGGCGAAGCCCTGCGGCTGGCCGTGCTCGTCGTCGTAGCGGATGGCGCGCAGCGCACGCGACGCGTCGGACTCCGGATCGACGAGGCCGAGCATCTTGTCGAGCAGGCCCGGCCAGCGGTCGATCTCACCGGGCGTGCGCGCCACCGCTCGTCGCGAGATCGCCGCGGCGGCATCGGGGAGCGTGGCCGGCTCGACGAAGTGGACGCGGCCGGGCGCCGTCGGGCCCACCCACCGGGCGCGCCGGCGGTCGACCTCGAGGGTCGTCGCCCGCGCCGCGGGCGCGTAACCGTAGCGCCCGTAGATCGTCGCCTCGGTGACGGTGAGCATCGCGACCGCGGCGCCGGCACGCTGCGCCGAGCGGAGCTCGGCCTCCATCATCGCGCGGGCGATCCCGCGGCGCCGGTGCGTGGGGGAGACCGTGACCGAGCTGACCGCCCAGCCGTCGACGCTCCGGCCGCCGGGGACACTGAGGCCGGTCGGCCAGCTCGAGACCGTCGCGACCGGCACGGACGGGGCGGGGACGCCGGGGTCGAAGACGCCGTGCAACCGGCGCTCGCCCATGACGCGGCGCTCGTACTCGCGCGTCACCTCGCGCGGGCGGGCGTGGTGGAACCCGCGGTGGTCGGCGTCGATCCAGCCCTCGAGCGCCTCGGAGTCGCTCGGGTCGATCAGGCGGTAGTCGAGTCCCTTCGACGCGAGCGCGCCCTTGGCATCGGGATCGACCGGGATGGAGCGGGGTTCGAACGACACCGATCCAGCCTACCGAGGCTCCCGACGACGGGGTCGGGTGCACGGGTCGGCGTGGAGCTCCTGCTCAGGTCCGCATCAGCGATCCGCCGGCCCGCACGCGGGAGACCGCGTCGACCGTGGCCGCGAGGATGAGCACGCCGCCGGTGACCATGAGGTTGACGCCGGCCGGGAGGTTGAGCAGGCCGAGGCCGTTGGTGATGACGGCGATCACGAGGGCGCCGATCGCGGCGTGCATCAGGCGACCGCGGCCGCCGAAGAGGCTGACGCCGCCGACGACGGCGGCGGCGACGCCGGAGAGCACGATCTCGCGCCCCGCTGCGGCGTCGATCGAGCCGACCTTGCTGATCGAGAACAGGCCGGACACGACGGCGAGGGTGGAGCAGACGATGAACGCCGACCACCGGATCAGCATGACCTTGACGCCGGAGCGGCGGGCGGCTTCGGCGTTGCCGCCGATCGCGTAGAGGTACCGGCCGAACCGGGTGCGGTCGAGCACGAAGGTGCCGATCCAGAGGATCACGAGGACGATCGGCACGACGATGGGCACGCCCTCGACGATGCCGACGGACTGTCCGCGGTTGCGGCTGAGGACCGCGATCGCGGCGCCGCCGATGACGGCGATCACGCCGAGCTTGATCCACACGAGCGCGATCGTGCGGTTCGGGACTCCGGCGCGGGTGCGGCGGGCGCGGTCCCAGAAGGACATGCCCGCGGAGACCGCGAGGATGACGCCCAGCATGAGCCAGCCGGCCCAGACGGGCATGTTGGAGTTCTGGATGTCGCGGATCTCGGGGATCTGCACCCGGTAGAGGCCGCCCGACCCGATGATCATGAGCGTCAGCCCCTGGTAGCCGAGGAACAGGCCCAACGTGACCACGAAGGACGGGATGCCGACCCTGGCGACGAAGAAGCCGATCAGGGTTCCGGTGAGGATGCCCGCGGCGAACGCGATCGCGAGGGCGATCGGCCAGGCGATCGCGTGCACGTTGACGAGCACGATGAAGAGGGCCATCGTCATGCCGCTGGTCACGCCCGCGGACAGGTCGATCTCGCCGAGCAGCAGCACGAAGACGAGCGCCATGCCGAGCATGACGAGCGTCGCGGCCTGCGTGAGCAGGTTGGCGAAGTTGCGCTCGGTGAGGAAGAACGGGCTGAGGAAGCTGAACAGGATGGTCAGCACCACGAGGCCGGCGACGGCGGGCAGGGCGCCCATGTCGCCGTGCTGGATGCGCTGGAGGTAGGCGCGGGCCTGGTCGGCGACCGACCCCTCCTGCCCCGAGCCGATGAGGTCGTTGACGTCGTTCACGCTCGTGTCGGGCGCCGGTCCGGTCGTCTGCGGCGTCTGCGACGTACTCATGCGCTGGCTCCCTGCTGGACCTTGGCACCGGTGATGTACCCGACGACGTCGTCGCGGGAGGTCTGGTCGGCGTCCAGGTGCGCGACCATCTGGCCGAGGTAGAGGACGTCGATGTGATCGGCGACCTCGAAGACGTCGGCGAGGTTGTGGCTGATCAGGATCACCGCGACGCCCTGATCGGCCAGGCGACGGACCAGGTTCAGCACCTGCTCGGTCTGGGCGACGCCGAGGGCCGCGGTCGGCTCGTCGAGGATCACCAGGCGCGCCTTCTTCAGGACCGCACGGGCGATCGCGACCGTCTGCCGCTGCCCGCCGGACAGGCTCGAGACCTTCTGCCGGACGGACTTGACCGTGCGCACGGACAACGAGCGGAGCGTGTCGGAGGCCTCCTTCTCCATGAGGCCCTCGTCGAACGTGCCGAACTCGGTCTCCTCACGGCCGAGGAACATGTTCTGCACGATGTCGAGGTTGTCGCACAGCGCGAGGTCCTGGTATACGACCTCGATCCCGAGCCGCGACGCGTCACGCGGATGATGCAGCGACACCCGCGCGCCGTCGAACGTCACCTCGCCCCCGTCGTACGGCTGCACGCCGGCCAGGCCCTTGATCAGGGTCGACTTGCCGGCGCCGTTGTCGCCGACCAGTGCGGTGACCTTGCCCGGGTAGGCCTTGAGGTCGACCCCCTTCAGCACGCTGACCGGGCCGAAGCTCTTCATGATCCCGCTCAGTTCGATGAGTGGCGCTTCCATGGGCGTTCCTTCCGACATCGTCGTCGTCGCTCCCAGCGTGGCACGCGCGACGCGGCGGCGGGAGAGGGAATCGGTCCCGGGTCGCGGCGGCGTGCCGCGACCCGGGACGTCTGGATGATGCAGCCGACTAGCGCCGGCGGCGGCGGATCACTACTGGATGCCGTACTCGGCGCACTTGGCCTCGACCTCGCCCTGGCAGAGCTCGGCGGGGTCGGCGTCGCCGGCCTCGACCACCGTGATGACCTCCTCGGGACCGACCAGCTGCGGGGTGACCGCGAAGTACGGCGTGCCGTACGGGTCCTCGAGGCCCGGGTCCTCCGGCGTCTCGCCGTTCAGCAGCTGGACCGCGAGTTCGACCGCGGCTTCGGCCTCGAGTGCGACCGGCTTGTAGACCGTGGCGGTCTGCTTGCCGAGGAGCACGTTCTGCAGGCCCGCGATCGACGCGTCCTGGCCGGAGACCGGCACGACGAGGTTGTTCTTGTCGAGCACCGTGATGACGCCGGCGGCGTTCGTGTCGTTGGCGACCCACACCGCGTCGACCTTGCCGTCGAGCGAGGTCAGCGCCTGCTCGAAGTTCGTCGCGGACTTGTCGCCGTCCCACACGCCGGGCGGTTCGGCGGCCGGGGTGATGCCCGCGGCCTCCATGACCTCGACCGCGCCCTCCTTGAACATGGCGGCGTTGTTGTCGGACGGGTCTCCGCCCATGTACACCACGACCGCCTCGGCCGGGTCCTTGCCCGCGGCCTCGAGGCCGTCGAGGATCGACTGGCCCTCGAGCCGGCCCACCTCGACGTTGTCGAACGACACGTAGTAGTCCGCGCCCTCGATCGACCGGTCGTAGGCGATCACCGGGATGCCCTCGGCGGTCGCCTTCTCGGCCACCGCGGCGCCGGCGCCGTTGTAGTCGACGAGCAGCATGACGCCGCAGCCCTTGCTGAGCTGCTGGTCGGCGATCGTCGCGTACTTGTTGGTGTCGCCCTGGGCGTTCTGGATGTCGGTCTCGAAGCCGGCCTCGGAGAGGCCCTCCTCGAGGTACTTCCGGTCGAAGTTCTCCCAGCGCGGCGACGAGGCCGCGTCGGGAAGGATGACGCATGCGCGGGCCGCAGTGGCGTCGTCGCCGCCGTCGCCACCCGAGTCGCCGCTCGCGCAGCCCGCCAGCAGCAGTGCCGACACCCCGGCGACTGCGGCGACGGAGACCATGGATCTGTTTCTCATGTCTCTCCCCCTTGCAGGTGAGGTCGACCCCTCCGGGTTCCTCCGTCATCGTCGGCGGAGGCATTGACATGATCCTCCTGTTTGCGGGAGTCCCCAACATATGTGGGTAACGCTTCCGTAACTCCCGGCATTCGGGGCGGAGAGCGCTCCCACCCGTTCAGGGGACATGCTCCGCGACTGGCGCCCACGCCCGAACGACGGCAGAATCGGAACATGCATGGGCAAGCGCTTTCCCAAATCGAGCGGACGATCGACGGACGACGCCCGGGACGCTCCGTGCTGCGACTGCTCGGCATGCACCGGCGCCGGGTCGCGACATCCGTCTTCTTCTTCGCGTTGAAGGACACGCCCCTCTGGCTCATGCCGGCCGTCACCGCCGAGATCATCGACGTCGTGGTGGCGGGCGGCCCGCTCCGCGAACTCGCGCTCTGGGCGGGGATCGCGATCGTCGCGCTCCTGCAGAACTACCCGAACCACGTCGCGTACACGAAGCTCTTCATGGGCGCGGTGCGCGACATCGGCCGCGACCTGCGCAACGCGCTCGCCGCGCGACTCCAGTCGCTCTCGATCGGGTTCCACACGCGGTCGAACTCGGCCATCGTGCAGACCAAGGTCGTGCGCGACGTCGAGAACATCGAGGTCATGCTGCAGCAGACCGCGCACCCGCTGCTGTCGGCGACGATGGTGCTCATCGGCGCCATCGCGATGACCGCGATCAACGTCCCGCAGTTCCTGCCCGTGTACGCGCTCGCGATCCCGCTCGCGGTGCTGCTCCGCGCCATCCTGAACCGCCGCAGCCGGGCCCGCAACGAGCGCTTCCGGCTCGAGGTGGAGCAGTTCTCGGCACGGGTCGGCGAGATGGCGACCCTGCTGCCGATCACACGGGCGCACGGGCTCGAGCACGTCGCGGTCGATCGGGTCGCCACGGGCGCCGAGGGCGTGCGCTCGGCCGGCCTCCGGCTCGACCTGCTCAACGGCCGCTTCGCGTCCCTGTCGTGGGTGACGCTGCAACTCCTGGGCGTCGGATGCCTCCTGCTCGCCGCCTGGATCTCGATCGCCGGATGGCTGCCCATCACGGCGGGGCAGGTGGTGCTCCTCAGCTCCTACTTCGCGCTGCTCACGTCGGCCGCGACCGGCCTGCTGATGCTGCTGCCGATCATCGCGCGCGGCACCGAATCGATCCGCTCGATCGCCGAGGTGCTGCAGGAGCCCGACCTCGAGTTCAACGAGGGCAAGCGCGCCGTGCAGCGGGTAGTCGGCGGCATCCGCCTCGACGAGGCCGAGGTGCGGTACGAGTTCGGCGAGCCGCCCGCGCTCGACGGCGTCGACCTCGACATCCGGCCGGGGGAGACCGTCGCGTTCGTCGGCTCGTCGGGGTCGGGCAAGTCGACGCTGCTCAACCTCGTGCTCGGGTTCCTGCGGCCGACCCGCGGGCGCGTGCTGCTCGACGGCGTCGACATGGAGGAGCTCGACCTCCGCACGTTCCGCCGCTTCGTGTCGGTCGTGCCGCAGGAGTCCGTCCTCTTCGAGGGGACGATCCGCGACAACATCGTCTACGGGCTCGGCGAGGTCTCCGACGAGCGGGTGCTCGCGGCCCTCCGCGACGCCAATGCGCTCGAGATCGTCGAGGCGCAACCCGACGGCTGGGACACCGTCGTCGGCGAACGCGGCGCGCGGCTCTCGGGCGGTCAGCGCCAGCGGCTCTCGATCGCCCGCGCGCTCGTGCGGGATCCGCGCGTGCTGCTGCTCGACGAGGCGACGAGCGCGCTCGACCCGGCCTCGGAGGCGCTCGTGCGCGACGCGCTGGGCCGGCTCATGCGGGGCCGCACGACGCTCGTCGTCGCGCACCGGCTCTCCACGATCAGGTCGGCCGACCGGATCGTCGTACTCGAGCGCGGCCGCGTCGTCGAGTCGGGTTCGCACGCCGAACTCGTCGCGCGCGGCGGCCGCTACGCGGAGCTGCACCGCGTGCAATCGGCCTAGCGCGCCGGCCGACGGCCCGCGAGATGCCACCTGCGGTCGCATCCGCTCGCCCGACGACCCGCGAGATGCCACCTGCGGTCGCATCCGCTCGCCCGACGACCCGCGAGATGCCACCTGCGGTCGCATCGGCCGCGGTCACACGACCGCAGGTGGCATCTCGGTGCCACGCGGGCCGCGGGTGCGGGGGCGGGTGCGGGGGCCGGTGCGGGTGCGGGCTGAGGGCGCGGGGTGCGGGCGGGGCGCCGCCGCGCGCCGCGGGCTACGCGACGCGCGCGGCGAGGCGCACGAGCGCCCACGACTCGGGCGGCAGCGGCACAGTCGAGACGTCGTCGGAGGTCGTGACGCCGGCGAGCGGGCGGGGCGCGGCGGCGGCGCCGCGCGCCGCGAGGTGGGCCGCGGCATCCGTCGAGCTGGCGCCCCGCTCGTTGGCATCGGCGACGATGACGGATGCCTCGGCGAGCGAGACGTCCGCGAAGCCGAGGTGCTCGACGGCCGCCGCGACCGGCTCGGCCGTGCGGTTCACGAGGATCGCGACGAGCGAGCCGGACTCGGCATCCCACGTGACGGTCGCCGAGACGCCCGCGACCTCGCCGTGCTTGTCCGTCGCGAGGGTCGGCCCCTCGACGCGTGCGTCGAGCGTGACGCCCCGCGCGTGCGCAGCGGTGAGCGCGATCGGGTGGAACGTCGTCTGCTTCCACGCGTCGCCGCCGGGCTCGGTGAGCATCGGCGCGATCACGTTCACGAGCTGGGCGAGGCACGCGACCGCGACCCGGTCGGCGTTGCGGACGAGCGTCGCGAGCAGGTCGCCCGCGACGACCGCGTCGAGGCCCGAGTAGACGTCCTCGATGAGGCGCGGCTGCTCGAGCAGGTCGAGGTCGTCCTCGCCCGGGAAATCGGAGATGTACCAGACGTTCCACTCGTCGACCGAGAGCTTCAGCCGCTTCGACGAGTGACGGCGGGCGGCGACCGCGTCAGCGGTCGCGACCACCTCGTGCATGAATGCCTCGAAGGATGCCGCGGAGCCGAGGAAGGACGCCCGGTCGCCGTCGCGCTCCTGGTAGTACGCGTGCACCGAGATGTAGTCGACGTCGTCGAACGTGTGCTCGAGGACCACTCGCTCCCACTCGCCGAACGTCGGCATCTCGCGGCTCGACGACCCGCACACCACGAACTCGATCGACGGGTCGACGCGGCGCATGGCCTGCGCGGCCTGGCTCGCGAGCCTGCCGTAGTCGTCGGCGGTCTTGTGGCCGATCTGCCACGGGCCGTCCATCTCGTTGCCGAGGCACCAGAGCTTCACGCCGTAGGGCTCCTCGGCGCCGTTCGCGCGGCGGCGGTCGCTCCAGGCGGTGCCGCCGGCCACGTTGCAGTACTCGACGAGGTTCGCCGCGGCATCCGCGCCCCTCGTGCCGAGGTTCACCGCCATCATCGGTTCGACGTCGGCCTTGCGCGCCCACTGCATGAACTCGTCGGTGCCGAACGTGTTCGGTTCGACCGTGCGCCACGCGAGGTCGATGCGCGTCGGGCGTTCGTCGACCGGGCCGACGCCGTCCTCCCAGAAGTAGTTCGAGACGAAGTTGCCGCCGGGGTAGCGCACGAGGCTCGTGCCGAGCTCGCGCGTCAGGTCGATGACGTCGCCGCGGAAGCCGTCGGCGTCGGCCGTCGGATGCCCCGGCTCGAAGACGCCCGTGTAGACCGCGCGCCCCAGGTGCTCGACGAACGAGCCGAAGATGCGCCGGTCGATCGCGCCGACGACGAAGGACGGGTGGACGGTGATGCGGGCGGTCTGCGTCATCGCTCTCTCACTGCAGTCGGAATCCGGAGTGTCCACGAAGTGTCGCATCCCGTGGCGGGAGGCGGAATCCCGTGGACACTCGACGGTGGGTGCGGGCGACCGGCTCAGCCGGCGGGGGTCGGCGCCGGGGCGGCCGAGAGGTGCGGCGCGACGACGCGGTCGAAGGATGCCGCGGTGCGGGCGACCACGTCGGCGAACGGCGCCGCCCAGATGTCGGCGTTGAAGAGCTCGACCTCGATGTCGCGGTCGTACCCCGTCGCCTCGACCGCGGCGGTGACGGTCGTGAAGTCGATCACGCCGTCGCCGGGGTAGTGGCGTGCGAGCAGCGCGTCGGCGGGCAGGGGCGTCGCCCAGTCGCACACCTGGTAGCTCGCGATGCGCCTCTCGCGGCCGGCGCGTGCGACCTGGTCGAGCACCTCCGGATCCCACCAGACGTGGAACGTGTCGACCTCGACGCCGACGGTCTCGGGCGCGAACGGCGCGGCGAGGTCGAGCGCCTGCTTCAGCGTCGAGACGACGGCGCGGTCGGAGACGTACATCGGATGCAGCGGCTCGATCGAGAGCTGCACGCCGGCCGCCGCGGCATCCGGAACCAGCTCGGCGAGCGCGTCGGCGACGCGGCCGCGCGCACCGGCGAGGTCGGTCGACCCCTCGGGGATGCCGCCCGCGACGAGCACCAGCACCGCCGTCGAGCCGGGGGCGCCGGCGGCGGCGAGCGTCGCCGTCTCCTCGATCGCGCGGCGGTTGTCGTCGATCGACGCGCGCCGCTCACGACCCTCGGGCATCGTGAAGAAGCCGCCGCGGCAGAGGCTCGTGAAGCGCAGCCCCGAGTCGGTGAGGCGAGCGGATGCCTCGGCGACGCCGACCGCGTGGACGGGCTCGCGCCACAGGCCGATCGCCCGGACCCCGCCTCCGGCGGTGACGTCGAGCGCCTCCTGGAGCGACGCGTGCTTGATCGTCGCCTGGTTCAGGGAGAGGCGGGGGTGAGCGCTCATGCGGGGACCGCCTGCGAGGCCGCCTCGGCGGGGGCGTCGACCGGGGTGTCCGCCGCGGCGAGCGCGGCCGCGGCATCCGTCACCGTGGTGTCGACCCCGTTGATCGTGAGCAGTTCGTGCCAACGCGCCGCGGCGAGCTCGGGGCGCTCGAGCGCGCCCGAGGCGTTCGCGAGCTCGACGATGCGCGAGAGGTGCGGCAGGCTGCGCGCGGCGTGCAGGCCGCCGACCATCTGGAACGCGGCCTGGTGGCCGTTCAGCCACGACAGGAACGCGACGCCCGTCTTGTAGTAGAACGTCGGGGCGGCGAAGACCTGCCGCGAGAGCTCCTCGGTCGGGCCGAGGATGCGACGGTACTCGTCTGCGTCGTCGCGGTCGAGCGCCTGGATCGCGGCCGACGCGTTCGGCGCGAGCGCCGCGAAGGCGCCGAGCAGCGCGTCGGAGTGACCCTCCGCGTCGCCCTCGATGAGGCCGACGTAGTGGAAGTCGTCGCCCGTGAACATCCGGGCGGATGCCGGCAGCCGGCGCCGCACGGCGATCTCGGCGTCGGCGTCGAGCAGGCTCATCTTGACGCCCCGAACGGTGTCGCGGTTCGCCTCGATGATCTGCAGGAGCGTCGCGGACGCGGCATCCGTGTCGGTCGACCCGAAGTAGCCCTCGAGCGCCGGGTCGAAGGCGGTTCCGAGCCAGTGCAGCACGACCGGCGCGCCGGCCTTCGAGAGCACCTCGCGGTACACGCGGCGGTAGTCGTCGGCGCTCTGCGCGGCGCGCGCGAGGTGCCGGCTCGCCATGAGCACGGCGCCGGCGCCCGCGTCCTCCGCGTGGTGCAGCTGCTGGACGTAGGCGTCGATGACCTGCTCGAGCGAGATGCGCTCGTCGTCGATGTGGTCGGTGTTCACGCCGACGACGACGCTGCCGCCCGCCGACGCGGCCTCGGCGGCGCTCCGGGAGATGAGCTCGCGCGTCGCGGCGGCGTCGAGGCCCATGTTGCGCTGCGCGGTGTCCATGGCGTCGGCGACGCCGAGGCCCCACGACCAGACGTGGTGGCGGAAGGCGAGGGTGGCGTCCCAGTCGATCTCGGCGGGCTGACCCGGCGTGTTGTCGGCGTGCGCCTTCGGCACGACGTGCGCGGCGGCGTACGCGACGCGCGAGCCGAGCGGCTTCCGCGGCTTGGCGAACGCGGGCGGCGGGTTCAGCGCGACGGCGCGGGTCGCGCCATCCGCCCCCAGCAGCGTGAGCGTGGTCATCGTCAGCGCGCCCCGCTCAGTTCGTCGGCGGCCACGGGCGCCTGGGCGGCGGCGGATGCCGCGGCATCCGTCGGCTCGTCGGCGGCCTCGAGCGTCACCTCGGGGATGTCGATGCGCCGGCCAGTCCGCGACGACTCCAGGCCGAGCTCGGCGAGCAGCATGCCCCGCGCACCCGCGAGGAAGTCGTAGGTGTTCGGGGCGTCCTCGACGACGTGGCGGATGAAGTCCTCCCACTGCGTCTTGAAGCCGTTCTCGAACTCGAGGGTGTCGGGCACCTCGATCCAGTCCTGCGCGTACTCGTGGCCGTCGGCGAGGTCGGGGTTCCACACCGGCTTCGGGGTCGCGTTGCGCGGCTGGATCTTGCAGCCGAAGAGTCCCACGACCGCCGAGCCGAGCGTGCCGTCGACCTGGAACTCGACGAGCTCGTCGCGATTCACGCGGGTCGTCCAGCTCGAGTTGAGCTGGGCGGTCACGCCGCCCTCGAGCTCGAAGATCGCGTACGCGGCGTCATCCGCCGTCGCCGCGTAGCGGTCGCCGCGCTCGTCGACGCGCTCGGGGATCTCGGTGACGGCCTTCGCGTAGACCGACTCGACGCGGCCGAAGAGGTTCTCGAGCACGTAGTTCCAGTGCGGGAACATGTCGACGACGATGCCGCCGCCGTCCTCCGCGCGGTAGTTCCAGCTCGGCCGCTGCGACGGGTGCCAGTCGCCCTCGAACACCCAGTAGCCGAACTCGCCGCGCACGCTCAGGATGCGGCCGAAGAAGCCGCTGTCGATCAGGCGCTTCAGCTTCTGAAGGCCGGGCAGGTAGAGCTTGTCGTGCACGACGCCGTTCTTCACGCCCGCGTCGGCGGCGAGGCGGGCGAGCTCGAGTGCATCGGCGTAGGACTCGGCGGTCGGCTTCTCGGTGTAGATGGCCTTTCCGGCGGCGATGGCCTTCGTGATGGCGGCGGCGCGCGCCTTGGTCACGAGGAAGTCGGCGTAGATCGGCCAGCGGTCGTCGGCGAGCGCCTCGTCGAGGTCGGTGGTGTAGTGCTCGATGCCGTGCTTCGCTGCGAGCTCGGCGAGCTTCTTCTCGCTGCGGCCGACGAGGATCGGCTCGACCTGCACGCGGGTCTCGCCGTCGGCGAGGAGCACGCCGCCCTGCTCGCGGATCGCGAGGATCGAGCGCACGAGGTGCTGTCGGTACCCCATGCGGCCGGACACGCCGTTCATGATGATGCCGATGGTCTGCGGGGTGGTCTCGTCTGCCACGGTGGTTCCTCTTCGATGCCGGGAGCGGACGACTGGCCTGACCTTCTGGTCCGGCCGCCGCGCCGCTGCGGGAAAGCGTTTACCCGAGTGTAGGACACGGATCGCGGTTCGCGCAACACTCCGGGTGGGCGGCGGAGTTCGCGCGAGGACTGCGGGGCGGTGGCGGGGCGGCGGGCGGATGCTGCGGGCCCGGCCGAGTTCGCAGGATGAGACGGGTCATGGGGCCCGTGGGGGCGCTGTCGGGCGGCTGGTCCTGCGTTCGTGACAGGCTCGGCCTGCGGCGGTGGCGGCGCGACGGGCGGATGCTGCGGGCCCGGCCGAGTTCGCAGGATGAGACGGGTCATGGGGCCCGTGACCGCGCTATCGTGCGGCTGGTCCTGCGTTTCGTGACCGGTCCGGCCTGCGGCGGTGGCGGCGCGACGGGCGGATGCTGCGGGCCTGGTCGAGTACGCAGGATGAGACGGGTCATGGGGCCCGTGACCGCGCTGTCGTGCGGCTGGTCCTGCGTTTCGTGACCGGCTCGGCCTGGGGCGGTGGCGGGACTGCGGGCGGATCCTGCGGGCCTGGTCGAGTTCGCAGGATGAGACGGGTCATGGGGCCCGTGACCGCGCTATCGTGCGGCTGGTCCTGTTTTCGTGCCCGGCTCGGCCTGCGGCGGTGGCGTGACGGCGGGCGGATCCTGCGGGCCCGGCAGAGTACGCAGGATGAGACGAGTGATGATGCCCGATGCGGGGGTATCGGGCGGCTGGTCCTGTTTTCGTGACCGAGGCGTCACCCGCGCCGCGTCAGCCCGTGCGCCTCAGCCGCGTCGCGGCGTCGACTCGCGCAGCACCACCTCGGTCTGCACGGGTGACTCGTCGACCTCGCCACCCTCGTCGAGCGCGAGGCGCAGGGCGCGGCGGCCGACCTCCTCGAGCGGGATGCGGACGGTCGTGAGGGCTGGGGTGACGTCGCGAACCGTGGGGATGTCGTCGAAGCCCGCGACCGCGACATCCGTGCCGGGCGTGAGGCCCGCGTCGCGGATGGCCGACATCGCGCCGACGGCCATGACGTCGTTGCCGGCGAAGACCAGCTCGATGCCGTCGAGGCCCTGCTCGATGAGCTGCGCCATGCCCTCGTAGCCGCCGTCGCGGGTGAACGCGGGGCGCACGATGCGCTCGAGCGTGCCGCCCCCGGCTTCGAGCCCGGCGCGGAAGCCGGCGAGGCGCTCGTCGGCGGTGCGGATGCCCTCGGCGCCGGTGACCGCGGCGAAGCGGCGGTAGCCGAGCCCGATGAGTTCGCGCGCGAGGGCCTCGGCGCCGGCGCGGTTGTCGAGCTGCACGGCCTGGAAGCCCCCGGCGGCGCTGCTCACGAAGGCGACGCGCCCGCCGTTGGATTCGAACGCCCGCAGCTCGGCCTCGAGGGCGTCGTTGTTCGGGTCGTCTTCGCGGCGCGAGGCGGCGAGGATCATGACACGCGGGCGCTGGCCGCGGAGCGTGCGGACGAGGTCGAGCTCGCGTTCGGTGTCGCGCTCGGTCGCGGCCATCGTGACGATGAGCCGTTCGCGGTCGGCCTCGCGGACGACGCCGGCCGCCATCTGCGAGAAGTAGGGGTCGGCGATGTCGGCGACGAGGAGCGCGACCGTCGTCGTCGTGCCGCGCGCGACGGCCTGCGCCGACAGGTTGGGGGAGTAGTTCAGCTTCGCGGCGGCTGCGAGCACGCGCTGGCGGTACTCCTCGTTGACCTTGCGCGTGCTGCCGTTCAGCGAGCGGGACGCGGTGGCCAGGGAGACACCCGCCTCGCGGGCGACGTCGTGCAGGGTCGCGGGCGCGGTGCGCCGGGTCTCGACGGCGTCGTCGGTCATGCGTCCTCCGTATCCGTGAGGCACTCTCGCGAGGCTCTGGCAGGCGCCCCATGCTATCGCCGAGGGTGACGGATGCCGCGGACGTCGCGGCCGCGGAGTGCCCGGATGACGCAATGCTACCGTAGTGAGATAGCGCTTTCCCATCGGTTCGGGCGGGAGGCACGACGCACGAGTGGAGCAGCGATGGCGCAGCGGGAACGGTACGGACTCATCGGAGCGGGAAGCCGCGCCGGCATGTACATCGGCGCGATGAGCGGCACCGTGATCGGCGCCGAGCGGGTACCGGATGTCGCCGAGCTCGTCGCGTGGTCGGACGTGAACCCGGGCCGGCTCGACGTGTACGAGCGCGAGGTGGTCGCGGCGGGGCATCCGGCCCCCGTGCGGTACGCCGTCGGCGACCTCGAGCGCATGATCGCCGACGAGCGCCTCGACCGCGTCGTGATCACCACGCCCGATGTCACGCACGCCGACTACATCGTGCGCGCGCTGCGCGCCGGCGCCGACGTCGTCGTCGAGAAGCCGCTCACGATCGACGCCGAGAGCGTGCGCCGCATCGGCGCCGCGATCCGCGAGACCGGCCGCGAGGTCATCACGACGTTCAACTACCGCTACAGCCCGCGGAACTCGACCCTGCGACGCGTGATCGCCGACGGGCGCATCGGGCGGGTGACGAGCGTGCACTTCGAGTGGGCGCTCGACACGGTGCACGGCGCCGACTACTTCCGCCGTTGGCACCGCGACAAGGCGAACTCGGGCGGGCTCTTCATCCACAAGGCCTCGCACCACTTCGACCTCGTGAACTGGTGGATCGGCGCGGCGCCCGTGCGGGTGTTCGCGAGCGGAGGGCTGCGCTTCTACGGCGCCGAGAACGCCGCGGCGCGCGGCCTCGGCGCACGCCCGGCGCGCGGCACGGGCGCGGGCGAGGCGGGCGGACCCTTCGCACTCGACCTCGCCGCCGACCCGCGCATGAGGGAGCTCTACCTCGACCAGGAGCACCACGACGGCTATCTGCGCGACCGCGACGTGTTCGATCCCGGCATCACGATCGAGGACAACCTCGCGGCGCTCGTCGACTACGACTCGGGTGCGACCCTCAGCTACTCGCTCAACGCGCACGCGCCGTGGGAGGGGTACCGCGTCACGGTGAACGGCACCGAGGGCCGAGCCGAGCTCGAGGTCGTCGAGCGCGGCGCCGTACTGATCGGCGAGGACGGCCGAGTGGTCGTCGACCCGAGCATGCACCCCGACCACTCTCCGGTCGACGAGGTGCGCCCCGATTCCGAGCGGCTCGTGCTGCAGCGGCACTGGGAGGGCGCGCAGGTCGTGCCGATCCCCGAGGGCATCGGCAGCCACGGCGGCGGCGACGCCTACCTGCTGCAGCACCTCTTCGACCGGGTGACGGATGACGCGCCGCTCGGCCGCGTCGC
This sequence comes from Agromyces sp. GXQ0307, assembly GCF_044769845.1. Lineage (NCBI taxonomy): Bacteria > Bacillati > Actinomycetota > Actinomycetes > Micrococcales > Microbacteriaceae > Agromyces > Agromyces sp. GXQ0307. Next base: position 627,538 of record NZ_JBIZVY010000001.1, on the reverse strand, counting down.
CGACTACGCCGACGGCGTGCGGGCGGTCTCGGTCGGCATCGCCGGGAACCGGTCGCTCGAGACCGGCGAGCCCGTGCGGATCGCGGATCTCGACCTCGGCGCCTGAGCCGCCCCGCGGCATCCGCTCGCCCGCGTCGCCGCACGAGCGCGGGGGCCCGCTGCGCGGGCCTTTGGACCCCACGGATGCCTCGGGGTGCTGGGATCATCGCGATCATGAGCGATCCGACGAGCGCGCCTCCGGGCTGGTACGACGACGGGCGCGGACAGCAACGGTACTGGGACGGCACGCAGTGGACCGAGCACACCGCGCCGCTCCCCGGCGCCGACGGCGCCACCCGGCCGTATGACGCGGCCACCCTCGGCGATGAGGGCGCGCGCGATTCCTCGCCGTATGCGGAGACGACGCCGTTCGCCGGGCTGCCGACGAACGGCCCGTCGGGATCCGGCGGGGCGCCGCCCGCGGAGTACACGGGATACGCCGCGTACGGCGGCGCCCCGGGCGCGCCCGGCGCGCCGCCCGAACCGGCCGGCACGAACGTGCTCGGCATCGTGGCGCTCGTGATCGCGGCGGTCGGGTTCGTGTTCGCGGTCATCCCGTTCGTGCAGGTCGTGGGGCTCATCCTGCTGCCGATCGCGTTCGTGCTCGCGATCATCGCCCTGTTCCTCAAGGGCCGGAAGTGGCCCGCCATCACGGGCCTGATCCTCTCGGTCGTTGGCGGGATCATCGGGACGATCGTGTTCGCCGTGGTCGCGCTCGGGGTGTTCGGGCAGATCGTCGACTCGGGCGTGATCCAGGACGAGATCGACCGCCAGCTCGAGGAGGAGTTCGGCGAGCCCACCGGTCCCGCCACCGAGGAACCCGGCGACGAGTCCGTCGAGGGGCAGGTGCTCCGGTTCGGCGAGACCATGGTGTGGAGCAACGACGTCTCGATGACCGTCTCCGCGCCCGAGCCGTTCACACCCTCCGACCTCTCGGCCGGCGCCGATCAGGCCGCGAACCTCGTCTTCACGCTCACGATCACGAACGACTCGACCGAGAACGTGCAGCCGGTCGTGTTCTCGCAGCTCTCGTCGGGCGGCACGGAGGCCACGCGAATCTTCGACGTCGGTGCCGAGGGCGGGCAGGTCGGCATCCCGCCGACCACGGCGATCCTGCCCGGCTCGTCGATCACGTGGAACGAGGCCTGGTCGGTCGCCGATCCCACGTCGCTCACGATGCAGACCGCGCCGTCGTTCGAGTACGAGGACGTGATCTTCACGAACGTGCCGCAGTAGCCAGGGGAGGTCGTCGCCGATCGTCGCTGATCATCCCTCCGTGGCGGAGGGAGAAAGGTATTCCGCGTTCACCTTTCCACCTCACGTGAGGGGTGATGCGTTCTCGGCGCTCCCATCGATCGCGGGGGCGTGCCTGGGGTAGGCGAGCAGCAGCGCGCCGGAGGAGATCCAGACGACGCCGATCGCGACGATGAGGGTCTCGGCGCCGACGCCCGCGGCGAGGCCGGCGACCGCGGCGCCCGCCGCGGCCGCCGCCGCGCGGAGGCCCGCGCCGACCGTGAACACCTGCGAGCGGAGCGCGGGTGGGCTCTGCTGCTTGCGGATGAGGAGCATCGCGGCGGCGCTCGGCGCCGTGAAGAGCCCCGAGGCGCCGATCGCGGCGATCGCCCAGGCCGGGCCCAGGTCGGCGGCGGCGACGACCGTCCAGACGCCGGTCGCGGCGAAGCCCCAGCCCATCACCCACTCGGGTGAGCGACGTGGCGGACGGCGGGAGTTCCAGAGCGCGCCGACGAGGCCCCCGATCGCGAACGAGGTGACGATGATCGCGCCCTCGCCGGCGTCGCCGGAGCGTGCGACCGAGAGGGCGACGGCGGCGATCGCGAGCCCGCCCGAGCCGAACTGGCTGAGCGTGCCGCTCCACGTGATGACCGCGAGCGGTCGGTGCGTCGCGATGTGCCGGAACCCCGCGACGATCGTGCCGAGGAACGACGGCCGGTCGTGGGGGGATGCCGCGGACGGATGCAGCCGGAGCGGCACCGTGCCGACGGCGCCCGCGAGAGCGCTCGCCGCCATCACGATCGTCGCGATGCGCGCCGAGCCGAGTGCCGCGGCCGCGGCGACCACCGCCGGTCCGGCGACCGCACCGAGGTTGTAGGCGAGCGCGTCGATCGCGAACGCCCGGCGTTCGTCGGGGATGCCCTCGGTCACGAAGCTCGACAGTCCCCCGAACACGAAGGGTGTGACGGTGCCGGCGACGACGAGCGCGATCGCGACGGCCCACGCGGGCATCGGTCCGAGGAAGGCCGCGAACGCGTACGCGGCCGCGATCACCAGGCCGGCACCCGCGACGAGCGCGCCCGGGCGGCGGCTGCGGTCGAGCATCGCCCCGGCGACGGGGGCCGCGACGATGCTCGGTCCGAGGGCTGCGGAGGCGAGCAGCCCGCCGACGGCGACGCCGACGCCCTGCTCGACCGCGAGCACGGGGATCGCGATCGTGATCCCGCCGACGGCGAGCCGCGGCGGGGTCGCGGCGACGAGGTAGGAGGCGACGCCCACGCGGCGGCTCAGCCGGCCGCTGGCGCGGCCCCGGTGTCGCCCGCGGCCCCGGCGGCGTCACCCGCGGTGCCGCTCGGAGCCACCAGGACGCCGTCGACGCGACGCGGGATGCCGAGCGGGTTGCCGTCGCGGAGCTCGGGCGGCAGCGCGGCATCCGGTGCGTCCTGGTAGGCGACGGGGCGGAGGAACCGGCGCAGCGCGCTCACGCCGACCGAGGTGTGGATCGTCGTGGTCGACGGCCACGGCCCGCCGTGCTGCTGCGCCCAGCTCACGGCGACGCCCGTCGGCCAGCCCGCGAAGAGCACGCGGCCCGCGATCTCCGAGAGCACCTCGACGATCGGCGCCAGCTCCTCGCCGGGTTCGGCGTGCACGGTCGCCGTGAGACTGCCGCCCACGGCGCGGACGGCGGCGAGGGCGTCGGCGACATCCGCGTACTCGATGATCAGAGTCGACGGCCCGAAGCACTCGTGGAACAGCGCGCCGGGGTCGGCGATCACGGCCGCCGTCGTGGTGCGGAGCACGACCGGCGAACCGGTGCCGGCCTGCTGCGCGGCCGGGTCGCCCGCGACCACCTCGACGTCGTCGCGGCCGGCGACTCCGGCGACACCCGCCGCGAAGGCCGCGGCGATGCCGTCCGTGAGCATCGGCACCGGGCCGGCCGCGGCCATGTCGAGCGCGGCGCGGACGCGCTCGCCGAAGCCCGACCCGGCCGGCACGAGCACGACGCCGGGGTTCGTGCAGAACTGTCCGGCGCCGAGCGTGAACGACCCGGCGAGGCCGGCGGCGAGCTCGTCGGCGCGGGCCGCGTCCGCGGCGGGCGTGATGAGCACGGGGTTCACGGCGCTGAGTTCGCCGTAGAACGGGATCGGGTCGGGGCGCCGCTGAGCGAGGTCGAAGAGCGCCCGCCCGCCGCCGAGCGAGCCCGTGAACCCCACGGCGCGGATCTCGGCGTGCTGCACGAGCGCGACGCCGGTCTCGTGGCCCGTGACGTGCGCGAAGATCCCCTCGGGCGCGCCGGCGGCGTCGAGCGCGCCGGCGACGATCTCGGCCGTGCGCGCGGACAGGCGCGGGTGCGCGGGGTGGCCCTTGACGATCACCGGGCAGCCCGCGGCGAGGGCCGAGGCGGTGTCGCCGCCCGCGACGGAGAACGCGAACGGGAAGTTCGACGCGCCGAACACGGCGACCGGGCCGAGGGGGCGCAGCATGCGGCGCAGGTTCGGCCGCGGCGGGATCGTCGTGGCGTCGGGGTGGTCGATCGTCGCCTCGAGGTACGAACCCTCGAGGATCGCGTCGGCGAAGAGCCGCAGCTGGGCGGTCGTGCGGGCCACCTCGCCGGTGAGGCGCGCGGTGCCGAGGTGGGTCTCCTCATCGGCGATCGGCACGAGCTCGTCCCGTGCCGCGTCGAGCGCGTCGGCGGCCGCACGGATCCAGGTCGCCCGCTCGGCGGCGGTCGAGGCGACCGTGACGGCGAACGCACGGCGTGCTGCGGCGGCCACCGCGTCGAGCTCCTCGCGCGTCGTGTCGGCGGGCGCGGCGTCGGTGCGGTCGGGTGCGGCGGTGTGGGTCACTAGTCCTCCGTGGGTGAGACGGATGCCGCGGCATCCGTCAGCTCGTTCGAGAAGCGTACGCCGAGGCCGGGTCGCCCGGTCGTGGACACCGTGGCGCCCGAGACGCGCACGGGCGACGGCGCGGCGAGTGCGCCGAGCGCCTCGAAGGAGGCGTCCTCGACCGACTCGACGAGGTGCTCGCCGGGCAGCGCGAGCGCGAGCTGCGCGGAGACCTCGAGCAGCAGGTGCGGCGCGAGATCCACCCCGCGGTCGGCGGCGAGGTCGGCGATACGGAGAAACGGCGTGATGCCGCCGACGCGCACGACGTTCGGCTGCACGAGGTCGACCGCGCCGGCGTCGATGAACTCGGCGAAGCGGTAGCGGGTGTGCAGGTTCTCGCCGAGCGCGACGGGCACCTCGATGCGCCGGCGCAGCTCGACGTGCGCGGCGAGGTCGTCGGCGCGGAGCGGTTCCTCGATCCAGGCGAGGTCGAACGCGCCCAGTTCGCCGATCGCTCGCTCGGCCTGCTCGAGGCTCCAGCGCTGGTTCGCGTCGATCATGAGCGCGCGGTCGGGGCCGAGCACGTCGCGGACGGCTGCGATGCGTTCGACGTCACGTGCGAGGTCGGGGCTGCCGACCTTGACCTTGACGGCGTCGAACCCGGCGTCGACCCACCGGCCGGCCTGCGCGACGAGCTCATCGAGCGGGTAGTGCAGGTTCACGCCGCTGCCGTAGACGGTCGCGGTTTCGTGCCGGCGCCCGATGAGGTCGGTGAGCGTGCGCCCGGCGCGCCGGCCGGCGAGGTCCCACAGCGCGAGGTCGAGGCCCGCCATTGCGATCGTCGTGATGCCGCCGCTGCCGCCCTCGTGCAGATGCGTCCACAGCGGCTCCCAGAGGGCGGATGCCTCGGCCTCGCGCCCCAGCGCGAAGCTCCGGATGTCGTGCTCGAGGTGTGCCCGCACGGCCGCGGCGCCGATCGACGGCGTCCACGAGAAGCCCCAGCCGATCGCGCCGTCGGAGTCCTCGACCTCGACCTCGATCACCGAGAGGTCGCGCACGTCGGCGGCCCACGGGCGCAGCAGCGGGATGCGGATGGGGCGCGTCGCGATGCGCGTGATGGCGGCGGTCACCGGGCGGCGACCTCCGCGGCATCCGCTCGCTCGCTCGACGGGCACGTCGCACCCTCGGGTCGGGCGCCGCCGAGTTCGGCCAGCTCGAGCCCGCAGTCGAGGATCGCGCCGAGCCGCCGCTCCTGCTCGGGCGTCGGGTCGACGAGCGGCGGGCGAACCGACCCCACGGGCAGGCCGCGAAGGCGCAGGCCGGCCTTGATGAGCGACACCCCGAAGCCCGGTGTCTCGTCGCGCAGGCGCACGAGGGGCGTGTAGAACTCGCGGAGCAGCGACATCCGCGTCGTCTCGTCGCCGTCGACGTAGGCGCGGTAGTGCAGTCCGGCGAGCTCGGGGATCATCGCGAACGCCGCCGACGAGTACAGCGGGATGCCGATGCCGCGGTACGCGCCCTGGCTGAGCTCGGCGGTGAGCAGGCCGTTGAAGAACGCCCAGTCGTCGCGGCCGGCCGCCTCGGCGGCGAGCACGATCTCCTGTGCGAGGCCGATGTCGCCCGTGCCGTCCTTGAAGCCGACGACCTTCGGGTTCGCGGCGAGCCGGGTGACGGCGTCGGCCGTGTAGCGCGCGGTGCCGCGGTGGTAGACGATGACGGGCAGGTCGGATGCCGCGGCGACCGCCTCGACCCAGGCGACGAGTCCGTCGGTGGTGCCCGACACGAGGTAGGGCGGCAGGAGCAGCAGGCCGTCGGCGCCCGCGTCGGCCGCGCCACGGGCGAGCTCGATCGCGTGGCCGAGCGGGCCGCCGGCGCCCGCGATCACCGGGACGCGCCCGGCCACCGCGTCGACGCTCGTGCGGACGACGTCGATCGCCTCGCGCGCCGAGAGCGCGTGGAACTCGCCCGTCCCGCAGGCCGGGAAGACGCCGCCCGGGCCGAACGGCAGGCGCGTCTCGAGGTGCTCGCCGAGCACGTCGAAGTCGACGCGGCCGGCCTCATCGAACGGGGTGACGGGGAAGAAGAGCACGCCGTCGAAGTCGAGGCGTCGGTCGGGGCTGGTCATGCGGTCCTCGTTCCGGTGGTGGCGGGGGCGGCGGACACGGCGGCGGAGGCGGCGAGTTCGGTGCGCCAGTCGCGCGCGGGGGTCCAGCCGAGGCGGTCGCGGGCCTTCGCGATCGAGAAGACCGGGGCCGTGCCGGTGAGTGCGTCCGCGGCAGGGCCCAGTGCGGGCGCGAACTCGCGCCACAGCTCGGCGACGGGCCGTTCGGCGAGTGCGTCGGCGGCCCCGACGAAGAACCCCTCGCCGTCGATCGCGTCGGCGGGCGCGGCGAGCCAGGCGTCGACGAACCCGGCGACGTCGCGCGCGTCGACGTAGTTGAAGAGGCTGACCGCCGCGAGCGCGGGGTCGGCGAGCCGCTCGGACACGGTATGGCCCTGCTGGGTGGGGGCGCCGGGCCACTCCTCCGGCGAGATCACGTAGCAGGGCCGGAAGAAGCCGTACGCGCCGGTCGCCGTGCGCGAGAACATCCGCACGGTCTCCTCGATGACGACCTTGGAGAGCGCGTACGCGTTCGCGGGCGCGAGCGGGTGCGTCTCGTCGATCGGCACGGCCGCTGCGCGCCACGCGGGGGAGGAGTATCCGACGGGCGTCGGGCTCGACGCCGCGAGCACGCGACCGACCCGAGCGGATGCCGCGGCGGCGAGCACGTCGTGCGCGAGCGCGGTGTTCGTGAGCAGGATGTCGCGCTCGGGCGCGCTGAACGGCACGGCGATGCCGGCGAGGTGCACGAGCGCGTCGGGGCGAAGGTCGGCGAGTGCGTCGGCCGCGGCACTCGGGACGGCGAGGTCGACGGTCCGTTCCGAGACGCCGTCGAGGCCGGCCGAGGCGCGGTCGAGGCCGACCACCTCGTGCCCGGCGTCGGCGAGACCGGTCGCGAGCGAACGCCCGAGGCGGCCGGACGATCCGGTGACGACCACGCGCATCGTTGCTCCTGTCGAATCCCAGAGAAATCGGTTTCTGGAATTCAGCCTATGCGAGGCATGGGCTGATCGACAAGTCAGGCGCTACACTGAGGAACCGATTTCCCCGGCTCGCGGACGCGCGCCGCGGCATCCGGAAGGGGACGCATGGGCGACCGCAGCAGGGGAGTGACGATCTCGGACGTCGCTGCGCACGCCGGGGTCTCGCCCGCGTCGGTGTCGCGCGTGCTGAATGGCCGCGCGAGCGTCGACCCCGACATCGTGCGTCGCGTGCAGGCGTCGATCGCGACGCTCGGCTACGCACCGAGCGCGACCGCCCGCAGCCTCGTGAGCGGGCGCAACACGACCGTCGCGATGGTCGTGCCCGACCTGGAGAACCCGCTGTTCCAGGGCATCCTCAAGGGGCTCAGCCTGGCGGCGGCCGACGACGGGTACCGCGTGCTGGTGGCCGACACCGCCGAGCGCGTCGACGACGAGGAGGCCACCGCGATCGAGGCGCGCCAGCGCTGCGACGCGCTCGTGCTCGGCGCGCCGCGTATGCCCGAGGCGAAGCTGCGCCGACTCGTCGAGCGCGTCGCGCCCGTCGTCGTCGTGAACCGCATGCTGCCCGACCTCGCCGTGCCGATCGTGGGCGTCGACTACGTCCGCGGCATCCGCGACCTCGTCGACCACCTCGTCGGGCTCGGGCACCGCCACCTCGCGTACGTCACCGGTCCCGAGACGAGCGCGTCGAACGCCGAGCGCCTCCGCGGGGTCGACGAGGCGCTCGCGATGCACCCCGGCGTGCGCATCGACCGCATCCCCGGCGGGTCGCGGCCGGAGGACGGCGAGGCGGTGGCGGGCTCCGTGATCGACGCGCATCGGGCCGGCGCGACCGCGGTGCTCGCGTTCAACGACCTCGTCGCGCTCGGGCTGCTCGCGCGGCTCCGCGAACTCGGCGTCGACGTGCCGGGCGAGCTGTCGGTCGCGGGCTTCGACGACGTGCCCATGGCGCGGTACGCGACGCCGCGCCTGACGAGCATGTCGGTGCCGCGCGCCGAGCTCGGCGCGCAGGTGTGGGCGCGGCTGCGCACCCTCATCGCCGGCGGACCGGCCGAGCACACGGTGCTCTACCGCCCGCGGCTCGAGGCGCGGGAGAGCACGGCGGCGCCGGCGGCCGTCGGGGCGCGGGCGTGATCCGGGGCGCGCCCGAGGCATCCGCTCTCGGCACCGATCGCGCGGCCAAGCGCGCCCGTGTGCTCGACGTGGTCGGGCGCCGTGGGGCGTCGGCCCTGGTGCTGCGCTCGTACGCCGCAGTGTCGTGGTACCTCGACGGCGCGCGCACGCATGTGTCGCTCGCGGGCGACCCGATCGCCGCGGTCGTCGTCCGACCGGGCGGCGACTCGGTGTTCGTCTTCGCGAACGAAGCCGATCGGATGCTCGCCGAGGAGCTCGGCGATGCGTCCGACCTCGAGGTGGTGCGCGTGCCGTGGCACGAACCGCTGCTGCCGGCGACCCTCGACGCGACGGCCCTCGACGAGGCGGATGCCGCGGCCGACCTGCGCGCGGCGCGCGCATCGCTGCTGCCTGCCGAGCTCGCCCGGTATCGAGCCCTCTGCCGCGAGGTCGCCGAGGTGATGACGGATGCCGCGCTCGCCGCGTCGCCCGCCGACTCCGAGCGCGCCGTGGCCGCGCACCTGTCGGGCGACCTCGCCGCGCGAGGGATCGACCCGCTCGTGACGCTCGTCGCCGGACGCTCCCGGCTGGCACACCGCCATCCGCTGCCCACCGATGCGCCGCTCGGCGACCGCGCGATGCTCGTCGTCTGCGGCCGACGCCACGGCCTCATCGCGAACGCGACCCGGTGGCTGCGCTTCGGCGACCCCGACCCGACCGAGGCGGATGCCGCGCGCCGCATCCTCGACGTCGAGGCCGCGTTCCTCGACGCCACCGTGCCCGGCGCGACGCTCGGCGACGTGTTCGCCGTCGGCACCGCCGCCTACGCGTCGCACGGCTTCGACCCGCACGAATGGACCCGGCACCACCAGGGCGGCGCGGCCGGCTACGCCGGCCGCGACCCGCGCGCCGTGCCCGGCATCGACGACGTCGTGCAGCTCAGCCAGCCCTTCGCGTGGAACCCGACCGCGCCCGGCGCGAAGGTCGAGGACACGGTGCTCGTCGGAGCCGCCGGAATCGAGGTGCTCACGCTCGACCCGCGCTGGCCGACGGTTTGCGTCGCGGGTCGCGAGCGGCCTGCTGAGCTGCGGCGCGTCTGATGCGGCGATGTCGCGTTGAGCGCCCCCTCACCGGGCACCATTTCCGGGCAGGTCAATTGAGAACCTTGGAATGCGCGCCTGCGGCTGCTTCGAGCACAGCGCATTCATTCAATGACCGGCTACCGGGCGCCGCCGCACGTGGCCCGGATGTGGTCGTCGTCAGGATTGGCGGGTGCAGCGTCGTCCGCACCCGCCAATCCTGACGACAACCGCGTGGCGGGCTCGCCTCTGCGGGATCCCACCTGGAGAGCGGGAGAACAGTGGTCCGGTTCTCCCTGGACGCTCAGAAGGAACACACCCACAGCTGCGCCCCCGTGCGTGATCCAGCGCCGGGAACCCATGCGGGGGCGACCGCTGATCAGTCGCCCGGTGGGCGGCGCAGCCGCTTGACGTCGGTGCGCCGCTTCTTGGCTTCGAGGCGGCGCTCCTTCGCCCCGCGGCCGGGTTTGGTCGGTCGCCGTGCCGGTGACGGCGGACGAAGTGCATCGGCCACCACGGTGGTGAGACGTGCTCGCGCGGCATCCCGGTTGCGCAGTTGGGATCGATGTTCGGAGGCCGTGACCGTCAGGACACCATCGACCAGGCGGCTGCTCAGGCGGGTGAGCAGGCGTTCCCGCTGGAGCACGGAAAGCGCATCCGACGATGCCACATCCCACACGAGCTCTGCCCGCGAGTCGGCGGTGTTCACGCCCTGCCCGCCCGGACCGGATGAACGTGAGAACCGCCACGTCAGCTCTGACTCGGGGATGATGAGTCCGGCATCGACCCGAAGGCCGGGACGGTGGACGGCAGGCATGGATACATCATGCCCGTGCGCGCGGCTGCCAGGGCGGCGAGTGGATGAGCAGCCGCCCCTGATGGCGATCGGGGTGGAAGCCGACATGACGAGACCTCCCTCATCAGCCCGCTGCGACCGGGAAGCGGGTCGCGAGCCGGTCGAGGATCGGGACGAGGTCGCGGACCATCTGGTCGAAGAACTCGTTCTCCCAGTCGGCTCCGCTGCCGTACGCGCTCGTGACGACGCGGATCACGCACGTGCCGCCGGACGCCGCCTCGATGAGGAACTCGGTGGCGATCGGCGTCACTCGGTCGAGGCCTGCGTAGACCTCCGAGAGCGGCGCGCCGATCGACTCGAACCACTGCGCCATGCCGGGCGGCAGTTCCTCGGGCCTCGTGCCGATCGGCCAGGGCTCCTCGTAGGCGAACCGTCGGTTCGGGGCGTACTCGGTGACCCGGCCGGTCGAGGTGAAGCCGCCCAGGTCGAGCGAGACCTCACCGCCGACGCGCGGTTCCAACTGCGCCGGTGCCAACCACGACGAGATCCCCTGGGCGGTCGCGATCGTCTCCCACACCTGTTCGGGCGTGGCGGCGACCTCGTACGTGCGTTCCATCCGGTGTTCGACGCGGTCGGGTCGATCGGGCGAGTTCATGACGACTCCTTCGGTCGTGGGTAGGACGAGATGGTCAGGCGGTGCGGTCGGCCGTCGTCGTGGTGGTATTTCGCGACGAGGGCGGCGAGCGCCGACTGCAGTTCGGCGGCGAACGCGGCCCGGTCGTCAGGCGACGTGAACCCGATCACCGTGTCGACGGTGAGGGTGGGCACGCGCGTCTCGGGCACCGAGTCGCCCACGATCGCCCCGACCTCAGAGACGGCCCGGGCATTCACCGCGATCAGGTACGCGGCGGAGAGGCGATCGGCGACCGCGTCGGGATCGCCCACCGTGGGCTGGAGCACGCTCGGCGAGACGACGAGATGGCGAGCGGAGCGACGCACGACGCGTTCGCTGATCCCGCCCCACGCGCGCGTCTCGACCGGCTCGACGAGCCCGTGCGCTTCGAGCGACTTCAGGTGGTAGTTCACCTTCTGCCGGGTCGACCCGATCCTCGCGGCGACCGTCGTGGCCGACCCCGGCTCCGCCAGCGCGTCGAGGATCGACACCCGGATCGGGTCGAGCGCGACCTCCACGACGTCGCGGTCCGCAAGCACTCGAAGCTCCTGCATGGGGCCACCGTACGCTTGACAAGAAAAACTGTCAAGCGTGGCGCGACTCGTCGCCGACCCGCGCCCGCAGGCCCCGCAGCATCCCCCGCGACATCACGAAGTCGGCCGGCACGATGAACAGGTGCGCGCCGAGCGTCAGCCACCACGGCGCAGTGCGCGCACGCCAGCGGAACACGAGGCGCGTCGTGCGACCGCCGTCGACCGGGGCCAGTCGGAAGCACCACGTCCAGCGCAGCCGGGCGAGCCTGCGCTGCCGCCACGACAGGGGCAGGTGGGTCGTCGACTCGAGGAGCAGCAGTTCGCCGGGTGCGATCTCGCGCACGATGAACCCGCACTCGGTCTCCGGGGGGCCGTCGGGGATGAAGTCGCCCGCGGCGAGTCCCTGGAACTCCGGATGGATGCCGCCCGCACTCGGGCGGTTCGCGGGGAAGAGCAGCACGTCGACCCACCTCGGCGTGTACCAGCCGCCGCGATGCCATCCGACCTGAACGAGCCAGGGCCAGACCTCGGGGGGCGGTGCCTCGATCGTTGCCGCGTGCGTCGCGACGATCTGCGGGCGGTCGACGATCTCGTCGCCGGGGAGTCGCTCCGAGCGTTCCGCCGCGGTCGAACCGGAGGTGCGGCCGTACCACTGCAATGCGGCGAACCCGGCGAGCAGCGGAACCGCGACGGCGAGTGCGATGCGACGAGGCGACGGCATGGGCCGAGTCTCGTCGGTGCCGGCCTCCTCGCTGGGGTCGATGGTCCCGCCGGAGCCGACGACCGTGCGACACTGACCCGAGGGGCCCCGGTCGGCCGGCTTCCGGGCGTTCGTGCGTGATCCGGGGTGACGGTGTACGCTTTGGATAGCGCTTTCCGATCCCCACGCAGGACGGCGCGGCAACCCAGCACCGCACCCGGATCGACGACGACCCCGAAGGAGCCCGATGCCCGACCTCCGCATCGCCGGCGACGACGACCGGCTCATGATCCACGCCGACGGCGAGGTGCTCGCCGAGTACGTGTTCCGCCCGGACCACCCGACCTTCGAGTCGCCTCGCCCCTACTTCAGCCCGATCCGCACCCTCGGCGGCGAGACCGTGAGCCTCTACCGCCCGCACGACCACGTCTGGCACAAGGGCATCGCGTGGTCGCTCCCGGTCGTCGGCGACGAGAACTTCTGGGGCGGCCCGACGTTCGTGCGCGGCGAGGGCTACGTGCAGCTGCCGAACAACGGCGAGCAGCGGCACGTCGCGTTCGAGAGCGGCGAGACGGATGCCGCGGCCGGCGGCACCTCGACGGACGGCATCGCCCGCATGCGCGAGCGCCTCGACTGGGTCACCCAGGCCGGCGAGACGATCCTCGCCGAGGAGCGCACGCTCGCGGCATCCGTGCTGACCGATGACGCCTGGCTGCTCGGCTTCGCCACCGCGCTCACCAACACGAGCGGCCGCGCAATCCCGATCGGCTCGCCCACGACGCGCGGCCGCGAGAACGCGGGCTACGGCGGTCTGTTCTGGCGGGGCCCCCGCTCGTTCACAGGCGGGCAGGTCCTCGCGCCCGGCGTCGCCGGCGGCGACGAGCTGCGCGGTACCCGCGCGCCGTGGATGGGCTTCACGGGTAGTCACGACGAGACCGGCACGGCGTCGACGGTCGTCATGGTCGACGACCCCGGCAACCTCCAGCACCCGACGCAATGGTTCGCCCGCAGCGAGGAGTTCGCGTGCCTCTGCCCCGCGCCGTTCTTCAGCGACGAGCGCGTCATCGAGCCCGGCGCGACCATGACGCTCCGGTACGGCGTGGTGATCGCGGATGGCGCATCCGGCCCCGAGCGGGCGGCCGAGCTCGCGGCGCACGCCGGCGAGCGCCTGCCCACTCTGCTCGGTCCGGCGACCGCGACGGTCGCGGACGAGGGACCGGTCGGCGTCCCGGCCACGCCCGAGGTCGCGAGGACCCGGGTCGGGCCGTGACCATGCCCGCCTTCCCCGGCGCCACCTCGGTCAGCGCGCTCGAGGTGTACGACGGCGTCGCACCCGACGGCCTCGCGGGCGGCACGCCGCACGTCCACCTCGTCTCGGCGGAGGCGTACCTCGTCGTCGGCGGCCGCGGCCGCCTGCACACGATCGACGGCGCCCGCACCTTCGCCGAGCGCGCGCTGGCGCCGGGCGACGTCGTCTGGTTCGCGCCCGGCGTCATCCACCGCGCGATCAACGACGGCGGACTCGAGGTGCACGTCATCATGCAGAACGCCGGGCTCCCCGAGGCGGGCGACGCGGTCATGACCTTCCCCGACGACGTGCTCGCCGACCCCGAGCGATATGCGGATGCCGCGGCGCTGCCGGGCCCCGAGGCATCCGACGCCGACCGGCTCGCCGCCGCGCACGCGCGTCGCGACCTCGCCGTAGCTGGGTACCTCGCGCTCTTCGGCGACGACGGCGACGACGGCGCGGTCGACCCCGACCGGCTCGGGCGCCTGCACGCCCGCGCGGCGGCGCTCGTGCGCCCGCGCGTCCCCGACTGGCGCGCCCGCTGGCAGGCGGGAGCGCTCGCCGTCGCCCGCGAGACCGGCCACCGCCTCGACGCGCTCGAGAGGGGCGGCGACCCGGGCCTCGCCGAGGCGCGCGCGGCCGAGGCATCCGTCGCCCCCGCCTTCGGCATGTGCGGGCGGCTGCAGCGCTACGACACCACGAACGATCACCCCGAGGGAGCACGATGACGACCCCCGAACGCCCGACCACCCCGCTCCGCGCCGCGATCGTCGGCACCGGCGCGATCGCCGATGCACACGCGCAGGCGCTGCGCGCGACACCCGACGGCGAGCTCGTCGCGGTGATCGACCGCGACCTCTCGCGTGCGCAGGCGTTCGCCGACCGCTGGGACGGCCCGGCCGTCGCCGACTCGCTCGACGAACTGCTGCAGACCGGTGCCATCGACGTGCTGCACGTGTGCACCCCGCCCGGCGTGCACGCCGGGCAGGCGATCGCCGCGCTCGACGCGGGCGTGCACGTGGTCTGCGAGAAGCCCGCGGCGCTCGCGCTCGACGAGCTCGACGCGATGACGGATGCCGCCTCCCGCAACGACCGGCGCTTGGCCGTCGTGTTCCAGCAGCGCACCGGCACGGCCGCGGCGCACGTGAAGGGGCTGCTCGAGTCCGGCGCGCTCGGGCGCCCGCTCGTCGCGACCTGCCAGACGCTCTGGTACCGGGCTCCCGAGTACTTCGCGGTGCCGTGGCGCGGCAAGTGGGCGACCGAGGGCGGCGGGCCGACGCTCGGCCTCGGCATCCACCAGATCGACCTGCTCGCCTGGTTGCTCGGCGACTGGTCGAGCGTGAACGGCCAGCTCTGGCGGCTCGCGCGCGAGACCGAGATGGAGGACGTCTCGACCGCGACCGTCGCGTTCGAGAGCGGCGTCGTCGCCTCGGTGATCACGAGCGCGCTCTCGCCCCGCGAGACGAGCTCGATCCGCATCGACACCGAGCTCGCGACGATCACGGTCGACCACCTGTACGGACACGGACACGAGCACTGGCGCATCACGCCGGCACCGGGCGTCGATCCGGCGATCGTCGACGAGTGGGCGGCGCTCCCCGCCGACGAGGAGCCGAGCGGCCACGACCCGCTCGTGCGCGACATCTACTCCGCGCTGCGGTCGGGCGCGCCGCTCCCGTCGACCGCGACCGACCCCGCGCGCTCGTTCGAGATCGTCACGGCGATCTACTCGTCGGCGACGAGCCGCCGAACGGTCACGCGCGAAGCGCTGCGCGACGACGCCGACCGCATGCGGAGCCTCGAGAGCCCGGTGACGGACCTGCGGCGATGACGGCGGGCTCGCCCCACGACGACGCCCTCTTCCACGATCCCGTCCACGACGGCGCGACCGATCCGACGGTGATCCGGCACCACGCCACGGGGGAGTGGTGGATGTACTACACCCAACGCCGCGCGTCGGTCGAGGAGCCGGGCGTCGCGTGGGTGCACGGCAGCCGCATCGGCGTCGCGCGCTCGAGCGGCGGCGCGCAGTGGCGCTACGCCGGCACGCTCGACGACCTGCAGCTCGGCGACCCGGCGGGCGGATGGCGCGAGACGCACTGGGCGCCGGAGGTGATCTTCGACGGCGAGCGCTACCGCATGTACCTCACGGTGATCGACGGCATCCCCGACCGGTGGGAGGGCCACGCGCGTCGGATCGTCGAGTACGCGAGCGACGACCTCGCGCGCTGGCGGCTCATCGGCGAGGTGCCGCTGGGCTCCGACCGCGTGATCGACGCGTGCGTGGCGCGGTGCCCCGACGGTCTCTGGCGCATGTGGGTCAAGGACGAGGCGGACGGCTCGACCACGTGGGTTGCGGCCAGCGCCGATCTCGCTCCCGGCTCCTGGCGCGTCGAGGGCCGCGCGGTCGGGGGTCGCCCGCATGAGGGGCCGAACGTGTTCGAGCTCGGCGGCTGGTGGTGGATGCTCGTCGACGAGTGGCGCGGGATGGGCGTGCACCGGTCGGCCGATGCGATCCAGTGGGAACGGCAGGGCGGACCCGACGACGTGATCCTCGGCGAGCCCGGCGCGCGGCGCGGCGACGCGACCTTCGGACGGCACGGCGACGTCGTGGTCGACGGCGGCCGCGCCATCCTGTTCTACTTCACGCACCCGCACTGGGGCGGTTCCGAGTTGGGCTCGACGGATGCCGCGACCGCGCGCCGCAGTGCGATCTTCGCTGCACCGCTCGACGTCGTCGACGGCGTGCTGACCTGCGACCGCGACGCCCCGGTGCGTCTCGGTTCGATCACGGATTGAAACGATTTTTCCCATCGCATTGACCAGGCGGTCCGATGGGGCTACATTTGGGGAAGCGCTTTCCCACCCCAGCGTGAAATGCACCAGAAGAGACAGAGACGTTTCCGGGAGGACAACGATGTTCAACATCCGCACCCGACGCGCGGCACTGGCCGCTGCGGCGGTCACGGCGAGCGCGGCGCTCGTGCTCACGGGCTGCTCCGGCGGTTCCGAGCCGGCCACGACGTACGACCCCGACGAGGAAGTGACCCTCAACTTCGCCTTCTGGGGCAACGACGTGCGTGCCGACCTCTACGACCAGGCGATCGCGGCGTTCAACGAGGAGTACCCGAACATCACGGTCAACTCCTCGTTCCTCGGCTTCCCCGAGTTCTGGGAGAAGCGGCAGACCGAAGCGGCGGGCGGGGGTCTCCCCGACGTCATGCAGTTCGACTACTCCTACCTTCGCCAGTACTCCGAGAACGGGCTGCTGCTCGACCTCGAGCCCTACCTCGGCAACATCATCGACACCGAGCCGCTCAGCGAGAACATCCTCGGCATCGGCGTCGTGAACGGCGAGACCACCGGCATCCCGACCTCGACCAACGCGTGGGGCATGTTCACGAACCCGGTGCTGCTCGAGCAGGCCGGCGTCGACGAGTTCACGGGCGGCAGCTGGGAGGACTACAACGACTGGATGGCCGAGGTCACCGAGGCGTCCGGCGGCGAGGTGTACGGCGGCACCGACTGGACCGGCCGCATCCAGAACTTCGAGATCCAGCAGCGCGCCGCCGGTGAAGACCTCTTCACCGACGAGGGCGAGCCGAACTTCACCGAGGAGGACCTCGCCGCGTTCTGGTCGCAGGGCGACGCGATCCGCGAGGACGGCAGCGTCATCAGCCAGCAGCAGCTCGAGGAGATCTACCCGGTCTCGGGCTTCGACGCGGCGAAGACCGCGAGCGAGCTCACCTGGGACAACTTCGGCGCCGGCTACCTCGGCAACCTCGGCGAGGGCTACACCGAGCTCGGCCTCATCGCCCCGCCGGTCACCGAGGAGGGCGCGAAGGACCTCTACCTGAAGCCCTCGATGCTGCACTCGATCGCCGCGACGACCGACCACCCCGAGGCGGCCGCGACGCTCGTGAACTTCCTCGTGAACAGCCCCGAGGCGGGTGCCATCTTCGGCACCAACCGCGGACTGCCCGCGTCGGAGACCATGCTCGAGGGCGCTGAGCTCGACCCGCTGGGCGAGCAGATCCGCGCCTACGAGGAGTCGATCAGCGACCGCCTCGGCGACGCGCCGCCCGTGCCGATCGTCGGCTACGGCACCCTCGAGGAGAAGTTCCGCCAGCTCGGCACCGAGCTCGGCTTCGGGACCCTCACCGTCGACGAGGCCGTGAGCCAGTTCTTCGCGGAGATGGACGTCGTCCTCAACCAGTAGGAGTCGCTCGGGTCCGAGCCGCCGCGCGGCTCGGACCCGAGTACCCTCGGCACGGAACCCGGGAGAGAGACCATGAGCACCACCCTGACGAGAGCGATCGTCACGGCCGACCAGGAGAAGCGTCCGCGCCTCCTCGGCCGTCGCGGCCCCGACACCCCGAACCGGCACGGACTGAAGGTCCGCAACCGCCGGGAGACGGCGACGGGCTACACCTTCCTCCTCCCGTGGATGATCGGGTTCCTCGGCCTGACCTTGGGGCCGATGATCTACTCGCTGTACCTGGCGTTCACGAAGTACAACCTCTTCACCGAGCCCGAGTGGATCGGCTTCGACAACTTCGTGCGGATGTTCACGGAGGATCCGCAGTACATCCAGTCGGTGCAGATCACGCTGGTGTACGTGCTCGTCGGCACCCCGATCAAGCTGGCCGCCGCGCTCGGCGTCGCGATGCTGCTGAACTACCGCGACCGGGGCTCGACGTTCTTCCGCTCGTCGTTCTACGCCCCGTCGCTGATCGGCGCGTCGGTGTCGGTCGCGATCGTGTGGCGGGCGATGTTCTCCACCGACGGGCCGGTCGACAACACGCTCTCGTTCTTCGGGATCGAGATCGGCGGCTGGGTCGGCAACGTCGCCCTGGTGCTGCCGATGATGATCCTGCTCGCGGTGTGGCAGTTCGGCGCCCCGATGGTGATCTTCCTCGCCGGCCTGAAGCAGGTGCCGCGCGAGCTCTACGAGGCCGCAGAGGTCGACGGTGCGGGCCCGATCCGCAAATTCCGGTCGGTGACCTTCCCGATGCTCTCCAGCGTGATCTTCTTCAACCTGCTGCTCGAGCTGATCAACGCGTTCCAGGTGTTCGCGTCGGCCTACATCATCTCCAACGGCTCCGGCGGCCCGGCCGGCATGACGAACTTCTACACCGTCTACCTCTACAAGCGCGGCTTCGCCGACCTGCAGATGGGCTACGCGGCCGCGATGGCCTGGGTCCTCGTGATCGTGGTCGCGATCATCGCCGCCATCCTCTTCAAGACCCAGAAGTCGTGGGTCCACTACGCGGGAGACAACCGATGAGCACCTCCACCATCGAGCAGCCCCGGGCCGAGTTCCTCGAGGTCGAACTCCAGGAGCGCGGCGGCGGCGGCCGCCGTCGCATCAAGCGCAAGACGGTCAACACGATCATCTGGTTCGTGGTGCTCGCCGCCCTCACCGCGATCGTGCTCTACCCGCTCGTGTGGCTCTTCATCGCCACGTTCAAGCCCTCCAGCGAGTTCGGCCAGAACCCGGGCCTGATTCCCGACAACCCCACGATCGAGAACTACTTCAAGGTCCTCGAGGGCATCGCCGGCGTGCCACTGTGGCGGTTCTTCGCGAACTCGACCTTCATCGCCGTGATGGCGGTCATCGGCACCCTGTTCTCCTCCGCGCTGGCCGCGTACGCGTTCGCCCGCGTGCAGTTCAAGGGCGTCGGGATCCTCTTCGCCGCGATGATCGGCACGCTGCTGCTGCCGTTCCACGTCGTGATCATCCCGCAGTACATCATGTTCCAGAAGCTCGAACTCGTGGACACGTACTGGCCGCTGATCCTGCCGAAGTTCCTCGCAACCGAGGCGTTCTTCGTGTTCCTGATCGTGCAGTTCATCCGCAACATCCCGCGCGACATGGACGAGGCGGCCCGCATCGACGGCGCCGGCCACTGGCGCACCTTCTTCTCGATCATCCTGCCGCTGATCAAGCCCGCCCTGATCACGAGTGCGATCTTCACGTTCATCTGGACCTGGAACGACTTCCTCGGCCCGCTGCTCTACGTCAACAGCCCCGAGCAGTACCCGCTGCCCGTCGCGCTGCGGCTCTACAACGACCAGACCTCCACGTCCGACTACGGCGCCACGGTCGCGGTGTCCTTCCTCGCGCTGCTGCCGATCCTGATCTTCTTCATCGTCTTCCAGCGCTTCCTGGTCGACGGCGTCGCGACCCAGGGGCTCAAGGGCTAGGGGCGAGCGGATGCCACGGGCAGGCGGTCGTACGGATCGTGCCGCGCGCCGCGCCGAGCGGTCGGGCTCCGGCCCGGTCCGCTCGGGCGTGGCGCCCGCGCGCTTCCCGGGCGCCACGAGCGCGTTCGCGCTGCTCGGCGAGGTGCTCCTCGTCGGCGTGCTCGTCGCGCTCGTGTCGATCCCCGTCGTGACGCTGCCGGCCGCGCTGGCGGCGGGCGTGCGGCACCTGCGGCGGTACCTCCTCGCGGAGGGCTCGCGGCTCGGACTGTTCTGGGCCGACCTGCGGGCCGGGCTCCTCGGCGGGATCGGCGTGGGCGCGGCATCCGTCGTGCTCGTGCTCGTGCTGCTGCTCGACATCGACCTCGCGAACAGCGGCGCCCTGCCCGGCGGGCCGGTCGTCGCGGCGGTCGGATGGCTCGGCCTCGCCGCCGTCGCGCTGGCGCTGTTCACCGCGGCGGGTCGTTGGACGCCGGAACTCGGTTGGCTCGGCGCACTGCGGGCGGTGCCGCGGGCCGTCGCCGGCGACCCGGTCGGGGCGGCGTACCTCGTGGCCTCGGCGGTGTTCGCGGTCGTCGTGACCTGGCAGCTGTTCCCGCTCGTCGTGCCCGCGCTCGGCTGTGTCGCGCTCGCGATCGTCGCCGTGCCGGAGCGCCCGCGGCGACGCGGCACCCACGCCGGCTGAGAGTCACCGTCGACTGCGCGCCGCGCGCCTATTGACGATTGAATCGTTGCACGCTACTCTGCGGGGAAGCGCTTTCCCAATTGGTTCTCCCGAGGGACGGCGCCACCCCCACACCCCCAGCACGGAGGACGACGATGTTCACGAGGAAGAACGGCCGGCACCGGCTCACCGCCGCGGCGATCACGGGGGCCGCGGCCCTCGCCCTGACGGGTTGCGCGGGCGGCGGCGACGCCGGCGGCGAGTACGACCCCGACGAGGAGGTGACGCTGAACTTCACCTGGTGGGGCAACGACGACCGTGCCGACCGCTACGGCCAGCTCATCGAGGCATTCGAGGCCGAGCACCCCAACATCACGATCGACGGCACCTTCACCGACTTCCCCTCGTACTGGGAGAAGCGCAAGACCGAGGCGGCCGGCGGCGGCCTGCCCGACGTGTGGCAGTTCTCCGACTCGTACCTCCGCGAGTACGCCGAGCCGGGCCTGCTGCTCGACCTCGAGACGGTCGGCGAGTACATCGACTTCGACGCGTTCGACGACGGCCTCAAGCAGACCGGCCAGCTCGAGGGCACGCAGTACTCGCTCCCGACCGGCTACTCGGCGTGGGCGGTGTTCCTCAACGACCAGCTCATCGCCGACGCGGGCGTCGAGCCCTACGAGGGCGGCACGTCGTACGACGAGTACACCGAGTGGATGGCGGAGGTGACGGAGGCCACCGGCGGCGAGGTGTACGGCGGCACCGACATGACCCAGCGCATCCAGACGTTCGAGAACGTGCTGCGCGCGCAGGGCGGCAACCTCTACACCGACGACGGCGAACTCGGCTTCACCGAGGACGAGCTCGCCGACTTCTGGAACTCGGGCGCCGAGGCGCGCGACGGTGTCGCGATCCCGCAGCAGCAGCTCGAGGAGATCGCCCCGATCTCGGGCTTCGGCTCGAACCGCACCGCGAGCGAGGCGAGCTGGAGCAACTTCCTCGGCGGCTACCTCGCCGACTCGGGCGCCGAGTCCGTGACCCTCGTCGCGCCGCCCATCGACGAGGCCGGCGGGAAGGACCTCTACCGTCAGGCCGGCCTGCAGATGGCGATCTCGGCCGACACGGAGCACCCCGAGGCGGCGGCCATGTGGCTCGACTTCGTCGTGAACAGCGAGGAGGCCGGCGAGATCTTCGGCACCACGCTCGGCTTCCCGGCGTCGGAGACGAAGCTCGCCGGCACGACCCTCGAGGGCGTCGACGCGCAGGTCGCCGACTACCTCGACTCGGTCGCCGACCGCATCGGCGACGCCCCGCCCGTGCCCGTCGTCGGCTACGGCTCGCTCGAGCAGACCTTCTGGGACCTCGGCAAGTCGATCGGCCTCGGCGCGATCACCGTCGACGAGGCGGTCGAGCAGTTCTTCCAGGAGGCGGGCGTCATCCTCGGCTGATCGACCGGACGTCGCCGCGGGGGTCGTTCCGCGACACCGCGAGCCCGATGAGGGCGAGCGGATGTCGCGAAGCGACCCCCGCGCGGCATGATTCCCCGACGAGTACCGCGACAACCACCAGCGAGGAGCATCCGTGCACTACGGCGCCGACTACAACCCCGAGCAGTGGCCCGAGGAGCTCTGGCCCGAGGACGTCGCGCGCATGCGCGAGGCGGGCGTCACGATGGTGAGCCTCGGCATCTTCTCGTGGTCGCGCATCCAGCCGCGCGACGGCGAGTTCGACTTCGAGTGGCTCGACCGGGTCATCGATCTGCTGCACGAGGGCGGGATCGCGGTCGACCTGGCCACCGCGACCGCGTCGCCGCCGCCCTGGGCGACGGCCGCCTACCCCGAGATGCTCCCGCAGGACGAGAACGGCGCGACCTACTGGCCCGGCAGCCGGCAGCAGTTCGCGCCGTCGTCGCCGGTCTACCGGCGCCTCGCGGGCGAGCTCGTGGCCGCCATCGCCGAGCGCTACGCGCGGCATCCCGCCGTCGTCATGTGGCACGTGAACAACGAGTACGGCTGCCACCTGAACGCCGACTACGCGGATGCCGCGCGCGACGCGTTCCGTCGCTGGCTCGCCGGCCGCTACGGCGAGATCCGGGCGCTGAACGACGCCTGGGGCACGACCTTCTGGTCGCAGCGGTACCAGTCCTTCGACGAGGTGTTCCCACCGCGCAAGGCGCCGTACTCGCGCAACCCGGGCCAGGAACTCGACTTCCGCCGGTTCACGAGCGACATGCTGCTCGAGTGCTACCTGATGGAGCGCGAGATCATCCGCGCCGCGGGCGCGACGCAGCCGATCACGACGAACTTCATGGGCGCGTTCAAGCCCGCGAACTACGTCGAGTGGGCCGAGCACATGGACGTGATCAGCGATGACTGCTACCCCGACCCGAACGATCCCGAGTCGTTCCGCGCGGCGGCCTTCCAACGCGACCTCGCCCGGTCGCTGAAGCCTGAGGTGCCGTGGATCCTCATGGAGCAGTCGACGAACGCCCTGAACTGGCGGCCGACGAACGCGCCGAAGGCGCCCGGGCAGATGGCGGCGCTCAGCGCGCAGGCGATCGGGCGCGGCGCCGACGGCATCCTGTTCTTCCAGTGGCGGCAGTCCCGCGCGGGCGCCGAGAAGTTCCACTCGGCGATGCTGCCGCATGCGGGGACCGAGACGCGCACCTGGCGCGAGGTCGTCGCGCTCGGCGAGACGCTCGCGGCGCTTCCCGAGCTTCCGAGCGGCGAGGCGACCGCCCGCGACGCCAGGGTCGCCCTCGTGTTCGACTGGGAGAACTGGTGGGCCGTGGAGGCGTCCGACCACCCGCAGAACGCGATCGACTACCTCGCCGTGATCCAGCGCTGGTACCGCGCGCTGCACCGACGGCACGTGCAGGTCGATGTGGTGCCGGCCGCGCGCGTCGGCGAGGGCTACGACGTCGCGATCGCGCCGCTCCTGTACCTCGTCCGCGAGACGGATGCCGCCGTGCTCGCCGCGTTCGTCGAGGGCGGCGGGCACCTGCTCGTCGGCCCGTTCAGCGACGTCGTCGACGAGTTCGACCGGTTCCGCGTCGGTGGGTTCGCCACGCAGCTCGGCCCGCTCTGCGGCATCCGCATCGAGGACTTCGGGGCGCTCGTCGCGCCGGATGCCGCGGCCGCGTCGCCGGGGGAGCGGGTCGCGCCGTTCGCGGCCGATGCACAGGCGGGGGCGGATGCCGCGAGTCCGGCGCTCGCCGGCGCGGGCACGCTCCTCGCCGAGGAGGTCCACGTCGTGGGCGACGACGCCCGCCGCGAGGCCTCCTTCACCGAGGGCCGCCGCGCCGGCGACCCGGCGCTCACCGTGCGGCGGGTCGGCGCCGCGGGTGGAACCGCGCGGTACCTCGCGACCGTGCCCGACGAGGCCGGCGTGCAGTCCGTCGTCGACCACCTGCTCTCCGCGACGGGCGTCGAACCCGTGCTCGCCGGGCTTCCCGAACACGTCGAGGTCGCCCGGCGCGGACGCCTCGTCACGGTCGTGAACCACGGCGGCCCCGCGGCATCCGTCGACGTCGTCGGCACCGACGCCGTGACCGGCGACCGCGTCGAGCGGGTCGAGCTCGAGGCGTTCGACTGGGCCATGGTGGTCGCCGACTGAGCGCCGTACGATGCAGCCGAGCGAGGAGGTCCGCATGCGTGCGCTGATCCTGAGTGGGGCCGGGCGGTACGCCGAGCCGTGGCACCGGTTCCCGGAGACGAGCGCGCGGCTCGCCGACCTCGTGGCCGAGGCCGGGTACGAGGTCGACGTGCGCGAGGACGTGGATGCCGCGATCGCGGGGCTCGGCGACGACGTGCGGCTGCTCGTGGTGAACGCGGGGGATCCCGACCGCCCCGGGTCGAGCGACGGCGATCCCGCGGTCGACGCGTCCGCCGTCGACCCCGCCGCCCTCGACGCGGCGCTCGACCGGGGGATCGGCATCCTGGTCGTGCACTCCGGCGCCTCGAGCCTGCGCGACTACGACGCGTTCGACCGTGCGATCGGCGGCCGGTGGGAGCACGACGTGTCGTGGCATCCGCCGTTCGGTGAAGCGACCGTGCACCTCGTCGGTCATCATCCGGTGCGCGAGGGGCTCGACGACTTCACCGTCGAGGACGAGCGCTACAGCGGGCTGGTGCTGCACGACGTCATCGAACCGATCGCCGAGCACGAGGAGGACGGCATCCGCCACCCGATCGTCTGGGCACGTGAGATCGGACGGTCCCGGCTGGTGTACGACGCGCTCGGACACGACACCCGTTCGTACGAGTCCCCGGGGCACCGCGCACTCATCGCGAGCGCGCTCGACTGGCTCTCGCACGTTCCCGCGCCGAGCCGGGCCGACCGCGCCATCCCGCCCGTCGGCGGCGCTGCATGACACGCCGCGTCGTCCTCGCGCCCGACTCGTTCAAGGGCACCGCGAGCGCGGCCGAGGCCGCCGAGGCGCTCGCGCGCGGCTGGCGTTCGGTCGCACCCGGCGACGAGGTCGTCGTGAAGCCCATGGCCGACGGTGGTGAGGGCACGCTCGAGGCGTTCGAGGCCGCCGTGCCCGGTGCCGAGCGCGTGCCCGTCACCGTGCGGGGGCCCGACGACCGACCGGTGGATGCCGCGTGGCTGCGACTGCCCGACGGCGGTGCGCTCGTCGAGCTCGCCCTCGCGAGCGGCATCACGCTCTGCGACCCGCTCCGCCCGCTCGACGCGCACACGGTCGGCTTCGGCCAGGCGATCGCCGCGGCGCTCGACGGCGGCGCGACACGACTGCTGCTCGCGATCGGCGGGAGTTCGTCGACCGACGGCGGCGTCGGCGCGCTCGCGGCGCTCGGCGCCCGGTTCCTCGACGCCGACGGGTGGCCGGTGCCGAACGGCAACCGCGGGCTCGGTGCGATCACGAGGGTCGACCTGTCGGGGCTCCGCGAGCGGCCGACGGGTGGCGCGGCGATCCTCAGCGACGTCACGAATCCGCTGTTCGGGCCGTTCGGGGCGGCAGCGATCTTCGGACCGCAGAAGGGTGCGACCCCCGAACTGATCGAGCCGATGGAGCGCAACCTCGCGCGGCTCGTGCGCGCGATGCCGGACCGGGCGGCGTTCGCGGACGCCGCGGGAGCGGGCGCGGCCGGCGGCACCGGATTCGGACTGCTCGCCTGGGGTGCGCACATGGCCGGCGGGTCGGCGGCGGTCGCCGAGGCGATCGGGTTGTCCGCCGCCCTCGAGGGTGCCTCGCTCGTCATCACCGGGGAAGGGCGCTTCGACGGGCAGTCCGCGGCGGGCAAGGTGCCGAGCGAGGTCGGCGCGCGAGCGGATGCCGCGGGCGTCCACGTCGCGCTCGTGGCCGGCGTGATCGACGCCGACGTGTCGGGTTTCGCGGCATCCGCCTCGCTCACGGACCTGGCCGGCGGCGGAGCGCCCGCGATGGCCGATCCGCGGCGCTGGCTCGAGGCAGCGGGAGCGGAACTCGCGCGTTCGTTCCGCTGACACGCGTGCGGCGCAGGTCGGATCCTCGGCGCGATGCGATATCGGCGCGTCCGACCGGCTCCCCGCGCGAGGGTCAGACCCGGTGCGGGCCCGGATGCGGCTTCGGGTGGCTCCCCTCGGATCGGGCGTAGTCGCCGTGCTCCTCGGACGCGGGGTGCGTCTCGGGGTGCTCCTCCGTCGAGGTGTAGTCGCCGACGACGCTCTCGTCGTCGTCGACGCCGTTCGTGCGGGTGTACTCGCCCTCGACCGTGCGTGGCTGGGCCGACTCGCCGTCGACCTCGGTGTACGTGCCCTCGACGTCGTCGGGATCGGGTCCGCGGACCTCATCGGATTCGGACATCATCGTGGTCCTCCTACCTCGTCGGCGAGGCGTCGCCGACGGGCGACGTCCATTCGCCATGGTAAGCCGAGCCGCCGATGCTGCACAGGGGTTCCCCACGCAGATCGCCATTCACGTCGACGTTCGTCGGCGGGAGTGAGCCCGCGATAAAACTTGCATAGTTATAGCGACAAATAGAACAATGAACGCGTGATCATCCGCATCGACGCCGCGTCGGACGTGCCGCTCTTCGCGCAGCTCGCCAGCGCGGTCCGCACCGAAGTGCTCGGCGGGCGCGTCTCGGCCGGCGAGCGGCTGCCGGCGGCGCGCGACCTCGCCGACTCGCTCGAGGTGAATCAGCACACCGTGCTGCACGCGTACCAGGTGCTGCGCGACGAGGGCATCATCGAGCTGCGTCGAGGGCGCGGTGCCGTGGTCACGGCCGAAGCCGGAGCCCTCGCCGCCGTCCGGGACCACGCCGCCGAGCTGGTCGCAGTCGCCCGCCGGCACGGCATCGGCGCCGACGCCGTGCTCGCCCTGATCCGAGAGGAGTTCGACCGATGACCGACCCGGCCCGCGACGGCGCATCCGACCGACCGGAGATGTCGGACGCCCGCGGCACCGCCGACGAGCGGGACCGCCGTGACCTCCGCGTGCTCCTGGCCGTGGTCGTCTGGTTCCCGCTCGCGGTGATCGCCGTCGCCACGACGGTCCTCCTCCTCTGGATCCCGCGGCTTCCCGCCGAGGTGGCCGTCCATTTCGACGCGTCGGGCGAGCCCGACCGCTGGGCGACCCCGATCCGGGCGGTGCTCGCCTACCTCGCGATCTCGCTCGCCGTCGGCGTGAGCCTGGCGCTCGCGACCCTCGCCGGTCGGCGATCGGCCGTGCGGCCCGCCGACGGGGCCCGCCCCCGGCTGCTCCCGCGGGTGCGTCCCACCGCCGTCTTCGCGCCGGCGACGAGCGTGCTGATCGCGTTCGTCACGCTCGCGCTCACCGGAGTGCAACTCGACGACGCGACGCCGCCCTCATGGGCGGCACCGGTCGCGGTCGGCGGGGGAATCCTGTCCGGTGCCCTCGTCGGATGGATCACCTGGCGGCTGCTTCCCGCGCCGGAACCTCAGGCGGCGCCCGCGGCGACGCCGGCGCTCACCCTCGCTCCCGGAGAGCGGGCGGTCTGGTCGGCGTCGCTGTCGGCGCCGTGGATCGTCATCGTGATCGTCGGGTCCGCGGCCGCGTTCCTCGTGGTGCCGCTGGTCGTCGCTCCCGCCGCCTGGTGGCTGTGGGGCGTCCTGCTCCTGGTCGTGATAGTGCTCGCGACCACGACCGGCGTGCGGGTCACGGTCGATCGCCGCGGCCTCACCGTACGGACGCTGCTCGGACTCCGCCTCACCCGCGTTGCGCTCGACGAGGTGGTGTCGGCCGCCGACGTCGAGGTGCTGTCCGCCGAGTTCGGCGGCTGGGGGTTCCGACTCGACGTCCGCGGGCGCCGCGGCATCATCATGCGCCAGGGGTCGGGCATCGAGGTGCAGCGCACGGATTCCCCTCCGCTCGTCGTCACCGTGCCCGATGCGCGGACCGGTGCGGCGTTGCTGAACGCGCTCGCGGCAGGCGCCCGACCCGCCGGGTGACCGTGCATCCGGGCCCGTGAGGTCGGAGGCCGGGGAGCGGCGCGCGCCCCGGGGCCGGCGGGCCGGCGGCGGGCTCCACCCCCGCCGCACGGCCGGCCGGAGTTCAGGCGGGGTTCGTGCGGGCCCCGGCGGCCGCTGCCGCATACTGCTCCCGGATCACCGGGCGCGTGTCGGGCGCGAGCTCCGCGGCCACCGCGACCGGCCAGCCCGGCCGCGAGCCCGTGAGCACCCATGCCGCCTGCCGCGCTGCGCCGTCGGCGACGTACTCGCCCGGCTCGGGCACCACGACGGGCGCGTCGAGCACCTGGGCGGCGACCGCCCGCACCGCTGGGTTCTGCGCGGCCCCGCCGATGAGCAGCACGCGCGTCGCCTCGACGCCCTGCGAGCGCACCGCGTCGAGGCCGTCCGCGAGTCCGCACAACATGCCCTCGACGGCGGCGCGCGCGAGATTCGCGCGGGTCGTGTTCGCGAGCGTCAGGCCGGTGAGGGAGGCCGTGGCATCCGGCAGGTTCGGGGTGCGCTCGCCGGCGAAGTACGGCACGAGCACCGCGCCGCCGGCGCCCGGCGACGCCTCGAGGGCGAGCCGGCCGAGCTCGGCGTGGTCGACGTCGAGCGCGCGGGCGACGACGTCGAGCACCTGGGCGGCGTTCAGCGTCGCGATGAGCGGCAGCCACGACCCGGACGCGTCGGCGAACCCGGCGACGGTCCCCGAGGCATCGGCCACCGGGGCATCCGTCACGGCGAAGACCGTGCCGCTCGTGCCGATGGACACGACGACGTCGCCAGGGGCCGCGTCGAGCCCGAGCGCCGCCGCGGCGTTGTCGCCGGCGCCGGGGCCGACGAGGATCCCATCGGGCGTGCGGCCGGCCGCCTCACCGGGGCCGAGCACGCGGGGGAGGATCGCGTCATGCCCGAGCGCGCGGACCAGGAGTTCGCGGTCGTACCCGTCGGCTCCCCAGTACGCCGTGCCGCTGGCGTCGGACCGGTCGGTGGCGAGTTCCTCCAGCACGGGGCCGAGCGGCGACTCGCCGGCCGGGCCGTACCCGCGCAGCCGCCAGGTCAACCAGTCGTGGGGGAGCGCCACCGCCGCGACGCGAGCCGCGGCATCCGGTTCGGCATCGCGCAGCCAGCGGAGCTTCGTCGCCGTGAACGACGCGACCGGCACGACGCCCGTGCGCTCCGCGTACGCGGCGGCGCCGACCTCGTCGATCAGGTCGCGCGCGGCCTGCGCCGAGCGGGTGTCGTTCCAGAGCAGGGCGTCGCGGATGACGCGGCCCTCGTCGTCGAGTACGACCATGCCGTGCTGCTGGCCGCCGACCGAGATCGCCTCGACGCCGTCGAACCCGCCGGCATCGGCCACCGCGGTGAGGAGGGCGCCCCACCAGGCGGCGGGGTCGACCTCGGTACCGTCGGGGTGCGCGGCGCGACCGGAGCGCACGAGCGCCCCGGTCGCCGCATCCCGGATCACGACCTTGCACGACTGGGTCGATGAATCGACGCCGGCGACGAGGGTCATCGCGTTCTCCTCAGCGTTGGTCTTGCGTTCCGCCGTGCCGACCCTCAGCGCGCGCCGAGCAGGTGCTCGGTCGCGAGCTGCTGCAGGCGCACGAACCCGAAGCCCTTGCCGCCGAGGTAGGCGTTCGCGTCGAAGTCCTCGAACGCCGAGCGGTCGGCGAGGAAGTCGTCGTAGGTCTCGCCCTCACCGAGCGTCGGCTGCGAGAGCTCGTCGACGCGGGCGGCCGCGAGCGCCTCCTGCACCTCGGGGTCGGCGCGGAAGGCCGCGGCACGCTCCTTGAGCAGCAGGTAGGTCCGCATGTTCGCCGCGGCCGACTCCCAGACGCCCGTCTCGTCCTCGGTGCGGCTCGGCTTGTAGTCGAAGTGACGCGGGCCGTCGTAGGCGGGAACGCCGCCGGGGCCGCCGTTCTCGAGCAGGTCGACGAGCGCGAACGCGTTGTGCAGGTCGCCGTGGCCGAACACGAGGTCCTGGTCGTACTTGATGCCGCGCTGGCCGTTCAGGTCGATGTGGAAGAGCTTGCCGTGGTACAGCGCCTGTGCGATGCCGGCGGCGAAGTTGAGGCCCGCCATCTGCTCGTGGCCGACCTCGGGGTTGAGGCCGACGAGTTCGGGGCGCTCGAGCGAGTCGATGAACGCGATGGCGTGGCCGAGGGTCGGCAGCAGGATGTCACCGCGCGGCTCGTTCGGCTTCGGCTCGATGGCGAAGCGGATGTCGTAGCCCTTGTCGGTCACGTAGTCGCCGAGCAGGTTGACGGCCTCGCGGTAGCGCTCGAGCGCGGCGCGGATGTCCTTGGCCGAGTCGTACTCGGCGCCCTCGCGGCCGCCCCACATGACGAACGTCTTCGCGCCGAGCTCTGCGCCGAGGTCGAGCTGGCGGAACACCTTGCGGAGCGCGAAGCGGCGCACCTGGCGGTCGTTCGAGGTGAAGCCGCCGTCCTTGAAGACGGGCGCCGAGAAGAGGTTGGTGGTGACCATCGGCACGATGAGACCGGTGTCGGCGAGCACGTCCTTCAGTCGGTCGATCTGCTTCTGGCGCTCGGCGTCGGTCGAGCCGAAGGCGAAGAGGTCGTCGTCGTGGAAGGTGAGGCCGTAGGCGCCGAGTTCGGCGAGCTGCTCGACCACGTGCACGACGTCGAGCGCGTTGCGGGTCGGCCCGCCGAACGGGTCGGTGCCGTTGTAGCCGACGGTCCAGAGGCCGAAGGAGAACTTGTCGTCGCGGGTGGGCGCGCTGGCCATGGGTGATCCGCCTTTCAGCGTCATCGATGATTTGTTGGCAAGAGAAACATAACCGGAGGCACTCCGTCGCGCAACACATGCACGGAGTGGCTCTGTAGAAAGTTTCGACGCTAGACTTCGAAACATGACAACGGATGCCGCGCCCGGGCGCGTCACGCTCGCCGACATCGCCGCCGAGGCGGGCGTCTCGCTCGCGACGATCTCGAAGGTGCTGAACGGCCGATCGGATGTCGCGGCCTCGACCAGGGCACGCGTCGAGCACGTCCTCGCCGAACGCGGCTACCGGCGCCGGGGCGGCGGCCGCTCGGAGGCTCGCGCGGAGCTCGTCGAGCTCGTGTTCCACGAGCTCGACCCCATCTGGTCGATGGAGGTCATCGACGGCGTCGAGTCGGTCGCGAAGCAGCACGGGCTCTCGGTGGTCCTCACGGTGAGCGGCACCCGCCACTCGCCGGACCCCGACTGGGTCGAGGGCGTCATGCGACGGCGTCCGGTCGGCGTCGTGCTCGTCTTCAGCGACCTCGCGCCCGAGTACCACGAGCAACTCCTGTCGCGGGCGATCCCGTTCGTCATCGTCGACCCGGCCGGCGACCCCTCGCCCGATGCGCCGTCCGTGGGCTCGGCCAACTGGTCGGGCGGGCTCGCCGCGACGCGGCACCTGATCGAGCTCGGCCACGAGCGCATCGCCGCGATCACCGGGCCGGCCGACATGATGTGCTCGCTCGCCCGCATCGACGGCTACCGCTCCGCGATGAACTCCGCGGGGCTCCCGATCGACGAGGAGTGGATCCGGTTCGGCGACTTCCACGTCTCCGGAGGGCGCGACCGCGCACGCGAACTGCTCGACCGCGACATCCGCCCCACCGCGATCTTCGCCGGCAGCGACATGCAGGCGCTCGGAGTGCTCGAGGCGGCGCGCGAGCGCGGCATCCGCGTGCCCGAGGACCTCTCGGTCGTCGGCTACGACGACATCCCGCTCGCGCGGTGGCTCACGCCGAAGCTCACGACCGTGCACCAGCCGCTCCGCCGCATGGGCGAGGAGGCGGCGCGCCTCGCCATCCGCCTCGCCGAGGAGCCGCTCGACCCCGGCGCGCCGACGCCGCGGATGGACCTCGCGACGAGCCTCGTCGTGCGCGACAGTACGGCGGCCCCGCCCGCCTGAGTCTCGATCGACCGTCCGAGTCGCGCGCTACCCGGCGCCCGCGAGTCCGGACTCGTACGCCATGATCACCGCGTGCACCCGGTCGCGCGCGCCGAGCTTCGCGAGCAATCGCCCGACGTGGGTCTTCACGGTGGTCTCCGAGATGAAGAGCTGCGCCGCGATCTCGCCGTTCGTGCGCCCCTGCGCCATGAGCGCCAGCACCTCGCGCTCGCGGTCGGTGAGTGACGCGACGAGGCCCGAGGGGGCGGACGCCACCGCCGCACGCGGTCGACCGACGAAGTTCTCGATCATGCGCCGGGTCACGGTCGGAGCGAGCAGCGAGTCGCCCTCGTGCACGGCGCGGATGCCGGCGACGAGCAGTTCGGCCTGCACGTCCTTCAGCAGGAACCCGCTCGCTCCCGCGTGCAGCGCGTCGTAGACGTACTCGTCGAGGTCGAACGTCGTCAGCATGACGACCCGGACGGCCGGGCCGTGCTCGGCGACGATCCGGCGCGTCGCCTCGATGCCGTCGGTGCGGGGCATCCGCACGTCCATCAGGACGACGTCCGGGCTGAGGTCCCGTACCGCCTCGACCGCCTGCTCGCCGTCGCCGACCTCGCCGACGACCTCGATGTCGGGCTCGATCTCGAGGATCATGCGGAACCCGGTGCGCACGAGCGCCTGGTCGTCGACGACGAGCACGCGGACGGCGCCGTCGGTCGAGGCAGCCACCCCCGCCGGACGCGGCTCCGGCTCGACCTCGCTCATGCGGCCTCCCACGGCAACTCGGCGGACAGTTCGCAGCCGCCGCCCTCGTGCGGCCGGACGAGGAGCGAGCCGCCGTAGAGCGCCACGCGCTCGCGCAGGCCGGCGAGTCCGCTCCCGCCCGAGTCCGAGCGCGTGGCTGCCACCGTGTCGAGCCCGGCGCCGTCGTCGCGCACCCGGAGCCGGAGCGCGGTGTCGCCGTAGTCGACGTCGACTCGCGCCCCGGTCGCCCCCTCCGCGTGGCGCAGCGCGTTCGTCAGACCCTCCTGCACGAGCCGGTACGCGGTCACGTCGAGCGCAGCGGGGAGGTCGCGGGCCTCGCCCGTGATCGACACGGAGACCGGGAGACCGGCAGCGGTGACGCGCTCGGCGAGCCGATCGAGATCGCCCAGCCCCGGTGCCGGAGCCCGGTCGGCGGCCTCGTCGGTGCGCAGCACGCCGACGAGTCGGCGCATCTCGCCGAGCGCCTCGCGACCGGTGGATTCGACCGATTCGAGCGCCGCCCGCTCGACCTCCTGCTCGGGAGCCAGGCGACGACGGACCGCCGCCGCCTGCACGGTCATCACCGAGAGGCTGTGCCCGACGATGTCGTGCAGCTCCCGTGCGATGCGGTTGCGTTCCTCTGCGATCGCCCGCGACTCGCGCTGCGCGATCGCCGCCCGTCGCTGCTCGCGAACCTGGACCGTCGTGCGCACGAGGGCGCCGACGAGCCATCCGATCACCCATGGCGCGAGCCACACGAGCGCGAGGATGTGGTCCTCGAGGCTCGCGTTGAGCGGATCGGACCAGGCCCACACCGCCCAGAAGCCCGCTCCGAGCGCGAGACCCCACAGCGAACGGGGCATCGGCGTCAGGCGGCCGACCGTGTACACCGCGACGAGCGGGGCGAGCAGCACCGAGTACCCCTCGGGCGCCCCGAACACCGCGAACTCGAGGGCGAGGACGCCGGCGACCCCGGCGAGGGTGCCGAGCGGATGCCGTCTCCGCAGGACGAGCAGTCCCGCGGCGACACCGAACGCGAGCGAGCGGGCCCACGCCGGGCCCGCGGCGTTCAGCGAGCCGACGCCCGCCCAGACCTCGAGCTGCGCGATCACGAACACGAGCGCGGCGACCGCGATGTCGAATGCCCGGATCCTCGCCTGCACGTGGGGATGCTACGCCCGTCGGCGCCTCCGGGGCATCCTCCCGCGGGAGGACGCGCCGCATCGTCCCGTGGTCCACCCGATTCGTGCCCGAGCGCGACGCCGCGGCATCCGCTCGCCCCTACCGTCGACGCCGACCGCAGCTCACCGCACCGGATTCGAAGGAGATCGACCATGAGCGAACGCACCACGACCGCCCCGCGCGACGCAGCGCCCGCCACCCACGCTGCGCGCGGCACCGCCGCGCCGCCCGTGTCGCCCCGGCGCGCCCGCCTGATCGCCGTCATCGCCTGGGCGATGGCCGCGTTCGGCACGGTCGCCGGCCAGCTCCACGCACTGAGCCGCATCGCCGCGCACCCCGAGGACCTCGAATCGCCCCTGGTCGCGGCGTGGGCGCCGCCCGCGATCGACGCCCTCCGTCCGCTGCTCGATTGGGGCGACCCGACCCTCGTCTACTGGACCTACGGCAAGATCTGGCTCCCGGTGGCCCTCGCCTTCCTCGCCGCAGCAGGCCTGGCCTACCGCGCTCGCGGGCCGGTCGGCGGCGAGCGGGTGCTGTGGTGGGTGCAGCTCGGCGCCTACGGACTGCTCGCGCTCGCGCTCGCCGGCGACTACTACACGCCGTGGACCGACGCGTTCTTCCTGGTCGGGCTCGTCGCCTTCGCGGTCATCGGCCTCGGCGGCATCCCGCTCGGCCTCGTGCTCCTGCGGCGCGCGTTCCGTCCGCGCACGACCGCATGGCTGCTGATCGTGATGCTGCCGTTCTTCTTCGTCATCACCGAGGTCACCTCGATGGGCAGTGCGATGCTTCCGCTCATGTGGGGATGGGCGATCGCGGCGGAGTCGGTCGCGCGGCGCGCGGCCGCGACATCCGCCGCCTGATGCACGGCAGGGCGCCCGGGTTCCGACCGGGCGCCCTGCCGACGACGGCAGGGCCGACGTAGAGTCGAGCCATGGGGGAGAACACACTGCACGCGGTCGCACGGCCGCACCTGAGCGACACCGTCCAGAACTCGGGCTGGTCGATCGCGGTCACGGCCGGCGACGGGCGCGTGCTCGACGTCGAGGTCGTGCACCCGAGGGAGATCGGCGCCGACGGCGACGAGGCGGCGATCCGCGCGAAGCTCGAGAAGCGCTACGACGTCACGGACCTCGCCTTCGATCGCGGCTCCGAGGAGACCGACGACGGCCTGCGCGAGCCGGTGATCCGGATCAGCGGGCTGCGCCGAGCCTCGTAGCGCTCGTGGGTGGTCGACTCACCCGGCGACCGGGATCGGTCGGGTGAGCGGCGGCTCGGCCACGCGCCGCGATGCCACGAGTGCGCGGTGCACACGCCAGGCGGCGAACACCGCGAGCAGGCTCACGCCGAGGTGCATCCAGAGGAAGCCGTCGACGAGTCCCGCACCGAGCAGCACGCCCGCGACGAGCGGACCCGCAGCGGTGAACGCCGTCTGGAGCGCCGCCATGGTGCCGAGCGTCTGCCCGACCATGCCCTTCGGCGCGAGCGACGCGGTGAGCGGGTTCAGCACTGGGCTGTAGATCGTCTCGCCGACCGCGAAGATGCCGTAGGTCGTGACGAAGATCGCCGCGGCGAGGCCGGGGGCGAGCTGCGCCGCCGACAGCCCGAGCCACGCGATGACCCAGATCGCGCCGACGCCCATGAGCAGCACGGGTGCGCTTCGCTTGGCCGTGAGACGCACCATGACGACCTGGATCGCGACGATCACGAGGCAGTTCACGGCGGCCGCGGTGCCGATCACGGTCGGGTCGACGCCGAGCACGGTGATGCCGTACGCCGGAAGTCCCGACTCGAACTGCGCGTAGAAGCCGAGCGCGAGGGTGATCGTCACGATGGCGGTCCAGCGCAGGGCCGGGGTGGCGAAGATGGTGCGCAGGATGCCGCGCGAGCGCGCCTCGACGGCGCGGATCGAGCCGGTGGGGTCGGCGGCGAAGTCGGTCGGCACCGTGGCGCCGCGGCCCGCGACCCAGATGATGGCGGATGACACGGCGAAGCCCGCGGCGGCCATGAGGAATCCGACGTCGAGGCCGTCGTGCCGGTCGAGGTCGACGAGCAGCCCGGCGATGAACGCGCCCGCGGCCATGCCGAGGGCCTCTCCGGTGAACTTGTAGGCGAACACCTTCCGGCGGTCGTCGCTCGAGGACCACTGCAGCGCCAGCACCTGCTTCGCGGGCGCGGCGGCGGACAGGCCCATGCCGAATACGAGCATGCCCGCGAGGAACGCGCCCGGCTCGTCGGCGACGATGAGCGAGGCCGCGGCGGCGGCACCGATCAGCTGCGCGGCGACGGCGACGCGGACAGGTGGGAACCGGTCGCTCAGGCGGCCGGCGAGGGGTGCGGCGACGAGCGCGCCGACCGAGAAGAGGGAGGCCGCACCCGCGGCGACGAGTGCGCCCCAGTCCCTCGTCTCCGCGGCATAGGCGTACTGGTAGGGCAGGATCCCGCCCCATCCCAGAGAACCGATGCTCGAAGCGAGGACGAGCAGCATCGCGCGCACGGGCGCACCCCTTTCGTGTGGTCGATCGCCGAACGATCGATGACGGATGCCGCGGCGGATCGCCGCGGTGACACCGGCCCGACTCGTGGCTTCGGTGTCGAATACTTCGATGTCGAAATCTTAGCAACCGAAAGAGGTGTGCGAGAATTCCCGCATGGCGAGACGCGGGCCGAGTGCGGCCGAGCAGCACCGCAGGGCCGTCGCGGCCTACGTGGCCGCCGGCGGCGAGGAGTCGGTGCAGCGCGTGATCACCGCGGTGCAGGGGCTCTCACGCAAGCTCGACCAGTGGTACGCGCGGCAGCTCGCCGACCTCGACATCACCGCGGGCGAGTGGGCCGTGGTGGCGACACTCGCCAAGGACGGCGGTGCGCTCACCCCGAGCCAGCTCGCCGACCTCACCAACGTGGCACCCTCGTCGATGACCCATCGGCTCGACAAGCTCGTCGAGCGCGGCTTCGTGGAGCGCACGCCCGACGCCGAGAACCGCACGCGTGTCCTCGTGAAGCTCACCGAACCCGGCTGGGAGTTCTTCAGTCTCGCGATCCGCGGCTCCGACGTCGTCGAGTCCGACGTGCTGCAGGACCTGGGTGACGTCGAGCGCGAAGAGCTCGCGCGCCTGCTCGAGGTCGTGATCGCCAGGCTCGACGACGTCGAGGCCTGAGTCGCGACGCGCGCGGCCGCGACGCCCGCCCCCCGCTCCGATCGTCAGACGGGCTCCGGCAGCTCCCCGCCCGCCGCGAGGTGGTCGAGGATCGTCGAGCGCCACTCGGCGATGTACGCAGCGTAGCCGTCGGCGAAGCGCTCGAGGTCGGCCGCGGCATCCGTCGTCGTCGCGGTGAGGTCGTACGCGACGCGCACGCGGCACCCGCCCTCGGTGTCGTCGAGCTCGACCGTCACGGTGCCGGCCGTCCACCGCTCGGCGACGCGCGCGTACCGCACGCCCCGACCCGGCTCGCAGTCGAGCACGATCCACGTCGTCGGGCGGTCGCGGTCGTCGCGGGTCTGCCACACCGTGCCGACCTCGAGGTCGTCGGCGTCGTGGACGAAGAAGCTCGGCACCCACCCCGGCACCCAGTGTTCCTCGCCGCGCGCGGTGAAGAGCCGGAACGCGGCACGCCGCGCCAGCGGCAGCTCGAACTCGTCTCGGAGGACCGCGCGGCTGCCGACCGACCCCTCCGGCCCGGCCGTCACCGCCCGACCTCGACGCCGACCGGGATCGCGGCGATCGCGTCGACCTCGACGAGCGCACCCGGGCGGGCCGGAGCGACCGTGAGGACGGTCACGGCGGTGCGGTGCGCGCCCCACACCGCCGCGCTCGCGGCGAAGCCGTCGGCGGGGTCGATGCCGGGCGCGAGGTGGATCGTGAGCTTCACCACGTGCTCGGGCCCGGTGCCGGCGGCGGCCAGCACTGCGAGCACGTTGCGGAGCGCCTGCTCGGTCTGCGCGCGGAGTCCCTTCAGAAGGGTGCCCGAGCCATCCGTGCCGTTCTGGCCGCCGACGAAGAGCAGCGGACCCGCCGGGGCGATCATGCCCTGCGCGAAGGCCGGGCTCGTGGGCAGCTCGTCGGGATCGACCGGCGTCACGTGCGTCATGGAAGCTCCTCTCGGATGACTCCGAGTGTGCCTCGCACCTCCGACACGGCGCCGGCCGACCCCGGCCGCTCAGACGATCATCCGCTCACCCGGTCGATCGCGACCACCGGGTGCATCGCCCGTCGGTGGTCCACGGGGCGGACCGGCCCCTCGAGCCGCACCGGGTGCGCGTGCACCAGGTCCCCGCTCGACCGGCCGAGCGAGAGCACGACCTCGCCCGGCTCGACGATGCGCTCGCCGGAGCGCGAGGTGAACGACGCGAGATCGGCCGGCACCGTGAACCGCACGTCGGCGGCGGCGCCCGGCGGGAGTTCGACCCGTGCGAAGCCGACGAGCCGCTGCACCGGCCGCACGACCGACGCGACCGGGTCGTGCAGGTAGAGCTGCACGACCTCGGCGCCCGCCCGGTCGGACGCGTTCCGCACGCGCAGGTGGACCGAGACGGCGCCGTCCGTCGGGATCGACGTCTCGTCGCCCGCGAACTTCGACCAGTCGAACGTCGCGTAGCCGAGCCCGTGCCCGAACGCGAACGCCGGCGTCGGGTCGATGTTCGACACATCGCTCGCCCGCGCGAGCGGCGGGGCGAGGTACGTCGTCGGCTGCGCGCCCGGCGTCGCCGAGATCGACACCGGCAGGCGCCCGCTCGGGTTCACGCGCCCGCTCAGCACGCCGGCGATCGCGCCGGCTCCCTCCTCGCCCGCGAAGAACGCCTGCACGATTCCCGCCGACTCGGACGCCGCACGGCCGAGTGCGTACGGCCGCCCGGAGAGCAGGGTCAGCACGGCGGGCGTCCCGGTGTCGAGCACCGCGTCGACGAGCGCCTGCTGCGCGCCCGGGAGGGCGAGCGACTCGGCGTCGCAGCCCTCGCCGCTGGTTCCGCGGCCGAAGAGCCCCGCCCGGTCGCCGAGCGCGAGCACGACGACGTCGGCGGATGCCGCGAGCTCGCGCGCGTCGTCGAAACCGTCGGTCTCGCCGCCGTCCACGCTCGTGCCGACCGCATGCCGGATCTCGCTGCCCGGGAACTCCGCACGGAGCGCGTCGAGCAGCGTCGGGATGCGGATGCCCATCTGCACGCCCGGATGCTGCGTGACGACGTGCGTCGGGAACGAATAGCAGCCGAGCATCGCGTACGGGTCGTCGGCGTTCGGGCCGATGACCGCGATGACCGGGGGAGCGTCCGCGCCGCCGGCGGCGAGCGGCAGCGTGCCGTCGTTCCTGACCAGCACGACCGCCCGCTCGGCGAGCTCGCGCGCGAGCGCGCGATTGCCCGGGGAGTCGAGGTCGATGCGTCCGCGCAGCCGGTCCGCGTGGGCCGCGTCCGCATCGGCGAGGTCGGCGTCCGCGAGCCCGAGCCCCGCGAGCGCGGGCGGAACGGGCGACCAGTCGGCGTCGAGCAGGCCGAGCTCGGCCTTCTGCCGCAGCACCCGCCGCAGCGCCGTGTCGACGAGGTCCATCGGCACCGCACCGGCCGCGACGGCCGCGCGCAACGGCTCGCCGAAGGCCTTGACCGTCGGCAGCTCGACGTCGATGCCGGCCTCGAGCGCCGCGGCTGCGGCATCCGCCCACGTGTCGGCGACGCCGTGCAGCAGCTTCAGGAACGCCACCGCGAAGTAGTCCGCGACGACCGTGCCGTCGAAGCCCCAGGTCTCGCGCAGCAGCTCGGTGAGCAGCCACCGATCGGCCGCCGACGGCACGCCGTCGAGGTCGGAGTACGAGTTCATGACGCTGCGCGCCCCGCCCTCGCGGATCGCCATCTCGAACGGCGGCAGCAGCACGTCGCCGAGCTCGCGCGGCCCGATCGACACGGGCGCGAGGTTCCGGCCCGCCTTCGACGCGGAGTACCCGACGAAGTGCTTCAGCGTCGCGACCACGCCCGATGCCTCGAGCCCGCGCACGTACGCGGTGCCGACCGTCCCGACGAGGTACGGGTCCTCGCCGATGGTCTCCTCGACGCGGCCCCAGCGCGCGTCGCGGACGACATCGAGCACGGGCGCGAGGCCCTGGTGCACGCCGACGGCCCGCATGTCGGCGCCGATGCGCCGTGCCATCCGCTCGACGAGCACCGGATCGAAGGAGGCGCCCCACGAGAGGGGGACCGGGTAGGCCGTCGCGCCCCACGCGGCGAAACCCGCGAGGCACTCGTCGTGCGCGACCGCCGGGATGCCGTGGCGGTTCGCCCCGGCGATGCGCTGCTGCATGCGCGCGAGCGAGAGCGCGCCGACCGCTGCGTCGACGGGCGCCGTGCCGAACGGGCGGGTCACCTGGCCGAGCCCGGACGGCAGCAGCGCGTCGAGGTCGACGTCGTCGTTCAGGTCGTGCTGGTGGGGGGCGACGTCGCCGCCGCCGTCGTCGGCCGCGCCCACCCACACGCCGTACAGCTGCGCGAGCTTCTCGTCGAGCGTCATCTCGGCCATGAGCGCGGCCACGCGCTCGTCGATCGGTCGGGCGGCGTCACGCCACGCGGCATCCGTCACCGGGGTCTGCGGGTCGAGCGCGGTCATCCTTTCACCGCCCCCTGCAGGCCGCCGACGATGCGGCGCTCGGCGACGAGGAAGAACGCCAGCGCCGGGATCATCGCGAGCGACGTGTACGCGAGCACCGCGGCGGTGTCCTGCGAGTACTGCGTCGAGAACTGCGTGACGCCGAGGGGGAGCGGCCAGAGCTCCTGCGGCAGCGTGCCCGTCGAGATGACGAGCAGCGGCAGCAGGTAGCCGTTCCAGCTGCCCACGAACGCCAGGACTCCGACCGTGACGAGCCCGGGCATCGACAGCGGCAGCAGGATCCGCCAGAAGAATCCTATGCGGCTCGTCCCGTCGATCGAGGCCGCCTCCTCCAGTTCGTCCGGGATGGCGCGGAGGAACGGCACGAGGATGATGATCGTCGTCGGCAGCGCGAACGCGATCGACGGGATGATCACGCCGAGGTACGACCCGTGCAGCCCGAGCGTGCGCAGCAGCAGTGTGAGCGGCAGCGCCGCGACCGTGAGCGGGAACATGAGCCCCGCGGTGAAGAGGGTGTAGAGGCCCTGCCGCCCGCGGAAGTCGTACCGCGCGATCACGAACGCGGCCATGATGCCGACGATGACGACGCCCGCGGTCGTGCCGACGGCCAGAATGACGCTCGCGAGCACGTTGCCCCAGAAGCGCTCCGACCCGAGCACGTTCGCCCAGTTCTGCAGCGTCCACGGGTCGGGCAGGCCCGCCGGGTCGGCGTTGAGGTCGGCCGTCGTGCGGAACCCGCCGAGGAAGACGTAGAGCACCGGGCCGATCGCGACCGCCGCCACGACGAGCGCGACGAGGTAGACGAAGGGCTGGCCCCAGTCGATGCTGCGGCCGGCGGCGCGCCGCGGCGGCAGGTCGTCGACGGGACGGCCCGTCGTGATGGAGGTCGTCGCGGACATCAGCGCACTCCTCGGGTGACGGCGCCGGCGAGGTCGCGGCGGAGGGCCAGGCGCTGGTAGATCAGCGCCACGGCGAGGGAGATGAAGAAGAGGATGACGGCGATGGCGCTGCCGTAGCCTGGCTGGCCGGCGAACTGCCCCTGCTGGACCATGTAGGTCGCCATGGTCTCGGTCGCCATTCCGCGCACGGTCGGGGCGACGGTGACCCACACCATGTCGAAGAGCTGGAGCGCGCCGATCATCGACAGGAACGCCCAGATCCGGATGGTCGGGCCGAGCAGCGGGATCGTGATGTGACGCTGGATCTGCCACCAGCTCGCGCCGTCGATCGCGGCGGCCTCGGCGAGCTCCTCCGGAACGCCCTGGAGGCCGGCGAGCATGAGGATGATCGCGAAGCCGAGGTACTTCCACGTGAGGATCCAGAAGAGGGTCCAGAGCGCGATGCTCGGGTCGGCGAGCCAGTTCTGCTGGAGGAATCCGAGCCCGAGCGACTCGAGCATGGCGTTGACGCCGCCCTCGGGCTGGAGCAGGAGCTTCCAGGCGAGACCGGCGATGACCTCGGCGAGCACGTAGGGCACGAAGATGAGCAGTCGGAGCGCCGTGCGGCCGCGCAGCGGGCGGTTCAGCAGCAGCGCGATGCCGATCGCGAGCGGGCCCTGGATGAGCAGGGACGCGAACAGGATGATGAAGTTGTTCCCGATCGCCCGGACGAACTCGGGGGAGTCGAACGCCCGCTGGTAGTTGGCGAGGCCGACGAACCGGTCGGGCTCGGCGAGCTGCTCCCAGCGGAACGCCGGCGGCAGGTTGTACAGGCTGTAGACCGCGGCGAGGATCACCGGCAGGATCACGAAGCCGAGGAACAGGATGAGGGCGGGGCCCACGAGCAGGACGATCTCGATCCGCTGACGTGCCGCGTTCGATCGCGGTCGCCGCCGTCCCGGGGTGGGGGCCGGGCCCGCGGTGGTCGCGGGCCCGGCCGGCTGGAGCGTTGCGGTCATCAGAGCGTCGCCGCAGCGTCCTGCATCTTCGTGACGATCTCCTCGGGCGTGCCGTTGCCGCCGAAGAGGTTGACGATGCCGTCGTTCATGGCGTTGCCGACGGTCGTGCCGAACGCCGTGTCGAACCAGAGCTGCACGAACGACGAGGCCGCGAGGCCCTCGGCGACGAGCGTCAGGTTCGGGTCCTCGAGCGAGCTGGTCGCGGCGGGGACCGTGGGAATGCCGGCGCCGCTCGCGGCGAACTTCGCCTGGACGTCCTCGCTCATGATGTACTCGAGCAGCTCGGCGCACTCCGGCGGCGCCTCGGCCGAGCAGGCGAAGCCGTCCCCGCCGCCGAGTGCGGCGGTCGGGTCGCCGGCCGCACCCTCGATGCCGGGGAAGGGGAACCAGCCGAGGAACTCGGGCACCTGCTGGTCGGGCGTGAGGCCGCCGATGACGCCGGCGTTCCAGTGGCCCATGAGTTCCATGGCGGCCTGGCCGTTCGCGACGAGGCCGGCCGAGCTGCCGGCGCCCTGCTGGGCGGGCGTGCCGAGGAAGCCCTCCTGGAACGGGTCGATGCCGAGGAACTCCTCGAGCTGCTCGCCAGCCTCGACCCAGCAGTCGTCGCTGAAGTCGAACTCGGTCTCGGCGGCCTGGAGCGTCTCGGGGGAGCAGGAGTGCAGCGCGAACTGATACCACCAGTGCGCGGCCGGCCACTTGTCGCCGGCGCCGACGGCGATGGGCGTGATGCCCGCGTCGCGGAGCGCGCCGACGGCGTCGATCAGCTCGTCGAGCGTGGAGGGGGGCGCGTCGATGCCGGCCTCCTCGAAGAGCTCGGTGTTGTACCAGAAGCCCTCGATGCCGAACGTGAAGGGGATGCCGTAGGTGGCGCCCTCGACCTGCCACGGGTTGACCGTTGCACCGACGCTGTCGATCGTGTCGGGGATCTCGTCGTCGAGCGGCATGAGGTAGCCGTTCTCGACCTGGTCGCGCAGCTCGCCGCCCGGCCACACCTGGAAGAGGTCGGGCGGGTCGCCGGCCGCGAGGGCGTTGGGGATGAGCGTGCGCTGCAGGTCCTCGTTCTGGTAGCCGGTCTGCTCGACGGTGATGCCGGGGTGCGCTTCCTCGAACTCGGTGGCGACCTCCTCCCAGACCTCGGGGAGCGGGCCGGTCGTGCCGTTGTGCCACCAGGTGAGGGTGACCTCGCCGTCGCCGCCCTCGTCGCCACCGCCGCCGGCGCAGCCGGTGAGGGAGGCGACGGCGAGCCCGGTCGCCGCGGCGAAGGTGACGAGCCGCGTGGTGCTGCGTCTGTTCATCATCGAACCTCTCGAAAATTTCGACAACAATGTCGAAAGTGATCTGGACGTGACGAGGATACGCCGTGACCCATATGCGGTCAAGCGCAACATATTCGGTGCGGCGCGGTACGTTTCCGCCGCGGCGAACCTAGAGTGGTGCGCGTGACCGACCGCAACGGCAGCACCGGGAGTTTCGACGGGGTGCATCGACGCAACCTCGCGAGGATCCTCGGGCTCGCACACCTGGAGGGCCCGCTGTCGCGTGCGCGCATCACGGCCCTCACGGGACTCAATCGCTCGACCGTCGCCTCGCTCGCGGGCGAGCTCGTCGACCTGGGCCTCGTCGAGGAGCGGGCGCCCGACCCGACCAACCGCGTCGGCCGTCCGTCGCCCGTCGTTGCGGCCCACCCGGGCGTCGTCGCCGTCGCGGTGAACCCGGAGGTCGACGCCGTCACGCTCGCCGCCGTCGGGCTCGGCGGGCGCATCGACGCCCGGGAGCGCATCGAGGTCGACGAGTTGGTGACGCCCGAGCGCGCCGCGCTGCTCGTGGCCGACGCGATCCGTCGATGGCGCGAGGGCGAACTCGCCCACGCGCGGTTCGCGGGCGTCGGGCTCGCCGTGCCGGGGCTCGTGCGCGCCTCAGACGGCCTCGTGCGATTCGCACCGCACCTCGAATGGCGCGACGCGCCCGTGCGCGAGTTCGTCGAGGAGGCGACGGGGCTTCCGGCCTCGGTCGGCAACGACGCGAGCCTCGGGGCCCTCGCCGAGCACCTGTTCGGCGCCGGCCGCGGCGTCGACGACCTCGTCTACCTGAACGGCGGCGCGAGCGGCATCGGCGGCGGACTGGTCGTGCACGGTCGCGCGGTCGGAGGCCACAGCGGCTACGCGGGCGAGTTCGGACAGAACCGGCCCGGCATCGCCGCTCCGGAGGACCGGCGCGCCGACGGCGGGGTGCTCGAGGACGAGGTGGGACGGGCGCGGCTGCTCGACGCCGTCGGGTTGCGGTCGTCCGACGAGCCCACGCTCGCCGGCGCCATCCGCGGGGCCGTCGATGCAGGGGACCCGGCCATCGTCGCCGAGCTCGACCGGCAGCGGCGGATCCTCGCGACCGCGCTCGCGAACGCCGTGAACGTGCTGAACCCGTCGCTCGTGATCCTCGGCGGGTTCCTCGCGACGCTCGCCGAGCAGGACCCCGACGCGCTGCGCGCCGCGGTGGCCGCCCAGGCGATGCCCGCGGCGATGGAGGACGTCGACGTCGTGATCGCCGCGCTGGGCGAGGACCGCCTCATGATCGGCGCCGCCGAACTCGCGTTCGGGAGGCTCCTCGACGACCCGCTCTCGGTCGCCGGCTGACCGACGCCGGGACCTGCGAGCAGAATCCGAACGCTGCTCGGCTTGCGTCGACCGGGGGTCGACCCGTTACAATCGAACCTCAGTCGAATCGATTCGAGGCCACGACGGCCGAGATCGCCCCCGGCGGCGCCCCACGGGGCGCCGTTCCTGTTCGCCCGGCGCCCGACGG
This sequence comes from Agromyces sp. GXQ0307, assembly GCF_044769845.1. Lineage (NCBI taxonomy): Bacteria > Bacillati > Actinomycetota > Actinomycetes > Micrococcales > Microbacteriaceae > Agromyces > Agromyces sp. GXQ0307. Next base: position 582,796 of record NZ_JBIZVY010000001.1, on the reverse strand, counting down.
CGTGCGCCAGCACAGCCGCCTCCGCACGACCACACTCACGCACGCCTCGGGAACGCCTATGTCCACCGCATCCATCCCCATCGTCCGACCGGACGACTACACCGCACCCCGCCACCCCGGCGACCTGCTCAGCCGCCGCCAGCGCCTGGTCTACGTCCTCGTGCTCGGCGCGCTCACGGCGCTCGGTCCGTTCACGGTCGACCTCTACCTGCCGGCGTTCCCGGCGCTCGAGTCCGAGTTCGGCGTCGGCGCCGCCGCCGTCCAGATCACGCTGACCGGCACCATGATCGGCTTCGGCCTCGGCCAGCTCATCGTCGGCCCGTGGAGCGACAAGGTCGGCCGCCGTCTGCCGCTCATCCTCGCCACGGCGCTGCACATCGCCGCCTCGATCGCCGCCGCGCTGGCACCCGACATCGCGTGGCTCGCGTTCTTCCGCCTCATGCAGGGATTCGGTGCCGCCGCGGGCGGCGTCGTCGCGATGGCCATGGTCCGCGACCTGTTCGGCGGCAAGCCGCTCGTCCGCATGCTCTCGCGCCTCGCGCTCGTGAACGGCCTCGCGCCCGTGCTCGCCCCGGTCATCGGATCGCAGCTGCTCGCGTTCATGGACTGGCGCGGCGTGTTCTGGGTGCTCGCCGGCTACGGCGTCCTCGTCGTGCTCTCCGTCGGCTTCCTCATCGTCGAGACGCTGCCCGAGTCGCGGCGTCACGTCGCGGGGCACTCGTCGATGCGCGAGCGCTACCGCGCGCTGTTCCGCGACCGCATCTACCTCGGCGCCGCGATCATCGGCGGCATGACCTTCACGGGGCTGTTCTCGTACCTGACGACCTCGTCGTTCCTGTTCCAGCAGGTGTACCAGTTCAGCGCCCAGGAGTACGGCCTGCTCTTCGCGGTCAACTCGGTCGGCGTGATCATCGGCGTGCAGACGTCGTCGCGCCTGATCCGCGGCCCCATCCCGCCGCAGTACGTGCTCGCCGGCACCACGATCGTGCACGCCGCGATGGCGATCGCGATCGTCGTCCTCGATTCCTCGGGCGCCGGGTTCTGGGGCACGGCGATCCCGCTGTGGATCTACATCCTGGCGTGCGGTTTCACGTTCCCCGCAGTGCAGGTCCTCGCGCTCGCGCACCACGGCGCGGAGGCCGGCACCGCCGCATCGCTGCTCGGCGCGCTGAACTTCGGCCTCGCGGGCGCGATCTCGCCGCTCATCGGACTGTTCGGTGTCGACAGCGCCGTGCCGATGGCCGCGTTCATGCTCGGCGCGGCCGTCATCGCCATCGCCTCGGTGTGGCTGCTCGTCCGACCGAAGACGGTGCCCCCGCTCTCCGACTGACCGGGGTTCGGGCCACGCGGCGGCGGTGCACCGGGCGCTGGCGTCGGCGCGGCTAGCGTGTCGACATGAGCGAACCCGACGGTACCGAGGCCGCCCGCGACGCGACGGTCGACGGTCGCGGACCAGTGAGCGCCCCGGACGTCAGCCGGGACGCGGGCACCCGCGAGGAGCGCACCGAGCACGTCGGCCGATTCGTGCCGTTCGCCGCCGGCATCGCAGCGCTCGTCATCGCCGTGGTCCTCGGCATCGTGATCCTGCTTCGCGCCGAGACCGTCTTCGAGATCGACGAGGAGTGGGCGGAGGACATCTTCACGCTCCGCGGGCCGATCGGCGACGTCTTCGCCTTCGGCATGAACGCGCTCGGCGGGGGGATCATCGGCGTCTTCGTCGTGCCGATCACGATCGCGGTGATCCTGCTCGTGATCCGAAGGCCGTGGGCGGCGCTGTACTTCATCACGGCGTCGGCCGCGAGCGCTCTCGTCGTGCAGGTGTTGAAGAACCTGTTCGGGCGGGCCCGCCCCGAGGACATCATCGTGCTCTCCGACTTCGGCTCCTTCCCGTCCGGGCACGTCGCGAACGCCGCGACGATCGCGGTGACGATCGGCATCATCGTGCCGCGCGGCTGGGTGTGGTTCTGGGGCGTGGTCTACACCGTGCTCATGGCGATCAGCCGCACCTACCTCGGTGCCCACTGGATCACCGACACGATCGGCGGCGCCCTCGTCGGCGCGGGCTCCGCGTTGCTGGTCTGGACGGTCTTCGCACAGCGGATGGAGCGCGAGCGCCTCGCCCGCGCGGCGATCATCGCCGAGCACAACCGCGCGTTCGCGCAGTCGCACGTCACCCCGCCCGCGCGTCCGCGCGAGTAGCCGGCCCCGAGCGAGGTCGCCGGCGCGGGCTCGCGCATGCCGGGCCGATTGCGCCCGGCGATGTTCAGGGGCCGTTGCGGCGGGCCTGCGCGGTCTGCTCGACGCGCTGCAGCAGCTCGGCCGCGACGCTCACCGCGATCGCCGCGGGCTCCTTCGACCGGATGCCGTCGATGCCGATCGGGGTCTCGATCCGGTCGAGCGCCGCCTCGTCGTGGCCCGCCGAGGCGAGCTGCGTGCGGAACCGCGCCCACTTCGAACGCGAGCCGATGAGGCCGATCGACGCGAGCCCGGCCGTGCGCAGGGCGGTGTCGCAGATCGCGAGGTCCTCGGCGTGGTCGTGCGTCATCACGAGCACGTGCGCCCCCGTCGGCAGCTCGGCGAGCGCCGCCTCGGGCACGGGGAGGTGGTGGACCCGGATCGAGGCGACCGCGTCGGCGAGCGGCCCCGAGATGCCGGGATTCCCGAGGCGGTCCGGCGAGAGCATGGTCTCGCGCGAGTCGACGAGGTCGAGTTCGAGCGGATGCCGCGCCAGGATCCGCGCGAGCTCGAGGCCGACGTGGCCGAGGCCGAAGATCGCGACCGCCGGCACGACCGGCAGGGGTTCCAGCAGCATCGTGACCTCTCCTCCGCAGCACTGCACGCCGTAGTCGACCGCGGCGCGGTCGCTCAGCGTGAGCGTCAGCAGCTCGGGCTCCGCCGCCCCCGCGCCGAGCATCTCGCGCGCCCGTGCAAGCGCGGTCTGCTCGAGGTTGCCGCCGCCCACCGTCCCCACGACCTCGTCGGGCGCGACGACCATCTTCGCCCCGCCGTTGCGCGGAGCATGACCGCGCACCATCGCGAGCGTCACGAGCACCGCCGGGGTCCGCGCCGCCCGGAGGCGCTGCACGGCGTCGACCCAGTCCATCGGCACCGCCCGTCAGCGTTCGGCTGAGACGCGCCCGGCGTGCGCGGCGCGGGACGCGGCATCCGTCGCAGGGGTCTCGACCGGCTCGGCCGCGGCATTCGCTGCCCGGTTCGCGGCCGACGCCGTCCGGCGGGCGTCGCGCGCCGCCTCGATCGCCCAGAACACGGCCTCGGGCGTCGATGGCGCCGTGAGCTCGACCGAGTGGCCGGGCGGGCCGAACGCGGCGACGGCGTCGCGGATCGCCTCGCGCACGCTGAAGGCGAGCATGAACGGCGGCTCGCCGACGGCCTTCGAGCCGTAGACCGCGCCGTCCTCGTGCGCACGCTCGAGGAAGTGCACGTTGAGCTCGTCGGGTAGCTCGGAGAAGCTCGGCAGCTTGTACGTGCTGGCCGACGGCGTGAGCAGGCGCCCCCGGCCGGGACCGTCGGTCTCGTCCCATCGCAGCTCCTCGAGCGTGAGCCATCCGACGCCCTGCATGAACGCGCCCTCGACCTGCCCGAGGTCGATCAGCGGCGAGAGGGAGTCGCCGACGTCGTGCACGATGTCGACGCGCCGCAGCCGGGTCGCACCCGTGAAGCCGTCGACCTCGACCTCGCTCGCGGCGACGCCGCACGCGAAGTACTTGAACGGGGTGCCCGTCATCGTCGCGGGGTCCCAGCCGAGCCCCTCGGTGCGGTAGTAGCCGGCGGCGAAGAGCTGCACGCGCTCGGCGTACGCGGTCGCCGCGAGCTCGCCGAAGAGCACGGATGCCGCGGGGTCGCCGCCGTGCACCCGGCCGTCCTCGAACCGCACCGCGGTCGGGTCGACCCCGAGCACGTTCGCGGCGACCGGGCGCAGCCGGGCGATGATCTGGTCGCACGCGTCCTTCACGGCCGCGCCGTTGAGGTCGGCGCCCGACGAGGCCGCGGTCGCCGACGTGTTCGGCACCTTGTCGGTGCGCGTCGGCGCGAGCCGCACCTGTGCGAGGGGCACGCCGAGCGCGGTCGCCGCGACCTGCAGCATCTTGGTGTGCAGGCCCTGCCCGAGCTCGGTGCCGCCGTGGTTCACGAGCACGGAGCCGTCGCGGTAGACGTGCACGAGCGCGCCGGCCTGGTTGTAGGCGGTGAACGTGAACGAGATGCCGAACTTCACGGGCGTGATCGCCAGGCCGCGCTTGACGTCGGGATCGGCGGCGTTGGCGGCCGCGATCTCGTCGCGACGACGGGCGAACTCGGACCCCTCGAGCACCTGCGACCAGGCGGCGCCGATGCGTTCGGCGTGACGCACCTCCATGCCGTAGGGCGTCGTCTGCCCCGGACGGTACAGGTTGCGCTCGCGCAGCACCGCCGCGTCGATGTCGAGGAGCGGCGCGACCCGCCCGAGGATGTCCTCGATCACGAACATGCCCTGCGGGCCGCCGAACCCGCGGAACGCCGTCTGCGAGGTGACGTTCGTGCGTGCGATGCGCCCGTGCACCTCGAGGTCGGGGATCCAGTACGCGTTGTCGACGTGGCAGAGCGCGCGCCCGAGCACGGGGTCGGAGAGGTCGAGGCTCCAGCCGCCGTTCGAGGTCAGCGTCGCCTCGAGGCCGAGGATGCGCCCGTCGTCGGCGAAGCCGGCCCGCCAGGTCGCGTGGAACGGGTGCCGCTTGCCGGTCATCGTCATGTCCTGCGCCCGGGTGAGCCGCAGCCGCACGGGCCGGCCGGTGCGCACGGCACCGAGCGCCGCGACCGCGGCGAGGCCGTGCGGCTGCATCTCCTTGCCGCCGAACCCGCCGCCGAGGCGCAGCGACTGCACGGTCACACGGTGATTCGGCACGCCGAGCACGTGCGCGACGATCTCCTGCGTCTCCGACGGGTGCTGGGTGCTCGATTCGACGAACACCTGCCCCTCGGAGTCGACGTGTGCGAACGAGGCGTGCGTCTCGAGGTAGAAGTGCTCCTGCCCGCCGACGACGCTGACGCCCTCGAACACGTGCGGGGCCGAGGCGAGTGCGGATGCCACGTCGCCGCGCCGCACGGTCGGGGCGATGCCCTGGTACGACCCCGCCGCGATGGCCTCCTCGACGGTCACGATCGAGGGCAGCTCCTCGTAGTCGACACGGACGGCGGCCGCGCCGAGCCGCGCCGCCTCCGCGGTCTCGCCGAGCACCCACACCAGTGCGTGGCCGTGGTACTGCGCCTCGTCGGGGAAGAGCGGCTCATCGCCCTTCGCACCGGCGTCGTTGACGCCCGGCACGTCGTCGGCGGTGAGCACGTGCACGACGCCGGGCACCTCGAGCGCGGGCGCGACGTCGATCCGCACGCGCGCGTGGGCGTGCAGCGAGGTCACCGGCCACGCGGTGAGCACGTCGCGTCGCGTGGCGGCGAGGTCGTCCGTGTAGACGGCGGTGCCGGTCGCGTGCAGCCGGGCGCTCTCGTGCGGGACGGGTGAACCCGCGACGGCACCGGCGGGGCGGCGGCTGAGGTCGCTCATGCGGACACCCCCTCGCGTGCGGACCGCCGATGCAGCTGCAGGAGCGACCGCCCGAGCATCGCGGACCGGTACTCGGCGCTCGCTCGGTGGTCCGACATCGGCGTGCCCTCGCCGGCGAGCACGGATGCCGCCTCCCGGACGGTCTCCTCGCTCCACTCGCGGCCGACGAGCGCGGCCTCCGTCGCCCGGGCCCTGATGGGTGTCGCCGCGACGCCGCCGAGCCCGATGCGCGCGGATGCCACGGTGCCGCGCTCCTCGTCGAGGTCGATCGCGAAGGCGACCGCGACGCTCGAGATGTCGTCGTACCGGCGTTTGGCGACCTTGTGGAAGGCGGTGAGGTTCGCGGTCGGCCGCGGGATCCGGATGGTGCGGATGAGTTCGCCCGGCCGGCGGACCGTCTCACGGTAGCCCGTGAAGTAGTCGGCGAGGTCGACCTCGCGTTCGCCGTCGGGCGAGGCGAGCACGAGCCGCGCCTCGAGGGCGAGCAGCGCCGGCGGCGCGTCGCCGATGGGGGAGGCGGTGCCGAGGTTGCCGCCCAGGGTGGCGCGATTCCGGATGAGCGGCGACGCGAACTGCGGGAAGAGCGCCGAGAGCAGCGGCACCCGACCGGCGAGGGCCCGCTCGACCTCGGTGAGCGTGAGCGCGGCGCCGAGGTCGATCCCGGCGTCGTCCTCCTCGAAGCTCCGCAGAAGGTCGAGCCGGTCGATCGCGACCGTGAGCGGCGCGCGGCGCCCGCGCAGGTTCGCCTCGACGCCCCAGTCGGTGCAGCCCGCGATCGCGACGGCGTCGGGTTCGACGTGCAGCAGCGCGAGGGCCTCGTCGAGTGTCTCGGGCCGTACGAATCGGCCGCCGTCGCCGTTGCCGGCGAGGCGGGTCGCTCGGGCGGCGGGTGCGGGCCGCGTGCGTCGCTCGGCCAGCGCGTCGCCCGCGGCGGGCGTCGTGTCGATTCCGAGCGCCGCGTCGCGGATCGGCCGGTACCCCGTGCAGCGGCAGAGGTTGCCGCTCAGCGCGTGCAGGTCGAACGAGGTCGGCGCGCGGTAGAACTCGGCCGCCATGCTGCAGGCGAAGCCGGGTGTGCAGTAGCCGCACTGCGAACCGCCGGCTTCCGCGAGCGCAGCCTGCACCGGGTGCATGTGCTCGGGGGTGCCGAGCCCCTCGGCCGTCACCACCTCCTGGCCGTCGAGCGCCGCCGCGGGCATGAGGCAGGCGTTCACCGCCGTCCATGCGGTGCCGCCGTCGCCGTCGGGCGTGGCGAGCAGGACCGCGCATGCGCCGCACTCGCCCTCGGCGCAGCCCTCCTTCGCGCCGGTCAGGCCGATCGACCTGAGCCAGTCGAGCGCGGTCGTGTGGGCCGCGACGCCCGAGGCATCCCGCGGCCGGCCGTTGACGGTGACGACGATGTCCATGCTGGCTCCCTCTGTCCGGAGTCTACGCCGCGCGCGTGCCCGGGCCTCCGGTGCGCTCATGCGCGCAGCACGGTTCCGACTCGCGCGCTTCTGCGCCAAGATGAGGGCGAGGCCTGGAGCAACCACCCCGCACGGGAGCGGAAGGGAGCGGCAGCCCATGACCATCGAGATCGTCCATGCCGACGGCGTCGACGGCGACGACATCCTCACGGAGGACGCGCTCGCATTCGTCGAAGAGCTGCATCACCGATTCGACGCCCGACGGCGCGGCCTGCTCGCCGCACGACGCGACCGTCGGGAGCGCATCGCGCGCGGGGGATCGCTCGACTTCCTCGTGGAGACCCGGGACGTCCGCGACGCGGACTGGCGGGTGCCGCCTCCGCCCGAGGCACTCGCCGACCGCCGAGTCGAGATCACCGGGCCGGCGTCGCCGGCGAAGATGGCGATCAACGCCTTGAACTCCGGCGCACGGGTCTGGCTCGCCGACCTCGAGGACGCGTCGAGCCCGACCTGGGAGAACGTCGTCGGCAGTGTGCGCAACCTTCGGGACGCGGCTCGGGGCACCCTCGCCTGGACCTCGCCCGAGGGCAAGGGCTATTCGCTCCGCGACGACGTCCGGCGGCCGACCGTGGTCACCCGCCCGCGCGGGTGGCACCTGCCCGAGAAGCACGTCCTCGTCGACGGCGAGCGGGCGTCGGGCTCCCTCGTCGACTTCGGACTGCATTTCGCGCACACGGCCCCGCTCCTCATCGAGGGCGGTGCCGGCCCGTACTACTACCTGCCGAAGCTCGAGGGGCACCTCGAGGCGCGCCTGTGGAACGACGTGTTCCTGTTCGCGCAGGAGCGATTCGGGATCCCGCGGGGCACCGTTCGCGCCACGGTGCTCATCGAGACGATCCCCGCCGCGTTCGAGATGGACGAGATCCTGTACGAGCTCCGCGAGCACGCGTCCGGGCTCAACGCCGGCCGCTGGGACTACCTGTTCAGCATCATCAAGGTGTTCCGCGACGCCGGGCCCGAGTTCATCGTCCCCGACCGTGCCTCGGTGGCGATGACGGCGCCGTTCATGCGCGCCTACACCGAACTGCTCGTCAAGACCTGCCACCGGCGCGGGGCCGTCGCGATGGGCGGCATGGCCGCGTTCGTGCCGAACCGCGCAGACCCCGAGGCCACGGCGGTCGCCTTCGAGAAGGTCCGCGCCGACAAGACCCGTGAGGCGGGCGACGGATTCGACGGCTCGTGGGTCGCGCACCCCGACCTCGTGGCGGTGTGCCGCGAGGTCTTCGACGGCGTCCTCGGCGACCGGCCGAACCAGATCGACCGGCAACGGCCGGAGGTCGAGGTCACGGCCGCCGAGCTGCTCGACGTCGCCTCGACCGGCGGCTCGGTCACCGAGGCGGGCCTGCGCACGAACCTCTCCGTCGGCGTCGCCTACACGGCGGCATGGCTCGCCGGCAACGGCGCGGTCGCCCTGCACAGCCTGATGGAGGACGCCGCCACGGCCGAGATCTCGCGCTCGCAGGTCTGGCAGCAGCTGCGGCACGACGTGGTGCTCGCCGACACCGGTCGCACGATGACCCGCGACCTCGTGCGCGAGGTGCTCGACGAGGAGGTCGCGGCGCTGCGCGCCGCGGAGCCGCCCGCACCGTACGTCGCCCACTACGAGCCCGCGGCCCGCCTCGTCGCCGACCTCGTCCAGGGCGACGAGTACGTCGACTTCCTGACCCTCCCCGCCTACGAGCTGCTGGCCTGACCCGTGCGGACCGCGCTGCCTCCCACCCTGTCGGCGTCGATCGACGACCGGCTCGCCGAGACCGATCGCCTCCTCGCGACGGCCTATCCCGGCGACGACGGGTCGCGCCAGCCGGTGCACACGGTGTACGTGCCGGGCGACACCGTCACCCACGACCTGCCGGCCGTGTGGGGCGCGGAGGCGCTCGCGGCGGCGGACTCGGCCGGGGGAGCGGAGGCGCTCGCGATCGGCGTCGGCATCCGGCCCGACCTCGCTGCGACGGTGGCCCGGCTCGTCGAGCGGAAGCTCGAGGTCGAACCCGTCGAGGACCTCCGCATCGACTTCGAGGACGGATACGGCGATCGCGGCGACACCGTCGAGGACGCCGACGTCCTGCGCGCAGCGGCGCAGGTCGGCGCGGCGATGGATGCCGGCACCGCGCCGCCGTTCATCGGAATCCGGTTCAAGTCGTTCGAGGCCGCGACGCGGGCCCGCGCCATCCGCACGCTCGACCTGTTCGTGACCGCGCTCGTCGAGCACGGCGACCTGCCCGACGGCCTCGCCCTCACGTTGCCGAAGGCCTCGACCCTCGCGCAGGTCGAGGCGATGGCCGAGGTCGCGGCCGAGCTCGAGCGCGTGCACGGGCTGGCCGACGGCCGGCTCCGGTTCGAGGTGCAGGTCGAGACCCCGCAACTCGTGCTCGGCGCCGACGGACTCGCCCCGGTCGCCCGGATCGCGCACGCGGCGCCGGGCCGGGTGAGCGGCCTGCACTTCGGCACCTACGACTACACTGCGGCGCTCGGCATCGCCGCCCCGCACCAGTCGCTCGCCCACCCGTCCGCCGACCACGCCAAGGCGGTCATGCAGCTCGCCGTCGCCGGCACCGGCATCCGTCTCTCCGACGGCTCGTCGAACGTGCTGCCGAACGGCGACCGGGCCGACGAGGCGTGGCGCCTCCATGCGCGGCTCGTGCGGCGATCACTCGAACGCGGCTTCCCGCAGGGTTGGGACCTGCACCCGGCGCAGCTGCCCACCCGGTTCCTCGCGACCTACGCCCACTACCGCGACGGTTGGTTCGAGGCGTCCGCACGACTGCGGCACGTGCACGACCGCACGGCGGGTGCCGTGCTCGACGAGCCCGCCACGGTTCGGGCGCTGGCCGGCTTCGTGCTGCGGGGCGTGCGGTGCGGCGCGATCACCGTCGAGGAGGTGGCGACCGCGACCGGGCTCGAGGCGTCGACCCTCGCTGCGCTCGCGAACCCGAGGCGCATGACGAACTGAGCGGATGCCGGCGACGGCCCGCACATTCCGTTTCCGGCATCCACGGACGAGGAGGTCCCATGAGCTACTACACCCCGCCGGGAGGACAGCCCGCGCAGACCGACCTGCTCACCGACCGCGCGATCGTGACCGAGGCCTACACGGTGATTCCGAAGGGCGTGCTGCGCGACATCGTCACGAGCAACCTGCCGGGCTTCACGGGCACCCGGTCGTGGATCCTCGCCCGGCCGATCGCGGGGTTCGCGACCACGTTCGCGCAGCTCATCGTCGAGATCACGCCGGGCGGGGGTGCCGAACGGCCCGAGGCGGAGGCGGGGGTCGAGGGCGTCGTCTTCGTCACCTCCGGTTCGCTGCGTCTCGAGCTTGACGGGGCGCGGCACACGCTCGGCCCAGGCGGCTACGCGTACCTCGCGGCGGGCGAGACCTGGTCCATCGCGAACGAGGGCGAATCGGCGACCTCGTTCCACTGGATCCGCAAGGCGTACGAGCCGGTGCCCGGCATCGCGGCACCGGCGTCGTTCGTCACGAGCGACGCGGACGTCGCACCGCAGCCGATGCCCGACACCGACGGCGCCTGGGCGACCACGCGCTTCGTCGACCCGGACGACCTCGCGCACGACATGCACGTCAACATCGTCACGTTCCAGCCGGGCGGGTCGATCCCGTTCGCCGAGACCCACGTCATGGAGCACGGGCTGTTCGTGCTCGAGGGCAAGGGCGTCTACCGACTGAACGGCGACTGGGTCGAGGTCGAGGCGGGCGACTTCATGTGGCTCCGCGCGTTCTGCCCGCAGGCCTGCGTCGCCGGCGGGCCCGGACCCTTCCGCTACCTGCTGTACAAGGACGTCAACCGACAGGTGCGGCTGACCGGGCCGGGTGGCGGCGCGGGTTGGCCGGCGGGCGCGCCGGGCGGCGGCTCGCAGGCGGGCGGCTGAGCGTGGGCGAGCGGATGCCGCCGGGCGACGCCCCCTCCATCGGGGGCGCCGAGGCATCCGTCGTGTTCGACCTCGTGTTCACCGGCGACCGAGTACTCGTCGACGGTGCGTTCGCACCCGCCCAGGTCGCCGTGCTCGACGGGCGCATCGCGCGCATCGCCGAACCGGGCGCCTCGCTCAGGGCGGCCCACCGCGTGCACCTCGCCGACGACGAGGTGCTCATCCCCGGACTCGTCGACACGCACGTACACGTCAACGAGCCCGGTCGGACCGACTGGGAGGGGTTCGAGACCGCGACACGGGCCGCCGCGGCGGGCGGGGTCACGACGATCGTCGACATGCCGCTCAACAGCATCCCGCCGACGACGTCGGTCTCGGCGCTCGCCGTGAAGCGGGCGAGGGCGTCCGGGCGCGTGTTCGTCGACGTCGGGTTCTGGGGCGGGATCGTGCCGGACAACGAGAGCGACCTGCTGCCGCTCGCCGCCGAGGGCGTGTTCGGGTTCAAGTGCTTCCTCGTCGACTCGGGCGTCGCGGAGTTCCCCCCGGTCACGGCCGAGCAGATGGAGCGGGCGATGAGCGTCCTCGCGCGCGGCGCGGGCTCCGCCGGGGGCGACGCCGATGACGACCCGCTCGTCATCGTGCACGCCGAGGACGCCGCGGTCATCGGCGCGTCACCGCACCCGCACGGCCGCGCGTACGTCGACTTCCTCGCCTCCCGGCCGGACGCCGCCGAGGGCGCGGCGATCGCGGCCGTGATCGACGCCGCGCGCCGCACCGGCACGCGCGCGCACATCCTCCATCTCAGCTCGTCGGCCGCCCTCGACGCGGTCGCCCGCGCGCGCGCCGACGGCGTCCGGCTCACGGTCGAGACCTGCCCGCACTACCTCGCGCTCACGGCCGAGCAGGTGCCCGACGGCGCCACGGCCTACAAGTGCTGCCCGCCGATCCGCGGAGCGGCGAACCGCGACGCGCTCTGGAGCGCGCTCGAGGCCGGCGTGATCGACATGATCGTCTCCGACCACTCGCCGGCCCCCGCCGCCGTCAAGTTCGCGGGCGACGGCGACTTCGGCGTCGCGTGGGGCGGGATCGCGTCCCTCCAGCTCGCCCTGCCCGTCGTGTGGACCGAGGCGCGCCGTCGCGGCGTCCGCCTCGAACGCGTCGTCGAGTGGATGTCGGCGGCGCCCGCGCGACTCGTGGGCCTCGCGCGCGAGGGCAAGGGGGCCATCGCCGAGGGCGCGGACGCCGACCTCGCGATCCTCGCGCCCGACGACGCGTTCACGGTGGATGCCGCGGCGCTGCACCATCGGCACCCGATCACGCCGTACGCCGGACGCGAGCTCGTCGGCGTCGTGCGGGCGACCTACCTGGCCGGGCGCGAGGTCGACGGCACGGTGGCGCGCGGACGGCTGCTGCGCCGGGCGGGGGCAGGCGGGAGAGCCGGGCGATGACACTCGACGCCTTCAACCGGGCTCGCCGTGACGACGCGATCGCCTTCCTCCGGCCCTGCCTCGACGTCGACCGGTGGTGCACCGAACTCGCCGACGGCCGCCCCTACGGCTCCGTCGACGACCTCCTCGCGCGAGCGGAGGTCGCAGCGAGCCCGCTCACACCCGCCGAGGTCGACGCTGCGCTCGCCCACCATCCGCGGATCGGCGAGCGGCCGTCCGGTGCGGGCGCCGGCGCGGCGATGTCGCGCGCCGAGCAGGCGGGTGTCGACCCGACCGATGCCGAGGTCGCCGCCGCGCTCGCCGAGGGCAATCTCGCGTACGAGCAGCGGTTCGGGCGGGTCTTCCTGATCCGCGCCGCCGGACGCTCGTCGCGCGAGATCCTCGACGCGCTCTCGGAGCGCCTCGGGCACACGCCCGCCGAGGAGCAGCCCGTCGTCGCCGACCAGCTCCGCCAGATCGCCGTCCTCCGACTGAAGGGACTCCTCCGATGAGCAGCCATGACGCCGCGCCCTCGCGGTCGCGCATCACGACCCACGTGCTCGACGCCACGTCGGGCCGGCCCGCCGAGGGCGTCGCCGTCGCACTCTCGGTGCGCGACGACGGCGACGGATGGCGCGAGCTCGACACCGCCGTGACGGATGCCGACGGCCGGGTCTCCCGCATCGGCCCCGACGAACCGGCAGCGGGCGACTACCGCCTGCGGTTCGACACCGCGGCGTGGTTCGCCGGTCGCGGTACGCCGACGTTCTATCCCGAGGTCGTCCTGACCTTCCGCGTCGACGACGACGGCCGCCACGTGCACGCCCCGCTGCTGCTCAGCCCGTTCGCCTACTCCACCTATCGAGGGAGCTGACCATGTCCGAACCCGCCATCGTCCTCGGCGCGAACCAGTACGGCAAGGCCGAGGTGCGCGTCGTCAAGGTCGCTCGTGACAGCGCACGTCATGAGATCGACGACCTGAACGTGACCTCGCAGCTGCGCGGCGACTTCGCCGCGGCCCACCTCGAGGGCGACAACGCCCACGTCGTGCCGACCGACACGCAGAAGAACACGATCTTCGCGTTCGCACGCGACGGCATCGGCTCGCCGGAGGCGTTCCTGCTGCGACTGGCCGACCATTTCGTCTCGTCGTTCGAATGGGTCACCGGCGGCCGCTGGGCCGCCGAACGCTTCGCCTGGCAGCGCATCGTGGTCGACGGCGCCGAACACGACCACGCCTTCGTCCGGTCGGGTCACGAGGTGCGCACCGCCGTCGTCGTCGCGGACGGCGCCGACCGTCATGTCATCGCCGGGCTCCGGGACCTCACGGTCATGAAGACCACGGGCTCCGGGTTCGAGGCTTACCCCCACGACCGGTACACGACGCTCGCCGAGACCCACGACCGCATCCTGGCGACGGATGTCTCGGCTCGCTGGCGCTACGCCCACGCCGACGTCGACTTCGACGCCAGGTACGCGAGCGTGCGGGCCCTGTTGCTCGAGGCGTTCGCCGAGGGCTACTCGGCCGGGCTGCAGGCGACGCTCTTCGCGATGGGGCGTCGGGTGCTGGAGGCGCACGATGACATCGCGGAGATCCGCTTCTCGATGCCGAACAACCACCACTTCGTGGTCGACCTTTCGCCTTTCGGACTCGACAACCCGAACGAGGTGTTCCACGCCGCCGATCGCCCGTACGGGCTCATCGAGGCGGCGGTCGAACGCGAGGGCGTCGCGAGCCCCGCGGCCGCCTGGGAGGGCATCGCCGGATTCTGCTGAGCCGCGGACGCGGGCGCGTGGGCATCGGCACAATTGTCCAACTGGACAATTGTCGTCGGGGCGGCTACCGTACCGAGCATGCGAATCCTCCTCATCGGTGCGGGGGGCGTCGGCGATGCCATCGCCAAGATCGCCGCCCGCCGCGACTTCTACGAACTCATCGTCGTGAGCGACTACGACGAGTCCCGCGCCCGCCGTACGGTCGACTGGATCGCCGCGAAGCACGGCGACGCCGTGGCGGCCCGGTTCACCACCGCACAGGTCGACGCGAGCGACCCCGAGGTCGTGGCATCCGTCGCCCGCGCCCACGGCGCCACCCACGTCATGAACGCGGTCGAGCCGAAGTTCGTGCCCTCGATCTTCCGCGGCGCGCTCGCCGCGGGCGCCGACTACCTCGACATGGCCATGAGCCTGTCGGAGCCGCACCCGACCGACCCGTACGCCGAGACCGGCGTGAAGCTCGGCGACGACCAGTTCGCGCAGGCCGACGACTGGGAGAAGGCGGGTCGCCTCGCACTCGTGGGCATGGGCGTCGAGCCCGGCCTCTCCGACGTGTTCGCGCGCTACGCGGCCGACCACCTCTTCAGCGAGATCGACGAGCTCGGCACGCGCGACGGCGCCAACCTCGTGGTGCGCGACGAGGAGGGCAACGAGATCTTCGCGCCCTCGTTCTCGATCTGGACCACCATCGAGGAGTGCCTGAACCCGCCCGTCGTGTGGGAGCAGGAGCGCGGCTGGTACACGACCCCGCCGTTCAGCGAGCCCGAGGTGTTCGAGTTCCCCGAGGGCATCGGCCCGGTCGAGTGCGTGAACGTCGAGCATGAAGAGGTGCTTCTCATGCCGCGCTGGGTCGACGCGAAGCGCGTGACGTTCAAGTACGGCCTCGGCGATGAGTTCATCAACGTCCTGAAGACGCTGCACCTGCTCGGCCTCGACTCGACCACGCCGATCCGCGTGCGCAGCGCGAACGGCCCGGTCGAGGTCGCTCCGCGCGATGTGGTCGCCGCGGCGCTGCCCGACCCCGCCACGATCGGCCCGCGGATGACCGGCAAGACCTGCGCCGGCCTCTGGGTCACCGGCCGCGGCACCGACGGCGAGCCGCGCGAGGTGTACCTCTACCACGTGAGCGACAACGAGTGGACGATGCGCGAGTACGAGGCGCAGTGCGTGGTCTGGCAGACCGCGCTGAACCCGGTGATCGCACTCGAGCTGCTCGCGACCGGCGCCTGGTCGGGCGTCGGCGTGCTCGGCCCCGAGGCGTTCGACGCCCGGCCGTTCCTCGACCTCATGGCCCGCGCCGAAGCCGAGGGCGGCTACGGTCAGCCCTGGGGCATGGAGGACCGCCTGGCCCGCTGACCTCGCGCCTCGCGCCTCGCGCCTCGCGCCTCGCGCCACGTTCGAGTGCGGTTTCTGCGGTGGAGTGCCGTCCGAATCCGGTCTCCACCGAAGAAACCGCACTCGAATGGGTCCGCCCGCGGGCACGCGATAGGGTCCGGACCATGACGGATGTCGCGACCCTCGCCCGCGCGCACGAGCTCGCCGACGAGGAGGACCGCCGCGCCGGCGTCGTGACGCGCGACGCTCGGCCCGACGAACTCGCGGGCGTGCTCGCGCGCTTCGACGCGACGTGGGGCGCCGGGCGCTCGTTCGACGTCGCCTCGCTGAAGGCCGTCGCCCACGCCGGAAACACCGTGCTCGTCGCCGTGCCCGCGCAGGGCCGAGCGGATGCCGCGGGCGAGCGCCCCGATCGCGCCGATCCGCCGCTCGGCGCGGCGCTGGGCTTCCTCGGCTGGGAGGGCGGGCTGCACGTCCACTCGCACATGAACGCCGTCGACCCCGCCGCGCGCGGGCGAGGCATCGGCGTCGCGCTGAAGCTCCGCCAGCGGGCGATCTGCCTCGACCACGGCGTCGACGAGGTCCGCTGGACGTACGACCCGCTCATCCGCCGCAACGCGCGCATGAACCTCGTTCGGCTCGGCGCCGAGGTCGCCGCCTACCACCCCGACTTCTACGGCGAGCTGCGCGACGCGATCTCGGGCGGCGACCGGAGCGACCGCTTCGAGGTGCGCTGGCGACTCTCCTCGCCGCGCACGACGCGAGCGCTCGAACGGATGCCGCAGCCGGCGTGGCGCGCCGACGGCGGCCTGCCCCTCGTAGCCGACTTCGAGGCCGTGCGCGCCGCCGACCCCGACATCGCCTCGGCGCTCCGCGACGCGTCGCGTGCGGCCTTCGTCGCGCTGGCCGACGGTCGGCTCCGCCCGGAGCTCGACGCGAACGGCGACTACGTCTTCACCGCCGACGACCCCGATCGCGCGGGCTGACGCCTCGGCGCGCTAGCGTCGTCGTGGGCGCCGCTCGAGACGTCTCCGGTGCGCCCCGGACCCGAGGGAGGATCCATGACCGACGACCTCGCAACCGATGCCGAATCCGGTGCCCCTCGCATCGAGGCGATCGAGCTGCACCGCCTCGAGGTCCCGCTCGTCCGTCCGTTCGAGACGTCGTTCGGCCGCGAGACGGCGCGGGAGGTGCTGCTCGTGCACGTCCGCACCGACCGCGGCGACGGGTGGGGCGAGTGCGTGGCGGGCCGCGACCCGTTCTATTCGGGGGAGTACGTCGACGGTGCGGCATCCGTCATCGAGCACTACCTCGCGCCCGCACTGCTCACCGCCCCCGCATCGCGCGTCGTCGACGACGGCCACGTCAGCGGCGTGCTCATCGAGGACCCCGCGCATCCGACCGGCGTCTGGGTCGACGACCGCGAGCAGCATGTCGGCGCGGCGGCGGAGGCCGGAGCCGGCACGCCCGGCGGCGCGGCCGCGTCGATCGCGAGCGTGCCGCTCGCGGCATCCGTCGCCTCGACCCTGTCGTTCGTCGCGGGCCACCGCATGGCGAAGGGCGCACTGGAGGCGGCCGTGCTCGACGCCGAACTGCGCGCGCAGGCGCGCTCGATGGCGGAGAGCTTCGGCGCGGTGCGCGACTGGGTCGACTGCGGCGTCTCGGTCGGGATCGCGCCGACCCTCGAGGAGCTCCTGGACGAGGTCACCGGCTACCTCGAGGAGGGCTACCGCCGCATCAAGCTGAAGATCAAGCCCGGCTGGGACCTCGTGCCGGTCGCCGCCGTGCGCGAGCTCATCGGTCGCGACGCGATGCTGCAGGTCGACGCGAACACCGCCTACACCGCCGACGACATCCCGCTGCTGGCGAGCCTCGATCCGTTCGACCTCCTCCTGATCGAGCAGCCCTTCGCCGAGGAGGACCTCGCGACGCACGTGGCGCTGGCGCAGGCCGCCGAGACGCCCGTGTGCCTCGACGAGTCGATCCTCGGCGTCTCCACCGCGGTCGACGCGATCGAGCGCGGCGCGACGAGCATCGTCAACATCAAGCCCGGGCGGATGGGCGGATTCCTCGAGGCGCTGCGCGTGCACGACGCTTGCCGGGCACGCGAGGTGCCGGTGTGGTGCGGTGGCATGCTCGAGACCGGCGTCGGCCGGGCGGCGAACGTCGCGATCGCCGCGCTGCCGGGGTTCGTGCTGCCGGGCGACACGTCGGCGTCGGGCCGCTACTTCGCCGAGGATGTCACCGAGCCGTTCGTGCTCGGCACCGGTGAGCACCGCGGGCAGATCAGGGTTCCGGATGCCGCGGGCACGGGGGTCACGGTGCGTCAGGAACTCGTGCGCGCCTGGGCGTCCCGCGCGGTGGTGACGATCGGCACGTGACGGCGCGGACGCCGCGGACGCCTCACGCCGTCTCGGCCGGGGCTGCGAGCGGCTGGGATCTCGGCGCCAGCACCGGCAGCGCGAGCCCGCCGAGCGCCGAGCCGAGGCCGCCCCAGACGAGGTCGCCGATCGTGTCGCGGTAGTCGACGTAGATGTCGTCGTCGATGAAGTTCTTGCCGAACCACTCGAAGACCTCCCAGACCACCGCGAGTCCGAGCCCGAACGCCGTCGTGACGAGGACGGCGGCGAGCACGGGCCGGGGCAGCCGCTGCGGGTCGGCGATGAGGTGGAGGCGCACGAACAGGAGCACCGCGATCACGGCGGCGAGCCCGTTCATGAGGAAGTGCATCGGGATGTCCCACCAGCGGACGGTCACGTAGAGGTCGGTCACGCTGCTCCACACGGAGACGAGCGCGATGAGGCCGAATGAGAGGTCGAGCGCGGGGCGGACGTGCAGCACCCGCGGCAGCACCATCGCGGCCGAGACGAACGCGAGGCTGACGACCCCGAGCGGACCCCACCCGATGCCGGCGATCGGGATGCAGATCAGTGCGATGAGCCGCAGCACGTCGCCGGCGATCTCGCCGGGGCCCTCCGCGCGCCGCGCGAGTCCGCTCCAGATGCTCCGCATCACCCTGCCTCCTTCGGACGGACGGTCGCCGTGTCGTCGCTCGAGCGGTGCCGGAGCACCGCCTGCACGGGCTCGTGGTCGGATGCCGCGCGCCCCTCGAACCTCGTCGCGTTGATGCCGGCGTGCGTGACCTCGGCGGCACCGCCGACGAGGATCAGGTCGATACGGCGTCCTCCGCGCCTGCGCGGCCCGTAGTTCGAGAACGTGCCCCACTCGGGCGTCAGCCGCTCCGCGGTGGCGTCCCAGGCGTCGCGGAGGACGCCGTCACCGGTGAGCCTGCGGTGCACGGCCGATCGTTCGTCGGCGTTGAAATCGCCGGTGACGACGATCGCGGCGTCGGGCTCGTCGAGGTGCGCGGCGTGCGCGAGTCCGGCGATCATGAGCGCCGACTGCAGCCGGGAACGGCGCGAGAGGTGATCGAGGTGGGTGTTGAGAACCCGGAGTCGGGCGCCCGTCTCGCGGTCGGTGAACTCGGCGGCGACGACGAGCCGACGTGTCAGGTTGCCCCACGACCGCGAGCCGTGCTCGTCGGGCGTCGCGGAGAGGGCGAGCTGCCGCCAGTCGGTGAGCTCGAGACGGTCGTCGTCGTAGTAGACGGGGCACGCTTCACCATGGCCGCCGGGATCGCGCCCGGTGCCGACCCAGCGATGGCTCCGGCCGAGCGCGTGGCCGACGACCTCGACCTGCTCGTCGAGGGCCTCCTGGACGCCGAGCACCGTCGGCCGCTCGGCGGCGAGGAGTCGCCGCACGAGCGGCTTGCGCGTCGCCCAGCGGTCGGGGCTGCCCGGGCGGTTGCGCGGCATCCGTCGCCGGACGTTGAACGACATCACGTGCAGGTCGGGCGCCTCGACCGGGCCGATGAGCGGCTCGTCCGTCGTCATGCGCCCAGCGTACGCCCGGCCGCAGCGGCGGCCGGGCCGTTCAGCCCAGCAGTTCGCGCCGCGCCTCGGGGTAGCCGAGCACGTTCGGCTCGGTCGTGGCGGCGGAACGCGTGAGCAGGTCGGTCGGGCACCATCCGGTGATCGCGCCGATCGCGAGGAATGTGGCGCAGATGCCCGCGGGGATCGCGCACCACAGGTTCTCGAGGTTCGACGCGGCGAACGCGGCGAGGAACACCGCGATGACGCCCCGCAGGACCCGTTCTCCGCGGCTCACCGCGCAGGCGCGCGAGGCGAGCGAGCGGGCGAGGCGGTTCACGCCTGCGCGGCGGCGGCGGCCTGCTGCTCGGCGAGCTGGCGGCGCACGTCGTCCATGTCGAGGGCCTTGGTGCCCTCGATGACCTGCTCGAGCTGGGCGGCGTTCAGTGCGCCGGGCTGGGCGAAGACGATGATGCCCTCGCGGAACACGACGAGCGTCGGGATGGAGGTGATGCGGAAGCCGGCGGCGAGGGCCTGCTCCGCCTCGGTGTCGACCTTGCCGAAGACGACGTCGGTGTGCTGCTCGGACGCGCGCTCGAAGATCGGGCCGAACATGCGGCAGGGTCCGCACCACTCGGCCCAGAAGTCGAGGAGCACGATGTCGCTGTCCTTGATGGTCGACTCGATCGTGTCGTGGGTGATGTTCACGGAAGCCATGCCCCGATTCTATCAGAAGATACCCCTGGGGTATCATTCGACGTATGCAGACCACGATCCACCGTCCCTCGGACGCCCCGGCCACCCGATCCACCCGCTCAGTCCGCCGCGCACGCGGCATCCGCACCGCCCTGATCGCCGCCGCCGGTGCGACCGCACTCGCCCTCAGCGGCTGCGCGACGACCGAGCCCATCGAGCTCGGCACCGACACCGTCGTCGTCGACGTGCGTACGCCGGCCGAATACGCCGCCGGCCACCTCGACGGCGCCGTCAACCTCGACCTCACCTCGGGGCAGCTCGCCGCAGAGATCCCCGCCCTCGACGCCGACGGCGAGTACGTCGTCTACTGCAAGTCGGGAAACCGCTCGGCCCAGGCGACCCGGCTCATGGAGGAGGCCGGCCTCGACGTGACCGACGCGGGCTCGATGCAGCAGGCGGCGGATGCCACGGGGCTGCCGATCGTGCAGTAGCCGCGTTCCGCGGAACTCAGACCGCGAGCCCCGCTGCCGCCTCGCCGATGCGCTCGGCCGTCGCCGCGCGCTCGGGCCGCCCGTCGAGCTCGAACCACGTCGACGACAGCGCGCTCCATGCGACGAGCCAGTCGCGCAGGCGCCGGGGCTCGAAGCCCGTCGCGTCGACGGCGACACCGAACTGCCGTGCAAGGCGTCCCGGCGCGAGCGCGCGCTCGTGCGACGGGTTGCAGAGCAGGTTGCACACGTCGAACTCGGCGTCGCCGACGAGGCCCTTCGGGTCGATCGCGAGCCAGCCGCGCTCGCCGAAGTCGAGCACGTTCCCGTGGTGCAGGTCGCCGTGCAGCACCACGGGCTCGCGACCGTCGTCGAATCGCCGTCGCGCGAGATCGGCGCCCGCACGGTGGAGCGGACCGAGTTCGTCCGCATGCGCGAACAGCTGCCGGAACCAGTCCGCCAGCGTCACGAGCGCCGGCGGATCGGACCCGGCCAGCACGCGATCGGTCTCACCGTGCAGTCGCCCGGCGACGTCGCAGACGATGCGCGTCGCGGCGTCGTCCTCGCCCGACCGGACCATCGAGACGAGGTCGCGCCGCCCCATCGCACGCTCCATGAGCAGGGCCTGATGGTCGCGGCGGAGGACTCGGACCGCTCCGCGCCCGTCGAGCGCGGTGAGGAGGGCCGCGCCCCTCGCCTCCTCGGGTTCGTGCGCGATCTTCAGCATCGCGGCCGTGCCGTCCTCCGTGCGAACGGGGATCAGCCGGCTCGTCGTCGTGGTCGACGGGTCCCCGTCCGGGCGGAGTCGCCACCGCCGCATCCAGGCGGCCTCGTCGGCCCTCCCGGGGTCCACAGGTCCGAGATCGCTCATCCGCCCAGTATCGCGGCGCGGGGCGAGGGTCGCCGTTAGGATCGGCCCCATGTCGGACGACGCGGTGAAGCGGGCACAGGAGGCGGCGGAGGCCGCGGCGGCAGCGGCGGCCGCGCTGCAGGAGCAGGCCGCTGAGGCGATCCGCAGGGCGGAGGAGGCGGCCGCCCTCGCGAAGGCGGCGGCCGAGGCGGCGACGGATGCCGCGTCCGCTCCCGAACCGGCGGAGGGGGCCGAACGGGGTTCCGCCGCACCGGCCGACTCCGCGGCATCCGCTTCGTCCCCCTCGGTCGAGGCGCCCCACGGGCCACTCGACGCCGACGAGGTCGACCGCATCCGCGCCGGCTACGCCTTCGAGGGCGCAGCACTCGAGATGGGCGCGCTCGTCAACGGCGAGGCGCTGCCCGACGTCCCCGTGCGCATCCCGCTCGCGATGACCAACCGGCACGGCCTCGTCGCCGGCGCGACCGGCACGGGCAAGACCCGTACGCTCCAGGTGCTCGCCGAGCAGCTCGCCGCCGCGGGCGTCGCCGTGTTCGCGGCCGACATCAAGGGCGACCTGTCGGGCGTCGCGACACCCGGTACGAGCAGCGAGAAGCTGCTGAAGCGCACCGACGGCATCGGCCAGGCGTGGGAGGCGGCGAGCTTCCCGACCGAGTTCTTCTCGCTCGGGGGAGTGGGGCGGGGCGTGCCGATCCGCGCGACGATCTCGGGCTTCGGCCCGCTGCTGCTCAGCAAGGTGCTCGGCCTCAACGAGACGCAGGAGTCCAGCCTCGGCCTCGTCTTCCACTACGCCAACCGGAACGGGCTCGCCCTGCTCGATCTCGACGACCTGCGCGCGGTTCTCGCCTACCTCGTGAGCGACGAGGGCAAGGGCGAGCTCGAGGGGCTCGGCGGCCTGTCGAAGGCGACGGTCGGCGTCATCCTGCGCGAGCTCATCGCCTTCGCCGACCAGGGCGCCGACGTGTTCTTCGGCGAGCCCGAGATCGACACGGCCGAGTTCCTGCGCACGGCAGCCGACGGCCGCGGCGTGATCAGCCTGCTCGAGGTGCCGGGCGTCGCCGACAAGCCGGCGCTGTACTCGACGTTCCTGATGTGGCTGCTCGCCGACCTCTACGGCGGCCTGCCCGAGGTCGGCGACCTCGACCGGCCGAAGCTCGTGTTCTTCTTCGACGAGGCGCACCTGCTCTTCCGCGATGCGTCGAAGGAGTTCCTCGCCCAGGTCGTGCAGACCGTGCGGCTCATCCGCTCGAAGGGCGTCGGCGTGTTCTTCGTCACGCAGACCCCGAAGGACGTGCCGGGCGACGTGCTCGCCCAGCTCGGCTCGCGCGTGCAGCACCAGCTGCGCGCCTTCACGCCCGACGACGCGAAGGCCCTGCGCGCGACGGTCTCGACGTACCCGAACTCGGGGTACGACCTCGAGGAGACGCTCACCGTGCTCGGCACGGGCGAGGCGATCGTCACGGTCATGAACGAGAAGGGGGCCCCGAGCCCCGTGGCCTGGACGCGCCTGCGTGCGCCGCAGGCGTCGATGTCGCCGAGCCCGGATGCCGCGATCGACGCCGCCGTCGCGGCATCCCCCCTCTCGGCGAAGTACGGCACCGCGATCGACCGCGAATCCGCGCACGAACTGCTGACCAAGCGCATGGCGGATGCCGCGGCCGCCGCCGACGCGGCCGAAGCCGCCGAGGCGCAGGCGAAGGCCGACGCCGAGTACGAGAAGATGCGAGCGAAGATCGACGCCGACGAGGCGAAGGCGGAGAAGAAGGCGCAGGCCGAGTACGACCGCCTCCTGAAGAAGACTTCGAGTACGTCCCGCTCGCGTTCGCGCACGCCGCAACGGTCGGCGCTCGAGGAGGTCCTCGGTTCCAAGACCACGCAGAAGGTGATCACGCAGGTCCTGACGGGCCTCTTCGGCATGGCGAAACGGCGGTGAGCGCGTCGAGCCGGACCGAGGAGGAGCCGGTCATCCGCCCGTATCGCGACGCGGACCGGTCCGCCGTCGCCGAGGTGTGCCTGCGCACCGCCGCCGCGGGGCGCGATGCCACCGGTGTCTACTCCGACGACACCCTGATGCCCGAGGTCTACGCCCTGCCGTACGTCGACTACGCCCCCGACCTCGCCTTCGTCGTCGATCTGGGCGGGCGCGTCGCCGGGTACGTGCTCGGCGTCGCCGACACCGCGGCCTTCATCGACTGGTACGCACGCGACTGGGCGCCGGGATTCCGGGCGCGCCACCCCCGTGCCGGCGCGCCGACGGCGCATCGACCGGCGTACTCGGAGCCGCACCTCCTCGCGGACGGCGGCAACGCGGAGCGCATGCGGATCCCCGAACTCGACGAGTACCCCGCCCACCTGCACATCGATCTGCTGCCCGAGCTGCAGGGTCGCGGGCTCGGCCGGCGGCTGATCGACACCCTCCGAGCGGCACTGGCCGAACGCGACGTCCCGGCGCTGCACCTCGGGATCGACGCGGCGAACGTCGGTGCGCGCGCGTTCTACGAACGGCTGGGCTTCCACGAACTGCCCTCGAGTCGCCCCGACGCGCCGCGGTTCGGCATCACGACGCGCTGAGTCGGGGTCGTACCGCCGCCGACGGATCAGCCGCGGAGCCCGCGCCCCTCGAACCAGTACAGCAGGTGCGGATCCGAGGCCCGCAACTCGGTCAGCGTCACCGGCTCGCTGCGGACGGTCTCCTCGAGCGCGAGGACCTCGGCGATCGCATCGAGCGACTGATCGTCCCAGAACGTGCCGCGCATGCGGAAGAGGCAGCGGCCGTCGGCGTCGACGACGAACAGCTGGTGGACGGTCTCGAGCGTGTCGCCCCGATACGTGTCGATGCGGAGCACGTCGGCCATGTCGCGACGGGCGACGCTGTGGAGGCGCCCCAGGAACCCGCGCTCGACGATGCCGTGCGGGCTGACGACGACCTCGGTGCGCTGGTAGCTGATGTACGCGGCGACGCCGAGGGCGGCGAGCACGACCACGACCACCGCCGTGAGGCCCACCGCGGCACTGCCGAGCGGAGAGACGAGCCAGGCGACCGTGAGGATCACGGGCACCAGGAGGGCGACCACCGGGAGCCCCACGGCCCGGGTCAAGGAGCGACGGGGTCTCAGGGTGAGTACCCTGAGACCCCCGCCCCCTGCCTGGCCGATGCGGGATTCCCCTGCGTCCCCGTATCCCGTTCTCATCGCTGCCACTGACATCGGAACCATCCTGTGTCGTCGGCACGGATGTCGCTATCGGCATTAAGGGGGACTTGCGCCCGGCCGCCGAGTCGTGCCCGGGCTCGCGCCTCAGGAGACGGCGGGCAGCACCGCCTCGCAGAAGTCGTCCGACCGACCCGTTGACCCCTTGACCTCGCCGAGGAACTCGACGAACTCGTCATCGGACGGGTCGCTGATGTCGTCTCCGTAGTCGATCAGGACCTCGTACCTGACCTGTCCGGGATTGCGCGCGATCGCCTTCCCCGACTCGTCGTAGGCGTTCGCGCTGCCGGTCGCGAGCACGAGGATGGTCATCGTGCCATCGCCGTTATCGGTGATCGCGAGATCCTTGTCGACCGTCTTGCCGGTCTCGGTGACGGTCCCGCCCGGCCCACTGTAGGTGCCGTGGAACTCGACGTTCGCCATCCAGTACGGCGCGGAACCCGGCTTGCGCGAGTTGAACAGCACGTGGACCTCGTTCAGGAATTCGATCTCGACGGTGATACCGGCATCGCAGAAGTTCTCGTCGGTGAACGAGTCCTCCTCGACGAACCGCACGTTCTCGAGCGGACGGGCGGTGGCCGGCGGTGCGGCGAGCAGCGACGCCGCGAACGCGGCGGCGGCGGTGGCGGCGATCAGGCCGCGACGGTGGAGCGAGGTGGATGCGGACACGGGATTCCCCTTCCTGTGTGGCATGCGATGCCCGTGGCATCGCAGCGCAGCAGAGTCCGGGCTGGGCGAATCATCCCGCGTTCCTGCGTGCGCGGCGACGCCCGTTCGGGGGCGGAAACCGAAGAACGGAAACGGCGCCGCACCCTTCGGGCACGGCGCCGTTTCACATGGCGGAGGATGGGGGATTCGAACCCCCGAGGGCTTTCACCCAACACGCTTTCCAAGCGTGCGCCATAGGCCACTAGGCGAATCCTCCTGGGACCCCTCACGCACCCGCCAGAGCCCGGTTACCCTTGCTGCGTTTCCGCCCTGGGGGAGTTGGCCTGGATGGCGCCACGTGAGGAGCCTCGGACAGTCTACCCGAGGGAACGGGCGCGTCGAACCGCGAGGTACTCCTCGAACGCCTCGCGGCTCGTCCGCTCGGGCGAGTAGCCGAGCACGCGCTTGAGACGCGTGTTGTCGAGCACCGGGCGGTAGCGCAGGAACCCGACCCGCTCGGGGCCGTGCACGGTGAGGCGCAAT
Organism: Agromyces sp. GXQ0307; assembly: GCF_044769845.1. Classification (NCBI taxonomy): domain Bacteria; kingdom Bacillati; phylum Actinomycetota; class Actinomycetes; order Micrococcales; family Microbacteriaceae; genus Agromyces; species Agromyces sp. GXQ0307. Next base: position 557,023 of record NZ_JBIZVY010000001.1, on the reverse strand, counting down.
GCGTGCCCGACGCGCAGCACCGCGGTGAGCAGCCGCGCCGAGACCGTGACGGTCGGCTTGCCGAGCGCATCGGCGATCTCCGTCACGGTCACGCGTCCGTCGCCGGCGACGTTGAAGGCGCCCGTGACCTCGCCGGTCGCCCCGCGCACGATCGCGCCGACCACGTCGTCGACCCAGACGAACACGAACGGGCTCTCCGATCCGGCGATCCGCAGGATGCGCTTCGCCTCCCAGAGCGCCGTGATCTGGTTCGCGACGCTCGGCCCGAGGATGGTGCCGATCCGGAGCACGACCTGGCCGAGCTCGGGGTGGCTCGCGCGGTAGTCGGCCAGCATCTCCTCGACGAGCCGCTTGTGCCGGGAGTAGCTGAACTCCTGGTTGCCGCGGATCGGGTCGTCCTCGGACAACCACTCGGGGTTGTCCGCGTGGTAGCCGTAGGCGGCGCCCGACGACGACACGACGATGCGGCGCACGCCGTGCGCGACGGCCGCGTCGAGCACGTTGCGGGTGCCCTCGACGTCGACCCGGTACTCGACGTCTTCGCTGAGTCCGCCGGGGTTCACGATCGCGGCGAGGTGCACGATCGTGTCGATCGCGTGACGCTCGACGACGGCGGCGACGGCTGCGGCATCGGTCACATCGCACGACTCGACGACGACGCCGGCGGGCACCGGGGCCGCCGGTGGGCGCACGTCGCCCGAGACGACGAGCTCGACCTCCGGGTCCCACGCCAGGGCGCGGACCGCATTCGAGCCGAGGAACCCGCTGCCGCCGGTGACGAGGATGCGCCGCTTCACGACGCCGCCCCGGACGGGGTCGCCGGACCGGAGGCGGCATCGGCGTCCGCCTCGGCGTCGGCCGCGGCATCCGCTCGCCTCGTGCGCCGCGCCCACACCGTCGCGAGCGCGAGCCCGGCGATGATGTCCCAGATGCCCCACCAGCCGGCGACGATCGCCATGCCGCCGATCCCGCCGAAGAACGAGAAGACGAGGCCGAGGCCGAGGCCGGCGTTGCGGATGCCGACCTCGAACGTGATCGCCTTGCGGTCGCGCACGCCGAGGCCCCCGATGCGGGCGCTCGCGTAGCCGAGGCCGAGCGCGATCGCGTCGTGCAGGAAGACGGCGAGCAGCACCACGCCGATGTAGGCCATGAAGATCGCCCAGTTGCCGACGAGGGCGGCGACGATGAACCCGACGAGCGCGAGCAGGCTGATCCAGCGCGCGTACGGCTGCACGCGCGCCGCGAAGCGCGGCCAGATCGCACGGATGAGGAAGCCCGCGATGAAGGGCAACCCGATGATGAGGAAGATGTCGAGCAGCATCTGCCAGCCGTCGAGGCTCACGGCCCGCACGAGTTCCGATGCCTTCGGGTGGATGCTGCCCCAGAACGCGACGCTGAGCGGCAGCACGAAGATGTAGATCACGTTCGCGACCGCGGTCATCGACACCGACAGTGCGACGTTGCCGCGCGCGCGGTAGGTCAGCACCTGCGAGATGTTCCCGGGCGGGCATGCGGCCACGAGCAGCATCCCGAGCGCGACCGACGCCTGCACGTCGAGCAGCAGCGTCAACCCGAAGGTGACGGCGGGCAGCAGGATGATCTGCGCGAGGAGCGCGATGAGCATCGCCTTCGGGGCCCGCGCGACGGCACGGAAGTCGGCCGGCGAGGTGTCGAGCGCGATGCCGAACATGATGAAGCCGAGCACGACGTTCAGCGCGATCATCGAGCCGGGCGCGAAGTTCAGGACGACGTCGTCGATGTTCATGCGCGGGTCCTCGCCGTCGGGGTGCCGCTCGTGGGCGCGGATGCCGCGGGCGCACCGGATGCCGCGGGCGCACCGGATGCCGCGGGCGCACCGGATGCCGCGGGCGACGGGAGCGTCCGCAGCATCCGCTTGACCGTCCGCCGATACGCGTCCTTGTTCACGTAGTACGACATGCGGTCGAGCCCGAGGTAGCGGTACCCGCCCGTGAGGTCGGGCCACGGCTTCGCGGCGTCGGCGCGGAAGCGGGACGCGGCATCCGGCTCGTCGCGCACGGCCGCCAGGTACGCGGCGATCAGCTCGGCCTGCTCGTACCGGCCCTGCCAGCCGATGCCGGACGCCTCGATCATGCCGAGCACGAACAGGCCGTTGAAGCTCGGCGGGAAGACGTTGAGGTAGAGCTCGGGGGCCGCGGTCGTCCAGTTGAGATGGGCGCGGTCGACGAACGGGTAGTCCAGACGGTAGCCGGTCGCGAGCATCACGAGGTCGTAGTCCGCGGCGCTGCCGTCGGCGAAGTGCACGGTCGACCCGTCGAACCGGTCGACGTCGCCGACGACCCGCAGGTCGCCCTGGCCGAGGTGGTTCAGGATCAGCGTGTTCACGATCGGGTGCGACTCGTAGATCCGGTAGTCGGGCTTCGGGAAGCCGAACCGGACCGGGTCGCCCGTGAACGCGCGCAGCACGCGCGTGTCGACGAACTGCTTGATGCGGGCGGGCAGCGGCCGGCCCTGGTTGAGGGTGTCCGACGGGCGGCCGAAGAGGTAGCGGGGCACGAAGTAGTAGCCGCGGCGCACCGAGAGGTCGACGGATGCCGCGTGGTGCACCGCGTCGACGGCGATGTCGCAGCCGGAGTTGCCGGCGCCGATGATGAGCACGCGCCTGCCCTTGAACACCTTCGGGCTCTTGTAGGCGCTCGTGTGCATGAGCTCGCCGGCGAAGTCGCCGCGGAAGGTCGGGATGTTGGGCTCGGCGAGCGTGCCGTTGGCGAGGATCACGGCCGGGTGCTCGGTCGTGGTCGTCGTGCCGTCCGGGGAGGCGGCGGTCACGCGCCATCCGCTCGACCCCGTCGCGTCGCCGTCGACCGGCTCGACCGAGGTGACCCTCGTCTCGAACCGGATGTGCTCGCGCAGGCCGTACGCGTCGGCGTACTCGCGGAAGTAGCGGTGCAGCTCGCGATGGCCGGGGTAGTCGGCCGTCGAGTCCATCGGGAACTCGGCGAACTCGGTCGTCGTGCGCGACGAGATGAGGTGCGCCGACTCGTACATGGTCGAGCGCGGGTTGTCGATGTTCCAGAGGCCGCCGACGTCGGGGCCGGCCTCGAAGACGATGAAGGGGATGCCGGCGCGACTGAGCGCGCGGGCACCGGCGAGACCGGATGGGCCCGCTCCGATGAGGGCGATGGGGTTCACGGGTGGTTCCTGGTACGTGGGCGACGTCGTCGGGGGCCGACGCCGCGTCGGGTCCGAACAGCATAAGCGAATGGTGCTCGGGTTCCTGAACCGCGGCGGGGCTCCGGTGGGTGCACTGCGCCGTCGGGAACCGCCTCGGTAGGCTGGCCGAGTGGCGCACAGCATCTACATCTGCTCCGCCGAGGGGAACACCGGCAAGTCCACGGTGGCGCTCGGGACGCTCGACACCCTGAGTCGACGGGCCACACGAGTGGGCGTCTTCCGCCCGATCGCGCGCTCGACCGAGGAGCGCGACTACGTGCTCGAGCTGCTGCTCGCCCACGACGGCGTGATCGAACTCGGGTACGACGAGGCGATCGGCGTCACCTACGACGACGTGCACGGCGATCCCGAGGCCGCGCTCGCCACGATCGTCCGACGGTTCAAGGCGATCGAGGCCCGCTGCGACGTGGTGGTGGTGATCGGGTCCGACTACACGGATGTCGGAAGCCCCACCGAGTTGGCCTTCAACGCGCGCATCGCGGCGAACCTCGGCGCGCCCGTGCTCCTCGTCGTCGGCGGGCGGGTCACCCAGGGACGCGGGGCGAGCGAGCGGCTCGGCTACACGGATGCCCGCACGCCCGACGAACTCGCCCAGATCACCGAGCTCGCCGTCGAGGAGCTCCAGCGCGAGCACGCGTCGCTCCTCGGCGTCGTCGCGAACCGGGCCGACCCCGATCGGCTCGACGCGATCGTGGCGGCCGTGCGGTCCGCGTCGGGCGGAGCCGTGACGATGGGCGGCAGGGGCGCGACCGGCGGCACCGAGTCATCCGTCGCGGTCTGGGCGATCCCCGAGGACCAGTACCTCGTCGCGCCCTCGATGCGCTCGATCATGCGCGCCGTCGACGGAACGCTCTACGCGGGCGATCCCGAACTGCTGGAGCGCGAGGCGCTCGGCGTCGTCGTCGCCGCGATGTCGATGGAGAACGTGCTGGCGTGGCTCACCGAGGGCGCCGTCGTGGTCGTGCCGGGCGACCGCAGCGAGGTGCTGCTCGGCGTGCTCACCGCACACTCATCGGCGACGTTCCCGTCGATCGCGGGCATCGTCCTCAACGGCGGGTTCCCCGTCTCCGAGACGGTGGAGCGGCTGATCGAGGGCCTGAAGTCGGGCCTGCCGATCATCCGCACCGAGTTGAGCAGCTACGACACCGCGCTCGCGATCACGCAGACGCGTGGCAAGCTCGCCGCCGAGTCGCAGCGCAAGCGCGACACCGCGCTGGCGCTCTTCGAGAAGCACGTGGACGGGGTCGAGCTCCTCGACCGCCTCGACGTGGCCCGGACCGACGTCGTCACGCCGCTCATGTTCGAGTACGGCCTGCTCGCCCGAGCGCGCGACGCGCGCAAGCACATCGTGCTGCCCGAGGGGTACGACGACCGCATCCTGCGGGCGGCGGCCACGCTCCTCGCCCGCGACGTCGCCGACCTCACGATCCTCGGCGAGGAGATCGAGGTCCGCTCGCGCGCGATCGGCCTCGGCCTCGACATCTCGCGGGCGACGGTGCTCTCCAACCACGACCACGTGCTCGTGTACCGGTTCGCCGACGAGTACCAGCGCCGCCGCGCGCACAAGGGCGTGACGCTCGAGCAGGCCCGCGACACCGTGCAGGACGTCTCGTACTTCGGCACGATGATGGTCGAGCTCGGGCTCGCCGACGGCATGGTGTCCGGGGCGATGCACACGACGGCCCACACCATCCGGCCGGCCTTCGAGATCATCAAGACGAAGCCCGACGTGAACGTCGTCTCGAGCGTGTTCCTGATGGCGCTCGCCGATCGCGTGCTCGTCTACGGCGATTGCGCGGTCGTGCCGGACCCGACCGCCGAGCAGCTCGCCGACATCGCCATCTCGTCGGCGAAGACGGCCGAGCAGTTCGGCATCGAGCCGCGCGTGGCGATGCTGTCGTACTCGACCGGCGAGTCCGGGTCGGGGGCGGATGTCGACAAGGTGCGCCGCGCGACGGCGCTCGTGCGCGAGCGGGCGCCGGAGCTGCCGGTCGAGGGGCCGATCCAGTACGACGCGGCCGCAGATGCCGCGGTCGCGCGCACCAAACTTCCGGGCTCGACGGTCGCGGGGCGCGCGACGGTCTTCGTCTTCCCCGACCTCAACACCGGCAACAACACCTACAAGGCCGTGCAGCGCTCGGCCGGTGCGGTCGCCATCGGCCCGGTGCTGCAGGGGCTCAGGAAGCCGGTGAACGACCTCTCGCGCGGCGCGCTCGTGCAGGACATCGTGAACACGGTCGCGATCACGGCGATCCAGGCGGCGTCGTGAGCGTGCCCGGTGGTCGAGTAGCACGTGAAGCGCGCGTATCGAGACCCGGGAGCGCCGCATGACCACCGTCCTCGTCGTCAACTCCGGGTCGTCGTCGCTGAAGTACCAGCTCGTCGACGTGACGGCGGGGGCGGCGCTCGCCTCGGGCCTCGTCGAGCGCATCGGCGCGGGCGAGGGCCGCGCCACCCATACGGATGCCTCGGGCCGAGCGCACCGCGAGGAGGTCTCGGTCGCCGACCACCACGCCGCGTTCGCATGGATGCTGCGGGCGTTCGCCGAGCACGGCCCGTCGCTCGACGCGCATCCGCCGGTGGCCGTGGGCCACCGCGTGGTGCAGGGCGGCGCCAGGTTCTTCGAGCCGACCGTCATCACCGAGCTCGTGAAGATCAACATCGACGAGCTGTCGGTGCTCGCGCCGCTGCACAACCCCGCGAACCTCGCGGGCATCGTCGCGGCGGAACGCGCGTTCCCGTCGGTGCCGCATGTCGCGGTCTTCGACACCGCCTTCCACCAGACGATGCCGCCCGACGCCTACCTCTACGCACTCGACCGCGACCTCGCCGAGAAGCACCGGATCCGCCGGTACGGATTCCACGGGACCTCGCACCGCTACGTCTCCCGGGCGGCGGCGGCCTTCCTCGGCCGGCCGACCGAGGAGCTGAAGCTCATCGTGCTGCACCTCGGCAACGGCGCCTCCGCCTGCGCGGTCGACGGCGGGCGCTCGGTCGAGACGAGCATGGGCATGACCCCGCTCGAAGGGCTCGCGATGGGCACGCGCTCGGGTGATCTCGATCCTGCCGTCGTGCTGCACCTGCAGCGTCGCGCGGGGCTCCGCGTCGACGAGGTCGACGACCTGCTCAACAAGCGGAGCGGCATGCTCGGACTCGGAGGGCACGGCGACATGCGCGACCTGACCGAGGCCGCCGCATCCGGCGACGAACGCGCGCGCGTCGCGCTCGAGGTCTACGCGCACCGCGTCCGCTCGTATGTGGGCGCGTACGCGGCGCAGCTCGGCCGGGTCGACGCGATCGTGTTCACCGCCGGGGTGGGGGAGAATGCGGCCGACGTGCGCGCGAGGTCGCTCGCCGGCCTCGAGGGCTTCGGCGTGGAGGTGGATGCCGCGCGGAACGCGGTGCGGTCGGGTGAGGCGCGCCGCATCTCGACGGACGGCTCGCGCACCGCGGTGCTCGTGGTCCCCACGAACGAGGAGCTCGAGATCGCCCGGCAGACGGTCGAGGTCGTCGCCGGCTGACGCCGCTCGCCGGTCGGCACCCGCTGCCTGCCTCACCATCCACATCTGCGGATATACGATCCGCAACCCCGACCTCGAGCCGGGGTGCGCGGCGCGGCGGATCGTATATCCGCAGATGTGGGTGTACAAGAACCCTTGTACAAGGAGTCTTGTGGATCTAGGCTGGCGGCATGAGCGACGCCGACCGACCCGCCGAATCGCACGTGCACCTGCACGATCCGGGCCCCATGCGCGCGATGGCGCACCCGATGCGGCTGCGGATCATCGGCATCCTCCGGATGGAGGGCCCCGCCACGGTCGGCATGCTCGCCCAGCGAACGGGGGAGTCCGCCGGGTCGGTCAGTTACCACATGGCGACCCTCGCCAGGCACGGCTTCGTCGAGGAGGCGCCCGAGCTCGCGCGCGACCGTCGCGAACGCTGGTGGCGCGCCGCGCACGAGATGACGAGCTGGAGCACCGTGGAGTTCCTCGACGATCCGGCGCGGCACGCGGCATCCGAGGCCCTGCGGCGCACCGTGCTCGAGGGGTACCACCGCGAACTGCTCGCCGCCATCGACGCCGAGGCGGGCCTGCCGCCCGAGTGGATCGAGCCGTCCGACTCGTCCGACGGCGCCGCGCACCTCACGCTCGAGGAGTTCCGCGAGCTGTCGGCGGACCTCGCCGCCGTGCGCGAGAAGTGGTGGGGCCGCCGCCGTGAACCGGCCGAGGGCACCCGCCTCGTGCGCTGGATCACGCACGTCTTCCCGAGGAGCGACGCATGAGCCCGCGACGCCGGCTGCCCCTCGTCGCCCTGTTCGTCGCGCAGCTGTTCTCGCTCGGCGGCAACGCGATCGCGATCGTCGCCGTGCCCCTCATCGTCCTGCAGCAGACGGGCTCGCCGCTCGCCGCGGGCGTCGCCGGCATCTTCGCGACCGTGCCGCTCGTCATCGGCGGCGCCCTCGGCGGCGTACTCGTCGACCGCTTCGGCTACCGGGCCTCGAGCATCGCAGCGGATGTCGCGAGCGGCCTCACCGTCGTCGCGATCCCGATGCTCGACGCCGCCGGCGTCCTGTCGTTCCCGATCCTCCTCGCGCTCGTGTTCCTCGGCGGCCTCCTCGACCCGCCGGGCGACACGGCGAAGACGGTGCTCATGCCCGACCTCGCCGCGCTCGCGCGCATCCCGCTCGCGCGCGCCGCAGGGGCCCAGTCGGCCGTGCAGCGCACGGCGACCATGGTCGGCGCGGGCACGGCCGGCGCGCTCGTCGCGTTCGCCGGCCCCATGACGGCCCTGCTGGCGGATGCCGCGGGCTTCGCGATCTCCGCGATCCTGGTCGCGCTGCTCGTACCCGCGCGGCCGCGGGTCGCGGAGCTGCTCGGGACCGATGCGCGGGTCGCCGTCGATGCGCGGGTCGCCGTCGAGGCATCCGGCACCGTGACCGGCGCGGAGGGCGACGACGGCGGCCCGGATGCCGGCCGGGTCGCCGCCGCGGAGAGCGCCGCGGGCTTCGTCGCGGGCATCCGGTTCATCGGGAGGACGCCGCTGGCGCTCGCCGTCGTCCTCCTCGTCACGCTCACCAACGCGATCGATGCGGCGGGCATGATGGTGCTGAAGCCGGTGTACGCGGCGCAGGTGCTGGGCGACCCGGCGGCGCTGGGCTTCATGATCGGATGCTTCGCCGCCGGCGCACTGACGGGCTCGACCGTGTTCGGGCTCGTCGGGCACCGGGCGTCGGGCCGGCTCATGTTCGCCGCGTGCTTCGTCCTGGCGGGGGCGCCGCCGTACGCGGCGATGGCGCTCGGCGTGCCGGTCGAGGTGCTGTTCGCGGTGCTCGCTCTGTCGGGCCTCGCGGCGGGCGCGCTGAACCCGATGATCTCGACCGCGCTGTTCGGCGTCGTTCCCGACGGCATGCGGGCGCGCGTGTTCGGCGCGATGACCTCGGGGGTCGCGGCGTCGATGCCCATCGGAGCGTTCGCCGCCGGCGCTGCGGTCGACGCGTTCGGATTCGTGCCCGTCGTGGCGGGCGCCGCCGCGCTCTACGCGGTGCTCGGAGCCAGCCCGCTGGTGCTGCGCGCATTCGACGGGTTGTCGGGGGCGCGGGGCGCGGCCCCCGACGCCGGCGCGCCGCACGCGGCATCCGTACCCGATGCGCCGATCGCCGCGGTCGAACCCGTCGTCGTCGCTCGCGCCGCCGCCGCCGACTCGGAGCCCGAACCGCGACCCTGAGGTCGCGTCAGTGCACGAGCCGCGCGCAGTCGATGCAGCGCGTCGCGGTCGGCCGCGCCTCGAGGCGAGCGACGGTGATCTTCTCGCCGCAGCGCTCGCAGACGCCGTAGGTGCCGTCGTCGATGCGGGCGAGGGCCTGGTCGATGTCGGCGAGCTCGTGCTCGACGTCGTGCAGCACGGCGGTGCGCTGCGACCACTCCTGGCTCATCGTCGGCCCGTCGGGGTCGTGCTCGTCGTCGATCGACGTGTCGGATCTGGCTTCGCGGACCGCGGTAATCCCCTCGCTCTGCTCGGCGAGGCGCTCCTCGGCCTCTCGCCGTTCCGCGAGCAGGAGCTCTCGGAACCGCTCGAGCTGCGCCGCTGTGCTGACCCCCGTCGTCACGTGACCACCTCCGTCGTCGTGCACCGGGACGGAGCGTCCGCGCCGGTGCGGTCCACCGATCCTATGCCCGTCCGCCGACATCGCGGCCGGGTCGAACGGCCCGGCGCGCCACGCCCGGGCATCGACGGAGCATCCACCGGCATCGACGGGCGGTCCGGCGGACGTGTCGGAGGCCGCGACTACCATTGACGCGTGGTCACCGCCCTCTATCGCCGCTACCGGCCCGAGACCTTCGCCGAGATGATCGGCCAGTCGCAGGTCACCGAGCCGCTCATGACGGCGCTCCGCACCGATCGGGTGAACCACGCGTACCTCTTCTCGGGGCCGCGCGGCTGCGGCAAGACGACCTCGGCGCGCATTCTCGCGCGGTGCCTGAACTGTGCCGAGGGGCCGACCGACACTCCCTGCGGCGTCTGCCCCAGCTGCGTCGAGCTGTCGCGAGCGGGCGGCGGGTCGCTCGACGTCGTCGAGATCGACGCGGCAAGCCACAACGGCGTCGACGATGCGCGCGACCTGCGCGAGCGCGCCGTCTTCGCGCCGGCGCGCGACCGGTACAAGATCTTCATCCTCGACGAGGCGCACATGGTGACGCCGCAGGGCTTCAACGCGCTGCTGAAGCTCGTCGAAGAACCGCCCGAGCACGTGAAGTTCATCTTCGCGACGACCGAGCCCGACAAGGTGCTCGGCACGATCCGTTCGCGCACGCATCACTACCCGTTCCGGCTCGTGCCGCCCGCGCCGATGCTCGACTACGTGCAGAAGCTCTGCGACGACGAGGGAGTGCAGGTCGAGCCCGGCGTGCTCTCGCTCGTCGTCCGCGCCGGCGGCGGCTCGCCGCGAGACACGCTGTCGCTGCTCGACCAGCTCATCGCCGGGTCCGAGGGGGCCACGGTCGGCTACGAGCGCGCGGTCGCACTGCTCGGCTACACGCACGGCGCCCTGCTCGACGACGTCGTCGAGGCGGTCGGGGCCGCCGACGCGGCGCGCGCGTTCGCCGCGGCCGACCGCGTCATGCAGACCGGGCAGGACCCGCGCCGCTTCGTGGAGGACCTGCTCGAGCGGCTGCGCGACCTCATCGTCGTCGCCGCGACGACGCCGGAGGCTGCGGCCGCGGTGCTGCGCGGCGTCCCCGCAGACGAACTCGCGCGCATGGCGACCCAGGCGTCGGTGTTCGGCGCCGCCGAGCTGTCGCGCGTCGCCGATCTCGTCAACCAGACCCTCACCGAGATGACGGGAGCGACCTCCCCTCGGCTGCACCTCGAGCTCATGCTCGCCCGCGTGCTCGTGCCCTCGAGCGACGAGACCGAGCGCGGTGCGCTGGCGCGCGTCGAGCGTCTCGAGCGTCGCGTGGGGGTGACGGATGCGGCGGGCGACGCGCCTGCGGTCGGCTCGGCCGCCCCCGCCGCCCGTGTCCCCGTCGCCGCTCCGCCCGCGGGGGCGCCGACGCCGGCGCCCGAGCCCGCCGCCGCATCGCCCGATGAAGCGCCATCCGCTGAGCGACCCACGACCGGCCGTACCGCATCCGCCACGCCACCGACGTGGGAGACGCCGTCGGAGCAGGCGGCCACGACCCCCGCTCCGGCGGCGGCCTCGTCGCCATCCGAGCCTGCAGCCGCAGGTCCTGCGCCGTCGACCGCTCCGCCGACGCCCGTCCGCCCGGTCGGTCCGGTGACGGTCGAGCAGATGCGCGACGCCTGGCCCGAGGTGCTCTCGTCGCTGCAGCGCACCAAGCGGAGCGCGTGGATGGTCGCGTTCACCGCGCAGGTGCTCGAGTACCGCGACGACGACGTGCTCGTCCTCGGCTTCCCCAGCGAGTCGGACATGGGCAGCTTCCGCTCGGGCCCGCCCGGGCAGAGCGTCGGCGACCTCCTGCGCGCAGCGATCATCGAGGTGCTCGGCGTGCGCGTGAAGTTCCTCGCCCGTGTCGTGGCCGCCGGCGGCGGAGCGGATCGCGGCCCGTCGGCCTCGCCCGCGTCGACGTCGCGCGACGGTGGGCCGGCTCGGTCGACTCCGGCGTCGCCGTCGTCCGAGCCCGCACCGCGTGCGTCGGGTCCGGCAGGCGGGGCGACGTCGCTGCCGTCCGCACCCGGGCGACGCGAGGCCGCACGACCGGCCGACGCGAGCCCGGTCGCCTCCAGCGGGCCGGTCGACTCGTGGGCGACCGTCGCCATCCCGGCGTCGGACCCGACCGTGACGGCACCGGCCGCCGAGCCCGGCGCGACCTCCGGTTCGGTGGCGAGCTCGGCGGCGCGCACGGCGATCGCAGAGCGGCCGACGTCCCCCGAGCGCGCGTCGGCTCCTGCTCCTGCGATCGATGACGACGTGCCGCCCCTCGACGACGCTGACGCGCCTCCGCTCGAGCCCGAGCCCGACGACGCGCCCGGACCCGAGGCCGACGTACGCCCGGACCGGGTCGCCCGGGCACCATCCCGTGACGGCGGGCGGAAGCCGGCCTCCCGTCCCGTCCAGGCAGCGCCCGCCGGATCCGCACCGCCCATCCAGCGCTACGGCGAGGCGGTCGTGCGCGACCTGCTCGGCGCCACCTTCCTCGAAGAGGTCGACGCGCCGCAGGCCCGATTCGGCGAGCGGGGGTAGCGCGTGTACGAGGGCATCGTCCAGGAACTCATCGACGAACTCGGCCGGCTCCCGGGCATCGGTCCGAAGTCGGCGCAGCGCATCGCGTTCCACATCGTCCAGACGGAGCAGTTCGACGTCTCCCGCCTCGCCGAGATCCTGATCGAGGTGCGCGACAAGGTGAAGTTCTGCGAGATCTGCGGCAACGTCGCCGAGCAGTCGACCTGCTCGATCTGCCGTGACCCGCGCCGCGACGCGAGCCTCATCTGCGTCGTCGAAGAGGCGAAGGACGTCGTCGCCATCGAGCGCACGCGCGAGTTCCGCGGGCTCTACCACGTGCTCGGCGGCGCCATCAGTCCGATCGACGGCATCGGCCCCGACGAGCTCCGCATCCGCCAGCTCATGCAGCGCCTCGCCGACGGAACGGTCTCCGAGGTCATCATCGCGACCGACCCCAACCTCGAGGGCGAGGCGACCGCGACCTACCTCAGCCGCCTCCTCACGACCCTCGAGATCCGCGTCACCCGCCTCGCCTCCGGCCTCCCGGTCGGCGGCGACCTCGAGTACGCCGACGAGGTCACCCTCGGCCGCGCGTTCGAGGGCCGCCGCGTCGTCGGCTGACCCGGTCGTCGGGCCCGCGCCATCCGTTGACGATGTCGGCCGGTGCCAGTAGAACGGACCCCATGAGCGCAGGCACAGAGTGGGTCGCCGGGTACGTCAGGGCGTGGGAGTCGAACGATGCCGACGACATCGCGGCCCTCTTCACCGATGACGCCGTCTACGAGTTCAGCCCCGACGACCCCGACGCGCTCCGCGGTCGCGAGGCGATCATTGCCGGCTGGCTCGACTCGCGCGACGAGCCCGGCGACTGGCACTTCGACTGGGAGGTGCTCACCGAAACCGCCGACCTCGTCGTCGTGCAGGGTCGCACCGACTACCCGGCGGCCAAGCTCTACGACAACCTCTGGGTGATCCGGATGACGTCCGACGGCCGCGCCACGCGGTTCACCGAGTGGTACATGGAACGCGACCGCTGACGCCCGCGCAGCCGCGGCAGCGCGCCGTCACATGGCGGGCCGCGTATGCACCCCGCCGTATGATGGACCTTCCGGTAACCGGGTGAACGTTTCCCCGGTCCAGACACCCCCGGGAGTGCCCACGTGAGCTTGATCGTGCAGAAATACGGCGGATCGTCCGTCGCCGACGCGGAGAGCATCAAGCGGGTCGCCAAGCGCATCGTCGAGACGCGCAAGGCGGGCAACGCCGTGGTCGTCGCGGTCTCCGCGATGGGCGACACGACCGACGAGCTCATGGACCTCGCCAACGAGGTCACCCCGATCCAGGCGCCCCGCGAGCTCGACATGCTGCTCTCGTCGGGCGAGCGCATCTCGATGGCACTGCTCGCAATGGCGATCAAGAGCCTCGGCCACGACGCCCGCTCGTTCACGGGCAGCCAGGCCGGCATGATCACGGATGCCACGCATGGCGCCGCGCGCATCGTCGAGGTCACTCCGGTGCGCCTGCGCGAGGCGCTCGACGAGGGCGCGGTCGTCATCGTCGCCGGGTTCCAGGGCTTCAGTCGCGAGTCGCGCGACATCACCACGCTCGGCCGCGGCGGCAGCGACACCACGGCGGTCGCGCTCGCCGCCGCCCTGGGTGCCGACGTCTGCGAGATCTACACCGACGTCGACGGCGTGTTCACGTCCGACCCGCGCGTCGTGAAGAAGGCGCACAAGCTCGACCGCATCACGAGCGAGGAGATGCTCGAGCTCGCCGGTTCCGGCGCCAAAGTGCTCCACATCCGTGCCGTCGAGTACGCGCGCCGTCACGGTGTGAAGCTGCATGTGCGCTCGTCGTTCAACAACAGCGAGGGGACGATCGTCTACGACCCCGAGCGCCTTCCCGAAGGAGAAGCTGTGGAAGAGTCCGTCATCGCCGGTGTGGCCGTCGACCTCGGGCAGGTCAAGATCACGGTCGTCGGGGTGCCCGACGTGCCGGGCGCGGCCGCCAAGATCTTCAAGATCGTCGCGCGGACCGACGCGAACGTCGACATGATCGTCCAGAACGTCTCCGCCGCGTCGACCGGCCGCACCGACATCTCGTTCACGGTGCCGAAGTCGGACGGCGAGAAGGCGCTGAAGGCCCTCTCGGACGCGCAGGACTCGCTCGGGTTCGAGTCGCTGCAGTACGACGACCAGATCGGCAAGCTCTCGCTCGTCGGCGCCGCGATGCGGTCGGCGGCCGGCATCTCGGCGCGGCTGTTCGAAGCCCTGTACGAGGCCGGCATCAACATCGAGATGATCTCGACCTCCGAGATCCGCATCTCGGTGGTCACGCGCGCCGACAGCGTCAATGCGGCGGCCCGCGCGGTGCACACGGCCTTCGACCTCGACGGCGACGACGACGCGGTCGTCTACGCCGGCACCGGTCGCTGACGCGCTGAACCGAGCGGATGTCGCGGCGCGCCGCGCACGCTGCATCCGTCACTGACTGCCGGTTTACAGGAGAACCCTGCCATTACAGGACGATCAGCCCGATCGGCTCCTGTACACCGCGGGATCTCCTGCACACTGGATTCCACGAGAGGAAGCACGAGCACATGAGCACTGGAGTGAACATCGGCGTCGTCGGCGCCACCGGACAGGTCGGCGCGGTCGTGCGCCGCCTCCTCGAGGAGCGCGACTTCCCGGTTGCGTCGATCCGCTACTTCGCGTCGGCCCGCTCCGCGGGTACGACCCTGCCGTTCAAGGGCGAGGAGATCGTCGTCGAGGACGCCTCGACCGCCGACCCGACGGGCCTCGACATCGCGATCTTCTCCGCGGGCGCGACGCTCTCGAAGGCGCAGGCCCCGCGGTTCGCGGCCGCCGGCGTCACGGTCATCGACAACTCGAGCGGCTGGCGCATGGACCCCGAGGTGCCGCTGGTCGTCAGCGAGGTGAACCCGCACGCCATCGACGAGGCGAAGAAGGGCATCATCGCGAACCCGAACTGCACGACGATGGCCGCGATGCCGGTGCTCAAGGTGCTGCACGACGAGGCCGGCCTCGAGCGCCTCATGGTCTCGACCTACCAGGCCGTCTCGGGCGCGGGCCTCGCGGGCGGCGAGGAGCTGCTCGAGCAGGCGAAGGCCGCCGTCGCGCAGGATGCGATCGGCCTCGTCCACGACGGCGGCGCCGTGACGATGCCCGACCCGCAGAAGTTCCCGCGGCCGATCGCGTTCGACGTGATCCCGCTCGCCGGCTCGATCGTCGAAGACGGCGACCTCGAGACCGATGAAGAGAAGAAGCTCCGCAACGAGAGCCGCAAGATCCTCGAGCTGCCTGGCCTGCGCGTCGCGGGCACGTGCGTGCGCGTGCCGGTGTTCACCGGCCACTCGCTGTCGATCCACGCCGAGTTCGCGAACGACATCACGCCCGAGCGCGCGACCGAGCTGCTGGCGGATGCCCCGGGCGTCGCGCTCAGCGACATCCCCACGCCGCTGCAGGCCGCGGGCACCGACCCGAGCTACGTCGGCCGCATCCGCCAGGACCAGTCGGCCCCCGAGGGCAAGGGCCTCGTGCTCTTCGTCTCGAACGACAACCTCCGCAAGGGCGCCGCGCTGAACGCGGTGCAGATCGCCGAGCTCGTCGCAGCGAAGCTGCCGGCGTCGGTCTGACCCGACCCGCCTCCGAGACCCGGCCGTCGCGACGACGGCCGGGTCTCGTCGTATTAGGGCGGATGCCGCGCCCGGCCCGGACGCGATGTCGAGCGAGGGCGGATGCCGCGTGCCGCACCTGGCCGGGCGCGATATCGAGCGAGGGCGGATGCCGCGAGCCGCGCCTCAGTCCGAAAGGTCGAGCCGTGCCGCGAGGTCCTGGTGCGCGAGCCGCCGCAGCGCGAGGATGACCGGTTCGTACAGCGCCGTGCCGAGCACCGTGTACTCGATCGCGGCGCGCGGATCCGCCGGCATCCGCTCGAGGTCGTAGGCCGCGAGTTCACGGAGCGAGCGGCCGTACGCGAGCAGCCGCTCGTCGCTCATCGGCAGCCCGGCATCCTCGGCGGCCGCGAGCGCCGTCTCGAGCTGCGCGACCGCGGGGAAGCGGGGGTCGTACACCTGCCCGAGCGCCTCGAGTGCGGCGCGGGCGCGCGGGTACGGGTCGGGATCGGCTGCCGATGGCGGCAGCGTGGGCGGAGGGAGGGCGCCGACGGCGCGGCCGAGGGTCGAGTAGAGGTCGTCGCCGGGTTCGTCGATGAGGGTCAGGATGGCGCGCGCCTGCTGCACGCTCAGCCCGACCGGGCCCGTGAGTGCCCGGATGAGCCGCAGTCGGCGCACGTGCGAGTCGTCGTAGGTCGCCTGCGTGGCGGAGGTCGCGACGCCCGGGTGCAGGAGCCCCTCGCGCAGGTAGAACTTGATCGTCGCGACGGCGACGCCCGAGGCGTCGGCGAGTCCGGAGATGCGCATGCGAACCCCTTGCTTTGGATAGCGATGCTCTCTAATATTGGAGAGTCAGACTATCTAATCATGCCATCGAACCCGGAGGGTCGCGCCATGCCGTCGCCGATCGACCTCATCCTCATCGGAGCGCTCCTGCTCGCGCTCGTCACCGTCGAGAGTGGCGGATGGTTCCTCACCCGCGTCGTCCGCGGTCTCGCGCCCGCGAACCCGCTGCAGCAGTCGTTCTTCCGAGCCGGGCACGCGCACGCCGCCGTGCTCATCGTGCTCTCGGTCGCGATCCTCGCCGTGCTGCCGTACGCGGCCCTCGCCGACGGCTGGCTGTGGATCGCGAGGCTCGGCGTCCCCATCGCGGCGATCCTCATGCCGGCGGGGTTCTTCCTCTCCGTGCTCGGTCGCGACCCGCAGAGGCCTGGCCGCGCCATCCTGCTGCTCTGGATCGGCGCCGCCTCGCTCACGATCGGTCTCGTCACGGCCGGGGTCGGGATCATCGCGGGTGGCGTGCAGGCGCTCTGATCACGCGACCGGGCTGGTCAGCGCGTACATCCGGCGGAGACGCGGTGGTCATCGCGTCCATCCGACCGCCCATACACTGGAACGCGTGAATTCCGAGGAAACCGTCGACGTCGTCTTGATCGGCGGGGGCATCATGAGCGCCACGCTCGGCTCCCTGATCTCGAGGCTGCAGCCCGACTGGAGCATCCGGCTCTACGAGCGCCTCGGTCGCGTCGCCCAGGAATCCTCGAACCCGTGGAACAACGCGGGCACCGGCCACGCCGCGCTCTGCGAGCTCAATTACATGCCCGAGGCCGCCGACGGCACCGTCAGCGCCGAGAAGGCCGTCTCGATCAACGAGCAGTTCCAGGTCAGCCGTCAGTTCTGGGCGCACCTCGTCGAGACGGGCGCACTGCCCGACCCGAGCACGTTCATCAACTCGACGCCGCACATGACGTTCGTCCGCGGCCGGTCGAACATCGAGTACCTGAAGAAGCGCGTCGACGCGCTCGAGGGCGAACCGCTGTTCGCCGGCATGGAGTACTCGGAGGACCTCGACACGATCGCCGAGTGGGCGCCGCTCCTCGCCAAGAAGCGCAACCCGAAGGCGAAGATCGCCGCGACCCGCATCGAATCGGGCACCGACGTCGACTACGGCGCGCTCACCGTGCAGCTGCTCCGTGACATCGAGTCGCGCGGCGCAGAGATCCGCACCGACCACCAGGTCACCTGGCTCAAGCGCCAGAAGGACGGCACCTGGAAGCTGAAGATCCGCAACCTCGTCGGCAACACTCCCGAGACCGTGCGCGCGCGATTCGTGTTCGTCGGCGCGGGCGGCGGCGCGCTCGCGCTGCTGCAGCACTCGGGCATCCCCGAGATCAAGGGCTACGGCGGGTTCCCGATCTCGGGCCAGTTCCTCCGCACCACGAACCCGAAGCTCGTCGCCCAGCACCAGGCGAAGGTCTACGGCAAGGCCGCCGTCGGCGCCCCGCCGATGTCGGTCCCCCACCTCGACACGCGCGTCGTCGACGGTGAGACGTCGCTGCTGTTCGGCCCGTACGCGGGCTTCACGCCGAAGTTCCTCAAGACGAGCACGTGGTTCGACCTGCCGTTCTCGATCCGCCTGCACAACCTCGTCCCGATGCTCCAGGTGGGCCTGCGCAACTTCGACCTCGTGCGCTACCTCGTCTCCGAGCTGCTCGCCTCGCGCGACAAGAAGATGAAGGCGCTCCGCGAGTTCATGCCGACCGCGAAGTCGGAGGACTGGGAGCTCATCACCGCCGGCCAGCGTGTGCAGGTCATGAAGAAGGACCCGAAGAAGGGCGGCGTGCTCCAGTTCGGCACCGAGGTGATCAGCGGTGCCGACGGCTCGATCGCCGGCCTCCTCGGCGCCTCGCCGGGTGCCTCGACCGCGGTGCCGATCATGCTCGAGGTCATGCAGAAGTGCTTCCCCGAGCACATGGCCGACTGGGAGCCGAAGATCCGCGAGATGATCCCGTCGTACGGCGCCACGCTCTCCGACGACCCGGATGCCGCGGCGGCCTCGCTCGCCAGGACCGCGGCCGCGCTGCAGATCACGGCGTGATCCGAACAGCGGATGCCGCGGCATCCGCTCTTCTCAAGCGCCTCGAGTTCTGCTACCCTCGACCGCGCTATGAAGTGAGTACATCCCACCGTCCCGCGCCCGAGGCGCCGTCGACACCGGGGTGTGCGCTCCAGCACTGATCGCGACCGTGTTCGCGCACGCCCTGACGACGGCACATGCCCGGCGGGATCCACCTCGCTCCCGGGCCGTCGGCGCCGCTCTCGCGCGACGACCGCCGGTCGACGCGTCGTCCGTGCTCGCCGAAGCGCGCGGGCGCCTGCCGACGGTCCGGGGGCACCTCGCGAAGGGATTCCTTCCGCATGTCTGCCACTGTCACCCATTCCACCCACCTCCGCGGCGACGGGCTCTCCGTCGCGTTCGGCGATCGTCGTGTCGTCTCCGACCTCGGCCTCGCGGTCGCCCCGGGCCATCGCCTGGGACTCATCGGCGAGAACGGCGCCGGCAAGTCGACCCTCCTCCGCCTGCTCGCCGGGGCGGACCTTCCCGGTGCCGCCGTGCAGGGCCGTATCGTGCGGCCGCAGCGGACCGGGCTGCTCCGGCAGGAACTGCCGTTCGCGCCGGACGATCGCGTCGACGACGTGATCGAGGCGGCGATCGCCGAGGTCCGGGCGATCGAGCGTGAGCTCGACGACGCAGCGCATGCGCTCGGCGGCGGCGACGCCGACGAGCGCGTCGACGTCCCGCCCGACCTCGCGGCCGAACGCTACGCGCGCGCCCTCGAGGCGGCGGAGCGCGCCGACGTCTGGTCGGTCGAGCGGCGGCGCGATGAGCTGCTCGACGGGCTCGGCATCGGCGGCCTCGGCCTCGGACGCCGGATCGACGAGCTGTCGGGCGGTCAGCGCAGCCGGTTCGCGCTCGCCGCGCTCCTCCTGTCGGCGCCCGAGGCTCTGCTGCTCGACGAGCCGACGAACCACCTCGACGACGATGCCGCGGCCTTCCTCGAGGAGCGGCTTCGCGCCTGGCGGGGACCGGTCGCGTTCGCGAGCCACGACCGCGAGTTCCTCGACCGGGTCGCCACCGGCCTGCTCGACCTCGATCCGGGACGCGGCGGCGCCGTCGCGCTCGCCCGCGCAGGCTCGGGTGTGCCGGGCTCAGGCGATCGGGACGGCGCGCTCGCGGCATCCGCCGGTACCGCCTTCGGCGGCTCGTTCACCGAGTACCTCGCCGTCCGGGCAGCGGAGCGCGAGCGCTGGCGTCGCCAGTACGAGGACGAGCAGTCGGAGCTCACGCGGCTCCGCCTGGTGGTCGCCGAGCGCGCGCGGAACGTCGCCCACGGCCGAGCGGCCACCGACAACGACAAGTTCCTCAAGCACTTCAAGCGCGAGAACGTCGAGCAGGCGGTCTCGCGGCGGGTGCGGAACGCCGAGCTCCGGCTCGACGACCTCGAGCGGACGCAGGTGGCCCGTCCGCCTGCACCGCTCGCCTTCTCGGGCATCCCCACGGGTGCGACCGCGCCGGCCGAGGATGCGGGGCCGCTCCTGCACCTGACGGACGTGTCGGTGCGCGGTCGTCTCGACGTCCCGGCACTCCGGGTCACGCCGGGCACACGGCTGCTCGTGACCGGGGCGAACGGGGCGGGCAAGTCGACGCTCCTCGCGGTGCTCGCCGGGCGCCTCGGCGTGGATGACGGCACCGTGCATCGACGGCGTGGCCTCCGCGTCGGCCTGCTCGAGCAGGACGTGCGGTTCGCCGACCCGGATGCCTCGCCGCGCGCGATCTATGCGCGCACCCTGGGGGAGCGGCGCGCCGAACGGGTCCCGCTCGACGGGCTCGGACTCTTCGCGCCGCGCGACCTGGATCGCCCGGTCGGGCGGCTCTCGGTCGGTCAGCAGCGTCGACTCGCACTCGCGCTCGTGATCGCCGCGCCGCCGCACGTGTTCCTCCTCGACGAGCCGACGAATCACCTCTCGCTCGCCCTCGCGGGCGAGCTCGAGGACGCGCTCGGCGGGTTCCCCGGCGCAGTGGTCGTCGCCAGTCACGACCGATGGCTGCGGCGACGCTGGCTGGGGGAGGAGCTCGAGCTCGGCGCGCGCCGCGGCGCTGCGGCGTCCGTCGTCACGTCGTCGGAGCGCGCTCCGGCGGGCGCCGTGCCGCGAGGACCACGATGAGCGCGCCGATGCCCGCGCCGATCCCGTTCGCGACCACATCGCGGAGGTCGTACGTGCGCTCGGGGAGGTAGCGCGCCTGGGCGATCTCGGCGGCGAGGCTCGCGGCCGATGCGAGCAGCGTCGCCGAGATCACCAGGTGCAGGCGCTGGCGACGGAACCACGCCGCCCACAGCGCGCCGAACGGCAGGAAGAGGACGGCGTTCAGACCGCTCTGCACCAGGGGGTAGCGGATGCCCGCCGGCATCCCCATCCGCGCCAGGAGGTCGATGATCCCGTCGACTCGGATGAGCCCGCCCTCGCCGTCGACGTGCACGGGCCAGAAGAGCACCGTCCACAGGCCGATGCCGTATCCGATGCCGACGACGGTCAGCACGACCCGCCGCCACGCGAGCGCGCGGCGCGACGGGCCGCGGTGCTCGTGATCCGACGTCCGGGACATCGCCACAGCGTAGCCCGGAGACGTCGCGTCGACGTGTCCTCTCGCGGTGCGCCCGCTTGCGACGGATTCGAACATGTGTTCGAATGAACGTGTGCGGTGGAACGGGCAGGAACTCGGCGTCGAACAGCAGGACGCGCTGCCGGGCCTGGCTCGCCTGAACAACCTCGTCAGGTCGGTGCAGACCCCCGAGTTCGCCGGCGTGACATTCCACGAGGTGCTCGCGAAGTCCGCGCTGAACAGAGTGCCGGGCCAGTCGTACGTTCCGTTCGGCTGGACCATCAATCCCTATCGGGGATGCAGTCATGCCTGCGTCTACTGCCTGGATCCGAGTACGCGGATCACGATGGCGGACGGATCGGTGCGCGAACTGCGCGATGTCGAACCAGGCGACACAGTGGTCGGGACCGCGCGGCGAGACGGATACCGGCGCTATGCGCCATCTACGGTGCTTGCCAAGTGGTCGACGCGAAAGCGCGCCTACCGGATCACCTTGGCCGACGGTACGACGCTGGTGGCGAGTGGCGATCACCGCTTCCTGACCGAGCGCGGGTGGAAGCACGTCACCGGCGCGATGCATGGAGCGAATCGGCGTCCGTACATCACCACCGGGAATTCATTGATCGGGTTCGGTCGTGGAGCCACCGGGCCGGACTTCGAACGGACGGAGGAGTATCGTCAGGGTTACCTCACCGGGATGATTCGCGGCGATGGGATGCTGCTCGAACGAGACGATCCGCGCACCGGGAGGCCAGATCAGTCCTACCGCGCATATCGCTTCCGTCTTGCGCTGGCGGATGGCGAAGCGCTCGATCGGAGTCGCGAGTACCTGCTCGGGTTCGGGGTGGCCACAACGACGTTCGAGTTCTCGACGGCGACGGCCACGAGACGCCCGATGATGGCGATTCGGACGAACCGTCGGGCCGACCACTCGCGGATCACCGAGCTCATCGAGTGGCCAGCTGATCCGAGCGCAGCCTGGCACGCCGGATTCCTCGCCGGTGTCTTCGATGCCGAGGGGTCGAATTCCCGTGGCATCCTCCGCATCTCCAACCGCGACATCCGCATGATCGAGGCGACGGCGACGTCGCTCGAGAAGTTCGGGTTCGATGCCGTGGTCGAAGGTCCGGCGGCGAATGGTGTTCGGAATGTCCGACTACGTGGGGGAGTGGCGGCTCGACAGCGATTCTTCGACTTCACCGACCCAGCGATCCTCCGCAAGCGCTCGATACTCGGAACGATGGTGAAGACGCACGCTGATCTGCGCGTCGTCGCCGTCGAACCGCTCGGCACCGAGATCGAGATGCTCGACATCACGACGACTACCGAGGACTTCATTGCGAACGGCGTGGTCAGCCACAACTGCTTTGCACGGCCGACCCACGAGTACCTCGACCTCGGCGCCGGCGACGACTTCGATCGACAGCTGATCGTCAAGGTCAACGTCGCCGACGTCCTGCGGCGCGAGCTCGCGAAGCCGTCCTGGCGGCACGAACCGGTCGCGCTCGGCACGAACACCGACCCCTACCAGCGCGCTGAGGGACGGTACGCGCTCATGCCGGGCATCATCGAAGCGCTCGCCGGCAGTGGCACCCCGTTCAGCGTGCTCACGAAGGGCACGCTGCTCCGCCGCGACCTGCCCCTCCTCGCTCGCGCACGCGAACACGTTCCGATCGACCTCGCGATGTCCATCGCGGTGTACGACGACGAACTCCAGCGCTCGATCGAGCCGGGCACCCCGACGACCGCGGCTCGCCTCGCGGTGGTCACGGCCGTGCGCGACGCCGGGTTCGAGTGCACCGTCTTCCTCATGCCGATCCTCCCGTTCCTCACCGACACGACGGCGCACCTCGACGACGCGTTGCGACGCGCGAAGGCCGCCGGGGCGACGAGCGTCGTCTACTCGGCACTCCACCTGCGAGGCGCCGTGAAGCCGTGGTTCCTCGCCTGGCTCGCGCGCGAGCACCCCGAACTCGTGCCGAAGTACCGGGCGATGTTCCCCGGGTCCACCGCCTATGCGCCGAAGGAGTACCGCAGCTGGCTCGCGGCGCGGATCCGACCGCTCATGCGCGCGCACCGGCTCGAGCGCGGCCGCGAGGACGCGGTCACCGGCGGGGTCCGGTCGACTGCGTCCGTTGCGTCGTCAGCCGAACGCACGCTCGATTCCGCCGCACCCGCGATGCTGTTCTGACGGCGGTTGTCCGACTGGGCCGAACGCCTGCCGAATGCGATAATCCGGCCAGTGCCGTTTCCCCGACGGCCGGATCGGAGCACACATGACGCTTGGTCTGCCCGAGCATCTCGCGAAGGCGTCCCTGAGTCGGGCGCTCGCGAGCGCCGGGCATGCCGCCGGAGCGGTGTGCCTCGCATCGGCCCTCGTGATCGCGATCGCGTCGATCGCGCTCGAGCCGACCGGCGAGGCCGGATCGGATCGGCAGGCCGCGATCGCGGCGCTCGTCCTCGTCGGCGTGCAGGCCGCGTTGTTCGCGCTCGTGGCGCTCCGGCCGAGCGTCACCCTCACCGTCGTGTACCTGCTCGGCGGGACCGCCGTCGTCTACGGACTCACCGTGCTCGTGATGGCCCCGGGCAACGGCTTCGAGACGACGAACAACGCGGTGCTCGCCATGCCGCGCACCGCGCTGCTGCTCGTCGGCGGCGCCGGCATCGGATCACGGATCGCGATCACCTGGGCGGTGCTCGGCTGGGGACTCGGCGAGGCCGCGTCGTTCCTCGGTGCCGCGACCGCGGGCGCGGCCTGGGCGCCGAGCGCGGCAGCGGCCGCCGCGCTCGGCATCGTGATCGTCACAAGGGTCTTCGACGGCATGACCCGCAGCGACGCACGACGCGAGACGGCGCTGCACCGGGCAAGTCAGCAGACGCGCGAGCTCGTCATCCGTCACGACTACGAGCTGCGCGCCATCGCGCGCCTGCACGACACCGCACTCAGCCACCTCGTCGCGATCGCGGCATCGGGCTCGGGCCCGGTCGACGAGCGCCTCCGCGCCGCGATCGGCCACGACCTCACGCTGATCGTCGGGCGCGACTGGGCGACCGAGCACGTCGACGACGCCGAGGCGGTCGCCGCGCCGACCGGAACCGGGGGGCCGGTCGCCGCAGTGGTCCGTGCGGCGGGCGGCCACGAGCCATCCGACGCCTCGAGCGGGCACCCGGCGCGACCGGGCCGGGCCGGCACGACCTCGACCGTCGCGACACCGGGTCGCACCGAACCGCTCGCGGACGCGCTCGATGTCGCTCGCGACGCCGGACTGTCCGTCAACGTGTCCGGCGCGGCTGACGCCCTGACCGCCGTCGGTCCCCGGCGCCGCGCCGCGATCGAGGCCGCCGTCGCGCAGTGCCTCATGAACGTGGCCCGCCACGCCGGCGTCGACGACGTCGAGGTCGCCCTGGGGCGTGCGGACGGGGAGGTCACCGTCGTGGTCGTCGACGACGGACGCGGCTTCGACCCCGACCGCGTGCCGGAGGATCGCATCGGGCTCCGCACCTCGATCAAGGGCCGCATCGAGCAGGAGGGCGGTCGCGCACGGGTCTGGTCGCGGCCGGGCGTCGGCACGACCGTGATGCTCGCGGTCCCGGAGGGGGGCGAATGAGTACTGCGCTGCGGCTCACGCAACAGGAGGTCGACCCGATCGGCGGTGTCGCGGCGGCGCCGCTCGTCCTCATCGGCTCGATCCTGTCGGTCGCGACCGCGATCGGCCTGACCGGGTGGCACTGGGGCGAGGTGGGCTCCCCGCTCGCCGCGATCGTCGGCATCGTCCTCGTCGCGGCCGCGGGAGGGGTGGCGACCGTGTCGGCACTCCCGGCCCGTGCGCCGTTCACGGTGGACCGGCTGTGGTTCACGGTCGCGCTCGCCGTCGGCGGGGCGATCGCCGAATACGTGAGCACGGTCGGCGCCGACCGGTACCTGTACGACGACTACGGTCCCCTCGTCGTGGGCATGATGATCCTCTCCCTCGCACCGTTCAGTACCTGGGTGTCGTTGCTCGCGGCCGGAACGGTCGCCGCAGCCGTGCTCGCCATCCTCGCGGTCGGATCGGCCGGAGCGAGCGCGACCCAGGCGAACGCCGCCGCCCTCGTCGCCGTCAACTCGGTCGCGGTGCTGGCGCTCTCCGCGGCGGGAGCCGCGTACTCGGCGACGATCGTCCGCGAGAGCCTCGCATGGCAGCGACACGCGAACTCGATCGCACTCGAGCGCGACGGGGGGATGCGCGCCGGAATCGTTCGCTCGGTGCAGCAGGGTCGCGTCTCGGTCCTGAGCCGGGAGGTGCTCCCGTTCCTCGCGGACATCACGAACTCGGAGCGGATCAGCGTCGCGGATGCGGACCGGGCCCGCGAACTCGCGGAACTGCTGCGTCGAGCACTGAAGGCCGGCATCGAATCGACCTGGCTCGACGACCTCGCCGCCTCGATCGAGGCCGCCCGTCGGGTTCCGATCACGGTGCAGGATCCGGGAGCGACCGCCGGACGACTGCGCAGCGAACAACGGCCGCCGCTCACGGCGCTGCTCTCCTGGCTGAGCAGCGGCGGGCGCTCGGACGCCATCCGGATCTCCGTTGATGCGGAGGGCGGCGGCGCGATCGTGAGCGTGGTCGCGATCGTCGACGCCGACGGCGGCTCGGCGCCGTCGCGACGGGAGGTCGAACGGTTCCTCGCCGTCGCCCGTGCCGTCGGCGTGCGCGGCGACCTCGAGATGGCGCGAGAGAATGTGCGGGTGGAGTTCCGATATGACGCCTGAACCCGACGCCGCCGACGTCGTCCGGGTCGCGATCCTCGACGACCACGCCGTCATCGTCGACGGCATCTCGAGCTGGATCGCCGATCACTCACCCGACCTGGAGGTCGTCATCCGGACGACGCAGTGGCTCGACCTCATCCGACATCCCGACTTCCCCGTCGACCTCGTGCTCATGGACCTCCAGCTCGGCGACACGGTCTCCATCGAGTCGCGGATCCGTGCGTGCCGCGCCGCCGGAGCCATCGTGGTCGTGGTCACGGCGGTCGACGACGAGGCATCGCGTGCCCGCTGCCTGGCCGCCGGAGCGGACGCCTTCGTCTCGAAGACGCTGCCCGTCGACGCCGTGGTCTCGGCGGCCCGGCGCGCGCTCCGGGGCGAGCGTGCCGTTCGCGCGTCCGGTGACCGGTCCGCCGCCTCCGACCCGGGCGAGGCGGGCCCGTCGGTCTCGGCACCTCCGGAGGCCGCGCTCAGCGCCGCCGAGCGTCGCGCCGTCCAGCTCTACGTCCAGGGGATGTCGACGGCCGAGGTCGCCGCCGGCATGGAGGTCGGCTACGAGACCGCGAAGACGTACCTGCGCCGCGCGCGCGACAAGTACGCCAAGGTCGGTCGGCCCGCGAGCCGACGGGCCGAGCTGATCCGCCGCGCGGCGGAGGACGGGATGCTCGAGTAGTGGCCAAGCTCTACTTCCGGTACGGTGCGATGAACTCGGGCAAGTCGACCGCGCTGCTGCAGGCGGCCTTCAACTACGAGGAGCGTGGTCACCGGGTGCTGCTGGCCAAGCCCGCAGTCGACACGAAGGGCGACCGCGACATCGTCTCGAGGCTCGGGGTGGTGCGCGAAGTCGACTTCACGATCGCACCCGACGACCAGACGCTCGACCTCTTCCAGCGTCACCGCACGCCCGTGATCGAGGCGAGCGGGCGCGACGTGAGCTGCCTGCTCGTCGACGAGGCGCAGTTCCTCACGGGAGACCAGGTCGACGACCTGCTGCGGATCGCGCTGCTCGACGACATCCCGGTCCTCGCGTACGGCATCCGCACCGACTTCCAGACCGTCGCGTTCGAGGGCAGCCGCCGCCTGCTCGAGGTCGCGCACAGCCTCGAGGAGCTGAAGACCATCTGCCGGTGCGGCCGCAAGGCCATCTTCAACGGCCGTCGCGTCGGCGAGCGGTACGTGTTCGACGGCGACCAGGTCGCGATCGACGGCGTCGAGGTCGCCTACGAGTCGCTCTGCGGCGTGTGCTACCTGCAGGAGAGTGGGGGACGGCTGCGCGGCCGGCACGGCTGACGGCGCCCTGATGTCGGCATCGCCGGTTCCGGGGCGCGCCCCAGTTCGGGGGACACTTTCGACCCTGTCCTCCGAGATGGGGACATCCGGCGATAGCCTGTCCATGCCCGCCGACCCGAACGGCGGGTGCTCGGGGGTCGACATCGGGCCCTGGAGTCGCGGCGGCGGAGGTGATTGATGACCCTCACGCGGCAGTCCACCGAGACGAGTCCGGCCGAGGTGGTCGCCGAGTGGCAGCGCTCGTACGCGCGTCGGCTGCTCGTGACCGACCTCGTCGTCATCGTGTTCGCCGTCTACGGCTCGCAGTTCATCCGGTTCGGTACGACGGGCACGTCCCTGCGCATCCCCGGACTCGACGGCGACGCCGATTTCCTCCTCAGCTATGCGCTCGTCTCCGCGCTCCTCGCCGCCGGCTGGTTCGTGTCCCTGGCGGTCTTCGCGACGCGTGATCGTACGATCATCGGCGCGGGCACGGCCGAGTACCGGCGCATCGCCGACGCGAGCATCCGAGTCTTCGCGGTGCTGGCGATCCTCGCGTTCCTGCTCCGATCCGAGATCGGCCGCGCCTACGTGCTCGTCGCCTTCCCGCTCGGCCTCGTCCTGCTCGTCACCGGGCGCTGGGCGTGGCGGAAGTGGCTGCTGCGCCAGCGTGCCGCGGGCCGTTTCCTGCACCGTGCCATCCTCATGGGGGAACGCCAGAAGTCGGTGCACGTCGCAGAGCAGATCGCCCGCGACGGCATCTCCGGCATCCTCATCGTCGGCGCCGTGACCGAGCACGGCGAAGCGGCGCGCGAGCTCGCGCCCGGCATCCCGGTCCTCGGCGCGTACGACGCGATCGACGACGCGCTGCGCGATGCGCGCGCCGACACGGTCGTCTTCACGGGCGCCGACACGATCGATCCGCGCGGCATGCGCGAGCTGGGCTGGCAGCTCGAGGCGACGTCGACGAACCTCGTGGTGGCGCCGGCGATGACGGATGTCGCGGGCCCGCGCATCCACGCGCGACCCGTGGCCGGGCTCCCGCTGATCCAGGTCGACTACCCCGTGTTCACCGGACGAAAGTACGCGGCCAAGCGCGCGTTCGACGTGGTCGTGTCCGCGCTGGCCCTCGTCATCCTCAGCCCGGTGCTCCTGACGATCGCCGTGCTCGTGCGCCGAGACAGCGACGGACCGGCGATCTACTCGCAGGAGCGCGTCGGCCTCAACGGCGAACGCTTCCGCATGCTGAAGTTCCGCTCGATGGTCGTCGACGCCGAGGCGCAGCTGCCGACGCTCCTCGACCGCACCGACGGCAACGGCGTGCTCTTCAAGATGCGCACCGACCCGCGCGTGACCCGCATCGGCGCCATCCTGCGCCGATACAGCCTCGACGAACTGCCGCAGTTCGTGAACGTGCTGCGCGGTGAGATGTCCCTCGTCGGACCGCGCCCGCCGCTCGCGGCGGAGGTCGAGCGCTACGACGACTGGGCGCGTCGGCGCCTGCTCGTGCGGCCGGGTATCACCGGCCTCTGGCAGACGCAGGGTCGATCCGACCTCTCGTGGGACGACAGCGTGCGCCTCGACCTCTACTACGTCGAGAACTGGTCGCTGACCGGTGACGTCATCATCCTCTACCGCACCGGGCGGGCGGTGCTCCGGGCTCAGGGCGCCTACTGATGGCGTGTCCGGATCGTGACCCCGCTCCGGGTCGATTCACGGGCACGCGCATCTACTATGGGGCATCGTGACGACCCCCGATTTCGTGCTCGCACCGGAGCGGCATCATCGCAGCTCCGGTGGCGGACAGCGGAAGCGCCGCCGCCGTCGCATCATCTTCCACTCGATCTTCTGGCCGCTGCTCGTCATCCTCATCGTCGGCATCGGCGTGGCCGGTGCGCAGGTCGCCGAACGCGGGTTCGCGGCGAAGGACGAACTCGAGCAGGCGATCCCGCTCGCGAAACAGGCACAGCAGCAGGTGCTCGACGGCGACCAGGAAGGCGCGATCGCGACGATCGATCAGCTCCGCACGCACTCGGCGAAGGCGCGCGAACTGACGGACGATCCGATGTGGCGCTCCTTCGAATGGGTCCCCACGCTCGGGGCGAACCTGCAGGCCGTCAGGATCACGTCGGCGTCGGTCGACGACCTCGTCGACGGCGTCGTCGAACCCGCCACGACGCTCAGCATCGACGCGTTGAAGCCCGTCGACGGCGCTGTCGACCTCGTCGCCCTCACCGAACTCTCGACGAAGATCGACGGCGTCGCCGACACGATCGTCCACGTCGCATCCGAGCTCGATTCGATCGACCGCGAGGCGCTCATCGGTCCGGTCCGCGACGGCGTCGACCAGCTCGACGGCGCGGTGACCGAGCTCGAGCCGATGATCCTGCCCGCACAGCAGGCCCTCGCGGTCCTGCCCGGCGCACTCGGTGCCGACGGTCCGCGGAACTACCTCGTCCTGTTCCAGAACCTCGCCGAGGCACGCGGCACCGGCGGCAATCCTGCCGCGCTGCTGCTCGTGAACGTCACCGACGGACGGATCAGCATCGCCCGGCAGGCGTCGAGCAGCGACTTCCAGAACGGGCGCGCCGAGCCGATCATCCCGCTCGATGCCGAGACCGAGGCGCTGTACGGCGACAAGATCGGCCGCTACATGATGGATGTCACGCTGACGCCCGACTTCCCCGAGACCTCCGAGCTGATCCGGGCCTTCTGGGACGAGTCCTTCGGCGACCAGGTCGACGGGGTCGTCTCCTTCGACCCGGTCGCCCTCGGCTACATCCTCGGCGCGACCGGTCCCGTCGCGCTGCCGACGGGCGAGAAGCTCACATCCGAGAACGCCGCGAGCCTCGTGCTCAACGAGGTGTACTCGCGATACGACGAGCCGGAGGACCAGGATGCCTTCTTCGCCGCCGCTGCCGCATCCGTGTTCAGGGTGCTCACGTCGGGCGGCGGAGACGCGGGCGCGCTCGTCGAGGCGCTGACGCGCTCCGTCGACGAGGACCGCCTCATGTACGTGCCGTCCGACGCCGCTGAGGCCGAGTACATCGCCGAGTCGCGCATCACCGGCATCCTGCCGACGGACAACTCGTCGGAGAGCGTCCTGGGCGTCTACGTCAACGACATCACGCAGGGCAAGATGGACTACTACCTCCAGCTCGACGTCGCCGCCTCCACCGACGCGTGCACAGTCGGTGCGGGCACGGCCCCCACGTTCACGACCAACGCCACCTTGACCAACACCGTTCAGCCGGGCGACGTCGACGGACTCGCCGAGTACGTCGCGACCGGCAAGTACTTCCCGAGGGGCGACATCTCGACCGACGTCGTCCTCTACGGCCCGGTCGGGGCGACGCTGCAGTCGGTGACGGTCGACGGGGCGCCCGCTGCGGCCACGCCACTCCCGCACCTCGGCCGACCGGCGGTGAAGGTCAACATCCGCAACGTCCCCGCGTCCTCCCACACGATCGTCGCGACCTTCGGCGGCGAGGCCGATGCGGCGTACGGCCCGCTCGAGGTCAGGCACACGCCGCTCGTGCGGCCCGCCGGCGTGACCATCGACGCGCCGGGCTGCAGCGACGGGTGATCCGTCCGTCCGGCAGAATCGAAGCGATGAAGGGCATCATCCTCGCCGGCGGCTCCGGCACGAGACTCCACCCGATCACGATCGGCGTGTCCAAGCAGCTGCTTCCCGTCTATGACAAGCCGATGGTGTACCACCCGCTCAGCACGCTCATGCTCGCCGGGATCCGCGACATCCTCGTCATCACGACGCCGCACGACGCCCCGCAGTTCCATCGTCTCCTCGGCGACGGATCGCAGTTCGGCGTCGAGATCTCGTACGCCGAGCAGCCCAGCCCCGACGGCCTCGCGCAGGCGTTCGTGATCGGCGCCGACTTCATCGGTGACGACGACGTGTGCCTGGTGCTCGGCGACAACATCTTCTACGGCCCCGGCATGGGAACGCAGCTCTCGCGGTTCCGAGGGCTCGACGGTGCTGCGGTGTTCGCCTATCGGGTCGCCGATCCGTCGGCGTACGGCGTCGTCGAGTTCGGCGACGACGGACAGGTGCGCTCGCTCGAGGAGAAGCCCGTGCACCCGAAGAGCGCCTACGCGGTACCGGGGATCTACTTCTACGACAACGATGTGGTCGCGATCGCCCGGTCCCTTTCGCCGTCCGCGCGCGGAGAGTACGAGATCAGCGACGTCAACGCCGCCTACCTGGCCCAGGGCAGGCTCCGCGTCGAGATCCTGCCGCGCGGCACCGCCTGGCTCGATACCGGAACGTTCGACTCGCTGTCGGACGCGACGGAGTTCGTTCGCACCATCGAGCGGCGTCAGAACCTCAAGGTCGGTGCGCCCGAGGAGGTCGCCTGGCGTCAGGGCTGGATCAGCGACGACGAGCTCCGCGAACGTGCCGCCTCGCTCGACAAGTCCGGCTACGGCGAGTACCTCGCTGGCCTTCTCGAACAGGGTGGGACCGCGTGAGCACACTGCTCGTCACCGGCGGAGCCGGGTTCATCGGCTCGAACTTCGTCCGCCACGCACTGGAGCACACCGGGCACGACGTCGTCGTGCTCGACAAGCTGACGTACGCCGGCGACCTCGCCTCGCTCGAGGGCGTGCCCTCCGACCGATTCCGTTTCGTCCGCGGCGACATCGGCGACGCGGGCCTCGTGGGCGCACTCACGGCCGAGCTCGATCCGGCGACCGACGCGATCGTGCACTTCGCCGCCGAGTCCCACAACGACAACTCTCTCGCCGGCCCGAGACCCTTCGTCGACACCAACATCCTGGGCACGTACACCCTCATCGAGGCGGCACGGGAGCGCGAGCTCCGCTTCCATCACATCTCGACCGACGAGGTCTACGGCGATCTCGAGCTCGACGACCCCGCGAAGTTCACCGAGTCGACGGCGTACCGACCCTCCAGCCCGTACTCCTCGACGAAGGCGGCATCCGACCTCCTCGTCGCCGCCTGGGTGCGCAGCTTCGGTCTCCGGGCCACGATCAGCAGCTGCTCCAACAACTACGGGCCGTACCAGCACGTCGAGAAGTTCATCCCGCGCCAGATCACCAACGTGCTCGGCGGGAAGCGGCCGAAGCTGTACGGTTCCGGCCGCAACGTGCGCGACTGGATCCACGTCGACGATCACAACAGCGCCGTCCTGGCCATCCTCGAGCGGGGACGTGTCGGCGAGACGTACCTCATCGGCGCGAACGGTGAGCGGAACAACCTCCAGGTCGTCGAGACGATCCTCGAGCTGCTCGGACAGCCTCGCGACGCGTACGACCTCGTCGACGACCGGCCGGGACACGACCTGCGGTACGCCATCGACGCCTCCAAGCTCCGGACCGAGACCGGGTGGGCGCCGAGGTACACCGACTTCCGCGACGGACTGGCACGCACCATCGAGTGGTATCGCGACAACGAGGCCTGGTGGGGACCCCAGAAGGCCGCCACCGAGGCTCGATACGCGGAGCTCGGCCGTTGACCGGCTCGTCGCCTCGGCCGGCCGTCCGCGAGACCGCGATCCCGGGGCTGCTCGTCGTGGACCTGGCGATTCACGGCGACGCACGCGGGTGGTTCAAGGAGCACTGGCAGCGGGAGAAGATGATCGCGCTCGGGCTTCCCGACTTCGCTCCCGTGCAGCAGAACGTGTCCTTCAACGCCGCGGTCGGGACCACTCGCGGGTTCCACGCCGAACCGTGGGACAAGTACCTCGGCGTCGCCACGGGTCGGGCGTTCGGCGCCTGGGTCGACCTCAGGCCGGGGTCGGGGTTCGGGCGCGTCGTCACGCACGAGCTCGATCCGGGCACCGCGGTCTTCGTTCCTCGCGGGATCGCGAACGCCTTCCAAGCGCTCGAGCCCAACACCGCGTACACGTACCTCGTCAACGACCACTGGTCGCCGGATGCCGCGTACTCGGCGGTCGACCTCGGCGATCCGGCGCTCGGCGTCGAGTGGCCGATTCCCCTCGACCGGGCCGTGGTCTCGGACAAGGACCGCGCGAACCCGAGCCTCGCCGAGGCGACGGCGGTCCGGCCGCTCGAGACCGTCGTGCTCGGAGGCACCGGTCAGCTCGGCCGCGCCCTCCGAGCGTCGTTCGGTGGAGCCGGCGGTGGTGACCCGGTCCCCGCCCGCTTCCCGGGCCGGGGAGAACTCGACCTCGCCTCGCCCGAGTCGATCCGCTCCTACGACTGGTCGGGGGTGGGCACCATCATCAACGCGGCCGCCTACACCGCGGTCGATCGAGCCGAGGTCGACGGGCGCGCGGACGCGTGGACCGTGAACGCCACCGCTGTGGGCGTGCTCGCCGACATCGCGCGACGACGGCGCATCACGCTCGTCCACGTCTCGACCGACTACGTCTTCGACGGATCGACATCTCCCCACATCGAGCACGAACAGCCCGCGCCGCTCGGTGCGTACGGTGCCTCGAAGGCGGCGGGCGAGCTCGCCGTGCAGCTCGTGCCGAGGCACTACCTGATCCGGACCGGGTGGCTCATCGGCGACGGCCCGAACTTCGTCCGCACCATGGCTCGGCTCGCCGAGGACGGCGTCGACCCCGCGGTGGTCGCCGACCAGACGGGGCGGCTCACCTTCGCGGACGAGCTTGCCCGCGGCATCCGCCACCTGCTCGACCGCCGCGCCGAGCACGGGACGTACCATCTCTCCAACGGCGGCCCGGTGGTGAGCTGGTTCGACATCGCGCGCGACGTCTTCGCCGAGGTCGGCCACGAACCCGGCCGGGTTCGGCCGACGACCACGGGCGCCTACGTCGGTGAGCGTGTCGCTGCCGGACAGGCGATCGCGGCGAGGCCGATGCACGGCGAACTCGACCTCGCGAAGATCCGCGCGACCGGGTTCGACCCCGAACCCGCCGCGACGGCGCTCCAGCGATACCTGTCGTCGCACTGAGCGGACCGCCGATCCTCGCGAATCCGCGCGCCGTGCGCGACCGGTCGCCCGATCAGTGCGGCGTCGCGGAGTTGTTCGGTGCGGCGGAAGGGGCGGTCACCGCATCCTCGCGGACCCGAACTCCCCGGAACACGACGTAGTGGTACAGCAGGAAGCGCAGCACGACGACGACGATGATGCTCGCCAGGTTCACGGCGTTCACGACGAACGGACCCGCCTCGCGGCCGAGCATCGCGGAGGCGGCCTCGACGCCGGCCCAGACCAGCAGTGCGCCGAGCGCCGTGCAGACGGCGTTGACGACGATGAACAGCGTGATCTCCACGGCCCTCGTGTGTCCGCCGCGGTGCCGGAACGTCCACTCGCGGTTGCCGATGTACGCGTTCACCAGCGCGACGAGCGAGGCGACGACCTTCGCCACCACGACATCGACGCCGAGCACGAGGTAGAGCAGGTTGAACACCGCGATCTCGATGATCGTGCTGATGGCGCCGACGGTGAGGAATCGAGCCCCGAGACCGGCGAGACGGCGCCAACGAGCGTGCTGTGACATTCGACTACGCTACTACGGAGCCGGCACCGCCCCGCGTCCGGTCGAGCGTCGGGAGGACGTGTGCAGCTGGACCATCTCGTCGTCGTCATGCCGGCCTACAACGAGGCCGAGGGGCTGCCCGGCTTCCTGGCCGAGATCGACGAGCACCTCGCACCGCTCGCCGTGCGGCTCAGCATCGTGGTCGTCGACGACCGATCGACGGATGAGACGTTCCGAGTGCTCCGCGAACTCGAAGCCGAACTGCCGGCGCTCGTCCCCATCCGCGCCGACGAGAACCGCGGACACGGGCCCAGCGCACTGGCCGCGTATCGCGCCGGACTCGAGCGATCGCCCGACCTGGTCCTCCATGTCGACGGAGACGGTCAGTTCCACGGGTCCGACCTGGCCAAGACGGTGCGTGCCTCCGTCTCGACCTCGGCCGATGTCGTGCACGGCGTTCGTCGCGGTCGTGGGGATCCGTGGTTCCGCCGGGCGCTCACGTTCGCGGTGGGTGTCGTCGTGTGGGCTGCGGTCGGCCGACGCGTGCCCGACGTGAACACCCCGCTGCGCGCCTATCGGCCCGCGCCGTTGGCCGAGCTGCTCGCCGCGGTGCCGACCGATGCGCTGGTTCCGCACGTCCACTTCTCGCTCGCCGAGGTGCGACGCGGGTACTCCGTGCGCTACGTCGAGGTCGCGAGCCTGCCCCGACGTGGTTCCAACCAGTCGGGCACGATGTGGGGCGTCGAGCGTCAGCCCAAGCTCCCGCCCAAGCGCCTCAGGCGTTTCGCCGTCGCTGCGGCGGCCGAGCTCTGGCGGGTGTCCCTTCGGCCCGGAGCCGCCAGGTGACGACCGCATCGGACGCCGGGCGCGGCACGGCGACGGTGCTCGGCCGCGCCTCCGTCATGCGTGCGGCCTGGTGGGTGGTCTTCGCGGCGCTGATCCTGGCCAACCTGGCCGTGGTCGTCCCCGGCATCGTCACCGTGCGCCTCTGGGAGGACGAGGCGTTCAATCTGACCGTGCCGCTCAACCTCGTCCGCGGACTGGGCTACGCGAGCGACGGGACGCTCTCGGGCAGCACGCTCACCCCGTTCGACGTGCGGATCTCGACCGGTCCGGTCGTCCTGCTTCCCGTCGCCGGGCTGCTGGCGCTCGGAGTCGACCCCGTCCTGGCCGGGAGGTTCGTGGCGACGCTCGGCTACGTCGGGCTCGTCGCGGCGCTCGGGCTGCTCGGTCGCCGATTGGGCGGCCGCTGGGCGGCACTCGTGGCGATGGCCGTTCCGCTCGCCTTCGAGACGGCGGCACTGCCCTCGCCGATCCAGACTCCCGTCGACGTGCTCGGCGAGGTGACCGCCGCCGCGTTCCTCGCCGCAGCGCTCCTCTTCGTCCATCGGCGACCGTGGCTGGCCGGACTGCTCGTCGGCTTCGCCATCCAGACGAAGTTCATCGCACTGCTCGCGGTTCCGGCCTTCGCGGTCGCCGTCCTGCTCGACGCCGCCGGGCCGCTGCCCGCTCGACTCCGCGCCACGGTGCCGAGGTTGCTCGTCGCCGCAGCCGCCGCGGCGGCACCCACCCTGGCCTTCGAACTCGCCAAGCTCCTCACGCTCGGGCTCGGGGGGTACTGGGCGAATCTCCGAGACTTCGGGTACTTCCTCCTGTCGGGCGGGCAGCGCGGGTACGTGGTCACGCCGGGCGAGAAGATCGGCGTCCTGCTCGGATCCTGGAACCTTCCCGCGGGTGCGGTCGCGGCGCTCGCTGCACTCGCGGTGGTCGGCGGTGGCGCCCTGCTCATCGCCGCAGCGCGCCTCGTGCGGCGCGATCCCGACGTGCTCGGCCGCCGTGGACGAGCCCGAGTCGGATGGCGCGAGGCCGCCACCGTCCTCATCATCGCGATCCTCGGCCTCGCGACGTTCCTCGGATGGTGGCTCGTCTCCCGGCACACGCCCGGTTGGGTCCGACATCCGGCACCCGGCATCCTCGCATTCGCCCCGGTCATCGGCGCGGCCACCGTGCCTGCCGCTCGCATCGTCTGGAGCGGTTCACGCTCGATCCTCGCGCGTGCGGCCGTCGCCGTCGTCGGCACGGTACTCGTGATGGCACTCGCATGGTCGATCGCGGGGCGCGTCGCCACCGTCGGGACGCGACCCGGCGCCACCGGAGAGACGCTCCCCGACCAGCGAGCCGCCGCCGCCGACATCGGCGGGCTCGATCACGATCGACTCGCGACGTGGTGGGGGGCGGCCGTGAGCATCGC
The DNA here is from genome assembly GCF_044769845.1 of Agromyces sp. GXQ0307. Classification (NCBI taxonomy): domain Bacteria; kingdom Bacillati; phylum Actinomycetota; class Actinomycetes; order Micrococcales; family Microbacteriaceae; genus Agromyces; species Agromyces sp. GXQ0307. The sequence continues at coordinate 520,332 of NZ_JBIZVY010000001.1, read as the reverse complement.
CGTGCTGTCGGGCGCACACATCGGGCTGACCGACGCCGGCGAACCGACCGCCGACGACCCCACCATCTGGGCCGGGGAGCCGCCGTTCGACGAATGCGTCGTCGAGCTGCAGTCGGGTCGATACACGGTCTGCGCGCCGCGTCCCTGATCGTCGGAGTGCCGCGGAATGCGCCGCGAGCGCAACGGAGCGCGGCCGCGATCGCAACGGAGAGCGGATCGGCTGCGACCGAAGCGGATGGGAAGATGGCGCATGGCCGTTTCCCGTCCGACCCACGTGCGCGCCATGCGGTCGCGGATCGCGGGAGTCGACGCTGCTCGCGGCCTCGCCCTCATCGGCATGTTCGTGGCCCATGTCGCACCCGGCGCGGGGGACCAGCTCTGGGACTCGGTCATCGCGATCGCCGACGAACGCCCCCGGCTGCTGTTCGCCCTCACCGCCGGGGCTGGGCTCGGACTCCTGACAGGTGGCATCGACCCCGTGCGCGAACCGGTCGATCGGATGACCCTCCGGCGCCAGATCGCGATCAGGGCGGTCCTGCTCATCGCTCTCGGGGTCCTGGTCGTCGCACTGTTCAGACCGCTCGTGTTCGTGATCCTCGACGTCTACGGGGTCGCGTTCCTCGTCATGCTGCCGCTGCTGTTCGTCCCGTCGCGCGTTGCGGTGCCGCTCGGCGCCGGACTCCTCGTCGTCACGCCGGCGATCGTCGAACTGGCAGGGCGCTCGAGCGGGCTCGCCGAGGTCGCTGACGGCCCGGCCGGCATCCTCGTCGAGTGGTTCCTGCTCGGCGCATACCCCGTCGTGATCTGGGTCCCGGTCATGCTGATCGGTCTGGGCCTCGCGAGGGCGGGCCTCGAGCGGGCCGGGACACTCGCGCGCGCGGCGATCGCCGCCGCAGCCGTCCTGCCGCTGACCCTGCCGATCGCCGTGCTCCTGCCGGGCGCGACCGATATCGCCCGGGTACCGGAGACCACGGCGTGGAGCATCCCCGTCCGGGCGTCGCTCGAGACGGTGGGCAACACGGCCGTCGGCGTTCTCGTCCTCGCCGGCACGACCGCCCTCCTCGGGCTCGCTGCGGATCCGGTGCGCCGCATGGCCGGCGTTGCGCTCTCCCCGTTCACCGCGATGGGAGCGATGCCGCTCACGGTCTACACCCTGCACCTGGTCGTCATTGCGAACGCGAAGTACGTCCGGGAGGACGGCGTCGTCACGGACGACTCGTGGGCGCTGCTGATCGGGCTCATCGTCGGTTCCGCCACGTTCGCCCTGCTGTGGCGCAGGTACGCCGGCATCGGCCCGCTGGAGCGGTTCTTCCGCTGGGCGAGCGGGCGCAGTCGAACGGATCCGGGCGACCCGACCTCCGATCCGGTCGCCTGAACAGCTTCGAGAACAGTTCGAGCCCCCTCGCAGTGAGGGGGCTCGAACTCCGGGCCGCCATGCGGCTCCGGTCTCCCGGTCGGGGTGACAGGATTTGAACCTGCGACCTCTTCGTCCCGAACGAAGCGCGCTACCAAGCTGCGCCACACCCCGGGGGGCCCGTAGGCCTCCACAAGCATAGCCGAGATTTCGGGTGCTCCCGACCACCCCGTCCTCGCCGGCCAGCGGCGAGATGCGACGTCAGCGGCTCGCGACGAGCGTCATCAGCGTCGCCTCGGGCGGACACGCGAATCGAACCGGTGCGGTGATCGACGTGCCGAGGCCGGCGGAGACGTTGAGGAACGCACTGCGCAGCCCGTGACGCCAGACGCTCAGTCCGCTCGCCTGCCGGCGTGGGATGTCGCAGTTGGTGACGAGCGCGCCGACGCCGGGGACGCACACCTGCCCGCCGTGCGTGTGGCCGGCGACGAGTAGTTGCGCCCCGTGGTTGACGAAGGAATTCAGCACCCGTCGATACGGGGCGTGCGTCACGCCGATGGTCACCGACGGACGCAGGGGCGCACCGTTCCCACGGTCGGGCCAATCGTCGTCTCCGAAGGAGTCGCCGGCGCGGAGGTCGTCGATCGCGGCGGCGACGACCTCGAGACGGTCGAATCCGCGATGCGGATCGTCCACGCCGAAGAACTCGAGATGCGTGCCATTGACCTCGAGTGAGGCCGCGGCGTTGTCGAGATCGAGCCAACCGAGCTCGTCGAAGAACGCGTGCAGCGCATCGATGTCGAGCCGTTCGGCTCGCCTGATGATGCCGGACGGGCCGCCGAAGTACGAGAACGGGTTCTTCACGACCGGGCCGAAGTAGTCGTTCGACCCGTTGACGAACACGCCCGGAACGCCACGGAACGGCTGGAGCGCCCGGCGCACGCCCTCGAGCCCTCGTCGGTGCCCGAGGTTGTCTCCCGTGTCGATCACGAGGTCGGGCCGGAGGTCGGCGAGCGACGCAATCCACTCCTGCTTGTCTCGCTGCCAGGGCGCCATGTGAAGGTCGGAGATGTGGAGCACGCGGATCGGTTCGGACCCGGCTGGCAGCACCGGAACCTCGACGCGTCGGAGCGTGAAGCGGCGACGTTCGACGAGCGAACCCCACGCGAGTGCGGCTGCGCCCGCCGCGCCGACCGCGAGTGCGATCCGCGCGACGGGCGTCAGGCCACGACCCATCAGTCGCCCTGGCCTGTGGAGTCTCCGCCCACGCCGGGACCACCGCCACCGTTGCCGACCTCGAGTCGTCCGACCACGATCTGCACGCGGTCCCCGGATTTCACGGCGCTGCCCGAGCCCGGGGACTGGCTGATCACGATGCCGTCCTGAGTCGGATCGGTGACGTCCTGCTCCTGCCGGTTGACCTTGAATCCGGCATCCTTCAGGGTGTTCTCCGCCTCGTCCGCGGTCATGCCGACGACATCCGGAAGCCCTGAGAGGTTGCCCCGGCTGACTTGGAGGCTGATGATCGCGCCGCGGCTCGCAGCGCCGGAGGGCGACTGCGCACCGATCGTGCCCTTCGGCTTGTCGGAGTCGACCTCGCCATCCATCCGCCAACCGAATCCGGCGGACTCGAGCGCCTTCTGCGCCTCCTCCGGCGAGAGACCGAGCACATCCGGCACCGAGACCTGGGGCGCGTTCATCATCGACGAGGGCGGCTCCGGGAAGTCGCCGCCGCCGTAGCGGGCATTGGCGACCGACATGACCCGGGGCCAGATCTGGTGACGCAGCGACGCGGCCTGGCCGGCATCGAAGTACGTGTCGCGGAGGTTCACGTGGCCGGTGACGTTGAACACGCCGACGACCGTCGCGACCTCGGTCGAGGCGCCGCTCATCCAGGTGGCCTCGGCGTTGTCGGTCGTCCCCGTCTTGCCGATCATCGGCACCCACGGGTAGGTGTTGCCACCCGATGCCGCTGCGGTGCCGCCCTCGATGGTCTTCCGCATCGCGTACGCCGTACCGGCGGCGACCTCGGGAGTGAGGGCCTGCGTGCACTCCGACTTCGGCGGCGCGACCTCGCTGCCGTCCTGCTTGGTGATCTTGTCGATCGCGATCGGCGAGCACGAGTTGCCGTTCCCGGCGATGCCCGCGAACGCGGTGGCCATCGAGAGCGGAGCGACCTCGTTCGTGCCGAGCACGGCCGACGGGAACTGCGAGAGCGGGTCGTGGTCTGCGCGGTGCACCCCGAGCGCCTCGGCGGTCTTCGCGATGCCGCAGAGGTCGAGCTGCTTGGCCATCGCCACGAACCCGGTGTTGTAGGAGTTCATGGTGTTCTCGACGGCGGTCCAGTACCCGCCGGGACTGAAGTCGTCGTTCTTCGGGCCCCAGCCGTCGCCGCTCATCGTGCCTTCGCAGCTGTTGTTGAAGGAGCCCCAGTTCTCGCGGAAGCGCGCGTCGACGGACTCGTTGAGCGCATGCCCTTCCTTCAGCCACTCGGCGAGCGTGAAGACCTTGTACGTCGAACCCGGCTGGAATCCGCTCGAGCCGCCGTAATCGATGTCGGTGTTGTAGTTCACCGCCGAGTAGTTCCGGCCGGTCGCGAGCACCTCGGGATCGGCCGAGTAGTCCTTGTTCTGCGCCATCGCGAGGATGCGCCCGGTGCCGACTTCGACGCTCACCACCGTTCCGCCGATATCGACCCCGTCCGTGGCCTTCGGCACGGTGTCGTTCAGCGCGCTGACGGCCTCGTTCTGCAGCGTGAGGTCGATCGTCGTGTAGATGTCGAGGCCGCCCTTCTGGAGCAGCTCGCGGCCCTCGTTGACATCTTCGGTCGCGGGATCGTCGAACTTGTTCTTGATCTCCCACGTGACGTAGTCGCAGAAGAACGCGTACCCTCGCGACGAGACCGAGGCGCAACCGGTACTGGGCTGGGAGAGGTTGGGGGCGACCGGCTCGGCGACGGCGGCGTCGTACTCCTCCTGCGAGATCTTCTTCTCGTCGAGCATCTCCTGGAGGATGTAGTCGCGCCGATCCTTGTTCGCCGCGTACGGCGTGGGGTTGCCCGCGGCGTCGACGGAGTTCGCCCCGTTCTCCTCGCTCTCCGGGTAGTCGAGACGGAACTTCTCGGGATGGTTCACGATCGCGATGAGGCTCGCGGCCTGGGCGAGCGTGAGATCGTGAGCGTTCGTTCCGAAGTAGTACTGTGCGGCGGCCTGCACGCCGTAGACGCGCCCGCCGAAGTGCGCGATGTTGAGGTAGCCGCGGAGGATGTCGTCCTTGGAGGACTTCTTCTCGAGCGCGATCGCGTATCGGATCTCCTTGAGCTTGCGCTCGGCGCTGACCTCGGTGGCCGCGGCGTACGCCGCGTCCTTCTCCTCCTCGGTCGTGGCCTCGGAGACGCCGTTGTTGATCAGCACGTTCTTCACGTACTGCTGCGTGATCGACGAGCCGCCCTGGGTGTCCTGCCCGATGACGGTGCTCAGCGCGCCGCGCACGGTTCCCTGGATGTCGACCCCGCCGTGCGAGTAGAAACGGGGGTCCTCACCGGCGACGGCGGCGTCCTTGAGGTACTGGGAGATGTAGTCCCAGGCGACCTCTTCCCGGTTCTCGTCGTAGAAGCTCGCCATCGCCGACGGACGGCCGTCGACCATGGCGTAGATCGTCGACTTCTGCGAGAGCTCGTCGATCTCGAGGTACCCCGGGAGGTTCTCGAACATGTTGATGCTGTTGTTCGCGGCCATGCCCGTGACGGCGAGCGCAGGGGTCACCGCGGCGGTCACGAGGATGCCGGCGAGCGCGCTCATGCCGACGAAGCCGAGGATTCCCGCGGCGGCATCGCTCATCGTTCGATTTTGGGCAGACATAGAGTGGAGCCTAACTGAGGAAGGCTGGCAAAATCCGGCATGCCGCAGGGCGGCAGCGCCCACGGCCGGCTGAGCCTCAGGATAGCCGCCCGTCCCGACACCGAGGAGTCGCCATGCCCGCATGGGAGTACATCACCACCCCGCTGCTCATCCACAACACCGCCGCGATCCTGAACAACTGGGGCTCGGAGGGGTGGGAGCTCGTGCAGGTCGTGCAGGGGCCCGAGGGCGGGCTCGTCGCCTACCTGAAGCGTCCGGTCGGCGAGGAGTCATCGGTTGCGGCATCCGCCGGCCAGGCCGCCGCCGCGCAGGCCGCCAAGCAGTTCGAGGGCGACGCCTGATGGCCGCCGTCTCCGCCGAGGCCCGCCTCGCCGAGCTCGGTATCGAGCTGCCGGATGTCGCGGCCCCCGTGGCCGCCTACGTGCCCGCCGTCACGACGGGCACCCTCCTCTTCACCTCGGGCCAGCTGCCGTTCGTCGCGGGCGCGCTGCCCGCGACCGGCAAGGTCGGCGATGGCGACGGGCGCGTGTCCGCGTCCGATGCGAAGGAGTACGCCCGACTCTGCGCGCTGAACGCCCTGGCCGCGGTGAAGGCCGAGCTGGGTTCGCTGGATCGCGTGACCCGTGTGGTCAAGGTCGTCGGCTTCGTGGCGTCCGATCCGGCCTTCACCGGGCAGCCGGGCATCGTCAACGGCGCGTCGGAGTTCCTCGGCGAGGTCTTCGCGGATGCCGGCCGTCACGCCCGCTCGGCCGTCGGCGTCGCCGTGCTCCCACTCGACGCGCCAGTCGAGATCGAGCTCGTCGTCGAGTTCGCGTAGCCCGCGGGCGGGGCTCCGCCCCGCGCCCGCCCCGCCGCGGGCAGGGGCTCCGCCCCGCGCCGCCGCCGCCCCGCCCCGGGGCTCCCGCACCCGGGTTCTTCGGTTCACAGGAGAATCCGCGATCTACAGGACGGTATCCACGGAAACGTCATGTGGATCGGAGGATCTCCTGTGAACCGTTGCGGGCGAGCGGATGCCGCGGCGCGGCGGCCGCGACGGGGCGCGTGTCCTCCACACGTCCGATCGAGCCGGGGTGGCACACAGCGTGCCCAGCGGTCGATACGGTCGCATCCGGCAGGCGCGACGATCTGCGGATGACGCGAATCACTCCACGTGCCCTCGTCGAGCGACTCGGAGGCATCGCGCACCGAGCGGATCTCTACGAAGCGGGCGTGAGGCGAGACTCCGTCCAGGCATCGATCCGAAAGGGAACCCTGATACGGGTCCGCCGAGACTGGGTCGCAACGCCGGGGTGCGATCCCGCTTTGACTCGCGCCGTCCGCATCGGCGGTCGATTGAGCTGCCTCTCCGCGGCCGAGCACCTGAAACTCTGGAGGATCGACGACGGCAGGTTCCATGTCTCGGTACCCTCGACGGCGAGCCGACTGAAGCTGACCCCGCACGCGTCGGGTCGGCCGGCGGCGGAGACGGTGCACTGGTCCGAACCGCCCGTCGACGTGACCAACCGCATGGCGATCGACCCGTTGGAGAACGTGCTCGTGGCGATCGCCCGATGCCAGCCGCACGAGAACGCCGTCGCCGTCATCGATTCCGCGCTCAATGCGAAGAAGGCCAGGAGGTCGCAGCTGCTGCGGCTGGCTGAGAGGATCGGGGGCTCGTTCGCCGATGCGGTCGCCGCCTCCGATGCTCGCGCCGACAGCGGACTCGAGACCCTGCCGAGGCTTCGGCTCGCTCGGCGTGGGGTCACGATGGTGCCGCAGGTCCGTGTCGATGATCACAAGGTCGACGGGCTCGTCGGCGAGCGGCTCGTCCTCCAGTTCGACGGTGATGGATTCCACTCGACGACGGAGCAGCGGCAGCGAGATCGCGTCGAGGACGCTCGACTGGTGCTGCAGGGATTCACCGTCCTCCGGTTCGGTACCCACGACGTGATGCAGACGTGGGAGTCGGCGGAGCGCCAGATCCTCTCGGCGGTCGCGCAACGGCTGCATCTGTGGTCCGGGCCGCTCGAGCTGCGACCGGCTTCACAGGAGATCCTTCGAATTACAGGAGGTCCTGGCCTCCGCTGACCTGTGCATCGCTGATGCTCCTGTAAACCGCTCGTGGGGCGGTGGGGCGGCGGGCGGCGGGGCGGCGGGCGGCGCCGCGCGGTGCCGCGCCCGCGCCGCCAACGACGGATGCCGCGGCCGGAACCCCCGGCCGCGGCATCCGCTGTTCGAACGGGTCAGCGCACCTGGGCGCTGATCACCTCCATGATCGACGTGTCGGCGAGGGTCGTCGTGTCGCCGACCTCGCGGCCCTCGGCGAGGTCGCGCAGCAGGCGCCGCATGATCTTGCCCGAGCGGGTCTTCGGCAGTTCGTTGACGATGAACACCTGACGCGGACGCGCGATCGCACCGATCTGGGTCGCGACGTGCCTGCGCAGCTCCTCGCTGGCCTCGAGCGGGTCGGTCACGTGCGAGACCTGGCTGGCCTTGAGGATCACGAACGCGACGACCGCCTGCCCCGTGGTCTCGTCGGACGCGCCGACGACGGCGGCCTCGGCCGTCCAGGGGTGGGCGACGAGCGACGACTCGATCTCGGCCGTCGACAGGCGGTGCCCCGAGACGTTCATGACGTCGTCGACGCGGCCGAGCAGCCAGATGTCGCCGTCCTCGTCGCGGCGGGCGCCGTCGCCGGCGAAGTACTTGTCGCCGAACTTCTCCCAGTACGTCTCCTTGAAGCGCTCCGGGTCGCCCCAGATGCCGCGGAGCATCGACGGCCACGGCTCGGTCGCGACGAGGAGCCCGCCGCCCTCGCCCTCGACCTCGGTGCCGTCGTCGTCGAGGATGTCGATCGAGATTCCGGGCACGGGCACCTGCGCCGACCCGGGCTTCAGGTCTGTCACGCCCGGCAGCGCCGAGATCATGATCGCGCCCGTCTCGGTCTGCCACCAGGTGTCGACGACCGGGATCGAACCGCCGCCGATCACGTGGCGGTACCAGATCCAGGCCTCGGGGTTGATCGGTTCGCCGACCGAGCCGAGCAGGCGCAGCGTGCGGAGGTTGAACTCGTGCGGGATCTGCCGGCCGAGCTTCATGAACGAGCGGATGGCGGTCGGCGCCGTGTAGAGGATCGTCACGCCGTACTTCTCGACGATCTCCCACCAGCGGCCGGGGTGCGGCGTGTCGGGGGTGCCCTCGTAGAGCACCTGCGTCGCGCCGTTCGCGAGCGGGCCGTAGACGACGTACGAGTGCCCGGTGATCCAGCCGACGTCGGCCGTGCACCAGTACACGTCTCGCTCGGGGTGCAGGTCGAACACGTACTTGTGCGTGAACGCCGCCTGGGTGAGGTAACCGCCCGAGGTGTGCAGGATGCCCTTCGGCTTCCCGGTCGTGCCGGACGTGTAGAGGATGAAGAGCGGATGCTCCGCCTCGAACCCCTTCGCCTGGTGCTCGTTCGACGCGGTCGCGACCGTCTCGTGCCACCAGAGGTCGCGCTCCGCATTCCAGTCGACCTCGTTCTCACCCCGCCTGACGACGAGCACGTTGCGCACGGTGCCGCCCTCGGCCTTGCCGAGGGCCTCGTCGACCACGGGCTTCAGCGGGAACACGCGGCCCTTGCGGTAGCCGCCGTCAGCGGTGATGACCACGGATGCCTCGGCGTCGTCGATGCGCGACGCGAGGCTGTCTGCGCTGAACCCGCCGAAGACGACCGAATGGATGGCGCCGATGCGCGCGCAGGCGAGCATGGCGACGACGGCCTCGGGGATCATGGGGAGGTAGATCGCGACGCGATCCTGCTCGCCCACCCCGAGGTCGGTCAGCGTGTTGGCCGCGCGCTTGACCTCGTCTGTCAGCTCGGCGTATGTGATGTCGCGGGAGTCGCCGGGCTCGCCTTCCCAATGGATGGCGACGCGGTCGCCGAGGCCGGCCTCGACGTGCCGGTCGAGGCAGTTCACGGCGACGTTGAGCTCGCCGTCGTCGAACCACTTCGCGAACGGCGGGTTCGTCCAGTCGAGCGTGCGGGTGAAGGGCTTCTCCCACTGGAGCAGCGTGCGGGCCTGGTCGGCCCAGAATTCGAGCCGGTCGGCGCGAGCGGCGTCGTAGAGGCCCTCGTCGGCGACGGCCTGGGCGGCGAACTCGGGACTCGGGCGGAAGCGCCGGATCTCCTCGAGCGCGTGATCGATCTGCGCGTTCATAGTGGTGCGATCGCTCCTTCGCGAAGTGTTCGGATGACGGGTCGCCTGCCCCACACAGCACCATAGCGCCAGCGACCGGATGTTTCGCCGCGTGTGTCGGTCGCGGACCGCGCACGGTCGGGCGTACGCTGGGCACGCGCGAGGGGGCGCGTTCAGCGAATCGCTCGCCCCGAGCCGCTCGGCGCGACGGCGCCTCGGTGCCGATTCGGTACGGCAATCGTCGTTCTCCCGTGCGGAAACCGTGGTCGACGCCCGTTCCGCCCTCGGGTTCCGTCGACTTCCTCCCAGTGACTGGAGGATCTCGCAGAGATTTCTGTGCGTCCGCACAAATGAGGACAAATAGTGCTTGCGCATGGATCTCCAGCCCATACACTGATGAACGCCCGAACGACTTCGATTCGAGGCCTGCAGCGCCCGCGATTCCCCCCAATCCGTGCGCTGCCGAGGCGGCACCTGTTCCCCCCAATGGGTGCCGCCCCCTTCTTTTAAGCGGCGTCCGCGATGCCGAACCGCACGAGCTCTCCTCCACAACGGCGTGGTGGGGAGCTCGTCTCGTCTCCGCGCCGCTCGGTCGCGGCGGGTCACCGGTGCGCGCCTACCGTCGATCGCATGCCCGCCCCGTTCGTCGCCGTCCCGTCGTGGGAGACCGAGGCCGCGCCCGAGTGGGCCCCGGCCGGCGACGTGCCGCGGGCACGCGTCGACGGCGCCGAGGCGCAGGACCCGTCGGTCACCCGGGCGACCTCCAGCCGGGTCATCCGACCGGATGTGGCCGCACTCGGCCCCCTCGCACCCTTCGCGGCCGACGACGACGTGACGGACCTGTTCGTGAACGGCGAGCGCGGGCTGTGGATCGACCGCGGGGGAGGGGCGGAGCATCACGCCGGATGGAGCGCCGACGAGTCGGAGGTGCGCGCGCTCGCGGTGCACCTGATCGCTCGCGGCGGCCGCCACATCGACGAGGCGACTCCTGCGGTCGACGTCCGGCTCGGCGAGGGTATCCGGGTGCACGCCGTGCTGCCGCCCGTGTCCGCGTCGGGCACCCTGCTGTCCGTCAGGGTGCCGCGGGCCGCGGGAGCGAGTCTCGGCGAACTCGCCCGGGCGGGCATGCTCGACCCCGAGCAGGAACGACGGCTGCGCGACGCGGTGGGCGATCGCCGGAACGTGCTCATCACCGGTGCGGGGGGCACCGGCAAGACGACGCTGCTCGGCGCGCTGCTCGGCGAGGTGCCGGTCGGCGACCGCATCGTGCTCCTCGAAGACGTGTCGGAGCTCAGACCGGCGCACCCGCACGTGGTCTCGCTCGAGGCGAGACAGGCGAACCTCGAAGGTGCCGGACGGATCGGACTCGACGTCCTGTTGCGGGAGGCACTGCGGATGCGACCCGACCGGCTGGTCGTCGGCGAGTGTCGAGGGCCGGAGTTGCGCGACCTGCTGGCGGCGCTCAACACCGGGCACGACGGCGGTGCCGGCACGCTGCACGCGAACTCGCTCGCCGATGTACCCGCGCGGCTCGAAGCGCTCGGCGCCTCCACTGCGATGTCCGCCGAGGCCGTCGCCCGTCAGGCGGCGAGCGCCTTCGACCTGGTCGTGCACCTGGAGCGGATCGACGGCCGTCGGCGTGTCGCCGACATCGGCGTGTTCCGGCTCCGTGGGGACCGGTTGGAGGTGGAGGCGTGCTGAAGCGGCGAGATCTCGGATTCCTCGCCGCGAGGCTCGGCGTGCGGTCCGCAGACGCGTCGGCCGGACCGGACCGGGTCGCAGGGGTCGCCGAACGACTCGCAGCGCTGCTGTCGGCAGGGCTCGCGCCGGCGACGGCCTGGACCGCGCTCGATACGCCGACGGAGGCCGGAGGCGATCGGCCACGTGCGGACCCCGTCGACGTCGCCGACTCGGCTGTGATCGCGAGCGCCGCGCGCGCTGCGGTCGACGGGGCGCCGGTGGCTGCGGCGATCGAGGCGGCACGCGCCGCCAACACCGGGGCCTCGGCCGCATGGAACGTGCTCGCCGCAGCGTGGGCGGTGGCGGATGCCTCGGGCGCACCCCTCGCCCGCTGTCTCGTGCTGCTCGGCGGAATGCTGCGCGATGAGGCCCAACTGCGCCGGGAGGCCGCAGCGCTCCTTGCGGGCCCGGCCGCGAGCGCACGGCTCGTGGCGGCGCTGCCGCTGATCGCCGTCGCGTTCGGCGCACTCCTCGGGTTCGACACCCTCGGCGTACTGGTCGGCGGGCCGGTCGGGCTCGCGTGCCTCGTGGTCGGCTCGGCGCTGCTCTGGGCCGGTGCGCGTTGGAATCGGGCACTCGTCCGGCGTGCTGCGGTGGAGCAGCCGGAGGCCGGCCTCGAGCTCGAGCTGCTCGCGATGGCCGTCTCGAGCGGTACCTCCGTGAGTCGAGCGCAGCGGATCGTGCGTGAGGCGCTCGCGCAGCACCTGTCCGCATCCCCGGCACCGTCTGCGGCGCGATCGGCGATCGCGCTCGCCGAACGGGCCGGGGCGCCCGTCGCCGACCTCCTCCGCGCCGAGGCGGCCAGGCTCCGGGGAGCCTCGCGTGCCGAAGGGGCCGCGCGAGCCGCCCGGCTCGGGGTGCAGTTGATGCTCCCGCTCGGTTGCTGCGTGCTGCCGGCGTTCGTCCTGCTCGGCGTCGTCCCGCTCATGATCTCGGTCGTCACGGGCACCCTCGGCGGTGCTGTGTGACGACGACCCGACTCGTGCCACCGCCGCCGCGCCACGCGGCAGAGAGAAGGAGAACCCCATGCACCCGTCATCGCCCGCTGCTCGTCCGAGCCTCGGATGCGCCCCGCACGTCGGCCGGACCCGCCGGCGACTCGCCGCGATCGCCCGGCGCCTCGCCGGCGAACGAGGTGCCGCGACGGCCGAGTACGCCGTGGCGACGATGGCCGCCGTCGGCTTTGCCGGGCTGCTCGTCGTCATCCTCAGGGGAGACGAGGTCCGCGGCATCCTCACCGACCTCGTGCGGAATGCGCTCACGGTCGGCTGACGCCGATCGGGGCAGCGTGACGGCGGAGTTCGCCGTCGCGCTGCCCGCGATCGCCCTCGTGCTCGCCGCGGCACTCGCCTCGGTGCATGCGGTCGGCGTGCAGGTCCGGCTCACCGACGCCGCGGCCGACGCCGCCCGTGCGCTCGGTCGGGGCGAGGGGGCGGAGGTCGCGGCCGGCATCGCCGGACGCCATGTCGTCGGCGCCGGGCTCGCCGTCGCCGACGACGGGGAGTTCGTCTGCGCGACGTTGTCGGCGAGTCCCGGCGGGGTGTTCGCCGCGGTCGAACTGCACGCGGAGTCGTGCGCGATGCGGGGCGGACGGTGAGGGGCCGATCCGTACGTCGCCGGTTCCGCGCGGGCCGGTTCCGCGAGGGTCGGGTCATCGATGACGGGGGCGCGGCGACGGTCGTGGCGGTGGCGATCGTGGGGGCGGTGGTCCTGATGGCGGTCGCCGTGGTCGGCGTGCTGGGTGCCTCGATCGCCGCGCAACGGGCCGCGAACGCGGCGGATGCCTCCGCACTCGCCGCCGCCGACGCGATCAGCGGGGCCGTGGCCGGCGAACCGTGCCCGGTGGCGAGCGATCTCGCGCGACGGAACGGTGCGAGCGTGGTCGAGTGCCGTGCGGACGGACCCGTCGCGTTCGTCTCGGTCGTCGTCCGGTTCGGTCCGATGCACGCGACCGCCTCGGCGCGCGCCGGGCCGCCCGGATGGGGCGGGTGACCACTCGCTCGGGTCGCGGACCGGCGGTCGATCGTCGCCCGTGAGGTTCGCGACGGATGGTGCCCGTGGGATCGAGAGATGTATACACGAACTGGCGCCGACTCGCATCGGCGCGAGCTGAAACCCGCATGCAGGCACATGCTTGCGGCGTGGATGCGACCCGTGTATACATTGGTGGATCGCGGACGACGACAGGAGGGACGTATGCGAGCCGGAGAGCGGGCGTACGAGACCCTCCGCAGCGAGATCCTCGACGGTGTGCTCGGCCCGGGCACGGTCCTGCAGGAGGTCGAGCAGTCGGTGCGCCTGGGCGTGAGCCGCACGCCCGTCCGTGAGGCGCTGCGGCGTTTGGCCGCCCACGGCCTCGTCGAGCCGACCGCCCGCGGCACGATCGTGACCGCGATCTCGCGGGCCGACATCGTCGCCCTCTACGAACTCCGCGAGGCGCTCGAGGCGCGCGCAGCCGGCCTGGCCGCGAGGCGACGAGCGGATGGCCCCTTCCTCGCGATCCGCGACCGGCTCCACGATGCGCCCCGGCTCCTCGCCGAGGGTGAGGCCGGGCTCACGCGCTACTTCGAGATCGTGGACGACCTCGACCGGGCGATCGACGACGCGGCCGCGAACCCCTTCCTCGGCAGTGCCCTTCGCAGCGTCCAGTTGCACTCGGCGCGCATCCGGCGACTCTCCCGGCACAACCCCGAGCGGCTCAGGGCCGCCGCTGCGGAGCACGAGCTCATCGTCGAGGCGATCCTCGCCGGCGATGCCGAGCTGGCGTCGCACGCGACCCATGTGCACCTGCACCGGAGCCTCACCAACGCGCTCGCCTCGGCCCCCGCGGACGAGGTCGCCGGGCCGCCCGGTACCGACGACGCATCGCGCGTCGCGTGAGCGAGGCATCCGCTCGCCCCTCGACCGCCGGCTCGCGCCCGGACCGATGACGACCACCTCAACGAACGAAGCGAACACCGAACCGAAAGGCCGAACCGTGCAGGAGCACCGCGTGCGCGTCCACCGCAGCGAGGAGAACCTCGCCCGCCCCGACCAGCTCGCCTGGAAGATCGCCGAGGTCGCCGCCGATCCGGTCGAGGTGGCCGACGAAGTCGTCGAGATGGTCGTGAACCGCGTCATCGACAACGCCGCGGTCGCCGCGGCATCCCTCACCCGCGGGCCGGTCATCGCCGCCCGCTCGCAGGCCACGGCCCACCCCGTCTCGGTCGGGGGCGACGGCGCCGCCGTCTTCGGGCTCGAGCCCGCGCGCCGCACGAGCCCCGAGTGGGCCGCGTGGGCGAACGGTGTCGCAGTGCGCGAGCTCGACTTCCACGACACGTTCCTCGCGGCCGACTACTCGCACCCGGGCGACAACATCCCGCCGATCGTCGCCGTCGCCCAGCACCTCGCGTCGCAGCGCGGCCTCAACGGCCGCGAGCTCGTCCGCGGCATCGCGACCGGCTACGAGATCCAGGTCGACCTCGTGAAGGCGATCTCCCTCCACAGGCACAAGATCGACCACGTCGCCCACCTCGGCCCCTCCGCCGCCGCCGGCATCGGCACGCTGCTCGGCCTCGATCCCGAGACGATCTTCCAGGCCGTCGGGCAGGCGCTGCACACGACGACGGCCACGCGGCAGTCGCGCAAGGGCGAGATCTCGACCTGGAAGGCGCACGCACCGGCCTTCGCGGGGAAGATGGCGATCGAGGCCGTCGACCGCGCGATGCGGGGTCAGACCAGCCCCGTGCCGATCTACGAGGGCGAGGACGGCGTGATCGCCTGGCTCCTCGACGGCCCGGATGCCGCCTACGAGGTTCCCCTGCCCGTGGCCGGCGAGGCGAAGCGCGCCATCCTCGACACCTACACCAAGGAGCACTCGGCGGAGTACCAGGCACAGGCGTGGATCGACCTCGCTCGGAAGCTCCACCGCGAGCACCCCGGGCTCGTGGCCGACCCGTCGAAGATCGCGAGCGTCGTCATCCACACGTCGCACCACACGCACTACGTGATCGGCTCCGGGGCGAACGACCCGCAGAAGTACGACCCGGCCGCGTCGCGCGAGACGCTCGACCACTCGATCCCGTACATCTTCACCGTCGCCCTGCAGGACGGCGCGTGGCACCACGTCGACTCGTACGCGCCGGCGCGCGCCGCGCGCCCCGACACGGTCGAGCTCTGGCGCAAGGTCACCACGGTCGAGGACCCGGAGTGGACGCGCCGCTACCACTCGCTCGACATCGCCGAGAAGGCGTTCGGCGGCCGCGTCGAGATCACGCTCGACGGCGGCGAGACGATCGTCGACGAGATCGCCGTCGCCGACGCCCACCCGCTCGGCGCACGCCCGTTCGGTCGCGAGCAGTACGTCGAGAAGTTCCGCACCCTCGCCGACGGCGTGCTCGAGCCGGCCGAGATCGAGCGGTTCCTCGACGTCGCCCAGCGACTCCCGCAACTCGGCCCCGACGACCTCGGCGGGCTCACGATCGTCGCCGCACCCGGCGTGCTCGCCCAGTTCGAGACGCCCCGCGGCATCTTCTAGGAGGACAGGACCATGCTGTACGCACAGACCACCCCGGCCGACAAGCGCGCCGGCTTCCGCGAGCGCCTCGCCAGCGGCGAGCTGCTCCGCTTCCCCGGCGCGTTCAACCCGCTCTCCGCGCGGCTCATCGAGCGCAAGGGGTTCGACGGCGTCTACATCTCCGGCGCTGTGCTCTCCGCCGACCTCGGTCTGCCCGACATCGGGCTGACCACGCTCACCGAGGTCGCCGGCCGGGCGAAGCAGATCGCGCGCATGACCGAGCTGCCCGCCATCGTCGACGCCGACACCGGTTTCGGCGAGCCCATGAACGTCGCGCGCACCGTCCAGGAGATGGAGGACGCCGGCCTCGCGGGCCTGCACATCGAGGACCAGGTCAACCCGAAGCGGTGCGGTCACCTCGACGGCAAGCAGGTCGTCGACGAGCACACGGCGCTGCAGCGCATCCGCGCCGCCGTCGACGCCCGCCGAGACCCGAACTTCCTCATCATGGCGCGCACCGACATCGCCGCGGTCGACGGCCTCGACGCCGCGATCGACCGCGCGAAGGCGCTCGTCGACGCGGGCGCCGACGCGATCTTCCCCGAGGCCATGCGCTCGCTCGAGGAGTTCGCGGCCATGCGCGCGGCGGTCGACGTGCCGCTGCTGGCGAACATGACCGAGTTCGGCAAGAGCGACCTCTTCACGGTGCAGCAGCTCGCCGACGTCGGCATGAACCTCGTGATCTGGCCGGTCTCGCTCCTGCGCCTCGCGATGGGCGCGGCCGACCGCGGCCTCGACGAGCTGGCGGATGCCGGTGCCCTCACGCGCCTGCTCCCCGAGATGCAGCACCGGGCCGACCTCTACGAGCTCATCGACTACGAGGGCTACAACCACTTCGACACGTCCATCTTCAACTTCACGGTCGCGCGCTGAGGCGCGGCCCCGAGAGTCGCACTACGACGGCGTCGGCGAGCGGCACGTGTGACGCCGTCGGTGGTCGAGTGGGCCGCGCGGGTCTCGGTACGCGCCTGCGGTGCTACTCGACCACCGGGGGTCAGTCGAAGACGGTCTCGATGAAGCGGTACTCGACCGCCGACGGTCGGTCGTCGCCCGGTGACTCGAACTCGAGCCCCGCGCCGCGGGAGTAGACGTAGTGCTTGCCGCCGTCGCCGGGGAAGCTGATCCGGGGTTGCGGATCGCCGGTGTCGAGGAAGCCGGTCGACACCGTCCTCCCCTCGAGAGGCCCGTCGATCAGCTTGGCGGTGTAGGTGCCGGATGACGTGTCCATGCCGCCATTCTCCACTCGTCCTCCACGACCGCAAGGGACTTTCCTCCCCGCGTCGCTTCGTGCCATGAGGGGTTTCCTCACGGTCGATATGTGTATGGTGTGCCATGTCGGCGTCATGCGCCGGCCGATGGCACACCGCTCGGGGGCGCGGCGATGATGTGCGTCCCTCGTTCCCGTCCATAAGCAAGAGGAGTCCGGTGTCTGGCGCGAAGAAGCTCGTGATCGTGGAGTCGCCGACGAAGATGCGGTCGATCGCCGCGTACCTCGGCGACGACTACGAGGTGCTCTCGTCCGTCGGCCACATCCGCGACCTCGTCGAGCCGAAGAACCTGCCGCCCGAGCTGAAGAAGGGCTCGCTCGGCAAGTTCTCTGTCGACGTCGAGAACGGGTTCGAGCCCTACTACGTCGTCTCCGACGCCAAGAAGAAGACGGTCGCCGAACTCAAGCGAGCGCTGAAGGGTGCCGACGAACTCCTGCTCGCCACCGATGAGGACCGCGAGGGCGAGGCCATCGCATGGCACCTGCTGCAGGAGCTGAAGCCGAAGGTGCCGGTGCGCCGCATGGTGTTCCACGAGATCACCAAGGACGCGATCCTCAAGGCCAAGGACCAGACCCGAGAGCTCGACACGGCGCTCGTCGACGCGCAGGAGACCCGCCGCATCCTCGACCGCCTGTACGGCTACGAGGTGTCGCCGGTGCTCTGGCGAAAGGTCGGTCCGGGCCTGTCGGCCGGCCGTGTGCAGTCGGCCGCGACCCGACTCGTCGTCGACCGCGAGCGCGAGCGCCTCGCGTTCGTGGCCGCGTCGTACTGGGACCTGATCGGCACGTTCACGAAGGAGTCCTCGTCGTTCGAGGCGCGCCTCGTGCGCGTCGGCGGCGAGCGCATCGCGACCGGCCGCGACTTCGACGACGCCGGCCGCCTGACCGGCAAGGCGGTCGTGCTCGACGAGGCGACCGCGCAGTCGCTCACGGCAGCGCTTCGCGACGACGCGGTCGCACGCCGCGTCAGCAAGGTCGAGTCGAAGCCCTACTCGCGACGCCCTGCCGCCCCCTTCACGACCTCGACGCTGCAGCAGGAGTCGGCCCGCAAGCTGCGGCTCTCGGCGCGCGACACGATGCGCGTCGCGCAGTCGCTCTACGAGAACGGGTACATCACCTATATGCGCACCGACTCGGTGTCGCTCTCGCAGCAGGCGATCCAGGCCGCGCGCACCCAGGCGACGAAGCTGTACGGCGCCGACAGCGTGCCAGAGAAGCCCCGCGCCTACGCCGGCAAGTCGAAGAACGCGCAGGAGGCGCACGAGGCCATCCGCCCCTCCGGCGAGGTGTTCCGCACCCCCGCCGAACTGCAGAACGTGCTCCGTGGCAGCGAGTTCAAGCTGTACGACCTCATCTGGAAGCGCACGGTCGCGTCGCAGATGGCCGACGCCAAGGGACAGACCGCGACCGTCACGATCGAGGTCGGTCCGACGGCGACGGATGCCACGGCTCCCGAGTCTCCGACGGCCGCGATCGCCGGCACGACCGCCGAGTTCACCGCGAGCGGCACCGTGATCACGTTCCGCGGCTTCCTCGCCGCCTACGAGGAGAGCCGCGACGAGGAGCGCAACGCCGACGAGACGCCCGGCGAGGCCAAGCTGCCGCAGCTCGCCGATGGCGAGGCCGTCGGGCTCGCCGAGCTCGAGGCCAAGGGTCACGAGACCAGCCCGCCGCCGCGCTACACCGAGGCGAGCCTCGTCAAGCGACTCGAGGAGCTCGGCATCGGCCGGCCCTCGACCTTCGCGTCGATCATCTCCACGATCCTCGATCGCGGGTACGTGACGCAACGCGGACAGGCGCTCGTGCCGAGCTGGGTGGCCTTCTCGGTCGTTCGCCTGCTGGAGGAGCACTTCGGCGACCTGGTCGAGTACGACTTCACGGCGGAGATGGAGGACGACCTCGACCGGATCGCCTCCGGCGAGGCCGACCGCGTCGACTGGCTGAACGAGTTCTACTTCGGCAGCGACCGCCACACCGGTCTCCGACAGGTCGTCGACAACCTCGGCGACATCGATGCGCGCGAGATCAACTCGATCGTGATCGGCCCCGGCGTGACGCTGCGCATCGGCCGGTACGGGCCGTACCTCGAGGTCGTCGACGCCGACGCGGCCGCCGACGCGACGCCGCGGCGCGTGAACCTCCCCGAGGGGCTCGCACCCGACGAGCTCACCGCCGAGAAGGCGCAGGAGCTCATCGACGCGCCCGTCCAGACCGACCGCGTCCTGGGGGTGAACCCCGACAACGGCAAGCAGATCGTCGTGAAAGACGGCCGCTTCGGCCCGTACGTCACCGAGGTCGAGCCCGAGCCCGAGACGGATGCTGCGGCATCCGTCGACGCGGCCACCGGCGAGGTCGTCGAGGCGCCGAAGGCGAAGCGCGGAGCGAAGAAGGCCGCAGCGCCGAAGCCCCGCACCGCGTCGCTGTTCAAGAGCATGCAGATCGAGGAGGTCGACCTCGCCACCGCACTGCAGCTCCTCGACCTCCCGCGCGTCGTCGGACTCGACCCGGAGTCGGGCGACGAGATCACCGCGCAGAACGGCCGATACGGCCCGTATCTGAAGAAGGGCACGGACACCCGCACGCTGCCCAGCGAGGACGCGATCTTCGACATCGACCTCGCCGGCGCGCAGGAGCTCTTCGCCCAGCCGAAGTACGGCGCGCGTCGCGCATCGAGCGCGCTGAAGGAGTTCGCCGAGGACCCGGTGAGCGGCAAGCCGATCAAGGTGAAGGACGGCCGGTTCGGTCCGTACGTCACCGACGGCACGACGAACGCGACCATCCCGCGTGCGGAGTCCGTGGAGGAGATCACGTTCGAGCGCGCCGTCGAACTGCTCCAGATCAAGCGCGACAAGGGTCCGGCGCCGGCGCGGGGGAAGCGAACGACCGCCGCGAAGTCGGGTGCGAAGGCGCCCGCGAAGCGCACGACCACGCGTACGGCGAAGAAGAGCTCGTGAGCCGCGGCCTGTTCCTCACCCTCGAGGGCGGCGACGGATCGGGCAAGACCACCCAGGCGGAACTGCTCGAGCAGTGGCTCACCGCCGAGGGCCGATCGGTCGTGCGAACGCGCGAGCCCGGCGGCACCGACGTCGGCGTCGAGGTTCGCGAGATCGTGCTGCACCACCGCGGCGACATCGCGCCGCGAGCCGAGGCACTGCTGTACGCGGCCGACCGTGCGCACCACATCGCCACGGTCGTCCGCCCCGCGCTCGCGCGCGGCGACGTCGTCGTGCAGGACCGCTACATCGACTCGTCGGTCGCGTACCAGGGTGCGGGCCGAGTGCTCGACGCCGCGGAGGTCCGCTCGATCTCCGAATGGGCGACGGAGGGACTCGCGCCCGACCTGACGATCCTGCTCGATCTCCCGTCCGACGTCGCACGCCGTCGGCTCGACGGTGCGCGCACGCGGTACGACCGGCTCGAGGCCGAGGCGGGGGAGTTCCACGCCCGAGTCCGCGAGGCCTACCTCGTTCTCGCTGCGGCCGAACCCCACCGCTTCCTCGTCGTCGATGCGACGTCGCCGGTCGACGACATCCACGCCACGATCCGTGCGCGGGTCGAGACGCTCGCGTGAGCCTGCCGATCGCCCGCCCCGAAGCATCCGCCCGGCACATGGTCGGAAGCCTCACAGCGTCGCTGTCCGGGGCTGAAGGTAGCGTGGAACCGTGACCGTGTGGAGCGACCTGACGGGTCAGGATGCCGCGATCGACGTGCTGCGTGCGGCCGCCACGGCGGCGGCCGAGACGAGGATCTCCGCCGACATGACGCACTCGTGGCTCATCACGGGTCCGCCCGGTTCGGGCCGCTCGAACCTCGCGTACGCGTTCGCCGAGGCGCTGCTCTCCGGCAGCCCAGACGGCGACGAGACGACGCACGCGCAGGTCGCGGCGCGCAGCCATCCCGACCTGCACGTCCTCGCCACCGAGGGCGTGATCATCAAGGTCGCCGACGTGCGCAAGATCGTGGAGCGCTCGCACTACGCGCCATCCGTGGGTCACCACCGCGTGATCGTCGTGGAAGACGCCGACCGCATGACCGAGCAGACCTCGAACGTGCTGCTGAAGGAACTGGAGGAGCCGCCTGAGCGCACGGTCTGGATCCTGTGCGCACCGAGCGAGGCCGACCTGATCCCGACCATCCGTTCACGCGTGCGCTCGGTGCGACTGCAGGTCCCGGGCATCGCCGCGGTCGCCGATCTCCTCGTGCGACGCGATGGCGTCGACCACGAGCTCGCGGAGCGCGCGGCCCGCGAGGCGCAGAGCCACATCGGGATGGCGCACCGGCTCGCCACGAGCGCCGACGCGCGCGACCGTCGCGATGAGACGCTCCGGCTCGCGCTGTCCGTGCGGTCCACGCCCGGCGCTGTGCTCACCGCGGCGAGGCTCATCGAGATCGCCGGTGACGACGCCAAGGCGATCACCGAGCTTCGCGACGCCGAAGAGCGCGAGCACACGCTGCGGTCCCTGGGCGTCGCGCCCGGCCAGGCCGTGCCAGCCGCGCTGAGGTCGCAGATCCGCGCCCTCGAGGAGGACCAGAAGCGACGCGCGACCCGGAGCCTGCGGGACGGCATCGACCGGATCCTCGTCGACCTCGCGTCGCTGTTCCGCGACATCCTCGTCACCCAGCTCGGCGCGGAGGTCGAGCTCGTGAACCTCGAGATCGCCGCTGACATCGCCCGCGCCGCGGCCTCCGCCACCCCGGCGCAGACACTGGCGACCCTCGACGCGATCCAGGAGGCCCGCGTGCGCATCGACGCCAACGTCCAGCCCACGCTCGCCCTCGAGGCGATGCTCGTCTCGGCGATCCGTCGGCCGGAACCGGCTCGCGGGGTGCGCTCGTGACGGCGCGGCGACGATCGATCGCGGCGACATCCGTCCTGGTCGCGTCCGTGCTGCTGGCAGGATGCAGCGTGCCGTCGTTCCTCGGCGGCGGCACCGAGCTCTCCGAGCCGACGGGGGAGACCGTCGCGCCCGAGCTCGAGCCGTTCTACTCGCAGGTGCTCGAGTGGGAGCGATGCGACGACAAGCTGTGCACGACGGCGACCGCTCCGCTCGACTGGAGCGATCCGGCGGCCGGCGAGATCGAACTCGCCCTCGTCCGGCGTCCGGCGAGTGGGCAGAAGCTCGGCTCGCTGCTCGTGAACCCGGGCGGACCGGGCGGTTCGGGGTACGAGTTCATCGCCGACTCGATCGACTACGCCGCCGGTCCCCGGCTGCAGGAGCGGTTCGACGTGGTCGGGTTCGACCCGCGGGGCGTCGGCCGGTCGTCGGCGGTCGCCTGCTACGACGCGGCGCAGATGGACGAGTTCCTCTACGGCATCGTGCCCGCCGAGCGCGGCAGCGACGAATGGATCGCCGACGTCACCGCGGCGAACCGGGACTTCGGAACGGCCTGCGCCGACGAGACCGGTGAACTGCTCGCGAACGTCGATACCGAGAGCGCTGCGCGCGACCTCGACCTCCTCCGCGCGATCCTCGGCGACGAGCGACTGAACTACCTCGGATTCTCCTACGGCACCTTCCTCGGTGCGACCTACGCCGGGCTCTACCCCGAGAAGACGGGTCGACTCGTGCTCGACGGTGCCATCGACCCGACGGCGAGCGTCCAGGAGGTCAACATCGCCCAGTACGCGGGCTTCGAGGCCTCCCTCCGGGCATACCTCGCCGCATGCCTCGCGGGCGACGAATGCCCGTTCTCCGGCTCGGTCGACGCCGCCGCCGACGAGGTGTCCCGACTCCTCGCCTCCGTCGACGCGAGCCCGCTGCGGGCCTCCGACGGGCGCCGGCTCGGTGCGGACGCGCTCGTCACCGCGATCATCTATCCCCTGTACAGCCCGGAGAGCTGGCCGTACCTGAGCGAGATGTTCGAGTCCGTCATGTTCGGCGAGGCCGACACCGCACTGCTGCTCGCTGACCTCTACAACGGTCGCGAACCGGACGGCACGTACCGCGACAACTCCACCGAGGCGTTCCGCGCCGTGAACTGCCTCGACTACACGTACGACGACGACCCTGCGAAGATGCGCGCCGACGCCGCCGAACTCGCCGAGGTCGCGCCGATCTTCGGTCCGTACGCCGGTTACGGCGACATCGGGTGCGCACAGTGGCCGGTGGCCAGCGAGGCCGATCGCAGCGCGATCGCGGCCGAGGGCGCCGCGCCCATCATGGTGATCGGCACGACCGGCGATCCGGCGACGCCCTACCAGTGGGCGGAGGCGCTCGCGGAGCAACTCGACTCCGGCTTCCTCGTGAGCTACGACGGCGAGGGACACACCGCCTATCGCAAGTCGAACGAGTGCGTCGACCGCACCGTCGAGGACTTCCTCGTCGACGGCACCGTGCCCGCATCCGACCCGCGATGCTGAGCGGCGAGCCCGCGGAGGCCGAGTGGTCATGAGGGCTTCGAAAACCCGCTAACATGGTCTCTCGTGCCGTTCGGTGCGATTCGCAACGGATGCCACGCCGCCTTAGCTCAGTCGGCAGAGCGATTCACTCGTAATGAATAGGTCGAGGGTTCGATTCCCTCAGGCGGCTCCATCCGAAGGCCCGGACCACGTCCGGGCCTTCCGTCGTTCCCGGGGTCGGCTGCGGGAACGGCCGCGTCGCCCGTCAGTCCGCTCCCTCGCCGGGGCGGACCAGGCCGGTCTCGTAGGCGAGGATCGCGATCTGGACGCGGTCGTGGGCGCCGAGCTTCGCCAGGAGGCGTGAGACGTAGGTCTTCACGGTGGACTCGCTGAGGAACAGCGCGCGACCGATCTCGGCGTTGGAGCGCCCGCGTGCCACGAGGCGCACGATCTCGACCTCGCGTTCGGTGAGGTCGAGTTCCGGCGGGACGCCCGCCTCGGGCACCGGCGCGGCCGCGAAGCGCTCGAGGAGCCGAGCCGTCAGGGCGGGCGCCAGCATCGCCTCGCCGCGTGCGACGACCCGGACCGCGTGCACCAGGTCGGCGGGCGGCACGTCCTTGAGGAGGAACCCGGACGCCCCCGCACGCACCGCGGCGAACACGATCTCGTCGAGGTCGAACGTCGTGAGCGCGAGCACCCGCCGGGACGCGTCGGCGTCGAGGATGCGGCGGGTCGCCTCGATGCCGTCCATGACCGGCATGCGGATGTCCATGAGCACCACGTCGGGGTCGAGCTCGGCTGCGGCGGCAACGCCCGCGGCACCGTCGCCGGCCTCGCCGACGACCACGAGTCCGGAGCGCTCGAGGATGAGTCGGAACCCGACGCGGACGAGCTCCTGGTCGTCGACGAGGAGGACCCGTGTCGCCGGTGCCCCGACGTCGGCCGACGGGGTCACGACGACGCCCCGGTGGGCAGCGACGCGTGCACGCGCCATCCGCTCGGCTCTGGTCCGGCCTCGAGCGTGCCGCCGTAGAGCGCGACCCGCTCGCGCATGCCGAGCAGGCCGTGCCCGGCGGGGCGCTCGAGGTCGGGCATCGCGCCGTCGTCGGTCACCGTGATGTCGACGCGGTCGTCGGCTCGATCGATGGCGACCGACGCCGTCGAGGCGCGAGCGTGCCGGCGGATGTTGGTGAGCGCCTCCTGCACGACGCGGTAGACCGCGAGTTGGCGTCCGGCCGAGAGGTCGGCCGTGGACTCGGGCATCCGCAGGTCGACGACGAGCCCGGTCGCGCGGGCCTGCTCGACGAGCTCCGGGATGCGTGCGATCCCCGGTTGGGGCGACAGGCTCTCGTAGTCGTCGTCGCGGAGCAGTTCGACGACGCGTCGGACCTCCGCGAGGGCATCGCTGCCCGTCGTGCGGATCGCCTCCATCGCGGTGCGCGCCGCGACGGGGTCGCTGTCGACGACCTCGGCCGCGGCGCCCGCCTGGACGACCATCACGCTCATCGAGTGCCCGAGGATGTCATGCAGCTCGCGTGCGATCCGAGCGCGTTCCTCGGCGACCGCGCGAAGTGCCTCCTGTCGTGCCTCGGCCTCCGCGGCGCCCGCCCGCAGCGCGGCATCCACCGCCCGACGCTCGGAGACGCGCATGCCGATGCCGACGAGGAGGATGGTGAGCAGGACGCCCCAGTGGAAGAGCACCTCGCTCGGCCCCTGCAACTCCGGGACGAAGAAGTCGGCGAGGACGGTCGCGACGACCACCGAGCCGCAGACGATCGCCGAGGTGCGGATGCTTCCGTGGCGGGCGCCGGAGTAGAGGGTCAGCGCGATCGGCAGGAAGCCGCCGAAGAACAGCACCAGCGTGTCGCCGGAGGTCGCGACGAAACAGGCGACCCAGATCAGGGGGATGCCGACGAGCACGAGCGGGAATGTGCGCCGGAGTGCGAGCAGGACGGCTGCCGCGAGGATCGCAGCCGAGGCCACGACGGGCGAACCCGTCCCCTGGACGGACTCGAACGGCACCCAGACCTCGGCGAGGCCGAGCGCGGCGACGAGCGCGGCGACGGCGGCGTCCTGCGCGAGATGCCAGCGTGTACGGCGGTCCACGACCGCAGGCTAGCGGCCCGGATGGCGCGGAGGGAATCATCCGCGGGTGATCGACGGGTCGACGCCGGGTGATCGGCTCGATGCTGGAGGCCGATGACGCCGACACGACGCGCTTCGTAGCGTCGGGCCGACGCCGCGGAGGCACCGCGGCCCGACCGAGGGGAAACCATCCATGTCCACGCACCGCACCCTGCCATCCGTTCGCCGCGTCCTCGTCGCCGGCTCACTCGTCCTCGCGATCCTGATGTCCGTCGGCGGGCTGCTGCTCCAGCCCGAGTTCCCCGACGACCCGAACGCGTACGTCGAGCTCCTCGCAGAGTCCTCGACGGCGCAGATCGGGCTCCAGCTGTTCCTCTGGTCGCAGGTGTTCTGGGCCATCGGACTCATCGGCCTCGCGCACGTGACGAGTCACCGCTCGCCCGTGCTCGCCACGCTCGGCGCCGCCTTCAGCGGGCTCGGCGCGTTCGGGCACGCCGCCTACGGTGGAGCGAGCCTCGTCACGCTCGGCATGGCCCGGGACGCCGCGGAGTCGGGGGACCTCGATGCCGCGCAGGCGGCCTTCGCCACCACGCAGGGCGGCGACTTCGTGCCGCTCCTCCTCGCAGGCCTCGCGGGCACGGTGCTCGGCGCGATCCTCGTCGCGGTCGCGCTGCTCCGATCGGCGGTCGCGCCGCGCTGGGTCGCGATCGCGATGCTGGCGTGGGTCGTCGTGGAGTTCGTGCTGCCGAACGTCCTCTCCGGCGCATGGATCACGTACACGTCGCTCGTGCTCGGCGTGCTCGCGTTCACCGGTGCGGGAGTCGCGGTGTTCCGCAGCGGCTCGCGCGCGTGGACGACCATGCTCGAGGCGCCGGCACAGGGTGCTCCGGTACAGGCCGACGCCGCAGCATCGGCCTGAGCGTCGTCGCGCAGCGAGCGCTCGACTCGATCGCATTCGTCGCCCCGAAGGGCCCCTCGATGAGAGGGGCCTTCGGGTTGCGAGCATCAGTTGAGACCGATCACGCCTCGTTGATCACCTGCGCAGGTCTCAGCGGAGGGCGGCGCGGACAGCCTCGGCGTAGGCGGCGTTGCCCGCCTGATTGGGGTGAGCGGCGATGGATGTGTTGCTGAATCCGTTGATCCACGGCTCGGCGCTTCCGATTCCACGGCCCGTGAAGACGCCGGCCACGTCGACGAAGACCGCACCGGCGCTCTCGGCGGCGCCCTTGATCGCCGCGTTCAGAGCAACGGTGTCGGCATTCACTCGGGCAGCGTTCGCGTACCCGGACGCCGGGTCGAACAGCAGCGGGTATCCGGTGACGACGATCTTTGCCTTGGGTGCCTTCGCCGCGATCGCGTTCACGGTCGAGGTGATCCGTGCCCCCAAAGTTCCGTTCGAGATCAGCGACTCGGCGCTGTCGAGGTACGAGTCGCACGTGCCCGGAGCCCACGTGATGACGAAGCACCAGGTCATGACGTTCGAGAAACCGAGATCGTTCCCGCCGACGGTGAGCGTCACTCGGGTCGTCCCCCTCGCGATCGCGCGCACCTGAGAATTGATGACGTCGGCGGTCGAGGCGCCCGAGCAGGCCGGGAACGCCACGAGCTGCACGTTCGCCGTGGCATCGGCGTCGAGCAACTTCGGGTAGCTCAGGCTGCTTCGGTCGCAGTCGGTGGAATCGATGTAGCTCTGCGAGCCGGTGCCCGACGCGAAGGAGTCGCCGAGCGCCGAGTACGCGAGTTCGCCCGTCCCACCCCCACCTCCGCCGCCGGGCTTGCCCGGCTTGTCGGGCTTCCCGGTCGCGACGGCGGCGGATGCCGTATCCGCGGGACCCGTGACGGCAGCGCCGAGCACGAGGGCCGGCGCGGCGAGGAGGGCGGCGATGAGGAGTGCGACGCGGCGGCGGTCGACGTGCGATGGCGTGATCGTGCCGGCTCCGGTCTTCGACATGAGCTCGCCCCCCTAGATCGCGAGCGCTGCGAGGATCGCGTCGCGGTAGACGCCCTGGCCGACCGCCGTCGGGTGCAGGAAGGTCAACGGGTCGAACTCATCGTCGCCGAGCCACGGGTCCTCGTCGCCGACCTGGTGGCCGAGGTACGCGAACGCGAGGCTCGTGTACTCCACCTGGACGCTCATCGCGCCGACCGCGTTCACCGCGGCGCCGATCTGGGCGTCGAGCGTCAGCGTGGCTCCGTTCACGGCGTCGGTGAGGGGCGTCCAGCCGGCGACGAACGGAACGGGGTAGTCGGTCACGACGATGCGTGCGTTCGGTGCGCGCTCCGCGATGGCGAGCAGGAGCCCGACGAGCTGCTCCCCGATGACTCCCGACGCGAGGAGCTGCTGGGCCTCGAGGACGGCCGTCGCGCAGGCGAGCGACTCCGGGTTCGGCGCGCAGATCGCGAGGATCTCACCGACGCCGAGGTCGTTGCCGCCGACGGTGAGGGTCACGAGCGTGGTGCCGCGGTTCACCTGCGAAAGCTGCGTGTCCGCGACATCCGCGATGGTGGCCCCGCTGCAGGCGGGCTGGCGCAGCAGGTTCGTGCGGGGCTCGGCATCGAGCAGCACCGGGTACGCGGACGTGGACCGGAGGCACGAGTCGAGCGGAAGGCCCGCGCCCTGTCCTGCGGCGTACGAGTCTCCGAGCGCGACGTACCGGTTGACCGGGTCGGGTTTGGCGGCGAGGGCGGATGGCGCGGCGCCGAAGAAGATGGCGACGAGGGCGACGGTGGCCGCGGCGATCGAGCCGACGATGCGGCTCCTTCGGTTCGAATGTGCCGACATGGCCGAAACGTAGTGCGGAACCTGAGCGATCCGCAGGTCCCAGAACGGGTGTCAAGTGGACCGGG
This sequence comes from Agromyces sp. GXQ0307, assembly GCF_044769845.1. NCBI lineage: Bacteria > Bacillati > Actinomycetota > Actinomycetes > Micrococcales > Microbacteriaceae > Agromyces > Agromyces sp. GXQ0307. The sequence goes on along the minus strand of NZ_JBIZVY010000001.1, from coordinate 492,127 downwards.
CTGTCCGGAACACCTGCCCCGCTAGGCTGGCGCGCATGACGGCACGACTGCGATGGGGCATCCTCGCGACCGGCGGCATCGCCCGCCTCTTCACCTCCGACCTGGTCCGCAACGGCTTCGACGTGCGCGCCGCAGGGTCTCGATCACTCGAGTCGGCTCGCGCGTTCGCCGATGAGTTCGACCTGCCGACCGCGTACGGCAGCTACGCCGAGCTCGTCGACGATCCGGAGGTCGACGCGATCTACGTCGCGACGCCGCACCCGTTCCATGCGGCCGCGGCGCTCGCCGCGATCGAGGCGGGCAAGCACGTGCTCGTCGAGAAGCCGTTCACGCTCAACGAGGCCGAGGCGCGCGTCGTCGCCGATGCGGCACGAGCGCGGGGCGTGCTGGTGCTCGAGGCCATGTGGACCCGCTACCTGCCCCACATGGTGCGCATCCGCGAGATCATCGCGGCCGGCACCATCGGCGAGCTGCGCTCGATGATCGCCGACCACACCCAGAAGCTCTCCGACGACCCCGCGCACCGCCTGAACTCGCTCGAACTCGGCGGTGGGGCGCTGCTCGACCTCGGCATCTACCCCGTCTCGTTCGCGTGGGACCTGTTCGGCGAGCCCGCCGTCATCCAGTCCACCGCGATCTTCAAGGCGACCGGCGCCGACGCCCAGGTCGCGGTCCAGTTCGGGTACGCCGAGGGGCGGATCGCGTCGACGTTCTCGGCCAGCGACGCGCGCGGGCCGAACCGCGCGCTGGTCCTCGGAACCGAGGCCCGCATCGAGATCGACGGCGTCTGGTACACCCCGACGAGCTTCCGGGTCATCGGTCACGACGACGCCGTGCTCGAGGAGTTCTCGTCCGACGTGAACGGCCGCGGCATGCACTACCAGGCGGCGGCGCTCGAGCAGCTCGTGGCAGACGGCCGGCTCGACGGCGGCGACATCCTGCCCACCGAGCAGTCGGTGGCGATCATGGGCACGCTCGACCGCATCCGCGCCGAGATCGGGCTGCGGTACCCGGGAGAGGACTGAACGCCGCGAAGGCGGGAGCAGCCGGCATGTCGGGCGGCGAGACCGTCGCGCTGGCGCGCGACCTCGTCCGGATCGACGCCACCAATCCGACGCTCGTCCCGGGCGGAGCGGGTGAGCGCGAGCTCGCCGGAGTCGTCGCGGGCTGGCTCGGCGCCCGCGGATTCGAGGTCCGGCTGGTGGGCGCCGATCCGTCGCGCCCGAGCGTGCTCGCACGTCGCCGGGGCAGCGGCGGTGGTCGCTCCCTACTCCTCGCCGGTCACCTCGACACCGTGGGCGGTCCGGGCGGCATGGCGGATGTCGCGGCCGACGCTGAGCGCGATCGCATCGTCGGCCGCGGGGCGTACGACATGGCCGGCGGTCTCGCGGCGGCGATGGTCGCCGGCGCGACCGCACCCGAGGGCCTGGCGGGCGACGTCGTGCTCGCGTTCGCCGCCGACGAGGAGTTCGGGTCGGTGGGCATGGAGGAGCTGCTCGCGGTGATCGATGGGGACGCCACGGCTTCCGGGGACCCGGCTCGTCGCCCCGACGGCGCCGTCGTGCTCGAGCCGACCGACCTCGAGGTGACGCTCGCGCACCGCGGCTTCGCCTGGTACCGCGTCGAGTACGAGGGCGTCGCGTCGCACGGGTCGCAGCCCGAGCTCGGCGTCGACGCGATCGATCGCGCGATCGACGGACTCGTCGCGCTCCGGGCGCTCGGGCGCGAACTCGACGCGCGACCGCGGCATCCGCTGCTCGGCACGGGAAGCGTTCGGGTCGCCACCATCGAGGGCGGGTCGGATGCCGCGACGGTCGCCGATCGTTGCGTGCTCGTCGTGGAGCGGCGCACGCTGCCGACCGACGCCGATCCGGGAGCCGAGATCGAGGAGGTGCTCGCCGCATCGGGGCCGGCGAGGGTCGTCCAGCTCGTCGCCCGTCCGGCGATGGCGGCCGACGAGGGGGCCGCGATCGCGAGATCCGTGCTCGCCGCCGTCGAGGACGTCACGGGCTCGCCCGCCGTTCGGCGCGGCGATCCGTGGTGGACCGACGCCGGGCTCATCGCCGACGCGGGCATCCCGGTCGTGCTGGTCGGACCGGTCGGCGGCGGAGCGCACGCCGACGACGAGTGGGTCTCGATCGCCTCGCTCGAGACGCTCACGGCGGTGATCGGACGGGTGATCGGGGACTTCTGCGGCGCGGCCGAGGGCGCCGCGACCCCTCGCTGAGGCGGTGGCCGTGCGGGCGGCGCCGGGACTCGCGCTCGGGACTCATCCGGGTGGCCTCCGTACAATGCCCGGGTGAGCGACGAGACGGATGCGCCGGGCGCGATGCCCGAGCCGGGTGAGGCGCGCTCGTCGGGCGACCCCGACGCGGCGCCGACGTCCGCGACCGACTCCGGCGAGGCGAACGCCTCGGACGGACGTCGCCCACGCGGCATCCGCTCGCTGATCGGCGAGCACCGCGTGCTCGCCGCCGTCGCCGCGGTCGCCGCCGTCGGACTGCTAGGTACGGCCGTCGCATTCGCCGCGACGATGCCGGGTGGCGAGCCGACGCCGGTCGCGACCGCCACGCCGACCCCGACGCCGACGCCCACTCCGACCCCCACCGCAACGCCGACGCCGACCCCCGAGCCGGCCGCGCGTGTGCGCACCTGCTCGGTCGCGGGCCTCGCCGCCGACCCGCGGCTGGCCGACCTGCAGGCCCAGGTCATGAACGCCGGGACGGGCGAGATCCTCTTCGACCGCGGCGGCCTCACGGGCTCGCGCACCGCGAGCGTCATGAAGGTCGTCACGGCGGCGGCCGCGCTCGCCGTGTTCTCACCCGACGACCGGTTCCCGACGACCGTCGTGAAGGGCTCCGAACCGGGCTCGGTCGTGCTCGTCGGCGGCGGCGACCTGACGCTGTCGCGCACCGCGACGGGCAACGAGACCGTCTACCCCGGGGCGGCGCACCTCGACGACCTCGCGCGGCAGGTGCGCGCGGCGTGGGACGCCGACCCGTCGAACCCGCCGCTCACGAAGCTCGTCCTCGACTCGTCGTACTTCGGTGGCGAGACCTGGCACGCGAGCTGGGCGCCCACCGAACGCGAGCTCGGCTACATGCCCGAGATCACTGCGCTCATGGTCGACGGCGACCGCGACGACCCGTACGCGAACACCTCGCGCCGTGGCGCCGACGCGGTCGGCCGGGCCGGCGACGCCTTCGCGGCCGAGCTCGGCGGCGTCTCGTCGATCGAACGCGGCACGGCCCCCGGCGGCGCGACCGAACTCGGGCGGGTCTGGTCGCCGACGGTGGCACAGCTCATCGACAAGTCGCTCGTCGTCTCCGACAACACGGTCGCCGAGATGCTCGCGCGGCAGGTCGCCGTCGCGGTCGGCACCGGGAACACGTTCGAGGCGATCGACCCGGCGGTGCGCCGGGCGCTCGAGACCTACGGCATCGCGCGCGGCGGCATCCGCGTGATCGACGGCTCGGGGCTCTCGCCCGACAACGCGGTTCCGCCCGCCTACCTCACGCGGCTCTTCGCGAAGGTCGAGGCGCGCGAGGGGAACCTCGGCGTCATCCGCGACGGACTGCCCGTCGCCGGACAGCGCGGTTCGCTCTCGTACGCCGACCGGTTCGCGGGCGACAACGCGGTCGCGCACGGCGCGGTGTTCGCGAAGACCGGGTGGATCGACACGGGCTACACGCTCGCGGGGATCATCCACGCCCAGGACGGCACGACCCTGACCTTCGCGATCTACGCGCTCGGCGACGTCTCGCAGATCACGGCCGACGCGAAGGTGGCGATCGACACGCTGACGACGGGCTTCTACCGCTGCGGCGACGAACTCTCGAACGAGTGACGGAGGGCCCGCCGCGGCATCCGCGAATCGCGACAGAATGGAGACGGCGGCCGGACGATCCCCGCCCGAGACCCGAGGAGCGAAGGAGCCGATCATGAGTCGGGCCCTGTTCATCATCGACGTGCAGAACGACTTCACCGAGGGCGGCGCGCTCGGCGTCGACGGGGGTGCCGCGGTCGCCGCGGGCATCACCGAGTACCTCGCCGAGCACGGCGAGCGCTACGACCTCGTCGTGGCGTCGCGCGACTGGCACAACCCCGGCGACGACAACGGCGGGCATTTCGCGACGGACGCCGAGCCCGACTTCGTGACGACGTGGCCGAAGCACTGCATGGCGGGCACGTCGGGTGCCGAGTATCACCCGGCGCTCGACACGAGTGCCGTCCACGTGCACGTCCGCAAGGGCCAGGGCGTGCCCGCGTACTCGATCTTCGAGGGCACGGACGACTCGGGCGCGTCGATCTCCGAGGTGCTCGAGCGCCACGGCATCACCGACGTCGACATCGCGGGCATCGCGACGGACTACTGCGTGCGCGCGAGCGCACTGGATGCGATCGAGCACGGCCGGCACGTCCGCGTGCTCCGCGACCTGATCGCGGGCGTCGCACCGTCGTCGTCCGACGCGGCGATCGCCGAGCTCGGCCACGCGGGGGCGGCGATCGTCGACTCGTCGGAGCTGCCGCCGGGCGAGGTGGTCGAGCGTCCTGAGACGGAGGATGCCGCGTCCGGTGATTCCGGTCGTGCGGATGCCGCCGGCTCGCCGGCCGACGACGAGGCGGATCGCGCGTGACCGGGCAGCACTCCCCGGCTCCGATCCTGCACGCCGAGTCGCCCGACGGGGTGCTCATCGCGTATCGCGTGCACGGCGACGACGCCGAGACCGGCCGCCCGCCCGTACTCCTGGTGCACGGGTTCGCCTCCGACTCGACGGTCACGTGGGACGGCACGGGCTGGGTCCGCGCGCTCGTCGAATCCGGGCGTCGCGTGATCACGACCGACCTCCGCGGGCACGGAGCGAGCGACAAGCCGGTGACGGCCGACGCGTACGCACCCGACCGGCTCGGCGCCGACCTCCTCGCCGTGCTCGACTCCGCCGGTGCGGCGACGTGCGATGCCGTCGGCTACTCGATGGGCAACCGCGTCATCTCGGCGCTCTGCGAGCTCGCACCTGACCGGGTCCGGCGGGTGGTCGTCGGGGGTGCCGGGCCGACCGAGCTGTTCGCGACGTGGGATGTCGAGGACGCACGCGCATACCTCCACGACGGGACGGCGCCCCGGAACCCGGTGATCGCCCAGGTGCTCGGCCCGGCGATCCGCGCGGGCGCCGATCGCGATGCGCTCCTCGCGTGCGTCGAGGGTGTCTCGGGTGCCCCGCTCGCGATCCCCGGCGGCATCCCGGTGCTGTTCGTCGCAGGCGAGGAGGACCCGGTGCCGGTGGGCGTGCAGCAGTTGGCGCTCGACTGGGGCAGCGACCTCATCACCATCCGCGGCCGCGACCACGTCTCGACGCTGACGTCCCGCACCTTCAAGGACGCCGCGATCGACTTCCTCGTCTGAGCCCGGCTCGCCTCACGCCGCCGTCGCCCGCGCCCGGACGGCGCTGGGCGGTTCGCCGAACTCGGCACGGAAGGCGCGACTGAAGTGCGCGGCGTCGGCGAAACCCCAGCGGCCGGCGACCTGGCCGACCGGACGGTGCGCCGCGAGCGGGTCCAGCAGTTCGCGACGGCAGCGGTCGAGCCGTCGCGAGCGGATCCAGCTCGAGACGGTGAGGCCCTCCTCGTGGAAGATCGCGTGGAGGTGGCGGGTGGAGATGAAGTGGGCCGCGGCGATCGTGGCCGGCGTGAGGTCGGGGTCGCCCAGTCGCTCCTCGAGCCAGGTCTGGATGCCGCGCAGCATCGCCCGATGGGGTCGGTCGGCGTCGCGGGCGACGTCGAGCTCGCGGGCGTAGAGCGTCGAGACGAGGTCGACCGCGTTGCGGGCGAGGCGGCCGCCGACGGGTCCGCCCAGCTGGTCGAGGTCGCCGGCGAGCTCCGCGAGGAAGCGCGCGACGACGCGGCCGAGACCCTGGTCGCCAGGGATGCGGGCGGCGGTCATTCCCTGCACTGCGTCGGTGGGCAGTTCGAGCATCCGGTGCGGCACCATGAGGACGAGCGTGCTGAACGACTCCTCGAAGACGAGGGTGTAGGGCGAATCGGTGTCGTAGATCGTGAGGTCGCCGGGACGGAGCACGGCCTCCCGGGAATCCTGGATGAGCAGGCCGGTGCCGGCGAGCTGGAGCCCGAGCTTGAAGGAGCGATGCTCGGATCGCGCGACCAGTTCGGGCGTGCGGTGGATCTCGTGGCCCGTGGCCGTGACCACGGAGAGGTGGATGTCGTCGCCGACCGAGGCCCTGATGTCGCCGCGGAACGCGTCCGGGTCGTCGGAGCGCACGCGCAGCGGCACGAAGGACTGCGAGGCGAGCGCGCTGAATGCGGCGAAGCCGAGCGGCAGCGTCGACGTGTCGACGGCGGGCGCGACCGAGGCGAGCGCGGGGGAGGGGGAGGATCCGTGGGGCACGGCATGCACCTCATCTCTGGGTGGGACGTCGATGTCCGGGTCGAGAGGAAACTCTACGCTCGTTGAGCCAAATTCGACAGGGCGGGTCTGCGGTCGAGGTCAAGCGGCGTACGCTCTCCGACAAGTCCGCGACGTCGGCGCACGGAACCATGGGCCGGAACCGGGCGATGCCGCCGTGGCTCGCCCTCCGTCGACCAAGGGATCCCCAGCCATGACCTCCGCAACGACGACGTCGACGCCCGCGGCGACCGGTGCACTCGGCCACCGGCGCCTCGGCGTGCCATCCGTCACCCTCATGATCATCGCGGCGTCGGCGCCGCTCACCGTGGTCGCCGGCGGCGTGACCACGACCTTCGCCGTGACCGGCGTCATCGGCGTGCCCGTGGGCTTCATCGTGCTCGCCGCGGCCCTCGCGGTCTTCGCCGTCGGCTACGCCGCGATGAGTCGTTACGTCACGAACGCCGGCGCCTTCTACGCCTACATCGCCCAGGGCATCGGACGCCCCTTCGGCGTGGGCGCCTCGCTCGTCGCGCTCGTCGCCTACAACGCCATGCAGGTCGGCATCTACGGGCTCTTCGGGTTCCAGATGTCGATGTTCCTCGAGGCGAAGTTCGGCCTCACCACGCCGTGGTGGCTCTGGATCTTCGTCTGCATCGCCGTCGTCGGCGCGCTCGGGGTGAACCGCGTGGACCTCTCGGCGAAGGTGCTCGGCATCCTCGTCGCACTCGAGTTCGCGGCCGTGCTCGTGTTCGACCTCGTCTCGTTCGCGGTGGCCCCCGAGGGCGTGAGCACCGCGGGCATCCAGCCGGCCAACCTGTTCGTGCCCGGCATCGGCGCGGTGCTCTCGTTCGGCGTCGCCGCATTCATGGGCTTCGAGTCGGCGGCCATCTACGGCGAGGAGTCGAAGGACCCCAAGCGCACGGTCGCGCGCGCGACCTACGCCGCGGTCGCGATCATCGGCGTCTTCTACGCGTTCAGCGCCTGGGCCTTCACCGTCGGGGTCGGGCCGTCGCGGATCGTCGAGGCGTCGGCGACCTACGGCCCAGACCTCATGTTCGTCTTCATGGGCGAGCACGCGCCGATCATCGTGAGCGACCTCATGCAGGTGCTGTTCCTGACGAGCCTCTTCGCGGCCCTGCAGTCCTTCCACAACGCGGTCGCCCGGTACCTCTTCTCGCTCGGGCGCGAGGGGGTGCTGCATCGCAGCCTCGGTTCGGTGCGTGCCGCCTCGCGTGCGCCGTGGGCCGGCTCGGTCGCCCAGAGCGTGATCGCGATCATCGTGACGCTGGGCTTCGTCGTCGCGGGCGAGGTCGTGGGGCTGAAGGCCGACTTCGCGCCCGTCGAGTTCCTCTACCCGGTCCTCACCATGTTCACGTGGCTCACGAACACGGGCGCCATGGGGCTCGTGCTGCTCATGGGCGTCATCGCGATCGCGGTGATCGGGTTCTTCCGCCGTGACCGGCGCGGACTCGGTGCCTGGCAGACGCTCATCGCGCCGGCGATCTCGGCGGTCGTGCTGTTCGCGGTGTTCGTGCTCATCCTCGCGAACTTCAACGTGCTCCTCGGCCAGACGGAGACCACGGCGGTCACGTTCGTGCTGCCGGCGCTGCTGGTCGTGCCCGGGATCGCCGGCGTCGTGTGGGGGCTCGTCATCAGGCGGCGGAACCCGGAGCTCTACGCCCGGGTCGGTCACGGCATCGAGGAGGCCGAGGCGGCCGTCGTCGAGGTTCCCGCGCACCGAGGGGTCTAGGCGCCCAGCGCGGTCGCCAGGCCGGGAGCGGCCATGGCGGCGAGCATGACGGTCATGCTCGCCGCCATCACCCCGTGTCCGATCCCGCCGCGACCCTCGCGCACCGCGCGAACCGCGACCCACGCGCCGAGCGAGACCACCGTGATCACGACGAGGGTCTCGCCCAGGAGGAGCGGGGCGGCGTGCGCGTGCGTCGCCGCGGACGCGGCGGCGTCGTCGCGATCGACGGAGGCGATGAGCCATCCGGCCGCGATGAGCGCCAGTGCGTGGTGGAGGTCGTCGAGGGGACGGCCCCGGACGCCGACCGGCCGGGCGTCCACCGACGCGGCGGGTGCGGGCCGGCACGTCCGGTCCACGCGTGATCGGATGCCGATCGCGAGGCCGGCGATGACGAGGATGCCAGCCCATGCCACGCCCGGGAGGATTCCGGCGAACGACACGTCGAGCATGGCGGCGAGCATCGCGAGTGCCGCGATCGCGTCCAGGGCACGGAGTCGCCGACCCCTGGCGAGCGTCGCGCCGGTGCCCGCGAGCGCGCCCGCGAGCATGATTCCGTGTGCGATCTCGGCCATTCGTCCCCGAATCTTCCCTGTTCCGGTGAGTCCGGTTATATTACTCGACAAACGTAGAGAAAAACGAGGTGCACCATGACGACGATGTCGACCACCCACGCTCGCGAGCACGCCGCCGAAGGCGATCTCCCGACCGATCCGACGGCCCCCACTCCCGATCCGATGCGCGGCCTCACCGCCGACGAGATCGACGCCGTGCGGGAGGTCATCGACGACGCCGGACTGCTCGGCGAGCAGACCCGCTTCGTCTACGTGGGCCTCGACGAACCCGCCAAGGCCGACGTGCTCGCCGGCACCGCACTCCCGCGCATCGCCAGGGCACTCATCCTCGACCGCGCGACCGGAGCGTCCGCCGACGTCCGCGTCTCGATCACCGATCGTGCCGTCGTGGAGCAACGGGCCATCGACGGCGCGAACGGCCAGGTCCCGATCCTCGACGTCGAGTTCGAGGCGATCTACGACATGCTGGGCGCCGAGCCCGAGTGGCACGAGGCCCTCGCCAAGCGCGGCATCACGCACGCGCAGGTCGCGCTCGCCCCGCTCTCGGCCGGCGAGTACGGCTTCGAGGCCGAGCGCGGGCGCCGCGTCATCCGCGTGCTCGCCTTCATGCGCCACGACGAGCAGGACCACTGCTGGGCGCACCCCGTCGACGGCCTCTGCGCGTACGTCGACATGATCGAGGGCTGCATGTTCCAGCTCGTCGACCACAAGGTCTACGAGATCCCCGCCGAGTCGGGCAACTTCGACGACCCCGAGGTGCAGGGCGCACCGCTCGACACCCTCAGGCCGATCAGCATCACGCAGCCCGAGGGGCCGAGCTTCACCGTCGAGGAGGACCGGGTCAGCTGGGCGAACTGGCGCTTCTCGCTCGCCTTCGACGCGCGCGAGGGGCTCGTGCTCCGCCGCATCCGCTACGTCGACGCCGACCAGGGCGGCGCCGAGCGCGACATCGTCTACCGCGCCTCGATCGCCGAGATGGTCGTTCCCTACGGCGACCCGTCGCCCGCTCGGTTCTGGCAGAACTACTTCGACACCGGCGAGTACGTCTTCGGCCGCTATGCGAACTCGCTCCAGCTCGGCTGCGACTGCCTCGGCGAGATCCACTACTTCGACGCGACGATCGCCGACGAGTTCGGGCACCCCCGCGTCATCCCGAACGCGATCTGCATGCACGAGGAGGACTACGGCACGCTCTGGAAGCACACCGACATCTACACCGGTTCGAACGAGGTGCGCCGCCAGCGTCGGCTCGTGATCAGCTTCTTCACGACGGTCGGCAACTACGACTACGGCTTCTACTGGTACCTCTACCTCGACGGCACGATCGAGTGCGAGGCGAAGCTCACCGGCGTGCTCTTCTCATCGGCGTACGACCCGGAGGGAGGCGACCACGCGAGCGAGGTCGCACCCGGCCTCGGGGCGCCCTACCACCAGCACCTGTTCAGCGCCCGCCTCGACATGATGGTCGACGGCCTCGCGAACGCGGTCGAGGAGGTCGACGCGGTCCGCGTGCCGATGGGGGAGGGCAACCCGTACGGCAACGCCTTCACGAAGCGCACCACGCGACTGCGCACCGAGGCCGAGGGCGCGCGCGACGCGGACCCCCTCGCGGGCCGCGCCTGGCACATCGTCAACACCGAGAAGCAGAACCGGCTCGGCCGGCCCGTCGCCTACGAGCTGCTCGCGCAGGGCTCGCCGACGCTGCTCGCCGACCCCGAGTCGGTGATCGCCAAGCGCGCCGGCTTCACGCGCAAGCACCTCTGGGTCACGCGCTACGACCGCGACGAGCGCTACCCCGCGGGCGACCTCGTGAACCAGAACCCCGGCGGCGACGGCCTCCCGCGGTACACCGAAGCCGACCGCTCGATCGACGGCGAGGACATCGTGCTCTGGCACACGTTCGGCCCCACGCACTTCCCGCGCGTCGAGGACTGGCCCGTCATGCCCGTCGACTACGCGAAGTTCACGCTCAAGCCGTACGGCTTCTTCGGACGGAACCCAACCCTGAACGTCCCGGCGTCCGAGGCGATGGGCATGGCCTGCCACACGAATGCCGCGGCGGGCGGATGCCACTGCGCTGCCGGCGAGTGCACGTGCTCGGGGCACGGGCACGGGGCCTGACGCCCGGGCGATCGAACGACGGCGGACGGATGTCGCGGGGGCGCGGCATCCGCCCGTCGCCGTTCCCGCGGCCGCCCGTGCGCGAGTCGGGCCGGTTGCCATCCGTGAAGGTTCCACGTCGTTCGGGCCGGGGGTGACCCTTCGCGAAAACGAGGTGGAAAAGTGCCCAGGGGATACCTTTCCACCTCGTTTCCAAGTGGGGCGAGGGTAGTCCGTCGATCACGTGCGTGTGGCGGTCCTCCATCTGTCGAGCGCCTCGTACTGGGTGGCGACTGCGGCGAACGCCGTGCTCCTGTCAGCGAGGTCGAACACCTGCTCTCGGAACTGGCGTCGCAGCGGGATGCGGAGGTGCTCGAGCTTGGGGAGGTCGAGGAGGGGCGAGAGGTCCGGCTCGAGCACGCGAGTGCCGGGCAGACCCAGCGTTCGAAGCTCCTTGAGGGGCCGAACCCATTCGAGGTCGGGTAGAACGAGACTCCTGTCCGACCCGAATGAACCGTTGCCGAACTCGAGCGACGTCAATCGCGTGAACGAGCCGAGCGACGTCGGATCGTCGAGGCGATGTGCTTGGTCCACAATCAGTTCAGTGAGGTGCCGCAGACCGGTCAGCGGCGCGATGCTGTGCAGACTGGTCGCCCCGCCCAGGCGGATCGATCGGAGTTCATGGAGTCGGCTCAGCGCCGCCACATCGCGGTACGGGCCCCACTTCAGCCCCAGTTCTCGTAGTTGCGGTTGCCCGGCGAGGGAATCAACCAGTTCCTGCGGGACGCGTGAAACGAGGTTCAAGCTCGTCAGAGCAGTCGTGGTAGTGGCGAAGAACGCGATCCACTCCGCCAAGATCCGACGTCGGCCCGCCGCGCTCTTCTCCTTCGCATCGAGCTGCGTCGCTTCGACGTGGGCGGTCGACTCGCCCTGGTACTGGGCGGGGCGCCAGATCACGTCGAACGGCCACGCATCAGGCTCCACCGAAGAAATCACCAGGTGAGAATACGCAACACGGGCACGGCCGGCCACTCGGGGGCGCTTCTACGAATCGTCCGCGCCCGGCAACGCCGTACAAGCCCACGCCGGATTCCGTCGAGCGCTCCGACGTGTCGGTCAGGGTTCGGAGAGGGCGTAGGCGGTCACCCGGTCGCGCTTCCCCTTGATCTGCACGTCCGTCAGTGCACGAGCGTTCAGGTTGTCGCCGCCGGCGAGTGCCTGATACGTCTCGGCGCTGAGGAGGATGGGAGCGCCGACATCCTTGGTCTTCTCCTCCAGCCGGGCGGCGAGGTTCACGGCATCCCCCATGACGGTGTACTCGATCCGCTCCCGACCGCCGATGTTCCCGGCGATCACCGGCCCGGTTGCGACTCCGATTCCGGACCGGAGGTTCGGAAGGCCGTCGAGGGTCTCCGCGTCATTGAAGGCGGCGAGCGCTCGTCGCATCCCGATCGCCGTCCTCACGGCTCGGACCGCATGGTCCGTCATCGGATTGAGCGGAGTGCCGAAGACCGCGAGGACGGAATCCCCGCCGAAGCGGGTGACGACGCCCCCGTGGTCGACGATGACCGCAACCATCGCCGTCATGTACCGGTTGATCACGTCGACCAGTCGGGCGGGAGGCATCTGCTCACTGAGCGTGGTGAAGTCGCGGATGTCCGAGAAGATCACCGTGCTGTCGACGAGTGTTCCGCCGAGACCGGCCCCGCGCTCCACGGCGGCCCGGGCCACCTCGGTGCTGACGTAGAGGCCGAACAGCTCCCGCAGACGCTCACCCTGACGCAACCCGTCGGTCATGGCGTTGAATCGCTCGCCGAGGTACCCGAGCTCGTCGTTGGTGGTCACGGCGACCTTCGTGTCGAGCTCGTTGTGTTCGATTCGCCCCATCGCCGCCTGCAGCGCCTCGAGCGGTCCGACGATGGCTCGCGCCACGAGAACGGCGGTGATCACGCCGGCGAGCAGGCCCACGCCGAGGACGTACAGCTGGACGATGGCGAGGTTGTCGAGGATCGCCTGCGGATTCGCTGCGTCGAGCAGGGCGAGGCTGCGCGACTGCGTGAGGACCACGAGCAGGGTCGGCGTGAGCGCGCCGATGAGTGCGAAGGCCACGAGCAGGCGCCTCCGCACCGAGAGCCGGAAGGCGTGGACGCTGCTCAGGTCCCCTTCCGGGAAGAAGACCGGGACCTGCCGGCGCCAGACGAGGTCGGTGCCGAAGTAGACGATCGTCGTCCCGACGGCGCCTCCGATGGCGATGCCGACGAAGTTGCCCGGGTCGGCGTACAGGATCGAGAGGAAGACGCCGACCACCAGGCTGCCTGCGGCGACCAGCGCGGCACCGACGAGCGGCCAGATCAGCACCAGTCGCGCGACGTTCGGAGGCAGTTCCGAGGCGAGCGTGCCGTCCTCGATCAGGCGCAGCCACTTCCGGATCGGGCGCCCGAGCCAGACGACCATCGCGACCGCACCGGCGAGGATCACGACACCGACGATCGCGAACACCATGATGCCGCCGGTCTCGATCGGCGAGACCGCCGCGTCGTCGACCGGAATCGGATCGATCAGCGCGAAGTAGAGGAACACGATCAGGGCGCTGAGGACCGTCGCCCCGGAGATGAGCGTCGCGATCCTGCGGGAGATCTCTCGTGAAGACGGGTGCGAGGTGCTCACGATGCATGTCCCCTTCCGCACGGGGCCCGCGCTGGCGGTTCGGGGTCAGCGTAGTACGCGGGCTCGGCGGTGGCAGTGCCGTCGCGGCCGAGGGCTACGCTGTCCCGGTGGGCGAAGTGCTGGACGAGGGGCCGTTCTACCACGGCACGAAGGCCGACCTGGCGGTCGGAGACCTCCTCACGGCGGGGTTCCGCTCGAACTACCGCCCCGAGGTGGTCATGAACCACATCTACTTCACGGCCCTTCCGGACGGCGCCGGCCTGGCGGCCGAACTGGCAGCCGGTGACGGCGAACCGCGCGTCTACGCCGTGGAGCCGACCGGTGCCTTCGAGGACGACCCGAACGTCACCGACAAGAAGTTCCCCGGCAACCCGACCCGGTCGTATCGGAGCGCCGAACCGCTGCGGATCCTCGGCGAGGTCGCCGACTGGACTCGGCTCACCCCCGCCGCGTTGCAGGCGTGGCGGGAGCGGCTGGCCGAACTCGCGGCCGACGAGCGGGGCGAGATCATCAACTGAGCCGCGGAAGCCGGCCCGGTGACATCCGTCGTGCCGGCGGTCAGCTCAGCAGGTCGAGGTATCCGTCGAGCGATCGGGTCAGCCGGTCGGCGTCGGCGCTGGCCGGCGCGACGACCGCGATGACCTGCACGCCGTCGAGCATGGCCATGAGGTGATCGACGACGACCGGGATGTCGACGTCGTCGCGGATCTCGCCGCGGCGCTTCGCGTCGGCGAGGTGCCCGCCGATCTCGACGCGCCACTGGTCCATGGTGCGCTCGTGCAGGGCGAGCAGGTCGGGCTCGTTGGCCGCGTACTCCCAGAAGGGGATGACGATTCGCGCCTCGAGGATGCGCTCCTCGTCGAGGGGGAAGATCTGCAGCATCAGTTCGCGGAGGGCCGCCATGCCCTCCAGGTCGGCGCGCACGGCGGCGAAGCGCTCGTTCGTGGCGGCGAACACATGCTCGAACGTCGCCCCGATCAGCTCCTCCTTGTTGCGGAAGTACGGGAAGAGGCCGCCGTTGGCGACGCCCGACGCCCTGGCGATCTCCCGCATCGTGGTGGCGCGGAAGCCCTTCTCGGCGATCAGGCGCCAGGTCGCATGCACGATCTCGAGGCGGCGCGCGTCGTGGTCGACGATCTTCGGCATGTTCCCCTCTCGCGACGCCGCGGCGTCGTGTCAACGATACGCGGCGCGACGCTCGGACCCGTCCGATCCGGAGACGGGCGCGGCGCGACCGTGACACGACGAGGGCCGGGAGCGCGATCGCGCTCCCGGCCCGTCCCTGCCCGCCCCCGCGGACCCCGCCGCGGGTCAGCCGTTGACGACCTGCGGCACGCCGAGCGCCTTGAGGCCCTCGACGCCGAACTCGAGTCCGTAACCGGACTGCTTCGCGCCGCCGAACGGCGCCATCGGGTGGACCGCGCCGTGCGCGTTGATCCACACCGTGCCGGCCTCGAGGCGGGCCGCGATGCGGCGCGCCTCCTCGCGGTCGGCCGACCACACCGAGGCACCGAGCCCGACCTCCACGCCGTTCGCCATCGCGATCGCCTCGTCGAGGTCGTGGTACCGGATGATCGGCAGCGCCGGACCGAACTGCTCCTCCTGCACGAGCGGGGAGTCGTCGTCGATGTCGGCCACGAGCGTCGTCGGGTAGAAGTTGCCGGCCTGCGTGCGATCCGGGTCGCCGCCGAGCAGCACCCGTGCGCCGCCGGACTTCGCCGACTCGACCAGTCGGTCGACGATGTCGAACTGCTGCCGGTTCTGCAGCGGTCCGAGCACATTCGCCTCGTCGAGGCCGACCCCCATCGGCATCGCGCGGGCGACATCGACGAGCGCCTCGCAGACGGCATCGTAGACGTCGTCGTGCACGTACAGGCGCTTCAGCGCGGCGCAGGTCTGGCCCGTGTTGATGAACGCGCCCCAGAACACGCCCTCGGCGATCGCCGTCGGGTCGACGTCGGGGAGGACGATGCCGGCGTCATTGCCGCCGAGTTCGAGCGTGAGGCGCTTGACCGTATCGGCCGAACTGCGGATGATCGCCTTCCCGGTCTCCGTCGAGCCCGTGAACATCACCTTCCCGATCGAACGGTGCGCCGCCAGCGCCGCGCCGACGTCGCGGCCGCCCGAGACGACCTCGACGACGCCCTCGGGCAGCACGCGGTTGATGACCTCGATGAGCGCGAGCA
This sequence comes from Agromyces sp. GXQ0307, assembly GCF_044769845.1. Lineage (NCBI taxonomy): Bacteria > Bacillati > Actinomycetota > Actinomycetes > Micrococcales > Microbacteriaceae > Agromyces > Agromyces sp. GXQ0307. The sequence continues at coordinate 476,449 of NZ_JBIZVY010000001.1, read as the reverse complement.
CGCTGAGCGGGGTGTACTCCGACGGCTTCACCACGACCGTGTTGCCCATCCGCAGCGCGGGTGCGACCTGCCAGACGGTGATCATCTGCGGCCAGTTCCACGGCCCGATCGCGCCGACGACGCCGATCGGGCGGTAGTGCAGCTCGGCGCGCGTCTCGCCGTCGTCGACGACGACCTCCGCCTCGAGGGGCGTCGCCGCGGCGGCCCGCATCCACCCGGATGCCGCGCCGACCTCGAACCGTGCGTTGGGACCGTTCAGCGGCTTGCCCTGCTCGCGCGACAGCACGTGCGCGAGCGCCTCCGCCTCTGCGTCGATCGCATCGGCGGCGAGCATCAGCAGTTCGCTCCGGCGCTCGTGCCCGAGCGCCGCCCAGGCGGGCTGCGCCGCCGCCGCGCGGGCGATGGCCTGCTCCAGGTCCTCGACGCCGTGCACCGGGGCGTGACCGACGAGTGCGCCCGTCGCGGGATCGAGGATCTCACGACGTTCCGCGGTCTGCGGCGTGATCTCGGCGAGCAGGTCGGTCGGCGTGTCCTCGAGGACAGGGATCGGGCTGTTCATGGCACCTCCACGTTGAGTCGGGGTTCCACGGTAGGCAGCGGGCCGGTCGGCTCCGTTGCCGGTGCGCGCGACGCACTTGGACCTGCGCGCACGAAGTGCCGGGGGCCGGACTAGGGTGTCAGGGTGTCCAGTCGTCCCAGCGGGTTCGAGTCGAGCGGCTACTGGTACGAGGCCGACGACTCCCGCCTGGGCAGCGTCGACGTGCTCAACCTGCTCCGGCGATACCGGGCCGCCGATCAGGAGATGCGCCGCCGGACCCGGGACTCGATGGGCATGGGCGAGACGGATCTCCTGGCGCTCCGCTACGTGCTGCGCGCCGAGCGCGAGGGCGAGATGCTCACGCCGGGGATGCTGGCGAAGCTCCTCGACATCTCGACGGCGTCGACCACGGTGCTGATCGACCGACTCGAGCGCAGCGGTCACCTCGTGCGGCGCCCGCATCCGTCCGACCGTCGCTCGCTCGTCGTGTCGAGCACGACCGACAGCGACGCCGAGGTGCGGGCCACCCTCGGTCGGATGCACCAGGCGATGATCGGGGTCGCGGACGGGCTCGACCAGCGGGATCTCGGCGTCGTGGCGAGGTTCCTCGCCGGGATGATCGAGGCGATGGAGCTCGTCGAACCGCACCACGGCGCGGAGGACGCGCCGATCGGGGACATCCCCGACGTGTCGATCACCGAGCCTCGCGGTGCGACCGCCGCAGACGAGGACGCCGCCCGGCACCGAGACGGTGCGGGCGGCGACGCGACCTCGACGGAGGCCTGATCGCCGGGTCGCGCATGCGCGACCCGGCGGAGTCGATCAGACGCTCCGGTTGCCGGTGAGGGTCCGGACGAGCCAGACGATCACGGCGAGCACGAGCAGGACGATGCCCACCCAGAGCAGGAAGTTCAGCGACTGCACGAAGCCGCCGGTGAACAGCAGGATGATGGCGATGATACCGACGATGATGAGCAGGGTGTTCACGGAAGTGCCTTTCTGATCGGCGATGACGCCGTGCGGCGCACGGCGGGTCGGGAACCTTCGGGCCCCGGGGGACGGGCGTCCCCCGGGGACGTCCCCCCGGTCGTGATCGCCCGCATAGCGGTCGTTCCCTGGTCCGCGACCACGTGACCAGCATTCCGTGGCGAGCGACGGGACGTCCAGCCATTCCGACCGCGGCCGGATTCCGCTATTGTTCGCGCGCCCGAGCGGACTGCCCTCGCCGTTCAGAGGGTGTTGCCGAGCTTGAAGCCCTTCTCCTCGTCGCCCTTGCGGGTGTACGAGAACCCGTCGGCGCCGATCGTGACCGCCATCTCGGAGTCGTCGGTTCGCGCGACCACGGGCTGCGGGTTGCCGTCGAGGTCGAGCACGAGCGAGGCCTCGGTGTACCAACTCGGCACGACCGGGTTGCCCCACCAGTCGCGGCGCTGGTTGTCGTGCACGTCCCACGTCACGACGGGGTTGTCGGGGTCGCCCGTGTAGTAGTCCTGCGTGTAGATCTCGACGCGGTGGCCGTCGGGGTCGCGGAGGTAGAGGTAGAACGCGTTCGAGACGCCGTGGCGGCCCGGTCCGCGCTCGATCGCGTCCGACATCCGCAGCGCGCCGAGCTTGTCGCAGATGGCGAGGATGTTGTGCTTCTCGTGCGTCGAGAACGCGACGTGGTGCATGCGCGGGCCGTCGCCGCCGGTCATGGCGGTGTCGTGCACGGTCGGCTTCCGACGCATCCACGCGGCGTAGACCGTGCCCTCCTCATCCTGGATGTCCTCCGTCACGCGGAACCCGAGGTCCTGCATGAAACCGACCGCGCGCGGCACGTCGGGCGTGACCTGGTTGAAGTGGTCGAGGCGCACGAGTGCACCGGGCGTGTACAGGTCGTAGCGCCAGGCGAGGCGCTCGACGTGCTCGACGTCGTGGAAGAACTCGTACGGGAAGCCGAGCGGGTCCTCGACGCGCACGGACTCGCCGATGCCCGTCGTCCAGCCCTCCGCGCGACGCTCGACGCGACATCCGAGTTCGGTGTAGAAGGCGACCGCCTTGTCGAGGTCCTCCGGCGTGCGCACGCGGTAGCTGAACGCGGCGACCGCCGCGACCGGGCCCTTCCGCAGCACGAGGTTGTGGTGGATGAACTCCTCGAGCGAGCGCAGGTAGACCGTGCTGTCGTCCTCCTCGGTCACCGTGAGCCCGAGCACGTCGACGTAGAAGTTGCGGCTCGCCTCGAGGTCGGTGACGACGAGTTCCATGTAGGCGCAGCGCAGGATGTCGGGAGCCGGTGCCGTCGGCGTCGGGATCGGGTTCGCGGAGTGGATCGGTGCCTCCTGGCTCACGAAGAAGCCGGAGGAGGTGAGGGTCATGTCGTCACGGTGGGTCATGTCAGCGTCCTTGCTTGATGTCGGATGGATCTCGATACGCGCTTCGCGCTACTCGATCACGGGGGCCTTGCCGAAGGTGGGGTTGTGGACCGCCCCGAGGGTGATGTGCACCGCCTGCTGGTCGGTGTAGAAGTCGATCGAGCGGTAGCCGCCCTCGTGGCCGAGGCCCGAGGCCTTGACGCCGCCGAAGGGGGTCCGCAGGTCGCGCACGTTGTTCGAATTGAGCCAGACCATTCCGGCCTCGACGGCCTGCGAGAAGTTGTGGGCGCGCTTGAGGTCGTTGGTCCAGATGTACGCGGCGAGGCCGTACTTCACGCCGTTCGCGAGCTCGAGCGCCTCCTCGTCGGAGTCGAACGGGGTGATCGCGACGACCGGGCCGAAGATCTCCTCCTGGAAGATCCGGGCGTCCTTGGCGACATCCGCGAACACGGTCGGGGCGACGTAGTTGCCGGTCTCGAGGCCCTCGGGGCGGCCGCCGCCGGCGACGAGGCGACCTTCGCCCTTGCCGATCTCGACGTAGCTCATGACCTTGTCGTAGTGCTCGGGGTGCACGAGCGCGCCGACCTCGGTCTTCGGGTCGTGCGGGTCGCCGACGACGACGCGCTTCGCCTGCGCGGCGTACTTCTCGACGAACTCGTCGTAGATCGCGCGCTCGACGAGGATGCGCGAGCCGGCGGTGCAGCGCTCGCCGTTCAGGGAGAACACGCCGAAGATCGTCGCATCGACGGCGGCGTCGAGGTCGGCGTCGGCGAACACCACGGCGGGGCTCTTGCCGCCGAGCTCCATCGAGAGGCCCTTGAGGAACGGCGCGGCGTTGCCGAAGATGATCTGCCCGGTGCGGCTCTCGCCCGTGAACGAGATGAGCGGGACGTCCGGATGCTTCACCAGGGCGTCGCCCGCCTCCTCGCCGAGCCCGTTGACGAGGTTGAAGACGCCCTGCGGCAGACCTGCCTCCTCGAAGATCTCGGCCCAGAGGCTCGCCGAGAGCGGCGTGAACTCGGCGGGCTTCAGCACGACCGTGTTGCCCGTGGCGATGGCCGGCGCGAGCTTCCACGACTCGAGCATGAACGGCGTGTTCCACGGAGTGATGAGCCCGGCGACGCCGATCGGCTTGCGGTTGACGTAGTTGATCTGGCGCCCGGGCACCTTGTACGTGTCATCCGCCTGGGCGACGATCAGGTCGGCGAAGAAGCGGAAGTTCTCGGCCGCGCGACGGGCCTGGCCGAGGGCCTGGGTGATCGGCAGGCCGGTGTCGAAGGTCTCGAGCTCGGCGAGGCGGGCGTCGCGCGACTCGACGAGGTCGGCGATCCGGTGCAGCACGCGCGAGCGCTCGCGGGGCAGCATCCTCGGCCAGGGGCCATCGGTGAACGCGCGGCGCGCGGCGACGACCGCACGGTCGATGTCGGCCTGCTGGCCGGCGGCGGCCTGCACGTAGGTCTCGTTCGACACCGGGTCGAGGACGTCGAACGTCTCGCCGCCGATCGAGTCGACGAATTCGCCGTCGATGTAGTGGCGGATGCGGTCGGGCAGGCCCTCGGGGATGAAGTGCGTCATGCGGGTTTCCTTCCGGTGGTCCGGGGTGGTCGGGATGTGTGCGGGTCGGCGGTCAGGTGGTCGTGGCGACCGGGGCCGCCTCGGACGCACCGGCCGGCTTGTGCGCCGCCTGGTAGGCGAGCACGGCGTCGAGCGTCGCGGTTCGGTGCTCACGCGCGGCGAGCTCGATCTCGAGCGCGTCGGCGCCCCGCTCGATGAGCTCGACGATGCGCTCGTGCTCCTCGACGGAGGCGCGTGCGCGCCCGGGCACGAAGCTGAACGACGAGTCGCGGAGCACGCGCATCCGGTTCCAGCCGCGGTGCACGAGGTCGAGCACGTGCGGGTTCGGGCAGCCCTCGAAGAGCACGGCGTGGAACTCGAGGTTGAGCTCGGTGAAGCGGTGCGGCTCGAAGTCCTCGAGTGTGCGCCGCATCTCCGCGTTGATCGCCCGCGCCCGCGCGAGCTGCTCGGAGCTGAGGTAGGGCGCCGTGAGCGAGGTCGCGAAGCCCTCGACGAGCGCGAGCGTCTGCATGGTGTGCAGGTACTCGGTCTCCTTGATGAGCGCGACCTGGGCGCCCACGTTCTTCTGGAAGGTCACGAACCCCTCGGCCTCGAGGCGGCGGATGGCCTCGCGCACGGGCACCACGGAGACGTCGAGCTCCCCGGCGATCTGCGCGAGCACGAGCCGGTAGCCCGGCACGTAGCGGCCGTCGTCGATGCGCTCCCGGATGTACCGGTACGCCTGCTGCGACTTGCTCTCGACGTTCATCGCGGCGCCTCGGCCGTCGCCTCGGGGTCGGTGGTCGTCGCCGCCGAGTCGGCGACGGTCGGGGCGACGGATGCCGCGGCATCCCGCTCGCGCTCGTACCGCTCGCGCCACTCGCGGTTCATCGGGAAGAGCCCGTCGACGGCCTCGCCCTCGGCGACGCGCTCGGCGACCCAGGCGTCGGCCGCGTCCTGCTCGACGGCCTCGGCCGCGACCTCGGCGACGAGGTGCGGCGGGATGACGATCACACCGTCGCCGTCGCCCACGATGACGTCGCCCGGCTGCACGGCGGCGCCGCCGCACGCGATGGTCACGTCGGTCTCCCACGGCACGTGACGGCGGCCGAGTACGCTCGGGTGCGGCCCCTGCGAGAAGACGGGGATGCCGATCTCGGCGACCGCGTCGAAGTCGCGCACGCCGCCGTCGGTGACGATGCCGGCCGCGCCGCGCACCTTCGCCCGGAGCGCGAGCACGTCGCCGACCGTTCCGGTGCCGCGCTCGCCGCGGGCGTCGACCACGAGCACCTCGCCCGCGCCGACCGAGTCGAACGCGCGCTTCTGGGCGTTGTAGCCGCCGCCGTGCGAGGCGAACAGGTCGGGTCGCGCGGGGATGAAGCGCAGCGTGCGCGCCCGGCCGACGATGCGGTCGCCCGGGTGGTTCGCGGACACGCCCTCGATGAAGATGTCGTGGTACCCGCGCTTGCGGAGCGCGACCGAGAGCGTCGCCACGGCGACGGAGGAGAGCTGCCCGCGCAGCTCGTCGGTGAGCTCGAACTCACCGTCCGTCGGTCGAGTCGGCGCGCCCTCGCCGTATCGAGACTCGCCGTCGCCTGGTCTCGATACGCTCGCTTCGCTCGCTCCTCGACCACCGGAGGTGAGCGGGGTCGCGCGGCCGGCGGCGACCGCCGCCGCATGCTCCGCCTCGGATCCCCACGCCTCGACGCGCTGGAGGTCGTCGACAGCGGGCTCCGAGCCGAAGTCGCCGAATGCGACCTCGCCCTGCGTCACGGTGGTGACCAGTCGACCGGTGGAGGGCGCGCCCGGCGCACCCGGCGCGTCGACCTCGACCTCGACGACGTCGCCCGGGACGACGACCGAGGACCCGGCCGGCGTGCCGGTGAGGATCACGTCGCCGGTCTCGAGCGTGAAGTGCTGCGACAGGTCGGCGATGAGCCGGCCGAAGTCGAAGAGCAGCGTGTCGGAGGTGTCCTCCTGCACGAGCGCGCCGTTGACCCACGTGCGCACGCGCCAGTCGCCCTGGCCGATGCCGTCGACGGGGATCGCGTCGGGCCCGAGCGGCGTGAACCCGTCTCCGCCCTTCGAGCGGACGTTCGAGCCCTTGTCGGCCGCGCGGAGGTCGTAGAGGCCGAAGTCGTTCGCGGCGGTGACGGCGGCGACGTGCGACCAGCCGTCGGCGGGGGAGACGTGGCGGGCGGCCTCGCCGATGATCAGGGCGATCTCGCCCTCGAAGGCGAGGAGTTCGGCGCCGGCGGGGCGCTCGACCGTGCCGCCGGTCGCGCCGATCGAGCTCTGCGGCTTCAGGAAGTAACTCGGCTGCGCGGGCGTGCGGCCCCGCTGCGCGGCGCGCGACGGGTAGTTGAGGTGCACGGCGATGATCTTGCCGGGCTTCGCGATGGCGGTCATGGACTCCCTCGTCTTCTGAATATCCGAAATCATATACGTTCTGTGTCGAGCTGCCAAGACCCGGATGTCGCGGGCGCTCAGTAGCTCGGACGCTCGCCGGTTCCGAAGCCCGTGCCGGTCGAGCCGTCCTGTGCGCGCGCGGTCTCGGCCGCGGCCGGCCCCGAGACATCCGCTGCCCCTGCGTCGCCGATGAAGCGATCGGCGAGGGCCTCCGACGCCCGCGCGAGCAGCGCGACATCCGCCCCCACCGCGACGAACGACGCGCCCGCATCGAGGTAGCGCTCGGCGTCGGCGGGCACGAAGGCGTTCACGCCGACGGGCACGCCCGCGGCGATGCCAGCGCGGATCGAGGCGAGGACCGCGTCGACGACCTCGGGGTGCGACTGCTGCCCGAGGTGCCCCATCGATGCGGCGAGATCGGCGGGGCCGACGAAGAGGCCGTCGACGCCGGGCGTCGCGGCGATGGCGTCGACCGAGGCGACCGCGGCCGCCGACTCGATCTGCACGAGGAGGCTGATGGTCGACGCGGCATCCGCCAGGTAGTCCTCGACGCGATTCCAGCGCGACGCGCGGGCGAGCGACGAGCCGACGCCGCGGACGCCACCGGTCGGGTAGCGCACGGCCCGCACGATCTCGGCGGCCTGCTCGGCGGAGTCGACCATCGGCACGAGCAGGTTCTGGACGCCGAGGTCGAGGAACTGCTTGATGACGACCGTGTCGCCGAACGGCACGCGCACGACCGGTGCAACCGGGTAGGCGGCGACCGCCTGGAGCTGCGCGAGGATCGACTCGAGCCCGTTGGGGGAGTGCTCGCCGTCGATGAGCACCCAGTCGAGTCCGCTGCCCGCCGCGATCTCGGCGACGAGCGGACTCCCGGAGCACACCCACATGCCGACCTGCGGCCGGTCGGACTCGTCCACGCGGGCGGCGAAGGTGGGCGGCAGGGTCAGGCGAATCGGCACGTGATGCTCCCGAGGTCGTGGTAGTCGGCGTGCACGGTGTCGCCGCGTTCGACCCACATGGGCCGGGTGAAGCTGCCGGCGAGGATGATCTCGCCCGCGCCGAGCGACTGCCCGTGCTGGGCCAGCTTGTTCGCGAGCCACGCGACGCCCATGGCGGGGTGGCCGAGCACCGCGCCCGCGACGCCCGACTCCTCGATGGTCTCGTTCCGCGAGAGCAGCGCGCCGACCCAGCGGAGGTCGACGTCGTCGACCTTGACCGGGCGACCACCGATCACCATCGCGCCCATCGCGGCGTTGTCGCTGATGGTGTCGACGATGGTGCGACCCTCGAGCTCGATGTGCGAGTTCAGCACCTCGAGCGCGGGGACGACGTACTCGGTCGCCCGGAGCACGTCGAAGATCGTGCAGTCCGGCCCCTCGAGCTCCGTGCCCAGCACGAACGCGAGCTCGACCTCGATGCGTACGTTCGAGAACCGGTCGAACTCGATCACCGAGCCGGACTCGAAGACCATGTCGTCGAAGATCACTCCGTAGTCGGGTTCGGTGATGCCCGTCGCGACCTGCATCACCTTCGAGGTGAGCCCGATCTTGCGGCCGACGAGCCTGGCGCCCGCCGACCGGCGGCGCTCGGCCCACTCGCGCTGCACCGCGTACGCGTCCTCCACGGTCATGCCGGGGTTGCGCGCGGTGAGGAGGGGGACGGTCGTGCGGTCGCGGTCTGCTGCGAAGAGTTCGTCGGCGATCTCGCGGATGCGTGACGGGTCTGGCACGTGATCTCCACTTCGTCGTGAGCGTCACGCCGATCGTATCCGTCGGCGTGGCAGCGGGATATCTCAGATCATATACGATGCTGATCTCCGCGGCCCGGCCTCCATCAGCGCCGTCAGGGAGAAAAGGAGAATCGGGCCACCTTTCTCCCCACTGCCAATCCCCGATCCCTCAGCGAAGCGAAGGGCGGTATCCCGGCCGTCCCCGGCCGCATCCTCGGATGACAAGAGGCCAACGGGCGTCGACGCGCGGCTGCACGGACGCCGCCTCCTGCGTCACCACGGGGAAGCGAGCGCCGAAACGGCAGCCGCTCAAGCCTGCGGTGCGGAGTTCACCCGCACGATCTCCTCCTGGTAGGGCGCGACGACGCGGTCGGAGACGCGGCAGTCGAGGAGCAGGAACCGGCGTTCGCCGACGGGCTCGTCCGCCCACCCGGCGAGCCGGTCGAGGTCCGCGAGCTCGCGGACGACGACGCCCTCGGCGCCGACCGCCGTCGCGAGGCCCGCGAAGTCGACCTCGGGGATGCGCATCGGCGGCTCGGCGAGGCCCTTGCGGCCGTACAGGTGCACCTCGGCGCCGTAGGCGGTGTCGTTCCAGACGACGGCGATACCGCGGCCGCCGGCCGTGCGCACGGCGGACTCGAGGTCGGCGATCGCCATGAGGCCGCCGCCGTCGCCCGTCGTCAGGACGATCGTCGCGTCGGGCTTCGCCGCGGCGGCACCGGGCACGCTCGGGAACCCGAGTCCGATCGACTGGAACGCGGTGCCGACCATCATCATGCGGTCGGGGGATGCCACGGGCCAGTACATGTTCGCCCAGCCGATGAAGTGGCCGCCGTCCGAGACGACGACGCGGTCCTCGGGCAGCAGGTCGGCGATTCGGGCGGCCACCGAGCGCGGGTCGAGCCGGCCGTCCTCGGCGACGACGCCGACACCGGGGTCGCGCGCGCCCAACGCGGCGACGTCGACCGACTCGCGCCAGCCCGACGGCTCGGCGCCGAGCGCGCCGAGTTCGTCGACGAGCTGCCGGGCGACGAGTGCGGCGTCGCCGCGGACGTACGTGCCGACGTGCGGGTGCGTCGCGGCGGGCGCGACGTCGACCTGGGCGACCCGGGTGCCCGGCGCGAACAGGTCGCCGAAGCGCATCGTGAACTGGTTGAGCGACGCGCCGAACACGACGGCGACGTCGGCCTCGCGGATGAGCTCCATCGCGCCCTCGGCGCCGAAGCCGCCGGTCACGCCGAGGTCGTACCGGTCGTCGGGGAAGAGCCCCCGCCCGAGCGCCGTCGTCGCGGTCACCGCCCCGGTCGCGTCGGCGAGCTCGCCGAGCACCTCGCCCGCACGCGCGAGCCACGCGCCGCGCCCGGCGATGAGCACCGGACGGCTCGCCTCGGCGAGCGTGCGCGCGAGTGCGGCGATCGTGCCCGCGGCGAACTCGCCGCGCGGGGCGAGGGGAGCGGGCAGGCTCGGTGCGGGCGTCTCGGGCACGGGCCCGGCCTCGAGCGCGGCGACGTCGTAGGGGATCGCGAGCACGGTCGGCACGCGGTAGGCCAGGGCGTGCTCGATGGCGATGACCGTCGTGGCTGCGGCATCCGTTCGCCCCACGGTGTACGTGCGCGCGCCGACGCCCGACGCGAGCGCGATCTGGTCGACGCCCCACGGCCGGCGGCCGGAGGTCGGCTCGTCGCCGACCACAAGCACGAGCGGCACCTGTGCCTGCACGGCCTCAGCGAGCGCCGTCAGCGTGTTCGTGAAGCCCGCGCCGTACGTCGCGGTCGCCGCGGCGATGCGGTTCGACGCGCGGAAGTGGGCGTCGGCGGCGACGACCCCGCCGACCTCGTGGCGGACCGCCGTGAAGGTCGCGCCGGTCTCGCGTTCGAGGGCGTCGAGGAACCAGGCGTTGCCGTTGCCCATGACGCCGAACACGTGGTCGACGTGGGCGGCGAGGGTGCGGGCGACGTGCGCGGAGACGGTGGGCATGGCGAAGCCTCTCGAGACGGTGACGGATGGCGGTTCCGTATGTGTCTCGCGGGGCCGGCCGGTGCGGCCTGACGCTTCGCGCCCTTTTTTCGAGCGCCGGCGCCGGCCGTTCGCACTGGGCTGCGGCGGGCGCCTGGACGAGAGCGAGTATAGCCAGCGGCCGCGCGGGGCGGCGCCGTGCGACGTCATGGTCGGTAGCGGTGCGGCAGGATGGCTCGGGTGAAGACCATCCAGCTGCGCCGGTACACGCTCGTCGACGGGGAGTACGACGCCTTCGTGGCGTGGTGGAACGAGTGGATGCCGCGCGTACGCTCCGAGGCCGGCTTCACGATCGAGTTCGCCTACGGCATCCGCGAGGCGAACCAGTTCGTCTGGGCCGTGAGCGCGCCCGGCGACGCCGACGCCTTCCTCGCGCGCGAGGCCGAGTACCTCGCCTCCGACGCGCGCGCCGCCGCCTTCGACGGCGTCCCGCAGCGCGTCGCCCACTACGACATCGCCCTCGTCGACGACACCGTCGCCTGACCCGGCTGGTTGCCTTTCTCAGGAGTTTTTCGGCGTGTCGCGGAGTTTCGCGGCATGTCTTCCTGAGAAAGGTGAGGATCGACGCGTGCGTTCCTGAGAAAAGCAAGGCCCCAACGGATGCTGCGGCTCGCCGCCACGGCATCCGTCGCCCCGGTCACACGACGTCGTGTACAGCCGTCACGCAGCCCGGCGGCCGCTATCATCTGAGCATCCCCTTGGACAAACCCGTGGTCGACGCTGCCCACCCCCGGCGCGACCCGAACAGGCCGACGAGGTCCACCCCGCGGCTGGAAGGAAGAGTCGTGAGCCACGAGTTCGACGCCCGCCGTGAGGATTGGATCGCCCGAGAGGAGCTCGCCGAGCGCATGATCCCGCTCATCGGCGGGTTGTACCGTCGGCACGGGGTCGTCACCTCGATCCACGGCCGGCGGCTCATCAACCGTTCCGCGGTCGAGCTGCTGAAGGCGCACCGCTTCGCCCGCCAGGCCGGCGACGTCGAGCTCGACCTCGCCGACACCATGCGCGTGCTCGAGGCGCTCACCGAGATCGCCCCCGGCCCCGCGTCGATCGACGTCGCGCGCCTCGTCTCGCGGTTCCACGCGGCCCCGGCCGGAACCGACCTCGTCGACTTCCTCCGGTCCGAGCTCGCACCCGTGCTCGTCGACGCGTCGGCCGGCGCGGCCACCGACGCCGACCCCGCGGCATCCGGCACCGACGTCGTGCTCTACGGCTTCGGCCGCATCGGGCGCCTGCTCGCCCGCATCCTCATCGCGCACGCGGGCGGCGGCCAGGGCCTGCGCCTCCGCGCGATCGTCGTGCGCAAGGGCGCCGAGAACGACCTGCAGAAGCGCGCGAGCCTGCTCCGCCGCGACTCCGTGCACGGTCCGTTCCAGGGCACGATCACGGTCGACGAGGAGGCGAACACGATCCTCGCGAACGGCACGCTCATCCAGGTCATCTACTCCGACGACCCCGGCACCATCGACTACACCGCGTACGGCATCTCCGACGCGATCGTCGTCGACAACACGGGCCGCTGGCGTGACGAGGCGGGCCTCAGTCGTCACCTCGAGTCGACCGGCGTCGCGCGCGTGCTCCTCACCGCGCCCGGCAAGGGCGCGATCAAGAACATCGTGCACGGCATCAACCACGGCGACATCGAGCCGGGCGACCGCATCCTCTCGGCCGCCTCGTGCACCACGAACGCGATCACCCCGGTGCTCGCCGCGATCGAGGACGCCTACGGCATCGTGCGCGGCCACGTCGAGACCGTGCACTCGTTCACGAACGACCAGAACCTCATCGACAACTTCCACAAGGGCGACCGCCGCGGCCGCTCTGCGGTGCTCAACATGGTCATCGCCGAGACCGGCGCCGCGAAGGCGGTCTCGAAGGCGCTGCCTGCGCTCGAGGGCAAGCTCACCGGCTCCGCGATCCGCGTGCCCACGCCCGACGTGAGCCTCGCCATCCTGAACCTGCAGCTCGAGCGCCCGACCGACAAGGCGACGCTGAACGCGTACCTCCGCAAGGTCTCGCTCACCTCGCCGCTGCGCCAGCAGGTCGACTACATCGAGTCGGCCGAGGTCGTCTCGACCGACTTCGTCGGCAGCCACCGTGCCGGCATCGTCGACGGCCTCGCGACCATCGCCGACGGCACCGACGTCGTGCTCTACGTCTGGTACGACAACGAGTACGGCTACTCCTGCCAGGTCGTCCGCGTCATCGAGGCGATGGCGGGCACGCACCCCGTCGTGCTCCCCGAGCGCGAGCCCGTCCGCATCGAGCAGGTCGCCGCGGCGGCGGTGCCCGAGGTGGCCGAGGTCGGCTGAGCGGATGCCGCGGGGCGGGCGCCGCACGGCGGCGCCCCGCCTCGCGTCCGGCCGGGCCGAGCCGCTCGCGCCCGGCCGTAGGCTGTGAGCATGAGCAGCGAAGCCGTCATCGTCGACGTCGTCCGTACGCCCGTCGGGCGCGGCAAGCCCGGAGGCATGTTGAGCGGGGTCCATCCCGTCGACCTCCTCGCGGGCGTGCTCACCGCGATCGTCGACCGCAACGACCTCGACCCGGGCACCGTCGACGACGTGATCGGCGGGTGCGTCAGCCAGATCGGCGAGCAGTCGTACAACATCACGCGCAACGCGGTGCTCGCGGCCGGCTTCCCGGAGCACGTGCCGGGCACGACGATCGACCGGCAGTGCGGGTCGAGCCAGCAGGCGGCGACGTTCGCCGCGCAGGCGATCCTCGCCGGGCAGGCCGACATCGTCATCGCGTGCGGCGTCGAGTCGATGAGCCGCGTGCCGCTCGGGTCGAGCGCCGCTGGCGCCGACCCGTACGGCTCGCGCCTGAAGGCCAGGTATCCGGACGGACTCGTCGGGCAGGGCGTCTCGGCCGAGCTCATCGCGGCGAAGTGGGGGTTCTCGCGCGACGACCTCGACGCGTTCGCCGCTCGATCGCACGAGCTCGCGGCCACGGCGAGGGAGTCGGGTGCCTTCGCGACCGAGGTCGTGCCCGTCGCCGGCGTCGACCGCCTCGTCGACGAGACCGTGCGCCCCGGCACCTCGGCCGAGTCGCTCGCAGGACTGAACCCGGCGTTCCGCACCGATGCGCTCGCCGAACGCTTCCCCGAACTCGACTGGCGGATCACCCCGGGCAACTCGTCGCCGCTCACCGATGGCGCCTCCGCGGCGCTCATCATGAGCGCCGACGCGGCCGAGAAGCTCGGCCTGACGCCGCGCGCCCGCTTCCGCGCATTCTCGGTCGTCGGCAGCGACCCGCTGTACATGCTCACCGGCGTGATCCCGGCGACCGCGAAGGTCCTCGAACGCGCCGGCCTCACGCACGACGACATCGACGCGTACGAGGTGAACGAGGCGTTCGCGTCGGTGCCGCTGGCCTGGCTCGCCGAGACCGGGGCGGAGCCGGGCAAGCTCAACCCGCGCGGAGGGGCAATCGCGCTCGGCCACGCGCTCGGGTCGAGCGGCACGCGGCTGCTCACGACGCTCGTGAACCACCTCGAGGCGACGGGCGGCCGCTACGGACTGCAGACGATGTGCGAGGGCGGCGGCATGGCCAACGCCTACGTCGTCGAGCGCGTCTGAGGCGCCGCGCCGCGACCCTCGACGCCGAGTGATGCACCTCGCGCCGAGTGAGACAGACTCACCGGCATCACTCGGCGCGGACTGCATCACTCGGCGGCATCCATCCACCTCGAACGAAGGAGCACCATGGAACTCAGCGGAGCATCCGCGATCGTCACCGGCGGCGCATCCGGCCTCGGCCGCGCGACCGCGCAGGCCCTCGTCGACGGCGGCGCGCACGTCGTCCTCGTCGACCTGCCCGGACCGCGCGGCGAGGAGGCCGCGGCCGAACTCGGCGACCGCGCGCGGTTCGTGCCCGCCGATGTCGCCGACGAGGTGCAGGTGGCCGAGGCGGTCGCCGCGGCATCCGCTCTCGCGCCCCTGCGCGTGGCCGTGAACTGCGCGGGCATCGTGACTGCGAACCGCACGGTCGGCCGCGATGGTCCGGCGCCGCTCGACGCGTTCGAGCGCACCATCCGGGTGAACCTCATCGGTACGTTCAACGTGATCCGCCTCGCCGCCGCCGCGATGGCCGAGACCGAGCCCGTGTCGGCGGGCGTCGCGGGCGGACCCGCCACGCTCGAGCGCGGCGTCATCGTGAACACCGCCTCGGTCGCCGCCTTCGACGGGCAGATCGGGCAGGCCGCCTACTCGGCCTCGAAGGCCGGCGTCGCCGGGATGACGCTCCCGATCGCGCGCGACCTGTCGAAGCTGCTCATCCGCGTCGTGACGATCGCGCCCGGCATCTTCGAGACGCCCATGATGGCCGGCATGCCCGACGACGTGCGCACCTCGCTCGAGCAGCAGGTGCCGCACCCGTCGCGCCTCGGGCACCCGACCGAGTACGCGGCGCTCGTTCGATCGATCGTCGCGAACCCGATGCTGAACGGCGAGACGATCCGCCTCGACGGCGCGATCCGGATGCAGCCGAAGTAGGCGCGGGCCTACGTTCGTCGAGCGAGGGGCGGATGCCGCGGCGCGAGCCTGCGACATCCGCCCCCCCCGTCGTCGCCCTCACGCCCCCGCGTCGCCCTCACGCCCCCGTCGTCGCCCTCACGGCCACTCTCGGCGCGCCTCGTCGGGCACTGCCGCCGAGAAGATGCCATCTGCACCGTTCATGCGTTCCAGCGGTGCGGATGGCATCCTCTCGATCCGGGGAGCGACGGCGGCGGGGCCGCGGCCGCGCCGCGGCCCGGCGGTGTGCGCCGGCCAGCGGTGGGGCCGACCGGCGCACGGGCGCTGCTAGATGCGGCCGATCGTGAGCGCCGATCCGCCGCGGCGGCGGACGGTCTTGATCACGCCGTCGACGACGTCCCAGACCGAGACGGCGATCACGGCGAACACGATGATCGTGGTCACGATGCCGCCCGCCTCACCCCACGGCCAGCCCACGGCGTCGAGGAACTCCGGGTTGACCAGCTGCCCGGTCGTGAACAGCCACAGCGCAGGCACGGCGAAGGCGACGTTGAGCAGGAGGTTCAGCGCGGCGAGCCACCAGTTCCAGCCCCAGGCGTAGATCGCCGACGCGAAGACCATCTCGAGGCCGATGAGCACGAGGAACCACGGGATCCAGAAGGACCACAGGTCGGGGTCGAGGAACGGGATCGACTCGCCCAGCGGATTCATGACGGGTGCGCCGTAGCCCTGCCAGATGATCACCGCGGCGAACAGCCCGAGGAAGACGAGCGAGGCGATGAGGTCGCCGAGGCGACCGGCCCTGCCGTCGTCGGGGATCGTCGGGAGGTGTTCGGGCGTCCAGCGGTCGACCGGGCCTGAGCCGGGGTTGCGCTCGATGATCGCGAACACCAGCGTCGGCCAGAACGCGAGCTGGACGGCGAGCGAGAACGCGATGCTGAACGCGCTCCCGAAGACCTCGCCGACCGGCGCGCCCGCGAGCGCCTGGGCGAGCAGGACCCCGCCGACGGCGATCGGCAGGACGATCGCGAGAAGCATCGTGACGAGGCGCTTCCATGTGAGGTAGTAGCGCGGCCCGATCAGGTGCAGCGGGCGATCGAGGTACGTCGCGGCGAGCGCCGCGGGGTCGCCGAGCTCGGTGAGCACCGCGAACTCGGCGTCGTCGCTCGCGGCGCCGGACCCGCGGCGCGCGTCGACCTCGTCGCCGATGCGCTCGCGCAGCTCGCGACCGAACTCCTCGCGTTGGTTCTCGGGCAGCGTGCGGGCAGCGGCCCAGACGTAGCGGTCGGTGAGTGTCGTTGCGGGGCTGGTCATGATGCGTCTCCCGAGGTGAGCCGGGCGAGTGCCCGGTCGATGTTCTTCCAGTCGGCAGTGAGGATGCCCGCGAGCTGCTCGCCCGCCGGGCTGGTGCGGTAGAACTTCCGAGGTCGGGCCTCCTCGGTGTTCCATTCGCTCGTGAGGAGGCCCTGCTTCTCGAGTCTCCGGAGCAACGGGTAGAGGGTGTTCGCGTCGACGGTGATGCCGATGCGGTTCAGCGACTCGAGCAGGGCGTAGCCGTAGTCGGGCTCGCGCAGCCGGACGAGGCAGCCGAGCACGACGGTGCCGCGCCGCAGTTCCTGCAGGTGGCCGGCGGTCGTGTCATCCATGCTCATGTGGAGCACTGTACAGTGCGACGCACACTATTGCAACAGCCCGCCTCCGGCGCTTTTCTCAGGAGCTCTTGCCCGATCCGGGGCCGTTCTCAGGAAGACACGCCGGTCGCTGCGGCGACACACCGAAAAACTCCTGAGAAAAGCACCGAACGCAGGCGCGGGCTACTCGCCGGCGTGGGCCTCGAGGAACGCGTACACCTCGGCATCGTCGACGCCCGGGAACGTGCCCGAGGGCAGGGGCGAGAGCACGTGGGCGTGCAGGCGGGCGCTCGGCCACGCCTGCCCGGCCCATCGCTCGGCGAGGCCGTCGGGCGCTCGCCGGCAGCACGACTCGTCCGGGCAGCGCGACTCGGAGCGCAACGTCGTCTCTCGCCCGCGGAACCACTTCGCCTGGTTGAACGGCACGCCGACCGTGATCGAGAACTCCGAGGCATCCGTCCGGCCCGTCTGCGTCGCGCACCAGAACGTGCCGACCGGCGTATCGGTGTACTGGTAGTTCTCCGTCGTGCGGTTGGTGTGCTCGAAGGCGGTGCGCGCACTCCACTTCTTGCACACCCACTGTCCCTCGATCGAGCCCGTGACGTCGGTCGGCAACGGCAGGCCGTCGTTCTCGTAGCCCTTCAGCAGTGCGCCGTCGCCGTTCACGCGCAGGAAGTGCACGGTCATGTCGAGCTGGCTCGTCGCGAGGTTCGTGAAGCGCAGCGCTGCGGCCTCGTGCGTGACGCCGAACGCGTCGCGGAAGTCCTCGATCGCGAGGCGCTTGTCCTTCTTCGCCTCTTGCAGGAAGGCGACGGATGCCTCCTGCGGCATCAGGCACGCGGCCGCGAAGTAGTTGATCTCGAGCCGCTGCCAGAGGAACTCGACGTAGCTCGCGGGCGGCTCGTGGCCGAGGAGCCGGTGCGCCATGGCCTGGAGCGCCATCGAGCGCAGGCCGTGACCGCCAGGGATCGAGGCCGGCGGCAGGTAGATGCGACCGTTCGCGAGATCGGTGATCGATCGGGTCGAGTCCGGCAGGTCGTTGACGTAGATGAGTTGGAAGCCGAGGCGCTCGGCCATGACGCTCACCTCGCGGTGCGTGAGCGCACCCTGCCGGTGACCGGAGGCGCGCACCTGCTCCTCGGCGAGCTGCTCGATCTCGGGGAGGTAGTTGCTGCGCGCCCGCATGCGCTCACGGAGCTCCGTGTTCGCGCGCCGCGCTTCCTCCGGCGTCGCGATCGCCTCGCTCGCGCGCCGCTGCAGCTCGTGATGCAGGCCCACGATCGCCTCGAGCGACTCGTCGGTCATGCCGCGGGTGGGCTTCACGTGCGGCAGGCCGAGGGCCGCGTAGAGGGGGCTCGCCTGCGCCCGCCCGAGCTCGAGTTCGAGTTCGGCCCGACGGCTCGGCGCCTCGCGGGAGAGCAGGTCGGCGAGGTCGACCTCGAGGGCGGATGCGAGGGCGTCGAGGGTCGACAGCTTCGGCTCGCGTCTGCCGTTCTCGATGAGGGAGAGCTGGCTGCCCGCCAGCCCCACCCGATCACCGAGCTGGTCGAGGGTGAGGCCGAGATCGGTGCGGTAGTGCCGGATGCGGTGGCCGAGCGTGGCCAGGTCGGGGCTGCCGAGCTTCATGCCCTTCAGATTATCGAAAGATCGCCGATTCTTAACACTCGAAATGGCCGAATGGATGCCTCATCCTCGCTCAGACTGGAAACACGCCACCGATCACGGCGGCTCTCCAGACTCCTCGAAAGGACGACGATGACCATCTCCGACTTCTCGGTCAGCGCCTCCGGACCCGCCTCGGACGCGGAGGACCGCCCGCGCGGCACGACCGACCCGGCCCTGCGCGCCTGGGTCGCCGAGATCGCCGCGATCACCCAGCCCGACGACATCGTGTGGTGCGACGGCTCCAAGCAGGAGGCCGACCAGCTCACGCGACAGCTCATCTCCGAGGGCAAGCTCATCAAGCTGAACCCCGAGTGGCGTCCCAACAGCTACCTCGCACGCACCGACCCGTCGGACGTCGCGCGCGTCGAGGACCGCACCTTCATCTGCTCCACCTACGAGGAGGACGCGGGCCCCACGAACAACTGGCGCGACCCGCACGCGATGCGCGAGGAGCTCGTCGGCGTCTTCACCGGCTCGATGAAGGGCCGGACGATGTACGTCGTGCCGTTCTCGATGGGTCCGCTCGGCGGTGAGATCAGCCAGCTCGGCGTCGAGATCACCGACTCGCCCTACGTCGTGCTCTCGATGGGCATCATGACCCGCATGGGCGAGCAGGTGTACCGCCTGATCGAGGCAGGGGAGCCATGGGTGCGCACCATCCACTCCCTCGGCTACCCGCTCATCGACGGCGTGGGCCACCGTCGCGACGACGTCGAGTGGCCCTGCAACGACACGAAGTACATCGTGCAGTTCCCCGACTCGCGCGAGATCTGGTCGTACGGCTCGGGGTACGGCGGCAACGCGCTGCTCGCGAAGAAGGCGTTCGCGCTCCGCATCGCGAGCGTCATGGCTCGCGACGAGGGGTGGCTGGCCGAGCACATGCTGCTGATCAAGGTCACCTCGCCCGAGGGCAAGTCGTACCACATCGCGGCTGCGTTCCCGTCGGCGTGCGGCAAGACGAACCTCGCCATGCTCCGGCCGACGATTCCCGGCTGGAAGGTCGAGACGATCGGCGACGACATCGCCTGGATGCGCCCCGGCGAGGACGGCCGCCTCTATGCGATCAATCCCGAGGCCGGCTTCTTCGGTGTCGCGCCCGGCACGGGCGAGACCACCAACCCGACCGCGGTGCAGACGCTCTGGGGCAACACGATCTTCACGAACGTCGCGCTCCGGCCCGACGGCGACGTCTGGTGGGAGGGCCTGACCGACACCGTGCCGGCCGAGCTCACCGACTGGCAGGGCAACCCCTGGACCCCGGGCTCTGGTCGCCCCGCCGCGCACCCGAACTCGCGCTTCACCGTCGCGGCGGCGCAGTGCCCGCAGATCTCCGACGACTGGGACGCCCACGACGGCGTGCCGATCGACGCGATCCTGTTCGGCGGACGTCGTGCCACGAACGTCCCGCTCGTCGCCGAGGCCCGCTCGTGGAAGCACGGCGTGTTCATGGGCGCCACGATCTCGTCCGAGCAGACCGCTGCGGCAGAGGGCACCGTCGGCGAGCTGCGCCGCGACCCGTTCGCGATGCTCCCGTTCTGCGGCTACAACATGGCCGACTACTGGGGCCACTGGGTCAAGATGGGCCGCGTGCTCGGCGCGAACGCGCCGAAGATCTTCCAGGTCAACTGGTTCCGCAAGGGCCACGACGGGAAGTTCCTCTGGCCCGGGTTCGGCGAGAACTCGCGTGTCATCGAGTGGGTCGTCGGCCGCATCGAGGGCACCGCGGAGGCCGACGAGACGCCGATCGGCAACCTGCCGGCGGCGGGTTCGCTCGACCTCGACGGCATCGAGATCTCCGACGATGCGCTCGAGCAGCTCTTCGAGGTCGACCCGAAGACCTGGCTCGCGGAGTGCGACCTCACCGAGGAGTACTTCGACCAGTTCGGCGACCGGGTGCCCGCGGCGCTCAAGGCCGAGCTCTCCAGTCTCCGCTACCACCTGCAGCAGCAGGCGTCGTAGCGGGCAGACCGCCGGTCGTCGCTCAGGGGTGGGCGACGACCGGCGTACACGCGCGTGGGGGCGCGCGAACGGCGACGGATGCCGCGGGCGCGACGTGCATGGGAAGGCGCGTCACGCCCGCGGCATCCGTCGCCGCGTTCGTCGGTGGACCGTTCCGCGCGCGAGTCAGTGGATCTGGCCGCGGATCTCGCCGCCTGCGAGATCGCCCGGGCCCGTGCCCGTCGGAGATACGCCGTCGTTGGTGTGGACGTTCACGTAGGCGTCTCCGGAGTCGAGCAGTTCCACGAGCGCGCTGAGCGGTTGGCCGGTCAGCGGGCCGGTCAGGTTCGCCGCGGTGATGGTTCCGGTGGCGATCACGCCGCTCGTCTGTCCGCCTGCCGCCGCGACCGGTCCGTACAGGAACGCGACGACCGGCCCGTTCGTACCGGCAGGGGCGATGTGGATGTGCGCGGCGACCGGGTTGTCGAGGTTCGCGACGATGAGGCGGTAGTCGAGCTCGGTGCCGTCGGCGGACAGCTTGAAGACCGCGGCGCCGCGAGCGAGCGAGGCATTCGTCGGCACCTCCTGCGCGGCGCTGAGCTGTGCGGTGTAGGTCGAGTCGTCCGCCTGGGCGGCGACGGGCATCATCGTCGCGGCGACGGTCAGCGCCGCGGCTGCCAGGATTCGGGTTGCGTTCATCATCGGTCCCCTCCAGCAGGAATCGACCGACATCGGCGTCGGCGATGCCCGCATTCTCGTCCTCGCGGCTGGAGGCCGAAACCCCCCATTGCGGTGATCGGACGGGCGGGGAAGGACGGCGGGTGCGCGCCACGCGCCACGCCTCCGACATCCCGACGCACCGCGGGGATACCGTGACCGCGGAGGGGCAATGGAATTCGGGGCGGTCATCACGCGGGTCGGCGAGATCATCGACATCGTCGGCGTCATCGCGATCGTCGTCGGGGTGATCGTGGCGATGGCGGATGCCGCGATCCGGCGTCTGACGCACGCGGGTCCCGTCTACGCGCGCTTCCGGCGCGTGCTCGGCCGCGGCATCCTCATCGGCCTCGAGTTGCTCGTGGCGGCCGACATCATCCGAACGGTCGCCGTCGAGCCGACGCTCGAGTCGGTGGGCGTCCTCGCGCTCATCGTCGTCATCAGGACCTTTCTCAGCTGGTCGCTCGAGGTCGAGATCTCGGGCCGCTGGCCCTGGCAGAAGTCCCGCACGGGCGCGGGCGAGGATCCCGCGCCCTCGGGCGTGACGCCGAGCCCCGAGCGCGCGTAGTCCCGACGGGAGCGATCGCCTCCGCGAACGCGCTCGCGACGGATCCGCCCGCGCTCGCCGGAGTTCGGGTCGTCGTGGGGAACGCGTCAGGCCTCGTCGAGCGGCCAGACCGCGGCCACGGTGCGCATCGCGCGCCCCTCGGGCGGACGGAGGTCGACCAGGGCGACCTGGCGGAGCCGAACCGTCCGGCCGGTCGGCATCGTGCCGTGCGCCGTGTCCGTCACGTGCGGCCGGAAGTCGAGTCGTGCATGAGCGACATCCACGTCGCCCTCACGGAGCGCGTCGAGCAGGCGCGTGCGCATCGCTCCGAGCGGTCCGTCGTCGCTGACGAGCGTCACGGGGACGTCGCGGCGTCGCCCGAACATCGCCCGATCGAACGCGCTGACGTCGATCGCCAGTCGGCCGTGGAGCACCGGTCCCATGAGGTCGCCGACCCGTTCGGCGTCGTGCCGGGTGTCGAACGGTTCGACGACCGTGACGTGCAGCGGCCACGACGAGACGGGGAACGAGTCGCCGGCGGCGAGCGGGTCGATCGGCAGCACGATGGCGAAGCGTCCCATGCGGCGAGCGTACGCCGCACGGGGCGCCGCCGGATTCAGACGCCGGCCTCGCCGAAGAGGTCGAGCAGCGCGTCGGGCGCGAAGCGCACCTCGACCGAGCCCGTCGGCCCGCGGTCGGCGCTGCCGACCCACAGCCCGGAGCCCTCGTGCACGCGCATCCAGCCGTCGCGGAACACGATGTCCGCACCGACGACGATGCCGATCACGGGCGAGTCGCCCGCGCGGACCGCGATCGAGCCCTCGATGTCCTGCTCGGCCTGCGCGTCGACATCCTCGCGGGCCGCGACTCCGACCAGGGGCCGCACCGTCGGGGTCGCGAAGCCCGGCACGTCGAACGGGCTGCCGGACGCGGCATCCGCAACGACCCCGACGTGCACGCTCGTCGAGACGAGCGCCGTCTCGGCGCGTCCGTCGAGCACGAGCCGGCTCCCGACGCGGAAGCGGTAGAACACGCGGCCGTCGGCCGGCGCTGTCGGAAGCACGACGGCTGTGACCCAGTTCCGGGTCCACGCGAGCGGCTCGCCGCCGCGGCTCGGCGGGTCGTAGAGGCTCGCGGTGAGTCGCACGGCACCGTCGGTACGCGTGGGTGCGGACCGGAGCGAGGTCGGCCGGTCGCCGACGGGGGCGATGGAGCGCGCCTGCTCGAATGCGGGCAGGCGCTGGGTGTCCCACTCGCGCAGCCACGACTGCAGGCGGGCGCGGAGCGCGTCGAACGAGGGCTCGGGCGAGGCGGGCGCGTCGTCCGTGGAGGCGGGGGCGGACAGGACCGCGGCGAGGTCGCGCACGGTGGTCGCGCCGCGAGCAGCGGTCCTGGGGGCGTCGAGCAAGGTCATGATGGTCCTCCGGGGTGGATGGCGCGGACGCGCCGGGAATCCGATGGAGGTCACGTTATGGACGGGCGAGCCCCGGCGGCATCCGCGCTGCCCCCGGGGCGGGGTGGGGGAGAACCCTGAAACGTGGCGGGGGGTGCCGCGGCTCAGACCAGGAGCTGGTGCTCGGCGAGCTCACGATAGAGCGGCACCGTCTCGACGAGTTCCCGGTGGGTGCCCTCGCCGATGACGCGGCCCTGCTCGACCACCACGATGCGGTCGGAGTCGACGACCGTCGAGAGGCGGTGCGCGATCACGATGAGCGTGCGCCCCGCGGCGACCGCGTCGATCGCCTCGCGCATCATCCGCTCGTTCACGCCGTCGAGCGAGGAGGTCGATTCGTCGAGCAGCAGGATCGGCGGTGCGGCGAGCAGGGCGCGCGCGATCGCGAGCCGCTGGCGCTCACCGCCGGAGAGCGTGATGCCGTTCTCGCCCACCTGCGCGTCGAGGCCGGCGGGGTCGCGCTCGAGCACCGAGCCGAGGTTGACGGCGTGGAGCACGTGCTCGCACTCCAGGTCGGTCGCATCGGGGCTGCCGAGCTTGAGGTTGTCGCGGATCGTTCCGGCGAGCACGGGTGCGTCCTGTTCGACGTAGCCGATCTGCGCGCGGAGCTCCGTGCGGTCGAGCGACCGGAGGTCGAGTCCGCCGAGGCGCACGGTGCCGACGCTCGGGTCGTAGAACCGCTCGATGAGTGCGAGGATCGTCGACTTGCCGGCCCCGGACGGGCCGACGAGGGCGATGCGCTGTCCTCGTGGCACGCGGAAGGAGACCCCGCGCAGCACCGGCTGACGGTCGGTCACGTCGGGCTCGGGCAGGTGCTCGTCGGGCGAGTCGTTGCCGGGATCGGCCGGGTCGGACGGACGCGTGAGCGCGTACGCGAAGTGGACGTCATCGAACTCGACGGCCGCGGCGTCCGGAAGCAGGCCCTCGTTGGCGGGCCCGACCATGACGGCGCGCGCGGCGAGCTGCCGGTCGTGCGCGTCCTCGTCGGGCAGGTCGAGGATCTCCTGGATGCGGCCGAGGGCGCCGAGCGCCTGGTTGACGGACGTGATCGCGCCGAACGCCTGGCCGAGCGGCAGGATCATCATGAAGAGGAACAGGATGAAGGTGACCAGGTCGGCGATCGAGATCGCGCCGGACGCGACGCGGAAGCCGCCGACGCCGAGCACGACGAGGAACGAGACCTGCATCGCGATGCCGGCGATCGGGACGATCAGCGCCGAGATCTTCGCGACCTTCACGCCCATCTCCCATGCGCCCTCGGCCTCCGCTCCGACGTCGCGCACCTCGCGGTCGGTCGCGCCCGCGGCGCGGATGGTGCGCACCGAGGTGATCGCCCGCTCGACGGATGCCGCGACGTCGCCCACCTTCGCCTGGGCCGCGTGCGACGCCTCGCGCACGCGCGCGGAGAGCAGCGTCACGGTCGTGATCGCGACCGCGATGACGAGCACCGTGAGGCCGAGGAGGACCGGGTCGATGATCAGCATCGCGATGATCGCGCCGATGAACGTGACCGCGCCGCCGACCGCCTCGACGAGGCCCTGCGTGAGCACGGCGCGGAGCATGGTCGTGTCGCTGCCGACCCGGGAGACGAGGTCGCCCGTGCGCCGCGTGTCGAACTCGGCGATCGGCAGGTGCAGGATCTTCGCGATGAGCCGGCGCCGGCTCGAGAGCACGACGCCCTCGCCGGTGCGCTGCAGCAGGTAGTGCTGGTAGCCGGTGATGATCGCACTGACGACGACGAGCGCGACGAGCAGCCAGACGATGCCGTCGAGCGGATCCCCGGCCTCGACGATGGTGATCACCCGACCGACGAGGAGGGGCTGGGCGAGGCTCGTGATCGCGCCGACGATGGAGAGCGCCGCGACGAGGATCAGCACGGGCCGGTGCTCGAACAGGAACGGCAGCAGCTGGCGGAACGTCGCGCGCGGGCCGGGAGGGGTCTCGCCGCGGCGGCCGAACGGGCTGCGGCGTACGGGCCGCGTGGGTTCGGGGGCGTTCGCTGCGGACGCCGTCGTACCCGCGTCGGTGCCGCGGTCGGGCCGACGGCCGGCGGCGTCGCGTCGGCCGACGAGTGGAATGCTGCCGGTGCGGGCCGCTCGTTCGGCCGCGCGCTCGGCGGCGCGCGCGGCGGCTCGGGTGCCTGGTGTGATCTCGGTGTCGCTCATGAGGTGTCCTTCGCGGCGCGCGGCGGCATCCCCCGTCGGGGATGCGCGGGCCGCCTTGCAGCATACGTCGCCCGGCTGGGAGATCAGGCCCGTCCGTACTTCTTGTGGACAGCCTGCTTGCTGACCTCGAGTGCCAGCGCGATGAGCTGCCAACTCGACCCGGCGGCTCGGGCGCGTCGGACGGCGAGCGCCTCGGCGCGGTCGAGCTCGAGGTTGAGTGCGACGCGTGCGGTGCGGATGTCGCGGAGCGCGCGATACGGGTCGTCGCCGTCGGCGGCGGCGATGGCGGTCTTCAGGGTGCCGTCGTCCATGTCGTCAACCGTAGTTGACGTGCGGGATGGCGTCAACCAGGGTTGACGGCGTCGCCGCCGGGTGAGGCGATGACGGATGCCGCGGCGGCGTGCCCGGCGAGGCAGCACGCCGTGGCATCCGCTCCGCCCATCGCGGCGGCCAGGTACCCGGCTGCGAACGCGTCGCCCGCCCCGGTCAGGTCGCGCACGTCGGCGACCGGGGCGACCGGAACGCGTGCCAGACGCGCGCCGTCGCCGAACACCTCGGTCGGCCGAGGTCCGTGCTTGACGACGACGCGGTCGGCGACGGAGGCCGCGGTCGCACCGTCGGCGATGCGGAGCAGCAGGGCCTCCGTCTCGTTCGCGAACAGCACGTCGGGCCGCACCTCGGCGAGCCACCGGCGCACGCGCTCGACGCCGAGCGTCTCGAGCAGCCCGGTCGACGACGCGTCGATCGAGACCCGTGCGCCGCGCTCGCGCGCGAGCGCGACCAGGCGACGAACCTCGCTCCGCATCGGCTCGTGCTCGAATCCGTAGCTCGGCACGTGCAGCCACGCGATGCCGTCGAGCCATGCGGGGTCGACGGCCGCGAGCTCGGCGGCCGCGGCGCGATCGGGGAACATCGTGCGCTCGCCGTCCGGCGCCACGATGAGGACGACCGCGCCGGTCCGCCCCGCCTGCTGTACGCGCACGTCGACGCCGCTCGCCTCGAGGGCCGAGACCAGCGTGCGACCCGCGCCGTCGTCGCCGACCCGTCCGATGAAGCGAGTCGTGATGCGCGCGGCCGCGTGCGCGGCCACGTTCGCGGCGCTGCCGCCGCGCGAGCGGAACACCCGCGCCGCCGAGTCCGTCGCGGCGCGGATCGGCTCGGTCGCCCAGACGACGACGTCCTCGAGCAGGTCGCCGGCGACCACGAGGACGCCCGGCGGTGACGCGCCTCCCGCGTCATCCGGGCGTGACGACTCAGCCGGCGAGCTCACGTGCGATCTCCGCACCGAGGCGGGCGTTGCCTCGGTAGACGGCGAGGTTCGCCTCGAGGCTCCGGCCACCGGTCGCGCGCTGGACGAAGTCGAGCAGGAACGGGGTCGTGTCGCGGCCGCTCACGCCCGCGGCCTCCGCCGCCCTCAGCGCCTCGGCGAGCACGCGAGTGTGGACCTCGGGGTCGAGCTGGTCGGCCTCGGCGACGGGGTTCGCGACGAGGACCGACGAGGCCAGGCCGAGCTCGTCGCGTCCGCGCGCGACCGCGGCGGCCTCCGATGCGGACTCGACGCGCGCCGGCACCGGGAAGCCCGAGTCGGCGACGTAGAAGCCGGGGAAACGGTCGGTCCGGAACCCCAGCACGGTGATCCCGAGCGTCTCGAGGCGTTCGAGCGTCGCACCCACGTCGAGGATCGACTTCACCCCCGCGCTCACGACGACGATGGGCGTCGCGGCGAGCGCGGGCAGGTCGGTCGACTCGTCGAACGTGTCGCTCGCCCCGCGATGCACGCCGCCGAGGCCACCCGTCGAGAACACGCGGATGCCGGCGCGGTGCGCGAGCCACGCCGTCGCCGCGACCGTCGTGCCCGCGTCGAGGCCCGCGGCGCGGGCGACGGGAAGGTCGCGGGTGCTGGCCTTGACCACGCCCTCCGCCGTGCAGAGTCGCTCGATCTCGGCCTCGTCGAGCCCGACCACCGCCGCGCCGTCGACCACGCCGATCGTCGCGGGCTCGACTCCGGCATCACGCACGAGCGCCTCGGTCGCGAGCCCGACCTCGAGGTTCCGAGGCCGCGGCAGCCCGTGCGTGAGGATCGTCGACTCGAGTGCGAGGACGGGCCGCCCGGCGGCGACGGCGTCGCGCACGCGATCGGCCACGCGCAGGGCGGGGGAGCGGTCGGGCTGCATGCGCCTCATCGTATGCGGCGGTCGCGGCGTCGCGCCGGTGCGTCGCCGGCCGGCCCGGCGGGCGCTCGATGCCACGTGTGTCCGCGTGTGACGACGGGCGGCGACATCCGCCACGCCCCGGCGTATCGTCGCCTCCACCGAACCGACCGATCCCGCCCATCGAGGAGCCCGCCATGTCGCCGTACGAGCCGCACGCCGCCGCCGAGTCCCGCACGGGCCTCGCGATGGGCATGCGCGGCTGCGTCGAGGGCGAGGCGTGCTCCAGCGACCGGCCGGGTCACGGCCTGAACGCCATCCAGGACCGGCTCTCGCGGATCGTCGCGAGCCGATGGCTCGACGCGGTCGTGACCGCGTCGGGCGCCGACGGCTTCGTCGAGCTGCTCGACCTCGACGGCGGCGTGCACCGCGTCTGGCACCACGGGGCGCTGCGCGGCGAGATCGCGGTCGGCGACCCGGTCGCGTTGCACCCGGTGTACGGCGTGCTCGCTCGCGGCGACGAGCGGTTCAGCGTCGCCGCGGTCTGAGACGCGCCGTCAGCTCGCCGGCATCATCTCCTTCATCGCGCCCATCATCTTCTCCATGGCCATGGCGGACTGGTCGCAGGCCATGGCGCACATGCGGCAGTGCTCGCTCATCTCGGCGTGCATCATGCACTCGGCCGAGCAGGCGCGGCACATCGTGACGCAGGCCTCCATCATCGACATCATGACCTGCAGGTCGTAGCCGGTGGTGCGGAGCATCATGCGCATCATCGTGTCGCAGACGTCGGCGCAGTTCGCGCACATCGCCGCGCACCGCCCCATGCCCTCGCCCGCGTCGGCATCGGCGCACATGACGCACGCCTGCATGCACGCGGAGAGGGCCTCGATGCACTCCTGCATCATCGACATGTCCATGTCCTGCATGGGCATGTCCGACGCCGACATGGCGCCCTTCATCATGTCCATCGTCATGTTCATCCCGCACCTCGCCGTCCCAGGGAGCCGGGTGCCGGTGGTGCCGGCGTTGGGACCCGGCGACCCTGTCGAGCCGAATGCTACGCCGCGCGCCCCGCGCCGAGAAGGGAGTCGAGCCGGCCGTCACGAGCCTGCAACAGGGCGGATGCCGCGTGCCGCTCGAGCCCGCGGCATCCGCCCCGTCGGTGGTGCGCGACGGGCGCTGCTAGAGCGACGCGGCCTCGGCCTCGCCCTCGGCGAGGCGGCCGTCGGCCGGAACCCCGGCGGCCTCGTAGTCGACGTCCTTGGTCTCCTTCGAGACGAGCAGCGCGACGAGGGTCAGCACCCCCATGGCGGAGAGGTAGATGCCGACCGGCCACGGTTCGCCGCCGGCCGCGGCCCAGAGTGCGACGGCGATGAGCGGTGCGACGGCGGCGCCGAGGATCGACGCGACGTTGTACGCGATCGCCGAGCCCGTGTAGCGGACGTTCGTCGGGAAGAGCTCGGGCAGCAGGGCGCCCATCGGGCCGAAGGTCGCGCCCATGAGCATGAACCCGAACACGAGGAACGCCTGCGTGAGCGCACCGGTGAACTTCGGGTCGAGCTGCGGCAGCAGGAACAGGTTGAACGTCAGGCCGAACACGATGATCGCCGAGGTGACCCAGATGAGCAGGCGCCGGCGGCCGATCGCGTCGGCGATGGGACCGGACAACAGCGTGAAGACGCCGAAGAACACGACGCCGATGATCTGCATCGTCACGAAGTCCGCGTAGCCGAATCCGAGGCCGGGGTAGAACTGCGCGGCGAAGGCGCTCGCGTCGAAGTCGGTCCCGGATGCCTCGGCCGCGGCCTGCGCGGCGGCGCTCGCGGTCTCGAGGTCGGCGGCCTTCGTGCCGTACGAGAGCGTGAAGTTCGTCATCAGGTAGAACAGCACGTAGGTCGCGAGCATGAAGAACGTGCCGAGGACGAGCTCGCGCCAGTTGTGGCGGAACACCGTGCCGAGCGGCAGCTTGCGGATCGCACCCGTCTCGCTCGCCTTCGTGAACGCGCTCGACTCGACGAGCCGGAGGCGCACCCAGAGGCCGACGACGACCATGACGGCCGAGAAGAGGAACGGCACGCGCCATCCCCACTCGAAGAACCATTCGCGCGACGGCGCGGCGAGGTTGATGGCGAGAAACAGTCCGTTGGCGATGATGAAGCCGAGCGGGGCGCCGAGCTGCGGGAACGTGCCGTACCAGGCGCGCTTGCCGGCCGGGGCGTTCTCGGTCGCGACGAGCGCGGCGCCCGACCACTCGCCACCGAGCGCGAAGCCCTGCGCGAGTCGCAGGACGAGCAGCAGGAGCGCGGCGAACCAGCCGATCTGCCCGTACGTGGGCAGCAGTCCGATGAGGAACGTCGCGATGCCCATGACGAGCAGCGACGCGACGAGCGTCGCCTTGCGGCCGTGCGTGTCGCCGAAGTGGCCGAAGACGATCGCGCCGATCGGGCGCGCGATCATCGCTGCGCCGAAGACGCCGAACGAGGCGAGGAGGGCCGTGGTCTGGTTGCCGGTCGGGAAGAAGAGGATCGGGAAGACGAGGACGGCGGCCGTCGCGTACGCGTAGAAGTCGTAGAACTCGATCGTCGTGCCGACCAGGCTGGCGAGGATGACCCGGCCGCGCGAGTTCACGGGCGTGGCGGGGGCGGTGGCCGAGGCGTCGGCGGGGGACTGGGTTGCGGTCATTGCGGTGCGGGAACTTCCGATGGAGTGCGAGGCCCTCGCGGGGCGCGTCGATCGGGCGCCGCACCGCGCGGGTCGGGTGGATCCGCTGCTTGTGGCAACCTGCATAACCTACGCGGGCGGTCTCCGACGGGACGAACCGGATGCGACGAGCGGTGGCGCTCGTGCGACGAGCGGTGGCGCCGGTGCGAGGCGCCGGTCGGTGCCGGATGCCGCGCGCTCGCGCGTCACGTCTCGTCACCGATTTCGGGGCTCCGCACGCGTCGCGTAAGGTAAGCCTTACCTTTCCGCCGATCCGGCGGTTCAGCCCTCCCGAACCGGACAGGTGCCATGCCCACGCTGCTGACCAGGACCGAGCCCGCGCTCGACCTGCTCCGCGGCGACCCCGGCGCCCCGGCGCTCGTGACGCCCACGACCCGCATCGACTACGCCGAGCTGCACGACCGGATCGACGACCGCCGGGCGGCACTCGGCGCAGGCCGGCGGCTCGTCTTCCTGTCGGGCGGCAACACCGTCGAGGCCGTCGTCACCTACCTGGCCGCGCTCGCGGGCGGCCACCCGGTGCTGCTCCTGCCGCCCGGCATCGACGGCGCGGCGCTCGAGCCGCTCGTCGGCCGGTACGCGCCCGACGTGGTGGTCCGCAGCGACTCGACCGGGTTCGAGCTGACGGACGTCTCCGGCGGAGCGCCGCACGACTTCCACCCCGAGCTCACGCTGCTCGCGAGCACCTCCGGCTCGACCGGCTCGCCCAAGCTCGTCCGGCTCTCGCGGACGAACGTGCGCTCGAACGCGGCAAGCATCTCGGAGTACCTCGGGCTCGCACCGGACGATCGTGCCGCGACGACGCTGCCGCTCGGGTACTGCTACGGCCTCTCGGTCGTGAACAGCCACCTCCGATCGGGTGCCAGCGTGTCGCTCACCGACCGGTCGATCGTCGAGCCGGAGTTCTGGAGCGAGTTCGCCGCAGTCGGCGCGACCTCCTTCGCGGGTGTCCCGTACACGTTCGAACTGCTCGAGACGACCGACTTCGCCGCGCGCGACCTGCCCGACCTTCGGTACGTGACGCAGGCGGGCGGCCGCCTCGCGCCGGAGCGGGTCCGCGCGCTCGCGCGACTCGGGCGCGAGCGCGGCTTCGACGTCGTCGTCATGTACGGCCAGACCGAGGCGACGGCGCGCATGGCGTACCTGCCGCCCGCGCTCGCCGAGACGGCCGCCGGCGCGATCGGCGTGCCGATCCCCGGCGGCTCGTTCCGCATCGACGAACGCGTCGGCGGCGGCGCACCAGGGGAGGGCGAGCTCGTCTACTCGGGCCCGAACGTGATGATGGGCTACGCCGAGACGTCGGCCGACCTCGAACGCGGACCCGAACTCGCCGAGCTGCGCACGGGCGACCTCGCCCGCCGCCGCGAGGACGGGCTGATCGAGATCACCGGACGCCTGAGCCGCTTCGTGAAGAGCTTCGGGCTGCGCCTCGACCTCGACCGCATCGAGCGGCTGCTCGCCGACGACGGCCTCGAGGCGCGCACGGTCGCGCAGGGCGAGCGGCTCATCGCATTCGTCCTGAACGACCGGCTCGCTGATGCCGCGCGCGCCGCCATCGGGCGGCACACGGGCCTGCCCGCCCACGCGTTCGACGTGCGTGCGATCGCCGAGTTCCCGCGCACCGCGAACGGCAAGCCCGACCACGCCGCGCTCCGCGCGCACGCGGAGCTGCTGCGGGCGACGGATGCCACTCGCAGGTGGGATGCGGACGCCGCCGCCGGCGACTCGCCGGTCCTCATCCCCTCCGCCGAGGACCTCCGAGACCTCTACGCCGAACTCCTCGGCCGACCCGACGCGACCGTGGACGACAGCTTCGCCTCGCTCGACGGCGACTCGCTCAACTACGTCGAGGTCGCGCTCCGACTCGAGGAGCGGATCGGCGCGCTGCCCGCAGATTGGCCGAGCCGCAGCATCCGCTCACTCGCCCCGGCGGCGTCGCGCACCCCACCCGGCGAGCCGAGCGACGAGGCCCACGACGCCTCGCCGCAGGGCGGACGGACCCGCACCCGCGCGCGGCGCGCCGCCGACACCGTCGGGGCGCTTCCGCGTCGACGGATCGCCCGGCTCGAGACGTCCGTGGTGCTGCGCGCCGTCGCGATCGTGCTCATCGTCGCCACGCACGCCGACGTCGTGCAGCTCAAGGGCGGTGCGCACCTGCTCCTCGCGGTCGCCGGGTTCAACCTCGCCCGGTTCCGGTTCTCGGGCCCGGCCGTGAGCGCCGCCGAGGAGCGTCACGAACGCCGCAGGCGCGTGCGCGGACTCCTCCGCAGTGCGGCGCTCATCGCCGTGCCCGCGGTGCTGTGGATCGGCGGCGTCGCGCTCGTCGCGCGCACCTACGACCCCGCGACGGTGCTGCTGTCGAACTGGATGGTCCCCGGCGCGACCGCATGGAGCGAGCAGTGGCAGTTCTGGTTCCTCGAGGCGCTCATCTGGTCGATCGTCGGGCTCGCCGTGCTGTTCGCCGTCCCGGGCGTCACGCGACTCGAGCGGCGGTACCCGTATGCGTCCGCCCTCGCCGTGCTGGCGATCGCGCTCGTCGTGCGCTACGTGGTCTCGGGCGGAATCACGCCCCCGTCGCCGATGCGCTACGCACTGCCCGCCATCGCGTGGCTCATCGCCCTCGGCTGGCTCGTCGCGCGCTCGACGACGCTGACGCGCAGGGCGGCGACGAGCGCCGTCGCGCTCGCGACGGTGCCGGGCTTCTTCGGCGACCCGGTGCGCGAGGGCATCGTGATCGGCGGGCTGGGCCTGCTCATCTGGGTGACGAGCCTGCCCGTCCCCGCTGCACTCGCCGGAGCCGTCGGCACCGCGGCATCCGCCTCGATGTTCGTCTACCTGACCCACTGGCAGGTCTATCCGCCCATCGAGGAGTGGTCGCCGCCGCTCGCGATCGTCGCCTCGTTCGCCGTCGGCCTCGCCGCCTGGTGGGCGTGGGGTCGGGCGACCGGATGGCTCGGCCGCCGTCGACGGCAGCGGACCCGCGCCGCGGCGTGAGGCCGCGGGGCGCTCAGCCGCGGATGGCGCGCAGCGTGTTCGCCGTCGCGATCGCAGCCTCGGCCGCCTCGCGGCCCTTGTCCTCCTTCGAGCCGGGGAGACCGGCCCGGTCGAGGCCCTGCTGC
Source organism: Agromyces sp. GXQ0307 (assembly GCF_044769845.1). Lineage (NCBI taxonomy): Bacteria > Bacillati > Actinomycetota > Actinomycetes > Micrococcales > Microbacteriaceae > Agromyces > Agromyces sp. GXQ0307. The sequence continues at coordinate 443,268 of NZ_JBIZVY010000001.1, read as the reverse complement.
TCGTCGTCGAGGGTGAGCACGCCGAAGCCGACGGGCTTGCCGGTGTCGAGCGCGACCCGCGTCAGCCCGTCGGTCGCGGCCGACGAGACGTACTCGAAGTGCGGCGTGCCGCCGCGGATGATGACGCCGAGCGCCACGACCGCGTCGGCGCCGGCCTCCAGGGCGGCCTTCGACACGACGGGCAGCTCGAAGCTGCCCGGCACGCGGACCAGCTCGAACGACGCACCCGCCGCCTCGAGCGCGCGCGTCGCGCCCGCGATGAGGCCGTCGGAGATCTCGTCGTGCCAGCTCCCGGCGACGATCACGACGTTCAGGCCCTCGCCGTCGACGTCGAGTTCAGGTGATCCGGCTCCGCTCATGATGCGTGTCCCTTCAGCAGTTCCTCCGCCGCAGCCTCGGTCAGCTGCCGGTCGTCGATGGCGTGTCCCATGCGGGTGCGCTTGGTCTCGAGGTAGCCGGCGTTCACCGCACCGACGCCCACCACGAGGGGGAGGCGGTCGGCGATCCGGATGCCGTGCGCCTCGAGCTGGTGCACCTTCTCGGGGTTGTTGGTGAGCAGGCGCACGCGCTCGATGCCGAGGTCGGCGAGGATCGCGCTCGCGGCGGTGTAGTCGCGCGCGTCGATGGGGAGACCGAGCGCGACGTTGGCGTCGAGGGTGTCGAGGCCGCCCTCCTGGAGCCGGTACGCCCGGAGCTTGTTGATGAGTCCGATGCCGCGACCCTCGTGGCCTCGGAGGTAGATGACGACGCCGCCGCGGTCCGCGATCGTGGAGAGCGCCGCGTCGAGCTGCGGCCCGCACTCGCACTTCAACGAGCCGATCGCCTCGCCCGTCAGGCACTCCGAGTGCACGCGCGCGATCGCGCCCGCAGGATCGGCCGACGGGTCGCCCGCGATGATCGCGAGATGGTCGGCCCCGGTGTTGCGGTCACGGTAGGCGCGGACGCGGAACGTGCCGTGCATGGTCGGGAGGTTCGTCTCGACCTCGAACTGCACCCGGGGCGACTCGTCGATCGCGGCGGGCGTCTCGCCCGCAGCGAGGTCCTGTCCGCTGTGGCGGTCGCGGAGCCAGTCGACGAGGGCCGCGACCGTCGTCACCGGCAGGCCCTCCCGTTCGCCGAGCTCGATGAGTCCGGGCAGGCGCATCATCTCGCCGTCGTCGGCGACGAGCTCGCCGATCACGCCGACGGGCGAGAGCCCCGCGAGGCGCATGAGGTCGACGGCGGCCTCGGTGTGACCCGCGCGTTCGCGCACGCCACCGTCGACCGCGCGGAGCGGCAGGATGTGACCCGGCCGGATCAGCGTGTCGGGGGTCGAGTCGGGATCGGCGAGCACGCGCAGGGTGTGCGCGCGGTCGGAGGCCGAGATGCCGGTCGAGGTGCGGTCGGCGGCGTCGACGGAGACGGTGTACGCGGTGCCGCGAACATCCTCGTTGCGCTCGACCATGAGCGGCAGGCCGAGCCGGTCGGCGAACGAGTTCGGCATGGGCGCGCAGAGGTAGCCGCTCGTGTTGCGCACCATCCACGCGATCCACTCGCGGGTCGCGAACTCGGCGGCCATGATGGCGTCGCCCTCGTTCTCGCGCGCCTCGTCGTCGGCGACGATGACCGGCTTGCCGGCGCGGAGTGCGTCGAGCACCTCGGGGATCGTGGCGAGGCTCATCGGTCGCCTCCGATCGAGGAGGAGGCCGGGTCGTCGGCGCGCACCGACCACCCGGAACCGCCCGGTTCGGCGAGCGAGGACGGCAGGGCGCGGTGGGCGTCGAGGCGCAGCATCCGCTGCACGTGGCGTGCGAGCACGTCGGTCTCCAGGTTCACCCGGTCGCCGGGCTCGAGCGCACCGAGCGTCGTCGCCGCGAGGGTCTCGGGGATGAGCGAGACCTCGAACCACGACCCGTCGGGATCGTCGCGCACGCCGCTGACCGTGAGCGAGACGCCGTCGACGGCGATCGATCCCTTGTCGACCACGAGCGAGGCGAGCGACGTCGGCAGCGAGAACCGGACGACGCGCCACGCCTCGCCGGGCGTGACCTGGAGCACCTCGGCCGTGCCGTCGATGTGGCCCTGCACGATGTGGCCGCCGAGCCGGTCGCCGACGAGCGCCGCGCGCTCGAGGTTGACGCGGCGGCCGGCCTCGACGGTGTCGAGCGTCGACATCGCGAGCGTCTGCGCCATGACGTCGGCCGTGAAGGTCTCGGCATCGGCGTCGACGACGGTGAGGCACACGCCCGAGACCGCGATCGAGTCGCCGTGCCGGACGCCCTCCACGACCCTCGGGCCGCGGACGGTCACGCGCATGACGTCGGCCGCCGGCTCGACGCGCGTGACCTCGCCGAGCTCCTCGATGATTCCGGTGAACATGTCAGACCCTCTCTCGGGTGGTGTCGGGATGCTCCGTGCCCGGCCGGGCGACGACGAGGAGGTCGTCGCCGAGCCGCACGAGATCGGTGAAGTCGAAACGCAGCGCCTCGGCGATCGTGCCGACGCCGACGGCGCCGATCGCGGTGCGCGGTCCGCCGATGACGGCGGGCGCGAGGTAGACGAGGAGCTCGTCGGCCAGTCCCGCTGCGAGGAAGGCGCTCGCGAGCGTCGGCCCGCCCTCGACGAAGAGCGAGCGGATGCCGCGTCGCTGCAGCTGCTCGAGGTCGTCGGCGAGGTCGGCGCCCGCCAGCGTGATCGGCTCGATCGGATGCCGCAGCACGGCCGCATCGGCGGGGATGGTGCGCCGGCCGAAGACGACGGGGACCGGCTGGTCGTCGAGCAGGGCACCGTCGTCGTCGCGCGCCGTCAGGGCGGGGTCGTCGGTGAGCAGCGTGCCCGTGCCCACCGCGATCGCGTCGGCGCTCGCCCGGCGACGGTGCACGTCGGCCCGCGCCTCAGGGCCCGTGATCCAGCGGCTCGTGCCGTCGGCGGCGGCGACCCGGCCGTCGAGGCTCGACGCCCATTTCAGCGTCACGCGCGGGCGCCGTTCACGGGTCGCGAAGAGCCAGTCCTCGAGGAACGCCTCGACCTCGTCGACGAGCACGCCGCCCGAGACCTCGACGCCGGCCTGTTCGAGCGTGCGCGCCCCGCCGGCGGAATGCCGGCCCGGGTCGTCGACGGCGTAGACGACACGTGCGACGCCGGCGTCGACGAGCGCCTGCGCGCACGGCCCGGTGCGGCCGACGTGGTTGCACGGCTCCAGCGTGACGACGGCGGTCGCGCCACGCGCGACCCCGGGGGCGAGCTTCGACAGCGCATCGACCTCGGCGTGGGCCGTGCCCGCCCCGCGATGCCACCCCTCGGCCAGCACGTCGCCGTCGGGCGAGAGGATGACGCAGCCGACCCGCGGGTTCACGCCCTTCGCCGGGCCGCGTTCCGCGAGCTCCAGCGCACGACGCATGATCGCGGCATCCGTCGCCGCGTGCGTGGCCGTGGTCATCGCCTGTCGCCTGCCTTCCAGGCTCCGGGGCGCCCGGGCATCGCCGGACCGGTCGACCACGCGCATGGCGTCGCCGACACGTGCTGCCTCCCATCCGGACTTTCACCGTCGGTACCGGAATTCCACCGGATCAACCGTTCGCGCGCGACCGGCTGGTCACGCACTCGCGGCTCGCGGACTTTCACCGCCGGTTCGGACTTGCACCGACCCCGGAGCACGTTACGTGTTCGATTGTAGGTCAACGCCCGAGTGCGGCGGATATTCCCCGCGTCCCGTGCACCGGCCGCGGTGCGCCGGGGCGTCAGCGACAGGCGGTCGAGGCCTGGATCTGCGCGTCGCTCGGCCGGCCGTACGCCTCGATGCCGGCACCGGGCAGGTCGTAGCCCATGCCGATGGCCCAGGCGGTGGCCCAGACCTCGTGGTCGCCCGAGAACTCGGGCCCGTCGAAGATCGTCGCGCACGCCTCGCGAAGGACCTGCAGGTGGCCGACCTCGTGGACGACGACGGCCTCGGCGTTCTCGTCGAACGACCACGCGTCCTCGATGCTGTGGGTCAGCGAGATGAGCCCCCATCCGTCGCCGTCCACGTCCTGGAAGAACTCCGCCGTGCCGGAGTAGTACCCGTCGCTGGAGTAGCCGCCGACCTCCTCCGCCCATTCGACGTCGAACGGCACGCCGAACGCGATCGACCTCGCGAACGCCTCGATCTCGCTCCGGATCGGGAACTCGGCCAGCCGTGCCACCTCGGCGGCGTGCGAGGCGCGCATCTCGTCGACCGCGGCGGTGAGGTCGGCGTAGCGGCTCGAGTCGCCCGACGAGATCGTCGGCGAATGACGGAGTGCGGCGATCGCCTCCTCGACGGCGACGCGCGAGGCGACGGTCGCCGAGGGGTTCTCCTCGACGGCGCTCGCGGCGCGCGCCTCGGTTCCGGCGATGAGCGCCTCGGTGGCGTCGGCGATCGCGAGGCTGCCCTCGGCGACGAGGTCGCGCGCGTCGGCATATCGAGCGGCGGCCGCCTCTCGCGAGGGAACGAGTTCGAGCATGCTCACGAGGTCGGCGTAGCGCTCCCAGGCCGGTGCGAACGACGCCGGGTCGCCCAGCGCGGCGATTCCCGGGCTCGCAGGCCGGTCGGCGATGACCTCCCGGGCCTCGTCGATGCTCGCCTGGAGACTCGCGCGATCCTCCTCGGCGACGAGGTCGCCGACGGCGATGCCGACCAGGGCGTCGCCGCGGTCGATCGCGCTCTCCGCGCGCTCGGCGGTCTCGCGGTAGTCGGTCGCGGCCTCGTCGAACGCGGCGTCGGCGGCGACCCAGGCGGGCCACGCCTCGGCGTGGACGGCGCTCGCGATGAGCTGGTGACCGACCGCCCACCCGGCGACGACGGCCGCGATGATGATCGCTCCGGCGAGCCCGCCGACTCGGCGGGGCGTACGGGGCGCCATCGGCGGGGTCGGGACCCTGACGAACTCGACCGGCGACTCGGCGAGCACGGCCGGTCCGGGCGTCGTCGTCTGGTCGGGGTCGTGCATCAGGTCTCCTCGCCCGCCCGCGCCGGCGGGCACGAGGGCAAACCTACCGCGACGAGTGCGAGCGCGGGATCACGATTCCATCCCGGCGACCCCCTCGACCAGTCGACGCGCCGTGCCCTCGTCGACGATGAGGTCGGTGATGAGCCCCGCCGCGAGCGCCCCCGTGAGTCCGGGCAGCTTCGCTCGGCCCGAGACCACGCAGATCCGCCTCGGGGCGCGGCGGAGCGTACCGAAGTCGGGCCCCGTCGCGCGGGAGTTCAGCGCGATGCCGTCGGTGGAGCCATCCGCTCGGTAGAAGACCGTGGCCACGTCGCCGACGACGCCGTCGCGCGAGAGGGCCTCGTAGTCGGCGCGCTCGAGGTAGCCCCCCTGGTAGACGTGGCTCGGCACCTCGGCGAAGGGCGAGCCGATGCCGAAGATCGCCACGTCCATCGACGCCTGCAGGTCGAGCAGTCGACGCGTGCTGCGTTCGCGCCAGAAGGCCTCCTTCGTGTCGGGGTCGTCGAAGAACGCCGGTACCGGGAACTGCTGGACGCGCGCGCCGAACGCGTCGCCGAAGCGGCGCAGCAGTTCCGAGGCGTACAGGATGCCGGTCGTCCGGAGGTTGCCGGCGCCGTTCAGCTGCACGATCTCGGAGTTGTGGGTCGCCTTCGGGGCGAGGTGGCGGCTCATCGCGCTCATGGTGGAGCCCCACGCGACGCCGATCGTCTGGTTCGAGTCGATGAACCGGCTGAGAATCCGTGCAGCCGAGAGGGCGACGCGCTCGAGCCGATCGACGTCGCTCGCGTGATCGGGCACGGGCACGACGTGCGCCGAGACCTCGTGCCGCTCGAGGATCTCCTGCTCGAGACGGCTCGGCAGGTCGAGCGGCGAGTGGATCGAGATCTCCACGAGCCCGGTCGCGCGGGCGTGGCTCAGCAGGCGCGAGACCGAGGATCGCGAGGTGTGCAGCTCCTTCGCGATGGCGTCCATCGTGAGGTCCTGCAGGTAGTACAGGTGGGCCGCGCGCAGCGCGTCCCGCGTCTTCCCGGTCGGCAGTTCGTGCCCCGTCGTCGGGCCTGCGGCATCCGTCACGACCATCTCGTCTCCTCTTGCACGTTTGTTCATGTGGCTTGCAAACATGTTCATCGCTGCCACGATGTATTCATCCACAGCCGGGGACTCCACGCAACCCGGCGTGACCAGCTCGAAAGGACAGCGATGTCGCCCACCACGTCGCCGACGACGAACCGCCCCACGCCCGCTCCCGGCACTCGTGCGGAGATCTCCGCGCTGCGCGCCCGACCCACCGCCGAGGTCGTGATCATCGGCGGCGGCATCAACGGCATCGCCACGTTCCGCGACCTCGCCCTCCAGGGCGTCGACGTCGTGCTCGTCGAGCGCGACGACTTCGTGTCGGGCGCATCCTCGGCGTCGAGCCACATGATCCACGGCGGCATCCGCTACCTCGAGAACGGCGAGTTCCGTCTCGTGCAGGAATCCGTCCAGGAGCGCAACGGCCTGCTCCGCATCGCCCCGCACTACGTCAAGCCGCTCCGCACGACCGTCCCGATCTTCTCGACCTTCTCCGGGATCCTCTCGGCGCCGCTGCGCTTCCTCACCCATAAGCAGGGCGCGCCCACGGAACGCGGCGCCGCGCTCATCAAGGCCGGCCTCACGATCTACGACGCGTTCTCCCGTGACGGCGGTTCGGTGCCGCGGCACCGCTTCCTCGGTGCGAAGAAGTCGCTCGGCGAACTGCCCGCGCTGAATCCGGGCCTGAAGTACACCGCCACCTACTACGACGCGAGCATGCACGATCCTGAGCGCCTGGCCCTCGACGTGCTGCACGACGGGCTCGCCGCCGGCCCGCACGCACGGGCTGCGAACGCGCTCGAGGCGGTCGGGCTCGGCGCCGGCGGCGTCCGCGTGCGGGACGGGCTCACGGGCGAGGAGTTCGACATCGCCGCTGACGTCGTCGTCAACACGTCCGGCCCCTGGACCGACCTCACCAACGCGCAGCTCGGCCGCGACACGCGCTTCATGGGCGGAACCAAGGGTTCGCACATCGTGCTCGAGAACGACGAGCTCCTCGCCGCCACCGGCGGCCGCGAGATCTTCTTCGAGCACGAGGACGGCCGCATCGTGCTCATCTACCCGCTGAAGGGCCGGGTCATGGTGGGCACGACCGACCTCGAGCACGACATGCGGACGCCGGCCGTGTGCACCGAGGAGGAGGTCGACTACTTCTTCGACCTCGTCGCGCACGTTTTCCCAGGCATCCGGGTCGACCGCTCGCAGATCGTGTTCCGGTTCTCCGGGGTGCGGCCGCTGCCGCGCCACGACGACACCCAGCCCGGCTTCGTCAGCCGCGACTACCGCATCGAACGGGCGGATGTCCCCGAGCGCCCGGGCACGGTCCTGCTGAGCCTCGTCGGCGGCAAGTGGACCACGTTCCGCGCGCTCGCCGAGCACCTCGCGGACGACGTGCTCGAACTCGTCGGCCGTGATCGCGTCCGGTCGACGAAGGGCCTGCCGATCGGCGGCGGCGCCGGGTACCCGACGACGGATGCCGCGCGGCTGGTGTGGATCGTCGGACACGGCGACGGCGTGGGGCGGGAGCGGGCCGAGCAACTGCTGGAGCGCTACGGCACCCGCGCGGAGCGGATCATCGAGGCGATCGAGGATGCCGCCGAGACGCCGCTCGCGGACGCGCCCGGGTACTCACGCGAGGAGATCGCCTGGCTCGCCGCGAACGAGCGCGTCGTGCACCTCATCGACGTGGTGCTCCGCCGCACGAGCCTGGCGTTCACGGGCGCAGTGACCGGGCCGCTGCTCGACGAGCTCGCCGACGTCGTCGGCGGTGTCCTCGGCTGGGATGCCGCGACCCGCGCCGCCGAGGTCCGCGACGCGCGGACCGTGCTCGTCGAGCGTCACGGCGTCCGACTGGGGGAGCTCGCCGCCCGCTGAAATCTGCACGGATGTGCACGCGGATCCGCCGATGATCGGCGGATTCCGCGGGTACGTTTCATCCGGGCCGCTCCGTTGCGGCCCACCCGGGCGACCCGCCCCCGGGCCGCCCGGCCCTACCCAGAAAGGTCAACGTGGACAATCTCGGAGTGCTGTTCCTCTCGGAACTCGTCGGAACCGCCATGCTCGTGCTGCTCGGCTGCGGCGTCGTGGCGAACGTCGCCCTGGCGAAGAACAAGGGCTTCAACGGCGGGTTCCTCATGGTGAACATCGGCTGGGGCCTCGCGGTCTTCGCCGGCGTCATCGTCGCCTACGCATCGGGCGCGCACATCAACCCCGCCGTCACCCTCGGGCTCGTCGCCAACGGCGCGACCGAGTTCGGCAACCCGGCGTTCGGAACCACCGTGCCCGTCACGATCGTCAGCGTCCTGACGTTCATCGGCGCGCAGCTGATCGGCGCGATCCTCGGTGCCATCATCGTCTGGCTCGGATACAAGCAGCACTTCGACGCCGAGCCGGAGAGCGCGACGAAGCTCGCGGTCTTCTCGACCGGTCCCGCCATCCGCTCGTACGGGTGGAACCTCGTGACCGAGATCATCGGCACCTTCGTGCTGGTCTTCGTCGTCATCGGCTTCGGCCGCAACGGCGACGCGTCCGGCCTCGCGGCGCTCGGCGCACTGCCCGTGGCCCTGCTGGTCATCGGTATCGGCGCCTCCCTCGGCGGCCCGACCGGATACGCGATCAACCCGGCCCGCGACCTGGGTCCGCGCATCGCGCACGCCATCCTCCCGATCGCCGGCAAGGGCCGCAGCGACTGGGGCTACTCCTGGGTCCCGATCGTCGGCCCGATCATCGGCGGCGTGCTCGCCGGCCGGGCGGCGCTCGTCGCGCTCCCGGTCCTCGGCTGAGCCGCGGCATCCGGCCAGCTCACCACCACCCACCACACTGACAGCAACGGAGTTCTCAGATGGCTGACTACGTCCTCGCGATCGACCAGGGCACGACCTCGTCGCGCGCGATCATCTTCGACAAGTCCGGCTCGATCGTCTCGACCGGGCAGCTCGAGCACGAGCAGATCTTCCCGAAGGCCGGATGGGTCGAGCACGACCCCAAGGAGATCTGGGCCAACACCCGCGAGGTGATCGGGCAGGCACTCGGCAAGGCCGACCTGACCCGCCACGACATCGCCGCGGTCGGCATCACCAACCAGCGCGAGACCGCCGTCGTGTGGGACCGCACGACCGGCGAGCCGGTCTACAACGCGATCGTCTGGCAGGACACGCGTACCCAGGACATCGTCGACCGTCTCGCGGCCGACGGCGGGGTCGAGCGCTTCAAGGCGAAGGTCGGCCTGCCGCTCGCGACGTACTTCTCGGGCACGAAGATCGTCTGGATCCTCGAGAACGTGCCGGGCGCTCGCGAGAAGGCCGAGGCGGGCGACCTGATCTTCGGCACCACCGACACATGGGTGCTGTGGAACCTCACCGGCGGCGTCGACGGCGGCGTGCACGCAACGGATGTCACCAACGCGAGCCGCACGCTCTTCATGGACCTCGAGACCCTCGAGTGGGACGACGAGATCCTCGGGATCTTCGGTGTGCCGCGTTCGATGCTCCCCGAGATCAAGTCCTCCTCCGAGGTCTACGGCGCCGTCGAGTCGTCGAGCCTCCTCCGGGAGACGCCCATCGCCGGCATCCTCGGCGACCAGCAGGCCGCGACGTTCGGACAGGCCGCCTTCGCGGCCGGCGAGGCGAAGAACACGTACGGCACGGGCAACTTCCTGATCTTCAACACGGGCGAGGAGATCGTCCACTCGAAGAACGGCCTGCTCACGACCGTCGGCTATAAGCTCGGCGACCAGCCCGTGCACTACGCCCTCGAGGGCTCGATCGCCGTGACCGGGTCGCTCGTGCAGTGGCTGCGCGACAACCTCGGCATCATCTCCTCCGCCCCCGAGGTCGAGGAGCTCGCGAAGTCCGTCGAGGACAACGGCGGCGCGTACTTCGTGCCGGCGTTCTCGGGGCTCTTCGCCCCGTACTGGCGTCCGGACGCGCGCGGTGCGCTCGTGGGCCTGACCCGCTACGTGAACAAGGGGCACATCGCGCGGGCGGCGCTCGAGGCCATCGCGTTCCAGACGCGCGACGTCGTGGAAGCCGTGAACGCCGATGCGGGGATCGATCTCACGGAGCTGCGCGTGGACGGCGGCGCGACGGCCAACGACACGCTGCTGCAGTTCCAGGCCGACATCCTCGGCGTGCCCGTCGTGCGCCCGGTCGTCGCCGAGACGACCGCGCTCGGCGCGGCCTACGCCGCGGGACTCGCGGTCGGCTTCTGGGCCGACCTCGACGACCTCGCGAAGAACTGGCAGGAGGACCGTCGCTGGGAGCCGGCGATGGACGAGGCCGAGCAGGGGCGCCTCGTGCGCAACTGGAAGAAGGCCGTCACGAAAACCCTCGACTGGGTCGACGACGACGTGCGTTGACGCGAGCGGGATGACACGGGCCGGGCGCGCGGGACGGCGCCCGGCCCGCTTCCGTGCTCGGGGCTACTCGACCGCCAGCCGTTCCGCGAGCAGGGGCGCGAGCTCGGCGAGCGTGCGGATCTCGAGCACGCCCGCCGCCGTGGCATCCGTCGCCTCCGGTTCGTCCGGTCGCTCGCCCGACCGGTTGATCCAGACGCCGACGAGCCCTGCCTCCGCCGCGCCGATCGCATCCGTGCGGAGACGGTCGCCGATGTACGCCGCCCGCGAGACGGCGGCGTCGGCCGCGAAGCGCGCGACCGCGACCTCGAAGATGCGCCGGTCGGGCTTGGTCACTCCCTCGGCACCGGATGCCACGAGGTGCTCGATCCGGCCCGGATGTCCGACCTCGAGCCCGAGCCGCACGAGCTTGGCGAGCTGGAAGTCGGGTTCGCCGTTCGTGATGATGCCGAACCGCACGCCGGGCAGCGCGGCCTCGATCGCGTCGAACGCGGGCAGGACGTCATCGTGCAGGGCCCAGGACTCGCGGTACCGCTCGAAGTAGCGAGTGAACCAGGCGCCGGCCGACTCGTCGTCGAGCGGGTCGCCGTGCGCGAGCGCGAATTCGGCCGCGCGCGCCCGCCGTTGCCCCTCGAACGTCAGCTCGCCCGCGAGGTACGCGTGATAGTGGCGCTCCTCGAGCTCGTGCCACAGCGCCTGCGCGGCGACGACGCCGTCCGCGTCCGCCGGGTAGCCGCGTTCCCGCAGGTGCAGCACGATGCCCGCGGCGACCGCCTCGCGGTGCGCCATGAGCGTGTCGTCGAGGTCGAACAGCACGACCGGGCGACCGGCGACCGCCTCGTGACGCTCCACGGCCGTCACGCCCGGCGCAGGAATCCGACCCGGTCGTAGACGGTCGCGAGCGTGCGCTCGGCGCGCTCCGACGCCTTCCCGGCGCCGATCGCGAGCAGCCGGTCGAGTTCGGCCGGGTCCTGCATGAGCTCCAGCGTGCGTTCCCGGATCGGGGCGACGCGCTCGACCACGACGTCGGCGAGGTCCTTCTTCAGGTCGCCGTAGCCCTTGCCGTCGTACTCGGCCTCGAGCTCGGGGATCGAGCGGCCCGTGACCGTCGCGTAGATGTCGAGGAGGTTCGCGATGCCGGGCTTGGCCTTCGGGTCGTAGCGGATCTCGCGCTCGGTGTCGGTCACCGCGCTCCGGATGCGCTTGGCGATCACCTTCGGGTCGTCCATGAGGTTGATGAGTCCGTTGGGGCTCACGGCCGACTTCGACATCTTGGAGGTGGGCTCCTGGAGGTCGTAGATGCGAGCCGACTCCTTCGGGATCATCGCCTCGGGCACGACGAACGTGTCGCCGTACCGCGAGTTGAAGCGACCGGCGAGGTCGCGCGTGAGCTCGAGGTGCTGGCGCTGGTCGTCGCCCACGGGCACCAGGTGCGTGCCGTAGAGCAGGATGTCGGCGGCCATGAGCACCGGGTAGGTGAAGAGCCCGACCGTGGTCGACTCGGCCCCGTAGCGCGCCGACTTGTCCTTGAACTGCGTCATGCGGCTCGCCTCGCCGAAGCCCGTGAGGCTGCCGAGCACCCACGCGAGCTCGGTGTGGGCGGGCACGTGCGACTGCACGAACAGCGTCGACCGTGCCGGGTCGACGCCCGCCGCCAGGTACTGGGCGGCGGTGCGGCGGGTGGCCTCGCGCAGCGTCGCAGGGTCCTGCGTCACCGTGATCGCGTGCAGGTCGACGACGCAGTAGATCGGGTCGTGGTCCTCCTGCAGCGCGACCCAGTTCACCAGGGCGCCGAGGTAGTTGCCGAGGTGGAGCGACTCGCCGGACGGCTGCATGCCGGAGAAGACGACGGGGCGTGCGGTGTTCATCGTGGTGTTGAGGTCCTTCGGTCTCAGATGGCGTAGTCGACGACGACGGGAGCGTGGTCGGACCATCGCTCGTCGTACGCGTCGGCCCGGTCGACGGCGTACGAGACCATCGCGGAGGCGAGCGCCGGGGTCGCGAGTTGGTAGTCGATGCGCCATCCGGTGTCGTTGTCGAACGCCTTGCCGCGCCACGACCACCACGTGTACGGCCCGGGCACCTCACCCGCGGCGCGGCGGCCGAGGTCGACCCAGCCGAACCCGGCGCCGGCGTTGTAGCCCTCCTCGCCCTCGGCGCCCATGAACCGGTCGAAGTACGCGCGCTCCTCGGGGAGGAACCCGGCGCGCTTGACGTTGCCCTTCCAGTTCTTGATGTCGAGCGTGCGGTGGCCCACGTTCAGGTCGCCGACGACCACGGCCAGCTCGTGCGTCGCGAGCTCCGACATCCGCTCGCTCATCGCATCGAGGAACCGGTACTTCTCGACCTGCTTCTCGGTCTCGGCCTCGCCGGACGGCACGTAGCAGCTGACCACGGTGACGATCCGGTCGTTCACCTCGTAGTCGGCCTCGAGCCAACGGCCGGCGGTGTCGTGGTCCTCCGCGCCGAGCTCGACGCGGTGGATGCTCGCACCCGCACGGCTCGCGATCGCGACGCCCGCGCGGCCCTTCGCGGTCGCGGGGTCGTGCAGGATGCTCCACTCGTCGCCGAGCAGCGCCGCGAGGTCGTCGGTCGACGCCCGCACCTCCTGCATCGCGAGGATGTCGACGTCGCGCGCGGCCAGCCAGGCGCCCATGCCGCGGCGGAACGCCGCCCGGACCCCGTTCACATTGGCGCTGACGATCCGGAGCGGGGAGGGCGAGGGCATGCCTACGATCCTAGGTGCTGCCACCCCCACGGCCGTTCCCGCTCAGCCAGGGGTGCGGCTTCGTCGGCGGCAGGGGCGGGGCGGATGCCTCGAGCTCGTCGAGGTCGCGCCGAGCCTTCGCCAGGCGGCGGCCGGCAGGCATCCGTTCGAACCAGCGCGCCGACTCGGCCGCCGCGAGCGACTGCCGGACGCGCACCCGCGCCGCGGTGAGGAGCGCCTCGTACTCGCGCTGGCGACGCTCCGCCTCGAGCTGTGCGGCGGTCACCCGACGCAACGACTCGTTCCGGTCCGCGGCCTCGACGGCGATCCAGGCGGCGGCGACCAGGATGATGATGCTCGCGATGCGGAACCACAGCAGCAGCGCCACGATCACCGTGAAGGTCGCGAGCAGCGGGTTGCTGCCGGCCCACGACAGCACCCACCCGCCGAGCATCTGCAGCACGCTGAGCGCGGCGGAACCGAGCAGCGAGCCGGTCCACATCCGACGCCACGGCATCTCGGCGCCCGACAGGAAGCGGAACATCACCGCGAGCGCGAGCGTGTCGATGACGAACACGATGACGATCGCACCGAACTGGAGCCCGACCCGGACCGCCGGCGACTCCGTCGTGAGGTCGATGCCCAGCAGGCCGAAGATCCAGTCGAGGAATCCGGTGGCGACGATGGAGAGGACCGCCGCGACGAGGATGGCGACGCCGAACATGAACGCCGCGGCGAAGTCCCGCGCCTTCAGGTACAGGTACGCCCGGTCGTCCTTGGGCAGCAGGAAGATGCTGCGCACGGCCATGCGGGCGTAGGTCACCCAGCCGATGGCCGTCCAGATCAGGCCGCCGAGCGCGACCGCGCCCGTCCAGCCGAACAGGCTCGTGCTCGCGGTCGCCGCCGCCTGGAGGTCCTCGGTGCTGATGACCCCGTCGGGGCCGACGAGGCCGGGCGCGTAGGTGTTGATGAGCAGCAGCAGCGCATTCAGCGTCTCCGTGTTCCCGAGCAACCAGATGCCCGCGACGGCGAAGACGATGTACACCGCCGCGAACACGGCGAAGAGCGACTGGTAGCTCATCCCCGCCGTCAACAGGAAGCCGTTGCGGGCGAGGAAGTGCCGCCACACGCGCACGGGGAAGAGCGCCATCGTGCGCTGGGTGAGCCGTTCCATGCGCGTGATCGGCTCGTCGAACCGTTCGCGCAGCGGTGCGCTCGCTGCCTCGAACCGCTCGCGCACGCGCGCCGTCGCCGTCGATTCGGGCACGGACGGCCCGTCGGCCACCGATGCGACGTCCGTGCGCGCCGACGCGGTGCCGCGCCCCCGATCGCGATCGCTCACACGCTCACCCTAGCGACCGGATGCCGCGCCGCGAGTCGGTGCGTCGGCGCCGAATCCGGCGCGCCGCCGCGGAATCCGCACCGGGACGGCGGAGGGGCCGGCGCTCGCGCACCGGCCCCTCCGCCTCACGGCCCCCTGTCAGGGCTTGCCGCGCATGATGGCCTGCTTGACCTCGGCGATCGCCTTGGTCACCTCGATGCCGCGGGGGCACGCGTCGGTGCAGTTGAAGGTCGTACGGCAGCGCCAGACGCCCTCCTTGTCATTCAGGATGTCGAGGCGCACCTTCGCCTCCTCGTCGCGCGAGTCGAAGATGAAGCGGTGCGCGTTCACGATCGCCGCCGGGCCGAAGTACTGGCCGTCGGTCCAGAACACCGGGCACGACGAGGTGCACGCGGCGCAGAGGATGCACTTCGTGGTGTCGTCGAAGCGGGCGCGTTCGGCGACCGACTGCACGCGCTCCTTGCCCGCGGCGGGGGCTGAGCCGGCCTGGAGGAACGGCTGCACCTCGCGGTAGCTCGCGAAGAACGGCTCCATGTCGACGACGAGGTCCTTCTCGAGCGGAAGGCCCTTGATCGCCTCGACGTAGATGGGCTTCGTGATGTCGAGGTCCTTGATGAGCGTCTTGCACGCGAGCCGGTTGCGGCCGTTGATGCGCATCGCGTCGGACCCGCAGATGCCGTGAGCGCACGAACGGCGGAAGGTCAGCGAGCCGTCCTGCTCCCACTTGATCTTGTGGAGGGCGTCGAGCACGCGGTCGGTGGCGTACATCTCGACGTCGAAGTCCTGCCAGCGCGGCTCGGCGTCGACCTCGGGGTCGAAGCGGCGGATCAGGAAGGTGACGGTGAACGACTTCGTCGCGGCATCCGTCGACGTCGTCTCGAGCGTGGCGGTCGTCACGTCAGTACTTCCTCTCCATCGGCTGGTATCGGGTGATCGTCACCGGCTTCCAGTCGAGCCGGATGTGGTCGGAGGCGACCGACGAGTGGGCGTCGCCCGACAGGTAGGCCATCGTGTGCTGCATGAACTTCTCGTCGTCGCGGTTCGGGAAGTCGTCGCGCATGTGGCCCCCGCGGCTCTCCTCGCGGTTGCGGGCGGAGGCGACGACGACCTCGGCGAGGTCGAGGAGGAAGCCGAGCTCGACCGCCTCGAGGAGGTCGGTGTTGAAGCGCTTCCCCTTGTCTTGCACGGCGATGTTCCGGTAGCGGTCGCGGAGGCCCGCGATGACCTCGGCGACGTGGTCGAGCGACTCGCTCGTGCGGAACACCTGCGCGCCCTTGTCCATCTCGTCCTGGAGCTCCTTGCGGATCGCGGCGATCCGCTCGGTGCCGTTCGAGTCGCGGAGCGTCTCGAGCAGGCGGCGCACGCCGGCGGCCGGGTCGTCGGGCAGGGGAGTGAAGTCGACGCCCGAGTTGACGTACTCGACCGCGTTGCGGCCGGCGCGCTTGCCGAAGACGTTGATGTCGAGCAGCGAGTTCGTGCCGAGGCGGTTCGAACCGTGCACCGAGACGCACGCGCACTCGCCCGCGGCGTAGAGGCCGGGGACGACCGTCGTGTTGTCGCTCAGGACCTCGGCGTTCACGTTCGTCGGGATGCCGCCCATCGCATAGTGCGCCGTCGGCATGACCGGCACGGGCTCGTACACCGGGTCGACGCCCAGGTACGTGCGTGCGAACTCCGTGATGTCGGGGAGCTTCGTCTCGAGGACCTCCGCGCCGAGGTGCGTGCAGTCGAGCAGGACGTAGTCCTTGTCGGGGCCGGCGCCGCGGCCCTCCGCGACCTCCTGCACCATGCACCGCGCCACGATGTCGCGAGGCGCGAGGTCCTTGATGGTCGGTGCGTACCGCTCCATGAACCGCTCGCCGGAGGCGTTGCGGAGGATGGCGCCCTCGCCGCGGGCGCCTTCCGTGAGCAGGATGCCGAGGCCAGCGAGGCCGGTCGGGTGGAACTGGAAGAACTCCATGTCCTCCAGCGGGAGGCCCTTGCGCCAGATGATGCCGACGCCGTCGCCGGTCAGCGTGTGCGCGTTCGAGGTCGTCTTGTAGATCTTGCCGAATCCGCCGGTCGCGAAGATCACGGCCTTCGCCTGGAAGACGTGGAGCTCGCCCGTTGCGAGCTCGTACGCGACGACGCCCGACGGCTTCTGAACGCCGTCGACCTCGGTCATGACGAGGTCGAGCGCGTAGTACTCGTTGTAGAACTCGATGCCGAGCTTCACGCAGTTCTGGAACAGCGTCTGCAGGATCATGTGGCCGGTCCGGTCGGCCGCGTAGCAGGCGCGACGCACGGGCGCCTTGCCGTGGTCGCGCGTGTGCCCGCCGAACCGTCGCTGGTCGATCTTGCCGTCGGGCGTCCGGTTGAAGGGCAGGCCCATGTTCTCGAGGTCGATGACCGCGTCGATGGCCTCCTTCGCCAGGATCTCCGCGGCGTCCTGGTCGACCAGGTAGTCGCCGCCCTTGATCGTGTCGAAGGTGTGCCACTCCCAGCTGTCCTCCTCGACGTTCGCGAGCGCCGCGGCCATGCCGCCCTGCGCCGCGCCCGTGTGGGACCGCGTCGGGTAGAGCTTCGAGATGACGGCCGTCTTGGCGCCGGGCCCGGCCTCGATCGCCGCCCGCATGCCCGCGCCGCCGGCGCCGACGATGACGATGTCGTACTGGTGGTAGTGGACGCCGTCGACGACCGTCGTCTCGACGTGGTTCTCGCTGGTCACGTGTCTCCTATGCGGCGGGGCAGAACGAGGGGAGCAGCTCGGCGGGCGAGCCTGCGGGGCACGGGTCGAAGGTGAAGACCACGAGCGTGCCGAGGACGAGCAGCACGATCGTGGAGAGGAGCAGCGCGCCCTTCAGGATGCGCTGAACGGTGCCCGGGTTCGTGTAGTCGCTGACGATGGTCCGCATGCCGTTCGCGCCGTGGATCAGCGCGAGCCAGAGCATCAGCACGTCCCACCACTGCCAGAACGGGTCGGCCCACTTGCCGCCGACGAAGCCGAAGTCGATAGCCTTCACACCCTCGCCGACCATGAGGTTGACGAAGAGGTGGCCGAAGACGAGGACGATCAGCACGACGCCGGAGGCGCGCATGTAGATCCAGCCCCACTTCTCGAGGTTGACGCCGCGCTTGGACGCGGGGCGAGCGGGGGTGCGCGGGGATTCGATGACGGTCATCTCTGCGCTCCTAGTGGCTGAAGACGTTCATGAGGTGCCGGGGCACGAAGCCGAGCATCGTGACGACCCAGAGCGCGATCACGACGTAGAAGAGGACCTTCTGGTTGCGGGTCGCCCACGACCAGAAGTCGACGAGGATGACGCGCAGGCCGTTGAACGCGTGGAACACGATCGCACCGACGAGTGCGACCTCGCCGAGGCCCATGATCGGCGTCTGGTACGTGCCGATGACGGCGTTGTAGGCCTCGGGGCTCAAGCGCACGAGCGCGGTGTCGAGGATGTGCACCAGGAGGAAGAAGAAGATCGCCACCCCGGTGATGCGGTGCAGCACCCACGACCACATGCCCTCGCGGCCGCGATAGAGCGTGCCGCCCGGCTTCTGCTTCGCCGGCTTCTCGGGTGCGATCGGGGTCCGTGTCGTCGTTGCTGACATGGACGTCCCTCCTGGCGGTGTGCGTCGCCCGACTGCGGGCATGACGGGACCGATGGCCCGGGTCCGAGTCTAGTGCGCCCGCGGACGTGCTCCGGTTCGCCGTCGTGGCGAGGGAACCGCGGACGGTTGTCCGGGGTGGCCCGCGGCTATCCTGATCGGATGCGACAGGCTCCACTCGACCGCTTCTACAGCGTCATCCCCGCCGGCGGCGTGGGGTCCAGGCTCTGGCCGCTCTCGCGGGCCGACGCGCCGAAGTTCCTGCACGACCTCACCGGTTCCGGGCAGACGCTGCTCCGCGACACGTGGGACCGGCTGGTGCCGCTCTCGGGTGATCAGCGGATCATGATCGTGACGGGCCGAGCCCATCGCGCGGCGGTCGAGGCGCAGCTGCCCGAGCTCGCCGACGAGAACATCGTGCTCGAGAGCGAACCTCGCGACTCCACTGCGGCGATCGGCCTGGCCGCGGCGATCCTCGAACGACGCGAGCCGGGCGTGATCGTCGGCTCGTTCGCCGCCGACCACGTCATCTCCGGTTCCGCGCTCTTCCGCGATGCGGTCACCTCGGCGGTCGCCGCCGCCGATGCGGGCTACATCACCACCATCGGCATCACGCCGACCGAGCCCGCCGTCGGGTTCGGGTACATCGAGTGCGGCGATCCGCTGGACGTCCCGGGCGCGGGCGAGGTCACGTCGGTGTCGAGCTTCGTCGAGAAGCCCGACCTCGAGACCGCGCGCGCCTATCTCGAGGGCGGACGCCACCTCTGGAACGCCGGCATGTTCATCGCCCGCGCCGACCGGCTGCTCGAAGAGCTCGCGCGCACCGAGCCCGAGCTCCACGCGGGCCTCGTCGAGCTGGCGGAGGCGTGGGACGACCCCGAGGCGCGTGGCCCGGCGGTCGACCGCATCTGGCCGACGCTCGCGAAGATCGCGATCGACTACTCGGTGGCCGAGCCGGCCGCGGCCCGCGGTCGCCTCGCGGTCGTGCGCGCCCACTTCCAGTGGGACGACGTCGGCGACTTCGCCTCGCTGGCGAAGCTGAACACCGCAGGACGTTCCGGCGAGCTCGCGATCCTCGGAGAGCACGCGCGGGTCCTCTCGGACGCGTCCAGCGGGATCGTCGTCAGCCGCGCCGACCGGGTCATCAGCCTGATCGGTGTCAAGGATATCGTCGTCGTGGACACGCCCGACGCACTGCTCGTGACGACGAGCGAGCACGCGCAGCGGGTGAAGGCCGTCGTGGACGCGCTGCGCCTCGGCGGGTCGAGCGACGTGCTGTAGGCACGGAAAGGGTGGTCGGGCGGATGTCGCTGCGACGGGTCGTCACGTTCGGGGCCGCACTGGTCGCGGCATCCGCACTGCTCGCCGGCTGCGCGCCGGCACCCGAGGTCGGAGGCGTCGATGATGCCGCGGGGTGCGTGCGCATGGTCACGAACTCCGGCGGACTCGAGGACCGCTCGTTCAACCAGTCGAGCTGGGAGGGCCTCCAGCAGGCCGAGGACGAGCTCGGCGTGGAGGCGGAGGCCCTCGTGTCGACGAGCGAGACCGACCTCGCACCGAACGTCCGCCAGGCGGTCGATTCCGGGTGCGCCCTCGTCGTCACCGTGGGGTGGGAACTCGCCGAGGCGACGCTCGCGGAGGCCGAGTCGAACCCCGAGGTCTCGTTCGCGATCGTCGACGAGACGGTGGACGCCGAGAACGTCAAGCCCGTGGTCTTCGACACCGCGCAGGCGTCCTTCCTCGCCGGCTACCTCGCGGCGGGGGTGTCGAAGACCGGGGTCGTCGCCACCTTCGGGGGCGGGAACCAGCCGCCGGTGACCCTCTTCATGGACGGGTTCGTCGACGGCGTCGCCAGGTACAACGAGGTGCACGGCACGAGCGTGCGGGCGCTGGGCTGGAACACGGACGAGCAGGACGGCTCGTTCACGGGGGACTTCGAGGACATCAACAAGGGCAAGGTGCTCGCCGAGGGGTTCATCGACCAGGGCGCCGACGTCATCCTCCCGGTCGCGGGACAGGTGGGCGAGGGCGCGGCGGCCGCCGCGGTCGAGCACGGGTCGACGTCGGTCATCTGGGTCGACAGCGACGGCTACGAGACGCTGCCCGCGGAGTTCCGGCCCGTGATCCTGACGAGCGTGCTGAAGAACACGCAGCAGGCGATGGTCGAGATCGTCGGCGCCGTCCAGGACGGCGCCTTCACGAGCGAACCGTACGTCGGCACGCTCGAGAACGGCGGCGTCGAGATCGCGCCGTACCACGATCTCGAGTCGCTCGTCACGCCCGACCTGCAGGGCGAGATCGAGGGGCTGCGCCAGGCGATCATCGCGGGGGAACTGGTGGTGGACTCGCCGTCGGCGCCGTGAGCGACCCCTGCTCGGGGGTGCCTCGCGAGTGCTCATATGAGCAGAATGTCGCGGGTTCATAACCTTTGCCCGATCCGGGTCGGAGGGCCGATGGCGCCGATCGAAACATTGGGTAACGTGACCTCACGGTCCCCGCGATCGTTCGGGGTGCACTGTCTTTTGGAGGACACTGTGACGTTCACGTTCAAGAAGGCCGCCGTCGGCGGCCTCGCGACCATCGGCGCGGTCGCACTGCTCGCAGGTTGCGCGTCGGCTCCCGAGGAGACCGACGGCGGCGGCGGCGAGGCGCTCGACTACCTGCCCTGCATGGTCTCCGACGCCGGTGGCTTCGACGACAAGTCGTTCAACCAGCTCGGAGCCGAGGGCCTGGACCGCGCGGCCGAGGAGCTCGGCGTGGAGGCCAAGAAGGTCGAGTCCGCGGCCGAGACCGACTACGCCTCGAACCTTCAGAGCCTCGTCGACCAGGGCTGCAACACGATCGTGACGGTCGGCTTCCTGCTCGCGCCGGCGGCCCTCGAGTCGGCGACCGCGAACCCCGACCTCGAGTACGTCTCGATCGACGACACCGTCGACCAGGACTTCAACGGCGAGACCGACGCGCCGAACATCAAGCCGATCATCTTCGACACGGCGCAGGCGGCGTTCCTCGCGGGCTACCTGTCGGCCGGCATGAGCGAGACCGGTGCCGTCGGCACGTACGGCGGCATCAACATCCCGACCGTGTCGATCTTCATGGACGGCTTCGCCCAGGGCGTCGAGTACTACAACGACGAGAACGGCACCGACGTCAAGGTGCTCGGTTGGGACCGCGAGGCGCAGGACGGCTCGTTCACCGGCGGCTTCGAGGCGAACGACACCGCCCGCCAGGTCGCCCAGGGTCTCATCGACCAGAACATCGACGTGCTGCTGCCCGTCGGCGGCCCGATCTACCAGTCGGGCGCCGCGGCGATCCGCGACTCCGGCCGTGACATCATGCTGCTCGGCGTCGACGCCGACGTGTACGAGACCGACCCGTCGGTCGGCGACCTGCTCCTGACCTCGATCCGCAAGGGCATCGACGTCGGTGTCGAGGACGCGATCGTCTCGGCCGGCAACGGCGAGTTCGACCCGGCGCCGTTCATCGGCACGCTCGAGAACGAGGGCGTCGGCCTCGCGCCGTTCCACGACTTCGAGGACGCGGTTCCGGCCGACCTGGCCTCGAAGCTCGACGAGCTCCAGCAGATGATCATCGACGGCGACATCACCGTCGAGTCCTACCTGGCCGGCTGAGCCGAGCCCGTTCGCGGAGGGAGGCCGGTGCTGCACCGGCCTCCCTTCCGGCATTTCCGGGCGCTGCTGCGCACGCCCGCCAACATCTGAGCAGTTCGGGACGCTCATCGGCGCACTTCGGCGCACGACCGCTGCGAAACCCGGCGCGATCATTAGGATCGGTGGCATGAAACTCGAACTCCGAGGAATCACGAAGAAGTTCGGTTCCCTGGTGGCGAACGACCACATCGACCTCACTGTCGAGGCGGGGGAGATCCACTGCCTCCTCGGAGAGAACGGGGCCGGCAAGTCGACGCTGATGAACGTCCTGTACGGCCTGTACCAGGCGGATGAGGGCGAGATCCTCCTCGACGACCAGGTACAGCACTTCTCGGGGCCGGGCGACGCGATGCGCGCGGGCATCGGCATGGTGCACCAGCACTTCATGCTGATCCCGGTGTTCACGGTCGCCGAGAACGTCATGCTCGGCCACGAGCAGACCAGGACGGCCGGGCTGCTCGACATCGCCGCGGCGCGGCAGCGGGTTCGGGAGATCAGCGACCGGTTCGGGTTCGACGTCGATCCCGACGCGCTGGTCGACGACCTGCCGGTGGGCGTGCAGCAGCGCGTGGAGATCATCAAGGCGCTCTCGCGCGATGCGCGGGTGCTGGTGTTCGACGAGCCGACCGCGGTCCTCACGCCGCAGGAGACCGACGAGCTGATGTCGATCATGCGCCAGCTGAAGGAGTCGGGTGCGTCGATCGTGTTCATCACGCACAAGCTCCGCGAGGTCCGCGAGGTCGCCGACCGGATCACGGTGGTGCGGCTGGGCAAGGTCGTCGGCGAGGCCGACCCGTCGGCGTCGAACGCCGAACTGGCCTCGCTGATGGTCGGCCGCGCGGTCGAGCTGACCGTCCGGAAGGAGGAGCCGACGCTCGGCGAGGAGGCCCTGCAGGTCGATCACCTCAAGGTCGTCGACCCGATCGGCCAGCTCGTGGTCAACGACGTGAGCTTCGCGGTGCGCCGGGGCGAGGTGCTCGCCGTGGCGGGCGTGCAGGGCAACGGGCAGACCGAGCTGACCGAGGCGCTGATGGGCCTGCAGCCGCGGGTCGAGGGCAGTGTCCGGCTCGACGGCGAGGAGATCACGCGGCACTCGGTGCGGCGGATCCTCGAAGCGGGCGTCGGCTTCGTGCCCGAGGACCGCACCGAGGACGGCCTGGTCGGCGAGTTCTCGGTCGCGGAGAATCTCATGCTGGATCGATCCGGCGGCATGCCGTTCGTCCGAGCAGGCAACGTGCAGCGCGGGTTCCTGGCGGAGTTCGCCGCGGAGAAGGTCGCCGAGTTCGACGTCCGGACCCCGGGCATCGACACCAAGGCGGGCAGGCTCTCGGGCGGCAACCAGCAGAAGGTCGTGCTCGCCCGCGAGCTCAGCCGCGACCTGCGGTTGCTCGTAGCGGCCCAGCCGACGCGCGGCGTCGACGTGGGGTCGATCGAGTTCATCCACAAGCGCATCATCGAGACCCGTGACGCGGGCGTGCCCGTCGTGGTGGTCTCGACCGAGCTCGACGAGGTCACCGCCCTCGCCGACCGGATCATGGTGATGTACCGGGGCAAGGTCGTGGGCATCGTTCCCGGCGACACCCCCCGCGAGGTCCTCGGCCTGATGATGGCCGGTGAGAGCCCCGGAGCGTCCGGTGACGCCCCGACCCCCGAAGGAGCCGCCGCATGAGCGACCGCAACGACCCCGACGTCGCGCTCGAGACGAACGACGAGGTCCAGCCCGACGAACCGGTCATCGAGCCGGAGCCGGAGCCCGAGGGCTCGCGCTGGCAGCAGGCGCTGCGCCAGATCGCCACCGGCAACGCGATCATCTCGGTGCTGGCCGTCCTGCTTGCCCTCGTCGTGGGCGCCGTCATGATCGCGTTCACCGACGAGCGCGTGCAGGCGGCATCCGGGTACTTCTTCGCCCGCCCGGGCGACACGTTCGCCGCGATCTGGGACTCGGTCGCGGGCGCGTACTCGGCGCTCTTCCAGGGCGCGGTCTACAACTTCCGCCGACCCGACTTCGCGTCCGGGATCCGACCACTGACGGAGACGCTGAACTTCGCGACCCCGCTGATCGCGGCCGGCCTGGGTGTCGGCCTCGCCTTCAAGGTCGGCATGTTCAACATCGGTGGTCGCGGCCAGATGCTGCTCGCGGCATCCGCCGCCGGGTGGGTGGCGTTCTCGTTCGACCTGCCGTTCCCGCTGCACATGATCATCGCCGTGATCGCGGGCATCGTCGCCGGCGCCCTGTGGGCCGGAATCGCGGGCCTGCTGAAGGCCCGCACCGGCGCCCACGAGGTGATCGTGACGATCATGCTGAACTACGTCGCGCTCTACCTGGTCTCGTGGATGCTGCGCACCCAGGGCCTGCTGCAGGCGCCGGGCACGAACAACCCGAAGACGCCGCCGATGAAGGACACCGCGATCTTCCCCGACCTCCTCGGGTCCGGGTTCAACCTGCACCTCGGTTTCCTGCTGTCGCTCGGCTGCGTCGTGCTGGTGTGGTGGATCCTCGACCGGTCGAGCCTCGGCTTCCGCTTCCGCGCCGTGGGCCTGAACCCGAAGGCCGCCCGGGTGGCCGGCATCAACGTCAACTCGATGTACGTCTACGCGATGCTGATCTCCGGCGCGCTCGTCGGCCTGGCCGGCGTCGACCAGGTGCTCGGCACCGTGACGACCGGCTTCTCGTCCGGCATCGACGCCGGCATCGGCTTCGACGCGATCACGGTCGCCCTGCTCGGCGGGTCCAACCCGTGGGGCATCCTCGCGGCCGGCGTCCTGTTCGGCGCGTTCAAGGCCGGCGGGTTCGCGATGCAGGCCGCCGAGGGCGTGCCGATCGACATCGTCCTCGTCGTCCAGTCCCTGATCGTCCTGTTCATCGCGGCGCCGCCGCTCGTGCGCGCGATCTTCCGGCTCCCGCAACCGGGCTCGAAGCCCAAGAAGCGAACCCGCACGACCCGCAAGGAGGAGGTGGCGGCGAAGTGACCGCTCCCAGCCAGCACCACGCCGCCGCGGCCCCGACCGAGACGCTCGACACGACCGTCGTCGTCAGCTGGAAGGCGCCCATCTCCTTCGCGGTGATCACCGCGCTGCTCGCCGTGCTGTTCCTCGCGACACGGCACTCCGGCGACGCGACCTTCCGGCTCTCGTCGGGCAACGACCTCATCCAGATCCCCGAGATCACCCTCAGCGGCCCGGTCACCACCTGGACGTGCATCGTCCTGCTGACGGCGATCACGGTCGTCTCCGCGGCGATGGTGCGCGCCAAGCGCCGGGTCCCGCTCTGGCTGGTCGTGATCTTCGCCGTGATCGGCCTGGTCGCGTTCCTGACCTGGGCCGCCGCGGGCGCCCGCACCCCGGTGATCCCGCTGCCCGGCCTGCTCGCCGGCGCGCTCAGCCTGTCCGTCCCGCTGATCTTCGGCGCCCTGTGCGGCGTCATCAGCGAGCGGGTCGGCGTGATCAACATCGCCATCGAGGGCCAGCTGCTCGCCGGTGCGTTCACCTCCGCCGTCGTCGCCTCGATCATCGGCCAGCAGTGGCTCGGTCCGATCGTCGGCCTGGCCGCCGCCGCGATCTCGGGTGTGCTCGTCGCCTTCGTGCTCGCCGCGTTCGCGATCAAGTACTTCGTCGACCAGGTCATCGTCGGCGTCGTGCTCAACGTGCTCGTGATCGGCCTGACCAGCTTCCTGTTCTCCCAGGTCCTCGCCCCGAACGCGGCCCTGCTGAACTCGCCGCCGCGCCTGCCGCGCCTGCCGATCCCGATCCTCTCCGAGATCCCCCTGATCGGGCCGATGTTCTTCCGCCAGACGCTGATCATCTACGTGATGTACGTCATCGTCGCCGCCGTGTACATCGGGCTCTTCCACACCCGCTGGGGCCTGCGGCTCCGCTCGGTGGGCGAGCACCCGACGGCGGCCGACACCGTCGGCATCAACGTCGCGCGCACCCGGTTCTGGAACGTCTCCCTCGCCGGCGCGATCGCGGGCCTGGGCGGCGCGTTCTTCACCCTCGGCGCCGTCGGCGCGTTCAACAAGGAGATGACCGCCGGAGCCGGCTTCATCGCCCTCGCCGCCGTCATCTTCGGACAGTGGGACCCGATCAAGGCCACCCTCGCAGCCCTGCTGTTCGGCTTCGCATCCAACCTGCAGAACACGCTCTCCGTGATCGGCGCCCCGGTCCCGAGCGAGTTCATGCTCATGCTGCCGTACGTCGTCACGATCCTCGCCGTCGCCGGGTTCGTCGGCAAGGTCCGCGGGCCCGCCGCAGCCGGCAAGCCCTACATCAAGTCCTGATCGAGGAGGCCCGATGACCGACCAGCAGTCGATCGACTGGGACCACCTTCGCGAGATCGCCCGTGAGGCGATGGCGAAGGCCTATGCCCCGTATTCGCAGTTCCCCGTGGGCGCGGCGGCCATCGCCGACGACGGTCGCGTGGTGAGTGGATGCAACGTGGAGAACGCCTCGTACGGCGTCACCCTCTGCGCCGAGTGCTCGCTCGTGTCGGCGCTGGTGATGTCCGGCGGCGGCAGGCTCGTCGCGTTCACGTGCGTCGACGGGCACGGCAACGTGCTCATGCCGTGCGGCCGCTGCCGGCAGTTGCTCTACGAGCACTCGGCGGAGGGGATGGTCCTCGAGACCGTGTCGGGCCTGAAGACCATCGACGAGGTGCTGCCCGATGCGTTCGGTCCGCGCCAACTCGCCGAGTACCGGGGGGAGACCGAATGAACGCCGTCGAAGCCTTCGACGCCGTCGACCTGATCCGCACCAAGCGGGATCGCGGCGAGCTCACCACCGACCAGATCGGCTGGCTGGTCGACGCCTACACCCGCGGGTACGTGGCCGACGAGCAGATGTCGGCGATGACCATGGCGATCTTCCTGAACGGGATGACGCGTCGCGAGGTCCGCGACATGACGATGGCGATGATCGCATCGGGCGAGCGGATGGACTTCTCCGGGCTCGGAAAGCCCACGACCGACAAGCACTCGACCGGCGGGGTCGGAGACAAGATCACGCTCCCGCTCATGCCGCTCGTCGCGTCGTTCGGCGTCGCCGTGCCCCAGCTCTCCGGGCGCGGCCTCGGCCACACCGGCGGCACGCTCGACAAGCTCGAGTCGATTCCCGGGTGGCGCGCCGAGCTCTCGAACGAGGAGATGTTCGCGCAGCTGCGCGACGTTGGAGGCGTGATCTGCGCGGCGGGGGCAGGGCTCGCTCCGGCCGACAAGAAGCTCTATGCGCTGCGCGACATCACCGGGACCGTCGAGGCGATCCCGCTCATCGCGTCCTCGATCATGTCGAAGAAGATCGCGGAGGGCACCGGCGCACTCGTCCTCGACGTGAAGTTCGGCTCGGGAGCGTTCCTCCAGGACATCGAGCGCTCGCGCGAGCTGGCGCGCACGATGGTCGAACTCGGTGAGGACGCGGGCGTCGCGACCTCCGCGCTGCTGACGAACATGAACGTCCCGCTCGGGCTCACGATCGGCAATGCGAACGAGGTCCGCGAATCCGTCGAGGTGCTCGCCGGCGGCGGCCCCGCCGACATCCGCGAGCTCACCGTCGCCCTCGCCCGCGAGATGCTCGAACTCGCCGGCGTCACGGACGCCGACATCGAGGCCGCGCTCGACGACGGCCGGGCGATGGACACGTGGCGAGCGTCGATCCGTGCGCAGGGCGGCGACCCCGACGCCCCGCTTCCGGTCGCGAAGGAGCAGCACGTCGTCACCGCCGACCGCGACGGCGTGCTCGTCCGCCAGGAGGCGCTGCCGTTCGGGATCGGCGCGTGGCGGCTCGGCGCAGGCCGTGCACGAAAGGAGGACCCGGTGCAGCACGCGGCGGGCATCGACCTGCACGCCAAGCCCGGAGACGTCGTGCGCGCCGGCCAGGCGCTCTTCACCCTCCACGCCGATGAGCCCGCCCGGTTCGCCCGCGCGCTCGAGGCCGTCGAGGGCGCGTGGGAGATCGGTGACGCCGGTTCCGCCGTGCAGGACGGCGGACCCCTCATCGCGGAGCGCATCGGACGCTAGCCGGGTCGCCGCGCACGTCCGTTGCGTCGCACGCCGTCGTACGCAGGGATTTCCCTGCCTCGGCGAGGGGCCGCGCCGCTATCGTGGTGGGGTGGACACGCACGCGACCGAATACCGGATCGAGGGGGACGGCACCGACATCCGGTCGCTGCCGAAGATCTCGCTGCACGATCACCTCGACGGCGGACTGCGGCCGCAGACCGTCATCGAGCTCGCCGACGAGATCGGGCTCGAGCTCCCCGCGACCGAAGCCGACGATCTCGGCCGATGGTTCGCCGATCAGTCCGACTCCGGCTCGCTCGTGGAGTACCTCAAGACGTTCGACGTCACCACGGCGGTCATGCAGACCCGTGACGGTCTCGCGCGCGTCGCGCGTGAGTTCGTCAACGACCTCGCCGAGGACGGCGTGATCTACGGCGAGGTCCGCTGGGCGCCCGAACAGCACCTGAGCCGTGGGCTCTCGCTCGACGAGGCCGTCGAGGCCGTCCAGGCGGGCCTCGAGGAGGGTCTCGACGATGTGCGCCGGCAGGGCGGCCGCATCCGGGTCGGTCAGCTCATCACCGCGATGCGGCACGCCGACCGCGGACTCGAGATCGCCGAGCTCGCGGTGCGCCACCGCGACCGCGGGGTCGTGGGGTTCGACATCGCGGGCGCCGAGGCCGGGTTCCCGCCGAGCCGCCACCGCACGGCGTTCGACTTCCTCGCGACCCGCTACATGCCCGTGACCGTGCATGCCGGCGAGGCCGACGGGCTCGACTCGATCCGGAGTGCCCTGTTCGACGGCCGGGCCCTCCGACTCGGCCACGGCGTGCGTCTCGCCGAGGACCTCACGATCGAGCGTCAGGACGACGAGAACACCTACGTCTCGCTCGGCCCGATCGCGCAGTGGGTGCGCGATCGCGAGATCGCGCTCGAGACGAGCCCGTCCTCGAACCTGCAGACGGGCGCGATCGCGGCGTGGGGCGACGAGCTGGTCGACCACCCGTTCGACCTGCTGTACCAGCTCGGATTCCGGGTCACCGTCAACACCGACAACCGGCTGCAGTCGGGCACGTCGCTCACGCGCGAGCTCGCGCTGCTGTCCGACGCGTTCGGCTACGACCTGGACGACTTCGAGGTGTTCCAGCTCAACGCCGCAGCGGCGGCGTTCCTCCCGCTCGACGAGCGAGAGGACCTCGTCGAGCAGATCCAGGACGGCTTCGACGAAGCCTGATCCCGGGTCGGCCGGGCCGCCCTCGTCGTTCGAGAGACCGATCGGGCCGCCCGACCTCCCAGAGGGTTCGCGACGAACCCCGGACCACCAGAACCACCCGCCGAACGGACTTCGATGACCCTCCCTCCGCTCCCCGACGACGCGATCCTGCTGCGCGCCGAGGTCGCCGACTGGCGAGACGCCGTCCGTGCCGCAGGGAACGCGCTGACCCGGTCGGGCGCCACGCTGCCGGGGTACTCCGATCGGATGATCGAGGTGCTGGAGGAGTTCGGCGCGTACATCGTGATCGCTCCCGGGCTCGCACTCGCGCACGCGCGCCCGGGTCCTGACGTGCGCCGGAGCGGCCTGTCGGTCGTGACGCTCGCCGAGCCGGTGGCGTTCGGCCATCCGCACAACGATCCGGTGCGGGTCGTCCTCGGCCTGGCGGTCTCGAGCGCCGAGGAGCACGTCGCCAGCGTCGCCGACCTGGCGAACGTGTTCAACGAGCGCGACGCCACCGATCGGATCGCCGACGCCGCGACCCCCGACGAGGTGCGACGGGTCCTGCGGGTCGCCGGCGAGGGGCGTCCGGCGACGGATGCCGCGGGGGCGCCCTCATGAGGATCGTGGCGGTCTGCGGCGTCGGCGTGGGCACCTCGGCCATCCTGAAGGGCAATGCCGAGCGCGCCCTCGACCGGCTCGGGCTCGCGGCCGACGTGACGGCGAGCGACCTCGCGGGCGTTCGCGAGGCGGCGGCCGACGCCCAGGTGGTACTGACCTCCACGGAGCTCGCCGACCGCGTCCGCGAGGCGCTCGGTCGCACCTGGGCGGAGATCATCGAGGTCGAGAACTACTTCGACGTCGAGGAGATCGGGCGCAAGCTCGACGCGTCGCTCGGCTGATCGACGCCGGCTCGTCTCGAGTCAGGCGACGAGTGCGCGCATCCCCGTCTCGAGCCGCTTCACGGTGTCGGACGCGGCGGCGCGACGCTCCGCGAGGGTCCCCTCGACTGCCGCCGCATCGATGTAGACCTTGAGCTTCGGTTCCGTGCCGCTCGGGCGGACCATCACGCGCGCACCGCCCTCGAGCACGAGCCGGAGCACGTCGGACGGCGGATACCCGTCGACACCGTCCGCGAGGTCGTCGATGCGCTCGACTCGGATGCCGCCGACCTCGACCGGCGGTTCGGCGCGCAGCCGCGCCATGACCTCCGCGATGCGGGCGAGCTCGGTCACGCGGATCGACACCTGGGTCGAGTCGAAGCACCCGAAGCGCATGGCGAACTCGTCCAGGTGATCGGCGATCGTGCGGCCCTCTGCTGCGAGCCGGGCAGCGAGGGAGAGGAAGGCGACCGCGGCGGAGATGCCGTCCTTGTCGCGGACCGTCTCGGGGTTCACGAGGTACCCGAGCGCCTCCTCGAAGCCGAACCTCAGCTCCGGCGCCCGGGAGATCCACTTGAAGCCGGTGAGCGTCGCGCGGAAGTCGAGGCCGTGAGCCCGTGCCACCGCCTCGAGACCGGGGGAGGAGACGATCGAGCATGCGAGCGTGCCGCGTGCGCCCGCGGCATCCGTCGGATCGCGGCGCTCCACCTCGGCCGCCACCCGTTCGGCGACCTGCCAGCCGAGCAGCAGCCCGACCTCGTTGCCCGTGAGGCGTCGGTACTCCTCGGATGCATCGGGATCGGGGATCGCGACCGCGAGGCGGTCGGCGTCGGGGTCGTTCGCGACGACGAGGTCGGCGCGCGCGGCGCGTGCCGCTGCGAACGACAGGTCCATCGCCCCCGGCTCCTCGGGGTTCGGGAACGAGACGGTCGGAAAACGGCCGTCGGGCTCGATCTGCTCCGTCACGAGCGTGGGCGCATCGAATCCGGCGGTCTCGAGGACGCGGCGCATCGTCTCCCACCCGACGCCGTGCATGGCCGTGTAGACGACGCGGGGCTGCGCGGCCGGGGTGGCCGCCACGGCCGCCGTCGCCGCGACGTACGCGTCGACGACGGACTCGTCCGCCGTCTCGAACTCCCCGCGCGGGAGCTCGTGGACGGTCGTCGACGCGGCGACCCGGTCGATCTGCGCGGCGATCTCGGCGTCGGCCGGTGCGACGATCTGCGAGCCGTGGTCGGCTCCGCCGAGGTAGACCTTCATGCCGTTGTCGTTCGGCGGGTTGTGCGACGCCGTGATCATCACGCCCGCGCTCGTGTCGAGGTGTCGGACGGCGAACGCCAGCACCGGCGTCGGCAGGAGTCGGGGAAGCAGGATGGCGCGCACCCCCGCACCCGCCATGACCTCGGCGACGTCGCGCGCGAACGCCTCGGAGTTGCGCCGGCCGTCGTAGCCGACGACGACGCTCGCGGCCGCGGCATCCGTCGCCCGCTCGAGCAGGTGGGCGGCGAGGCCCGCCGCGCCCTGCGATACGAGCACTCGGTTCATCCGGTTCGGTCCCGCGGCGATCTCACCGCGAAGGCCCGCGGTGCCGAAGGCGAGCCGGGCGTCGAATCGGCTCGCCAGGTCGGCGGATGCCGCGGCATCCCCCTCGCGGACGCGCGCGACGATCGCGGCGAGCTCCTCGCGCGTCTCGGGGTCGGGATCCTGTGCGATCCACGCCTCGGCGCGGGCGATGCGGTCGGCGTCGGTGAGCTCTGGCATCCGTTGCCTTCTCTCTCGGTTGCGGCGGGCTGCGGTCCGCCGCGGGGATGTTCCGGTGTTCGGTTCTGCGGACGTCGGGTGCCGTGCTAGATGGCCGCGACGACCTTCGCGAGCAGGTCGGAGATCCTCGACTCGGCGGCGCGGCCGGCCTCGATGACCTCCTCGTGGCTGAGCGGAGTGGTCTGGATGCCCGCCGCGAGGTTCGTGATGAGCGACATGCCGAGGATCTCCATGCCGGCCTGCCGTGCCGCGATCGCCTCGAGCGCGGTCGACATGCCGACGATGTGCCCGCCGATGGCCTTCGCCATCTGCACCTCGGCCGGCGTCTCGTAGTGCGGGCCGCGGAACTGCACGTAGACGCCCTCGTCGAGCGATGAGTCGATGCCCTTCGCGATGTCGCGCAGGCGTGCGGAGTACAGGTCGGTGAGGTCGACGAACGTCGCGCCCTCGAGCGGCGAGTCGGCGGTGAGGTTGATGTGGTCGCTGATCAGGACGGGGCTCCCCGGCGACCAGTGCTCCTTGATGCCCCCGGCACCGTTGGTCAGGATCATCGTCGTCGCACCCGCGGCCGCCGCGGTGCGGACCGAGTGGACGACCCGGCGCACGCCGTGGCCCTCGTAGTAGTGCGTGCGCGCACCGATCACGAGCGCTCGCCTGCCGTCGGGCAGAGCGACCGAACGGAGCGTGCCGACGTGGCCCTCGAGCGCCGGCTTCGAGAACCCGGGGACCTCGCTCGCGGCGATCGTGTGCGTGGTCTCGCCGATGAGGTCGGCGGCGGCCCCCCAGCCCGAGCCGAGGGTGAGCGCGACGTCATGGCGTTCCACGCCCGTGAGTTCCGCGATGCGCGCGGCCGCGTCGCGTGCGACGGCGAACGGGTCTGCGGCTGGGTCGTCGAGCGGATTCTGCTGCTGCATCCCCTCATCGTACGCACGCGGCGGATGTCGCGGCACGGGTGCGCGCGGGTGTGCTCGCCTGCGCGCGGCATCCGCTCGACCTCCCGCGTTCGCGCGCTCGCCCGGGCGTGCGCGAGAATGGTCGCCATGCACACCACCTTCGAGCGCACCCAGAGGATCGCCGTACTCGGAGGTGGTCCCGGCGGGTACGAGGCCGCCCTCGCCGCCGCGCAGCTCGGGGCAGAGGTCACCCTCATCGAGCGCGCGGGCGTCGGCGGATCGGCCGTGCTCACCGACGTGGTGCCCTCGAAGTCGCTCATCGCGACGGCCGAGGCCTCGAACGCCGTGAAGGAGGCTGCCGACCTCGGCGTGCAGTTCTTCGCACGCGACGGGTCCGAGAAGGCGGTCAAGCCGGATGTCGCGATCAACCTGCAGGCCGTGAACAAGCGCCTGCTCGGCCTCGCCGCGCAGCAGTCGGAGGACATGCGCACGAACCTGCTCGACGCCGGGGTGCGACTCGTGCAGGGCGAGGGCCGGCTCGACGGCCCGAACGCGATCATCGTGGCGACCGCGAAGGGCGGCACCGACTTCGATCGCATCGATGCCGACACGCTCGTCATCTCGACCGGTGCGACCCCACGCGTGCTCCCGTCGGCGGTGCCGGACGGCGAGCGGATCCTGACGTGGACCGAGCTCTACGCGCTGAAGCAGGTGCCCGAGCACCTCATCGTCGTCGGCTCCGGGGTGACCGGGGCCGAGTTCGCGTCGGCGTATCGTGCGCTCGGCGCGAAGGTGACGCTGATCTCGAGCCGTGAGCACGTGCTGCCCGGCGAGGACGCGGACGCGGCCGCCGTCATCGAGAAGGTGTTCAAGCGCAACGGCATGAAGGTGCTCTCGAAGTCCCGAGCCGACTCGGTCGTGGTGGACGGCGACGGCGTGCTCGCCACGCTCTCCGACGGTCGCGAGGTGCGCGGCTCGCACTGCCTCATGGCGGTCGGCTCGGTGCCGAACACGGCCGACCTCGGGCTCGAGGAGGCCGGCGTGCAGCTCGCCGAGTCGGGGCACATCCGCGTCAACCGGGTCGCGCGCACGTCGATGCCGAACATCTACGCGGCGGGCGACTGCACGACGTTCCTGCCGCTCGCCTCGGTCGCCTCGATGCAGGGCCGGACGGCCGTGTTCCACGCGATGGGCGACATCGTGAACCCACCCGAGAACCGCAACATCACCTCGAACATCTTCACCCAGCCCGAGATCGCCACCGTCGGCTGGACCGAGAAGGAGATCGACGAGGGCGTCGTGCCGGGAACCGTGTACAAGCTCCCGCTGGCGTCGAACCCGCGAGCGAAGATGATGGGCATCCGCGACGGCTTCGTGAAGCTGTTCGCCTCGGCCGGGTCGGGCGCGATCATCGGCGGCGTCATCGTGGCGCCCAAGGCGTCCGAGCTGATCTTCCCGCTCGCGCTCGCCGTCGAGCATCGGCTCACGGTCGACCAGTTCGCCGAGGCGTTCCCGGTCTACCCCTCGCTCACCGGCTCGCTCACCGACGCCGCGCGCGCCATGCACGTCGTCCGCTGACCCCCGCTGCTCTTGCTTTTCTCAGGAGTTTTTCGGCGTGTCGGCGTTTTCGGCGGCGTGTCTTCCTGAGAAGCGAGGATGGCGCGCGCCGCGTTCCTGAGAACGGGATCGGCGGCGCGGGGGTGTGTGCGAGGGTGCCGAGCCGGTCGGCGGGTCCGGAGCGCCGCGCGCTGATCTGCATCCTGCGGTCGGCGAGCGGATGTCGCGGTGCGCCGCCTCGACGCCAGCCGTCCTCCACAGGCTCACCGACCGTGCTCGGGTGACGGCGTCGTCGCCTGTCGCCGCTCGACCGGGGAGGACGGCGCGACACTCGACCGCGTGACCGCATCGCCCGCCCACGTCGTCGCCTCGCACGGCGGCATCGCCACACGCGACCTGATCCTCGCCGCCGGCGTGCGCGGCGTCGACCTCTTGCGAGCCGTGCGGGCAGGCGAGCTCGCGCGGGTCCGACGTGCGCACTACGCCGGGCCCGAGGCATCCGCAGCAGCCGTGAGCGCGGTTCGAGTCGGCGGTCGGCTCGGCTGCGTGAGTGCGGCCGCCAGCTACGGGATCTGGACCGAGCGGACGCCGACGGTGCACGTCGCGCTCCCGGCGAACGCGGCCCGGCTCCGCACCAACCGGGTGCTCGTCCCGAGCGAGGAGCCGCTCACTCCGGACCGTCACCTGACCGAGGTTCGCCTCCACTGGAGCGACATCGCGTTCGGCGCACGTGACGCCGAGGATGTCTGGCGCGTTCCGGTCGAGCGGGCGCTCGCCGACGTCGCGCGCTGCCGACCGCGATCCGAGGTCGCCGCCGCGTTCGAATCCGCGGTGACGCTCGGATTCCTGGAGATCGGCGCCGCCCAGCGCTTCCTCGACGACGCGGCACCGGAGCGGATCCGGCCGCTCGGGCTCAGCGGTCGCGACGGGTCGGGAATCGAGACGCTGCTCGCGACCGAACTGCGGGAGCTCGGCGTCCCGTTCATCCAGCAGGTGCCCTTCGACGGGGTCGGATTCGTCGACTTCCTCGTGGCTGGCCGGCTCGCCGTCGAGACCGACGGATTCGCCCACCACGGAGACCGTGAGGCGTTCGTCCGCGACCGGCGTCGCGACGAGGAGCTGCTGCGCCGAGGCATTCCGACCCTGCGGCTCGCGGCGAGCGACGTCCTCGCCGACCCGAAGGCGGCGGCGCTGCGCGTGGTCCAGGCGCTCGCCGCGCTGGACTGATCTGCCGACCCCGCGGCATCCGCTCGCCCGTGTACTCAGCAGGGCCGGACCGGCTCGGCAGCGCCCGGCGGGCATCGGCCTGCACCGTTCTCAGGAACCCGACCCGCAACCACGCGCTTCTCAGGAAGACACGCCGCAGAAAGCCGCGACACGCCGAAAAACTCCTGAGAAAAGCAGCACCACCCGGTCAGGCGTCGGCGATGGAGAGGAGCAGGTGGCCGCTCGAGACCGTGGAGCCGGGCTCGGCGTTCACCAGGCCGACGACGCCGTCCTTGTGGGCGACGATGGGCTGCTCCATCTTCATCGCCTCGAGCACCAGCACCAGGTCGCCCTTGACGACCTTGTCGCCCTCGGCGACGGCGACCTTGACGACCGTCGCCTGCATCGGGGCGGTCACCGCGTCGCCCGTCGACGTGTCGACGGAGTGGTGCGCGGCGCGGCGGCGCGGTGCCGGGCCGCGCGTGCCGTTCGTCGACGGTGCGCCCGCGAGGCGCTTCGGGAGGGAGACCTCGATGCGTCGTCCGTCGACCTCGACCACGAGCGCCGTGCGGGCACCGGGGCCCTTGGTCTCGGCGAGCTCACCGGTCCACGGCTCGAGGCGGTTGTCGTACTCGGTCTCGATCCAACGCGTGTACACGGAGAACGGCTCGTCGCCGTCCGGCGCGAAGGCGGCGTTGCGGACGATGTCGCGGTGGAAGGGGAGCACCGTGGGCAGGCCGGCCACGTCGAACTCGTCGAGGGCGCGCCGCGCGCGCTCGAGCGCGTCCTTCCGGGTCGCGCCGGTGACGATGAGCTTGGCCAGCAGCGAGTCGAACGCGCCCGAGATCTCGTCGCCGCTCGTGACGCCGGAGTCGACGCGCACGCCGGGGCCGCCCGGGAAGCGCAGCTGGTGGATCGGACCGGGCGCGGGCAGGAAGTTGCGGCCCGGGTCCTCGCCGTTGATGCGGAACTCGAACGAGTGACCCGTCGTCACGGGGTCGGGGTAGTCGAGGACCCCGCCCTCGGCGAGCCGGAACTGCTCGCGCACGAGGTCGAGGCCGGTGACCTCCTCGGACACGGGGTGCTCGACCTGGAGTCGGGTGTTCACCTCGAGGAACGAGACGGTGCCGTCCTGGCCGATGAGGAACTCGCAGGTCCCCGCGCCGAAGTAGCCGACCTCCTTGAGGATCGCCTTCGACGATTCGTACAGCAGGCGGTTCTGCTCCTCCGTCAGGAACGGCGCCGGCGCCTCCTCCACGAGCTTCTGGTGGCGCCGCTGCAGCGAGCAGTCGCGCGTCGAGACCACGACGACGTTGCCGTGCTCGTCCGCGAGGCACTGGGTCTCGACGTGACGCGGCTTGTCGAGGTACTTCTCGACGAAGCACTCGCCGCGGCCGAACGCGGCCACGGCCTCGCGGGTGGCCGACTCGAACAGCTCGGGCACCTCGTCACGCGTGCGCGCGACCTTGAGCCCGCGGCCGCCGCCGCCGAACGCGGCCTTGATCGCGACGGGCAGCCCGTGCTCGTCGACGAACTCGAGGACCTCCGCGGCGTCGGCGACGGGGTTCAGGGTGCCGGGCGCGAGCGGCGCGCCGACCTTCTCGGCGACGTGCCGGGCCGAGACCTTGTCGCCGAGTCGCTCGATGGCCTCGGGCGACGGGCCGATCCAGATCAGCCCGGCGTCGATGACGGCGCGGGCGAAGTCGGAGTTCTCGGCGAGGAAGCCGTAGCCGGGGTGCACGGCGTCGGCGCCCGAGCGGCGGGCGACCGAGAGCAGCTTGTCGATCACGAGGTAGGTCTCGGCGCTCGTCGATCCGTCGAGGGCGTACGCCTCGTCGGCGAGCCTGACGTGACGCGCGTCGCGGTCCTGGTCGGCGTAGACGGCGACGGAGGCGAGCCCGGAGTCGCGGGCGGCGCGGATGACGCGGACGGCGATCTCGCCGCGGTTGGCGATGAGGACCTTGGAGATGCGACGCATGATGACCAAGCCTATTGGCGGATTCCCAGCCGCCTTTGGGCGGTGCCCACAAAAAAGCCCTGCAGGTGTTTCGGTGACCGACAACGAACGGATGGCGCGGTCGACGCCGGGCCCGACCGGGCCGGGTGCAGGCGACTCACCCGCCGAGGTCCCAGAGGTCGATCCATGCCACGCCGAGTTCGCGCACGAGGTCGCGCATCGTCGACAACGAGAGTCCGACGACGGTCGACGGGTCGCCGGACACGGAGCGGATGAACGGCCCGCCGAGGCTGTCGACCGTGAACGCGCCGGCGACGGCCAGCGGTTCGCCGGTCGCGATGTAGGCGTCGATCTCGTCGTCGTCGAGTTGGGCGAACTCGACGACGGCGGAGGCGGCACGGCCGACGGCGGCGCGCGCCGAGCCGCCGCGGTGGTCGATGACCCAGTGGCCCGACCAGAGCACGCCCGAGCGTCCGTTCTGCCCGGCCCAACGGTCCCGGGCGACCTCGGGGCGGTGCGGCTTGCCGTGCAGCACGCCGTCGACGAGGAAGGCCGAGTCGCCGCCGAGGATCAGCCCGTCGATCGGCGCGCCGTCGACGTCGCGTCCGATGATCGCCTCGGCCTTCCGCTGCGCGAGCAGCTGAACGAGCTGGTCGGGCGCGAGCGGGCCGTGCGCGGCCTCGTGAGCGGCGACCGCGGCCTCCTCGTCGACGCCCGGCGCCACGAGGACCGGTTCGATCCCCGCCTGGCGGAGCAGCTGGCGGCGGGCGGGGGAGGTCGACGCGAGGTAGAGGCGCATGCGTCCATCCTGCCGGTGCCGCTCCCGGCCCGCATTCGGGTCGATGTGGGATGCTCGGACGATGGCCAGCTCCCGTCGTCGTCCGTCGCGCCGCCCGGCGCCCGAGGTCCGGCGGCGTGCTGCGCCGCAGCGCCCGGCCGAGCCCGGCCCGGTGCTCGAACTGGAGGTCGAGCGCATCGCCCACGGCGGCGTGGCGGTGGCCCGCCACGACGGCCGAGTCGTCTTCGTCGCCGATGCGATACCGGGCGAACGCGTTCGCGCGCAGGTGACGGATGCCGCGCGCGACCGATTCTGGCGCGCCGAGACGCTCGAGGTGCTCGACGCCTCGCCCGACCGCCGCGCGCACGTCTGGGCCGAAGCGTCGGTCGACCGGGCCCCCGAGGATCGGGCCGGGGGTGCGGAGTTCGGCCACATCGCCATGCCGCGTCAGCGCGAGCTGAAGGCCGAGGTGCTCCGGGACGCCCTCGCTCGCATGGGAGGCGTCGAACGGGACGTCGAGGTGCGGGCGGTCGATCCCGCGCTGGCGCCCGGCGTCGACGTCGAGGCGGGAACGGGATGGCGCACGCGCGTGCGTCTGCACGTCGACCCCGACGGTGCGGTCGGTCCCTACGCGGCGCGCAGCCACCGCGTCGTTCCCGTCGCGTCGCTGCCGCTCGCGGTCGCTGAGCTCGAGGAGATCGCTCCGTTGAGCGGAGGAGCCCCGCGCGCGGGAGCGGGCGCCGATGCGTCCTCCATC
Source organism: Agromyces sp. GXQ0307 (assembly GCF_044769845.1). Classification (NCBI taxonomy): domain Bacteria; kingdom Bacillati; phylum Actinomycetota; class Actinomycetes; order Micrococcales; family Microbacteriaceae; genus Agromyces; species Agromyces sp. GXQ0307. Next base: position 404,593 of record NZ_JBIZVY010000001.1, on the reverse strand, counting down.
GACCTCCTCGCCCCATCGGTCGGTCGAGCCGAACTCGTGGTGCACGCTCCGCACGACCGCCGCCCGACGCATCCACCCACGGTCGTCGAACGTGTCGGCGACCGGAAGTTCACCCTCGACCGCGGCGGCTTCTGGCAGGTGCACCGGGGCGCCGCGTGGACGCTCACCCTCGCCGTTCAGGCGGCGATCGACGCGGATCGCTTCGACCCGGACGCCGAGAACCAAGACCTCTACGGCGGTGTCGGCCTGCTCGCCGCCGCGGTCGGCGATCGATTCGGCCCGTCGACGCGCATCACGACCGTCGAGGCCGACGCGCGCGCCACCGAGCACGCGGGCTCGAACCTCGCAGACTGGATCGGCGCACGCGCGGTCTCCGAACGCGTGGACCGCTACCTCGACCGGATCGCCGCGGCGCCCGATGCCGCGACACGGGGACTCCGCGGCGCCACCGTGGTGCTCGACCCTCCGCGCGCGGGCGCTGGGCGTGCGGTGGTCGACCGGCTCGCCGAGCTGCGACCGGCGCAGGTCGTCTACGTCGCGTGCGACCCCGTCGCGCTGGCGCGCGACGTGGCGACCTTCCGGACGCACGGGTACGAGCTCGAGACCCTCGACGCCTTCGACCTCTTCCCGAACACCCATCACGTCGAGGCTGTCGCCCGCTTCGCCGCTATCGTGTGAGGACGGCGGGTAGCGCGTGGTCGAGCTGCGCGAGAGGCCGCCACGACAGGAGGACGGCGTGACGGGGGAGTGCGCGTGACGACGGAGACCGACGCGGCGGAGGCGACGGCCACGACGACGGTGGCGATCGTCGACGACCACGAGGCCGTGCGGCTCGGGCTCCGCGCCGCGTGTCGGGACGCGGGCTACGAGGTCGTCGCCGATACCGCCGACGTTCCGACGCTGCTCGCCGCGTTTGACGACCCCGCCGTGGAGCCGCCACGCGTCGTGCTGCTCGACCTCTCGCTGGGCGACGGATCGAACGTGACCGACAACGTGCGAGCGGTGCTCGCGACGGGAAGCCAGGTGCTCGTGCACAGCATCGCCGACCGGGTCGCCGCGGTGCGCGAGGCGCTCGCGGCGGGCGCGGCCGGCGTGATCCCGAAGTCATCGCCGACGGCCTCGGTGATCTCGGCGATCGCCACGGTCGCACGCGGCGATGCGCTGAACAACGTGGAGTGGGCGAGCGCCATCGAGGCCGATCGCGACTTCGCGAAGGCCCAGCTCGGGCGCCGGGAGCGCGACGTGCTCCACCTGTACGCGTCGGGACTCCCGCTGAAGCTCGTGGCGCAGCAGCTCGGCATCGCGCATTCGACGGCCCGCGAGTACCTCGACCGCATCCGCGCGAAGTACGTCGAGGTCGGCCGCCCCGCGCCGACGAAGGTCGACCTGTTGAGGCGCGCGGTCGAGGACGGCATCCTCCCGGGGCTCGATGCCGAGGCCGGGGATGCCCGCCGCTGACTGGCGGACGAGTCGGCTCGTCCCGCGCCGCGCGGCGGTGAGCCGTGCCCAGGTCGAGACGGTCGCCGGTCGCGCGTTGGGCGCGTTCGGGCTCGTGTTCGGCGCGCAGACGGTGCCGACGGCGATCGACCAGGCGCCGCTCATGGCGGACGGCGCGGGCGTGGCGATGATGGCGGTCGTCTACGGCGCGATCGCCGCGCTCGCGGCGGCGACGTTCACCCGCGTCGCGGTGCGCGCGGCCGCGCTCGCGTTCGCGACGATCTACGTCATCGCGCTCCTGGCGTGGCCGTTCCTGATGGTCGACACCGCCGGCATGGCCGGGCAGACTCCGTGGCTCTACTACCTGTGCACCGTCGCGACGACGGCGGCGGTGCTCGCGCTCCCGGTCGCGCCGGCCGCCGCGTACACGAGCGCGGTTCCGGCGATCTACGGCGTCGTGCGACTGAGCCCGTCCGGCGGCGGTGCCGGTCCACTGCTGGCGGTGCTCGACACCATGTACGCCGTGATCCTGGGCATCGTCGTGCTCGTGATCATCACGATGCTCCGGCAGGCCGCGATCGCGGTGGACGCCGCGCAGGAGGCCGCGCTGGAACGCTACGACGCGGTGGCGCGACGGCACGCGACGGAGATCGAGCGCGTGAAGGTCGACGCCCTCGTGCACGACAGCGTGCTGACCACGCTGCTCTCCGCCGCGGCCGCCCGCTCGCCGGCCGAGCGAGCCCTCGCTGCACGTATGGCCGGGGATGCCGTGCGCCGGCTCGACGAGGCCGCCGTGGAGGTCCCGGGTGTCGACGACCGCGTCGCCCTCACCGTGCTCACTCGCCGCCTGCGAGCCGGCGTCGCCGGCTTCTCCGCGCCGTTCATCGTCCGCGTCGATGGCACCGATGGCGTCGAGCTGCCGGTCGAGGCGATCGACGCGCTGTCGTCGGCCGCGATGCAGGCGATGGTGAACAGCGTGCAGCACGCGGACGGCCCGATCGGGCGGGTCCGTCGGGAGCTCGAGGTCCGCGGGGTCGGGGCGGGCGGATGCGTCATCCGCGTCATCGACAACGGTTCGGGCTTCGACCCCGCCGCCGTGCCGCCGAGCCGTCTCGGGCTCCGGGTCTCGATCGAGGAGCGCATGGTGAACGAGGGCGGCTCGGCGAGGGTCGACTCCGTGCCGGGAGAGGGGACGACCGTCACGCTCGCCTGGCCCGCGGGTGTGGAGGTGAGCGCCGCATGATCTCGGTGCCCCGCTGGCTGCTGATGGCGCTCGCGGCGATGTTCTCGGGCTACCACGTGGTGCTCGGCGCCTCCTCCCTGTCCACCGATGTGGCGGCCTCGCCGTGGCCGATCATCGTCGCGCTCGTCCTCTACGCGGTCGCGACGGTCCTCAGCCTGTGGCCTGCGCGACGGGCGCGCATGCCGGACTGGCTCGCCGCACTCGACCTGGCCGTCGGGATCGTGCTCCCGGTGCTCGTCACGAGCCAGCTCGATCCGTCGCGCGACAACGGCTACGCGACCTGGTACGTCGCGGCGGTCGGGACCCTGATGACCATCGCGGCCGCTCGACGCCAGCTGGTCGTGGCGTGGGCGGGGGTCATCGTGCTCGCCGTGCAGACCGTGCTGTGGGCCGGCCCGCTCGCGCTCGGCCAGCTCGGCGTCATCGGCAGCCTCGTCTGGGTCGCCATCGCCCACATGCTCTCGGCCGCGCTCGCGAGCGCCGCGCGTGCGACCAGGCGGTACGCGCAGGCCGAACGCGAGGCGGCCGCCTGGCAGGCCGCACAGGACGCCCACCTCTTCGAGGGTCGCATGCGACTCGCGCAGACGCAGCGGCTCGCCGCACCCATGCTGCGCCGCATCGCCGACGCGAGCCACGCGCTGAGCGATGCCGAACGCGCGGAGTGCCGAACACTCGAGGCGGCGATCCGCGACGAGATCCGAGGGCGGATGCTGCTGACCGACGCCGTTCGCGCGGCGGTGCGGCACGCGCGCGATCGGGGGGCCACGGTGACGCTCCTCGACGAGGGCGGGATCGACGAGCTCGACGAGGCCGAGCGAGACCGGATCCTGTCGGAACTGGCCGACGTGGTCGAGACGACGCGGGCGGAGCGGATCATCGCCCGCACGGCCGCCGAGGGGTCGCCGGTCGCCGTCACGGTCGTCGGGTTGAGCGGTGGGAACGGTGAGACGGTCGAGTCCGAGGACGCGGAAGTCGAGCTCTGGCTGGAGATCCCGCGCGGAGGCTGAACCCCGACCGACGATGCGAGCGGCTCGCCGCCGCGGGCGGGTGAGTGCCTCCGGACATGGAAGCGGGGGGTCGGCCCCTACCGACCCCCCAGCAAGCCCGAGTCACGGCGACAACCCGAATATCGCCCTGACTCGCCCCCAGAGCGTCACCGGTTACCCAGCCGGTGACGGATACGACTCCGATGGAGTGCGTACGACCCATCGTACGGATCCGGCGCGCCGTGCGAAGTCAGCATTTCGGGGGACATGGGGGACACGAGGGGCGCGAGCAGCGGCCTCCGAAGCCATCCGGAGCGGAATGTGGGGGACGTCGACCCCGATCGGGCGTGGGCGCCGCTCAGCGTGCCGACGAGGTCCAGCGGCCCGGACCGACCTCGATGCGCGGGCGCAGGGCGTTGCGCGGGTGCGACCAGTCGCTGCGCGGGGTCGGCTCGTGGTCGCCGTGCGCCTCGCGGACGGTTGCGGCGAGCACCGCGGTCACGGCGGCGGCCTGCTCGGCCGTCACGTCGCGCGTGAGGAACCTGAGGTCGAGGGCCTCACCGTCGCCCTCGGGGGATGCGCTGGTCATCGTGCCTCCTAGAGCGGGATGTTGCCGTGCTTCTTCGGCGGCAGGCTCGCCCGCTTGGTGCGGAGCGCGCGCAGCGCCTTCGTGACCGAGACGCGTGTCGCCGCGGGCTCGATCACGCCGTCCAGCTCGCCGCGCTCCGCGGCGAGGAAGGGGGAGGCCACGTTGTAGGTGTACTCGTTCGCGAGCTTGGTGCGCACGGCCGCGACGTCCTCGCCGGCCTCCTCGGCGCGCTTGATCTCGCCGCGGTAGAGGATGTTCACCGCGCCCTGGCCGCCCATGACCGCGATCTCGGCGGTCGGCCAGGCCAGGTTGATGTCGGCACCGAGTTGCTTGGAGCCCATGACGATGTACGCGCCGCCGTAGGCCTTGCGCGTGATGACCGTGACGAGCGGCACGGTCGCCTCCGCGTACGCGTAGAGCAGCTTCGCGCCGCGCCGGATGACACCGGTCCACTCCTGGTCGGTGCCGGGAAGGTAGCCGGGCACGTCCACGAGGGTCAGGATCGGGATCGAGAACGCGTCGCAGAACCGCACGAAGCGCGACGCCTTCTCGCCCGCGGCGATGTTCAGCGTGCCGGCCATCTGGCTCGGCTGGTTCGCGATGATGCCGACCGATCGGCCCTCGACACGGGCGAAGCCGACGACGATGTTCGGGGCGAACAGCGGCTGGACCTCGAGGAAGTCGCCGTGGTCGACGATGCCCTCGATGATCGAGTGCATGTCGTAGGGCTGGTTCGGCGAATCGGGGATGATCGCGTTCAGCTTGCGGTCGTCGTCGGTGATCTCGAGCTCGACCTCGGACTCGTAGACCGGCGCCTCGGACATGTTGTTGTCCGGCAGGAACGACACGAGGGTGCGCGCGTAGTCGAGCGCATCGGACTCGTCGCTCGCGAGGTAGTGCGCGACCCCCGAGATCGTGTTGTGCGTGAGCGCGCCGCCGAGCTCCTCCATGCCGACGTCTTCACCGGTGACCGTCTTGATCACGTCGGGGCCGGTGACGAACATCTGGCTGGTCTTGTCGACCATGATGACGAAGTCGGTGAGGGCGGGCGAGTACACCGCACCGCCCGCGGCCGGCCCGCACACGATCGAGATCTGCGGGATGACGCCGGAGGCCGCCGTGTTGCGGCGGAAGATCTCGCCGTACTTGCCGAGTGCGACGACGCCCTCCTGGATGCGCGCGCCGCCGGAGTCGAGGATGCCGATGATCGGCACGCCGGTCTTCAGCGCGTGCTCCATGACCTTGATGATCTTCTCGCCGGCCACCTCGCCGAGCGAGCCGCCGAAGATCGTGAAGTCCTGCGAGTACACGGCGACCGGTCGACCGTGGATCGTGCCGAGGCCGGTGACGACGGCGTCGCCGTAGGGGCGCTTGGCCTCCATGCCGAACGCGTGGGTGCGGTGCCGCACGAACTCGTCGAGCTCGACGAACGAGCCCGGGTCGAGGAGCTCGTCGATGCGCTCGCGCGCGGTCATCTTGCCCTTGGCGTGCTGCTTCTCGATGGCCGCCTCGCCCGAGGCCGTCACGGCTTCGTGGTAGCGCTGCTTGAGGTCGGCGAGCTTGCCCGCGGTGGTGGAGAGGTCGGGGCCGTCGTTCGTCGATTCGGTCACGCCGTTCACTCTACCGGCGCCCATCCGGGCCGGTTCGTTGACGGATTCCCACAAAAAGCCGTCGGCGGATGGTGGTGATCGCCACCGCCGCGGACACGCCGGACACTACCCTGATCCTCGACGAGGGGAGAGGTCGGATGGACTGGGAGCGATCGCGCCGGGCGGTGCCGAGGTTCGAGTGGCTCGATTCCGTCGGGTCGACGAACGACGTCGTCCGCGAGGGGGTCACCGGTCCGGATGCCGCGGGATGGCGCCACGGTTCGACCGTCGTGACCGACGACCAGACGCGCGGTCGCGGGCGGCTCGGGCGGACCTGGCTCGCGCCGACGGGGAAGACCCTCGCGATCTCCGTCCTCATCCGCCCCGGCGAGCTCGGCGGGGCGCCGCTCGCGCCCGATGCGCTCGGCTGGCTCCCCCTCATCGCGGGTGCGGCGATGACCGAGACCGTCCGCGGCGCGCTGGCGGCGGCATCCGTCGACCGTGGCGGCGAGGAGGACGGCACCGGCGGCGTCGAGGCCTGGCTGAAGTGGCCGAACGACGTCCTGGTGTCGGGGTTCAAGGTGTGCGGCATCCTGTCGGAGCTGATCGCCGACGACGCCGTGGTCATCGGTGCGGGGCTCAACCTCACGCTCGACGAGCACGATCTCCCCACGCTGACGTCGACGTCGCTCCAGTTGGCCACTGGCGTCCGACCCGACGCCGACGCCGTGCTCGCCGACTACCTCGAGCGGCTGCTCGGGCTCACCGCTGCGTTCACCGGCTCCGGCGGCGACCCGATCTCGAGCGGCGTCGCCGAGCGCGTGAGCGCGCTGTGCGGCACCCTCGGACAGCACGTGCGGGTCGAACTGCCCGGCGGGGGTCAACTCGTCGGCCTCGCCGAGCGCATCGACCCCGACGGTCGGCTCGTGGTCCGCGACGACGAGAACGGCGACGAGCAGGCTGTCGCCGCGGGCGACGTCACGCACCTGAGGTATTAATGGGCCTATGGGGCAGACGGCCGAGGTCCCCGCGCCCGACGGCGCGGAGCTCGTCGTGGCGCGGGTGCGACGCCACGGGCGCATCCTCGTGCTCCCCGCGCTGCTGCTCATCGCCGTCGCGGGGGTGACGGCCTACGCGGTGCCGTGGCTCGACGACGGATGGCCCCGCCTCGCGGCGATCGTCGGCGGCGCGCTCGTCGTGGTGCTCGGCAGCCTGCTGCCGTACCTCGGGTGGCTGAGCTCGCGGACGACCATCACCACGCGCCGGGTCGTCGTGCGGCGCGGGTTGTTCGTGCGGGTCCGACGCGAGCTCTGGCACCGCACCGGCTACGACGTCCAGGTCACGCGGTCGTGGCTGCAGCGCCTTGCGGGCTCCGGCGACGTGCGGCTCGAGACCGGACACGAGGTCGCCGTGGTGCTCCGCGACATCCCGGCACCGCTCGCCGTCCAGGCCGCGCTGCACGAGCTCATGGCCGAGGCGCACGCGCTCGGCGGGCCGGCGGTCGGGCCGGCGGCACGGCCGGCGGCGTTCGCGACGGCCGAGTCCCTTCCCTGGGGTGGTCGCTGAGCATCCGACGACGGGTTCGACATCCCTCGCGGATCCGGCGCGGAGGTGGAGCGCGTACTCTGGTCCGCGGCCCGCGCACGTCGGGCGGGCCGTCGGGCACGGAAAGGGCGAGACCACTTGGGCGAGGAATGCATCCACGGATTCGACGAGGGCCTCTGCGCGATCTGCTCGCCCCCGCCCGAGCCCGCGGCGAAGCCCAAGCCGGCACGTGCGACGCGACCGGCGACCGGGCGCAGCGCGGCACGTGAGCGGTCCGCCGCCGGCGGCGCCGCGGCAGGGGCGTCCGCCCGGTCGGGGCGCTCCACCGTCACCGCATCGGCGGCGCCGGTCGACGTCGGCGGCACGCGCATCTACCACGTGACGCACGTGGAGAACCTCGGCCGGATCCTCGGCGCGGGCGCCCTCCTCGCGGATGCGGGCGATCCGCCCGCGACGCCCGCGGTCGACCTCGCCGCGCCGGCCGCGCGCCGGTATCGGCGCAGCGCGACCGTGCCCGGATCCGACGCCACCGTGGCGGAGTACGTGCCCTTCCTCCTCAGCACCGACGCGCACGTCTGGGACGCGATCCGGACGGGCACCCCGGATCCCCGGCTCGCGGCGGAGGCCGTCGATCGGGCCGCGGCCGACCACGTCATCCTGGTCTCGTCCGTCGCGGCGGCGGCCGGGGCCCGACGCGAGACCGACGGCGAGATCGTGGTCAGCGCGACGGATGCGGCGGTCGGCGGCGCCGAACTCGCGGCCGACTGGCCCGCGGTCTCCCGGGCCATCGTGCGCCTCACGCTCGCCGACGACGGCGAGGGCCTTCGCGCGGGCGAGCTGCTCGTGCACGGCGCCGTGCCGCTCGAGCGGATCGCGCTCATCGCGGTGTCCAACGACCGCGTGCGCGATCGTGTTCGCGCCGCACTGCACGCGGTCGGGGCGAAGACGCGGGTGGCGGTCTACCCGCCCTGGTTCCTCGGCTCGGCGGGCTGAACCGACTCGGCGGCGCTCGCGCCGGAGGGCTCCGCCGTCGACGCGTGCGGATCGGAACCCGGTGACGTCGAGGACGGCACCGCGGGCTCGAGCGGTGCCTGGCCGACCGGCGGCTGCTCGAACAGCGCCCGCTGCGCCTCCTCGACGCGGGCGAGGTTCGACAGCCCGTCGCTCCGGTGGTGTCCGTAGACCCAGTAGCGGTAGAGCACGAACCGGAACGCCGTGCCGAGCCCGAGGCCGATCACGTTCGACGAGATGTTGTCGGCGAGCAGGCTCGTGAAGCCGAGCAGGTGGTGGCTGATCCACAGGCAGATGAGCGAGATCGCCATGCCGCCCAGCGAGACGACGAGGTACTCCGCGAACTCGCGCAGCACGTGCCGTCGTCGGTGCCGCCGGAAGGTCCAGTAGCGGTTGCCGAGCCAGTTGAACACGATGGCGACGCTCGTCGAGATCGTCTTGGCGCCGATGGCCGACTGCGCCCACGTGTCGGTGCCGAAGACCCCGACCCGCAGCGCATTGAAGAGCGCGACGTCGACCACGAGGCCGATGAGTCCGACGACGCCGAACTTCAGGAGGTAGGCCAGGAACCCGTGCCACGCCCTCGCCGCGAGGGTGCGGAGGCTCTCGGACATCCCCCGATCTTACCGAGCGCCGCGCCCTAGACTGGGATGTCGCGGCGACCGGCGCCGCGGGAACGGATGGTGCGTCACGTGCGAGTCGGAGTGATCGGCGCAGGGCAGCTGGCCCGCATGATGATCCCCGCGGCGATCGAGCTCGGCGTCGAACTGCGGGTGCTCGCGGAGGCCGACGGCATGGCCGCCGGGCTGGCGGCCGATCGCGTCGGCGACTACACCGACATCGACACGGTGCTCCCGTTCGCCCGCGAGGTCGACGTCGTGACGTTCGACCACGAGCACGTCCCGCAGGACGTGCTGCGCGCCCTCGTCGACGCCGGCATCCCGGTGCACCCCGGCCCCGACGCCCTGCGCTTCGCGCAGGACAAACTGCTCATGCGCGAGCGTCTCTCCGGACTCGGCCTCCCCGTGCCCGACTGGGCGCGCGTGTCGACGCCCGAGGAGCTCGACGGCTTCATCGCCGAGCACGGCGGCTCGGCCGTCGTGAAGACCCCGCGCGGCGGGTACGACGGCAAGGGCGTGCGCGTCGTGCGCGCTGCGGCCGAGGTCGCCGAGTGGTTCGCGGCGATCGCGGAGGACGGCCGCGACGGCGCACTGCTCGTCGAGGAGCTCGTCGACTTCCGCCGGGAGCTGGCCCAGCTCGTCGCCCGTCGCCCGTCGGGCGAGGTCGTCGCGTGGCCGCTCGTCGAGACCGTCCAGGTCGGCGGCGTCTGCAGCGAGGTCATCGCGCCCGCACCCCATTCGGCCGGTCGGCTGGCCGATGTCGCGGCCGACGTCGCCGTCGCGATCGCCGAGGGCCTCGGCGTCACCGGCGTCCTCGCCGTGGAGATGTTCGAGACCACCGACGACCGCGTGCTCGTCAACGAACTCGCCATGCGGCCCCACAACTCGGGTCACTGGAGCATGGACGGCGCGACCACCGGCCAGTTCGAGCAGCACCTTCGGGCCGTGCTCGACCTGCCGCTCGGCGGCACCGGGTGCCACGCCGACTGGTCGGTCATGGTGAACCTGCTCGGCGGCCCCGCCGAGGGCACGATCGCGGATCGCTACGCGGAGGCGCTCGCCGCGCACCCGACGGCCAAGATCCACAACTACGGCAAGGAGCCGCGCCCCGGCCGCAAGGTGGGGCACGTCACGGTGATCGGCGACGACCTGGACGACGCCGTGTACGAGGCGCGGGCGGCGGCGGCGGCGCTGCAGGACTGAGCCCGGCGCGGTCGCGCCATCCTCGCCCCGGAGCGCCGCTGCGGGGAACTCGCAGCCGCTGGCCCTACTATCGTTCGAGTGATCGAAGGCAACCCCACCACTCCGCTCGTCGGCGTCGTCATGGGCTCCGACTCCGACTGGTCCGTGATGAAGGACGCGTCCGAGCTGCTCGACGAGTTCGGCGTCCCGCACGAGGTCGAGGTGGTCTCCGCGCACCGTACGCCCGAGAAGATGATCGCGTACGGCAAGGAGGCCGCAGGCCGCGGCATCCGCGTCATCATCGCCGGCGCCGGCGGCGCCGCGCACCTGCCGGGCATGCTCGCCTCGGTGACCACGCTGCCGGTCGTCGGCGTGCCGGTGCCCCTCGCACGCCTCGACGGTCTCGACTCGCTCCTCTCGATCGTGCAGATGCCCGCGGGGGTTCCCGTCGCCACCGTGTCGATCGGCGGCGCGAAGAACGCGGGCCTCATCGCGGTGAAGATCCTCGCCACCGCCGACGAGGCGCTGCGCGACGCGCTCGCCGGGTACGCCGCCTCGCTCGCGGCGCTCGTCGAGGAGAAGAACGAACGGCTGAAGTCGAGCCGATGAGCCTCGCCGACAGCCCGATCCGATACCCGGACACCGGCTCGCGCCCCATCATGACGCGGCGCGGGTGGTGGCTCGTCGGCCTGAACATCCTGATTCCCGGGTCGGCGCAATCGCTCGCCGGCAACCACCGACTCGGGCGGATCGGCCTCGGGTCGACCCTGGCCTTGTGGGCGCTCATCCTCGTCGCGATCGTGCTGCGACTCGTCGCGCCCGCCGTGCTCTTCACGCTGGTGTCCAACAGCGTCTTCCTCTGGGTGATCGCGCTCGCGCTCGTGTTCTACGGCGTGCTCTGGGTCGTGCTCACGCTCGACACCCTGCGGCTCGTGCGCCTCGTCAAGACGGAGCCGTCGGCACGTGCCTGGATCGCGCTCTTCGCGGCGGCCGTGATGGTCCTCTTCTCCGGCGGGGCGGCATACGGCGCCTACGTCGCGACGACGGCCAGCGGCTTCCTCTCCTCCGTCTTCGTCGCCGGTCCGAGCGAACCGCCCGTCGACGGTCGATACAACATCCTGCTGCTCGGCGGCGACTCGGGGCCCGATCGCGAGGGCATGCGCCCGGACTCGATGACCGTCGCGTCGATCGACGCCGACACGGGGCAGGCCGTGCTCATCGGACTCCCGCGAGACCTCGAGGACGTCCCGTTCCCGTCGGATTCGCCGCTCGCGGCGGTCTATCCCGAGGGCTACGGGTCGATCGACGGGTGCGAGGTCGATGTCTGCCTCCTCAACTCGATCTACACCGAGGTCGAACTGAAGAGCCCGGAGATGTACCCGGACGCCGTGGCGCAGGGAAGCCAGCCCGGCATCGAGGGAATGCGGGACGCCGCGGAGGGCGTCACCGGTCTCACGATCCAGTACTACGTGCTGATCGACATGCAGGGCTTCGAAGCACTGATCGACGCGCTCGGGGGCGTGGACATCACCGTCGAGGAGCGGCTGCCCATCGGCGGCGACGAGAACCTCCAGAACGTCGACGGCTGGGTCGAGGCCGGGCCGCAGCACATGAACGGGTACACCGCGCTCTGGTACGCGAGGGCGAGGCACGGGACCAGCGACTACGACCGGATGGAACGACAGCGGGTGCTGCAGGAGGCGATCCTCCAGCAGTTCACGCCGGCGAACGTGCTGACGAAGTTCCAGGCCGTCGCCGAAGCGGGTGCCGAGACCGTGAAGACGGACATCCCCCAGTCGATGCTCGGCTACTTCGTCGACCTGGCGGGGAAGACGCGAGAACTTCCCGTCCAGACGCTGGAGCTCACGCCCGTCAGCGGGATCGACCCGGCGGAACCCGACTGGGACACCATCCACGCCATGGTGCAGGAGGCACTGGTGCCCGTGACCGCTGAGCCGACGGCTGAGCCGGTCGACGGCTGAGCGGCCCGACGGCCGAGCGGCCCGACGGCCGAGCGGACCCGGACCGGGCGAGCGCTCCCGGTCAGAGGTCGGCGTGAAGCTGCCACACGCGTTCCGCGGAATCCCGCCAATCGAAGGCGTTCGAGCGGTCACCGCCCGCGATGGAGAGGCGGTCGGCGAGGTCGGGGCGTTCCACGACCGCCGTCACCGCCGCAGCCAGCCGATCGACGTACCCGCCACCCACGCCCACCGCCACTGAGAGGCCGGCGTCGGCGGCGACCTCGGCGTACGCGGGCGTATCGGAGTGGATCACGGGCGTTCCGAGCGTGAACGCCTCGATGATCGCGGTGCCGTCGCCCTCATCGTGGCTGGGCGCCACGAAGGCGGTTGCTCCCGAGATCACGACGGCGAGTGCGCCGGCGTCGGCCGGGTCGATCGAACGGACGCGGTCCGGGGCGACGCCCGACTCCTCGGCGACGGTCGCGAGATGCTGGTCGCCGTACGACTCCGGCCCGATGACCACGAGCGGGATGTCCGGCACGCCGGGCCGCCCGAGCGCCTGCAGCAGGTCGATGAGCCCCTTCCGCGGCTCGAGCGTTCCCTCCGTGACGAGGTACGCGGAGGGCAGCCCGAACTCCCGGGCGATCGCCGACGCGGCGGTCGGGAGCCGGAGCCCGAGCCGCGGGCCGGTGCCGATGACTCGGATCCGATCGCCGAAGTCGGCGATGTCCGCCAGTCGTTCGGCGAGGGCGTGGGTGGGCACCACGATCGCGTCGGCGTGCTTGCGCGCCCGCTTCAGCATCGCCTTCTGCCAGCCCACCGAAGTGGACGTCAGGGACTCGGGATGGGTCCACGGGAGCACGTCGTGCACCGTGACCACGACCTGTTCGCCACCGGTCGTCCGATCGTGGCGTCGGAGCGGCGCGAACAGGCTCGGTGCGTGGATAATGCCGCCGCCGGGCGAGGTCGTGAGGCCGAACTGCCACGCGGCGGCGAGCTCCCTCCGCGCCAGGCTCGACTTGTAGAGCCCGGCGAGTCCGGGCAGCGCATCCATGACACGCTCGTAGTCGCTCGGCAGTGAGCTCGAGACGATGCCCTCCACGTCGCACCCGGTCGGCGCGGTCTCGATGAGGGCTCGGCTGAGCGCCTCGGTGTAACGCCCCGCGGGGCCGGGCACCGGTGCCATGAGTTGGTCGACGATCATCCGGAGCGTGGTCGGCATGCCCCTCCCTCGAGGTCGGTCGGCGTCAACTGTACCGTCGGCCGCCGGGGATCCCGCCGCCTCCGCGAGCGCTGTGGACAGCCGGTGCCTCGTGGACAGGGCAAGATGGATGGGTCCCCCCGAGCGAACCGAGAGTCGATGCCTTCACGTCCTGCCCCGCGCGTCGTCGCCGTCGTCGTCGCCTACAACCGTCGCGACCTCCTCTCCGAGGTGCTCTCGGCCCTCGCGGCGCAGACGAGTCGGCTCGCCTCGGTGGTCGTCGTCGACAACGCCTCCACCGACGACTCGGCGGATGTGGCACGCGCAGCGGCGCCGCTCGTCGACCTCGTCCGACTCGATCGCAACACGGGCGGGGCCGGTGGATTCGCCGCGGGCATGGCGACGGCGCTCGTCGACGGCCGGCCCGACTGGCTGTGGCTGATGGACGACGACACCGTCCCGTCGACGACGGCGCTCGCGGAGCTCCTCGCAGCCGTCGACGGGACGGACCTCGTCGTGGCGGGGTCGCGGGTCGAGTGGTTCGACGGGACCGAGCACCCCATGAACACTCCGCGGCCGAAGCCGTTCGCGACCGCGCGCGAGCGTCGCGTCGCCGGAGCCCGCGGCAACGTCCCGATCCGGAGCACGTCGTTCGTCTCGATGCTGGTCCGCGCCGACGTGGTCCGCGAGATCGGCCTGCCGATCGCCGACTACTTCATCTGGAACGACGACTTCGAGTACTCCACCCGTGCCCTCCGCGGCCGTCGCGGCGTGCACGTGCCCTCGTCCGTCGTGGTCCACAAGACGCGCGTGCTGGGCTCGACCGACGCCGATCCGGGACACCGCTTCTACTACGAGGTGCGCAACAAGCTGTGGATGTTCCGCCGCTCGCGCAGCCTGGCGCCGTGGGAGAAGGTGCTGTACGGCGGGTCGAGCGTCCTGCGATGGGTGCGCACGGTCATCCGCTCGCACGACCGCGCGACCCTCGCCGACGGATGGCGGCGGGGATGGCGCGACGGCACCCGCTTCCGCCCGCGCCCCAACGCCGTCGCGCTGGCCGGACTCGGACGTGCCAGCGAGGCCGTCGCGGCGGTGGAGGGCTCGTGACCGAACCCTTCACCCTGCTCATGGCGGTCTACCGAGGCGACCACCCGGTGCACTTCGCCAAGGCGTTCTCGTCGAGCGTCGGCGGGCAGTCCCGTCAGCCGGCGCAGGTCGTCCTCGTCCAGGACGGCCCGGTGTCGCCGGGCCTCGAGGGTGCGATCGAATCCGCCATCGCGGAATCGCCCGTCCCGGTGGTGCACCATCGGATCGAGCAGAACGCCGGACTCGCCGCAGCCCTCGATGCCGGACTGGCCCTCAGCGAGCACGACATCGTCGCGCGAATGGATGCCGACGACATCTCCCTGCCCGAGCGCTTCGCCGTCCAACTGCCGCTCATCGAGGAGGACGGCCTCGACCTCGTCGGGACCGGCATGCTCGAGTTCCTCGACGACGACGGTTCGATCGTCGGTCGCCGTGTGCCGCGGACGGGCCAGTCCGAGATCGAGCGCTACGCGCGGTTCCACGACCCGTTCAGCCACCCGACCGTCGTCTACCGGCGATCCGCCGTCGAGCGCGCAGGCGGCTACCAACCCCTCGGGCTGATGGAGGACTACTGGCTGTTCGCCAGGATGATCCACGCCGGGGCCCGTGTCGGCAACATCGCCGAGGCGCTCGTGATGTACCGCGTCGGCGAGGGGGCGTACGCTCGCCGCGGCGGGCGCGCCCAGTGGCGGAGCGAGCTCGCGCTGCAGCGCGCACTCCGCCGGATCGGCTTCACCACGCGCGTCCAGTACGTCCGGAACGTGCTCATCCGGGGGACGTACCGATTCGTTCCCGAACCGGTTCGCCGACGCGCCTACCGTCGCCTGATCGCCCGGGGCCACCGCACGGATCGCGTCTGAGCGCCCGACCCGTGGCGCTGTCGCGATCCGATCGCGATCCGACGGTCGACTAGGATTGCCCGGTGGCACGACCCCGGATCCTCTGCATCTCGTTCTCCGACCTCCGCGCAGACGCCCGGGTGCTTCGGCAGATCGGCGTGCTGCAGGAGTTCGGCGACGTGACCACGGTGAGCTACGGCTCTGCGCCGAACGGCGTCCGGCACCATCTCGAGATCGACCGCGCACTCCCATCGCTTCCGCAGACCGTCGGCGGAGTCCTGAAGCTCGGGCTCAGGGCATACCGTTCGGTGGATCTCGACGCGCCGGCGGTGCGGAGAGCCCGGGAACTGATCGGAACGGAGACGTACGATCTGGTCGTCGCGAACGAGGCGCGCGCGTTACCGCTGGCGGCAGCCGTCGCCGGCGACGCTCCGGTACTCGGCGACATGCACGAGTGGGCGCCGGAGGAGCGTTCCCACGTGCTGAGCTGGCGACTCCTGGTCAGCCCCTACATGCGAAGCGTGTGCAGGCGCTACCTCCCGCGCATCGCCGCCGTCACCACGGTCAACCAGTCGATCGCGGATCTCTATGCGCGCGAGTTCGGGGTCGTCGCGGAGGTCGTCCGCAACGCCTCCGAGTACCGCGACCTGTCGCCGACGGCGCTCGACGGAGAGCGGATCCGCCTCGTGCACAGCGGCGGTGCGGTGCCGGGCAGGAGCATCGAGACGATGATCGACGCCGTCGCGGAGTCCGACGAGCGGTTCACCCTCGACCTCTACCTCGTCGGCGCGTACGGGAGCGATGCGTATCTGGAGCAGCTCCGCGCGCGGGCCGAGCGAACCGACCGGGTGACGATCCATCCGCCCGTCACCCCCGATCAGCTCCCGTCGACACTGAACGGCTTCGACGTCGGCGTGTTCATCCTCCCGCCGCGGACGACCAACCATCGGCTGATGCTGCCGAACAAGCTGTTCGACTTCGTCCAGGCCCGGCTCGGTCTGATCTTCAGCCCCGCGGTCGAGACCGATGCGCTGATCGCACGGTACGGGCTCGGCATCACCACCGATGGGTTCGGGCTCGAGGACCTGCGGCGCGCGCTCGCCGCCCTGACCACCGAGCAGGTCGTCGCATTCAAGGCGGCATCCGATCGCGCGGCGCACGAACTCAGTTCGGCGCGCGATCTCGAGGTGCTGCGGAAGACCGTGGAGCGCCTGCTCGTCGGGTGATTCCGTCCGGTGCCGACCGCGGCCGGGCGGGTTCGACGATCAGGGGCAATCGACTTCGAACAGTCTCGCGTCGCCCTCGGCGGCGATCAGTCGGAGGCCCGGTCCCTCGGCGACATCGGTCAACCCCGGGTACCGGTCGGCGCGATCGTCGGTGGCGAAGATGAAGCGATCGCCGAAGTCGAGGATGTGGGTGACACCCAGGTCTGCGGCCGCCGCGCACGCCTCCGGCGTCCGATCCGCCAATCCCTCCGCGAGTTCCCAGTACGCGTCCGGATACGCGCCGCCGACGTGCGGGAAGACCGTTCGCCGGCCCGTGTAGGCGTAGACGAGTGCGCTGCCGTTCCAGGGGTTCCCGGCGACCACGGCGTCCTCGGGCACGAGGTCGGGCACCCGCCCGAGCAGCGCGACCTCGTCGCTCGAGAGCATGCTGCTCCGATCGGACAGCCGGTACGGCCCGGCCAGCAGGCGGCCCATGTCGAACGTCGATTCGACGTACGGGATCGCGACCGCGAGCACGCCGACCAGCGCCATCACCACGCCGCCCCCGGAGAACGACCGGCCGGGCGCGCGGTCCGGTCGCCGTCGCGCGACTCGCATCACCCACCGCGCGACGGTGACCGTTCCGAGAACGGCGAGCGGCACGCCGAGCACGGGCGCGATGGCTGCGAGGCGATACGCGTCGTTGTACCAGACGCCGGTCAGCGCGGTACGGAAGGCGCCCTGCGGAACGGCGATCGCGATCGTGTAGAAGACGACGGCGAGGAGCTGACCGATCGCGACCCATCGCAGCCTCGGACGGCGCAGCAGCGCCATCCCGAGGCCGATGAGCATCAGCCCGGACAGGACCCAGGCGGTCGAGAGGATGACCGGGGCGTTCATGAGGCCCTCGCGCACGGCGTCGGGGATCGTCCGGTCGGGTACCCACCCGTTGTCCGCCGTCGTCACTGCGCGGAAGGCCGCCACCTCGGCCGCAGCGAGCGCGAGCGCGCCGACGATCCAACCGACCGCGGCCCGCGTCCGACGGTCGGAGGGCGCGCGGCGGATGCCGAGAACCACGGCGCGGACCGCGAGGGGGGCGCTGAGGACGAACAGGCTGAAGAGGGCGTTCGGGTGCGCGAGCGACATCCCGCCGATCGCCCATCCGGCGAGGAGCAGGAGGCCCGCGGTTCGAAGGCCGAGCGTGGGATGCCGCTGCACGGCAGCGGCCAGCAGCGCCAGTACGGTCGGGAGGACGCTGACCGCGAGCAGGTTGGGGTAGAGGATCCCGAACCAGAGCAGCAGGCCGGGGAACGCGCCGAAGACCGCGCTCAGTCCGCCCGCCAGCAGCGTCGGGAACGCACCGCGGCCGAAGAGGACACGCCCGAGCATCACGCAGGCCGTCGTCCAGCCGAGGGAGGCGACGACGACGGCCATGACGTTGGTCGCCACGGTGACGCTGACGCCGCTCGTCTGGACGAGGAGGGCGACCAGCGCATGCCACGTCGTCGGGTAGAACCCCGATCCGCGACCGGGCGTGGTCATCGTCATCGCGGTGGGCGATGCGTTGCCGGTGTCCAGCACCCACTGCACGGCGTTGAGGTGGAACACCGTGTCGTAGCTCTGCGACGGATGGTCGGGTGCACCGATCGCCGGCATCACCAGGGCGAGTGTGAGTGCGGTGCCGATGCCGATCGCAGCGGCCTGCGCTCGGAACGGCCGCCCCCACTCGCTTCGGCCCGCGCTCGAGCCCCGCGGAACCACGAGCCATCTCCGCAGGCCGAACGAGACACCCGCGATCACGGCCGACACTGCGAGCGGCGGAAGGAGGGACCATCCGATGCCGAGACGCGGCGCGATCACCGAGGCGAGGGCCACCGAGGACAGCGTCGACGCCACGGCGACCGCGAGAAAGGCCACGCCGCGGAGCCGCAGCGCGGCGGGGACGGGCGCACCGATGCCGAGCAGCAGCAGGGCCGAAAGCAAGAGCGAGGGGAGGGTCTCGAACCAGGTCATGCGGGCGTGGGCTCAGTTCTCGTGCGCTCGCGCACGCGTTCGGGGATCACGGGGAAGGCTCCGATTCCGGAGGACGGTACATGCTACTCGACGACGTTCGGCGGCAACCGTGGGTTGCGTGAGAGGGGATCCGCGTGACCTGCCAGTCGGCGACGCGCCGGGGTGCGGAGTCCACCGCACCTTCGTGGCCGCCCGTAGGATGGCGCCGAGATCGCCCGCGATCGGGGGGTCGTGGGAGGGCGTCATGGGTTGGCTTCGGCGATGGTGTGCGGTGACCGCGATCATCGTCGGCGTGCTCGCGACGATGGTGACGTCACCGGCGTCACCCGCGGACGCCGCGGACGGGCGGGCATTCGACCCCGGGATGATCATCACGGACGAGGTGTTCTACGACAGTTCGTCGATGACCCTGGCTCAGATCCAATCGTTCCTCAACGCCCGGGTGCCGACGTGCGCCGGCGGATACGTGTGCCTCAAGGACTACCGGCAGACCACGACCAGTCAGCCCCGTCGCAGCGAGGGGTGCTCCGCCTACACGGGTCAGGCGGGCGAGTCGGCAGCACTGATCATCTACAAGGTGTCGCGAGCGTGCGGCATCAGCCCGCGCTCGATCCTGGTCCTGCTCGAGAAGGAGCAGGGCCTGGTGTCCGACTCGACGCCGTCGTCGCGCCAGTACCGTCTCGCGACCGGATACGGCTGCCCGGACACGGCGGCGTGCGACTCGCTGTACTACGGGTTCTTCAATCAGGTCTACAACGCGGCGTGGCAATTCAGGAAGTACCGGGCGAACCCCACGATCCGCGCATACCAGGCGGGTCGCTACAACACGATCTACTGGCACCCGAACACGGCGTGCGGCACG
Source organism: Agromyces sp. GXQ0307 (assembly GCF_044769845.1). Classification (NCBI taxonomy): domain Bacteria; kingdom Bacillati; phylum Actinomycetota; class Actinomycetes; order Micrococcales; family Microbacteriaceae; genus Agromyces; species Agromyces sp. GXQ0307. The sequence goes on along the minus strand of NZ_JBIZVY010000001.1, from coordinate 385,224 downwards.
TCGCGGGTGTACATCCAGAACCAGGCCACTGCCGGCCTCTACATCTACACGCCCTACCGTCCGAACGCCGCAGCGCTCGCCAACCTCTACGGAGCGGGCGACTCCTGCTCGAGCTACGGCAACCGCAACTTCTGGCGGTTGTTCACCGACTGGTTCGGCTCGACCGGCTCCTACGCGGTGCATTCGCTCCTCCAACCCGTCTGGACCTCGACGGGCGGCGCGACCGGAACGCTCGGCTATGCGACCAGCCGACACGTCGCGTACTCCGACGGGGGAGTCGGACAGGAGTTCCAGCGCGGCTGGGCCTACGGCTCGGCGGCCACGGGCGCCTACTACACGCAGGCGTCGGTCGGTCGCTCCTACATCGCACTCGGCGGTCCGCCCGGTGTACTGGGGTACCCGACATCCAACCCGAAGCCCGAGCCGAACTCCGGTCGCAGTCAACGCTTCCAGAAGGGATGGCTGTACTGGTCCAAGGCGACGAGCATCCATCGGGTCTCCGGCAGGATCGGCACGTCGTACGCCACGCTGCGCGGACCGAGCGGCGTGCTCGGCTATCCGCTGGCCGCCGAGGTCGCGGGTCCCGACGGCGGGGCGGGGCAGCGGTTCCAGTACGGATGGCTCTGGACCTCGCCGACGACGAGTATCCACCGCCTCTCGGGTCGCATCGCTCAGTCCTACGTGACGCTCGGCGGCCCGTCCGGGCGGCTCGGGTATCCCGTGGCGGCGCAGGCCGCAGAGGCCGCCGGCTGGGTCAGCCAGGCCTTCCAGGCGGGTCGGCTCTACGACTCCTCGACGGGTGGCGGCATCCACTACACGCTCAGCGTGCTCGACGAGGGGTACCGTCAGCGCGGTGGACCGGGCGGTGCGCTGGGCGGCCCCGCCGACAGCACGCGCACGTACGGCGACGGCTTCGGGCAGCGCTTCGCCAAGGGATGGCTGTACTGGTCACCGGACGCCGGTTACCAGGTGGTCTCGGGGGCGATCGCGACCCGGTACGCGGCACTCGGCGGTCCGGCCGGTCGGCTGGGCTTCCCCGTCGCCGCACCCGTCACCGCCGACGGATGGACGACCCAGGCGTTCGAGAACGGCGTCATGCATTCCTCGAGGACCGGCGGTACCTTCGCACTGCTCGAGCCGATGGCCACGCTGTTCGCAGAAGCGGGAGGGGCCGCGGGCGCGTACGGCGCGCCTGCGGGCGACACGTCCCGCTACGCCGACGGTGGGATGGTCGGGCGCTTCACCAGGTCCACCCTCTACTGGAGCCCGGCCACGGGACTCGAACCGACCGTCGGCCGGATCGGGGTCTCGCACGCGGCACTCGGTGGGGGAGGCGGGATCCTGGGCTACCCCACCGCCCCGCAGACCGGTCAGGTCGGGGGAGGACTCGCGCAGACGTTCACGAAGGGCACGCTGTACTGGTCACCGGACTACGGCATCCATTACGCGCTGTCGGCCATCGACTCGGAGTACCGGCGCCTCGGAGGCGTGGGGGGAATGCTCGGGCATCCGGTCGACAGCACGCGGAGCCACGTGGACGCCGGCTTCGGCCAGCGCTTCCGCCATGGCTCGCTGTACTGGTCGGCGGCCACGGGCTATCGCGTGAGTCGTGGCGTCATCGACACCTCGTACCGTACCCTCGGCGGGCCGAGCGGTATCCTCGGCTACCCGGTGGCCGCCGAGACCGCGGAGGCCGGCGGCGGAGTGAGCCAGCGATTCGAGGATGGTTGGCTCGTCTGGTCGAGTCGGACGAGCATCGACCGGATCGCGACGCCGATCGGCGAGCACTACTTCGCCGTCGAAGGCGGAACCGGCGGATCGCTCGGATACCCGTTGGACAGCACCGTCTCGCCGTCGCCCGGCGTTCTCGAGCAGCGCTTCGAACACGGCAACCTGCGGTGGACGGCCTCAGGAGGCACCGTGCGATTCTGATCGGCGTCCCGCGGACTCAGGAGAGTGGACGGAGCACCGCATCGGCCGCCGCGGCTCCCACCGCGCCGAGTGAGGCGTTGCGCTCGATCCAGTCGGCGCGCCGTGCACGCTCCCGTTCCGCGGCCGCACTGCCGTGATGATCCAGCAGCTCGATCATGGCCTCGGCCACGGCGTCCGGTGTGAACGCCGCATGGAGGCCGAGACCGTGCTCGCGCACCAGGGCGGCGCCACTGCTGGCATCCGAACCGGCGAAGACGACCGGGGTGCCGCAGGCGGCGGCTGCGTAGGTCTTCGTCGGCCTCGCGAAGTCGTAGCCGAGGCCGGGGGTGATGCTGACCAGCGCGGCCACGGCGCCGCGGATCCACGTCGCTGCCTCAGTCGGCGGGATCACGCCGCCGAACGAGACCGCGTCGGGCGCCTCCTGTGCCGCGAGGCGGCGAAGATGCTCCTCGGCCGAACCCTGTCCGAAGAAGCGGAGACGCACGTGCGGGAACCGGGCACGCACGATGGGCATGGCGCGCACGAAGACATCGGCGCCCTGCCACTCCGACATCGTCCCGGTGTACACGAAGTACGGGTGCTCCGCACTCGCCGAGCGCCCGTCGGGCGTGAAGACACCGGTGTCGACGCCATTGCCGATCGTCGCGATCCGCTCGCGAGCGACGCCGAACTCGCCGATGCGCGCGGTCACCTCGTCCGAGATCGACAGGACCGTCGAGGCGCGCCGCATGGTGAACCCCTCGAGTGCGCGCATCGCGGCGACGACCGCCTTCGGAGCGCCGATCGCCGCGACGCCGTCGGTCCAGACGTCCGCCGCGTAGTAGGCGAACGGCCTGCGGCGGAGTGCACTCAGGACGGCGACGATGGCGCCGGTGGTCGGCGGCGCCTCGGCGATGGCGAGGTCGAAACGCGAGAACAGCAGCCTGAAGACCAGCGGGATGTCGAAGCTGAGGTACTGCGCGTACCCGCGGACGTTGCCGCCGGCGTCACGCAGCACCGGGAACCGCGAGATCTCGAGCCCCGGTACCCGGGCATCGCTCTCGGGTGCCGTCGGCGGCGGGGTCGTCGTCAGCACCTTGACGGTCGCCCGACGTTCGGTCAGGGCCCGTGCGAGCGCGGCGAGGCGGAATGCGCCCGCGCTGACCTCCGGGGCGAAGAGCCGGGTCGCGATGACGACGTGCCGTCCGTCGGTGCGACGCGACGGCCGGTTCACCCGATCTCCTCGCGCAGGCGGTCGCCCTGCTCGATGTACCGTGTACCGGTGCTCGGGCACACCCAGACGCCGTCCGCGTCCTGCTCGAGCGGGAAACCGGCTCGGCCGACCCAGCGGATCCGTCGGGCGGGCACGCCGGCGACGAGCGCGAACGGCGGAACGTCCTTCGTCACGACGGCGCCTGCGGCGACCGTCGCCCACTCGCCCACCGTCACCGGCGCCACGCACACCGCCCGCGCACCGATGGATGCGCCGCGCTCGATCGTGACGCCCACCGGCTCCCAGTCGGTCGCCGTCTTGATGGACCCGTCCGGAGCGATCGCGCGCGGGTACGTGTCGTTGGTGAGGACCACCGCGGGACCGATGAACACCCCGTCTGCAAGGGTGGCCGGCTCGTATACGAGGGCGTAGTTCTGGACCTTGCAGTCGTCACCCATGCGGACCCCGGCCCCGATGTAGGCGCCACGGCCGACGATGCAGCGCGCGCCGATCTCGGCGCCTTCCCGGATCTGGGCGAGGTGCCAGATCTTCGAGTCCTCGCCGATGCGGGCGTCGGACGCGACGTCGGCGGTGGCAGCGATTGTCGGCACGGTGGGTCCTTCCTCGAGCCGCGGGAAACGGGATGCGGCGCGACCGTCGCGCCTAGGGGGTGTCCGGAGTGTTCGGCGAGCGGTCGTCGTTCCGCTCGAGCCGCTCCAAGCGTACCTTCTGCAGGGCGACCTCCTCCGCGAGGGTACGGGTCTTGTCCTCGAGGTCGGTGAGTTCGGCGCTGTGCTGCAGGTTCACCAGGAAGAGCAGCACGATCGACACGAAGAACACGAGGTTGCTCGGCAGACCGACGCCCAACACCCCGGCGACCCACGACACGCTCACGGGGAACAGCGCGGCGACCAGGGCCATGAGCGACGCGAGGATCCACCAGACGGCGTGGCGTTCCCTCAGCCGGCGCCGCCGCATGAGCTCCACGACCGACGCGAGCGCGATGAGCGCGGCAGCGATCCCGAGCAGGTAGGTCATCGTGCTCACGGCTGCGCCTCCAGGGACGGGACTTCCACTCTGGGGCGGGTCATCGCGAACGCGAGTGCCATGGTCGCACGGGCGAGGTAGACGGCCGCCTTCAGAGGATGGTGCGACGGGACGCCACCCTGGCGTTCACGCATGGCGACCGGGACCTGGCGGATCGTCAGGCCCGAACGGGCCGCGATGACGAGCGCTTCGATGGTGTCACCGAGGTACTCGGCCGGGTAGGTGTCGGCGAACAGGGCGATCGCGCGCGGGCCGGTCGCCTTGAATCCGCTCGTGGCATCCGTGAGTCTCGTCTTCGAGACACGGCCGACGACGGTGGCGAACAGCTTCATCGCCCATCGGCGGGGGCCGCGGGCGGCGTACTCGCCTTCGCCCGCGAAACGCGCCCCGATGACGATGTCGGCGTGCTCGAGCTCGGCCACGAGGCGCGGCACGTCTCGCGGGTCGTGCTGGCCGTCCGCGTCGACCTGGATCACGGCGCGGTGGCCTTCACGGACCGCGTAGCGGAACCCTGCCCGCATCGCTCCGCCGACGCCGAGGTTGAAGGGGAGTTCGACGACGATCGCGCCCTTCGCGCGGGCGACCTCGACCGTGGCATCCGTCGAACCGTCGCTCACGACGAGGCAGGCCATGTCGGGGAGCGCTCGAGCGATCTCGTCGAGCAACGGGCCGAGCGCTTGCTCCTCGTTGTACGCAGGCAGCACGATGATCGGGCGCTGCGGAGTGGAGGGCATGAGTGCGATCCTAGCAATCGGGGGACCGCGCCCTGCTCGCGAGCGATCGTCTACGATTACGTGGCGTGAAGGTTCTCAGCGTCGTCGGCGCGCGCCCGCAGTTCGTCAAGCTCGCCCCGATCAGCCGTGCTGCGGAGGCGGCGGGTGTCGAGCACGTGATCGTGCACACCGGGCAGCACTACGATCCGATGCTCTCGGACGTCTTCTTCACCGACCTCGCGATCCCGGCCCCGACCGTTCACCTCGGCGTCGGCTCGGGAAGCCACGGCGTCCAGACGGGAGCGATGCTCTCCGCCCTCGACGGCGTGCTCGACGAGCACGATCCCGACTGGGTCCTCGTCTACGGCGACACCAACTCGACGCTTGCGGCAGCCGTCAGCGCGGTCAAGCTGCACTACCCCGTCGCGCATCTCGAGGCGGGCCTCCGATCCTTCAACCGGCGAATGCCCGAGGAGCACAACCGGGTGCTCACCGATCATGCGGCCGACCTCTGCCTGGCGCCGACCGAGGTCGCCATGCGCCACCTGGCGTCCGAGGGGCTGGCGTCGCGGTCGGTGCTCGTGGGTGACGTGATGACCGACGTGCTGATGAACGTGCGCGACGCCGTCGCCGACCAGGTGCCGCCGACCCTCGCGGAATCCGACCTCACCCGCGGCGGTTACTACCTCGCCACCATCCACCGGGCCGAGAACACCGACGATCCGTCCAGACTCCGCTCGATCATCGAGAGCCTCGCGCACCTCGACCGGCCCGTGCTGATCGTCGCGCACCCCCGATTGGTCGCGAAGGCCGCCGAGCACGGCATCGAACTCGCGACCGGGACCCTCGTCCCGCACCGGCCGCTGCGCTACCCGGAACTCGTCTCCGTCGCGCTGCACAGCGCCGGCGTCGTGACGGACTCGGGCGGCCTGCAGAAGGAGGCGTTCCTGCTCGGCGTGCCGTGCACGACCGTTCGGACCGAGACGGAATGGGTCGAGACGGTCGACCTGGGCTGGAACGTGCTGGCCGGCAGGCACGCGGAGATCGCCGAGGCCGTCCAGCGGCCCGCTCCCGAGCGCACGGCTGCGCAGCCGTACGGCGACGGCCGTGCCGCGGAGCGCGTGGTCGAGGCGCTCGGCCGAGCCTCCGAATAGGCGCGGACCCGCCCGGAAGGCCGACGCGCGTCGAGTCGATCGTGGTGCCGGCGGGCACCCGGGCACGTCGGGGCCGATCCGACCGAACAGGTAGGCTTGACCGTCGGCTCCTGTGGAGTCCGACGAACACAGATCATCAGAGGGAGTTCGCGTGAGCGGTCCACTGTTCATCCCCGCGGCCAAGCCGATCATCGGTGACGAGGAGCGTGCCGCCGTCGACGCCGTGCTTCGCTCCGGCATGGTCGCCCAGGGCCCGGAGGTCGCGTCGTTCGAGCGGGAGTTCTCCGAGGTCCTTCTCGACGGGCGTGCCGCGGTCGCGGTGAACTCCGGGACCTCCGGTCTCCACCTCGGCCTGCTGGCCGCAGGGGTTGGCCCGGGCGACGAGGTCATCGTCCCGTCCTTCACGTTCGCCGCGACGGCCAACTCGGTCGCTCTCACCGGCGCGACGCCGGTCTTCGCCGACATCGAACCGGAGCACTACTGCCTCGATGTCTCCTCCGTCGAGTCGCTCATCACGGAGAGGACGGTCGGGATCATGCCGGTGCACCTGTACGGGCACCCGGCTGACGTCGTGGCGCTCGGCGAGCTCGCCGCCCGCCGCGGCCTCCACCTCTTCGAGGACGCCGCCCAGGCGCACGGCGCGATGTTCGGCGGAAAGCCCGTCGGCACCTTCGGGACGTTCGCGATGTTCAGCCTCTACCCGACGAAGAACATGACGTCGGGCGAGGGCGGCATGGTCTCCACGGGCGACGCCGGTGTGGAGCGTCGTCTCCGACTCCTCCGCAACCAGGGCATGGAGCGTCAGTACGAGAACGAACTGGTCGGCTTCAACGCGCGCATGACCGACATCCACGCGGCGATCGGTCGCGTCCAGCTGACGAAGGTCGAGGCGTGGACCGAGCAGCGTCGACGCAACGCCGCGTTCCTCAGCGAGCACCTCCGGGGTGTCGCGACGCCGGCCATCGCTCCCGATGCGACGCACGTCTTCCACCAGTACACGATCCGCGTCTCCGACGACCGGGACGGGTTCGTGACCGCACTGAAGGAGGAGCACCGGGTCGGCGCCGGGGTCTACTACCCGATCCCCAACCATCGCCTTCCCTCGCTCGAGCGATTCGCGCCGGGCCTCGATCTTCCCGAAACCGAGCGCGCCGCGCGCGAGGTCGTCTCGCTCCCGGTCCATCCGTCGCTGGCCGAGGCCGACCTGGAACGGATCGTCGCCGCAGTGAACGCCGTCGCGGGAGCGGGAGCCTGATGACCGACGTCCTGCGTGCCGGACTCCTCGGCGTCGGGATGATGGGTCGCCATCACGCCCGCGTCCTCCGTGAGCTCGACGGCGTCGAGCTGGTCGGGATCGCCGACCCGGGCGGCGACCCGCACGGCGTTGCCGGAAAGCTCGAGGTGCTCCCTGACATCGACGCGCTGATCCGGGTCGGCATCGACGTCGCGGTCGTCGCGGTTCCGACCCGATTCCACGAGGATGCCGCGCTGAAGCTCGCCGCGGCCGGCGTGCACACGCTCGTCGAGAAGCCGATCGCCCACAGCCTCGAGGCCGGCCAACGGATGGTCGACGCGTTCGCCCGGGAGGGGCTGGTCGGAGCGGTCGGGCACATCGAGCGGTTCAACCCCGCGCTGCAGGAGCTTCGTCGGCGGATCGAGGCCGGCGAGCTGGGCGCGGTCTACCAGGTCACGACCCGCAGGCAGGGACCGTTCCCCTCCCGCATCGCCGACGTCGGCGTCGCGAAGGATCTCGCGTCGCACGACGTCGACCTCACGGCCTGGGTGGTGCAGTCGCCGTACGAACGGGTGTTCGCCCAGACCGCGTTCAAGTCCGGTCGCGAGCACGAGGACATGATCACCATCACCGGGCGGACCGCCTCCGGCGTCATCGTCAACAACATCGTGAACTGGCTCTCCCCCATGAAGGAGCGGATCACGGTCGTCACGGGGGAGAAGGGCGCGTTCGTGGCCGACACCTCGACCGGGGACCTGACCTTCTACTCCAACGGCACGATCCCGCTCGAGTGGGACTCGGTCTCGTCGTTCCGCGGCGTCTCCGAGGGAGACGTCATCCGTTACGCCTTCGCGAAGCGCGAACCGTTGCGCGTCGAGCACGAGGCATTCCGCGACGCGGTCCTCGGGCACGCGACCGACGTCGTCACGATGGATCAGGGACAGCGCACCCTCGCGGTCGTCGAGGCGGCGTTGCGCTCGGCGGGAACGGGCGATTCGATCGCGCTGTGAGTCAATGAATCGCATCCTCGTCTCGCTGCGGCGCCTCCTGCCCTTCCTTCCGAGCTCGGCCCGCTCGTTCCTCATCGGCTTCTCCCTCGTCTCGGCGGCCCTGGCGGCCATCGACGTCCTGGCGCTCATGCTGCTGGCGCTGACCCTCGCTGCGAGCGTGACCGGCGAGGACGTCGTGCTTCCGGTGATCGGCACGGTCCCGCAGGACCAGGTCCTGTGGCTCATCCTCGTTCTGGCCGCGGTCGTGATCCTGAAGTCGGCGGTCAACGTCTGGCTGCAGTGGATCGCGACACGGCGGTTCGCCTCGTACGAGCTCAGCGTGGGTCAGGAGTTGTTCGGGGCCTACATCCGCGCGCCCTGGACGGACAGGATCTCGCGGAACAGCGCTCAGATCGTGGCCATGTCGGACAGCGGCATCGCCAACGTGGTCGCCGGCTTCCTGCTTCCGATCACCACGTTGCCCGGGCTGATCGTGACCTCGGCGGGCGTCGTGGGAGTCATCGTCATCTCCCAACCGGTCACGGCCCTGATCACCATCGTCTACCTCGGCGGGATCGCGCTGCTGCAGTACTTCGTGCTGAGCGGGAAGACGCGCCAGGCGGCGCGAGTCGCCCGAGACTCCGCGCTGCACGTCGCGGCGCTGATCTCCGGCATGGTCGCCTCGCTGAAGGAGATCAGCCTGCGCGACAAGGCCGATGAGGTGAGCGAGGTCGTGCGCGTGAACCGCGCGCGGACGGCGCAGGCGCGAGCCAACGCGAGCTTCCTCGCTGCCGTGCCGCGCTTCGTCTTCGACGCGGCCATCATCGGCGGGTTCGTCGTGGTCGGCGGCGCCGCGTTCCTGTTCGGCAACGGCATGGAGGACGCGATCTCGGCCGTCGCGCTGTTCGGCATCGCCGGCTTCCGACTCGTTCCGTCGCTCACCGGATTCCAGGCCGTGATGACGCGGACGATCACGTCCGCCCCGTACGTCGATGCGGTGATCGCCGACATCGAGGCGGCGAAGGACTTCCTCGCGAGTCAGGAGGTGCTCGGGAGGGAGCCGCTTCCCGGCGATCCGGCGACGCTCGAACTCGAGGGCGTCTCGTTCGCGTTCCCGGGCAGCGCGACCCACGCGGTGCGGGAGCTCGACCTGCGAATCCCGATGGGGGCGACGGTCGGGATCGCCGGCGCATCAGGAGCGGGGAAGTCCACACTGATCGATCTCCTCCTCGGATTGCTGACGCCGACGGCCGGGCAGATCAAGCTCGACGGCCTGCCCCTCGAGGACGTGCTCGCCGCATGGCGCGCGCACGTCGGCTACGTGCCGCAGGAGGTCACGCTGTTCGATGGCACCATCGCGCAGAACATCGCGCTGACCTGGGGCGACGACATCGACATGGAACGCGCGGAGCAGGCCGCCCGCAGGGCGCAGCTGTGGGACGTGATCCAGCAGCGCACAGATGGCCTGCAGACCCGGGTCGGTGAGCGAGGGCTGGCCCTGTCGGGCGGGCAGCGTCAGCGCCTCGGTATCGCGCGTGCGCTGTACAGCGACCCCCTCGTCCTGGTGCTCGACGAGGCGACCAGCGCGCTCGACACGAAGACGGAGTCCGACGTCGCCGATGCGATCCGGAACCTCCACGGGGACGTGACCGTCATCGCGGTCGCCCATCGGTTGAGCACCATCCGTGACTCCGACCTCGTGCTGTTCATGAAGGAGGGCACCGTGACCGCGCAGGGAACCTTCGACCAGGTCGTGGCTGCGAGCCCGGAGTTTGCGGCGCAGGCGAAGCTGGCGGGACTGGCGTGACCGGTGCGTTGACACTCCTCGCGCGGCGGGCGGGCATCGCCTATCGCCTCGCCGTCGGCGCGCTGCCCGATCGGATCGCGGTTCGGCTCCGGCGGCCGGCGCAGCGCTTCTCGCTCGCCGACGTCCCCGCGCCCGTCCAGGCTCCGCCCGGTGACACCAGACTGTACTTGGCGCCGGCGAACTTCGCCGCGCAGGGTTACCAGTGGGCGCGAGCCGCGGAGCGGCTTCCGGGCGTCGGCGCGGTCAACATGCAGTACCGCGGTCCGGCGGACTACGGGTTCCCGGCGGACTACTCGGTGTCCCAGGCGGTCTTCTCGGCTTCGGGGGATTGGGCACGGCGGCAGCGGGACGCCGTCGCGTCCGGCTTCACCCACGTCCTCTTCGAGGCGGAGCGTCCCATGTTCGGCATCGCGTTCCAGGGGTTCGTGGAGCGGGAGGCGGAGTGGCTGTTGCGACGCGGCCTCAGGGTCGGCCTCGCGAGCCTCGGGACCGATCTCAGGCTGCCCAGCCGTCATGCCCAGATCGATCGATGGTCGCCCTTCCGCGCGCCGGACCAGGACTGGATCCGCGCGCTCGAGGCCAAGGCCCGCCGCAACCGCGCGGTCTTCGAACGACTCGGCGTGCCCTCGTTCGTCGCGACACCCGAGCTGCTCCTGGACTGGCCGGCCGCGGCGTGGCTCCCGATCGTGATCGATCCGACCGACTGGCGGAACTCGCGGCCGGCCCTGGCCGGAGAGCGCCCCGTCGTGCTGCACGCCCCGACGAACCCGGCCGTGAAGGGGACGGCGCTGATCGAGCCGACGGTCGAGCGGCTCGACGCCGACGGGATCATCGACTACCAGCGCGTCATCAAGGTGCCCGCCGACCAGATGCCCGCACGGTACGCGTCCGCGGACGTGGTACTCGACCAGTTCGCGCTCGGGATCTACGCCACCACCTCGATCGAGGCCATGGCAGCCGGACGACTGGTGGTCGCGCATCTCCATGACCAGGTCCGCGACCACATCCGCGAGGTGACCGGCCTCGAGCCGCCCGTCGTCGAGGCGACGCCGGACACGATCGGCGAGGTGCTCCGCGATGTCGCCGATCGCCCTGAGCACTACCGCCGGATCGCGGAGCGCGGTCCGGCCTACGTCGACGCCGTCCACGACGGGGCACTCTCGGCCCGCGTGCTCGCTCCGTTCCTCGGGAAGGAGGCCGTGCTGTGAGCCGCCACCTCCTGCTGACCGCCTGGGCGTTCGCACCCGCTCGAACCAGCGGCGTCTACCGTGCGATCGGCATCGCGAACGCGTTCGCCTCCGCCGGATGGGACGTGACCGTGCTCACCGCCCCGGAGAAGGTGTTCGCCGACGAGGGCATCGTCGACCAGTCGCTGTCCGACCTCGTGGCGGACGGCGTTCGCATCCTCCCGGTGCCGTTCTCCTCCGGGGTCTACTCCAGTGACGTCGCCGAATGGTCCTGGGCGCGTGCGAGGCACCCCGAGCTGTGGGCCGGTGCTCGGAGCCTGCGGTTCCCCGAGACCGGGTTCGGCGACTGGCGCCGCGCGCTCTCGGAAGCCGCCGCGGCCGTGCATCGGAACCGGCGCGTGGACCTCAGTCTCGGCACGGCGAGCCCGTCGGTGGACTTCATCCCGGGCTGGCAGCTCAAGCGCCGTCACGGCGTGCCCTACGTCATGGACTACCGCGATGCCTGGACGATCGACGTCTTCAGCGGGCGACCCAATCCCCGCGCATCGCCGCGCGCACTGAAGTGGGAACGCACCTTCCTTCGCGACGCCGACCAGGTGTGGTTCGTGAACGAACCGATCCGGGATTGGCACCGGGAGAAGTACCCGGCGTTCGCCGATCGGATGAAGGTCGTGCCGAACGGCTTCGACATCGTCGGCGGCGTCACCCCGGCCGTCCCGTTCCGACCGATCGAAACGGATCGGCCGCTCACGTTCGGCTACGTCGGCACGATCAACTCGGGTCAGTTCCCGACCGAAGCGCTGCTGGCGGGCTGGCTTCGCGCGCGCGAGCGATCACGGGACATCGCGGAGGCGCGGATCGTCCTCCGGGGTCACCTCGGGCGCACCGGCGTCGCCGACGCCGCGCTCGCCGCGTTCCTCGAGCGCGCCGCCGATCACGGCATCGCCTACGACGGGCCGGTCGCGAAGTCGGATGTCGCTGCCGCCTTCTCCGAATTCGACGGGCTCGTCCTCGCTCTCGCCAGCGGTCCCGGCGTCACGAGCGGAAAGGTCTTCGAGTTCGCGGGGACGGGCCTGCCGGTCGTCTCGGTCCACGACCCCGAAAGCGCGGCGTCGACCGTCATGGCCGGATCCCCGGTGTGGTCGCCCGCTCGCAGCATGTCGCCCGACGACGTGGCCGACGCCTTCATCGCGGGCGCGGCGATGATCCGGGCGCAGACGCCCCGGTCCCGAGCGGACGCGATCCGCTGGGGAGCAGGATGGGAGCGCATGCGCCAACTGCAGCAGCCGGTGCGCGAGTTGACCGCGCGCCAGACGGACGAGGTGGAACGGTGAACGTGGTGGTCTTCTCTCCGACGGATTCGTACGGTCCGGACGCCATTCCTGCGCTCGACGGGAACGACACGGTCACGATCGTCTGCTGGGGGGCCGCGACCGAGCTCGACGATGGCCGGATCCGCGTCGCCGAGGGTGCGCTCGCTGCGCGGCTGGTCGCCGCGGCAGCCCGCAACGTGCTGGCTCGGACGATCGTCCGAGCGCTCCCGCTCGACACCGGCGCGCGCTTCTGGCGAGCCACACGCTCGCACCCGGGCATCACCGAGGCCGTCCGGCACGCCGATCTCATCGTCGCTCCGGAGCGCGACGGAGGGTTCGCCGCGTGGTCGTGGCGGCGCCTGGCGGAACGGAAGGGGAGGCGCATCACGGCGGTCGCCGGGTACCCGGCCGCCCGGACGGCGATCGCGCGAGCGCGATGAGCGGTCGCCCTCATCTGCTGTACACGGCGTGGGGATTCCCCCCGAGCCGTGCCGGAGGCGTCTATCGCGCGCTGGCGACGGTCAACGCGTTCGCGGAGCGCGACTGGGACGTCACGGTCCTGACGACCGCTCGCGAGACCTTCCTCGACTCCACTGGTGGCGATGTCAGCCTCGAACGCCGCATCCATCCCGACGTCCGCCTCGAGCGGCTGAGCGTCGACACCCCGGCCTTCTCCTCGGACCTCGCCCGGTGGTCGCGGGCGCGAGCCCGGTATCCCGAGCTCTGGGTGGCGGCCGACTGGCGACGCGATCTGGTCCGATTCCCGGAACGGGCGTACGGCCGATGGCGACCCGACCTGGAGCGGGCGGCCCGCCGGGTCCATCGCGAGCGAAGGGTGAGCCTCGCAGTCGGCACCGCGAACCCGCATGTCGACTTCACTCCGGGTTGGGCGCTGCACCGCGATGACGGCGTGCCGTTCGTCATGGACTACCGCGACGCCTGGCGCCTCGATGTGTTCTCCGGTCGGACGCTCCATGAGCGGCGCTCGCGCGTCGGACGATGGGAGCACCGCCTCCAGAACGCGGCCGAGGAGGTGTGGTTCGTCAACGACCCGATCGCGCGCTGGCACGCGGAGCGGAATCCCGACGCGAGCGCCCGGATGCAGATCGTGGCGAACGGCTTCGACGAGTACGACGTGCCGCTGCGCGTCCCCGTGCGCGCCGATCGAGGGGACGGACTCACGTTCGGCTACATCGGGACCGTGTCGGAGAACGTGCCGATCGAGCCGTTGCTCTCCGGATGGCGTCGAGCGCGCGAGGAGTCGGAGCTCCTCCGACGCTCGAGGCTGGTGCTCCACGGGTATCTCGGACACTTCGGAGCGTCCGGATCGGCGAGCGAGGCGCTCGCGAGGGCAGCGGCGGACGGGGTGCATTTCGCGGGCCCGGTCAGCAAGGCGACGATCGGCGAGGTCTACGGCGGCTTCGACGTGCTCGTCCTCGCACTCGGAACCGGCAGGTACGTGACGAGCGGCAAGGTGTACGAGTACGCGGCGACGGGCATCCCGATCGTCTCGATCCACGAGCCGGTGAACGCCGCCACCGATGTGCTGCGCGACTCGCCGGCCTGGGTTCCGACGCGCTCGCTCGCGTCCGCTGACGTGGCGGCCGCGCTGACGGCGGTGGCCGCCCGTGCCGAGGTCGAGAGCGACGCCGACCGCGCCGCCGCACAGGAGTGGGCACGGCAGTTCGAGCGTTCTCATCAGCTCGCCGCACGGATCGATCACCTTCGCGACGTCGTCGACGCCCGGAGTGCGGGACGATGAGGATCGCGGTGGCGAAGGCCACGCTGCAGATCCCACCCACGTATTTCGCAGTTCAGCACGCGATGGCGCTCCACGGGCGATTCGACTTCCGTTTCTTCACCTCTGCGGGGGACGTCCGCGACCCTGAGGTGGAGGCGAATCTGTCGATCCACGATACCAGCCGGACCGTCCCCGCGTTGTCCGGTCGGTCCTATCCGGTGCGGCAGAAGGCGGCACCGCTGCTCGCGCTGAACACGGCGCGGGCGATCACGCGCTGGGGGCCGGACCTGATCCACCAGCACTTCGCCAATCTCTCGGGAGCCGCGGTGCGAGCGCACCGCAGCAGCGGAGCGCCCCTGCTGCTCACCGTCCACGGCGCGGATGTCTACCTCGCCGATGCGGACCCGGCGTCGCGCCACGGCATGGCGAGAGTCCTCCTGCCGCATCACCGACGCACTGTCCGCCGTGCGTTCCGGGACGCGACGTCGATCCTCGCGGTGAGCGAGTACCTGGCCGGGCGGGTGATCGCCGCAGGTGCGGACGCGCGCAAGGTGGACGTGCACTACCAGGGGATCGACACCGCGCTCTACACGCCCACCGACGTGCCGGACGACTCCGGCCCGCCCCGGGTCGTGTTCATCGGCGCGCTGTCGGAGGCGAAGGGCGTGAGGGACCTGATCGCGGCCTCCACCCTCGTGTCGCGTTCGGCCCCGCACCGGCTCGTCCTCGCCGGCGACGGGCCGCTGCGCGGCGTGGTCGACGCGGCGGCCGCCGAGCACCCGCACATCGACGTGCTGGGGTCCGTCGACCGGGCCCGCATCCGCGAGATCCTCGACGGAGCGTGCGTGCTGGCGCTCCCGACGCGGGAATGGAACGGTTGGCGCGAGGCCGCAGGACTGGTGACGCTGGAGGCGCAGGCGATGCGCGTCCCGGTCGTCGTCTACGACTCGGGTGGTGCGCGCGAGATGTTCGACGCGGAACGCACCGGTCTCCTCGTCCCGGAGGGCGACGTCGCCGCACTTGCCGACGGCATCCGGACGATCGTGCGGATGCCGAGCGAGGAGCACCGGGAGTTGGGGCGGCGGGCCCGCGAGTTCGTCGTGGCCGAACGCAGTCTGGCGCGAAGCGCCGAGCAGTTGGCCCGTCGGTACGAGAACGCAGCTCGCTGACGGGGCGGACCGGTGGCATCCGAACGGCTGCGCGGTTCCGCCCGTCGATACCGGGCGCGGGGAATTCGCCCGAGCGTCTCGTTTAGGATCGATGGGTGACTCAGGTAGGCGATCCCATCGACGCGCGACGTCGCATCCTCGTTGTCGGCTTCGGTGTGGCCGGGCACGGGATCGCCGCGGATGCGAGGGCCCACGGTCATGACGTCGTCGGCTTCCTCGACGACGCCAAGCAGGACCCCGAGGTGCTGGGCGTCCTCGCCGACGTGAATCGAGTGGTCCGCGACCACGACGTGGATTCGGTCTACTTCGCCATCCCGACGATCGAGGCCCACCGCCTCCGCGAGTTCCTCGCCGGGCTCGAGCAGACCGGGCTCACGCTGTCGATCCTGCCCCGTACGTACAAGACGATCAGCAGCGAGGCCGTGAGTGTCAGCGACCTGACGGACGTCGATGTCCTGCAGCTCGTCGGACGGGAGCCCGTCAAGCACGACCTCCTGCATGCCCGCACCATGGTCGGCGGGAAGCGGGTGCTCGTGACCGGTGCTGCGGGATCGATCGGCTCGCGTCTCGTCGAGCATCTCCTCGCGCTCGGCGTCGCCGAGGTGGTCGCGCTGGACTGGTGGGAGACCGGGCTCTTCCACCTCGAGAATCGGCTCCACGACGAGCGCCTCCGCATCGTCGTCGCCGATGTCAAGAACGAGCGACGGATCGAGCGGGTCTTCGACGAGCGGCGTCCCGAACTCGTGTTCCACGCCGCCGCGTACAAACATGTGCCGCTCATGGAGCACAACCCCACCGAGGCCGTCGTCAACAACGCGTTCGGTGCGGAGAACGTGCTGCGCCAGGCGATCGCGGTCGGCGCCAGCCACGCGGTGTACGTCTCAACCGACAAGGCGGTGCGGCCCGCGAATGTGATGGGTTCCACGAAGCGTCTCGGGGAGCTCCTGCTCCGCGATCTCGCCGCGACGTCCGGCGAGACCAAGCTCACGGCGGTGCGATTCGGCAACGTCCTGCAGAGCAACGGCAGCGTGATGGAGACGTTCCGCCGGCAGATCGAGGCGGGTGGGCCGCTGACCGTGACCCACCGCGACGTCACGCGATTCTTCATGACGATCGACGAGGCGGCCCAGCTGATCATCCAATCCGCCCTGCTCGGATCGAACGGCGACATCTGCGTGCTCGACATGGGCGAGCCTGTGCGCATCATGGACCTCGCCGAGAGCCTCGTCCATGCGATCGCTCCGCAGGTGCGGATCGAAGTCACCCAGCTGCGGCCGGGAGAGAAGCTGTACGAGGAACTCACCTACAACCCCGACCTCGCCACGAGTACCGCGAACAGCAAGGTCTTCATCCTGCAGGTCGAGGACGAGATGCAGGTCCCGGTCGAGCGGATCCGCGCGCTGATCGAGCGGGTGCGCAGTGGCGCAGCCGACGATGAGGAGACGGTGTCCGAGCTCAGGGACATGGGGTTCGCGATCCGCGCGCAGTCGCCTGCGGAGCAGGGGTGACCGATTCCACGGCTCGACCCGTCGTCGTGACGGGCGGGCGGGGCCGTATCGGCCGTCACCTGGTCGAACGGCTCCGTCGCCGTGGTGATCGCGTGGTCTCGATCGCACGTCTGCATTCCGACGTGCCGCATCCCGATGACGTCCGCGCGGACGTGACCGACGCGGACGCCGTGGAGGAGGCGATCGCGAGGTCGGGCGCCGACGTGGTCGTGCACCTCGCTTCGGTGCTCCGCGGCGACGGCATCGAAGACGTGAACGCCCGCATCGATCGGACGCTGGCCGAGGCGATCCGCAGGTGCGGCGCGCAACGAGTGGTGCACGCCTCCTCCGGGGCGGTGTACGGCGTCACGGCCGAGTCCGCGCGGCAGGAGGACTCGCCCCTGGAGGGGAGCGGCCCGTACGCCCGATCCAAGATCAGGGCAGAGGAGATCTTCGGTGGGCTCGCGGCGGACGGAGACGCGGCGTCCGTCACCTCGCTCCGCATCTTCAACGTGGCCGGCCCGGCTTTCCCGGACTCGCTCGTGCATCGCCTGATCCACGCATCCGCCTCGCAGCCCGTGATGCTCACCGCTCCTGATCGCTTCATCCGCGACTACATCCACCAGGACGATCTCGTGGACGTGCTCTGCGCCGCCATCGACCACAGCACCACGGGCGCACGAGTGGTGAACGTCGGCGCCGGCGTCGCGGTGAGCACGCGCACCCTCCTCGAGCGGATTGCGCCCGATCCGTCGGCGGTCGTCGAGTCGCCCGGAGAGCCCAGCTTCAACTGGGCCGACATCTCGGCGATGACCCGGCTGTTCGGCGTTCGACCGCGCGCGGTCCCCGATCGGACATGGGACTGAGCCGGACCGCGACATCGAGCTGAGACCTCGTCAGGGCCCGGACGAACCGGCTCCCGGCCGACCGTAAGATGGAGATCATGCGTATCGCCGTCGTGGCCCTCGGAAAGATCGGCCTGCCCCTTGCTGTCCAGTTCGCCGACCGAGGTCACGAGGTCGTCGGTGTCGACGTGAACCGCGCGGTCGTCGACCTCGTGAACGCGGGCATCGAGCCGTTTCCGGGCGAGGCGCACCTGCAGGAGAAGCTGACCGAACTGGTCCCCGCCGGTCGACTGCGCGCCACCACCGACTACGCTGACGCCATCCCCGGTGCCGACGCGGTCGTCCTCGTCGTGCCGCTGTTCGTGAACGACGAGACCTGGCAGCCCGACTTCGGTTGGATGGACGCCGCGACGCGATCGCTCGCCGAGCACCTCACCCCCGGCACCCTCGTCTCGTACGAGACCACACTGCCGGTCGGAACCACGCGGACGCGCTGGAAGCCGATGCTCGAGGAGGGCTCCGGCCTCGTCGAGGGGACGGACTTCCACCTCGTCTTCTCACCGGAGCGCGTGCTGACGGGCCGCGTGTTCGCAGACCTGAAGAAGTACCCGAAGCTGGTCGGCGGACTCAGCGAAGAGGGTGCGCGCCGCGCGGTCGAGTTCTACGAGCAGGTCCTCACCTTCGACGAGCGGCCCGATCTGGCTCGCGGCAACGGGGTATGGGACCTCGGCAGTGCGGAGGCCGCTGAGATGGCGAAGCTCGCAGAGACCACCTACCGCGACGTGAACATCGGGCTCGCGAACCAGTTCGCGCTGTTCGCCGACCGGGTCGGAATCGACGTCTACTCGGTGATCGACGCGAGCAACTCGCAGCCCTTCAGCCACATCCACCGCCCCGGAATCGCCGTCGGCGGGCACTGCATCCCCGTCTACCCGCGCCTCTACCTGTCGACCGACGACGACGCTGAGATCGTGCGCACCGCACGACTGCTCAACGCGTCGATGCCGGGTCGGCTCGTCGGCCAGGCGGCATCCATCCTCGGCGACCTCACGGGGCTCACCGCGGTCGTGCTCGGCGCGGCGTATCGTGGCGGCGTCAAGGAGACGGCCTTCTCCGGCGTGTTCGCCACGGTCGACGCGTTGCGCGAGCGCGGTGCGAACGTTCTCGTCCACGACCCGATGTACACCGACGAAGAGCTGCGAGGGTTCGGCTGGGAGCCGTACCACATCGGTGCGGACGCAGACCTCGCCATCGTCCAGGCCGACCATGCGGAGTACCGCGCCATGCAGCCGAGCGACCTGCCCGGTCTGCGCCTGCTGGTCGACGGCCGCAACGTCACGGACCCGGCGACGTGGGCCGGGACCCCGCGCATCGTGATCGGCGCCGGCGGCACCGCGCCGGCGGTGTAGGCGAACCGAGCCGCACAGACTCCGTGCTGCGGAGGCTCGGGCGATCGGCGTCCGCTCGGTCGACCGCAGCTAGAATCGATCCTTGGTCGTTCCCGCGGCCGCATCAACGCACTCTCGAAACAGGTGGAAAAGCATGGCTGAAGTGGACCTCGTCGTCGTCGGATCGGGGTTCTTCGGCCTCACGATCGCGCAGCGCGCCGCAGAGGAACTCGGCCGCAAGGTCCTCGTGATCGACCGCCGCGACCACATCGGCGGCAACGCGTACAGCGCACCCGAGGAGCAGACCGGCATCGAGGTCCACCGCTACGGCGCGCACCTCTTCCACACGTCGAACCCCCGTGTGTGGGAGTACGTCAATCGATTCACGACGTTCACCGACTACGTGCACCGGGTCTACACCACCCACCGCGGCGAGGTGTTCCCGATGCCGATCAATCTCGGCACGGTCAACCAGTTCTTCCGCTCGGCGCACGGACCGGACGCGGCGCGCGCGCTCGTGGCGGAGCAGGCCGCCGAGTTGCACTCGGACGACGTCACGAACCTCGAGGAGAAGGCGATCTCGCTGATCGGTCGCCCGCTCTACGAGGCGTTCATCCGCGACTACACCGCCAAGCAGTGGCAGACCGACCCGAAGGAACTCCCGGCGGAGGTCATCAGCCGGCTTCCGGTCAGGTACACCTACGACAACCGCTACTTCAACGACACGTGGGAGGGCCTGCCCACCGACGGCTACACCGCGTGGATCGAGCGCATGGCGGATCACCCGAACATCGAGGTCCGGCTCTCCACCGACTTCTTCGACGAATCGCAGCCGATCAACAAGGCGACCGTCGTCGGGTCCGTGCCCGTGGTCTACACCGGCCCGGTCGACCGCTACTTCGAGTACGCCGAGGGTGAACTCGGCTGGCGCACGCTCGACTTCGAGCAGGAGGTCCTGCCGATCGGCGACTTCCAGGGCACGCCGGTCATGAACTACGCCGACCTCGAGGTGCCGTACACGCGGATCCACGAGTTCCGGCATTTCCACCCCGAGCGCGAGTATCCGACGGACAAGACCGTGATCATGCGCGAGTTCTCGCGGTTCGCGAATCGAGGCGACGAGCCGTACTACCCGGTGAACACGCCGGAGGACCGGGCGAGACTCCTCGCGTACCGGGAGCTCGCCAAGCAGGAGCAGGGCGTGCACTTCGGCGGCCGCCTCGGAACCTACCAGTACCTCGACATGCACATGGCGATCGGTTCCGCACTCTCGATGTACGAGAACCGCATCATGTCCGAGCTCAGCTGAGCTGGTCACCGCGGCACGCGCGCATGCGCCGTGACCGGGCCACTCGGGCCCGGTCACGAGCCTCAGCGCTCGAACGTGCGTCGCCACGCCTCCGGCGAGGTGATCTCGGGAAGCGCATCCCGATACTGCTTCGACAGTTCGGGCCAGCGCTTGCGAAGCTCGCGGTGCAGCTTGCGGCTCTGGCGGACGAGCCGTCGGAACGTACGCGGGTCGCGCGTGTAGCGCACCTTGCCGGTGCCGTCTGCCGTCGAGACGAGTGCGCTGTCGTACATCGGCAGTCGGAACCAGGTCCCGTCGCGCTTCGCGAGCTCGACCTGGGGGGCGGCCACGTTCCTCGGCTGAGGCTTCGTGAACCACTGGCGAAGCGTCATCCGTGCGGTGAAGAGCACCAGCGGGATGCCGCGCGGGCCCTTCGCCGGCTTGCCGTCCGGTCCGAGCGGGAACACCTTCTTGCCCTCGACGGTCGCCGGCAGCTCGTCGTCGGTCTTCAGCACGGTCTTCTCGGGGAACTTCGACGCCTCGGCTCGGAGTTCGCCGAGGATCGTGCCGAGCTCGGCCTGCATGTGCGCCGGCCCGCGAAGGATGTCGCGCAGCGCACGGTGCCGCAGCGTGACCGGGTAGTACTGCATCGACAGCAGGTGGCGCAGGTCCCAACGCCAGCTGTCCTCCGTCAGGCGACCCCCGTCGCTGTGAGGCGAATGCAGGAGCGCCGCGACGAATCGGTTGCGGGCGTGGAAGTAGGCCTGCCAGTCGATCGAATCGTCCTTGTCGAGCCACGACACGTGCCACAGCGCCGCGCCGGGAAGCGTGACGGTCGGGAAGCCGTTCGCGCCCGCACGGAGGCAGTACTCCGCGTCATCCCACTTGATGAACGCGGGCAGCGCGAGGCCGGCCGCCCTCAGCGCGGCGACCGGGATCAGGCAGAACCACCAGCCGTTGTAGTCGGCGTCCATCCGCGCATGCATCCACCGGGTCTGGCGCAGGTTGCTGAAGCGGAAGTCGTGCGGCACCTCGTCGTGCGGCTGGGCATGCCACATGAACGGCGAGAGGTCCATGGTCTCGGCGAACGCGTGCATGACCGGACGATCGAGCAGGTCGAACATGTGCCCACCGACGAGGACGGGCTGCGTGGCGTACCGGGCGAAGCGGACCGAGCGCGCGATGCTCTCGGGCTCGATCGTCACGTCGTCGTCGAGCAGGATCACGAACTCGCTCGTGCCGGCCTCGAGCGTCTCCAGCATCGATCGCGCGAATCCGCCGGAACCGCCGAGGTTCGCCTGCTCGATCACCCGAAGGCGATCGCCCATGCGTTCGGCGATCGCGGGGAACTCCTCGCGATCGCGGACCAGCTGCGAACCCTGGTCGACGACGTACACGCGGTCGAGCACATCGCCGACCGTCGCGTCGGAGGCCAGCGCGTCGAGCGTTCGGACGCAGTAGTCGGCCTTGTTCATCGTCGTGATGCCGATCGACGCGCGGCCGTCGCGCGCGGGCGCGACATCCGTCTCCCATGCCGACGCGCCGAGGACGACCTCGCCGTGCCCGGCCACGAGGTCGAACCAGTACCAGCCGCCGTCGCCGAACGTCGTGACCGGCAGGTCGACGGTCGTCACCTGCTCGTCGCCTCGGAACGCCTGGGAGGCCACGCGCTGCGGCACGCCCTGCGCGGTCGAGCGGTAGACGAGCAGCGTGCCGGAGCCGCTCGTCGTCACGCGCAGGCGGATCCGGTCGACGACCGTCCAGTGCTGCCAGTACGAGGCGGGGAAGGCGTTGAAGTAGCCCGCGAACGACATCCGCTCACCTGATCCGACCCGGAACCGGTCGCGACCGAGGACGTCGTCGATGTGCGCTCGGTCGCTCACGCGAACCTCCCGCGTGCCGAACCGGGCCCACACGTCGGCATCGACGTAGAGGGGGAGGACGTCGGGGTCGCCGTCCTGTGGGAAGACGACGCGCTGCAGCTCGGTCCAGGTCGAGGTCACTGGTTGCACTCCGGAGGGATTCGTTGCGCCGACGACGACCGGTCGGCCGCTACGAGCCTACCGTGACCTTGCGGGTGAGCCTCGGCGCGAGCTTCCAGAGTTGCACGCCGAGCACCGCGAGCTCGGCCGCGGCCAGTCCCCAGGCGACGCCCGGCACGCCGATCCAGAGCAGCAGCGGGATCATGAGGGCGGTGCCGACCACGGCGCCCGCGATCGTGCTCGTGGACAGCACACGCGACATCCCGAGCGCCGTCAGGCACGCGAAGCCCGTGAGCTGCGACGCGAGGATGGCGGCGAGGTTCACGCCCATCGGGATCGCGAGGTCCCAGGGGATCGTCAGCTCGCCGCCCGACAGGATGCCTCCCGCCCACGGCGCCAGCAGGGCGAAGGCGAGGCCGCCGACGAGCCCGAGCCCGAGCCCCATCGCCGTGACCCGACGCGCACGTGACACGAGCACCCGGGCGTCGGGATTCGGCACCCAGCCCTGTGCGACCTGGACGATGGGCCGGGTGGCGTACAGGGCGAGCCGGACCATCCGCTCCGCCAGCGCGTAGACGGCGGTCGCGCTCGGGATGAACACCTGGACCAGCAGGATCGGCACGTTGACGTAGACGGCGGACGTCGCGGACATCGCCACCGTGTGTCCCTGGCCCCGCAGGTTCTGCGCCGCCCGGATCGGGGATGCGGTCCAGGTCCATCCGCGATAGCGCCTGAGGACGTCGATCGATGCGATCGCCGCGGCGATGACCACGCCGGCGAGTTGCAGCGACGCGAACCAGACGGCGTTGCCCGTCACGATGACCGCGATCGCTCCGGCGAGCGTGCCGGCCAGTCGCGGCATCGTGTCGATGAGCAGGAACCTGAGCGGGCTCTGCTCGCCGACGTAGAACCATCCGGCACCGAGGGCGACCAGGATGCCGCTCGTCGTGGTCAGGGCGGCGAGCAGCGGCTGCGTCGGCGTGAAGGCGATCGCGACCACCACGGCGATCGGGACGATGACCACGGACAGCCAGGTCCGGCTGAGCAGCGATTCCCCGAAGTAGCGACCGCGCTCCTCGGGCGCTCGCGAGGCCACTTCCGTCGGGCCGACGACCCCCCATCCGTAGGCGACGAGCACGAACGCGAACCCGGAGACCGCCTGCGCGACGGCGATGGTCGCCCACGACTCGGTCCCGGCGGCGATGATCACCGATGGGATGACGAGGAGGCTGACGAGCCCGCTCAGCACGACGGACAGGCCGTAGCCGCCGGCTGCGCGGGCGAGGACGGACCGTCGCATGCGACTCCTGTTCGCTCGGGCACCGCCCCGGAGGGGAGCCGGGGCTGAACCATTGTGCCGCACGGTGGGGCGACCGGTGACACCCCTGTCTCCTATCGGCTGCTCGCCTTCAGAGCCGCGACGGCCTCGTCGACCGGCCCGTCGAAGATCATGCTCCCACGTCGGATCACGATGCCGCGCGTGCACAGCTCGCTCACCATCCCGAGGTCGTGGCTGACGACGAACATCGTCTTCCCGTCCGCGACGAGCTCGCGGATCTTCGCCGTGCACTTCTCGCGGAACGGTGCGTCGCCGACCGCGAGGACCTCGTCGACGAGGAGGATGTCGAGCTCGGTGTGGATCGCGACCGAGAACGCGAGCCGGACGAACATGCCCGAGGAGTAGTGCTTGACCTCGGTGTCGATGAACTCGCCGATCTCGGAGAACGCGACGATCTCATCGAACCGGGCGTCGATCTCCGAACGGCTCATTCCGAGGATGGCCGCATTGAGGTACACGTTCTCCCGGCCCGACAGGTCGGGATGGAATCCGGCGCCGACCTCGATGAGCCCGGCCACCCGCCCGCGGGTGCGGATCCGACCACGGTCCGGACGCAGGACGCCGGAGATGAGCTTCAACAGCGTCGATTTGCCGGAACCGTTGTACCCCAGCAGGGCGACCGACTCGCCCTCGGCGACGCGGAGATCGATGCCGTCGAGTGCCTGGAAGGAGCTGGTGAGCGGCTTTCGTCTGACCCACGAGATGAAGAGCTCCTTGAAGGACTGCGTGTGGCGCAGCGTGAAGTGCTTGGCGACATCCTCGATGATGATGGCCGGTCGGGCCTCAGAGATCCTGGGCAAAGCGGCCCTCCAGCCTGCGGAAGACGAACTGGCCGATTGCGATGGTCGCCGAGACGACGATCGCGGCGATCGCGGCGAGCACCCAGAGATGTTCGGGTCGCTCCGCGGTCCCGATCGTCGTGGGTGCCCAGAACGCGGAGTGGAACAGCTCGACGGCGACGGTCAACGGATTGGCCATGTACAGGTCGAAGAGCCAGGCGGGAAGCTTATCCCTGACGAGCGCGAACGAGTAGAGCACCGGTGAGGTCCACGTCGAGAACAGCAGGATGATCTCGACGAGGTTCTGAGAGTCGCGGAACGACACGTTCAGCGACCCGAAGAAGAGGCCGAGCCCCAACGCGAACGCCAGCACGACGACCAACGCGACGACGGCTCCCGCCACCTGGACGAGTGTCGGCGCCCAGCCGACCACGACGAGGACCGTGAGCAGGATCGCCAGCTGGGGCAGGAAGTGCACGAACGCGATGAACACGTCGGCGACGGGGAACAGTTCGCGCGGGAGGTAGATCTTCTTCACCAGCGCCCGGTTGTTCACGATCGACTTCGTCGCGTTCCCGAACGCCTCGTTGAAGAGGTTGATGACGATGATCCCCGAGAAGAGGTAGATCGGGTAGTTCGCGATCCCGCGATTGAGGTCGAGGAAGACGCCCATCACCACGTAGAAGATGGCGAACTGGGCCGCGGGCTTCACGTACGACCAGGTCCAGCCGAGGACCGAGCCGTGATAGCGGGTCTGCGTTCCCTTGCGGATGAGGAGCCGGAGCAGGTACCGGTACCGGACGACGTCCAGGAGTCCGCGACTGCTTCCCGGGGTGCTGAAACCGGTGAGGTCGTCAGCGCGGGCGGGGTGGTTCACTCGGACGAGTGTACTGGCCCGTGGCCGGCGGCCCGTGCTCCGTGGTCCGTCGGGCCGGGGCGGTCCCCGCTCAGCGCGCCGCGGCGAGTGCGTCCCGCCAGCTCATGTCGCGGGCGGCCTTCACAGCGCACACGACGAGCAGCATCCAGCCCCCCTCGAGGAGCACGAAGCTCTCCGCCACGCTCGTGACGGCGAGCGCGACGAGGACCAGCGCGGGCCAGAGGTAGACGACGCTCCGCCGGTTCGATGCGAGCAGCCACGACCTCACCAGCGCGACGCCGAGCAGCGCCGCGAACAACAGCACCCCGATCACGCCGACCTGGAAGTAGGCGTCGATGAACGCGCTGAGCGCGGACGCCAGGTCGCGGCCGACGGCCCGTTCGACCCACACGTACGGCGCGCCGTCGGTCCAGCGGCCGGTCCAGCCCCAACCCTGCAGGGGATTCGCGGCCAGATACCTCGACACCTCGCGCCAGACCTCCAGGCGGACGTCGAACTCGGCGCGCGCGTCGAGCAGCTCGATGATCCGGAGGCGCAGGACCCACCCGGCGACGAGCGCCGCCACGACACCGACGAGCAGGGCGACCTGCACGCGCCAGCGGTGCTCGGCGGGCACCCGGCGGAGGCCGTACAGGGCGGCGAGCGCGAGCAGGCAGATGCCGAGGGCGACGAACGTGGTGGGCGAACCCGACAGTGCGATCGCGGCGCCGGCGAGGACCATCGACGCGATGGCACGACCGCGCAGCACGCTGCGCGTGCGCCACTCGATGATGAACGTCAGCAGTGCGACGAGGGCGACGAACCCGAGCACGTTGCGGGAGCCGAACAGGCCCTGGATCGGCCCCAACGAGGCGAGGTCGCCACGGATGCCGAGGAACGCGATCGGCAGGTCGAGCAGGATGCCGGAGAGCACCTCGAGTGCGAGGGACACGGCGAGCAGCAGCCGCATGACGTCGCCGAACGCCCGCACGATCTGGATGGTGTCGCGCATCAGTGCGACGTAGACGCCCATGACGCCGAAGGCGAGGAGGTACCCGACGCCGAGCACCGTCGCACCGGGGTTGCTCGACCAGATCACCGAGGCGCCGCACCATCCGACGAACACCAGGATCGTCAGCGGCAGGATGCCGTACCACTCGACCGCGCGCCACCTGGCCACGAGTGACATGCCGGCGAGCACGAGCAGCGTGGCGATTGCGGCGATCAGACCGGGCCACCCGACGAGGGAGCGCACCGCGTGCGTGGTGAAGGCGAGTCCGATCGCCATCACGGTGACGGCGTGGGCGAAGCGCGCCGAGCCGGCGAACTCTCGGACCGTGTCCTTCACGAACGCGACTCCGGCTGGGCGTGTCGTCGTGGCGGGCGTGCGGGCGGCATCGGGGGGAGCGGCTCGGGGGACCACTGACGCCGCTTGGTGCCCCATGCGATGGCGATGAGCAGCAGCCATCCGCTCTCGACGAGCAGCCGGCTCTCTGCGAGCGACTGCCCGATGAGGGCGACCAGCGCGAGCAACGGGACGAAGGCGAGCGCCGAGAAGTCGACGGGCCGGCCGCGCAGGTCGCGAGGCCGGTCGACCGCGAGGAACCAGGACCGCCAGAGGGCGCCCGCGACGATCGAGGCGAACGCGATGAGTCCGACGACCCCGAGCTGCATCCAGACGTCGAGCCAGGCGTTGTGCGCCTGCAGGTACTCGACGCCGTTCCGGACGGCGAGTCCGCCGTAGGGATCCGCCCACGGCATCCAGTACCCGATCCACCCCCAGCCGAGCACCGGGCGCTCGCTCGCGAGCCCGGTCACCGAGGTCCAGATGTCGATCCGGCCGGTGAGGTCCTCGCCCTTGCCGAACACGTCGAGCAGCGCGTTCCAGAACACCGCGAGCAGCCCGACGGATGCCACGAGCGCGAGCGTCGCGGTCGTGTACACGCGTCGGCGGTGCTCCGGCCCGCTCCGCCGGGCCCACAGGGCGAATCCGAGCGCCGCGAGCACGAGGACCGAGACGAGGATGACGGTGGCGGAGCGGGTCAGGACGAACGTGAGACCGGCGACGACCAGCCATCCGATGCCCTGCGCCCGCCGCATGCCGCCGCTGGCGAGCATGCAGCCCCACACGATCAGCGCGAGGAGGGCGGCCATGGCGAGGAGGTTGCGGCTGGCGACGATGCCCTCGATCGGACCGCCGTCGAACAGCAGCGCCCGCGACCAGTAGAACGCCATCGGGACCTTCTCGTCGCCGTAGTCGACGAAGTTCGGCAGCAGTGGTTCGCGCACGAACACCGCGACCCAGAGCTCGAAGAGCAGCGACAACGCGAGGACCCACTTGAGGGCCGACGAGAGGGCGCGGAGGAAGCCGTGCCAGCCGAGGCTCAGGGCGAGGGAGATCCCGGTGAACGTCGTGGCGACGAGGATGGCCAGGCCCAGGGCGCTCGAGGCGGGGTAGTTCGACCAGATGATCGACAGCGTCGCGACGAGCAGGAACGCGATCGTCGACTTCGGCACGCGGCGCCAGGGGACCTCGGGGCGGAGGGAGACCCACAGCCAGACCGCCCCGACGAGCACGATGAGCGCGATCGCGCCGAATCCCCACCAGCCGAGGAGGTTGCGCCAGAACTGGCCGGCGATCAACGTGAACAGTGCGAACGTCGCATACGCAGCCTCGAGCGCGCGGCGTCGTCCGATGCTCATGCGAACAAGGCTAACCGCCCGGACTCGCCGCTCTTCACGTCGAAGTCGATTCCGTTCCACCGATCTCGGAGAGAATGGCCGGGATCGACGACAGGAGCGACATGAGGATCTCGGTGATCGGATGCGGGTACCTGGGCGCGGTGCACGCCGCCGCGATGGCCAAGCTCGGCCATGACGTGGTGGGCGTCGACACGGATGCCGCCAAGGTCGAGAAGCTCGCATCCGGTGTCGCGCCGTTCTTCGAACCCGGACTTCCCGAGCTGCTCGTCGAGTCCATCGGTTCCGGGCGGCTCCGCTTCTCGACCGACATCCGCGACGCGGCGGGCGCCGAGGTGCACTTCGTCGCGGTGGGCACCCCGCAACTGCCGAACTCCGACGGAGCCGACCTGCGATTCGTGCGCGGAGCCGTCGACGCGCTCGCCGGGGTCGCGGCGCCCGGTTCGCTCATCGTCGGCAAGAGCACGGTGCCCGTGGGCACGGCGGCCGAGCTCCTCGGTCGGCTGGAGCGCCTCGGGTCGCAGGCGATCCTCGCGTGGAACCCGGAGTTCCTCCGCGAGGGGTTCGCCGTCGCCGACACGCTCACCCCGGACCGCCTGGTGTACGGCGTCGCCGATGAGCGCGCGACCGAGCTGCTCGACGAGGTCTACGCCCGGATCCTCGACACCGGCACGCCACGCATCGTGACCGACTTCGCGACCGCCGAACTCGTGAAGACCGCAGCGAACGCCTTCCTCGCGACGAAGATCAGCTTCATCAACGCGATGGCGGAGATCGCGGAGGCGACCGGGGCGGACGTGACGACGCTGGCCGATGCGATCGGCCACGACGCCCGCATCGGGCGTCGGTTCCTGAACGCGGGGATCGGGTTCGGGGGCGGGTGCCTGCCGAAGGACATCCGCGCGTTCACGGCCCGCGCGGAGGAACTCGGCCGAGCGGAGTCCGTCGCGTTCCTGCGCCAGGTCGACGCGATCAATCTCCGCAGGCGCGAGAGAGCCGTCGAGCTGGCCGTCGAACTGCTCGGCGGACCCGTGTTCGAGCGCCGGATCGCCGTGCTCGGGCTGACCTTCAAGCCGGATTCGGACGACACGCGCGATTCACCGGCCCTCGACGTGGCGGCGCGACTCCACGGACTGGGCGCGCGAGTCCGCGCCACCGATCCGGAGGGCATCGAGAACGCACGGCTGCGACACCCGCAGCTGGAGTACGTCGACACCGCACAGGACGCACTGGAGGACGCGGAACTCGTCGTCCTCGTGACCGAATGGTCCGAATACCGCGACCTCGACCCGGAGCACGTCGCGAAGCTGATGGAGACGGCACGCGTGATCGACGCGCGCAACGTGCTCGATCCCGTCGCATGGCGCGAAGCCGGATTCGTCTACCGCGGACTCGGCCGGTCCTGACGCGGATGCCGCGGGGCGGCGCGCCCCGCGGCATCCGTCATCGGGCGCCGCTCAGACGAAGGCGGCTTCGCCCGTGATGGCGCGGCCGACGATGAGGGTGTTCATCTCGCGCGTGCCCTCGTAGGAGTAGAGCGCCTCGGCGTCGGCGAAGAACCGGGCGACGTCGTAGTCGAGGACGATGCCGTTGCCGCCGCACACCTCGCGTGCCCAGCCGACCGTTTCGCGCATGCGCTCCGTGGCGTACGTCTTCGCGAGGGAGGAGTGCTCGTCGCGCTGCTCGCCGCGATCCTGCATCTCCGACACCCGGACGACCATGCCGAGTGAGGCCGTGATGTTGCCGAGGCACTTCACGAGCAGATCCTGGACGAGCTGGTGCGCCGCGATCGGCCTGCCGAACTGCACGCGCTCGGTCGCATAGCGGACCGCGGCCTCGTAGGCGCCGATCGCGGTGCCGACCGCCGCCCAGGCGACCTCGGCGCGGGTCTGGCGCAGCACGGCGGCGGTGTCGCGGAAGGAGTCCGCCTTCTGCAGGCGCAGCGACTCGGGCACGCGGACGTCGGTGAGGGTGATGTCGGCGTTCTGCACGATCCGCAGGCTGATCTTGCCCTCGATCTTGGTCGCCTCGTAGCCGGGCGTCGAGGTGGGCACGATGAAGCCCTTGACCTGGCCGTCGGCCTCGTCCTTGGCCCAGATGATCGTGATGTCCGAGAAGGTCGCGTTGCCGATCCAGCGCTTCTCGCCGTTCAGCACCCACTCGTCGCCCTCGCGTCGGGCGGTGGTGCGGAGGCCGCGCGCGGAGTCGGAGCCGGATAGCGGCTCGGTGAGACCGAACGCGCCGATGACCTCGCCCGACGCGAGCCGAGGGATCCACTCGCGGCGCTGCTCCTCCGAGCCGGCGACCGCGATCGACCCGGTCGCGAGACCGTTCTGCACGCCGACGAACGTGCCGACCGACGCGTCGACGCGCGCGAGTTCGAGCGCCACGAAGCCGCGGAACACGGCCGAGTTCTCGAACGGCTTCGCCTCGTCCCACGCGTACGACAGCACGTCGTGCTCGGCGAGCGGCTTCACGACCTCCATCGGGAACTCCGCGCGCTCCCAGTGGCCGTTCACGATCGGCCGCACGTCGCGCTCGAGCCACGTGCGGAGGGCCGTGAGCGACTCGCGCTCCCGGTCGGTCAGCAGGGACGCGTACGAGTAGAAGTCGCTCGCGAGCGGCTCGAAGGACATGACGGCTCCTCATTCGTCGTGGGGGATGGGCTGAGCCTAGGCAGCGGCGGGACGAGCACGCAGTGCTTGGTAGTTTGGGGCCAAACCGTGAAAGGACCCCTCTCCGCATGTTTGTCGCGATCCGCAACGCGCCCAAGGACTACGCGTGGGGTTCCCACACCGCGATCGCCGAGTTCCGAGGGGTGGAGCCGAGCGGATCGCCCGAGGCCGAGCTCTGGCTGGGCGCGCACGCCGGCTCGCCCGCCGAGGTGGTGCAGGCGGAGGCGGCCGGGGCGGCCGACCTCGTCGAGCTCATCGCCGCGAATCCGGCCCTCGCCCTCGGGCCCCGGCACGCACGCGAGGGCGCCCGGCTGCCGTTCCTGCTCAAGGTGCTCGCCGCCGCTCGCCCGCTCTCATTGCAGGCCCACCCGACGCCCGACCAGGCGCGGATCGGCTTCGGCCGCGAGGAGGCGGAGGGCGTGCCGATCGACGCGTTCGACCGCAACTACAAGGACCCCTTCGCCAAGCCCGAGCTCATCGTCGCCGTGAGCGAGCGCTTCGAGGCGCTGTCGGGCTTCCGTCCGTCGGAGGAGGTTCGCGGGGTGGTCGAGACGCTGCGTGCAGCGGATGCCGCCTCGGCCGAGCCGCAGCCGGGCGCACTCGATCTGCTGGGCTCGCGCCTGGACGCGCCCGACGGCCTGCGCGAGAGCGTCGCGTGGCTCCTCGTCGACGGCCGCGGCGGGGACAGCGGCGAGGCGGCGTGGCTCATCGAACGGGTGACCGCGCTCGCCGCGAGCGAGGAGGCGCGCTCCTCGGCGTATGCCGCCTCGTTCCGGACGGTGCTCGACCTGGCCGACGAGTACCCCGGCGACCCCGGCATCGTCATCTCGCTGCTGCTCAACCGCGTGACGCTCCGGCGCGGCGAGGCGCTCTTCCTCGACGCCGGCAACATCCACGCGTACCTCTCGGGGCTCGGCATCGAACTCATGGCCGCGAGCGACAACGTGCTGCGCGGTGGCCTGACGCCGAAGCACATCGACGTGCCCGAGCTGCTCGAGGTGCTCGACTTCCGCCCGATCGCGCCGCCGCTGCTCGCGCCGATCGAGGCGGCCTCCGGCATCCTGGAGTACCGCCCGCCCGTGCCCGACTTCACGCTCGTCCGCGTCGAGGGGGCGGATGCCGCGGCGCGCGTCACGCTCACGGGCCCCGCGATCGTGCTCGCCGAGGGCGACGCCGTCGAGGTCGCCGGCGCCCACGGCTCCATCTCGATCGCACGCGGGGAGGCCGCCTTCGTCTCGCCCGACGAGGCGTCGCTCTCCTTCGCCGGAAGCGGGATCGCCTGGGTGGCGACCGCGCCGGCATCGGCGGCGTGAGCGGCGGGAGCTGAGCGCCCGCCCGATCCCGGGCGTCGATGGCGTGAGCGGATGCCGCGGCGTCCGCTCGCCGTCAGCCGACCTGCCGCGGACCGAACACCCGGCGGTACTGCGTCGGCGTCGTCTGCAGCGTCTTCACGAAGTGGTGGCGCATGACGGCCGCAGCACCGAATCCCGTCTCGCGCGCGATCTCCTCGAGCGTGAAGTCGGTCTCCTCCAGGAGCTGCTGCGCGCGGAGGAGGCGCTGGCGGTTGAGCCACGCGTTCGGCGTCGTGCCGGTCTCGGCGCGGAACCTGCGGGCGAACGTCCGGGGCGACATGAGCGCCTTGCGGGCGAGGCGGTCGACCGTGAGGTCCTCGTCGAGGTGCTCGAGCATCCACTCGGTGACGAGGGCGAACGAGTCGCTCCGTGCCTCGACGACCGGGGTCTGGATGAACTGCGACTGACCGCCGTCGCGCTGTGGCGGCACGACCATGCGGCGGGCGATGATGTTCGCGGCGCTCGCGCCGAGCTCGGTGCGCACGATGTGCAGCGCGGCGTCGATCCCGGCGGCGGTGCCCGCACCCGTGACGACCTTGCCGTCCTGCACGAAGAGCACGTCGGGGTCGACCTCGGTGTCGGGGAACATCTCGGCCATGCGGTCGGTGTACATCCAGTGCGTGGTGGCGCGGCGCCCGTCGAGCACGCCGGCACGGCCCAGGGTGAATGCGCCCGAGCAGACGCTCAGGACCCAGGCGCCGCGGTCGACCGCCTCGCGGATGACGCGGAGGACCTCGGGATGCGCCGGCTCGTCGATGAGCGATGCGGGCACGGCGACGAGGTCGGCGGTCTCGGCCGCGTCGAGACCCTCGTGCACGACGACGTCGAAGCCGAGCTTCGTGGAGATCGGCCCGGGCTCGGCGGCCACGACGTGGAAGTCGAACGTGGGGCCGCCCTGCTCGGACCGGTCGATGCCGAAGACCTCGCAGATGACGCCGAACTCGAAGGGTGCCATCTGGGGAACGGCGATGCAGGCGATGGAGTGGAGCACGGATCCTCCTCGAATGCCGCCGGGCGGGCGCGATGCGGTCGCCAAGGTGGCAGGAATGTGTCGATCACTGGCGAGTCTGCCACTGTCGGCAGGATCTTGCAAGGCGCAGAATTTCTGCCATGGACATCATCGTGCTGCTGATCTTCGCCGGCCTCGCGGTGTGGGGCGTCGTCGCGACGCTGCTCCGCCTCGACTCGGACGGCTACGGCCGACCTGAGATCCGCGACCGCGTGCGTCACGTCGACCGGGCTCCGCTCCGCCGCGCCTGACCCCGACCGCTAGCATCGTCACGACGCCGGAGGAGCCGGCGGCGGAAGGCGGGACATGAGCTGGCTGGTCACCGGGGGAGCGGGGTACATCGGAGCGCACGTCGTGCGGGCGTTCCGGGCCCAGGGCATCGACACGGTCGTCGTCGACGACCTCTCCTCGGGTCGGAGGACGTTCGTGCCCGACGGATCGCCGTTCGTCCACGGATCGATCCTCGACGGCGCGCTGCTCGAGGACACGATGCAGGCGCACGACGTCGAGGGCGTGGTCCATCTCGCGGGCTTCAAGTACGCCGGGGTCTCGGTGCAGCGTCCGCTGCACACCTACGAGCAGAACGTCACGGGCACCGCGCGGCTGCTCGGCGCGATGGCGGCGAGCGGGGTCGAGCGCATCGTCTTCTCGTCCAGCGCCGCGGTCTACGGCACGCCTGACGTCGACCTCGTGACCGAGGACACGCCGAAGCGACCCGAGTCGCCATACGGCGAGTCGAAGCTCATCGGCGAATGGCTGCTCGCCGACCAGGCGAGGGCGACCGGACTGCGCCACACGTCGCTGCGCTACTTCAACGTGGTCGGCTCGGGCACCGACGAGGTGTTCGACCCCAGCCCGCACAACCTCTTCCCGCTCGTCTTCGATGCGCTCCTCGAGGAGCGCACGCCCCGCATCAACGGCGACGACTACCCGACGCCCGACGGCACGTGCGTGCGCGACTACATCCACGTCGCCGACCTCGCCGACGCGCATGTGGCTGCGGCTCGCCGCCTCGACGCCGGCGAGTCGATCGAGCCCGTCTACAACCTCGGCTCGGGTGACGGGGTCTCGGTCGGCGAGATCATGCGCGAGGTGGCCGGGGTGACCGGCATCGACTTCACGCCCGAGATCGCACCGCGTCGCCCCGGCGACCCCGCCCGCATCGTCGCCTCCGGCGAGCTCGCGGCACGCGACCTCGACTGGCGCATGCGGCACTCGCTGCGCGAGATGGTCGCGAGCGCCTGGTCGGCCCGCCGCGCGGCATCCGTCGACTGAGCCCGATCACGACTCGGGAACGCATCCAGCGTGTCGCGCCGGTTGTCAAGCCTCGAGGAGGTATTGAGGGTTCTCCGTCCGCGACTTGACGCCACCGAATTACACCGATGTAATTGGTGAGACACACCCTTCGGGGATGTCGGTACAACTGGGTGGGAGACGATATGGGCAAGCCTGAATATCGTTCTGGGGTACCTGAGGATTGGTTCGTCGACCCCGTGAGGCTCGGCGTACCGGGGGTTCGCGGGCTCGCAGACGACGACAACCAACTGGCGTGGCAGACCGATGCGCTGTGCGCGCAGACCGATCCGGAGGCGTTCTTCCCCGAGAAGGGCGGTTCCACGCGCGACGCAAAGCGCATCTGCACGGGCTGCGAGGTCCGGTCCGAATGCCTCGAGTACGCCCTCGCGAACGACGAACGGTTCGGCATCTGGGGCGGGCTCTCCGAGCGCGAGCGCCGCAAGCTGCGTCGCCAGGCGGGCTGAGCGTCTCGACGAGTGCCGGGGCGTGCTCCACGGCACGCCCGCTGCGCTGACGGATGCCACGGGGGCAGCCGCCTAGGCTGTCCCCGATGTTCCCCAGAGTCACCGCCGTCCTCGTCGTGCAGCACGGCGGCGAACGGCTCCGCACCACGCTCGACGCGCTGCGATCGCAGACGCGCCCGCCCGACGATCTCGCCGTCGTCCTCATGGACGCCGACGACCCCACCCGCCGTCTGGTCGAGGCGCAGCGACCCTCGCACGTCGTCTCGCTCGGCGCACCGCAGCCGTTCGGCGCCGCGGTCGCCGCCGTCGAGCAGGCCCTGCCCGAGCCCGGGGACGACCGGTCCTCGCTCTGGCTGCTGACGGAGGACTCCGCCCCCGAGCCGACGGCGCTCTCCTCGCTGGTGGCGGCGCTCGAGAACGCCCGCACGGCCGCGGTCGCCGCCCCGAAGCTCGTGGACTGGGACGATCCGCGGCGCATCGTCCGGTTCGGCCGCTCGGTCACCCGGGCCGGCCGGAGCATGGCGATCGTCGAGGACGAACTCGACCAGGGGCAACACGACGACCTCTCCGACGTCCTCGGAGCCGACCCGGCCGGGCTGCTCGTGCG
This sequence comes from Agromyces sp. GXQ0307, assembly GCF_044769845.1. Lineage (NCBI taxonomy): Bacteria > Bacillati > Actinomycetota > Actinomycetes > Micrococcales > Microbacteriaceae > Agromyces > Agromyces sp. GXQ0307. Next base: position 349,679 of record NZ_JBIZVY010000001.1, on the reverse strand, counting down.
CCACGCGGTGTGGCGAGAGCTCGGCGGCCTCGACCCGGCGCTGCCCGTGATCGACGACGGCCTCGACCTCGGCGTGCGCGCCCGCCTGGCCGGGCACCGCGTGGTCGCCGTCCCCGAGGCCGTGCTGCGCTTCGGCGACACCGGCGTCGCCGGCCCCGGCTCCGAGGCAGGCGGGCGCGGCGCTCGTCGCCGCGCGCGCGCCGCGCGGACGGCCCAGCTGCACCGGCGCCTCGCCTCGGCGCCGGCGGTCCTCGTCCCGCTGCACTGGCTCGCGCTGCTCCCGATCGCGGTGCTGAGGTCGGTGCGCCACCTGCTCGTGAAGACCCCCGGATCGATCCCGGGCGAGTTCGCCGCGGCGGTGGAGGTCATGTCCACTCCCCGGCGCACCCTCCACTCCAGGCGGAGCATCGCCCGGGTCAGGACCGCGAAGTGGTCCACGCTCGCACCTCTGCGCATCCGGTCCGATGAGGTGCGCGCGCGCCGGCAGCAGGCCGCCGAGGCGCGGCGACAGCGCGCACGCGGGCGCGCCGACGACCTGCAGTTCCTCCAGACCGGCGGCGGATGGATCCTGCTCGCCACTCTCGTGCTGTCGATCGTCCTCTTCGCGCCGCTGCTCGCGTCCGGCGGGATCTCGGGCGGCGGGCTCCTGCCGCTCTCCGACGAGGTGTCCGCGCTCTGGCGGAACGCGGCGGCAGGGTGGCGGGACATCGGCGGCGGGTTCGTCGGCGCGGCCGACCCGTTCGCGGGGGTGCTCGCGGTCCTCGGAAGCGCGGCGTTCTGGAACCCGTCCGCGGCCCTCCTCGGACTGTGGCTGGTCGCCATCCCCCTGTCGGGCCTCGGTGGCTGGTTCGCGGCGTCGCGCCTCACCGAGCGCGCGTCGCTGCGCGTGCTCGGCGGCCTCGCGTGGGCGGTCGCGCCGCCGCTGCTCGACGCGCTCGCCGCAGGTCGTCCGGCCGCCGTGCTCGTTCACATACTGCTGCCGTGGCTCGCCGTACTCATGTTCGCGGCCGGGACCTCGTGGGCGGCCGCAGCGGCCGCGTCCCTGGTCTTCGCCGCGATCGTCGCGTGCGCCCCGGTGCTCGCACCGGCCCTCCTGCTCGCATGGCTCGTCGCGCTGCCGCTCAGCGGACGTGCCGCCGTGCGGCTCGTCGGCATCCCGCTGCCGGCCCTCGCCCTCGCCCTCCCGCTGGTCGTCCAGCAGGTGATGCGCGGCGCGCCGCTGTCGCTCCTGGCGGACCCGGGCCTCCCGCACGGCGCCGGCGAGCCGACGATCGTGCAGATCGCGCTCGGCCAGGCGAACGGGACGTGGGGCAGGTGGGAGGAGGTGTTCGGCGGGCTCGTCCCGGAGGTCGTGCCACCCCCGATCCTGCTCGCGGTCCTGCTCGCTCCGCTGGCGATCGCCGCGATCGCCGTCGTCGGCTCGCGCCGTCTGCGGGGCGGACTGCTCGCCCTCGCCCTCGCAGCGGCGGGCTTCGCGACCGGCGTCGGAGCGACGCTGGTGCACGTGGCGTTCTCGGGAGAGCGGACCGTTCCGGTCTGGGCGGGGGCGGGCATCAGCGTGATGTGGCTGGGACTCCTCGCCGCGGCGATCCTCGCCCTCAGCACCCTCCGCCGGGGGGCGGCAGCGGCCGCGACGCTCGTCGCGGTGTTCGGCATCGTCGCCGTGGCGCCGACGATCGCGGCGATCGCGCTCGGCCGCACCGCCGTCGGGCCGGCGCCGGAGCGGACCCTGCCGGCGTTCGTCGAGGCCGAGGCGGGATCCGATCCGCGGGTCGGCACCCTGCGCATGCAACCGACCGCCGACGGCGGCATCCGCGCGACGATCGAACGCGGCACCGGAGCCACGCTCGACGAGCAGTCGACGCTCGCCTCGACCCGGCGCGACCTCACCGCGACGACCGAGTCGATCGCGACGCTCGCCGGGAACCTCGCCTCGCGCAGCGGCTACGACGCGACGGACGCGGTCGAGGAGTTCGGGCTGTCGTTCGTCCTGCTCGGCGAGCCCGCCCCCGCCGACCCGGCCGCGAACGCGGTCCACGAACGCGCTCGAGCGGCCCTCGACGGGAATCCGCAGGTCGTCGCGACCGGCGAGACCGACTTCGGGCCGATCTGGCGATTCGTCGACGCCGAACCGGACGCGCCGGGCGCTCGGATCCCGGACGCGGGCCCCGTCGCCGGGTGGGTCGTCGCCGGCCAGCTCGTGGTCGTCGGCGCCGCGCTCCTGCTGTCGATCCCGACGGGCGGCGGGCGCGAGCCCGACCGGCGACCGCCGTCGGCGCGCCGTCGGCGTCGCCGTCCGGTGGAGGCCGCGGTCGACGAGACCGCGAAGGATGCCGCCGCACCCGGCCGGGCGACGACTGATGAGACGCCGGCCGACACGGAGGCCCGCGACGAGCCCGTTGATCGGGGCCGCGCGTCGTCGGATCCACGGGCGGCCGTCGATGCCGGCGGGCACGAGCGCGGCGGCGATGAGGGAGGTGGTCGCCGTGCCGACGAGGCGTGACGTGATCCGATGGGTCGTGCGAGGCGTCGCGGTCGTGGTCGCCGGTGGCGTCGCCGCCGTCGCCCTGGTCGCGACATCCGCCGCCCCCCTGCCCGAGGTGTCGGCCGAACCGCCGTCGACGGTCGTCCAACCCGCGGAGAGCCGGCAGCTCCGGGTCTGCCCGGGACCGCTGCTCTCGCTCGCTGACGACGCCGCCTCTGCCACGACCGCGCGCTCGATCGGCGCGCCCGACCTCACGATCGCGGCCGACCCCGAGACCGCCACGATCGAGCAGGTCCCGCTCGACGCGCCCGACAACGCGGCCGCGTCAGCGGACGGCGGACCGGTCGCGATCTCCGCGGAGCCCGGAGCAGTGCTCGCGGGAATGCTCGGGGGCGCCCAGTCGCAGGCCGCAGCCACCGAGACGCTCCGTGGATTCGCCGCGGCATCCTGCGTCGAGCCGGCCTCCGATTCGTGGCTGCTCGCCGGTGCCACGGACGTCGGACGGTCGGGCCTCGTGCTGCTCGCCAACCCGGGCGAGGTCGCCTCGACGGTCGACCTCCGCGTCGTCGGGGAGACCGGGCCGGTCGACGCGCCCTCGGGCCTCGGCATCGTGGTCCCGCCGGGCAGCCAACGCATCGTCTCGCTCGCCGGGCTCGCGCCGAGCGTGCGCACGCCCGTCGTCCACGTCTCCAGCACGGGCGCGCCGATCGCAGCGGCGCTGCAGCACTCGGTCGTGCTCGGCCTCGAGCCCGCGGGCGTCGAGCTGTCGACGCCGGTCGCGCCGCCCGCGACCCGGCAGGTCGTGCCGGGCGTCGTCGTGACCGACGACCGGGGGGTCGCTCCCGACGAGGACCACGCCGACGGCGACGACTACCCGGCGCTCCGCCTGTTCGCGCCCGACGACGCCGAAGCCTCAGCGGTCGTGGAGGTCCGCGACGATGCCGGCACCGCGGTCTCGGAGATCGACGTCACGCTCGCCGCGGGCCAGGCGACCGACCTCCCGCTCGGCACGCTCGACCCGGGCTCGTACACGGTCGTCATCACCGCGGACGCCCCCGTCGTGGCGGCCGTCCGATCGACGCTCCTCGGTGAGGGGGAGGACCCGCTCCTCGCCGACCTCGCCTGGTCCGTCGCGACCGGCGCCCTGCTCGACCGCGCCGCCGTCGCGGTCCCCGACGGACCCGGCGCGAGCATCGTGCTCGCGAATCCGGGCGGCGAGGCCGTGACCGCGACGGTCACGATCGGCGGCGGCGAGCGCACGGTTCCGGTCCCGGCCGGTGGCGCGGCATCCGTCGCCGTGCAGGGCGGCGACCGGGTCATGCTGGACGGCGTCGACGGACTGCACGCGGCGGTCACCTTCGAGGGGGACGACGCGATCGCCTCGATCCCGGTCGCGCCGCCCGGCCCGCTCGACAGCCCGGTGCGCGTGTTCCCGCAATAGGGCGGCGTGACGCCTGCGCGGCCGCGTTCGCCGCACAGGGAGCACGTCAGAGGTGCCGGTATCGGCCCGGTGCGAGCTCCCACGGGTCGCGACCGAGGAACTCCGCGACGGCACGGAACACGCAGCTCTCGACGAGGAGCTTCTCGTCCTTCTCCTCCCCCTCCTGGGTGCGGAGGAAGCGGACGATCGGCAGACGGAAGAAGACGATGCGCCGCTCGTCGTGATGCACCTGCCACCGATCGACGTGGTCGTCGTGGATCGCCTCGGCGGGTGCATCGGCGACCTGGAAGGAGACCCCCTCGAGCTCGGGCCAGAGCCCACGCAGGTAGGCGGCCGTCGAGGCGAGCGTGACATCGAACTCGTCGATGCGCGTCCGGAGCGGCGGCAGGTGGGGGCCGGTCACCGGGGAGCGCATGCCCCGGCCGTGGCGGTCGCGCGAGAGGCGCCTGCGCGACGCCGGCGTCGCGGCGACACGGCGGGAACGGGGCATGACCTCCATCGTAGTGGGCGCTCGGATCGCTACGCTGGGGTCGCCATGAGACGTTGTTCGCGCACCGCATGCACCGCAGAGGCGGTCGCGACCCTGACGTACGACTACGCCGATTCGCTGGCAGTGCTCGGCCCGCTCGCATTCACGCGCGAGCCGCACTCGTACGACCTGTGCGCCCGGCACGCCGAGCGCACGTCCGCTCCGCGCGGCTGGCAGATCATCCGGCACGTCACCCTCGGTGAGGTAGGGTTCACCGCATGAATCCCCCCGCGAACACGGGCGCTCGCGCGCGCCTCGAAACGATCGTGAAGGCCTACGACGTCCGCGGCATCGTCGGCGACGCGCTCACCGAAGAGGTCGTCGAGGCGCTCGGCGCCGCGTTCGTGGACGAGGTCGGCGCCGCCGGCGATCGCGTCGCGGTGGGGCACGACATGCGCGACTCCTCGCCGGGATTCGCCGAGGCGTTCGCCCGCGGAGCCGTGGCGCGCGGTGCCGACGTCGTCGCGATCGGGCTCTGCTCGACCGACGAGAGCTACTTCGCGTCGGGCTCGCTCCGCGCGCCCGCCGCGATGTTCACCGCGAGCCACAACCCGGCCGCCTACAACGGCATCAAGTTCTCGCGCGCGGGCGCCCAGGGCATCTCGCTCGACACGGGGCTCGCGGCGATCCGGGACCGGGCCGCCGACTACCTCGACTCCGGGATCCCGGCCGTGCCCGAGTCCGGCCGGATCGCGCGCGTGGACGTGCTCGCCGACTACGCCCGGCACCTCCGGACGCTCGTCGACCTCGGCGGCATCCGCCCGCTCAAGGTCGTCGTCGATGCCGGCAACGGCATGGGCGGGCTCACCGTCCCGGCCGTCCTCGGCGAGGCGGCCGGCCTGCCCGCGCTCCCGCTCGAGATCGTGCCGTTGTACTTCGAGCTCGACGGCACCTTCCCGAACCACGAGGCGAACCCGCTCGACCCGGCGAACCTCGTCGACCTGCAGCGCGCGGTGCGCGAGCACGAAGCCGACCTCGGCCTCGCCTTCGACGGCGACGCCGACCGCTGCTTCGTGGTCGACGAGCGCGGCGAGGCGGTCGACCCGTCGGCCGTCGCCGCGATCGTGGCGCTCCGCGAGATCATGCGCGTGCGCGCGCTCGGCGAGGCCGAGCCGACCGTCATCCACAACCTCATCACCTCGCGCTTCGTGCCGGAGACGATCGAGGCCGTCGGCGCCGTGCCCGTGCGCACACGAGTCGGCCACTCGCTCATCAAGGACCGCATGGCCGAAACCGGCGCGGTCTTCGGCGGCGAGCACTCGGCGCACTACTACTTCCGCGACTTCTGGGGTGCCGACAACGGCATGCTCGCCGCGATGCACCTGCTCGCAGAGTTCGGCTCGCAGGAGGCGCCGCTCTCGGTGCTCGCCGACCGCTTCACGCCGTACGCGCTCTCGGGCGAGATCAACTCGACCGTCGCCGACGTGCCGGCGGCGTACACGCGCATCGTCGAGGCGTTCACCGGCCGGGTCGAGTTCGACGAGCTCGACGGACTCACGGCGACCGGCGTCACCGCGGAGGACGAGCCGTTCTGGTGGTTCAACGTGCGGCCGTCGAACACGGAGCCCCTGCTGCGCCTCAACGTCGAGGGCGAGGACGTCGCGACCATGACCGCGATCCGCGACGAGGTGCTCGCGCTCATCCGCGCCTGAGCGGCGGTTCCGCCGGTCGGCAGCATCGGCCCCGTTCATCGCTGCGGATATACGATCCGCCGCGCCCGCGGATTCCCTCAGGACCCGGTGTGCCCGATCGGATATCCGCCGGACTGATCGCTCCCGAGGCCGACGGATGCCACGGGCCCACGCGGCTGCGAGAATGGACGCCATGACTCTCGTCACGTCCGCGACATCCGCCCTGGCCTTCAAGGTCGCCGACCTCTCGCTCGCCGAGGCGGGCCGGCACCAGCTCCGCCTCGCGGAGAACGAGATGCCGGGCCTCATGGCGCTCCGCGCGGAGTACGGCGAGTCGAAGCCGCTCGCCGGCGCCCGCATCGCGGGGAGCCTCCACATGACCGTGCAGACCGCGGTCCTCATCGAGACGCTCACGGCGCTCGGCGCCGAGGTGCGCTGGGCGAGCTGCAACATCTTCTCCACGCAGGACGAGGCGGCCGCGGCGGTCGTCGTCGGCCCCGACGGCACGGTCGACGAGCCCGCCGGCGTGCCGGTCTTCGCCTGGAAGGGCGAGACGCTCGAGGAGTACTGGTGGTGCACCGACCGCATCTTCGACTGGTCGGCCGAGGCCGCCGCCGCCGGGGCCGACTGGATCGGCCCGAACATGATCCTCGACGACGGCGGCGACGCCACCCTGCTCGTGCACCGCGGGCGCGAGTTCGAGGCGGCCGGGTCGGTGCCGGCGACGGCGGATGACGCGAGCGCCGAGTACCGCGTCGTGCTCGACACGCTCCGCCGCTCCATCCAGGCGAGCCCCGACCGCTGGACGCGGATCGCCGCGGAGCTGCGGGGCGTGACCGAGGAGACCACGACCGGCGTGCACCGCCTCTACGAGCTGCACGCCGCGGGCGAGCTGCTCTTCCCGGCGATCAACGTGAACGACTCGGTCACGAAGTCGAAGTTCGACAACAAGTACGGCATCCGCCACTCGCTGCCCGACGGCCTGAACCGAGCGACCGACGTGCTCATGGGCGGCAAGGTCGCCTTCGTCGCCGGCTACGGCGACGTCGGCAAGGGTGCCGCCGAGGCGCTCCGGGGGCAGGGCGCGCGCGTCATCGTCTCCGAGATCGACCCGATCAACGCACTGCAGGCGGCGATGGACGGCTACCAGGTCGCGCGGCTCGAGTCGGTGGTCGATCAGGTCGACATCCTCGTCACGGGCACCGGCAACAAGGACGTCGTGCGCCTCGAGCACCTGCTCGGCCTGAAGCACCTCGCGGTCGTCGCGAACGTCGGCCACTTCGACAACGAGATCGACATGGCCGCGCTCGAGTCGCTCGAGGGCGCCGAGAAGGTCGAGATCAAGCCGCAGGTGCACGAGTGGCGCCTGCCGACCGGGCGCAGCATCCTCGTGCTGTCGGAGGGCCGCCTGATGAACCTCGGCAACGCGACCGGTCACCCGTCGTTCGTGATGTCGAACTCGTTCGCCAACCAGGTGCTCGCGCAGATCGAGCTCTGGACGCGGCCCGACGCCTACCCGATCGGCGTCTACGTGCTGCCGAAGCACCTCGACGAGAAGGTCGCGCGACTGCACCTCGACGCGCTCGGCGTCGAGCTCACGGTCCTCACGCCCGAGCAGGCGGCCTACATCGGCGTGCCCGTCGAGGGACCGTACAAGGTCGACCACTACCGGTACTGATCGCGGGGCGGATGGCGCGGCGCGCCATCCGCCGCCCCGACCATGGGCCGAGCGGGCCCGTGCACGCCCGAGCAGGGCGTGCGACCCGGGATCAACGCTCGGGGAAGCCGTTCGGCCGTGACTCGAGGACCGGGGCGAGCGTGCGCATCCGCGCATCGACGAGGGCGAGCGCCGCGAGATCGCGCTGGCGACGAAGCGCGGCGACGCCGGTGAGGAGCAGCTCGGACTCGACCTGCGGGACCGGAGAGACGTACGGTGCCACCTCCGCCGCGAGCGAGGACGCCACGCGCGCGCGACTGGCCGGCGCGAGATGGGGCGCATTGCGGAGGAACGCGGCGACGCGTCGGGCGAGCGGATCCGGCATCCGACCGACGTCGGCGACCTCCGCCCAGCCGGCGAGCGCCGCGGGCACGCCGAACGCGGCGGGCACGTAGGGCCGCACGCGCTCGACCTGGCCGTGCGTGCCGGCGAGGATGTCGCCGAGGCGCTTCGAGTCGGGGTTCAGGAAGCCGACGAGGACCGCGAGGCCGCCGAACGTGAGCCAGATCTCGAGCACGCCCGTGAGCGCCCGGATGAGCGCGTGCCGGAAGCCGATCGACCCGCCGTCGTCGCGGACGACGCGGATGCCGATCGCCAGCTTGCCGAGCGAGCGACCGCGCGATGCCGTCTCCACGGCCGTCGGGAGGACGACGAGCAGCGAGACCAGCAGCGCGATGCCGACCGCGCGGAACGCCGCCTCGTCGAGCTCGAGGCCCGAGATCGCGAGGAGGACGAGGAGGCCCGCGACGATCGTGAGGATCACGTCGATCGCGGCCCCGCCGGCGCGCATGACGGCGCTTGCCGGCCGGAGGTCGAGGGCGACCGCCTCGCCCGTGAGCACGGCCTCGTCGTCGATGACGTTCGCGGTCCGCGCGGGGGCGGCATCGGCGGGCATGGCTAGTATTCAAGCAGATGGACCTCGACGCCCTCGCGACCGCCCGACACGACGACTGGGAGCGACTCGACGCGCTCTCGCGCAGGTCCCGACCGACGGGCGCCGAGGCCGACGAACTCATCGAGCGGTACCAGTCCGCCGCCGCCGACCTCTCGCTCGTCCAGGCGACCGCCGGGTCGACGGCGCTGGGGGAACGGCTTTCGCTGACGCTCGCCCGCGCCCGGCTCCGGTTCACGGGCGTCGCCGAGAACCCGCTGCGGCAGGTCTCGCACTTCGCGCTCGTGGGGCTGCCCGCGGCGCTGTACCGCGTGCGCTGGCTGACGCTCGCGACCGCGCTCGCGACCTTCGTCGTGGCGGCGCTCTACGCGACGTGGGTGCTCGCCGACCCGCGCGTGCTCGCGAACCTCGGCAGCGAGGAGGAGCTGCGGCAGATCGCGGAGGAGGGCTTCGTCGCCTACTACTCCGAGAACCCGGCGGCGTCCTTCGCGGGGTCCGTCTGGACGAACAACGCGTGGATCGCCGCGCAGTGCGTGGCCTTCGGCATCACCGGCATCTGGGTGCCGTGGGTGATCCTGCAGAACGCGCAGAACCTCGGCCTGACGGCGGCGATCATGTTCGCCTACGACGAGGCCGACACGTTCTTCCTCTACATCGCCCCGCACGGGCTGCTCGAACTGACCTGCGTGTTCGTGGCGGCCGCGGCGGGCCTCAGGATCTTCTGGGCCTGGGTCGCGCCGGGCCCCCGCACGCGGGGCGCGGCCGTCGCGGAAGACGCCCGTGCGCTCTTCTCCGTCGCGATCGGGCTCGTGTTCTTCCTCTTCGTCGCGGGCGTGATCGAGGGCTTCGTCACGCCCGCACCCTGGCCGTGGCCCGTGAAGATCGGCATCGGCGCGCTCGCGCTCGGGCTGCTGCTGTTCACGATGCTCGTCCTCGGTCGGCGCGCGGCGCGCGCGGGCGAGACGGGCGACCTCGGCGAGTTCGACGCCGGCGCGCGGCGGGCGACCGCGGGCTGAGCGACGGGCGCGGCGCCACCCCGGCGCGCTCCGCTCGCGCGGCGCGCGGACGCGCGCGGCGCCCCTGGCCCCCGCCAACCCGGCGCGCCCCGCACGCGCGGCAGCCGCTCAGAGCTGCCCGGCCGCCTTGAGCTCGAGGTACCGATCGGCGAGCGCCGGCGGGAGATCGGCCGGGCCGGCGGCCACGGTCGTCGCGCCGAGGCGGCCGATCGCCGCGGCGATGCGGTCGGCGTCGAGCCGGGTGCGCTCCGCGGCCGCGGCGAGGTAGACGTCGGCGAGCTCGTCGCGCCGCCACACGGCGGCCTCGAGCGTCGGGTCGGCGACGGAGGCCACGACCACGCGGTGCCGCCCGGTGAGCTGCGGCAGCACCGCGAGGAGTCCGCGGGCGCTGCCGGGGGAGTCGGCGGCGGTGAGCAGCACGACGAGCGCGCGGCGGCTCGTGACGCCGCGCACCTGCGCCGGCACGCCCGCCCAGTCGGCCTCGATGAGCTCGGCGTCGACGGTGGCCATCGTGTCGACCATCCGGGCCAGGAGGTCGGCGCCGCTCGCGCCGTGCACGCGACCCCGCAGGCGGCGGTCCCAGAGCAGCAGGTCGACGCGGTCACCCGCATGCGAGGCGAGTGCGGCCAGGAGCAGCGCCGCCTCGTAGGCGGTGTCGAGGCGCGGCTCGTCGCCGATCCGCGCGGCGGCCGTCCGGGAGATGTCGACGACGATGACGATGCGCCGATCCCGCTCGGGCCGCCAGGTGCGGACCATGAGCTTCGCCGATCCGGGCGACTCCGGGTCGGAGCGGCGGGCCGTGGCGCGCCAGTCGATCGAGCGCACGTCGTCGCCGCGCACGTACTCGCGGAGCGAGTCGAACTCGGTGCCCTGGCCGCGGACGAGGATGGGCGTGCGTCCGTCGAGCTCCCGCAGCCGGGTGAGCCGCGACGGCAGGTGCGCCCGCGAGTGGAACGGCGGGAGGACCCTGAGCCGGCCCGGGGCCGCCAGCGTGGCCTGCCGCGCCCACAGGCCGAGTGGTCCGTGCGAACGGACCGTGACCGCCGCGGTGACGCGGTCGCCGCGACGGGTGGGCGTGAGGGCCTGCGTCACCCGCCGGCCCTCGCCGGCGGGGACGTCGGCCCGCGCACGGTTCCGACCGTGCACGCCGGCGGACGGCGGCCATCCGTCGCGCACCTCGGCACGCAGCATCCGGCGCCCGAGGTTGCGCACGACCAGCTCGGACCGCACGGTCTCGCCGAGGCGCAGCCGGGGCGGCAGGTCGCGGTCGATCGCGACGCGTCGAGGGGACGCCGCGAGGGCGAGATCCGCTGCGCCGAGCGCCAGCACGAACGCCAGCCACCCCGCCAGGGTCGCCCACGCCGCGCCCGCATCGGCCCCGAGCAGCACGACGGGCACCACGCCGAGGGCGAGGAGCAGGCTGAAGCGTCCGGTGAGGGCCATCGTCAGAGCGGAACCTGGACCTGCTGCACGATCGACCGCAGCACCTGGTCGACCGAGACTCCCTCGAGCTCGGCCTCGGGTCGGAGCTGCACGCGGTGGCGCCATGCCGGCAGCAGCATGGCCTGGACGTGATCGGGCGTGACCCGCTCGACGCCGTTCAGCCACGCCCAGGCCTTCGCCGCGGCGAGGAGGCCCGCGACCGCGCGGGGGCTGACCCCGAGCCGCATGGACGGGCTGCGGCGTGTGGCGCGGGCGAGGTCGACGACGTAGGCGAGGACGTCGTCGGCCACGCCGATGCCGCGTGCGGCGGCGCGCGCGGCGAGCAGCTCCGCCGCGCCGAGGACCGGTTCGACGCCTGCGGCGGCCAGGTCGTGGGGATCGAAGCCGTCGGCGTGCCGGCGGAGCATCGCGACCTCCGCGTCGCGTTCGGGGATCTCGAGGACGAGCTTCAGGAGGAACCGGTCGAGCTGCGCCTCCGGCAGTGCGTACGTGCCCTCGTACTCGATGGGGTTCTGCGTCGCAGCCACGAGGAACGGGGCGGGCAGCGGCCGGGTCACCCCGTCGACCGAGACCTGGCGCTCCTCCATGGCCTCGAGCAGTGCGGACTGCGTCTTCGGCGGCGTCCGGTTGATCTCGTCGGCGAGCAGCAGGTTCGTGAACACGGGGCCCTCGCGGAAGGCGAACTCGCCCGACCGCGGGTCGTACGCGAGCGAGCCCGTCACGTCGCCGGGCATGAGGTCGGGGGTGAACTGCACCCGCCGCGTCTCGAGGCGGAGCGTGCGGCTGAGCGTGCGCACGAGCAGGGTCTTCGCGACGCCGGGCACCCCCTCGAGGAGCACGTGTCCGTCTGCGAGGAGGGCGATGATGAGTCCGGTCACGGCGCCGTCCTGGCCGACGACCGCCTTGCCCACCTCGGTGCGGACGCGGTCGAGCGCGCCGCGCAGTTGCGCGTCGTCGGGGATGGGGTCGGTCATGTTCGCCTTCCTGTCGGGTCGCTGGCGTCGAGGGACGCATCGGGTGCGATCGCACCGTGCACAGCGCGTTCGAGTCCGTCGAGTTCGCGCGCGAGCCGGACGAGCTCGCGATCGTCGCGCGGCACGGCGTCGACGAGCAGTGCGCGAACGGATGCCGCGGGCCGCCCGGTCGCACTCGCCGCGGCGGCCACGACCGCGTCGACCTCGGCCGACCGCGGCAGTCTCAGCACGGCGGACAGTCGCCGGATCGTGCCGATGCGGAGCTGGTCGATCGACCGGAGGCGTGCAGCGCCCCGTGCGTACAGGCGTGCCCGGCCCTCGCCCGTCTCGGATGCGGGGACGTGCACCGGGAGATCCTCCACGACGAGCGGACCGAACCGTCGGCCGCGCCAGACGCCGGCGGCGATCGTGATGACGACGAGCAGCACGAGGACGGGGCTCACCCATCCCGGCGTGAGCTCGGCGAGCGTCGGCGCGTCGGCGGCATCCGCGTCGCCCGGACCCGGGAGGTACCAGACCAGTTCGTCGCGCGCGCCGAGCAGCCCGACGGCGAGCGCCGCGTTGCCGGCCTCGTCGATCGTCTCGTTGGCGAACGGGGTCGTCGAGCCGACGAGGACCACGTCGGCGCCGTCGGGCGTCGACCCGGCCACCACGGCGAACCCGTCGCCGGACGCGAAGCACCCGGTGAAGCCGGATTCCGCGGCGTGGTCGTCGATCGTCAGCAGCCGCTGCCCGTCGGAGAGCGCTCCGGCGCGATCCGCCGCGGGCAGTTCGCAGGCCGCCGCGCCGGGCGCGCCGTCCGCGGCGCCTGCGAGCCGCACGCCGGGGGCGAGCACCTCGAGCGCCGCGAAGTCGGGTCGTGCGACCACGATGGCCTCGGCCGCGGTGGCGAGCTCCGCGACGCGATCGCGGTCGAGGACGCCGAGGTCGTCGTGCAGGAAGACCGTCGCGCCGGCGCGGGCGGCGTCGAGGGCCGAGTCGAGGCTGCGCACCTGCGTCACCTCGACGCCGCGGTCGGCGAGCACGCGGGCCAGCGCCTGAGCGCCGACCGGGGCGGCGTTGTCGGCCGCGAGGGGTGCGCCGGGGGCGCGGACCGCGCCCTGCAGCGCGACGAGGACGAGTGCGCCGGCGAGGAGCGCCACGGCCACGACGATCCACGTGCGTCCGCGTCGCAGCGACGCCCGCACGCCCGGCGAGACCGCCCGAGCCGCGCCGGCGGGACCGGGACCGGAGTCGGGCGTCGCGGGGACCCGGCGGTCCTCGTGGACGGCGCTCACGCGTCGGCCCCGACGACCGCGCCGGTCGCGGCGGCCGGCCGTGCCGTCTCGAGTTCGGCGACGAGCGCGGCGACCTCGGCGTGGGTCCGGGCATCGCCGGCGCGACCGAGGTAGCGCACGCCGTCGAACGCGCCGGCCGCCCGCTCGAGCGCGGCGACGTGCGCTGGGAAGGGCTCGGATGCCGCGCGCGCCATGCCGTGGGCCGTGGTGCCGGGATGCACGCGGACGAGTTCGCGCTCGACGAGACCGCGCACGAGCGCGCGGAAGCGTTCCTCGATCGCGAGCGCCCAGTCGCCGGACGCCGCGGCGCGATCGGCCGCGCGCCGGAGCGTGGCGGTGTCCCGGAGGTCGCCGTCGTCGAAGAGCGGAACCGAGCCGGACGAGCGTCGTCGCAGGCGCGGAAGACCGAAGACGAGCAGGCCGAGGCCCACCAGACCGACCACGACGAGCACCGCGATGAGTGCGAGCGCCGGGACCGGCAGACCCGTCGCCCCGCCGAACAGGCTCGCGATCCAGTCGCGCACCGCCTGTGCCGCGAGATCGAACAGCGTCGGCTCGGCCGCCCGGTACTCGGGCTTCGCGAGCTCCTCGACGAGCCATCGGCGCGCCTCCGGCGCGTCGGGATCGAGCGGCGGCGCGAGCCGCGCGAGAGCGGTCAGGCCCACGTCGGGGCCGGCCCGCCCGTCGGGACCGGTTCGAACGGGTCCGTCACCGGCAGCCCCGCTTCACGGGCCTCCACATGCCGTTCGAGCTCGAGGTCGAGCCCTTCGGAGCGCATCCTGAGGTCGATGTAGATGACGGCGATGAGGGCGGCCTGCACGACCGCCACGATCGCGCCCACGAGGATGGAGAGCACGGTGCCGACGAGGGTCGAGCCGATCGTCACCGCCTCGTAGGTCGCGCCGCCGGTGGGATCGAGGATGACCGCGACGATCGTGCCGCCGAGCACGGGTACCTGCACGACGGTCTGCGCGACCGTCGACACGATGAGGCCGACGAGCAGGATGAGCCCGAACGTGCGCCAGAAGTACCCCGTCGTGAGCGCCCAGGAGCGTCGTACCGACTGCGCGATCCCCGCCCGCTCCAGCACGATGACGCTCGGAACCAGGGCGAGCTTCGTCCCGAGCCACGCGCCGAGGACAGCGAGGCCGAGGAGCAGGAGCACGACGACCAGCACGACGCCGATGATCGCGACGGGGTCGGGCGCGTTCAGAGCCGTCATGACGACGATCGCCGCGAGCAGGGTGAAGACCCCGAGCACGACGACGCTCACGAGCAGCGTCCAGCCGATCAGCGGGCCGATGCGCCTGGCCGCGCGACGCCACAGGGCGCCGAACCCCAGCCGCTCGCCGAGCGTGCCGCTCGCGACCTCGACCACCATGACGCCCTGCAGGAACGCCCCGGCGACCACGCCGACGGCGACCGGCACGAGCGTCAGGAGGATGAGCCATCCGATCGTCCCGGCCATGATCGCGTCGAGGTCCTCGGTGCTCGCGGACTCGATGCGCCCGATCGCGAGCACCAGGAACGGGACGAACACGGCCGCCGTCGCGATCGCCGAGGCGAGCTGGACGACGAGGCCCGTGCCGAACACGGGGGCGGGATTGCGTCGGAGGGTCCGGAACGGCGCCCACAGGAGGGTGCCGAAGCCCATCGGTCGCAGGGGGAGCAGCCCGGGCCGCGGCGGCGGCGTCCACCCGCCCGCGGGCTGACCGGAGACGGTCGGCGACGGCGCGCTCGGAGCCGTGGGCGGCGGCGCCGAGCCAGGCGGCAGCGGAGGGGGGCCGTCTGCGGGGCTCGCCGGGGGAGCGGGGGGATGCCACTGCTGATCCGACACGTGCGTCGCGCTCCTTCCGGGCGATCCCACAATGCTGCCACACGGGGCTCGCGGCCGACCCGTCCACGCGAACGGCTACGCTGGTGCCACTGGACCGCCGCCCGGCCCGCGCGCCGGAACCCACGGAGAACGAACGCATGACGCCTCGCGTACTCGTCGTCGACGACGACACGGCCCTCGCCGAGATGATCGGGATCGTGCTGCGCACGGAGGGGTTCGACCCGGTGTTCTGCGCCGACGGCGCCGGCGCGGTCGCGGCGTTCCGCGAGGCCAGGCCCGACCTCGTCCTCCTCGACCTCATGCTGCCGGGCATGGACGGCATCGAGGTGTGCGGACGCATCCGCGCCGAGAGCGGCACGCCGATCATCATGCTGACCGCGAAGAGCGATACGGCCGACGTCGTCAAGGGTCTCGAGTCCGGCGCCGACGACTACATGGTCAAGCCCTTCAATCCGAAGGAACTCGTCGCCCGCATCCGGACCCGGCTCCGGCCGGCGCCCGAGGCCGTCGCCGACACGATCTCGGTCGGCGACCTCGTCATCGACGCAGCGGGGCACGAGGTCCGGCGCGGCGACGAGCGCATCAACCTCACGCCGCTCGAGTTCGACCTGCTGCTCACGCTCGCCTCGAAGCCGCAGCAGGTCTTCACGCGCGAGATGCTGCTCGAGCAGGTGTGGGGCTACCACTACAAGGCCGACACGCGTCTCGTGAACGTGCACGTGCAGCGTCTCCGCGCCAAGGTCGAGCACGACCCCGACAACCCGCGGATCGTGATGACCGTGCGTGGCGTGGGCTATCGCGCCGGCGCCACCACCTGAGGCGGGCGCACCATGTCCACCGCGGCGACTCCGGCGCAGCGCGCCGTCGGATGGTTCCGCGACCGGATGCGCCGCTTCGGGACCCTGTGGCGACGATCGCTGCAGTTCCGCACCGTCCTCATCACCCTCGGGCTCTCGAGCCTCGCGATCCTCGTCATCGGCTTCACGATCTCGTTCACGGTCGCGTCGAACCTCTTCCAGGCCCAGGTCGAGGATGCACTCGGTTCTTCGTCGACGGCCGCCGCGGCCGCGCAGGGCATCCTCGACGCGTCGGACGCGACCGACCGGGCGAGCGTGCAGGCCGTCACGTACGACGCGATCGAGACGGTCATCGGCGTCTCCGGGAGTTCCGACATCGCCCTCTTCCGGGCGCCGGCCACGACGCCGGTGGCGGTCGCGCCGTCCGACTTCCTGAGTCCCGACCTCGGCGGGAAGATCTCCCCGGAACTGCGCGAGCGAGTGCAGGAGAACCCCGAGACCCAGTACTGGCAGTCCGTCGAACTCGACGGCGAGGACGGCGAGTCGATCCCGGGTGTCGTCGTCGGCACCGACCTCGTCATCCCCGGCGGCGCGGGGCGCTACGAGCTCTACATCGGCTACGACCTCGCGGATGCCGCGCAGACGCTGGCGTTCATGCAGCTCACGGGAGCCATCGGCGCGATCGCGCTCATCGCCCTCCTCAGCGCGATCACCCTCGTCGTGGTCCGCTGGGTGATCGAGCCGATCCAGGCGGTCTCGGCGACGAGCCGACGACTCGCCGCAGGCGACCTCGGCGTCCGCCTGCCCGCGAAGGGCGAGGACGAACTCGCGGCGCTCGCCGAGTCGTTCAACGGCATGGCCGATACGCTCCAGGCTCGCATCCGCGACCTCGCGGAGCTGTCGGTCATGCAGCAGCGGTTCGTCAGCGATGTCTCCCACGAACTGCGCACCCCGCTCACCACCATCCGGCTCGCCGGCGAGGTGCTCTACGCCCAGCGCGAGGACTTCCCGCCCGCGACCGCCCGGACGGCGGAACTCCTGAAGACGCAGACGGAACGGTTCGAGACCCTGCTCGCAGACCTGCTCGAGATCAGCCGGTACGACGCCGGATCCGTCGAGCTCGAGACGGAGCCGACGAACCTCGTCAATCTCGCCGCCGAATCCATCGAGTCGATGCACTCGCTCGCGCTCGAGCGAGGTAGCGAGCTCAGGCTCGAGGCGCCCGGTGGGCACCTGAACGCGGAGGTCGACCCTCGGCGCATCCGTCGCATCGTGCGCAACCTGATCGGCAACGCGATCGAGCACGGCGAAGGCCGCCCCATCGTGATCGCGGTCGATTCGAACGCGACGGCGGTCGCGCTCTCGGTGCGCGATTTCGGGCTCGGCATGTCCGAGGAGGCGGCCGAGCGTGTGTTCGACCGCTTCTGGCGGGCCGACCCGAGTCGTCGCCGCACGATCGGCGGCACCGGCCTCGGCCTCGCGATCTCGCTCGAAGACGCGGTCGCGCACGGTGGCACGCTCGACGTCTGGTCGCGCGAGGAGCGCGGCACCGTCTTCCGCCTCGTCCTTCCGCGGGTCCACGACGAAGCGGAGGCCGTGGTGCCCCCGCTCCCGCTCGAACCGCGGGACCCGGACGCGACGGGCCCCGACGACGGTGCGAGGCACGTCGTCGACCAGACGTCCATCCAGGAGGCCAGCGATGCGTAGCCGTGCACTCCGTTCGCGCCTCGTGCGCCTCGCCATCGCCGCGGGGGCGGTCGTCGCGGTGCTCGCCGGCTGCGCGTCGATCCCCACGAGCGGCGCGGTGCACCAGGGCGACCCGGAGGCGACCGAGCAGCCCGTCGACGTCGACATCCTCCCGCGCGGGCCGCGTGAGGGTGCGTCCCAGCAGCAGATCCTCGAGGGGTTCATCGACGCCGCCGCGAGCCCGAACGGCAACTACGAGATCGCCCGCCAGTTCCTGACGCCGACGTTCGCCGATGAGTGGGACTCGGATGCCGCGGTGTCGATCGACGTGCTCGCCGACCGGTCCTTCACCCAGCTCGGCGACGACCTCATCCGGATGCGGGTCGTCCCCCAGGCGAGCCTCGCCGAGAACGGCCAGTACATCGCCGCCGGGTCGACCGAGCCCGTGCAGCTCGAGTATCGGTTCGAGCGGGTCGACGAGCAGTGGCGGATCTCCCTCGCTCCGCCGGGAGTGCTCATCGACGAGTCGAGCTTCGGACTCGTGTACCGCGACTACAGCCTCGCGTTCTTCGATCCGCAGTTCCGGTACGTCGTTCCGGACGTCCGATGGTTCGCCGGCCGCGACTCGTTGCAGACGAGCATCGTACGGGCGCTGCTCGAGGGTCCCGTCGAATGGCTCGCGCCCGGGGTGGCATCCGCCTTCCCGGAGGACGTCGAACTCGGGCAGTCCACGGTGCCGGTGACCGCCGGGACGGCGGAGGTCGACCTCGCCGGTGCGGCGTTCGACAACCTCCGGACCATCCAGCTCATGCGCTACCAGCTCGAGCAGAGCCTGTCCGGAGTGCGGAACGTCGACGACGTGGCCCTCACGCTGAACGGGGTGGCGCTCAGCGCTCCGGAGACCTCCGACCTGCCTGAGCGGACGCTCCGGGTCGACGCGCGTCCGGCCGTCTACGACGGCGAGAGCTTCGGCTACCTCTCGTCGGCGGGCGACCAGGTCGCCTCGATCGAGGGCGTCTCCGAGCCGGTGGTGTCGCTGGGTCCGTCGGGTGCGGCGCTCGGATCGGGCGCGACCTCGGCCGCCGTGCTCGCGGACGACGGGGTGCACCTCGTGCGCTCGGGTGCCGACACCGTCCTCCTCGACCCTCGTGCCGGGCTCATCACCCCGGCGCTCGACGTGGACGGGACCGTGTGGTCGGTGCCGCGCGATGCACCGGACGAGCTCGCGTGGTTCGCGGGCGACGGCACGAGCGGCCAGATCGGCGTGCCGTGGAACGCGGACCGCATCGTCTCGCTCCAGCTCTCGCGCGACGGCACGCGCATGGCGGCACTACTCGTCGACGGCTCGCGTACGCGGCTCGTCGCGGCGTCGGTGGTGCGGACCGAGGACGGCGTGCCGATCGAGCTCGGCGCGGTCACCCTCGAGCTCAGCGTCTCCGGCGGAACCCCCCTCGATGTCGCCTGGCTCGACTCCCGCACGCTCGGGACCCTGACGCAGACCTCCGAGTCGGAGACCCGCCTGACCCTGCAGGAGCTCGGGACGCCGGCCGAATCGCGCGACGGACCTTCGTCGGGCATCGAGATCGACGGCGCGAACAGCCTGCGCGACCTCCGGATCCTCACCGCGGACGGGGACCTCGCGACCGGTGCGGGCGTCGGATGGCAGGTGCAGGCGCGAGACCTGCGCTTCCTGGCGACGCAGCAGACCGGCTGACCGCCCGCGGACCCGTCCTCCACGTCCGCTGCGCGTGCGCTGGGCCGCCCGACGACGCCCCCGAGCACCCGCGCCTCCGCAACCTGCGAGAGCCTGCCGGGATGGCACCCTCCCTCACGCGACGCGCGCCGTGGCGTCCTCCGGCAGCCCTCCTCGACGCGCTCGCGCTCCTCCTCCCCGTCGCGTGCGCCGGCTGCGGCGAACCCGACCGCGGGCTCTGCGACGGATGCCGCGCCGCCCTCGCGCCGCGGCCCTTCCGTGCCGAGTCGGGTTCGGGCACCGCCGCGTGGGCGGCCCTCGAGTACGGGGGGACGGCGGCACGCGTCATCCGAGCCTTCAAGGAGGAGGGGAGGACCGATGCCGTGCGCCCGCTCGGCGCCGCGCTCCGCCATTCCCTCGCGGCCGCCGTCGGCGAACTCGACGCGACGCCGCGTGAGGTCGCGGTGGTGCCGTCGACCGCCGCGGCCGGGCGCGCTCGCGGATACGATCCGGTGCGGATGCTCGTCCGCGAGGCAGGCTTCGCACCGGTGGACGTGCTGCGCGCCGGTGCACGCGCCGACCAGGCGGCGTTGGGGCGCGAGGCGCGCCGCGTGAACTCGCGCGGTTCCTTCGCGGCCCGCCGGCCCCTCACCGGCCGACGATTCGTCCTCGTCGACGACATCCTGACGACCGGTTCGACCCTCGCCGACGCGGAGCGTGCGATCCGCGAGGCCGGGGGACGGGTGGAGGCGATCGCGGTGCTCGCCCGGACCCGCCTGCGAATCACCCGAGTGCGTGCGGACGCGTGAACATCGACCCGTGACAACCGCCACCTCGGGGGCTACGGTGTCAGGACAGGCGTGGTCGAACCACCCCTTCAGAACCGGGTGACACGCCGGTGGATGGAGGTTGACATGGAACTGAACATCGTCGGACGAAACCTGGAAGTCACCGATCGATTCCGCGCCTACGCGGCCGAGAAGGCCGAGAAGGTCTCCAGCTTGTCCGAACGAGCAATCTCGCTCGACATCAAGGTCAGCCGTCACAACGAGAAGAACGGGAACAACTCCGGGCTGGACCGGGTCGAGCTCACCCTCGTCGGCAAGGGCCCGGTGGTCCGTGCCGAGGCCGATGGGGCCGACAAGTACGCGGCGCTCGACGTCGCACTCGGGCGGCTCCTCGAACGCATCCGCCGTGCGAAGGACCGCCGCAAGGTGCACCGAGGCGGCAGTCGCCGCCCGACCTCGCTCCGAGAGGCCACCGACGCGGGCTTCGCCGACATGGGCGTGCAGGCCGCGGACGTCGAGATCCTCGAGAAGGTTCGCACCGGCAACATCCCGATCGTGGGCGAGGAATCCGCGGCCGAGGAGGACGAGGACTACTCGCCCGTGGTGATCCGCCGCAAGGTCTTCGCGGCGACACCGATGACCGTCGACGACGCCCTGTACCACATGGAGCTCGTCGGCCACGACTTCTACCTCTTCATCGACTCTGAGAACCACCGGCCGAGCGTCGTGTACCGCCGGAAGGGCTGGGACTACGGCGTGATCGGCCTCGACGAACACGCCCAGGCCGACCAGGCCGAGGCGGCCGAGGCGCTCGGGCTCGCGCGCACGATCGCCTGACCCGGCATCCGCTGCGGTCCGGACGGCCCCGGTCGACGCCTGACGCGTCCGGCCGGGGCCGTCGCCCTGCCGGCCGGGGCCGTCGCCCAGTCCGCTGCCCAGTAGCATGGCTATGATGACCGTCTGCACAGGCGGATCCTCCGGCGTGCGCGGGTGCCCCACCCCGACGTCGCACGCCTGAACGACAACACTGGAGAGCAGTTCGTGGCTTCGATTCTGGAAAAGGTCCTCCGCGTCGGCGAGGGTCGCACGCTCAAGCGGCTCGAGAACTACGCCGCCGCGATCAACGCCCTCGAAGACGACTTCCGGGCCCTCAGCGACGAGGAGCTCAAGCACGAGACCGTGGAGCTCCGCGAGCGCTACGGCAACGGCGAGTCGCTCGACGACCTCCTGCCCGAGGCGTTCGCCGCCGTCCGCGAGGCGAGCCGCCGCACGCTCGGCCTCCGGCACTTCGACGTGCAGCTCATGGGCGGCGCCGCCCTCCACCTCGGCAACATCGCCGAGATGAAGACCGGTGAGGGCAAGACGCTCGTCGCGACGACGGCCGCCTACCTCAACGCGCTCACGAGCCGTGGCGTGCACATCGTCACGGTCAACGACTTCCTCGCGAGCTACCAGTCCGAACTGATGGGCCGCGTCTTCCGCGCCCTCGGCATGACCACCGGATGCATCGTGGCCGGCCAGACGCCCGCCGTGCGCCGCGAGCAGTACGCCGCCGACATCACCTACGGAACGAACAACGAGTTCGGCTTCGACTACCTGCGCGACAACATGGCGTGGCAGGCGGCCGACATGGTCCAGCGCGGCCACTACTTCGCCATCGTCGACGAGGTCGACTCGATCCTCATCGACGAGGCCCGGACCCCGCTCATCATCTCCGGCCCGGCGTCGGGTGAGGCGAACCGCTGGTTCACCGAGTTCGCCAACCTCGCCAAGCGCCTCGTCCCCGGCGAGGACTACGAGGTCGACGAGAAGAAGCGCACCGTCGGCGTGCTCGAGCCCGGCATCGAGAAGGTCGAGGACTACCTCGGCATCGACAATCTGTACGAGTCGGCGAACACCCCGCTCATCTCGTTCCTGAACAACTCGATCAAGGCGAAGGCGCTGTTCAAGAAGGACAAGGACTACGTCGTCATGAACGGGGAGGTGCTCATCGTCGACGAGCACACCGGGCGCATCCTCGTCGGCCGACGCTACAACGAGGGCATCCACCAGGCGATCGAGGCCAAGGAGGGCGTGCAGGTCAAGGCCGAGAACCAGACCCTCGCGACCGTGACGCTGCAGAACTACTTCCGCCTGTACGACAAGCTCTCGGGCATGACCGGCACCGCCGAGACCGAGGCGGCGGAGTTCATGTCGACGTACAAGCTCGGCGTCGTCCCGATCCCGACGAACAAGCCGATGGTGCGCATCGACCAGCCCGACCTCGTGTACAAGAACGAGGAGGCGAAGTTCGCCCAGGTCGTCGAGGACATCGTCGAGCGGCACAAGAAGGGCCAGCCCGTCCTCGTCGGCACGACGAGCGTCGAGAAGAGCGAGTACCTCTCGCGTCTGCTCGCCAAGAAGGGCGTGCGGCACGAGGTGCTGAACGCGAAGAACCACGCGCGGGAGGCGGCGATCGTCGCTCAGGCGGGTCGCTACGGCGCGGTCACCGTCGCGACGAACATGGCCGGCCGCGGCACCGACATCATGCTCGGCGGGAACGCCGAGTTCATCGCCGTGCAGAAGATGCACGAGCGCGGCCTCAGCCCCGTCGACACTCCGGAGGAGTACGAGGCGGCCTGGGACGAGGTCTTCGAGAAGATCAAGGGCGAGACCTCGGGCGAGGCGCAGAAGGTCCTCGATGCCGGCGGCCTGTACGTGCTCGGCACCGAGCGCCACGAGTCGCGACGCATCGACAACCAGTTGCGCGGCCGCTCCGGACGACAGGGCGACCCCGGCGAGAGCCGCTTCTACCTCTCCCTCACCGACGACCTCATGCGCCTCTTCAACGCGGGCGCGGCGGAGAGCCTGATGTCGCGCGGCGTCCCCGACGACGTCGCGATCGAGTCGAAGGTCGTCACGCGTGCCATCCGCTCGGCGCAGTCGCAGGTCGAGGCCCGCAACGCGGAGATCCGGAAGAACGTCCTGAAGTACGACGACGTCCTGAACCGACAGCGTGAGGCGATCTACTCTGACCGTCGGCACATCCTCGAGGGCGACGATCTGCACGACCGCGTCCAGAGCTTCCTCGAGCAGGTCATCGACGAGGTGCTGGACGAGCACACCGCGGCCGGGTCCCCCGACGAGTGGGACTTCGACGCCCTCTGGGCCGAGCTCAAGACCCTGTATCCGATCGGCATCACGATCGACGAGGTCGTCGCCGAGGCGGGCGAGAAGGGGCGCGTGAACCGCGACTTCGTCAGGCGCGAGATCCTCTCCGACGCGAAGCTCGCGTACGAGCGACGCGAGCAGCAGCTCGGCAGCCCCGCGATGCGCGAACTCGAGCGCCGCGTCGTCCTCTCGGTCATCGACCGTCGCTGGCGCGACCACCTCTACGAGATGGACTATCTGAAGGACGGCATCGGCCTCCGGGCGATGGCGCAGCGCGACCCGCTCGTGGAGTACCAGCGCGAGGGCTACGCGATGTTCCAGCAGATGATGGGTTCGATCCGCGAGGAGACGATCGGCTTCCTCTTCAACCTCGAGGTCGAGGTCGCGCCGCAGGCCGGCGTCGCCGGGCCGCGGATCGAGGCCAAGGGCCTCCAGCGCCCGACCGCCCCCGAGGAGAAGCTCAGCTACACGGCTCCGAGCGATTCGGGTGGCGTCGAGGTGCGCAACCAGCGCGGTCAGCTGCAGCAGGCCGCGACCCAGCGGGCTCGGCGCGCCGTCGCACAGCAGCAGTCCGGCGAGCCGCAGCAGCCGCCGGCGCCGGCTGCGCGCGGTGCCTTCGGGCAGCGTCAGGACGGCGAGGCGGGCCCGATGAACCGGCAGGAGCGGCGCGCGCAGGAGCGCAGGGGTCGCTGACCCGATGACGTGCGCGGACGGCTCGGGGCGACCCGAGCCGTCCGCCGTCGTGCCGGACCGCTCGCCGCGGCGATCCGCGGCGCCGGCTCACGCCGGCGGGCGTCTCGTCTCGACGTACGAGATGTGCACCGGGCCGAGGCCCTTGACCTCGATGACGCCGCGCTCGGTCAGTTCGAACGCGGTGCCGAGCTCCGCGGCGACGCGGTCCGTCACCTGGATCGCGCCGGGCGGTGCGGTCGACTGCATCCGGCTGGCGGTGTTGACGGTCGCACCGTAGACGTCCCAGAGGAAGCGGGACTCGCCGATCACGCCGGCGACCACGGGCCCGACGTCGATGCCGATGCGCAGGCGGATGCCGGTCCGTCCGCCGATCGCGTGGGTGCCCGCGATCTCGCGGAATCGCAGCCCGAGGTCGGCGAGCGCGGTCACGTCCGCCGGGCCCGACGGGCCGCCGCAGATGGCCAGGTAGGCGTCGCCGATCGTCTTGACCTTCGTCACGCCGAGCTCGGCGGCCAGCGCGTCGAAGTCGCGGAGCAGCTCGTTCAGGTCGTGGACGAGGTCGTCGGCCGACACCGACTCCGACAGGGTCGTGAAGTCGACGATGTCGGCGATCAGGACGCCGACGCGATCGTAACGGTCGGCGATCGGGCGCTCGCCGGCGACGAGACGGTCCGCGATCGCATCGGGCAGGACGTTGCGGAGCAGACGATCGGTGCGGTCGCGTTCCATCGCGAGCGCGGCGGCGAGGCGGTCGCGGGAGCGCACGTACGAGCCCATGGCGACGAACATGATCGTCGAGATGGAGACGATGTTCACGGCGAAGAAGACGGTCACGACCGTCGCGTCGAGGGACGGCACCAGCGATTGAAGCGTGGGCTCCAGCGGGACGAGCATCAGGACGATCGCCGTGAACGCGACGAACACGATCCAGGGTCGGTGGACGCGCGTGAACGAGAGCGCGCCGACCGGCGCCGCGAGCGCGAAGAGGATGACGGCACTGCTCTGGACGAACCCGCCGAGAGCGACGTGGGCGAGCGGCGGCAGCACGAGGAACATGGCGAGCTGCGATGCGCGGAGGACGCTGTCCTCGTGTCGTCGGCGCAGGACGAGGAGTCCGACGATCGTCATCAGCACGTAGAACGTCGGGATGGCGGCGGCGGCGGGTCGACCGATCGAATAGTAGAACACCGCCCAGGGCGTCACGACGACGGCAGTGAAGACGGCGGTGAAGGCCAGGACCGACTTCTCCATGCGACGGTCGTCGTCGTCCTCGATCGCGACGCCGACGGATGCCACGGCCTTGAGCAGGCGGGATCCGCGGTCGGACGGCACCGACGTGCGCTCCATTCGCAGAGCCTATTGGATGTGCCGACGCGGGGACGCATGGCACGCGGCGCCGGCCGTGGACTCAGAGCACGCTGATGACGCTCGCCCGCCAGCGCTGATCGAGGCCCTCGAGGCGGATGGCGACGGCACGGGACCGTGCGCGCTGGTGCACCATCACGACCGCCTCGACGATGCCGTCGGCGGGCTCGGCGAGATGGACCCGGCCCACGGTGAACGCCGGTCGCTGCGGCACGAGTCCCTTGACGCGCCGTGCACGCGCCGCGAGGACGACGCGCTTGGAGAGATTGCGATACACGTCGTCGGTGACCCAGCGTGCGAGTTGTTCGAGGTCGCGCGCGCCTGCGAGCACCTCGATCACGCAGTGCGTGAGGTTCCGCAGGAGGGGCTCCGGGTCGGGGAGGTCGGCGCGACCGGCGCGCTGCCGCGCGAAGTAGTCGTCGAGGTCGAGACGGCGGGCGCTCGTCCCGTGGATCGCGGCGCTGCGAGGCGCGCCGGGCTGGCGTGCGGTCATGACGGCTCCAGTAGGGCGGGGCGATCGGCGGGGGTCCGACGCGACGTGCCCCCTCTTCGGGGGTGTTCGGGTGGTCTAGATCGAACGGTAGGGGCGCCGGAGTGCGGGTGTCAAGGGAAATCGTCGCCTGTGGAGAACCGCGTCGGTTCGCCCGACACCGGGGTTAGCGTCGGTCGCATGCGGTGGGACCGGCTGTTCGACGACCTCGAGACGCAGCTCGAGCACGATCGCCGCGAGGAGGAGCGCGCGCTCGCCATCGAATCCGAGCGCATGCGCATCGGCCGTCTCGGACTGCGCGAGCGGATCGCGGCGATGACCGCGTCAGACCGTGGAGCGGTCCGGCTCGAACTCGTCGACGCGACATCCGTGCACCTGCGTCCGACCGCGTTCGGTCGCGATTGGATCGGCGGCGTCGGCGGCGGACCGCCGGGTGCCCAGTGCGTCGTGCCGGTCTCCGCCATCGCAGCAGTCTCCGCGAGCCGTCGCCAGCTCGAGGACAGCCTCGCTCCGCAGGCCGCGCCGAGCGGACTCGTCGAGCGCATCGGGATCGCGTTCGCGCTCCGCGACCTCGGGCGCCGTCGTGCCGGTGTCGAGGTCCGCACCCTCGAGGGTCGGGTGCACGGGACGATCGACCGGGTCGCCTCCGACCATCTCGACCTCGCCCTGCACGAGCCGGGTACGCCGCGTCGCGAGCGCGAGGTCAGGGGCTACCGTCTGGTGCCGCTCGCGCGGATCACCGTCGTGGTCGCGACCGAAGCGAGGTGATCGGGCTCGGCCGGCCCGTTCAGTCCACGGGGCGCAGCCCGCTCGGACGGATCCCGGAGAACTCGATGACGTTGGCGAACTCGCCCTCGTTCCAGGCCACCTCGCGGCGCGTCGACTCGTAGCGCAGTTCGATGAAGACCTCGAGCTGCGAACGTTCGATGCGCCACGGCCCGCGCTCGCCGACGCGGATCGCCGGGAGCTCGCCCGACATGACGAGCTCGTGCACGGCCTCGACGTCGACCGCCAGCACCTCCGCCGCGTCGGCGATGGTGAGGAAGCGGCCGAGCGGCTCTCCCGCAGCGTGGTGGACCATCCCTCAAGTATCGGCGCGTGCCGCTCCGACCACGCGTCGTGTGGATAACTTCACGGCGTCCTCTCGGACTCCGACCACGATGGGTCGTGGTCGCCGGCAGCGAAGCGACCGCGAGAGGAGCAGCGATGGCGGAACGTCCGACACGGCCCGTCGGGGAGCGTCGGCGGATGGACCCGCGACTGCTCGTCGGCCTCGTCCTGGTCGCGGGGTCCACGGTGGGGGTCTGGGCGCTCGTCGAGGCACTCGACGACACGACCGAGGTGCTCGTCGCACCGACGACGGTCACCGCGGGGACGCGTGTGACCCTCGACGACCTCCGGGTCGAGTCGGTGCGGCTCGGCGGTCTCGCCGACGGCTACCTCGCGCCGGCCGACGTGCCGGGCGGCGGGCTCGTGGTGACGCGGACGGTCCGCGAGGGCGAACTCGTGCCGGCGGCATCCGTCGCCGAGGGCGACACCGCGGGAACCGCGACGGTCGTCGTGCCCACGCGCGGGCCGCTCGCGCGCGGGACCGCTCCGGGTGCCGTGGTCGACGTGTGGGCCGCGGGTGAACTCGAACGAGGCGTGTTCGAGCCGCCCGTCGTCCTCGTCGCGGGCGCCGAGGTCGCTGCGGTGCTCGACGGCGACGGGATGGTCGCCGGCGACGGACCGAGCGTCGAACTGCTGATCCCTCGCGCGAAGACGGCCGCGCTGCTCGAGGCGCTCGCCTCCGGCGATGCCATCGACCTCGTCCCGTCGCCCGCCGTCGCGTCGAGTGCGGGCTGATGGCGCGGCTCGCCCTCGCACTCGAGCCATCCGTCGAGGACCGGTTCCTCGCCGACCTGGTCGAGGCCGGTCACGTCATCGTCGCCCGGGTTGTCGGACGCCGGGACGTGCTCGACTGCCTCGACGTCCTCGGACCCGACATCGTCGTCGTCGGAGCGGGCGCGGCGACGCTCGACTCGGAGCTCCTCGCCGCCTGCGACCAGCGGGGCATCAGACTGGTCGCCATCGCCTCGACCGATCGCGATCGGGCGGAGGCGAATCGCATCGGACTCCACGAGGTGCTCGACGCCGAGGTCGGACCGGCCGAGCTCGAGGCGCTGCTCGCGGGCGGACCGGGCCTGCCGTCGCGGCTCGGCCACGAGTCGCGCGAGCGTGGTTCGTCGCATCGGGACGACCGTCCGGGAATCGTCGCGGTGTGGGGTCCGTCCGGCGCACCCGGCCGCACGACGATCGCCGTCGGCATCGCCGCCGAGCTGGCCGCCGCCGGGCACCTGGTCGCGCTCGTCGACGCCGACCCGTACGGCGGCGCCATCGCCGCCGCGCTGGGACTGCTCGATGAGGCACCCGGCTTCGCATCGGCCTGCCGTCTCGCCGGCACCGGTGCGCTCGACCGCGTCGAGCTCGAGCGCATCGCCCAGCGGTACTCGTCGCCGAGGGCGTCGTTCGACGTGTTCACGGGGCTGGTCGGACCGAGCCGATGGCCCGAGCTCTCGCACGAGCGGGTCACCGACACCCTGCGGGTCATGCGTTCGCGATTCGAGTTCGTGGTGATCGACGTCGGCTTCAGCCTCGAGCGGGACGAGGAACTCACGAGCGATCCGTTCGCACCGCGTCGGAACGCCGCGACCTTCGCCGCGCTCGCCGCGGCCGATCGCGTCGTGGCCGTCGGACTCGCCGACCCGGTCGGCATGTCCCGACTCCTTCGCGGCCACGCCGAGCTCGTCGAGCACGTCGAGCACGACCGCGTCGACGTCCTCGTGAATCGCGTCCGCACGAGCGCGCTCGGCATGGACGCGCATGCGCAGGTCCGCCAGACCCTGCGCCGGTTCGCCGGGCTGGCCGACGCCGTCCTGCTTCCGCAGGACGGTCGGGCGGCGGATGCCGCGATCCTCACGGCGCGCACGCTCCGGGACGCCGCACCGCGGTCCCCGCTCCGGGCGGCGCTGCGGTCGTACGTCGACGACCGGCTGCTCCCGTCGAACGCCGGAACGCGACGCGGGCGGGTCCCGTTCGGTGCGCTGCGGCGTCGCGCGGTCGCGGTCTGAGGCGTCCGCTCGGGTGGGTACGCTTGACCCGTGTCGACCCTCAGTGACCTCGTCCTCGCCCAGGGGCGCAGCAGCCAGGCCGACGTCGACTGGCTGCACATGCTCGTCGGCGACCTCCAGCTGCTCGCCGACCTCGCCTTCGCCGACATCGTCCTCTGGGTGCCCTCGGGCGACGACGGATTCGTCGCGGTCGCGCACTCCCGCCCGTCGAGCGCCGCGACGCTGTTCTACCGCGACTTCGTCGGCCAGGGCATCCGGAGCGAGTGGCGGGACCTCGTCTCTGAGGCCTTCGGCGCACGCACGATCCAGGAGTCCTCGGCGCCCGACTGGTACGAGGAGATGCCGACGCGCGTCCGCGCCGTGCCCGTGATGCGCCGACTGTCGGTGACCGGCACGGCGCTCGCACCCGACCCGGTGGCCGTGATCACGCGGCACACCAACCTCGGGTCGACGCGGACGCCGAGCCGGCAGGAGCTCACGTTCAACGACTGCGCCGACGAGCTGTTCCAGATGATCGCCTCGGGGGACTTCCCCGACCTCGGTGCGCCGACCGGACCCCGTCGTGGGGCGCCGCGCGCGTCCGACGGGCTGATCCGGCTCGACGTCGACGGCGTCACGACGTTCGCGAGCCCCAACGCGCTGTCGGCGTTCAACCGCATGGGCTTCGACGACGAACTCGAGGGGCAGTCGCTCGCCGACGTCGCGACGCGGCTGCTGAGCGGCAAGCTCGACGTCGACGAATCGCTCCCGCTGGTGGTGACGGGCAGGGCGCCGTGGCGCACCGACGTCGAATCGCGTGGGGTCACGGTGTCGCTCCGCGCCATCCCCATCCGGCGTCGCGGCGAACGCACGGGTGCCATCGTGCTCACGCGCGACGTGACCGAGCTCCGCCACCAGGAGCAGGAGCTCATCACCAAGGACGCGACGATCCGCGAGATCCACCACCGGGTGAAGAACAACCTGCAGACGGTCGCCTCGCTCCTGCGGATCCAGGCCCGCCGAACCCACTCCGACGAGGCGCGCGACGCACTGACGCAGGCGATGCGCCGCGTCGGCGCGATCGCGGTCGTGCACGACACCCTCTCGGAGGGGCTCACGCAGAACGTCGACTTCGACGAGGTGTTCGACCGCGCACTGCTGCTCGTCGCCGAGGTGGCCGCCGCGCACAACACGACCGCGCACCCCAAGAAGTCGGGGACCTTCGGCGTCCTGCCGAGCGAATACGCCACGCCGCTCGCGCTCGCGCTCACCGAGCTGGTCACGAACGCCGTCGAGCACGGCCTCGCCGGGCGGGAGGGCGACGTCGAGGTGATCGCGAACCGCTCCGAGACCGTGCTCACCGTGCAGGTGCGCGACAGCGGCTCGGGCCTGCCCGAGGGCAAGGTCGGCGAGGGACTCGGCACCCAGATCGTGCGCACGCTCATCCAGGGCGAGCTCGGCGGCACGATCGACTGGCACACGGTGGTCGGCAGCGGCACCGAGGTGACCATCGAGGTGCCGTTGCGCTGGATCACGAAGGCCTGACCCGGACGTGCGAACGGCACCCGCGAGATCGCGGGTGCCGTCCGGTCCGGGTGCTGCGGGGAGGTCGCGCGCCCTGCGGGGGCTCGGCTCCGTCGGGACGACCCGGGTCGTCGGAGCCAGGGCGCGCGTTGCGCGCCGGGTCTCAGCCGGCGCGACGTGCGCGAGCGGCGCGGCGCTTGAGGGCGCGGCGCTCATCCTCGCTCAGACCGCCCCAGACGCCCGAGTCCTGACCGGTCTCGAGGGCGTACTGGAGGCAGATCTCGGTGACGGTGCATCGGGCGCAGACCGCCTTGGCCTTCTCGATCTGGTCGACGGCCGGACCGGTGTTGCCGACGGGGAAGAACAGTTCCGGGTCGGCGGTGAGGCAGGCGGCTTTGTCGCGCCAATCCATGTAGATGCTCCTTGTTTCATCGGTTCGCAGCAGGCGCACGGGGGCGCAGCCGGAAACCGGCGGTGCTGCAGGGGGAAAGCCGAATCTCGGGAAGTAGGATCGTGGGAAGCGATCGGCTCACGTCCCTGTGAGCATCAATTCGGCCTTGTAAATGGTCGCATAGCGAGAGAAGCGAATCAAGAGTGCTCTTCGGGAGATGCCTGTGAATCCGGGCGGCGTGCGCGCCGCGTTCGTGACCGTCGTCGCCCTGCTGTTCGCCGAGGCCGGCGCGCTGATCGCGGTCCTCGTCTGGCTGGTCGTCGACCTGCTGGTGCTGCAGCCCTCGTCGTTCGCGACGGCCGTCGCACTGGTCGTGCTCGTCGCGATCGCCGCCGCCTGGGTGAGCGCGATCGCGGTGGCATCCGTCCGGCGCGCGCCGTGGTCGCGCGCCGCCGCGATCGTCTGGCAGGTGCTGCAGCTCTCGATCGCCGTCGGTGCGTTCCAGGGGCTGTTCGCTCGCCCCGACCTCGGCTGGCTGCTGCTCATCCCCGCGATCACGGTGATCGGCCTCCTGCTCTGGCCGCCCGTGCGCGAGTTGTACGCGCGACCGGAGGACGCGACGGCCGGCTGAGCCCGTCACCGACGAGGACGCCGACCGCCGGAGACGTCTCGGGGCGGGCGCCGCTGTGCGACGACCGCCCGGAGGGATGCGGCGAGTTCAGGCGTCGAGGCCGAGCTCCTTGCGGATCCGGGCGACGTGCCCGGTCGCCTTCACGTTGTACATGGGCTTCGCGATCCGTCCCTCCTCGTCGATGAGGAACGTGGAGCGGATGGAGCCCGTCACCGTCTTCCCGTAGAGCTGCTTCTCGCCCCAGGCGCCGTACGCCTGCTGCACCGCGAGGTCGGTGTCGGAGAGCAGCGGGAAGTTCAGGCCGTCGCGCTCGGCGAATTCCTTCAGCTTGGGGACCTCGTCCTTCGAGACCCCCACGACGCGCACGCCGGCGCCCGCGAACGAGTTGAGGCTGTCGCGGAAGTCGCACGCCTCGGTCGTGCAGCCCGGCGTCATGGCCGCAGGGTAGAAGTAGAGCACGACACGATGTCCGCGCAGCGAGGAGAGCGTGACGGGCGAGCCGTCCTGGTCGGGGAGCGTGAAGTCGGGCGCGAGGTCGCCGGCGGCGAGTCGAACGTCGGTCATGCCTCAATCGTAGGCAGGGCGACGGATGCCCCGTGACCGGCGGCCGCGTCCTCCGCCCGCCGTGCTCAGGCGAACGTGGCGAGCAGCCGCTGCAGCGAGTCGAGCCGCACCCGCCCCGACTCGCCGAGATCGCCGGCCTCGACGGCCTCGACGATCGCGCAGTCGGGGGAGTCGGGCAGGTGCGTGCAGCCGCGAGGGCAGTCCTCCGCGACGCGGGCGAGGTCGGCGAATGCGCCGAGGATGTTCGCGGGATCGACGTGCCCGAGCCCGAAGGAGCGCACGCCGGGGGTGTCGATCACCCACCCCGTGCGGCCGTCGTGCTCGAGGCGCAGGCAGACCGTGGAGGACGACGTGTGCCGGCCGCGCCCGGTGACGACGTTGACGTGGCCGGTCGCACGGTTCGCGTCGGGCACGAGCGCGTTCACGAGGGTCGACTTGCCCACGCCGGAGTGCCCGACGAACACCGTGCGGTGCCCGACGAGCCGGTCGGAGATCGCCTCGAGCGGCATGGCGTCGGTGCGGCTGAGGAAGACGGGGAGGTCCAGGCCGGCGAAATTGGCGAGGAACGGTGCGGGGTCGGCGAGATCGGTCTTCGTGACGCACACGAGCGGGGCGATGCCCGCGTCGTAGGCGGCGACGAGGTACCGGTCGACGAGCCGGACGCGCGGCTCGGGGTTCGCCGCAGCGATGACGATGAGCATCTGGTCGGCGTTCGCGACGATGACCCGTTCGACCGCGTCGGTGTCGTCGGCGCTGCGCCGGAGGAGGGTCGTGCGCTCCCGGATGCGCACGATGCGCGCGAGCGTGCCCTCGTCGCCCGAGGTGTCGCCCACGAGGTCGACGCGGTCGCCGGTCACGACCGACTTCCGGCGCAGCTCGCTGGCCCTCGCCGCGATGATCTCGCGCTCGTCGGGCTCGCCCTCGTCGACGAGCACGGTGTAGCGTCCGCGATCGACGCCGAGCACGAAGCCCGAGTCGGCGTCGGCGTGCTCGGGGCGCACCTTCGTGCGGGGTCGACTGCCCCGGCGGTTCGGGCGGATCCGGACGTCGGCCTCGTCGTACTCCTCGTACTCCTCATCCTCGTCGTCCGTGTCCCACCAGCTCATCCGAGCATCCGCTCCCAGAGCTCGGTGAACTGCGGGAGCGTCTTCGACGTCGACCCGATGTCGTCGACGACGACGCCGTCGACCGCGAGTCCGACGATCGCGCCGGTGGTCGCCATCCGATGGTCCTCGTACGCCTTCCACTCGCCGCCGTGCAGCGGCGCAGGCTCGATACGCAGGCCGTCGTCGAGCTCGGTCACGCGCCCGCCGAGGCCGTTGAGCTCCGCCGCGAGCGCGGCGAGTCGGTCGGTCTCGTGATGGCGGATGTGACCGATCCCGGTGATGGTGCTCGGCTCGTCGGCGAAGGCCGCCAGCGCGACGAGGTTCGGAACGAGCTCGCCCGCCTCGGACAGGTCGAGCTCGACGCCCCGGATGCCGCGGCTCCTGTCGCTCGCCGGCGTCGGCGCGTGCACGGTGAGCAGATCACCCGCCCGCTCGACACGCGCGCCGAACCGGGGGAGCAGGTCGGCCAGCTGCGCGCCGACCTGGGTCGTCTCGCGGGGCCAGCCGGAGATCGTGACCGAGCCGCCCGCCACGAGCGCGGCGACGAGGAACGGCGCGGCGTTCGACAGGTCGGGCTCGATGTCGACGTCGCGCGCGGCGATCGGTCCGGGCGCGACGCGCCAGCGACCGACCGACGGCTGCTCGACCACGACGCCGCGACGGGCGAGCGTGTCGATCGTCATCTCGATGTGCGGCAGGCTCGGCAGCCGCTCGCCGGAGTGCGTGAGATCGAGTCCGTGCTCGAAGCGCGGCGCGGACAGCAGCAGTCCGGAGACGAACTGGCTCGACGCCGAGGCGTCGATCGTGAGCTCGCCGCCCTCGACCCGCCCGGTTCCGTGCACCGTGAAGGGCAGCGCCCACCGGCCGTCGTCGTCGAGGTCGACGCCGATGCCGCGGAGGCCCTCGATGACCCCGCGCATCGGGCGGCGGTAGGCGGAGGCGTCGCCGTCGAACGTCGTCGGCCCGAGGGCGAGCGCGGCCACGGCGGGGAGGAATCGCATGACCGTGCCGGCGAGGCCGCAGTCGATCGTGGTCGACCCGAACAGCTCGTCGGCCGGCGTCACGCGGAGGTCGTCGCCGAACCCGCCGGCGCCCGGCACCCGCTCCAACCCGACGCCGAGGGCGTGGAGGCCTTCGATCATCAGTTCGCTGTCGCGCGACCACAGCGGCGCGTGCAGCGTGGAGGGGCCGTCGGCCAACGCGGCCAGCACGAGCTCGCGGTTCGTGAGCGACTTCGAGCCGGGCAGCGACAGCGAGGTCGACAGCGGGCCGGATGCCACGGGCGCGCGCCATCCGTCATCCGTCTCGGTCTGGCGGTTGTCGCCGTACGGATCGAACTCCGGCGCGGAATACCTCGAGATCTGCATCGGTTACCAACAGTAGCGTCCGAGAGCAGGAAGGAGTCGGTGCGTGTCACTCGCGGTACTCGATCGTCCGGTCGTCTCGGAGACCGACGATCTAGGATGGCCCCTGATGAGCGACGACTCCGCCACCCCGGCCAGCGAGACCCGGTCCGACGAGGCGACCCCCGACGACGACCAGCGCGATCTCGGCGCCCTGTTCGAGGAACAGGCGCTGCCCTTCATCGACCAGCTCTACGCGGCCGCCCTCCGCATGACGAAGAACCCCGCCGATGCGCAGGATCTCGTGCAGGAGACGTTCGTGAAGGCCTACGCGGCGTTCGCGTCCTTCACGCAGGGCACGAACCTCAAGGCGTGGCTGTACCGGATCCTCACGAACACATTCATCAACAGCTACCGCAAGAAGCAGCGGGAGCCCTACCAGGGCACGATCGACGAGCTGGAGGACTGGCAGCTCGGCGGCGCCGAGTCGACGACCGCGTCCTCGAGCCGTTCGGCCGAGGCCGAGGCGATCGACCACCTGCCCGACTCGGCCGTGAAGGACGCACTGCAGGCGCTGCCCGAGGACTTCCGCCTCGCGGTCTACTTCGCCGACGTCGAGGGATTCTCCTACCAGGAGATCGCCGACATGATGAACACCCCGATCGGGACCGTGATGAGTCGCCTGCACCGCGGCAGGCGGATGCTCCGCGAGTCCCTCGCCGACTACGCCAGCGAACGAGGCTTCGCCACGACACAGCCGGCGACCCGATCCTCCAGGAGCGCGAAATGACCGACTGCGGCTGCGACAAGGCGAAGGCCGAACTCGAGGAGTACCTGCACAACGAGCTGTGCAGCGAGGATGCCGCCGACATCCGCGAGCACGTGGCGAACTGCGACGACTGCCGGAACGAGCTTCGCGTCGGCGTCGCGATCACCGAGGTCGTGCAGCGGGCGTGCCGGGAGAGCGCGCCCGAGGAGCTCCGCACGGTGGTGCTGGGCCGCATCCGGGCGTTCCAGTCCGGGCACGACGTCCTGACCGACTGACCCCTCCGCGCGCCCGCCCGGCGTCGCCCGGACCGATGGCCGGCGAGGCCCGTCCGTTTCCGAACTTTCGATGGACGCGCGCCGAGCGGGTCGTTCCGTAGCGTCGAGCACGATGAACGAGCATGCCGTCGCGAAACGTCCCGGGGGTCGCGTCCCCGTCTGGCTTCGAGTCCTGATCCCCGCGGTCCTGATCCTCGTCTGGTTCGCGCTGTTCGGCGCCGGAGGCGCCGCGTTCGGAGGGCTCTCCGACGTGCAGCAGAACGACCAGGCGTCGTTCCTGCCGGCATCGGCCGAGGCCACCGAGGTCAACGAGCTGCAGGACGCGTTCCGCGACTCGGAGAACGTCCCCGCGATCGTGATCGTCGCGACCGACGACGGGTCGGACCTCACGACAGCCCAGCTCGCCGACGTCGACGACCTCCGCGACGAGGTCGTCGACCTCGACGGCGTCGTCGCCGACGAGACATCCCCGGTCATCCCGTCGGAGGACGGCGAGGCGGCGCAGTTCGTCGCCTCGATCGCACCGGGTGAGGGCGAGGAGGGCTCCGGCGCAACGGTCGAGTCCCTGCGTGCGCTCCTCGACGAGTCGCCCATCGACGGCACGACCGCGGCAGTGACCGGTCCGGCCGGCTTCACGGCCGACCTCGCCGCGGCGTTCTCCGGCATCGACGGGCTGCTCCTGGCCGTCGCGCTCCTCGCCGTGCTCGTGATCCTCGTGATCGTGTACCGGTCGCCGCTGCTGCCGATCATCGTGCTCTTCACCAGCGTGACCGCGCTCACCGCCTCGGTGTTCACGGTCGTCCAACTCGCGAAGGCCGACCTGCTGCTCCTGTCGGGGCAGACCCAGGGGATCCTCTTCATCCTCGTGATCGGCGCGGCCACCGACTACGCGCTGCTCTACATCGCCCGGTACCGTGAGTCGCTCGCACAGCACGAGACGAAGTGGGATGCCACGTGGGCCGCGTTGAAGGGCTCATGGGAGCCGATCGCGGCCTCGGCGGGAACCGTCATCGTCGGCCTGCTCATCCTCCTCGCCTCCGAGTTGAACTCGAACAAGATCCTGGGGCCGGTCGCCGCCATCGGCATCGTGTTCGCCCTGCTCGCTGCGCTCACGCTCCTGCCGGCGCTGCTGCTCTGGGCGGGGCGCGCCGCGTTCTGGCCACGACGCATCGCGCGCGCCGAGTCGGCCGCGACCGATGCGGAGCACGGCCGCCACGCTGCGCCCGTCGACGCCGAGGAGGCCGCGGAACGCGGGCTGTGGGGCGCGATCGGCCGGCTCGTCTCGCGCCGCCCCCGGATCGTGTGGATCCTGTCGACGCTGCTGCTCGCGGTCATGGCGCTCGGGCTCGTCCGACTCGACGCCGACGGCGTCCCCTCGAGCGAGTTCGTGCTCGGCGAGTCGCAGGCGCGGGACGGCCAGGAGCTCGTGAGCGAGCACTTCCCCGGCGGTTCCGGCACCCCCGCGGTGATCATCGGACCCGAGGACGACCTGCAGGAGATGGCCGACATCGCCCTCGACACCTCGGGCGTCGCATCCGTCGCCGTGCTCTCGGCCGACTCGCCGGCCGGCAGTGCACCCGTGACGGAGGACGGCATCCAGGCGTTCGGCCCACCCGGTACCCCCGCGCCCGAACCGACGGTGGTGGACGGCGCGGTGCTGCTCCAGGCGACGCTCGACGACCCCGCCGACTCCGCGGAGGCGGAGGCCACGGTCGTCGACCTGCGGGAGCGTCTCGACGAGGTCGGAGGCGACGTGCTCGTCGGCGGTCCGACCGCCGTCGCGCTCGACACGAACGAGGCGGCGATCGCCGACCAGCGTCTCATCATCCCGCTGGTACTGCTGGCGATCCTCGTGATCCTGATGCTGCTGCTGCGGGCAGTCGTCGCGCCGCTCATCCTCATCGCGAGCGTGGTGCTGTCGTTCGCCGCCGCCCTCGGCGTCTCGGCCCTGGTGTTCGAGTTCGTGTTCGGCTTCTCCGGTGCGGATCCGTCGGTGCCGCTCTTCGGCTTCGTCTTCCTCGTCGCCCTCGGCGTGGACTACAACATCTTCCTGATGACGCGCGTCCGGGAGGAGGCGGCGCGGCACGGAACCCGGGAGGGCATCCTCAGGGGGCTCCGGCTCACGGGCGGCGTCATCACGTCCGCGGGGCTCGTGCTCGCGGCGACCTTCGCTGCGCTCGGGGTGCTGCCCATCCTCTTCCTGGCGCAGATCTCGTTCATCGTGGCCTTCGGCGTCCTGCTCGACACGTTCCTGGTGCGGACGCTGCTCGTGCCCGCGGTCTCCTACGACATCGGGCGGGCGATCTGGTGGCCGAGCCGCCTGTCTCGCGAGGAACGGCGCAACGGTGCGCATGCGGCGCCGACGGATGACGCGGGGCCCGCGCCGGCAGCTGGCGACGACCGCGGCGCCGACGGGGAGTCCGAGCGCGCGCACCGGCCCCCGGTCGAGGTGCGCTGATCACGCCGGGCGGCGGCCCGGGACGGAAACGACACGAGCGGATGCCTCCGGGAGGAGGCATCCGCTCGTGTCGTCGTGCGGGGCGCGCGGCCTAGTACAGCGCGCGCTTGACCAGGTCGGCCTGCTCGGCGGCGTGGCGCTTGGCGGAACCGGTCGCCGGGGAGGCGGCGGCGGTGCGGGCGACGAGACGCACCTCGCGCGGGCCGAGCTTGTTCGTCT
Organism: Agromyces sp. GXQ0307; assembly: GCF_044769845.1. Classification (NCBI taxonomy): domain Bacteria; kingdom Bacillati; phylum Actinomycetota; class Actinomycetes; order Micrococcales; family Microbacteriaceae; genus Agromyces; species Agromyces sp. GXQ0307. Next base: position 311,406 of record NZ_JBIZVY010000001.1, on the reverse strand, counting down.
CGATGATGAAGAACGGCCACGCGCCCTGGTTCTCGGGTTCGTCCTGCGCCCACACGAGTTCGGCGTTCGGGTAGGCGTCGGCGACGGCCTTCAGGTCGGCAGCGGGCAGCGGGTAGTACTGCTCCAGGCGGACGAGCGCGACCTCGGGGTTCGGGTTCTTCTCGAGTTCGGCGAGCAGGTCGTAGTAGAGCTTGCCCGCCATGAACACGACCCGCTTGACCGCGGCCTTGTCGGTGATCCGCGCGTCGTCGAGCACGGGCTCGAAGCGTCCCTGCGTGAAGTCCTCGACCTCGCTCGTCGCACCGCGGAGCCGGAGCATCGCCTTCGGCGTGAACACCACGAGCGGGCGGCGCGGACGCTGGTAGGCCTGGCGGCGCAGCAGGTGGAAGTACGACGCCGGCGTGGAGGGACGCGCGACCGTCATGTTGTCTTCCGCGCACAGCTGCAGGTAGCGCTCGATGCGGGCGCTGGAGTGGTCGGGCCCCTGACCCTCGTAGCCGTGGGGGAGCAGCAGGACCACGCTCGAGCGCTGGCCCCACTTCTGCTCGGCCGACGAGATGAACTCGTCGATGATCGTCTGCGCGCCGTTGGCGAAGTCGCCGAACTGCGCCTCCCACATCACGAGCGCGTCGGCCCGCTCGACCGAGTAGCCGTACTCGAAGCCCATCGCCGCGTACTCGCTGAGCAGCGAGTCGTAGATCCAGAACCGGGCCTGCTGGTCGCCGAGGTACTGCAGGGGCAGCCATTCCTGACCGTTCACGCGGTCGTGCAGCACCGCGTGGCGTTGCACGAACGTGCCGCGCCGTGCATCCTGGCCGACGAGACGCACCGGGGTGCCCTCGAGCAGCAGCGAACCCAGCGCGAGCAGCTCGCCGAAGCCCCAGTCGACCTTGCCGTTGCGGCTCATGTCCTGGCGCTTGGCGAGCAGCTGCTGGATCTTCGGGTGGACCGTGAAGCCCTCGGGCTTGTTGTTGAAGGCGTCGCCGATGGCGTGGACGACCTCGGTCGACACGCCGGTCGTCTCGAGTTCGCCCGAGACCGGCTCGGCCTCGTGCGCCTGGCCGCCGACGATCGGAATCGATCCGGTCTGCGCGGCGTGCGTCTCGGCGAAGGCCCGCTCCAGGCGGTCCTGGAAGTCGCGGTGCGCCTCCTCGTACTCCTCTTCGGTGATGTCGCCGCGGCCGACGAGCGCCTCGGTGTAGAGCTTTCGGACCGAGCGCTTCGCCTCGATGAGGTTGTACATGAGCGGCTGCGTCATCGACGGGTCGTCGCCTTCGTTGTGACCGCGCCGCCGGTAGCAGACGAGGTCGATGACGACGTCGCGCTTGAACTCCTGGCGGTACCGGAAGGCGAGCTCCGCGACGCGGACCACGGCTTCCGGGTCGTCGCCGTTCACGTGGAAGATCGGCGCCTGGATGGCCTTCGCGACATCCGTCGAGTAGATCGACGAGCGCGCGTCGCCGGGGACCGTGGTGAAGCCGACCTGGTTGTTGACCACGAGGTGGATCGTGCCGCCCGTGCGGTAGGCGCGGAGCTGCGACATCTGCATGGTCTCGACCACGACGCCCTGACCGGCCATCGCCGCGTCGCCGTGGACCAGGATCGGCAGCACCGAGTACGTGCCGACGGGCTTGCGGTCCTGCTTCGCGCGGACGATGCCCTCGAGCACGCCGTCGACGGCCTCGAGGTGCGACGGGTTGGCGGCGAGCGAGACCGGCACCTGCTGGCCGTCGTCGGCGGTGAACGTGCCCTCGGTGCCGAGGTGGTACTTCACGTCGCCCGAGCCGGAGAACGTCTTCGAGTCCTGCGTGCCCTCGAATTCCCGGAAGACCTGTCCGTAGGTCTTGCCAGCGATGTTGGTCAGGACGTTCAGGCGGCCGCGGTGGGCCATGCCGATCGCGACCTCGTCGAGGCCCTCCTTGGCGGCGCCCTGCAGCACCTCGTCGAGGAGCGCGATCATCGACTCGCCGCCCTCGAGGCTGAAGCGCTTCTGCCCGACGTACTTGGTCTGGAGGAAGGTCTCGAACGCCTCGGCCTCGTTGAGCTTGCCGAGGATGCGCATCTGCTCGTCGTGGGTGGGCTTCTCGTACTTGCGCTCGACCTGCTGCTGGATCCACTTGCGCTGCACCGGGTCCTGGATGTGCATGTACTCGATGCCGATCGTGCGGCAGTACGAGTCGCGGAGCACGCCGAGGATGTCGCGGAGGAGTGCCGTGCGCTTGTCGCCGAAGCCGCCCGTGACGAACTCGCGGTCGAGGTCCCAGAAGGTGAGGCCGTGGCTCTCGATGTCGAGGTCGGGGTGCGAGCGCTGGACGTACTCGAGCGGGTCGATGTCGGCCATCATGTGGCCCCGGACGCGGAAGGAGTTGATGAGCTCCTGCACGCGCGCCGTCTTGTCGATCGCACTGGCGATGTCGACCGAGATGTCGGCGTTCCACTTGATCGGCTCGTACGGCAGGCGGAGCGCCGCGAAGATGTCCTGGTAGAAGTTGCGGTCGCCGATGAGCAGCTCGTGCACCTTCTTCAGGAACTCGCCGGAGCCGGCGCCCTGGATGACGCGGTGGTCGTAGGTCGAGGTCAGGGTGATCGTCTTGCCGATCGCGAGGTTCGCGAGGGTCTTCTCGCTGGCACCCTGGAACTCGGCCGGGTACTCCAGCGCGCCGGCGCCGATGATGCAGCCCTGGCCCTTCATGAGGCGCGGCACGGAATGCACCGTGCCGATGCCGCCGGGGTTCGTGAGCGAGATGGTCGCGCCCTTGAAGTCGTCGGCGGTGAGCTTGTTCTTGCGCGCCCGCGACACCAGGTCTTCGTAGGCGGCGAGGTACTCGTTGAACGTCATCGTCTCGGCGCGCTTGATCGCGGGGACGAGGAGCGCCCGGGAGCCGTCGGGCTTCGGGATGTCGATCGCGATGCCGAGCCCGATGTGCGCGGGCTTCACGAGCGCCGGCTTGCCGTCGGTCTCGGAGTAGTAGACGTTCTGGCTCGGGAACTCCTTCAGCGCCTGGATGAGCGCCCATCCGATCAGGTGGGTGAAGGACACCTTGCCGCCGCGGGTGCGGCGGAGGTGGTTGTTGATCACGATGCGGTTGTCGATCATGAGCTTCGCCGGCACGGTGCGCACGCTCGTCGCGGTCGGCACGGTGAGCGAGGCGTCCATGTTCGCCGCGAGGGTCTTCGGCAGGCCCTTGAGGGGGACGACCTCGTCTTCCCGCTCGCCGGCGTCGGCCTGCTGCTGCGGGCTCGTCACGGGGACGTCGGCCGGTACGGGGGCGGTGCGCGGTGCGACCGACGTGGTGCGTGCGGCGGGTGCCTGGCCGATGACGGCGTTCGGCGCGGTCGCGGTGGCGTGGGGGGATGCCGCGGCCTGGTCGGCGGCGGGCGCCGGAGCGGGCTCCGCCTGCTCGCTCGCCGCGCTGTGGAGCGCGGTCTCGTCGGGCATGGCGGGGGTGGTCGCGGGCGCGGCGACGGTCTCGCCGGTGCGAACCTGGCGGTAGTGCTCGAGCACCTCGCGCCAGGTCTCGTCCACCGAAGTGGGGTCGGCGAGGAACCGCTCGTACATCTCGTCCACGAGCCACTCGTTGGCTCCGAACATCGCCGACGTGGTCTCGTCGGATCCCGACCCGGTCAATTGGCTCGACACAGCCTTTCGCCCACTCTCTCCATTGATGGATGCTCACCTGAGGCGTGGCGCGCAGCACGACGCGGAACGCCCAGACAAGCCTAAACCCCTTCCGACGGCGCTCGGCACCGGGCAACGGATGAGCGCGCGGATCGCAGCATCCTCCCAGCGGGCCGCTCCGACGACCGCCGCCCACCGCCCGTGGAGGAGCGGGGCATAGCCTGAGGACATGGAGTTCTATCGCACGACGCCGCGGCACGACCTCACGTACTCCGACGTCTTCCTGGTGCCGAGCCGGTCGGGCGTGACGAGCCGGCTCGACGTGTCGCTCGCGCCCGACGACGGGTCGGGGGCGAGCATCCCCATCGTCTCGGCGAACATGAACTCGGTGACCGGACCCCGCCTCGCGGCGACGCTCGCGCGCCGCGGCGGGATCGGCGTGCTGCCGCAGGACCTGCCGCTGCAGGAGCTCGACGAGGCGATCCGCTGGGTGAAGTCCCGTCCCGCCCGGTTCGACGTGCCGCACGCGTTCTCGGCCGACCGCACCGTCGCCGATGCGCTCGAGGTGCTGCCGGCCGTCGAGGGTCACGGCATCGTGCTCCACGACGACGAGGGAGCGTACGCCGGAACGATCCCGGCGACGCGCCTCGCGACGGCCCTGCCCGACGCCCGGCTCGGCGACCTCGTGCACGGCGCGATCCCGTCGCTCGACGCCGACGACGTCGACACGCCCCGTCGCGCGTTCGACCTGATGGTCGACGCCGGCATCGACTTCGCACCGATCCTCGAGCACGGACGGGTCATCGGGACGCTGAGCCGCCGCAGCGCGCTGCGCGGAACGGTCTCCGAACCCAACACCGACTCCGCCGGCCGCCTCCGCGTCGCGGCCGCCATCGGCATCAACGGGGATGTCGAGGCCAAGGCGCGCGCGCTCGCCGGTGCCGGAGTCGACATGCTCGTGGTCGACACGGCGCACGGACACCAGGAGGGCATGATCCGCGCGGTCCGCGCCGTGCGCGCGGCGGGTCTCGGCATCCCGATCGTGGCGGGCAACATCGTCACGGCCGACGCGGTCGCCGACCTCGTGGAGGCGGGCGCCGACGTGCTGAAGGTCGGCGTCGGCCCGGGCGCGATGTGCACCACGCGGATGATGACCGCCGTCGGGCGCCCGCAGTTCTCCGCGGTGCTCGAGACCTCGGAGGCGGCGCGCGAGCACGGCGCGGCGGTCTGGGCGGACGGCGGGGTCCGGTACCCGCGCGACGTCGCCCTCGCGCTCGCCGCGGGCGCGGCATCCGTCATGATCGGCTCGTGGTTCGCCGGGACGATCGAAGCGCCCGGAACGCTCCGGCGCGATTCCGACGGACGCGTCTTCAAGGAGAGCTGGGGGATGGCCTCGACCAAGGCCGTCAAGGAGCGGTTCGGTCGACTCTCGCCGTACGAGCTCGCCCGCAAGGAGCTCTTCGCCGAGGGCATCTCGTCGTCGGCGATCTACCTCGACCCGTTGCGCCCGTCGCTCGAGGACCTGCTCGACATGATCACGTCGGGCGTGCGCAGCTCGTTCACCTACGCCGGTGCCCGATCGGTGCCCGAGTTCCGCGAGCGCGCGCTCGTGGGCATCCAGTCGGCCGCGGGCTACGAGGAGGGCAAGGCGCTACCGGTCAGCTGGTAGGCGGGCGCGCGACGGGGGCGTCACGGCTCGGGGAGCTCGCGGCATCCGCCGATATACTGGCTCGACCATGGACGACCCTCCCTCTGCGACCTCGCCCTGCCATAGACCCTCGCCCGTGACCGCGCGGGGAGGTGCGGATGTCTGAGTGGGTACTCCTCGGCATCGGCATCCTCCTCACGATCGGCACGGGCCTCTTCGTTGCGAGCGAGTTCGCGCTCGTGAACCTCGATCGCGCCGACCTCGAGGCCCGGCGCGCCAAGGGCGAGACCCGACTCGGGCTCACCATCGAGGGCCTCAAGATCACCTCGACGCACCTCTCGAGCGCCCAGCTCGGCATCACGCTGACGACGCTGCTCACCGGCTACACGATGGAGCCGGCGATCTCCTCGCTGCTCGCCGGGCCGCTGGCCGCCATCGGCGTGCCGCAGGCGTTCGTCCGCCCGGTCGGCGCGATCACGGCGGTCGTCGTCGCGACCCTGCTGTCGATGATCGTCGGCGAGCTCGTGCCGAAGAACTTCGCCCTCGCGCTTCCCCGGCAGACGGCGAAGGTCGTGATGCCGTTCCAGACGGCGTTCACCTGGGTGTTCCGCCCGGCCATCGCGGTGCTGAACGGCAGCGCGAACCGGCTGCTCCGGCTCGTCGGCATCGAGCCGAAGGAGGAGCTCTCGGGCGCCCGCTCGGCGGAGGAGCTCTCGAGCCTCGTGCGCCGCTCGGCGAGCGCCGGACTCCTCGAGCAGGACACCGCGACGCTGCTCGGGCGCACGCTGCGCTTCTCGGAGCACGACGCCTCCGACGTGATGACCCCGCGCCCGCGCGTCGCGGCCGTGCAGCGGACCGAACCCGCGGAGGCCGTGCTGGAGCTCGCGCGCCAGACCGGCTTCAGCCGGTTCCCCGTCTACGACGAGGACCTCGACGACGTCGTGGGCATCGTGCACGTCAAGCAGGCCGTCGCGGTGCCGCGCGAGAAGCGCGAGGTCGTGCCCGCATCGGCGCTGCAGTCCGACGCGCTCCGCGTTCCCGAGACGATCAAGCTCGATGCGCTCCTCGGCGAGCTGCGCGGCCGCGGCTACCAGATGGCCGTGGTCGTCGACGAGTACGGCGGCACGGCGGGCGTGGCGACGCTCGAGGACCTGGTGGAGGAGCTCGTGGGAGAGGTCTCCGACGAGCACGACCGCACGCGCGCGGGCGTCGTCCGGCGCGGCGAGTTCGTGAGCTTCCCCGGCATCCTGAGGCCCGACGAGCTGCTCGACCGCACCGGCATCCGGGTGCCGGAGGACGGCGCCTACGAGACCGTGGCCGGCTTCGTGATGGCGAGCCTCGGCCGACTCCCCGTCGTCGGGGACGAGGTCGAGGTGGAGGGCGGCACGTTCCGCGTCCAGCGGCTCGACGGCCGCCGCATCGACCGGATCCAGTTCTCACCCGTCACCGTGCCCACCCAGGCCGATGAGGGCGCGGCGCCCACCGTGGCCGGCGTGCGCGCGAGGGAGGTCGGACGATGAGCGACTGGGCCGGACTCGCCTGGCTGTTCGTGCTGCTGCTCGGCAACGCGTTCTTCGTCGGCGCCGAATTCGCGGTCATCTCCGCGCGTCGATCGCAGATCGAGCCGCTCGCCGAGCAGGGCAGCCGCAGTGCGAAGACCGCGCTCTGGGCGATGGAGCACGCGACGCTCATGCTCGCGATGAGCCAGCTCGGCATCACGATCTGCTCGCTGCTGATCCTGACGGTCTCGGAGCCCGCCATCCACCACCTGCTGGAGTACCCGCTCGAGCTCACCGGCTGGTCGCCCGAGGTGGTCTCCACGATCGCGTTCGTGATCGCCCTGCTGCTCGTCTCGTACCTTCACGTCGTCCTCGGCGAGATGGTGCCGAAGAACCTCTCCTTCTCGTTGCCCGACCGTGCGGTGCTGCTGCTCGCACCGCCCCTGGTGTTCACCGCGCGCATCTTCCGCCCGGTCATCGTCGCGCTGAACGCGACCGCGAACGGGGTGCTCCGGCTCTTCGGCGTGCAGCCGAAGAGCGAGGCGACCTCGACGTTCACCCTCGAGGAGGTGCAGACGATCGTGGTGCAGTCGCGCCGCGAGGGCGTGCTCGAGGACGCGAGTGGAACGCTGACGGCCGCGTTCGAGTTCACGACCAAGAAGGTGCGGGACGTCGCCGTGCCGATGGCCGAACTGGTCTGCCTTCCGGCGGACGCGACGCCGAGCGACGTCGAGCGCGCGGTCGCACGCCGCGGGTTCTCGCGGTACGTGCTCGCGGGCGGCGACGGCGAGCCCGTCGGGTACGTCCACCTGAAGGACGTCATCGACCTCGACGACGACGAGTTCGACGATCCCATCCCCGCGAAGCGGGTCCGGAGGGTGGTCTCGATCTTCGACGGGACCGACCTCGAGGACGCGCTCGCCTCGATGCGCCGACTCGGCACGCACCTGGCCCGCGCATTCGACGACCAGGGTCGGACGACGGGCGTGGTCTTCCTCGAGGACATCATCGAGGAGCTCGTCGGCGAGGTGCAGGATGCCACCCGGAGGGGGTGAGGCGGCCGTCGCGAGGTCGGCGTAGACTCGCCCCGTCTCCGAGAGGTGAGGTGGTCTCATGTTCGAGAACTCGATGGCGACGGCCGTGCTCGCGGCGTCCGACCTGGAGCGGGCGCAGCGATTCTGGCACGACACCTTCGGCCTGGATCCGGTCTCGACCGACATGGGCGGTGCGACGTATGTCATCGGCGGCGTCGCGGTGCTCGTCTACGAATCCGAGTTCGCCGGGACGAACAAGGCGACGGCGTTCGGCATCATGACCGACGACCTCGACCGCGACATGGCGGAGCTCCGGTCGAAGGGCGTCGTGTTCCACGACTACGACATGCCCGAGATCAAGACCGAGAACGGCGTGGTCGACATGGACGGCGAACGCGGGGCGTGGTTCGACGACAGCGAGGGCAACATCATCGCGCTCTCGCAGCCCACGTCCGTCACGCTCGACGAGGCTCGGCGGATGCTCGCCGCGGCATCAGGCTGAGCCCCGGAACCTGACCGCGCGAGTCCGTCAGAACTCGCCGTCGTTGTCCTCCGGCCGTGCCCGGAGGTACTGCGGCGGCCAGATCGCGGCGTCGGCGCCGAGCGCGTTCGCAGCGCGCAGCGCGAGGTGCGGGTCGCGCATCATCGCCTTGCCGAACATGACTGCGTCCGCCGCGCCAGATGACACGAGCCGCTCGGCCTGCTCGGGCGTCGTGATCCGGCCCACCGCCGACACCGACACGCCCGCCCGGCCGCGGACGAACTCCGCGTGCACGGCCTGGTACGCCGGTCCGACGGGGATGCGGACGTCGCGGACGAGCCCGCCCGTCGAGATGTCGAAGAAATCGGCCCCGGCCTCGGCCGCCCATCCGGCCACCGTCGAGGTCTGCTCCTCGTCCCAGCCGCCGGGCGCCCAGTCGGTCGCCGAGAAGCGCACGAACAGCGGCATCCGCTCGCCGATCTCGGCGCGGACCGCGCGAACGATCTCGAGCAGCAGGCGCGCACGGCCCTCGAGGTCGCCGCCCCAGCCGTCCTCGCGGAGGTTCGACAGGGGCGACAGGAACTGGTGCACGAGATACCCGTGGGCGGCATGGACCTCGACGACGTCGAAGCCCGCGGCGACCGCCCGGCGTGCGGCGGCGCGGAAGTCCTCGATCACCGCGACGATGCCCGCCTCGTCCAGCGCCTCGGGCCTGCGGAGTCCGTCGAAGGCGATCGCCGACGGCGCGACCGTGGTCCAGCCGCCCTCGTCGAGCGGCTGCGAACCGCGCCGGTCCACGGTCTCCGGCCACACCGACGCCTTGCGGCCCGCGTGTGCGAGCTGGATGCCCGAGGCCGCGCCCTGCGACCGGATGAACCGGGTGATGCGGGCCCAGGCCGCGGCCTGCTCGTCGTTCCACAGTCCCGTGTCGTAGTCGGAGATCCGGCCCTCGGGGTTCACGGCCGTCGCCTCGGCGATCACCAGGCCGGCGCCGCCGGCCGCCATCGAGCCGAGGTGGACCAGATGCCAGTCGTGCGGGACGCCGTCGCGTTCGGTCACCGAGTACTGGCAGAGCGGAGGGACCCAGATCCGGTTGCGGATCTCGAGGTCGCGGATCGTGATCGGTCGGAAGAGGGCGGGAGTTCCCGCCGGCGCCTCCGTCGGGCGCGGGACGGCGAGGCTCATGCGGCCAGACCTCGCAGCCACGACTCGAGGCCCGAGGCATCCGTGAACACGTGCCCGGCGCCCCCGACCGCGATGGCGCCGTCCACGTTCACGGCCTTGTTGTCGACGAACAGGAGCTGGTCGGGCGAGATGTCGAGCTCGCGCATCACGTGCGCGAAGATCTCGGCCTCGGGCTTGACCATGCGCAGTTCTCCGCTGATGAAGACCGCGTCGAACAGCGGCGCGAACGACCCGTGCCGCAGCCAGCCGCCGAAGTCGGCTCCGGCGTTCGAGAGCAGGGCGAGGCGGGTGCCGCCGTCGCGGAGGGCGTGCAGGATCGCGAGCGTGCCCGGGTCGACGCTGAGCCATCCGCGATGGTCGATCGCCCACAGCTCGTGACGGTCGACCTCGGACCAGTCGGTGCCGAGGTCCCGGGCGACGCGGGCCCAGTAGTCGGAGATCGCGAGCGTGCCGCGGTCGAGTTCGTCGCGGTGCGTCCAGTACGAGCGCCAGAACGCCGCGGCGCCGTCGCCCGCGACTCCGGCCCGCGCGAGCAGCGCGGCACGGTCGGCGTCGGACGGGGAGTGCGAGATGACCTCGCCGTAGTCGAAGACGACCACTCGGGGCGACAGGGCGATCGGCGCGGGAATGGTCGCGGGCATGCCCATCAACCTATCGTTGGAATCATGGCAACCGGGACGTGGCGCGAATGGACGCTCGACGACGCATCCGACTGGCTGAGCGAGCCGGGCGCGGATGACGACAAGTACCGCCGCGGGGTCCTCGGCGTCATCACCGGCTCGCCCGACTATCCCGGCGCAGCGGTGCTCGGCGTCGAAGCCGCGCACCGCACCGGGGTGGGCATGGTGCGGTTCACCGGTCCACGCGCGGTGCGGCGGGCGGTGCTCGCTGCTCGCCCCGAGACGGTCGCCGTCCCGGGTCGGGTGCAGGCATGGCTGCTCGGATCGGGCATGGACTCGACGAACCGTTCGTTCCGGCTCGCGGGCGAACTGCAGCACGCCCTCGCGTCCGGCCTGCCGTCCGTGCTCGATGCGGGCGGGCTCGACCTCGTCGGCTCGCACACCGGGCCGACCGTGATCACGCCCCACAGCCGAGAGCTCGCACGCCTCCTGCACGATCGCGACACCCCGTGCACCGTGGAGGAGATCGACGCCGATCCTGCCGGGTGGGCAGAACGGACCGCTCGTCAGCTCCGGGTCGCGGTCCTCCTGAAGGGAGCGGTCACGCACCTGTGCGACCCCGACGGCACCAGGATCACCGTGACGGAGTCGACGCACTGGCTCGCGAGCGCCGGCACGGGCGACGTCCTGGGCGGCATCATCGGTGCGCTCGCGGCCACCCACCACGAGCGCCTCGCACACGACGCCGCCGCGATCACGCACCTCGCCGCGACCGCGGCCCTCATCCACTCGGAGGCCGCGCGCCGCGCGAGCGACGCATGGGAGGGCGGGCCGGTGACCGCGCTGGACGTGGCGCGCGCGGTTCCCGCGGTCATCGGCGGCCTCCTGCGACGCTGAGCGGTTCGCGGGGAACGCGCGGCTAGGCTCGGGTGCCATGGCGGAGTCCGGCACCGAGGTCGCGGGGCACCGTCCGGGAGCCCCTCGTCGCCCACGCTTCCGCCCCGGCGGGCGGGGCGCACTGTGGCTCGCATTCGGCGCCGTGCACCTCGGGCTCGCCCTGCTGAACCTCTACGCGACGGGTTGGCCGCTCGGCGACGTCACGGCCGTCTACCGGGTGTGGGCGGAGACCGCGCAGCTCGGATTCCTCCGTATGGGGATCGACACCCCGTGGGTGTACCCGATCCTGGCGTTCGCTCCCATGACGGCGGCGCTCGCGTTCGGCTCCGCCTGGTACGGGGTGACCTGGCTCGGCATGGTGACGCTCCTCGACGCGATCGCGTTCTCGGTGCTCCTCGGCCGCGGAGTCGTCTCCCGGCGACGCCGGGCGGCGGCGTGGTGGTGGCTCGCGTTCCTCGCACTGCTCGGCCCGATCGCGCTCGGCCGCATCGATGCCGTCACGGTGCCGTTCGCCGTCGTCGGCCTGCTGTGGGCGGCCGGCAGGCCCCGCGTGGCCGCGGTGCTCGTCACGATCGCGACGTGGATCAAGGTGTGGCCGGCGGCGATCGTGGCGGCGATGCTCGTCGCGCTCCGGCGCCGGTTCGAGGTGTTCACGGTCGCCGCGACGCTCTCGATCGGCATCCTCGGGGTGAGCCTGCTCGCCGGTTCGGGCGCGAACGCGCTCGGGTTCGTGGCCGAGCAGGCGGACCGCGGGCTGCAGATCGAGGCGCCGCTGGCGGTCATCTGGTTGTGGTGGATCGTGGCGGGGACCGACGCCGCGACGATCGTCTACGACCGGGACATCCTGACCTTCCAGATCGAGGGCCCCGGGGCGGATGTCGCGGCCGCGCTCACCACCCCGTTGATGGCGGTCGGACTCGCCGCCGTGCTCGCGACGGGAGTGCGCGCCGCGCGGCGCGACGCGCATGTCGGCGCGCTGCTGCCGCCGCTCGCGCTCGCCTTCACCACGGTGCTCATGCTCGCCAACAAGGTCGGGTCGCCGCAGTTCGTCACCTGGCTCGCAGCACCGGTCGTACTCGGCGTCGTCATCGGCGGCGCCCGGTTCCTCACGCCCGCGGCGCTCGCGGCGGCCATCGCGGCGCTCACGCACGTGATCTACCCGTACTGGTACAGCTGGCTGCTCATCGCCAATCCGGGGTTCGTGCTGCTGCTCACGGTGAAGGTCGTGCTGCTGGGCGTCCTGCTCGGGTGGGCGGTGCGCGCGGTGTGGCAGGCTGGGAGCGAACAGCGCCCGCGAACGGCGTCGTGACCTCCGGCGCTGCGCGCCGTCGACCCCGGGGAGGGATTCGCATGCTGGTGGCGTTCTCGGTCGCACCGAGTGGCACGGGACGAAGCGACGGGTCGGTGCACGACGCGGTGGCCGCCGCGGTGCGTATCGTCCGCGAGTCGGGTCTGCCGAACCGCACGACGTCGATGTTCACGGAGCTCGAGGGGGAGTGGGACGAGGTGATGCGCGTCGTGAAGGAGGCGTGCGACGCGGTCGGCGAGTACGGCTCGCGGGTCTCCCTCGTGCTCAAGGCCGACATCCGACCCGGGTACTCGGGCGAGCTCGACGCGAAGGTCGATCGGCTCGAGGCCGCCATCGAGAACGACGGCTGAGTCCTGCGACCGTCGGGGCGTCGCGACGTGCCGCGGCGTGTCGCGATACGCGGTGACGTGCCGCCGCGTGCCGCCGTCCGGTGGGGCCGGACCGTTTTTCGAATCGATTCGATCCGTGCGATGATCGCACGGTGACTCCCGAGACCAACGGGCCGACGACCCCGTCGCCGGCGCGCATCCGCTTCGCCCTCCTCGCGCTCGCGATGGGCGGCTTCGGCATCGGCGCGACCGAGTTCGTCGCCATGGGCCTGCTGCCCGACATGGCCGCCGACCTCCTGCCGGGCCTGTCGGCCGAGTCGACGGATGCCGCGAACGCCGCCGCGGGCTGGATCATCTCGGCGTACGCCCTCGGCGTGGTCGTCGGCGCCCCCACGATCGCGGCCGCCGCGGCCCGGTGGCCGCGCAAGCGTCTCCTGCTCGCCCTGCTCGCCGCCTTCAGCCTCGGCACGATCGCATCGGCGCTCCTGCCGACGTTCGAGCTCGTCGTCGCCGCGCGCTTCGTCGCGGCGCTCCCGCACGGCGCCTACTTCGGCATCGCCTCGCTCGTCGCCGCGAGCCTCATGGGGCCGGGCAAGCGCGCCCGCGGCGTGGCACTCGTGCTCTCGGGGCTCACCATCGCCAACGTCGTCGGAGTCCCGCTCATCACGTGGCTCGGCCAGCAGGCCGGCTGGCGCATCGCCTACCTCGCGGTCGCCGCCATCTTCGTCGCCACGTTCCTCGCCGTCGCGATCGCCGTGCCCTGGCAACCCGGCGACGCCGCCGCCACCATGAAGCGGGAGCTCCGCATCTTCACGCGAGCGCAGGCGTGGTTCGCCCTCGCGATCGGAGCGATCGGGTTCGGCGGCCTGTTCTCCGTCTACAGCTACGTCGCGCCCCTCGCGACCGAGGTGACCGGGCTGCCGACCGGGGCCGTGCCGTACGTGCTCGTCGTCTTCGGCCTCGGCATGACGATCGGCAACCTCGTGGGCGGGCGGCTCGCCGACTGGAGCGTGCGCCGATCGATGTACCTGTTCTTCGCCGCCCTCGCCGGCGCGCTCGTCCTGCTCGGCGTCACGGCGGAGCATCCGCTCGGCCTGGGCGCCGGCGTCTTCCTCGTCGGCGCATCCGCGGCGGCCCTGTCGCCAACCATCCAGGCCCGCCTCATGGACGTCGCCCGCGACAGCCAGTCGATCGCCGCCGCCCTGAACCATTCGGCGCTCAACATCGGCAACAGCCTCGGCGCGATCTTCGGCGGGATGGTCATCGCCGCCGGACTCGGCTACGTCGCCCCGGTCTGGGTCGGCCTCATCCTCACCATCGCGGGCATCCTGCTCGCCGTCGGCACCTTCGCGCTCGATCGGGCGCGTCGTCGCCGCGGCATCCCGCTGCCCTCGGTGACCGGGGCGTTGGGCGCGATCGGCGACTGAGGAGGCGTGCCTACTCGGACTGCAGGAGGATGCCGTCGGCGATCGCGCGCTTCCGGAGCGCGACCTTCGTGCCGACGTCGTAGCCGGCGAGACGGTACTTCTCCCGGATGCGCTTGAGGTAGCTCTTCGCGGTCTCCTCGGAGATGCCGAGCTGGAATGCGACCGCCTTGACGGGCTGGCCCGCTCCGTAGAGCGCCATCACGCGTCGCTCCTGGGCGCTGAGACGCGGCGCCGCGCCGTCGGTCTGCAGTGCGTCCTCGAGCTCCTGCGACAGGTACTGATCGCCGTTCCGCGCGGCGCGGATGGCCTCGACGATCGTCTCGACGGGTTCGGACTTGACGAGGTAGCCGAGTGCGCCGGCGCCGAGCGCCTCGCGGACCACGGCCGGCTCGGAGTACGTGCTCATGAGCATCGTGCGAACGCCCGCCGACTTCAGCGTGGAGAGCTTGATCGAGATCGGGATGTTGTCGCGGAGGTCCAGGTCGAGCAGCACCACGTCCACCGGGAACTCCGGGTGCGCGAGCAGTTCGGACCACGACGGGACGGCGGCGACGAGATCGACGTCGTCGGTCGCGCCCCTCAACCACTCGGTCAGGGCGCCGAGCAGCATGCGGTGGTCGTCCACGACGGCGAGTCGGATGGGCGGCAGCGCGGGTTCGGGCACGTCAGGCTCCCCTCGGGTTGACGGCGCTGGGCGGCGCCGGATTCCGGACCGTGGGGTCGATCCGGCACTCGAGGTCGATCCGGAACCCCTCCGGACCCGGAACGATCTCGTGTACACCGACATTATCGAGTGCGTCCCATGCTGCCGCATCGAGGCGACGCGCCGTGAGGCCCGACACGTCGAGCCCGATCGCGACGGCCGACAGCTCGGCCGACCGCGACCCGTCGTCAGGGCCGTCGTCGTCGCGCGAGCCGATCTCGGCCTCGCGGCAGCGGACGCGGACCTCCAACGGCGGCTCGTTGGACTTGCGTCGTCGCTGCCCGGCGACCAGCCACAGCGCGAGCAGGAGCCCCTCGCGCTGGGCGGGCGAGAGCAGCCCCGCCAGGCCCTGGGCGTCGTCGACGCTGACGCGTCGGCTCAGGTAGGCCGACTCGGTGACCGCATGGCGGAGCCAGGTGTCGGTGCGCCCCTCGATGAGCCGGATGCGCAGCCGGGCGGCGAGGCTGGCGGCCCGTTCGGCGGCATCGACCGGCAGCGGGATCGAGATGCGCCCCGACCCCACGTCCTCGAGCAGCGCCTCGGCGTCGTAGTCGAGTTCCGCGAGTTCCTCGGAGGCGCGCATCCCGACGGCGGAGCGCGGGGTCGCGACGGTCGACTGCACGAGCGAGAGGTCGAGCTCGCGACCGACGAGTCGGCGGAACCCGCGGACGCCGATGGCGACGAGCACCACCGGGACGACCGCGGTGGCGGCGATCGCCAGCCCGACCACGGTCCACGATCGGGCGGCCTCCACCTGGAGGAGCGCGGCGATCGCGAGCACGGCGGCGATGACGGCCGAGGCCGCCATCGGGGTGCGCGTCTCGCGGAGCGCCGCGACCGGCAGGAGGAGCGCCGCGGCGGCCGGTGCGGCCGTGGGCGTGATGCCGAGGTGCAGGAGGCCGGCGGTCGCCGAGAGGTCCATCGCGACCGGCACGGCGAGCGCGGCGAGGACGAGCACGTGCGTCCAATCGGCCACGCGGGTGAGGCCGCGGGTGGCGATCACGGTCGCGACCGCGACGATCGCGAACGCGATCCATGCCGGCCCCGAGCCCGTGCCCGGCGGGAAGACGCCGATGAGTCCCACCGCATGGGCGAAGTGGGCGAGGACGATGACTCCCGATGCCGCGGTGATGCCGATCGCGAGGCGCCGACCGCCGTGGGCGCTGCGGATGTCCTCGGCGGCGCGCGCCGACCGGCGCGGGCGATCGAACTGGATCTCGTGCGTGGTGTCGGGCGGTGCCTCGGCCTCGTGGGTGCGTCGGAAGGGATTCACGGCTTCGGAACCTCCAGCATGACCGTCGTCCCCGATCCCGGCGAGCTGAAGACCCTCGCACGACCGCCGACGGCGTGGAGCCGGCCGACGACCGACTCGGCGAAGCCGAGGCGCGCCGGATCGACCGCCGCGGGCTCGAAGCCGGCGCCCTGGTCGGTCACCATCGCTCGGACCGTGTGCTCGTCGTCGGTCACGGTGACGTCCGCGATGCTCACGCCGGCGTGCCGGCGGACGTTCTCGAGGCATTCGCCCAGCGCGCCGAGCAGGGCGTCGAGGGCATCCTTCGGAAGCACGAGATGGTTCGCGCCGTGCCAGTTGACGTCGAGCCCGAGTCGCGCGAAGCGCTGCCGGACGGACTCGAAGGTGGCGCCGAGCCCGTCGTCTGTGGACTCGGGCGAGAAAATCGCGCTCGATCCGTTGTCGAGCGGCGCGCCCAGCCGCAGTTGCTTGAGCAGTCTCGCGTCGTCTCCCGCCTGCTGGCGCAGCGGACCGGTCTCGACCCCGACGCCCGAGTGGGCGAGGAGGCTGAGCGTGGCGAGGACGGTGTCGTGCAGCACGCGGGCGTCCTGACGCTGCTGGGCCTCCGATTCGCTCGCGAGGCGCTCGGCCTCGTGCGCACGCCCCACCTCGTCGATCCGCTCCGCGGCACGGTCGATGGCCCGCGCGAGCCAGATCCCGACGATCCCGCACGCGACCCAGCCGGCGACCGTGGCGACGACCACCAGGCGGACGTCGGCACCGGACGCCGCGGACGCGCCCAGGGCGACGAGGATCGACGCCGCGCTCGCCACGATCACCGCGGGGCCCGCCGGACGGACGACGAGCGGGATCGCGAGGGCGGCGGTGGAGAGTGCCCCGACGGCCGCCATCGCGGTCGCCCCTGCCGGATCGAGTGTCGGATCGAGGCCGATGACGAGGAGCAGCACCGTGGCCGCGGCCATCGCGCCGATCGTCGCGGCCAGCGCGCCCCGGGCGGTCGCGAGACCGATGAGGACCGCCATGCCGACGACGAGCGCCGCAGCGAGGGCGAACCGGGATGGTCCGATCGCGCCGGGAACCACGATGCAGGCGAGCGCGACGGCGGCGCCGGTGAGCCCGCCGACCCGAGCGAGACGACGCAACAGCCGGTCGCGCTCCTTGTCGATCCGCCGCATGCCACCCCCTCGCCGTCGGCGCCGTCGCTCACGCCACGCGGCAGCGTTCCTTCTCGAAGATAGCTCAGAACGTCCCCCGTATGCGGGACAGAAGGCCCGAAGCGGGGTCCCGGGTCCGGATCCGGTCAGGCGGCGAGGAGCCGGCGGAGCTCCGCGGCGACCGCGTCATCCTCGATCAGGAACGCGTCGTGACCGTAGTCGGACCGAAGGACCACTGGGTCGTCGCCGTGGATCGTGTTCCGGACTCCCGCGGCGATCTCGCGCTGGCCCTCGAGCGAGAAGTAGCGGTCGCTGTCGATACCGAGTACGAGCGTCGTCGCCTCGATGCGGTCGAGCGCCGCGCCGACGCCCCCGCGGCCGCGACCGATGTCGTGCGAGTTCATCGCCTCGGTGAGCGCGAGGTAGCTGTTCGCGTCGAACCTGCGGGTGAACTTGTTGCCGTGGAAGTCGAGGTACGACTCGACCGCGAAGCGCCCGCCGCCGCCGAGCGGATCGAGCCCGGACTGCCAGCCGCGCTCGAAACGCTGGTTCAGCTCGACGGGCGTGCGGTAGTTGAGCATCGCCATGCGACGTGCGAGCGCGAGACCGCGTGTGGGGCCCTCGCCGTCGGGCGCGTCGTAGTACGCCCCGCCTCGGAAGGCCGGGTCGCTGCGGACCGCCTCGAGCTGCACCGAGTTCAGTGCGATCTGGTCGGCGGTCGTCGCGGCGGGCGCCGCGAGCACGGCGATGCGCGCGACCGACTCCGGAGCCATGAGCGCCCACTCGAGGACGTGCATCGCGCCCATCGAGCCGCCCACGACGGCCGCGAACCGCTCGATGCCGAGCTCGCGGGCGAACGCCGCCTGCGCGGCGACCTGGTCGCGGATCGTGACGAACGGGAATCGCGCCCCCCACTCGACGCCGTCGGGCGCGAGCGAGGCGGGACCCGTCGAGCCCTGGCATCCGCCCAGTACGTTCGGCGCCACCACGAACCAGCGGTCGGTGTCGATCGCACGGCCGGGACCGACGACGCCGGGCCACCACCCCGCGCTCGCGTGGGCCGGGCCGGCGGGACCGATCACGTGACTGTCTCCCGTGAGCGCGTGGAGGACGAGTACCGCGTTGTCGCGCGCCGGCGACAGCGCGCCCCACGACTCGTACGCGATGCGCACGTCGGGGAGGACCTGGCCCGACTCGAGCTCGAGCGCGCCGATCCTGGCGAACCGGCGGTCTCCGACCGGGTCGCCCTCGCGCCAGGCGCCCGTGGCGGGCGCTCGCCCGGCGAGCTGGTGGGCGGCGCGGGCCTCGGGCACGATGCTCGCGGGCACCGTCTCCGAGGTCGTCTGCCAGTCCATGCTCCGATTCTCCCCGACCCGGTGGGCGGCCGCGGCACTGTTACGCCGGGCCGGACACGACGGATGCCGCGCCCCCGGGGGACGCGGCATCCGTCTCGTGTGCCCGGTCGCGAGACCCGGGCCGCTAGACCCGAGCGGCCTCGCTCGCCCGCCGCGCGGCCGCGAGGCCGGCCTCGAGGTCGGCCCTGAGGTCGTCGACGTTCTCGATGCCCACGGAGAGCCGCACGAGGCCGGGGGTGACGCCCGTCGTGAGCTGCTGCTCGGGCGTGAGCTGCGAGTGCGTCGTCGAGGCGGGGTGGATGACCAGCGAGCGGACGTCGCCGATGTTCGCGAGGTGGCTGAACAGCGACAGGTTGTCGACGAGCGCCCGCCCGGCGTCCACGCCGCCCTTCAGCTCGAAGGAGAGCACCGCGCCGACCCCCTTCGGCGCGTAGGTGTTCGCCGCCGCGTACCAGGGGCTCGAGGGCAGGCCCGAGTAGTTGACGTGCGCCACGTCGGGGTGGCGGTCGAGCCACTCGGCGATCTCCTGCGCGTTCTGCGTGTGCCGCTCGACGCGGAGCGAGAGCGTCTCGATGCCCTGGATGAGCTGCCAGGCGCTCGCCGGGGCGATCGATGCGCCGAGGTCCCGGAGCAGCTGGACGCGGGCCTTGATGATGTACGCGAGTGCGTCGCCCACCGCTGCCGTGTAGCTCGCCCCGTGGTACGACGGGTCGGGCTCGGTGAGCCCGGGGAACTTCTCGACGTTCTTCGACCACTCGAAGCGTCCGCCGTCGACGATCACTCCGCCGATGACCGTGCCGTGGCCGCCGAGGAACTTCGTGGCCGAGTGGATGACGATGTCGGCGCCGTGCTCGAACGGCCGGATGAGGTAGGGCGTCGCGATCGTGTTGTCGACGATCAGCGGGATGCCGGCCTCGTGCGCGATGCCCGAGACGAGCCCGATGTCGAGGATGTTGATCTTCGGGTTGCCGATGGTCTCGGCGAAGAACAGCTTCGTGTTCGGGCGCACGGCGCGTCGCCACTCGTCGGCGTCGTCCTGGTTCTCGACGAACGTCGTCTCGATGCCGAGCTTCGCGAGCGTGTACTTGAAGAGGTTGTACGTGCCGCCGTAGATCGACGACGACGACACGATGTGGTCGCCGGCCTGCGCGATGTTGAGCACGGCGAACGTCTCGGCGGCCTGGCCCGACGCCACGAGCAGCGCACCGCTGCCGCCCTCGAGCGCGGCGAGCCGCTCCTCGACGACCGCCTGCGTGGGGTTCATGATGCGCGTGTAGATGTTGCCGAACTCGGCCAGCGCGAAGAGGTTCTGGGCGTGCTCGGCGGAGTCGAAGACGTACGACGTCGTCTGGTAGATCGGCGTCGCGCGGGCCTTGGTCACCGGGTCGGGCGCGGCGCCCGAGTGGACCTGCTTGGTCTCGAATCGCCAGTCGGCGGCGTGGTCGGCCATGTGGGACTCCTTCACGAAACGGCGGTGCGGTCTCCGCCGCATCCGTCGCCCACCGTACGTCCGCTCCGGAGGGCGCTCAACGGCCGCCGCAACACGGCGTCATTCGCGCGCGCCGGGGCCCGGCTCCGATCGCGGCGGCGCGGGCGGCGCGGGCGGTCCGGGCGGCGGGGCCTCGGGCAGCGGCGGCAGCGCGTCGGGCGGGAGGACGAGCGTCCCGGTGGCGGTCGACGGCTCGGGACGGAACAGCCACCGCGCGCGCGGCTCGACGAGCGGGCGGAAGACACGCCGCACGGGCTTCAGCGAGAGCACGACCGAGACGCCGATGCAGAACACGATCATCGCCGGCAGCACCCACCACGGCTGCTCGCCCTCGAGGATCGGCGTCTCCCTGAGCGGGAACAGCACGAACGAGTGCAGCAGGTAGATGTACATCGTGGCGCTGCCGAACGCCGTGAACGGCGTGGTCCGGCGCGGCATCAGGATGAGGAACGCGACCGCGAGGAGCATCGCGAGCAGCAGCAGGAAGAGCCGGATGGCGCCCGACCATGGCTCGTCGTAGCCGATCGCCTCGTACGACTCGTCGTAGAGCATGAACCGGCGGAGCCTGAGGTCGCGCCAGGTCTCGATCGCCATGGGCAGCACGACGAGGAGCACCGAGAAGAGCGCGATCGCGCCCGCGCGCCAGCGCCAGGTCGCGGCGGTCGACAGGTCGAGCCATCGATCGGTGATCCGCCACTGCCTGAGTTTCCACCCGAACACGAAGAACGGGAACATGCCGAACGTGCGGGTGAGCGCAAGCGTGGAGTCGATCTCGACGGCGTAGCCGGCGCCGATCGAGATCGCGATCGCGATGAGGAGCGGGAAGCGGAGCAGGACCAGGTACGGCAGGGCGATGCGCCAGATCGCGAGGGCGATGAGGAACCACAGCGTCCACGACGCCGTGG
The DNA here is from genome assembly GCF_044769845.1 of Agromyces sp. GXQ0307. Classification (NCBI taxonomy): domain Bacteria; kingdom Bacillati; phylum Actinomycetota; class Actinomycetes; order Micrococcales; family Microbacteriaceae; genus Agromyces; species Agromyces sp. GXQ0307. Next base: position 290,500 of record NZ_JBIZVY010000001.1, on the reverse strand, counting down.
TGTAGTCGAGCACGAAGTCCCCGCCGAGGGCGAACCGGATCACGGTCCAGATCGTCTCGAAGATGAAGTACGGGAAGACGATGTCGGTGAGGACCTGCCGCATCGCCCGCGCGTTCGGGGGTCCCGACTTGGCGAAGTAGCCGGAGACCGTGACGAACACGGCGACGTGGAACGAGTAAATGAAGAGGTAGACGCTGTAGGCCGCGTCGTCCTCGGCGATGAGCGGCAGGATGCCGTGGCCGATGACGACGAGCGTGATCGCGATCCATCTGGCGTTGTCCCACAGCGGCACCCGGCGCTTGCGGTGCGGTGCCCGGTGGGCATGGGGCTTGGCGGTCGGCTCCATCCGCCCATTCTCCCGCACCGGGCGACGGCGGCGCCCCGACGGCGCGCTCGGGCAGAATGTCGGCATGGACCAGTTGCGCGCAGTCGTCACGGGAGCGAGTTCGGGGATCGGAGCCGCCACGGTGCGTTCGCTCGTCGCGACCGGATGGGACGTCGTCGCGGTCGCACGGCGAGCCGATCGGCTGGCGGCGCTCGCCGAGGAGACCGGCGCGGACGCGTTCGTCGCCGACGTGACGAGCGATGCGGATGTCGCTGCGCTCGCCGAGCACGTCGCCGCGACCGGCGGTGTGCACGCGCTCGTGAACAACGCCGGCGGCGCCAAGGGGCTCGCGTCGGTCGAGGAATCCGACCTCGACGACTGGGCGTGGATGTTCGAGGTCAACGTGCTGGGACTCAAGCGCGTCACGAGCGCACTCCTCCCGCAGCTCAGACGGAGCGCGGTCGACCGGGGCGTCGCCGACATCGTGAACGTCACCTCGATCGCCGGACACGTGGCCTACGTCGGCGGCGGCGGGTACAACGCGGCGAAGTTCGCCGCGCACGCGATCACCGAGGTGCTGCGCCTCGAGCTGAACGGCGAGCCGATCCGGGTGGTCGAGGTCGCCCCGGGGATGGTGCGGACCGACGAGTTCGCGCTCGTGCGGTTCGGCGGCGACCGGGCCCGCGCGGACGCGGTGTACGACGACGTGCCCGAGCCGCTCGTGGCGGAGGACATCGCGGGCGTGATCGTCGACGCGATCTCGAAGCCGCGGCACGTCGACCTCGACCTCATCGTGGTCAAGCCCGTCGCCCAGGCGGCGCCGTACCGGCTCGCCAAGGGCGAGTTGGTCGTGAAGGCGGAGCCGGGCGCATGAGCGTCGGTCGCGTCGAGCGTCGCCATCGCTGGGTCGACCGCACCGCGGCCGCGCTGGCGGTCCTCGGGTTCCTCTTCGTCGCGGCGTACACGGTCGGCGTGCTCGCACCCGACTTCGCCGCCGAGTGGCGGCACGTGTTCACGATCGTCTACGTCGTCACGTGGGCGGCGTTCCTCGCGGACTTCGTCGTCCGGCTGGTGCTGACGCCCCCCGGCGAGCGGTGGCGATACACGTGGCAGCATCCGATCGAGTTCCTCTCGGTCCTCATCCCCGTGTTCCGGGCGCTCCGCGCCGTGACGCTGCTCCGCAACATCCCCGCGCTGCAGCGCCGCACCCCCGACACGGTGCGCGCGAACTTCGTCATCTCGGCCGTGGTCTACGCCGCCATGTACGTCTTCTTCATCGCGCTCGCCACGCTGCAGGCGGAACGGAACGCCCCCGGCGCGACCATCACGAACTTCGGCGACTCGCTCTGGTGGGCCGTGGTGACGCTCACGACGGTGGGCTACGGCGACACCTACCCCGTGACGGCCCTCGGTCGTGTCTGGGCGGTGTTCCTCATGATCGGCGGCATCGCGATCGTCGGCGTCGCGTCGGCGACGATCATCTCGGTCCTGAACGAGCGCCTGAACGCGCTCCGCCACGACCACGCGACGGATGGGGCGGCGCTCGCCGAACGCGAAGGGCTCATGGAGGACGACCTCGACGTCTCCGGGTCGGCGTCGACCTCCGACGGCGACCCGGCCGGCCGGTAGCCTGACGGGCATGACCTTCGACGCGAACGACGCCGCGACCGACGCCGACGGGATCCGGCGCGAGATCCTCTCCTGGGACGACTTCGGCGACGCCGCGCGCTCGCTCGCGGGCGACGTGCTCGGTTCGGGGTTCCGGCCGGACGTCGTCATCGCGATCGCGCGCGGCGGGCTGCTCCTGGCCGGCGCGATCGCCTACGCGCTCGGCACCAAGTCGTGCGGCTCGATCAACGTCGAGTTCTACACGGGCGTCGACGAGCGACTGCCCGAACCCGTACTGCACCCGCCGATGCTCGACGCACCGGCGCTGTCCGGTCGCCGCGTGCTCCTCGTCGACGACGTCTCCGACTCCGGCCGGACGCTGCGGAAGGTCGTCGACCTGCTCTCCGACGCCGGTGCCGAGGTGCGCACCGCGACCCTGTACACGAAGTCGCACACCGTGCTCGCGCCCGACTACGACTACCGGCGCACCGACGACTGGATCGTGTTCCCGTGGTCGGCGCTGCCGCCCGTCGAGGCGGCGGAGGCGATCCGATGAGCGTCCACCTCGTCGGCGGCGGGTGGGACCCGGCGCACGCGGCATCCGTCTACGGCCCGTTCCTGGACGAAGCGGCCGAGGCGGCCGGCCGGGTCGGCGCCGACCGCGCCCGCATCGCCGTCCTCCTTGTCGCACCGGAGGACGAGGCAGCGGAGCTCGCCGCGCGGTGGCGCCGTGTGCTCGAGTCGGTCGCCGACGTCGATGCGGCGGTCGCGCTCGTCGACGAGCGGGGCGCGTTCGAGGTGACCGCGCTGGCCGGTGCGCACGGCGTCGTGGTCGGCGGCGGGCTCACGCCCGCGTACCGACGGGCGGTCGAGCCGATCGCCGCCGAGCTGCGACGTCGCGCCGCGGCCGGCGAACCGTACCTGGGCTTCTCGGCCGGAGCCGCGATCGCGTCCGACACCGCGCTGCTCGGCGGCTGGCGCATCGGCGGGGTGCCGGTCGCGCCGGAGGAGGCGGGCGAGAACCTCGACGAGGTGACGGTCGAGGCGGGGATCGGCCTCGTCGACCTCACGATCGATTGCCACGCGGCGCAGTGGGGCACGCTGACGCGCCTCATCGCCGCGACCGAGGCGCGACTCGTCGACGGCGGCATCGCGATCGACGAGGACACGCTGTTCTCGATCGGCGCCGCAGGTCTCCGCGTCGCCGGCGCCGGCAGCGTGTGGAGCGTCACGTCCGACGGCGACGGGGTCTCGGTCCGGAGCATCTCGGGCTGATGGGCCGCACGCTTCCCGAGCTCGCCGCGGCGGGCCTCATCGACCCGACCTGGGCGGAGGCGCTCGCGCCGGTGGCCGGCGACATCGCCCGCATGGGCGACCTCCTCCGCACCGAGGTCGCCGAGGGGCGCGGCTACCTCCCCGCGGGCGACGCGGTGCTGCGCGCCTTCCGGCAACCCGTTCACGACGTGCGCGTCCTCATCGTCGGGCAGGACCCGTACCCCACGCCGGGGCACCCGATCGGCCTCTCGTTCGCCGTCGAGCGGCACGTCCGGCCGCTGCCCCGGAGCCTCGCGAACATCTACCGGGAGCTCGCCGACGACCTCGGCATCCCCCCGGCCGCGCACGGCGACCTGGGCGCGTGGAGCACGCACGGCGTCATGCTGCTGAACCGGGTCCTCACGGTCCGGCCGGGGGAGCCCGCGTCGCACCGCGGCATGGGCTGGGAGCGCGTGACCGACCACGCCATCGGCACGCTCGTGTCGCGCGGCGGACCGCTCGTCGCGATCCTCTGGGGCCGCGACGCGCAGACCCTCGCGCCACGCCTGGGAGACGTTCCCCGCATCGAGTCCGCCCACCCCAGCCCGCTGTCGGCGAGCCGCGGGTTCTTCGGATCGCGGCCGTTCAGCCGGGCGAACGAGCTGCTGGTCGCCCAGGGCGGCGAGCCCGTGGACTGGGCGATCCCGGCCTGACGCGGTCACGCGTCATCCGTTCGCAATCTCGCGCGCGTAGCATGGCGGGATGCTCGAGGAGGAATACCAGGCGCGCCGGTCCCTGCCGCGGCACCTGCGCAAGCCCGAGGAGCCCGAGGCCCCGTTCTCCTTCGAGATCCGTCCCGCGCGTCCGGCCGACCTGCCCGCGGTGCGCGAGATCTACAACTACTACGTCGCGAACTCGACCGTCACGTTCGACGAGGACGCGATGTCGCTGCGCGAGTGGAAGCAGAAGTTCGCCTACCTGAGCCGGCTCGGCATGCCCTTCCTGGTCGCCGAGTCGCCCACCGGCCAGCTCCTCGGCTATGCGCTGGTGTCGCCGTGGAAGCAGAAGCGCGCGTACCGGTACACGGTCGAGAACTCGATCTACCTCGGCCCGGCGGCGTCCGGCAAGGGGCTCGGGCGGGCGCTGCTCGGCGCCCTCATCGACGCCTCGAAGCAGGCCGGGCTGAAGGAGATGATCGCCGTCGTCGCCGACCAGGGCGCCGACGCGTCGATCCGGCTCCACGAGGGGTTCGGGTTCCACGAGATCGGCCGTATGGGCAGGGTCGGCTTCAAGTTCGACCGCTGGCTCGGCACGGTGCTCCTGCAGAAGACCCTGAAGTAGCGGATGCCGGCGCTGCGCCGGACCCGCTGTGCGTAGGCTCGGGTGGTGGCCGACCTGCACGAGGACCTGCACGAGTACACCGCGCTGGAGCTGCACCAGCTCCTGCAGCGAGGTGAGGTGACGCCGCTTGAGGCGACCGAGCACTACCTCGCCCGGATCGAACGCCTCGACCCCGAGGTCGGGGCGTTCGCGGTGGTGACGCCGGATGCCGCCCGCGACCGGGCTCGGCTCGTTCGGCGCGAGGTCGCGCACGCCGCGCCGCTCTGGGGCATGCCGCTCGCCGACAAGGACCTGCACCCGCGGGCCGGCGTCGTCACGGCGTTCGGATCGCGTGCGTTCGCGGGCGACGTGCCCGACGAGTCGGATGACCTCGTCCGGGACGTCGACGACGCCGGCGCCGTGAGCCTCGGCAAGACCGCGACGCCCGAGTTCGGCCTGCCGTCGTACACGGAGCCGCTCGCGGGCCGCGCCGCGCGCAACCCGTGGGATCTCTCGCTCGGGGCGGGGGGCTCGAGCGGCGGGGCGGCGGCCGCGGTCGCCGCGGGCCTGCTGCCGTTCGCCCCCGGCAGCGACGGCGGGGGATCGGTGCGCATCCCGGCCGCGTCGTGCGGGCTCGTCGGCGTGAAGCCGTCGCGCGGGCGGGTTCCCTCGGGGTCGGGCATCGACCGCCTCGCGGGCCTCGGCGTCGTCGGGCCGTTGGCTCGCACGGTCGCCGACGCGGCGCTGCTGCTCGACGGCCTCATCGCTCCGCGCGGCTACCCGGCGCAGCATCCGTTCGCCCTGCGCGCCCCGGGTGACGACGGGCCCTACCTCGGTGCGGCGATCCGCGGCGGGGGACGGTTCCAGGTCGGCGTGATGCTCGATACGCCGTGGGACGACTTCACCGACATCCGCGTCGAGGACGAGCCGCGCGCGGCGCTCGACCGCACGATCGAGCTCCTCGATCGCATGGGCCACGGCGTCGAGGAACTGCCGCCGTCGCGCGAGCCGGGGTACCCGGCGGCGTTCCGCACGATCTGGCAGGCCGGCGCGGCCGGGATCGCGGTGCCTCCCGGCGCGGAGCACTCGCTCGAGCCGCTGACCGGTTGGCTCGTCGAACGCGGCCGGGAGCGGACCGCGGGCGAGCTCGCCGAGGCACTGGGCTGGCTCACGGCGTTCGAACGTCGGACCATCGCCCGCTTCGCGGCGGTCGACGCGGTGCTGACGCCCGCGCTCGCCATGACCCCGCGCCCCGTCGGCTGGTACGACGCCGACGACGCCGAGGAGAACTTCGCGCAGCAGGTGAGGTTCACGCCGTACACGTCGTTCGTCAACGTCGCGGGGCTGCCCGCGCTCACGCTGCCGGTGCACGACACCGAGGCCGGACTCCCGATCGGTGTCCAGCTCATCGGCCGCCCCGGTGGCGAGGCGACCCTCTTCGCGCTCGCGGCGCAGCTCGAGCGGGCTGCGAGGCGCGGTCGGCGTCGCCCGCCGGTGTGGTGACGGATGCCGCGTCCGCGCCGGTCGCCGCGGGGACCACTCGCCGCGTGTCATCCGCCCGCGACCGTGTGCAAGACTTAGGTAATGCTTACCTCACTCGCCGTAGCCGCCGCGTCCGCGACCGCACCAGTGACGGCCACCGCGCGACCGCGTCCCGCCTACCGCGGCTTCCGCGCGCGCGTCGCGCGCGTGCGGCGGCTGTCGGAGCACTTCACCCGCGTCACCTTCGCGGGTGAGGAGCTCGCGGAGTTCGGGACGGCCGGCTTCGACCAGCGGGTGAAGGTGGTCCTGCCGCTCGACGGCTCGGGGTTCGCCCACTTCCCCTCGGGCGAGGACTGGTATTCCGCGTGGCGCGAGCTTCCCGCCGAGCAGCGCAATCCGTTCCGCACTTACACGATCCGGGCAGTGCGGCCCGAGCTCCGCGAGGTCGACGTCGACTTCGTGGCGCACGGCGACGTCGGCCCCGGCTCGGCCTGGGCCGCTCGCGCGCAGCCCGGCGACGAGATCGTGCTCGTCGGCCCCGACGAGCTGAGCGATGGGCGCACGATCGGCATCGACTGGCGTCCCGGCGCCGTCGACACCGTCCTGCTCGCGGGCGACGAGACCGCGGCGCCCGCGATCTGCGCGATCCTCGAGTCGCTCCCCGCCGACGCCGAGGGTGCCGCGATCATCGAGGTCCCGAGCGGCGACGACGTGCTCGAGGTCGCCGCACCGACCGGTGTCGAGGTGCGCTGGCTGCCGCGCACCGGCGCGCAGTCGCACGGCGAACGACTCGTCCCCGCCGTCCGCGACTGGGTCGCGCGCACCTGCTGGCTCCGCGATTGCGCCGACCCCGCGTCGGCGGCCGCCGAGTCCGCCCGCCGGACGCTCGCCGAACTCGAGGCGGCGGCCGACGCCGACGGCATCCTGTGGGACGTGCCCGAGGGCACGAGCCTCGACGGCGACTGCTACGCCTGGCTCGCGGGCGAGGCATCCGTCATCACCGCGCTGCGTCGCTTCCTCGTGCGCGAGGCGGGGCTCGACCGCCGCCAGGTCGCGTTCATGGGGTACTGGCGGCGGGGCCGCGCCGAACTGGCGTGAACGCGACCCCGATCCCGGCGACCGACGCGACCCCGGTCGCGCCGTCCGCGACGCGACCCGGCGCCGCCCAGTCGACCGCAGCGGCCGGCCGGTCGCGCTCCGGTCGCGCCGTGGCGGTCCTCGCAGGGGGCACGATCGCCCTCCTCGTCGTGGTCGCCGCGAGCCTCGCGCTCGGCGTCCGGATGATCGATCCGGGCGAGGTCTGGCAGGCGCTGCTCGCGCCCGACCTCGCCGACCCCGATCAGGCCGTGGTCGTGCAGCTGCGGATCCCGCGGACCGTGATCGGACTCGCGGCGGGGGTCGCGCTCGGGCTCGCCGGCACGCTCATCCAGGGTGTCACGCGCAACCCGATCGCCGATCCGGGGCTGCTCGGGATCAATGCCGGCGCGTCGCTCGCCGTGGTGCTCTGCATCTCGCTGCTCGGCGTGACCGCACCGCTCGCCTTCATCTGGTTCGCGTTCGCGGGCGCGACGATCGCGGCCGCCATCGTGTTCGCGATCGGCGGTGCGCGTCCGGTCCGGCTCGCACTCGTCGGGGCGGCGCTGACGGCGCTGCTCACCCCGCTCATCGCGCTCGTGCTCCTGCGCGACACGGAGGCGTTCAACCAGTACCGTTTCTGGGCCGTCGGCTCCCTCACGGGACGCGAGCTCTCGACCGTCGCCGCCCTGTGGCCCTTCCTGGTGATCGGCGTCGTCCTCGCCGCGGTGCTGGCCCACCGGTTCAACCTGCTCGCGCTCGGCGACGACGTGGCCGCCGCCCTGGGGCAGCGCGTCGGCGTCACGCGCGCCCTCGCCGGCATCGCGCTCGTGCTCCTGTCCGGCACCGCGGTCGCGCTCGCCGGCCCGATCGCGCTCGTCGGGCTCGTCGTGCCGCACGCGGCGCGCCGACTGGTCGGCAGCGACTACCGGTGGATCACCGCGCTCGCGGTGCTGCTCGGGCCGATCATGCTGCTCTCGGCCGACGTGATCGGGCGTCTGGTCGTGCCGAACGCGGAGCTCGAGGCGGGGGTCGTGGCCGCGTTCCTGGGTGCACCGGTGCTCATCGCGATCGCTCGGAGCCGACGGGTGGCCGGACTCTGATGGCCGCACTCCGAGCCGCTCGCACCTCCGACGGGCCGAACGCGCGCAACGCCTCCGCAGCCGGAGCCGATGTCGAGGCCGCCGGAATCGCGCGCGGGATCGCGGACGCCCGCGTCAGGGACCGCCGGCGCCGAGTGCTCGTCGTCGTCGTCGGGGCGGCCGTCGCCGCGGCCGTCGCGCTCGCGGCACTGTCGTTCGGCGCGGCCGGTGTGACGCCCGACCGCGTGCTCGCGGTACTGCTCGGCGGCGGGGACCGCATCGAGCGCTTCGTCGTCCTCGAGCTGCGCCTCCCGCGGATCCTCGCCGCGCTGGTCGTGGGCGTCGCCTTCGCACTCGCGGGCGCGGTCTTCCAGTCGACACTGCGGAATCCCTTGGCGAGTCCCGACATCCTGGGCATCTCGGCCGGGGCGAGCCTCGGCGCGGTCTGGGCGATCCTCGGACTCGGCGCGGGGGGCGCGATCGTCGCGGGCTTCGCGTTCGGCGGCGGGCTCGTCGTCGCGATCGTGATCTGGCTCGCCGCGTGGCGTCGGGGCCTGCACGGCGTACGGTTCGTGCTGGTCGGAGTGGGAATGGCGTACCTCTGCGGGTCGAGCGTCGCGTGGCTGCTCGCACGTGCCGAGGTGCGAGAGGCGCAGACGGCGCTGCACTGGACGGTCGGCAGCGTGGCCGACGTCCGGGGCGACGAGCTCTGGCTCCTCGCCCTGGGCACCGCGACGTGCGGCGCCGTCCTGGTGGTCCTCGCGAGGGCGCTCCGGCCGCTGGCGCTGGGCGACGATCACGCTCGTGCGCTCGGGGTCCGCGCGGACGCGGCGCGCGTCGCGCTGCTCGTCGTCGCCGTCGCCCTCGTCGCACTCGCGACGTCGGTCGCCGGACCGATCGCCTTCGTCGCCCTGATCGCGCCCGCCGTGGCACGACGGCTCGCAGGACACGGGGAGGCGGCGATCGCCTCGGCCGCGGTCGTCGGCGGCGTGCTCACGCTCGGCGCCGACGTGGCCGGCCAGTTCGCGATCCCGGGCTTCACCGCGCCGCTCGGCATCGTGACGGGCGTGATCGGCGCACCATACCTGCTGTGGCTGCTGGCCCGTACCGAGAGGAGCCGCGCATGAGCGCCCTTCCCGTTCCGCCCGCCGCGTCGGCCCGCGGGCTCGTCGCCGAGGGCGTGAGCCTCGGCTACGACGGCCGGCGTGTCATCGACGACCTCGACCTGGCGATCCCGCCCGGTCGCATCACGGCGATCGTCGGTCCGAACGCGTGCGGCAAGTCCACCCTCCTCCGGGGGCTGGCCCGACTCCACCCCCTCGAGGCCGGCCGCGTCGTGCTCGACGGTCGTGACGTGGCTCGGATGCCGCGACGCGCCCTCGCGCGTCGCGTCGGCGTCCTGCCGCAGTCCTCGGTCGCCCCCGACGGCGTGCGGGTCGCCGACCTCGTCGCGCGCGGCCGGTTCCCCCACCAGGGCTGGTTCGGACGCCACTCGAGCGACGACGACGCGGTCGTCGCCGAGGCCCTCGCCGCCACCGGCATCCGCGACCTCGCGCAGCGACCGATCGAGGAGCTCTCCGGCGGGCAGCGCCAGCGCGTGTGGATCGCGATGGTGCTCGCCCAGCAGACCGACCTCGTGCTGCTCGACGAGCCGACCACCTTCCTCGACGTCGCGCACCAGCTCGAGCTGCTCGACCTGCTGACCGCGCTCAATCGCGAGCGCGGCACCACCGTGGTCATGGTGCTGCACGAGCTGAACCTCGCCGCACGCTACGCCGATCACCTGGTGGTGATGTCGGCGGGCCGGATCGTCGCCGAGGGGGACCCGAACGCCGTGCTGACGGCCCGAACCGTGCGCGAGGCGTTCGGCCTGGAGTCGCACGTGATCGCCGATCCCGTGTCGGGGAGCCCGTTGGTGGTGCCGATCGGTCGATTCCACGCGGTCGATGACCGCTCGTGACATCCGGCGTGCAGGCGCGGTCTACTTAGGTTAGCCTTGCCTTATTAATTCCCCCGAACCTAGGAGCATCCGTTGCGTCTTCGACGTTCCCTGATCGCCGTGGCCGGCGCCGCCGTCGCCGCGCTCGCCCTGTCCGCCTGCTCGGCCGGCGCGGCCGAATCGTCCGAGAGCGAGTCCGACGCCGCCGCCGCCGGCGGCTTCCCCGTCACGATCGAGCACGCCTTCGGCGAGACGGTCGTCGAGGAGGACCCCCAGCGCGTCGCGACCTGGGGCTGGGGATCCACCGAGGCCGCGATCGCCGTCGGCGTGTACCCGGTCGCCATCGCCGAGCAGGCCTGGACCGTCGGCGAGGGCAACTACCTGCCCTGGGTCGAGGCGGCGTACGAGGAGGCCGGCGAGGAGCTGCCCGCACTCATCCCCGACCCAGAGGGCGGCGCGACCATCCCCTACGAGGAGTTCATCGCGGCCGAGCCCGACCTGATCCTCGCACCGTACTCAGGGCTCACCGAGGATCAGTACGACACGCTCTCCGAGATCGCGCCGGTCGTGGCCTACCCCGAGGCGCCCTGGACCACCCCGTGGGATCAGACCATCGAGATCACCGCCGAGTCGCTCGGCCGTGCCGATGAGGGCGAGGCGGTCCTGCAGGACATCGCCGACGGCCTCGCCGAGCAGGCCGCCGAGCACCCTGACTTCGCGGGCACGACCTTCGCCGGCGTGTGGGACGGCGATGGCTTCGTCTACGTCTACACGGCCGCCGACTCTCGCATCGAGGTGCTCACCGAACTCGGGCTCGAGGTCGCCCCGAGCGTCTCCGAGCTCGACACGAGCGACGGCGGCTTCTTCTACGAGCTGAGCTACGAGCAGCTCGACCAGCTCGACGCCGACGTGATCGTCAGCTACCACAGCACGAACGAGGAGGCCGACGCCTTCCTCGTCAAGCCCGAACTGCAGGCGATCCCCGCGGTCGCGGCGGGCAGGGTGGCGCAGGTCTCCGACCCCGTGACGGTCTCGTCGGTCTCGCCCCCGACCGCGCTGAGCTTCGACTGGGAGGGCGGCCTGCCCGCACTCGTCGAGGCCATCGCGGGCGTCGTCGAGCAGTGATCGAGCGCTGACGGTCGGAGGGCCGGGTTCCCAGCGGAGCCCGGCCCTCCGTCGTCGGCGGTGTCTCCGCCTCAGCCCTCGCGTGACCGCGCGCGCCGACGCGGCAGGTACCCGCCGGCCTCGAGCCCCGCCTCGATCTCGAAGCGGTTCGTCAGCGGGTTCCGGCCCGACATCCAGTACAGGATCGGGAAGAGCAGGCCGTACTTCCGCCACTGCTCCCGGTGGACCACCTCGTGGCCGAGGACGGTGTCCGAATGGTTCCGATCGGTGAGGTAGCAGCCGCCGACGCACGATCCGCCGCGCCCGAACGTCCAGCGCGGCATCCCGCTGAAGACGACGAGGCCCTGCCGCACCTCGATGCGGCCCCGGCTCCAGAGGAACCCCCAGGCGAAGCCGACCATGGTCGCCCACCAGTAGCCCGCCATGCTGATGGGCGAGTCGGTGAGCCGGACGCGCACCGTCCGGCTCATCCGCCGACCTCGGGACGGCCGTCGGCCTCGAGCAGCCGCAGCCACACCTCGCTCAGGGTGGGGAACGCCGGGACGGCATGCCAGAGCCGGCGGACCGGCACCTCGCCCACGATCGCGATGGTGGCCTGGTGCACGAGCTCCGCGACATCCTGCCCCACGAACGTCGCGCCGACCACGACATCGCGCTCGTCGTCGATGACGAGCCGCGCGCGCCCCTCGAAGCCGTCGGCCAGGATGCCCGCGCCGGTCACGCTCGAGAACGCCACCTCGGGCGTGCGGACCGAGAGCCCGCGCGCAGCGGCGTGCGCGGTGGTCAGGCCCACCGAGGCGACCTCCGGATCGGCGAAGACGACGCTCGGGACGGCGACGGCGTCGGCGGTCGCGGTGTGGACCCCGTACCGTCCTGCGTCCACGGGGCGTCCGAGCGCGCGCGCCGCGATGACGTCACCGGCCGCGCGGCCCTGGTACTTGCCCTGATGTGTGAACGACGCGCGCCCCGTCACGTCGCCGACGGCGTAGAGCCACGGGACCCGCTCGTTGCCGTCGCGGTCGCCGCCGGCGCCGTCGCGGTCGGCGGCGGATGCCTCGTCGAGGTCCACCACCGCGAGCGTGTCGTCGACCCGGATGGACGACCCGGGCTCGAGTCCGACCGTCTCGACGCCGATCCCCGTCGATCGCGGGCGGCGACCGGTCGCGACGAGCACCTCGTCGGCCGTGATCGACTCGCCGTCGTCGAGCTCGATGACGACGGCGTCGGCATCGTCGCGGCGCACGCGCACCGGACTCGCGCCCTGCCTGAGCTCGACCCCGAGCGCGCGGAGTCCCTCCGCGACGGCCTCGCCCGCGAACGGCTCCATGCCTCCGAGCAGCCCGTGGCGCACGATCATCGTCGTCCGAGTGCCGAAGCCGGCGTACAGGATCGCCATCTCGACCGCGACCACCCCGCCGCCGATGATCGCGAGCCGGCCCGGCACGCTCCGCGCCCCGGTCGCGTCGCGGCTGATCCACGGGCGCGCGTCGGCGAGACCGGGCACGTCCGGGACGACCGGCTCCGAACCGGTGCACACGGCGACCGCATGGCGCGCGACGAGCACCTCGTCGGCGCCTCCGCCCGACGGGGTGACGACCACCCGGCGCTCGCCGTCGAGGCGACCGTGACCGCGGACCAGGACGGCGCCGACGCTCTCGAGCCAGTCCGCCGCGTTGCGGTCGTCCCAGTCGGAGACCCAGTAGTCGCGGCGCGCAAGGGTCTCGGCGACGTCGACGTCGCCCATGACCGCACCGGATGCGCCCCGCACCCGTCGGGCGGCCCGCAGCGCCGCACCGCTGCGCAGCAGCGACTTCGACGGCACGCACGCCCAGTACGAGCATTCGCCGCCCACGAGCTCGTGCTCGACGACGGCGACCTCGAGGCCCGCGGCGCGGGCCCGATCCACGACGTTCTCACCGACCGGTCCGGCACCGAGGACGACGAGGTCGAACTCCCTGGCCATGCGCGCTCCCTCCTCGGGCCGGAGGACGCGCCGACCGGCCACCACGCCAGCCTATGGAGCGGACGCCGCGGTGGCGAGGATCCGCGCGCGATCGATCAGGATGCGCCCGACGAGAGCGCGCCGATGAGTCGGAGGATCGTCGGCAGGTCGTCGAGCGCCGCCTCGGCGGACGACGGCGCGAAGCCGGCGATCGACGCTCCCGCGAGCGGCACCCGGGCGACGACGGCGCGAACGAGTGCGACCAGTTCGTCCGGATCGGCACCGAAGGGCAGCGGATACGACAGCCCGGCGATCGCGGACGGATCGAGCACGTCGAGGTCGACGTGCACGTAGACCCGAGAGGCACCGGTTGCGAGGATCGCGTCGACGATCGCATCGGGTACGCCGAACCGGTCGACGCCGACGGTCGCGATGCCGTGCTCGTCGATGAACGCCTGCTCGCCGGCGTCGACCGCGCGAATTCCGCCGAGGACGAACCGGGAGGGTGCGATCCGCTCGCCGTCCGCGAGCGCCAGGCCGTCGGCGCCCTCGCCTGCGATGGCCCGCAGCACCATGCCGTTGAACGCACCCGACGGGCTCGTCCCGGGCGAGTTGAGATCGGGGTGGGCGTCGAGCCAGAGCACGGCCAGCGAGTCGGGATCGCCCGCCGCGGCCGTCGCGACCGAGGCCAGCGCGATGCCGCAGTCGCCGCCGATCGTGATCGGCGTGCGGCCGAGCCCCTGCATCGCGTCGCGCATGCGATCGCCGATCCGCCGCAGGGCGCTGTAGCGGTGGACGCCGGTGCCGAGCGCGTCGCCGGCCTCCACCGGCACGTCGACGACCACGGTGGCGGCTGAGGGGAGGTCTCCGCTGATGGCGTGCGCCCCGTCGGCGTGGCTCATCGCGCGCGCGGAGACGGAACCCTGCCACTCGGGGACGACGACGAAGGCGGCCGGCATGGTTCCCAGTATGTTCCTCGCGGCATCCGCGCGCGAGCACGGACCGGCTCGCCGGGCGGCGGGCCGGCGAGAGCGCGCCGTCAGCCCTGGTCGGGGAACCGCACGAGCCCGGCCTGGACGGCGAGGCCGACGGAGGCGACCGCCATGAAACCGAGTCCGAGCAGCGAGGCGACGGTCGTCGATGCGATCACCGCGATGCCGCTGAGCCCGAGCAGCACCAGCGTCGCCCACCACGCCCATCGCTTGCGGGTGAGCCCGGTCGCGAGGGCTGCGGCGACGAGCAGCGCGAGCCGACCCCACAGGTCGAGCGGGGTGACGACGGGCGTCGTCGACGTCGACAGCAGCGCACCCACGAGGAGCAGGAGGGTCCACGTCGCGAACAGGCGCGCGCTGATCGGGCGGATCGGCACGGTTCGTGGCGGCCCGCCCGCCGGATGCTCGACCACGATGCGCCCGGCCGAACGCTCGTCGCTCGTTGCGGGACGGGCCTCGGAGAGCAGCCGGTAGGCGCGCGCGACCTCGATGAACCGCGCGCTCGCGTCGCGCACGTCGGCCTCCGGTGCGCCGACGAAGCGGTCGGGGTGCAACTCGCGCGCGAGGCGCCGGTAGGCGCGATCCAGGTCCGCCTGATCGGCGCCGGGCTCGACCCCGAGCACGCGCGCCGCCTCGTCCGGGGTCATGCTCCGCACCTCCCTCGTGAGCGGAGATCTCGGGCCCGGCACCCGGGCGTCGCCGCCCGTCGGGGGTGCGGATGCCGCGGGGTCGCCGTCACCTCGGCGGCGCCCCGCGGCATCCGCACCCGATCAGGAACCGGAGATCTGGCCCTGGGAGCCCCCGGTCTTCAGTGCGGCGAGGCGCGCCTCGACCTCGGTCAGCTCGCCGAGATCGTCGAGCTCGTTGAACTGCGCGTCGATGCTGGAGGCGGCGAGCTCGGCCTGCCCGCGCGCCTTCGCCTCCTCGCGACGCACCTTGTCCTCGAAGCGCCCGAGCTCGCTCGTCGGATCGAGGATGTCGATCGACTTCACCGCCTCGTGGACCTGCTGCTGCGCCGCGGCGGTCTTCGATCGCGCGATGAGCTCGCTGCGCTTGTTCTTCAGCTCGACGAGCTTCTGCTTCATGCCGTTCAGTCCGGCCTTCAGCTTCTCGACGACCTCGGTCTGCGCCGCGATCTGCGGCTCGGCCGCGCGCGCCTCGTTCTCGGAGGAGATCTGACGGCTCAGCGCGACCTTGGCGAGATTGTCGAACTTGTCGGCGCCCGCGGTGTCGCCGGTGGTGCGGAGCTGATCCGCCTTGCGGCTCGCGGCGAGCGCCTTGTCGCCCCACTCGCGCGCGGCGTTCACGTCCTCGCGGTGGTCGTCCTCGAGCAGGCGCAGGTTGCCGATGGTCTCGGCGATCGCGGCCTCCGCGTCGGCGATCGAGTTCGTGAAGTCGCGCACCATCTGGTCGAGCATGACCTCTGGGTCCTCGGCCTGGTCGATGAGCGCGTTGACGTTGGCTCGCAGCAGCTGCGAGATGCGTCCGAAGATGGACTGCTTGGTCATCGGTGTGTCCTTCCGTGTGGTGATCGAACTGGGTCGTACTGGTCGAAGCGGCGCGTCAGAAGCGGCCCCCGCTCCCGCGGCGCGAGCGCGTCGCGGATCCGCCGAAGCTCCCGGGCGCCCGTCGCCCGCCGCCGAACCCGCCCGACGGGCGGCCGGCGAATCCGCCGGGAGCGCCGCCGCCGAAGCCTCCGCTCCTTCGGCCGCCTCCGAGCATCGAGTCGATGAGGATGCCGCCGAGGACCGCGCCGAAGAGGTCGCCGCCGGTCGCGCCACGACCGGACGGTGCGCCGTACCCGCCCGGACCGACGGTGCCGCCGAACCCGCCGCCGAACCCGCCGACATCCTGCTGGGCGAGCGACATCGCCTCGCCGGCGAGCCGGTCGGCGCGCTGCGCCGCCGCGAGCGCACGGGCGGCGTCGGTCGCGGCGAGCGACTGCGCCTCGACCACGAGCCGGCCGGCCTCGGCGAGCCGCGTGCGCGCCTCGGCGCCGATCGCGCCCCGCCGCGCGACGAGGTAGTCCTCAGCGGCCTGCACGCGCGAGCGCGCGGCGAGCAGGGCGCGGTCGAGTTCGGTCCGTGCGCGCTGCGCCTCGACCGCGGCGTCGCGCGCGCCCTGGATCGCGGCGTCGATCTCGCGGTTGACCGCGTCGAGGCGTGCTGCGAGTTCGTGGGGGGAGCGCCCGGGCCGGCCGAGGTCGGCGCGCAGTGCGCTCGCCTCGGCCTCCACGCGGTCGGCGAGGGCGTCGAGGGCGGCGTCGGACATGCCGCGGGCCGTGCGGACGTCGGCGTCGAGGTCGTCGACCCCCGCGGCGACGGCGCGGTCGCCGTCGCCGAGGTCGGCCGCGAGCCGCTCGACCGCGGCCGCGAGCAGGCGGGCCTGGTCGGCTGCCTCCTCCGCCGCTCGGATGTCGACGGCGGCGGACCCGGCCTCCCCGCGCCCGATCGCCGCCGAGGCTTCGGCCGCGGAGTCGCGGGCGAACGCGATGCGCGCTCGCGCCTGCTCCGGGTTGTCGGCGACGGAGGCGAGCGCGGTGGCGCCGTACTGTGCGGAGAGGGCGTGCAGCCGCGCGGCGGCGGGACCGATCGCGGCCTCGGCGTCGCGGATCGCCTCCTCCACCCCGGCGAGGGCCTGCGGCGCGTTCTGCTCCAGCGCCCGCAGGGCGTCGAAGCGCTCGGCCTGCGCGTCCAGCAGCGCCTCCGCCTCCTCGGTCAGTCCGAGGATGCCGGCGTACCACTCGCGCTGCTGCGGCTCGGTGTCGGGTTCGTGGTCGTCGAGTCGCTGCTGGAGGGCGAACGCCTCCCGGACCTTCGAGGTCGCCGTGGCGAGCGCGGCGAGGAACTCGCCGGCAGCCTCCTCGCCGAAGGAGGCGACCGCGAAGCCCAGTTCCTCCTCGCTGGTCTTCATCGCGTCGTCTGCGGCGATGAGCGCGCCGCCGGCCCGACGTCGGAGCTCCTCGATCGGAACCTCCGGCGGCCCCTGTTCCGCCTCCACGCCGTTCCGGCTGCGTCTGCGGACGATGACGATCACCACCACGATCGCCGCCGCGACGACGAGCAGCACGATCCACAGCCAGCCCAGCCCGCCGCCGGACGCGCCGCCGCCACCGATCGCCTCGGCGCCGGCGATCGCGGCGGCCGCCCAGTCGCCGTCGCGCAGGTGGGGTTCGATGACCTGCACCGCGATGCGATCGACCTCCTCGGCCGACAGTGAGGCATCATCCGCGGCGGAGAGCTGGTAGGCCCTCCCGTCGATCGCGACTGCCAGCAGGTAGTCCTCGCTGCCCATGTTGTTGTCGTTCGCGGTCTCGGTGGCCCACGACCCCGCGTCGGCCGGATCGTCGAACTCGCCGACGTACGCCACGAACAGCTGGCGGCCGGTCTCGTCGGCCGCCTCCCGGATCGCCGCCTCGACCTCGGCCGTCTCGTCGGCCGTGAGCGCGCCGACCGTGTCGACGATCGGGCTCTCGCCGAACTCGACGGGCTGCTCGGCGTGCGCGATCGCGGGGGCCTGGAGCAGGATCGGGACCAACAGGACGGCGAACGCGATCGAACCCCTGCGAACCGACCGCATGCGACAGTGCCCTTCCCCTCGGAGCCGATGTGTGGAGTCTATTGGGGCGCTCCGACGGGCGTCCACGACTCCGGGCGGACGCTCAGCACCCCGCGACCGCGGCGGACACGGCCGGAGGTGGAGGGCATGGGCGTGGATACGGAACGAGCCCGGACCCTCAGCTGGCTGAGTGGACCGGGCTCTTCACGAACGTGCCCCCGGAGGGATTCGAACCCCCGACCTACGGTACCGGAAACCGGCGCTCTATCCCCTGAGCTACGGAGGCGCACAGCAGGAAACACTACCACCTGCGGCGGTCTCCGGGCGCACGTCGACGGGCCGACGGGGTCGTCAGTCGACGACGTTCGCGATGACGTCGGCGACGAGGCCCTGCGCGTCGCCGGGCTCGAACAGCACCGGCGATTCGATCACGATCCAGTACCCGTTCGAGAACACCTGGGCCTGCCCGACGCCGCCGGACTGGCGGAAAAAGCCCTCGACCTCGGGAGGCGTGCCGTACGTGGGCACGGGGTTGGACCGCATGGCGGCGTCGCCGACCTGGAGCTCGTACGCGTGCTCCGGGAGGGTGGCCACGCCGACCTCGATGATGTCGCCGCTCGTCTGGTTGCTCCATCCGCATGCCGTGCCGGACGCGGCGACCACGTCGGAGACGGTCGCGGCGGTGGGGGAGTAGTCGGGCGCGGTCCCGTAGTTGGGGTTGAACTCGTAGACCTGCTCGGCCGTGAGGATCGTGTCGCACGCGACCTCGAATGGGATCGGCTCCTCGGTGGGCTCGGGTTCCACGGTCGGCTCGGCGGGCGCCGTCGCGGTCGCCGTACCGCCGGCGGTCGGCGGTGCGGTCGTCTCGGACGGTGCGCCGGCGGGGTCGGTGCAGCCGGACAGGAGCAGCGCGAACGCCGACGCCCCGACGACGGCGAGCGTGACCGAGCGGAGGCGGGGGCGGGGGGCGTTCGGGCGCGGCATGCGGGAAACGATAGCAACGGGCGCCCGGTAGGATCTTCGAGTGACTCCCGCCGACCTCTCGCGTGCCCTGTACGACCTCGTCATCGCCCTGGTCGCGCGACGACGCGAGGCCGGTGCCGAGGTCGAGCTGAGCCTCGCTCCCGACGCCGTGACGCTCGAGCGACCGAAGCTCCGCGAGCACGGCGACTGGGCCTCCAGCATCGCGCTGCGCATCGCCAAGCCCCTCGGCGCGAACCCGCGCGAGATCGCGAGCGAACTCGCGGCCGGCCTCGCCGAGGTCGACGGCGTCGCGAGCGCCGAGGTCGCCGGCCCCGGCTTCATCAACATCCGGCTGGATGCCGCGGCCGCGGGCGCGCTCGCGAAGGTCATCGTCGACGCGGGCACGACGTACGGGCACGGCGACTCGCTCGCCGGGCGCGTGATCAACCTCGAGTTCGTCTCGGCGAACCCGACGGGCCCGCTGCACATCGGCCACACCCGGTGGGCCGCGCTCGGCGACTCGATCGGCCGAGTGCTCCGTGCCGCGGGCGCGACGGTCGCGAACGAGTACTACATCAACGACGCCGGCAACCAGATGGACAACTTCGGCGCATCGGTGATCGCGGCGGCGAAGGGCGAACCGACGCCCGAGAACGGCTACCCGGGCCGGTACGTCGCCGACCTCGCCGCCCGGGTGCTCGAGCGCGAGCCGCACCTGCTCGAGCTCGATCCCGAGGTCGCACTGCACACCGCGCGCGAGATCGCCTACGAGCTGCAGCTCGCCGAGATCCGCGCGTCGCTCGAGCGGTTCAACGTGCACTTCGACGTGTGGACGAGCGAGCGCGCGCTCCACGCGAAGGACGACGACGGAATCTCTGCCATCGACGCCGCGGTCGAGCGCCTCCGCGCGCAGGGCCACGTGTACGACGACGAGGGCGCGGTCTGGGTGCGCACCACCGACTTCGGCGACGACAAGGACCGCGTGATCCGCCGCGCCAACGGCGTCTACACCTACTTCGCCGCGGACGCCGCGTACTACCTCGACAAGGGCGACCGCGGGTTCGAGCACAAGGTCTACCTGCTCGGTGCCGACCACCACGGCTACGTGCACCGCCTGAAGGCGCTCGCCGGCGCGGCCGGCGACGATCCCGAGCGCGACATCGAGGTGCTCATCGGACAGCTCGTGTCGATCAACGGCGCGAAGCTCTCCAAGCGCGCGGGCAACATCATCGAGCTCGACGACCTGCAGGCCTGGCTCGGAACCGACGCGCTGCGCTACACGCTCGCGCGCTACCCGGCCGACTCGCCGCTCGCGATCGACCCGGAGCAGCTGCGCCGCCGCACGAACGACAACCCCGTCTTCTACGTGCAGTACGCGCACGCCCGCACGTCGGCCGTGGCACGCAACGCCCAGGCCTCCGGCGTCGATCGCTCGGCGTTCGCGCCGGAGCTGCTCGAGCACGAGACCGAGTCGGCGCTGCTCGGCGCGCTGCAGGAGTTCCCGCGCATCGTCGCGCAGGCCGCCGAGCTCCGCGAGCCGCACCGGATCGCGCGCTACATCGAGGAGCTCGCGGGCCTCTACCACCGCTGGTACGACAACTGCCGAGTGCTGCCGCTCGGCGACGAGCCGATCGGCGACCTGCACCGCACGCGCCTCTGGCTGAACGACGCGACCGGCCAGGTGATCCGCAACGGCCTCGACCTGCTCGGCGTGTCGGCGCCCGAGCGCATGTAGCCTCGCCCGCATGACCTCGCGCGACGCCGAGACCGTTCCCGTCGGGCCGATGGACGAAGCGGATGCCGCGCCGCGCCGGCACGACGACGGGAAGGCCGTCGTCGTCGTGCTCGTGCTGCTGGCGGTGGTGGCCGCGCTGCTCGTGCTCGTCGAGACCGTGGGTCGCGGCATCGCCGAGCGCAACGTCGCCGATTCGATCGAGCAGTCGCTGCCCGAGGGCGTCGAGGGCGAGGTGAGCGTCGACATCCGCGGGTTCTCGGCGCTCTGGCAGGCGATGACCGGCCGCATGGACGAGATGGTCGCGACGGCGCCCGAGCTCGACGTGTACGGCATCCCGGTCGACGTGACCGTGACGGCGCACGGCGTGCCGCTCGCCGAGGGCGCCACCCTCGAACGGGGCGAGGTCGAGGCGTCGATCGACGGCGACGCGGTCGACGAGATCGCCGCGTCGCAGGGGATCAGCGGCGGGCTGACGCTCGGCGACGGAACCGTGGCCTACGAGGACGAGACCACGTTCCTCGGCATCCCGATCGGCTTCTCGATCACGGCGGAGCCCGAGGCGGCGGGCGATCGCGTGCTCCTCCAGCCCGTCGCGGCCGACATCAACGCCGGCGGCGGGAGTTTCGACGCGTCCGGCCTCGTCGACCGCATCCTCGGCGGCGACCCGGTCCCGATCTGCGTGGCCGATCGCCTGCCCGAGGGCGTCGAGGTGTCCGGCATCGCCGTCGAGCCCGACCTCGTGACCGTGCGCCTCGAGGCGAGCGGGCTGCCGCTCGCCGAGGAGACCCTCGCGACCACGGGCACCTGCGGTTGATCCCGGCGGCCGCGGAGCGGCACGCCGAGCGATGAGCGTCGCCGGGAGTCGTCGCCGATTCGGCCGCCGCGCCGGGCGTCGGTAGACTCGCCCGTACGCCGCCCCACAAGGGCGGTCCGCACCGAGGCTTCAGGAACCGATCCGGGTTCGCTCGCCGTCCGAGCGATCCGTCGTTCCATCGTCCGTGAGGTTCCCCCGTGTCTTCCAGCGCATCCGTCCCCGCGCTGCGCGGCGCGCCCGCGGACCCGAACGCGCTCGACCCGAAGGTGTGGCCCGAGGGTGCGCATCGCGACGAGGCAGGGCGCCTCGTGGTCGGCGGCGTCGACGTCGAGACCCTGGCCGCACGCTTCGGCACTCCGCTCTACGTGGTCGACGAAGGGGTCGCGCGCTCGCGCGCGGCACGTACCCGCGCGGCCTTCGAACGGGCCGCGGCATCCGTGGGCACGTCGGTCACGGTCTACTACGCCGGCAAGGCGTTCCTCTCCGGCGCCGTCGTGCGTTGGATGACCGAGGAGGGCCTCGCGATCGACGTCGCGACGGGCGGCGAGTTCGCCGTCGCCCTCGCGGCGGGCGCCGACCCGGCCCGCATCGGCTTCCACGGCAACAACAAGTCGGTCCGCGAGATCGAACGCGCGGTGGCCGCGGGCGTCGGCACCATCATCATCGACAGCGAGGTCGAGGTGCGTCGAGTGGCGGATGCCGCGTCCCGCGCCGGTCGCGTGCAGCGCGTGCGTCTCCGCGTGAACTCGGGCGTGCACGCATCGACGCACGAGTTCCTCGCGACGGCGCACGAGGACCAGAAGTTCGGGATCGCGCTGCCGGACGCGGCGCGCGTGGTCGCAGACATCCGCTCGCACGACTCGCTCGACTTCGTCGGCCTGCACTGCCACATCGGATCGCAGATCTTCGACGCGGCGGGCTTCGCGGAATCGGCCGAGCGGCTGCTCGCCGTGCACGCCGAACTGTCGAGGGTCGCACCTGTGCCCGAGCTCAACCTCGGCGGCGGGTTCGGCATCGCGTACACCGAGGCCGACGAGCCCGCGCCGATCCAGGAGATCGCCGACGGGATCGCGGGCGCCGTCGCGCGTGCGAGCGAACGCTTCGGCGTGCCGGTCCCGCGACTGGCGTTCGAACCCGGCCGCTCGATCATCGGCCCCGCCGGCATCACGCTCTACACGGTCGGCACGGTCAAGCCCGTGCCGACCGACGACGGCTGGCGCCACTACGTCTCGGTCGACGGCGGCATGAGCGACAACATCCGCACCGCGATGTACGGCGCCGCCTACACGGCGCGTCTCGCGTCGCGCGTCTCCACCGAGCCGGCCTCGCTCGTGCGCGTCGTCGGCAAGCACTGCGAGTCCGGCGACATCGTCGTCGACCACGACTGGATCCCGCACGACGTCGCGCCCGGCGACCTCGTCGCGGTCGCCGCGACCGGCGCCTACTGCTGGTCGCTCGCCTCGAACTACAACCACGTGCCCCGACCGCCGGTCGTGGCCGTCTCCGGCGGCGCCGCGCGCGTGATCGTGCGCGGTGAGAGCGAGGAGGACCTCCTCGCTCGCGACGCCGGGCTCTCCGACCACGACGATGACGCACACGGAGTCACCGCATGATCGAATACCGTTCCATCCGCGTGGCGCTGCTCGGCGCCGGCTCGGTCGGCTCCCAGGTCGCCCGGCTGCTGCTCGAGCAGGGCGACGAACTCGCCAACCGCATCGGCGCGAGGATCGAGCTCGTCGGCATCGCCGTCCGCGACGTCGACGCCCAGCGCGACGTCGCACTGCCCCGCGAGCTCCTCACGACCGACGCCGAGTCGCTGATCCTCGGCGCCGACATCGTGATCGAGCTCATGGGCGGTCTCGAACCGGCGCGGACGCTGATCCTCAAGGCGATCTCGTCGGGCGCCGACGTCGTCTCGGGCAACAAGGCGCTGCTGGCCACGCACGGACCCGAGCTCTTCGCCGCCGCCCAGCAGGTCGGTGCGCAGCTGTCGTACGAGGCCGCCGTCGGCGGCGCCATCCCGATCATCCGGCCCCTCCGCGACAGCCTCGCGGGCGACCGCATCGACCGGATCCTCGGCATCGTCAACGGCACGACGAACTTCATCCTCGATCGCATGGACACGACGGGCGCCTCGCTCGAGGACGCCCTCGCGACCGCGACGGAGCTCGGGTACGCGGAGGCCGACCCGACGGCCGACATCGGGGGCTACGACGCCGCGCAGAAGGCCGCGATCCTCGCGAGCCTCGCCTTCCACACGAGCGTGCCCGTCGACGCGGTGCACCGTGAGGGCATCACGGGCGTCACGGCCGCGCAGGTCGAATCGGCCAAGCGAGCGGGCTACGTCGTGAAGCTCCTCGCGATCTGCGAGCGCCTCGCCGACCCCGAGACGGGAGAAGAGGGGGTGTCGGCCCGGGTCTACCCGGCGATGGTGCACCGGAGCCATCCGCTCGCCGCCGTGCACGGCGCCAACAACGCCGTCTTCGTCGAGGCCGCAGCGGCGGGCCCGCTCATGTTCTACGGTGCGGGCGCCGGTGGCGTGCAGACGGCCTCGGCCGTGCTGGGTGACCTGGTGGCGATCGCCCGCCGCCACGTGCTGGGCGGGCCGGGCACGGCGGAGTCGACGCACGCCGAGCTGCCCGTGCTCGAGATCGGCCGCATCACGACCCGCTACGCCATCACCATCGAGGCCGCCGACCAGCCGGGCGTGCTCGCCACGATCGCGCACGTGTTCGCCGACCACGGCGTCTCGGTCGGCGAGCTCGAGCAGACCATCAACGACGAGAACGGCCGGGCTACGCTGGTGATCGGCACCCACGAGGCGCGTGAGTCCGCGCTCGCCGAGACGGTGCGCGCGCTCGCCGACAGCCCTGTCGTGACCTCGGTCGCATCCGTCATCCGAGTCGAAGGAGCAGAGTGAACCACCAGGCAACGAAGGCGCCGTCGCGCCAGTGGCGCGGCGTCATCCGGGAGTACGCCGACCGCCTCGACGTGACCGACGCGACCCCCGTCGTCACCCTCGGCGAGGGCGGCACGCCGCTCCTGCCCGCGCCCGCGCTCTCGCGCCGCACCGGCGCCGACGTGTGGGTGAAGTTCGAGGGCATGAACCCGACCGGTTCGTTCAAGGACCGCGGCATGACCATGGCCGTGACCAAGGCCGTCGAGCGCGGCGCGGAGGTCGTCATCTGCGCCTCGACCGGCAACACCTCGGCGTCGGCCGCGGCCTACGCGACGCACGCGGGCATCAAGGCCGCGGTGCTCGTGCCCGAGGGCAAGATCGCGATGGGCAAGCTCAGCCAGGCGATCGCCCACGACGCGCAGCTCATCCAGATCCAGGGCAACTTCGACGACTGCCTCGACATCGCGCGCGACCTCGCCGAGAACTACCCGGTGCATCTCGTCAACTCGGTCAACAACGACCGCATCGAGGGCCAGAAGACCGCCGCGTTCGAGGTCGTCGAGGTGCTCGGGGATGCGCCCGACCTGCACTTCATCCCGGTCGGCAACGCCGGCAACTACACCGCCTACACGCGCGGATACCGCGAGGACATCGAGGCGGGCAACGCCACGAAGCTGCCGCGCATGTTCGGCTTCCAGGCCGCCGGCTCCGCGCCGCTCGTGCTCGGCGAGCCGGTGCGCAACCCCGAGACCATCGCGAGCGCCATCCGCATCGGCAACCCCGCCTCGTGGCATCTGGCGCTCGAGGCGCGCGACCTCACGGACGGCTACTTCGGCGCCATCGAGGACGAGAAGATCCTCGAGGCGCAGCGCATCCTCTCGGCCGAGGTCGGCATCTTCGTCGAGCCGGCGTCGGCGATCAGCGTCGCGGGCCTGCTCGAACGTGCGGAGGCGGGTCAGGTGCCCGCCGGGGCGAGGGTCGTGCTGACCGTCACCGGCCACGGACTCAAGGACCCGCAGTGGGCGCTCCGTCGCCCCGACGGATCCGAGGTCGCACCCACGGTCGTCCCCGCAGACGTGGCGCACGTCGCAGAGGTGCTGGGGCTCGGCGCATGAGCGCGGCCGCCTCGGCGGCGACGCCCGCGACGGCGAGCGCCGACGCCCTCCTCGGGCGGAAGGTCCATGTCAAGGTCCCTGCGACCTCGGCGAACCTCGGCCCGGGGTTCGACACGCTCGGCCTCGCACTCGCGCGGTACGACGAGCTCGAGGTCGAGGTCGTCGGGGCAGGGCTCGAGATCGAGGTCCACGGCGTGGGCAAGGGCGAGGTACCGCTCGACGACTCGCACCTCGTCGTGCGCGCGATGGCGCACACGTTCGCGCGGTACGGTCGCGACCTCCCGCCGATCAGGCTCGTGGCACACAACTCGATCCCGCACGGTCGTGGTCTCGGCTCGTCGGGCGCGGCGATCGTCGCGGGGGTCATGGCGGCGAAGGGGTTGCTCGAGCCCGAGGTCGAGATCTCGCCCGACGGGCTGCTCGAGCTCGCGACCGAGCTCGAGGGGCACCCCGACAATGTCGCGCCGGCGCTCTTCGGAGGCCTCACGATCGCGTGGGTCACCCCCGACGGACCTCGCCACAAGAAGCTCATGGTGCATCGCGGCGTCTCGCCACTCGTGCTCGTGCCCGAGCACGAGATGTCGACCGCCCTCGCCCGCAGCCTCCAGCCGCAGTCGGTTCCCCACGAGGACGCGGTGTTCAACGTCTCGCGGTCGGCGCTCCTCGTCGCGGCGCTGATCCAGAGCCCGGAGCTGCTGCTCGCCGCAACGGAGGACAAGCTCCACCAGAGCTACCGCGCCGAGGCGATGCCCGAGACCGATCGGCTCATCCGGCGCCTGCGCGAGGCGGGCCATCCCGCCGTCGTCTCGGGGGCCGGGCCGTCGATCCTGGTGCTCGCGAGCGATCCGAGCGAGCGAGCGGATGCCGCGCGCGTCGTCGAGGAGACGGCGGACACCGTCTGGCAGGCCCTCCCGCTCGCGGTCGACTTCCTCGGGGCGACGGTGACTCCGGCCGACGACGACTGAACAGCGCCGCGGCGGGAACGTCGTCGGGACGCGTCCCCGACGGCGTGGCGCGTGGTCCGAGCGCCATCCGCCGGGTGGTAGACTGAAGCCCGCACCCGGCAGGCGCTGCACCACTCGCGTTCTCGCCGTTCGGTGCGATTCCCGGCATCTCATGCTTTCGCCATCGCGCAGATCTGCGCCTCGTGCGCACGTCTTCGACGTGGCGCGACCAGCTCTCCTCGGCCAACCCCAAACGCCTGGCCAGGGGAAAGGAATATCCCAGTGACCAACGGAACCGACCACGCCGAGCGCGTGGACGCCGCTCGCCTGTCGACCATGAAGGTCGCCGAACTCCAGGAGCTCGCGTCCTCGCTCGGCATCGCCGGCGCGTCGAAGCGCCGAAAAGGAGAACTCGTGGAGTTGATCTCCGCCCACACCGACGGCGCCGCGGCCGCCCCGGCCGACGACGTCGTCGCGCCGACCGACGCGCGGCCCGCGGAGGCCGAGGCATCCGCCCCCGCCGCCGAGGCGCCTGCGGCCGAAGCGCCCGCCGCCGAGGCCCCGGCCGCCGAGGCCCCGGCCGAGCCGGTCCGTCGCGGCCGCCAGCCTCGTCGCGCGACGAGCGCCACGGCCGCCGCGGCCCACGCCAACGCCGGTACGACGGGCGTCGAGCTCGTTCCCGCCGACGCGACGGGCGAGGAGGCCCGAGCGGGCTCCGCCCCCTCCGCCGACGACGCCCGAGAGGCCGCACGGGCCGCGGTGCGCGAGCAGCTCGCCGCGGCGACCGCAGGCGGACGCCAGGGCGAGGCCGCCGACGGCCAGGAGGAGGGCGACGGCACGGCCGAGGCGCCCGCGCAGGAGCAGCGCCAGGGCCGCAGCCGCAACCGCGGTCGCCGCGGCGGAGCCGACCGCGGCGAGGGCCAGAAGGGCGAGCAGGCGCAGGGCGGCCGTCGTGCCGACGAGCAGGCCGAGGGCGACAAGGGCCGCCAGGGCGGCGACGCCGACAAGGGCCGCCAGGGCGAATCCGACAAGGGTCGCCAGGGCGGCGACGCCGACAAGGGCAAGTCGGACCAGCAGCAGGGCGGCCGGGGCCAGCAGGGCCGAGGCGACCAGCAGCCCGCCGACGGTGAGGGCGGAGGTCGCCGCAACCGCTACCGCGACCGCAAGCGCCGCGGGCAGGGCCAGGGCGACGAGGTCGAGCCCGAGATCCTCGACGACGACGTACTCATCCCGATCGCCGGCATCCTCGACGTGCTCGACAACTACGCGTTCGTGCGGACGACGGGCTACCTGCCCGGCCCGAGCGACGTGTACGTCTCGCTCGGACAGGTGAAGAAGTACCACCTGCGAAAGGGCGACGCGGTGGTCGGCTCGATCAAGCAGCCGCGCGAGGGCGAGGGCAGCAGCCGCCAGAAGTACAACGCGCTCGTCAAGATCGACACGGTCAACGGCCAGACCGCCGACGAGGCCGCCGCCCGCGTCGACTTCCAGAAGCTCACGCCGCTCTATCCGCAGGACCGCCTGCGCCTCGAGACCGAGCCGACGAAGCTGACCCAGCGCATCATCGACCTCGTGGCCCCGATCGGCAAGGGCCAGCGCGGCCTCATCGTCGCCCCGCCCAAGGCGGGCAAGACGATCGTGCTGCAGCAGATCGCGAACGCGATCGCGATCAACAACCCAGAGGTCCACCTCATGGTCGTGCTCGTCGACGAGCGCCCCGAAGAGGTCACCGACATGCAGCGCACGGTGAAGGGCGAGGTCATCGCCTCGACCTTCGACCGTCCTGCGGAAGACCACACGACGGTCGCCGAGCTCGCGATCGAGCGTGCCAAGCGCCTGGTCGAGCTCGGTCACGACGTCGTCGTGCTGCTCGACTCGATCACTCGCCTCGGCCGCGCCTACAACCTGGCGGCGCCGGCCTCCGGCCGCGTGCTCTCGGGCGGCGTCGACGCGTCGGCGCTCTACCCGCCGAAGCGATTCTTCGGCGCGGCGCGCAACATCGAGAACGGCGGCTCGCTGACGATCCTCGCCACCGCGCTCGTCGAGACCGGTTCGAAGATGGACGAGGTGATCTTCGAGGAGTTCAAGGGCACCGGCAACTCCGAGCTGCGACTGTCGCGCCACCTCGCCGACAAGCGGATCTTCCCCGCGGTCGACGTGAACGCGTCCTCGACGCGTCGCGAGGAGATGCTGCTCTCGCCCGACGAGGTGAAGATCACCTGGAAGCTCCGTCGTGCGCTCGCGGGCCTCGAGCCGCAGCAGGCCCTCGAGGCCGTCCTCGGACGACTCCGCGAGACGCAGTCGAACACCGAGTTCCTGCTCCTGATGCAGAAGTCGGCGCCGGTCGGCGGAAACGGGAACGGCCACGGCCACGGCCACGAGTCCGACCACCGCTGATCGATGTTCGAGTCGGTCCAGGCACTGATCGCCGAGCACGCCGCCCTCCAGGAGGAGCTGGCGGACCCGGCGCTGCACGCCGACGCCGCGCGCGCGAAGAAGGTCAACCGGCGCTACGCCGAGCTCAGCCGCATCGTCGCCGCGAACGACGCCTGGCGGCAGGCGCAGGAGGACCTCGAGGCGGCGCGTGAGCTCGCCAAGGAGGACGCCGCGTTCGCCGAGGAGGTCCCCGGATTGGAGGAGCACCTCGCCGAGTCGCAGGAGAAGCTGCGGCGGCTCCTCATCCCACGCGACCCCGACGACGGCCGCGACGTGATCATGGAGATCAAGGGCGGCGAGGGCGGCGCCGAGAGCGCCCTCTTCGCTGCCGACCTGCTGCGCATGTACATCCAGTACGCGCAGTCGAAGGGCTGGAAGACGGAGCTCCTCGAGCGCGACGAGTCCGATCTCGGCGGGTACAAGAACGTGCAGGTCGCGATCAAGTCGAACGCGTCCGATCCGTCGCAGGGCGTGTGGGCGCACCTGAAGTACGAGGGCGGCGTGCACCGCGTCCAGCGCGTGCCGGTCACCGAGACGCAGGGGCGCATCCACACGTCGACCACCGGCGTGCTCGTCTTCCCCGAGGTCGACGAGCCCGAAGAGGTCGAGATCAATCAGAACGACCTGAAGATCGACGTCTACCGCTCGAGCGGACCCGGCGGTCAGTCGGTGAACACGACGGACTCGGCCGTGCGCATCACGCACGTACCGACCGGCATCGTCGTGGCCATGCAGAACGAGAAGTCGCAGTTGCAGAACCGCGAGGCGGCGATGCGCGTCCTCCGGGCGCGCCTGCTCGCACGTCAGCAGGAGGAGCTCGCGGCGGCGGCGTCCGACGCGCGCAAGTCGCAGATCCGGTCGATGGACCGCTCCGAGCGCATCCGCACGTACAACTTCCCGGAGAACCGCATCGCCGACCACCGCACGGGGTACAAGGCCTACAACCTCGACCAGGTCATGAACGGCGCACTCGAGCCGATCATCGAGTCGGCGATCACCGCCGACGAGGAGGCCCGGCTCGCCGACCTCGGCGACCAGTGACCGACATCGCGATCCGCGAATTCGCCGACGGCGACTGGCCGGCGGTGCTCGCGATCATCGACGAGGTGGTGCGCGAGGGCGAGACCTACGCCTACCCGACGCCGCTGCCGCCGGACGAGGCGCGCGCGCTCTGGGTCGAGGTGCCGCCCGGGCTGACGGTCGTCGCCGAGGTCGACGGGCGCGTCGTGGGCACCGCGAAGATGGGTCCGAACCGACCGGGGCCGGGCGATCACATCGGGACGGCGTCGTTCATGGTCGCGAGCGATGCGCGCGGGGCGGGGGTCGGGCGTCGCCTGGCCGACTGGGTCGTCGACTGGCATCGGCGCGAGGGCTACGAGGGAATCCAGTTCAACGCCGTCGTCGCGTCGAACGCGCCGGCCGTCCGGCTGTGGCGGTCGGTCGGGTTCGAGATCGTCGGAACCGTTCCGGGGGCGTTCCGCTCGCCGCGACACGGTCAAGTCGGGCTGCACGTCATGTTCCTGCCGCTCTGACCGGGCGATGAGGGCGGATGCCGCGGCATCCGCCTCGTCGACTCAGATGTGGAAGTCGACGTGCCAGTCGTGCATGCCGCGCGCCGCATCCGCCGTCGCCGGTGAGAGCGGCTTCGCGACCGCCGGGATGCCGACGAGCAACGAGTGCGGGGGAGCGCCCCGCGTGACGACGGCGTTCGCGCCGATCGCGCTGCCGGCGCCGATCTCGATGTCGCCGAGCACCTTGGCCCCCGCGCCGACCGTCACGCCGTCACCGAGGGTGGGATGGCGCTTCGCCCCGCGGGGCGCGCCTCGCGGCGCCTTCCCCCCGAGGGTGACGCCGTGGTAGAGCATCACGTCGTCGCCGACCACCGCGGTCTCGCCGATCACGACGCCCATGCCGTGGTCGATGAAGAACCGGCGACCGATCGTCGCGCCCGGGTGGATCTCGATGCCGGTGAGGAAGCGCGTGAGCTGCGACAGGACGCGCGCGGGAAGTCGCAGCGCGCGCACCTGCCACATGCGGTGGGCGAGCCGGTACGACCAGATCGCGTGGAGCCCGGAGTAGGCAAGGACGATCTCGAGCCGATTGCGCGCGGCGGGGTCGTGGGAACGAGCTGTCGCGACGTCTTCCCTGAGGCGGCCGAGGATTCCCACTCGTCAAGTCAACCAGATCGCCCCGGGCGTCTAGTCGAGCAGGCCCTCGTAGAGCACCGTCGAGAGGTAGCGCTCGCCGTAGCTGGCGAGGATCACGACGATGGTCTTGCCGGCGTTCTCGGGGCGCTTGGCGAGCTGGGTCGCCGCGTGCACGGTCGCGCCCGACGAGATGCCGCCGAGGATGCCCTCCTCCACGCCGAGCCGGCGTGCGACCGCGACGGCCTGGTCGATGTTCACGTCGATGATCTCGTCGTACACGTCGCGGTCGAGGATCGCGGGCACGAAGTTCGCGCCGATGCCCTGGATCTTGTGCGGGCCCGGCTGCCCGCCGTTCAGGATCGGCGACTCGAGCGGCTCGACGCCGACGATCTGCACCTCGGGCTTGCGCTCCTTGAGCACCTGGCCGACGCCGGAGAGCGTGCCGCCCGTGCCGATGCCGGAGACGAAGATGTCGACGCCGCCGTCGGTGTCGTTCCACACCTCTTCGGCAGTGGTGCGGCGGTGGATGTCGACGTTCGCCTGGTTCTCGAACTGGCGCGCGAGCACGGCGCCGGGGGTCTCGGCGGCGATCTGCTCGGCGCGGGCGACGGCGCCCTTCATGCCCTCGGAGCCCGGAGTGAGGACGAGCTCCGCACCATAGGCGCGCAGCAGTGCGCGGCGCTCCTTCGACATGGTCTCGGGCATCGCGATGACCACCCGGTAGCCGCGCGCGGCGCCGATCATCGCGAGCGCGATGCCGGTGTTGCCGCTCGTGCCCTCGACGATCGTGCCGCCGGGCTTCAGCGAGCCGTCGGCCGCGGCGGCGTCGACGATGCCGATGCCGAGGCGGTCCTTGACACTGGCCGAGGGGTTGTAGAACTCGAGCTTGGCGAGCACGGTGGCGCCCGCGCCATCCGTCACGCGGTTGAGCTTCACGAGCGGGGTGCGCCCGAAGACGTCGGTGATGTTCTCGTAGACCTGGGCCATGATCTCGTTCCCTCTCGTGACGCGGCGTGGTGCCGCGCACCAGCATACGGAGGGCGGGTGCGCGCCGGGAGTGGGTTACATTCCATTGCGTGAATGCGACGCCCGACGAGCCCGACGCCCGCCCACTGCGCGAGGTTCGCGACGAGACCGTCCGGGCGCTGCAGGCGGCCGGGATCGCCGATGCCGAGGTCGACGCCGACCTGCTGCTCGGTCACGTGCTCGGGCTCTCCCGGGGCGGTGTGCACGCCCGCCTCGTGATCGGCGACCGCCTGTCGGCGACGGATGCCGCGGCGCTCGACCTCCTCGTCGCCCGCCGCGCGCGGCGCGAGCCGCTGCAGCACCTGACCGGACGCGCCGCGTTCCGTTCGCTCGAACTCGCGGTGGGCCCGGGCGTCTTCGTGCCGCGGCCGGAGACCGAGCTGTTGGCACAGCTCGCGATCGACGCGCTGCGTGCCGCGGCCGAACCCGAGCCGATCGGACTCGACCTCGGGTCGGGCAGCGGCGCGGTCGCGCTGTCGATGGCCACCGAGGTGCCGCACGCACGGGTCTGGGCCGTCGAGAACTCGCCGGAGGCGTTCCCGTGGACCCGGCGCAACGTCGACGAGGTCGCCGCGCCCAACCTCGAGCTCGTCTTCGGCGACCTGGGCGAGGCGCTGCCCGAGCTCGAGGGCCGCGTCGCGGTGGTCGCGTCGAACCCGCCGTACATCCCCGACGACGCGATCCCGCGCGACCCCGAGGTGCGCCTCCACGACCCGGAGCACGCCCTCTACGGCGGGCCCGACGGGCTCGACGTCGTGCGCGTCCTGTCGCACCGCGCGCTCGACCTGCTGCACCCGGGCGGTGCGCTGCTGATCGAGCATGGCGAGACGCAGTCGGCCGAGATCGCCGCGATCCTGAAGGGCGACGGATGGCACGCCGTCGCGCACCACACCGACCTCACGGGGCGCGACCGGGTGACGACCGCGCGCCGCTGATCCCGCGGCATCCGCCCCCTCAGTCGACCGAGTGCCGCGCGCGCGCCTCGCGGACGGCCTGGCGCTCGAGCCTGCGGGCGTCCCGTAGGCGCTTCTCGGCGTCGCGCACCGACTTCCTCGCCTCCCGGACGCGCTTGTCGGCGGTGACCTCGGGCGTCTCGCGCGACGGGGGCGAGGGAGCGGGCCGCTCGTCGCCGCCCGCGCGCCGCGCGATGTACTCCGCGACGCCGTCGAGCACCCGCTCGAGGCCGAAGGCGAACGGATCCTCGCCCTCGCGGAACACGCCGGCGTCCACGGCGCGACGCAGCGCCGGGAACTCCTCGGCGGTGACGAAGGCGTCGAGCACCGCCGAACGGCCGTCGTCGATCGCCTGGGGGTCGATCCCGGCGTCGCCCGCGGCGACCTCGTACGAGCGCTCGATGGTCGACTGCCAGCGGAGCTGGCCGGTGACGAGCAGGATGATCGCCACGCGCTCGTCCTCGTCGAGCGGCGCGGCCGAGAGGGCATCGAGCATCGCGTCCATCCAGGCGAGGTTGTTCGGCGTGATCGGCGTGCCCTGGATGGGGATGTCGAGGAGCCAGGGGTGCGCTCGGTGCACATCCACCTGAGCGCGGCCGAGCGCGCGGAGCCGTTCGCGCCAGTCGGCGTCGTCGAGCCCGGGCTCGGGCTCGGGCGGGAGCCCGATCCCCTGCTCCTGCATGAGCACGAGCAGGTCGTCCTTCGCGGTGACGTACCGATAGAGCGACATCGTCGTGTAGCCGAGCGACTGGGCGACCCGGCTCATCGAGACGGCGGCGAGGCCCTCCGCGTCGGCGATCTCCACGGCCGCGTCGACGATGCGCTCGATGCTCATCTCGCGCTTCGGCCCGCGCTGCGGGTTCGCGGCGACGCCCCACGCGAGGGCGACGCCGCGCGGCAGTTCCGGCTCGACGGCGTTCTCGGGAGCCATCCGTCTCCAATCGATGCGAGATGCTTGCGACCAGCATAGAACTGTGTATTACTTAAACGGCTGTGGATGGCATACACAGTTTACCTTGCACACCGGAAGGGCGCAGCCATGACCATCGCGATCGAAACGCACGGGATCGCCAAGCGGTTCCGCGGCGTGGAGGTCCTGCGGGACCTCGACCTCGCGGTCGCCGCCGGCAGCGTGTTCGGCCTCCTGGGGCCGAACGGCGCCGGCAAGACCACGACCATCGACATCCTCACCACGCTCCTCCGGCCCGACGCCGGGACGGCGACCGTCGCGGGCGCCGACGTGCGAGGCGACCCCGACGGCGTCCGGGCGCGGATCAGCCTGACCGGCCAGTCCGCCGCCGTCGACGACGTGCTCACCGGGCGCGAGAACCTCGTCATGCTCGCGCGGCTCTCGGGGCTCGGGCGCCGGGCAGCCCGGGCGAGAGCCGACGAACTGCTCGAGCGCTTCGACCTGGCCGGGTCCGCTTCGCGGCGGGTCGCCGCCTACTCCGGCGGCATGCGGCGCCGGCTCGACCTCGCCCTCAGCCTCGTCGTCCCGGCGCAGGTCATCTTCCTCGACGAGCCGACGACCGGGCTCGACACCCGCAGCCGCCAGGAGCTCTGGCGCGTCATCCGCGAAGTCGCCGACGCCGGGGCGACCGTGTTCCTCACCACGCAGTACCTGGAGGAGGCCGACCGGCTCGCCGACCGCATCGCCGTGCTCGACCGCGGCCGGATCGCCGCCGAGGGCACCGCGTCGGAGCTCAAGGCGAGAGTCGGCGGGGAGGTGGTCGAGCTCCTCGGCCCCGACGACGACGTGCTCGCCGAGCTGCCGACCGACGGCACCGTCCACGGGCTGCGCGCCGCGGTGGACGAGCTCGACCGGATCTCGGAGTCCACCCGCGGCGGCACGCGCGTCGCCATCCGTCGGCCGAGCCTCGACGACGTCTTCCTCGCCATCACCTCGCACCCGGCCGCGCCTGCGCACCGGGCGGACCTCATCGGAACGAAGGGCTGGACATGACCGCGCTCATCGATGCCGCGACGGGAGCGGTCGCCGCGCCCTTGCCGCAGGCGCCCCGGACGCGACCCCGCGGGCTCACCGCCGAGGCGGTCTTCATCGGCCGCAGCGTCACGCACTCGCTCCGCGACGCGGAGGCGCTGCTCATGGCCGTGCTGCTGCCGACCCTGCTCATGCTGCTGTTCACCTTCGTGTTCGGCGGCGCGCTCGACCCGTCCGGTGGCTACGTCGACTACGTCGTCCCCGGCATCATCCTGCTCTGCGCGGGGTTCGGCGCGAGTTCGACCGCGCTCTACGTCGCGCGCGACATGACCACGGGCGTCATCGACCGCTTCCGCACCATGCCCCTGCGCGCGAGTGCGGTGCTGACGGGGCACGTCGTCGCGAGCGTGCTGCGGAACCTCTTCGCCACGGGCGTCGTGATCGCCGTGGCACTCCTCGTCGGGTTCCGCCCGTCGGCGACGCCGGTCGAATGGCTCGCCGCGATCGCACTCATCGCGCTCTACATCCTCGCCATCACTTCCCTGTTCGCCGCGATCGGCCTCGCCGCGTCGAGTCCCGACGCGGCGAACGCCTACGGCTTCATCCTGCTGTTCCTGCCGTACCTCTCGAGCGCCTTCGTGCCGGTCGACACGCTCCCGGGCTGGCTCGCGTGGTTCGCCGAGCACCAACCCATCACGCCGATCATCGAGACGATCCGGAGCCTGCTCACCGGCACGACGATGGGCGATGCGGCCTGGTGGGCGGTCGCCTGGTGCGTCCTGTTCATCGTCATCGCGGCGATATGGGGCAGTCGGCTCTTCCGTCGCCGGGCGGTCCGGCGCTGAGCGTCGGTCATCGAGCCTGAACGGATGCCGCGGGGCCGACCCGCCCCGCGGCATCCGACACGCCCAGACTCGAGGGGCCCGTCACGTCTAGAATCGAGCGGTCATGACACTCATCCACGACTGCTCCGTCGAGTCCGAGCTCCTCGCCGGCATGCGCCTGGCCCGTCGCGCCATCGGCAGCGGCGAGCTCGTCGTCATCCCCACCGACACCGTCTACGGCGTGGCCGCCGATGCGTTCAGCGCCACCGCCGTCCAGCGCCTGCTCGATGCGAAGGGGCGCGAGCGCACCTCGCCGCCGCCCGTGCTCGTGCCGGGCATCCCGACCCTCGACGCCCTCGCGGCCGAGGTCCCGGATGCCGTACGGTCCCTCGTCGCGGAGTTCTGGCCGGGTGGCCTGACCGTGATCCTGCGTGCGCAGCCGTCGCTGCACTGGGACCTCGGCGAGACGCGGGGCACGGTCGCGCTGCGCATGCCCGACCATCGCATCGCGCTCGAGCTGCTCTCCGAGACCGGGCCGCTGGCGGTGTCGTCGGCGAACCTCTCGGGCATGCCGTCCGCCACCACGGCCGGCGAGGCCGCCGACATGCTCGGCGATCGGGTCTCGGTCTACCTCGACGGCGGTGCCGCGGGCACCGGCTACGAGGCGATCGGGGAGCGGCCCGGCGACACGTCGTCCACGATCGTGGACGCGACGGGGCTCGCCGCCGACGGAACGGGGATGCTCCGCATCGTGCGTGCCGGGGTGATCTCGCGCGAGCGGATCGCGGCGGTCGTGGGGGAGGAGCTGCTCGCCCCCGTCGACGGCGCGGCGCCCGCAGCGGCCGCCGATGGTGCCGAGGCCGAGGCCGAGGCCGAGGCCGCGGGCGACGCCGACCCGGCAGCGGCCGACGGCGAAGACCCCGAGGCATCCGTCGCCGCCGCCCCGACCTCGACCGAGCGGACGGATCCCGCCGCGTCATGACCCTGTTCGTGCTGCTCGCGCTCGTCACCGCGGTCGTGACGTTCGCCGGCTCGCTGGTGGTCTGGAAGCTGAGCCTGAAGTACCGGCTCTACCCGAAGATCCGCGAGCGCGACGTGCACACGCGGCCGACGCCGCGGCTGGGCGGCATCGCGATGTTCGTCGGCATCCTCGTCGGCTTCGCCGCGGCGGCCTGGATCTCCTCACTCGGCATCGCGCGCTTCGCGAACCTGCAGATCGTGTTCCAGGACCCGTTCCAGGTGCTCGCGATCCTGCTCGCGGCCGGGCTCATCGTGGCGATCGGCGTGGCCGACGACATCTGGGACCTCGACTGGCTCACGAAGCTCGCCGGCCAGTTCATCGCCGCCGGCGTCATCGCCTGGCAGGGCGTGTCGATCGTGTCGCTGCCCATCGGCGGGCCCGACGGCGGCATCACGGTGGGTTCCTCGTGGATGAGCGCGACCGTGACCGTGTTCACGATCGTCCTCGTGATGAACGCGATCAACTTCATCGACGGTCTCGACGGGCTCGTGGCGGGCGTCGCCCTCATCTCGAGCGGCGTCTTCTTCCTCTACTCCTACCTGCTGGTGCAGCAGACCTCCCCGACGAACTACTTCAACCTCGCGTCGCTGCTCGCCGTGGTGGTGGTGGGGGCCTGCGCCGGCTTCCTGCCGCTCAACTGGCACCGGGCGAAGCTCTTCATGGGCGACGCGGGGGCGCTGCTCGTGGGCCTGCTCATGGCGACCTCCGCGATCGCCGTCACCGGCCAGGTGGACCCTTCGCAGCTCGGCACCGATGAGCTGATCCCGGCCTTCATCCCGATCATCATCCCGTTCGCGGTGCTGCTCATCCCGCTGCTCGATTTCGGTCTCGCGGTCGTGCGCCGCCTCAGGGCCGGCAAGTCGCCCTTCGCCGCCGACCGGAAGCACCTCCACCACCGCCTCCTCGACATGGGTCACTCGCACCTGCACGCGGTGCTCATCTTCTACGGCTGGACCGCGGTCGCCTCGTTCGGGTGCCTCCTCGCCTTCGTCCTCCCCGTCTACTTCGGGATCGACTCCGGCTGGGCGTTCCTCTTCATCGGCATCGGGTTCGTGGTCCTCGCCGCACTCACGCTGGCACCGCTCGGTCGGCGCAAGCGCCAGACCGTGGCAGCCGAAGCGGATGCCGCGGGCGCGCCGTCCGCGTCCGGTCTCGATGAACTCGCCGCCCCCTCGTCCGAGACCGACCCGGCTCCCGGACCCGTCAACGATCGCCCGATCTCGGGCGAGCACCCCACAGGAGCCCGATGAGCACCGCACCTCGCGACCCCGCCGACCGCACGCCGACCTCGAATCCGGTGCTGCGCCGTGCCCTCGTCTGGGGGGCGGCCATCGCCGGCGGAATCGCCGTCGTGGGCGGCATCCTCGGCTTCGCGTTCGCCGGCACCGAAGGGCTCGTGAGCGCCCTGCTCGGAACGCTCCTCGCCGTCGTGTTCATGGGAATCACCGGGGCGAGCATCCTGCTCGCCAACCGCTTCGCCGGGTCCGACCTCTTCGTCGGCGCCTTCTTCGGCATCGTGCTGGGCGGGTGGCTCGTGAAGTTCATCGTGTTCATCGTGCTCGTGGTGCTGCTGCGCGGCGTCGACTGGCTCGACCCGGTGGTGCTGTTCCTGTCGATCGTCGCGGGTGTGATCGGGTCGTTGGTGGTCGACGTCCTCGTCGTCGCGCGCTCCAGGCTGCCCTACGCGAGCGACACGCAGCTGCCCCCGCCGCCCACCGACGACTGAACCACGACGCCGCCCCACGGGGCGGCGTTCGTGTCTCCGAGGGCATGGCATGCGCCGAGCGGCATGCTGCCCGGTCCGCGGCCACTTCTACAGCGTGTGGCGATTCGGCGGAGCGCCGAAGTCTTGCTACAGTAGGGGCGATCCCCCACGGTTCCGCCCTGCTCCGGCATGGGCACCGGACCGTTTCCATGTTCGTCGACGCGAGAGCTCCGCTCCACGCCCCGAAACAGGAGATAGCGCTGCTAGCTAACGCTGTGAACCTGCTGGTTCCGACTGCAACCGATGATGGTGAGTTCCACGGGCCGTCGATCGAGGAGTTCTTCCCCGGCCCGCTCCTGTTCGAGGACACGGCCTTCGAGATCAACCGCATCATGCTGGTGCGCTTCATCGCGGTCGCCGCGCTGCTCCTGGTCTTCTGGCTGGGTACGCGAAGCATGCGCGTCGTCCCCGGTCGATTCCAGAGCATCGTCGAGATGGGCCTCGACTTCATCCGCGTCGGCGTCGCCGACGACCTGCTCGGCAAGAAGGACGGCAAGCGGTTCCTGCCGATCCTCACGTCGATCTTCTTCATGGTGCTGTTCATGAACATCACCGGCATCATCCCGGGCCTGAACATCGCCGGTACGTCCGTGATCGGCGTCCCGCTCGTGCTCGCGATCGTGTCGTACGTCACGTTCATCTACGCCGGCATCAAGCAGAGCCCCAAGAACTTCTTCAAGAACTCGCTCTTCCCCTCGGGCGTGCCGTGGCCGGTGTACATCATCGTCACGCCGATCGAGCTCATCTCGACGTTCGTCATCCGCCCCGTCACGCTGACGCTGCGACTCATGATGAACATGATCGTCGGCCACCTCCTGCTCGTGCTGTTCTTCGCGGCCACGCAGTTCTTCATCTTCACCCTCGGCGGCTGGTACACCCTGCTCGGCGTCGGCACGTTGGCCTTCGGCTTCGTGTTCACGCTGTTCGAGATCCTCGTCGCCGTCCTGCAGGCCTACGTCTTCACGCTCCTCACCGCGGTCTACATCCAGCTCGCGGTGGCGGAGGAGCACTGAGCCAGGGCACCCGCCCGAAGAAACCCCAAGAAAGGAAACCCCAACGTGGACGCAACCACCGTTCTCGCTGAGATCAACGGCAACATCGCAACGGTCGGCTACGGCCTCGCCGCAATCGGCCCGGCCATCGGCGTGGGCATCGTCGTCGGCAAGACCATCGAGGGCGTGGCTCGCCAGCCCGAGCTCGCCGGCCGCCTCCAGGTCCTGATGTGGATCGGTATCGCCTTCACCGAGGCGCTGGCCTTCATCGGTATCGCGACCTACTTCATCTTCGTCTGATCGTCCCGTCCCAACTGAGGAGGCCAACGTGCTTCACGCAGTGCTGAGAGCTGCAACCGAGGGCGAGACTCACAACCCGGTGCTGCCGGCGACCTACGACATCGTCTGGTCGGCGGTCTGCTTCGCCATCATCCTCGTCTTCTTCTGGCTGTACGCGCTTCCGCGCATGCAGAAGCTGCTCGACGAGCGCGCCGAGGCGATCGAGGGCAACATCGCGAAGGCCGACGAGGCCCAGCGCAAGGCCGAGGCCGCCCTCGAGGAGTACACCGCCCAGCTCGCCGACGCGCGTGCGGAGGCGGGTAAGATCCGCGAGACCGCGCGCGAGGACGGCAAGAAGATCGTCGCCGAGGCCAAGGAGCAGGCGTCGACCGAAGCCGCCCGCATCAACGCGAGCGCGCAGGCGCAGATCGAGGCCGAGCGTCAGTCGGCGCTGGTCTCGCTCCGCTCCGAGGTGGGCACCATCGCCATCGACCTCGCCTCGGGTGTGGTCGGCGAATCGCTCTCCGACGACGCCAAGGCCAAGGCCGTGGTCGACCGCTTCCTCGCCGACCTCGAGGCGTCCGAGCAGGCCGCTGCAGGGGGGAAGAAATAACCCATGGGCAGCGCTACGAGAGAGGCCCTGGCCGGCACGCGAGCCGAGCTCGCGGCGATCGGCCGGGCCGAGCTCCCGGTGGCCGGCGACCTCCTCGCCGCGACCCGGGTGATCGCGACCACCCCGCAGCTGCGGACCGCCCTCACCGACAACGAGGCCGACGCCGACCAGAAGTCCGAGCTCGTGCAGCGGGTCTTCGGGGGTCGGATCGCGCCCGCTGCGGCGTCGCTCCTCGTGAGCGCCGCGTCGCAGCGGTGGTCTTCGCAGGCCGACTTCCTCGACGGGCTCGAGGAGCTCGGCTTCCGAGTCGCCGCGGAGGCCGCGGGTGACAGCGAGGTCGACGGCGAGCTGTACGCGTTCCAGCGCACGGTCTCGTCCGACGCCGAGCTCGAGCTGGCCCTCGGGTCCAAGCTCGGGTCGCCCGAGGCGAAGGTCGTGCTCGTCGAGCGGCTGCTCGACTCGAAGGCCGCGCCCGCGACGACGCTCATCGTCCGCCACCTCGTGCAGTCGCCCCGCGGTCGTCGCATCGGCGAGATGCTGCGCGACGCGGCATCCGTGGTGGCCGACCAGCGCGGGTTCGACGTCGCCACCGTCACATCGGCCGTGCCCCTGACCGACGAGCAGGTCGCCCGACTCGAGCGCACGCTCGGGGCACAGGCCGGCCGCCGCATCCGCTTCGACGCCATCGTCGACCCCGAGGTCCTCGGCGGCGTGCGGGTCCAGATCGGCGACGACGTCATCGACGGCAGCGTCGCCAGCCGCCTCAGCGACCTGAGGCTGAAGCTCGCCGGCTGACGCCGGCCGACAACGACCGGCGTCCCGCGCCGCGACACACCAGTAGCTGCACCAGGAGTGCAGATCAGGGCCCGGCCCTTCAGAAAAGGAAATGGCAATGGCAGAACTCTCCATCAGCCCCGACGAGATCCGTTCGGCTCTCTCGGAGTTCGCCCGCGACTATGAGCCGGGCGCGGCGCAGAAGACCGAGGTCGGCTACGTGACCGACGCGGCCGACGGCATCGCCCACGTCGAGGGCCTGCCCTCGGTCATGGCGAACGAGCTCATCAAGTTCGCGGACGGCACGCTCGGCCTCGCGCTCAACCTCGACGAGGACGAGATCGGTGTCGTCGTGCTCGGCGAGTTCGCCGGCATCGAGGAGGGCATGGAGGTGACCCGCACGGGCGAGGTCCTCTCCGTTCCCGTCGGCGAGGGCTACCTCGGCCGCGTCGTCGACCCGCTCGGCAACCCGATCGACGGCCTCGGCGAGGTCGCGACCCAGGGCCGTCGCGCGCTCGAGCTCCAGGCGCCCGGCGTCATGCAGCGCAAGTCGGTGCACGAGCCGCTCCAGACCGGCATCAAGGCGATCGACGCCATGATCCCGGTCGGCCGCGGCCAGCGCCAGCTCATCATCGGCGACCGCCAGACCGGCAAGACCGCGATCGCGATCGACACGATCATCAACCAGAAGGCGAACTGGGAGTCGGGCGACCCGACCAAGCAGGTCCGCTGCATCTACGTCGCGATCGGCCAGAAGGGCTCGACCATCGCGTCCGTCAAGGGCGCACTGGAAGACGCCGGCGCGATGGAGTACACCACCATCGTCGCCGCTCCGGCCTCCGACCCGGCCGGCTTCAAGTACCTCGCGCCGTACACCGGCTCGGCCATCGGCCAGCACTGGATGTACGACGGCAAGCACGTCCTGATCATCTTCGACGACCTGTCGAAGCAGGCCGAGGCCTACCGTGCCGTGTCGCTCCTCCTCCGCCGCCCGCCGGGCCGCGAGGCGTACCCCGGCGACGTCTTCTACCTGCACTCGCGGCTCCT
This sequence comes from Agromyces sp. GXQ0307, assembly GCF_044769845.1. Classification (NCBI taxonomy): domain Bacteria; kingdom Bacillati; phylum Actinomycetota; class Actinomycetes; order Micrococcales; family Microbacteriaceae; genus Agromyces; species Agromyces sp. GXQ0307. The sequence goes on along the minus strand of NZ_JBIZVY010000001.1, from coordinate 248,510 downwards.
CGAGCGCTGCGCGAAGCTCTCCGACGAGCTCGGAGCGGGTTCGATGACCGGCCTGCCGATCATCGAGACCAAGGCGAACGACGTCTCGGCCTACATCCCCACCAACGTGATCTCGATCACCGACGGACAGATCTTCCTCCAGTCCGACCTGTTCAACTCGAACCAGCGCCCGGCGGTCGACGTCGGCATCTCGGTCTCGCGAGTCGGCGGCGACGCGCAGGTGAAGTCGATCAAGAAGGTCTCGGGAACGCTGAAGCTCGAGCTCGCGCAGTACCGCTCGCTCGAGGCGTTCGCGATGTTCGCGTCCGACCTCGACGCGACCAGCCGCCGCCAGCTCGCGCGTGGTGCACGCCTGACCGAGCTGCTGAAGCAGCCGCAGTACTCGCCGTACCCCGTCGAGGAACAGGTCGTCTCGATCTGGGCCGGTACGAACGGCAAGCTCGACGAGGTCCCCGTCGAGGACATCCTGCGCTTCGAGCGCGAGTTCCTCGACTACCTCGGCCGCAACACGTCGGTGCTCTCGGATCTCCGCGAGACCAACGTGCTCTCCGACGAGACCGTCGCCACCCTCGAGTCCGAGGTCGACAACTTCAAGCTCGAGTTCCAGACCGGCGAGGGCAAGCCGCTCGCCTCGGTCGGTAGCGAGAAGTTCGAGGCCATCGACGAGGAAGAGGTCGGCCAGGAGAAGATCGTCAAGGGTCGTCGCTAGTCGATTCCGCCGTCCCTGAGGCTCTCGGGGGCGTGGCCGCACCGGCCGAACCGAGAGCCTCAGGAACAGGAAGCCAGGACACAGGAGAAACATGGGAGCGCAGCTTCGGGTCTACCGCCAGAAGATCAAGTCGGCGCAGACGACCAAGAAGATCACGCGAGCGATGGAGCTCATCTCCGCCTCGCGGATCGCCAAGGCGCAGGCGCGCGTCGCCGCGTCGACGCCGTACTCCGACGCGATCACGCGCGCGGTCTCCGCGGTGGCGAGCTACTCGAACGTCTCGCACGTGCTCACGACCGAGCCGGAGCGGATCGATCGGGCGGCCATCGTGATCTTCACCTCCGACCGGGGCCTCGCGGGCGCGTTCAACTCGCAGGTCCTGCGCGAATCGGAGGAACTCGCCGAGTTGCTTCGCAGCCAGGGCAAGGAGGTCGTGTACTTCCTCATCGGCCGGAAGTCAGTCGGGTACTTCTCGTTCCGTCGCCGTGACTACGAGCGCAGCTGGATCGGCGGCACCGACAGCCCCGAGTTCACGACCGCCCAGGAGGTCGCGGACGCGGTGCTGGAGGCATTCCTCCGGGACAGCGCGGACGGCGGCGTCGACGAGATCCACATCGTCTACAACCGGTTCGTCAGCCGCATCACGCAGGTGCCGGTCGTCACGCGACTGCTGCCGCTCGAGGTCGTCGAGGCCGAGGAGGAGGCGGCGCCGTCGGGCAAGGCCGAGGTCTTCCCGCTCTACGAGTTCGAGCCCGACGCCGAGACGGTCCTCGACGGGCTGCTCCCGGTGTACATCGAGAGCCGCATCTTCAACGCCATGCTGCAGTCGGCTGCCGCGAAGCACGCAGCGACGCAGAAGGCCATGAAGTCGGCCACCGACAACGCCGACAAGCTGATCACCGACTACACGCGGCTGGCCAACGAGGCCCGTCAGTCCGAGATCACGCAGCAGATCGCAGAAATCGTGGGTGGAGCGGACGCGCTCTCCTCCTCCAAGTAGCCAAGATTCATCCAGAAGGAAGAGAACATGACTGACACCGCTACCGCGCCAGTCCAGGACACGACGGGCACCGTCGGCCGCATCGCGCGCGTCACCGGCCCCGTCGTCGACATCGAGTTCCCGCACGACTCGATCCCCGAGATCTACAACGCGCTGAAGACGACCATCAGCATCGGCGAGGAGTCGTCGGAGCTGACGCTCGAGGTCGCCCAGCACCTCGGTGACGACCTCGTGCGCGCGATCGCCCTGAAGCCGACCGACGGCCTCGTCCGCGGCCAGGAGGTGCACGACACCGGCGCCCCGATCTCGGTGCCCGTCGGCGACGTCACCAAGGGCAAGGTCTTCAACGTCATCGGTGATGTGCTGAACGGCGAGCCCGGTGAGACGATCGAGATCACCGAGCGCTGGCCGATCCACCGCAAGCCCCCGACCTTCGACCAGCTGGAGTCCAAGACCCAGCTCTTCGAGACCGGCATCAAGGTCATCGACCTCCTCACGCCGTACGTGCAGGGTGGCAAGATCGGCCTCTTCGGTGGTGCGGGCGTCGGCAAGACCGTCCTCATCCAGGAGATGATCCAGCGCGTCGCGCAGGACCACGGCGGTGTGTCGGTGTTCGCCGGCGTCGGCGAGCGCACGCGTGAGGGCAACGACCTCATCCACGAGATGGAGGAGGCGGGCGTCTTCGACAAGACCGCGCTCGTCTTCGGCCAGATGGACGAGCCCCCGGGGACCCGTCTGCGCGTCGCGCTCTCGGCACTGACGATGGCGGAGTACTTCCGCGACGTCCAGAAGCAGGACGTGCTCCTCTTCATCGACAACATCTTCCGCTTCACGCAGGCGGGCTCCGAGGTGTCGACGCTGCTCGGCCGCATGCCCTCCGCGGTGGGCTACCAGCCGAACCTCGCCGACGAGATGGGCATCCTGCAGGAGCGCATCACCTCGACGCGCGGTCACTCGATCACCTCGCTGCAGGCGATCTACGTTCCCGCCGACGACTACACCGACCCGGCACCGGCCACGACGTTCGCGCACCTCGACGCCACGACCGAGCTCTCGCGCGAGATCGCGTCGAAGGGTCTCTACCCGGCGGTCGACCCGCTGACGTCGACCTCGCGCATCCTGGACCCGCGCTACCTGGGCGAGGACCACTACCGCGTCGCGACCACGGTCAAGCAGATCCTGCAGAAGAACAAGGAACTGCAGGAGATCATCGCGATCCTCGGTGTCGACGAGCTCTCCGAGGAAGACAAGATCACGGTGTCGCGCGCGCGCCGGATCCAGCAGTTCCTCTCGCAGAACACGTACATGGCGAAGAAGTTCACCGGTGTCGAGGGCTCGACGGTTCCGCTCAAGGACACCATCGAGTCGTTCGACGCGATCGCCCGCGGCGATTTCGACCACGTGGCCGAGCAGGCGTTCTTCAACGTGGGCCCCATCTCCGACGTCGAGGAGAACTGGGCGCGGATCCAGAAGGAGAACGGCTGAGCATGGCCGCCCTCAATGTGAGCGTCGTCTCGGCCGACCAGGAAGTCTGGTCGGGCGAGGCGGCCATGGTGGTGGCACGCACCGTCGAAGGCGAGATCGGCATCCTGCCGGGTCACGAGCCGATGCTCGCGATCCTCGCCGGCGGCGAGGTCCGTGTGACCCTGCCCGGCGGTGAGAAGATCACCGCGAACGCGGAGGACGGGTTCCTCTCGGTGCAGTCCGACGCGGTGCAGGTCGTCGCGTCGCGCGCTGCGCTCGCCTGAAGGAGCGCGGATGCAGGGGGAGCAGCCGTTCGACCGTCAGTTCGGTGACCTGAGCGTCACCCAGCTCATCGTCATGGCCGGGCTGCCGGGCGCGGGCAAGTCGACGATCGGTGAGATCGTCGGCGCCCGCCTCGGCGCCACGGTCGTGTCGGTCGACCCGATCGAGTCAGCGATCCTGCGGGCCGGGATCGACGCCGACCAGCCGACCGGCCTCGCCGCCTACCTGGTGGCGGAGCAGATCGCGGAGAAGGAACTCGATTCGGGTCGCACCGTGATCGTCGATGCCGTGAACGCTGCCGAGTCGGCCCGCCTGCAGTGGCGTGACCTCGCCGAGCGCGCCGACGTGCGTCTCCGCGTCATCGAAGTGGTCTGCTCCGATGCTTCAGTGCACAAGGAGCGTCTGGAGAAGCGGGAACGCAACCTGCCGCACCTCGACGAGACGACGTGGCGCGCGGTCGAGCAGAGCCTCGACGGGTATGCGCCGTGGACCGGTCCGAGCTCGGCGCTGCCCCGCGTCACGATCGACAGCGTCGACTCGCTCGGCGTGAACGTCGAGGCCGCGCTGGCTTTCATCGCCGCGTAGTGCTGGTCCTTCTTCCGCCCTCCGAGACGAAGCGCGACGGAGGCGCACCGAATCCGCTCGCGCTGGACGGGCTGTCGTTCCCCTCACTCCGCGATGCTCGCGTCGAGGCGATCCGGGCGACGTCGGAGCTCGCCACCGATGCCGAGGCGATGATGCGGGGCCTGAAGCTCGGTCCGCGACAGGCCGCCGAGGTCGACCGCAACCGGAGCCTCACGACCTCGGCGACCATGCCGGCGCTCGACCGGTACACCGGCGTACTGTACGACGCCCTGGACGCGCAGAGCCTCGACGCTGCAGCACGCGCGTTCGCAGCGCAGCACGTGGCGGTGCACTCCGCGCTCCTCGGACTCATCGGGGCCGGCGATCCGATTCCCGCATACCGGCTCTCGCACGACTCGCGCCTTCCCGGGCTTCGGCTGAAGCCGCACTGGCGCGAGGCGATCTGCGCGGAACTCCGGGCGCGCGCCGGACTGATCATCGACCTGCGGTCGGAAGGGTACGTGGAGCTCGGCCCCGCCCCCGTTCGGCCGGACTCGGTCTTCCTCCGCATCGTGTCGATCGACGACGCCGGTCGACGACGCGCCCTGAACCACTTCAACAAGCGCGCGAAGGGGCTGTTCACGCGAGCGCTGCTCGAGGCCCGGCCCGCGCTCGAGACTCGCGAGGACCTGATCGCGTGGTCTGCCGGAGCCGGCTTCCGGCTGGAGCGCGGGGTCGAACGCACGGCGTCGCCCGTGGAGCTGGAACTCGTCGCCTGAACGCGCGGCGTGCGGTCAGGTGCGGGCACCGGACCGCGCATCGTGGGATCAGCTGCGCGCAGCCGTGATCGGCGGGCCCGACGATCCCTCCCGGGAACCTGCACCCGTCCCGGACCGATGGCATCCGGCGAGGTGGTCGTCGACCATACCCATCGCCTGCATGAGCGCGTACATGGTCGTCGGCCCGACGAAGCGGAAGCCGAGGCTGCGCAGTCGCCTGCTGAGCGCGGTCGACTCGGATGTCGTCGCCGGAACGTCGGTGAAGTTCGCCGGGGGTGCGGATCGGGGCGGCGGCGCGAAGCTCCACAGGAGTTCGCCCAGCGAGCCATCGAGCGCGAGCGTCGCCCTGGCGTTGGAGATCGTGGCCTCGATCTTGCCGCGGTGGCGGATGATGCGCGCGTCGCCGAGGAGGCGCTCGACGTCGTCGTCGGTCATCTCGGCCACTCGGGCCGGGTCGAACCCGTGGAACACCTCTCGGAACGCCGGTCGGCGTCGCAGGATCGTGATCCAGGACAGCCCGGCCTGGAAGCCCTCGAGGCAGAGCTTCTCGAACAGCACATCCGAGTCGTGCTGGGGAGTACCCCACTCCTCGTCGTGGTACCGCCGGTACTCGGGGTCGGAGGCGCCCCACGCGCACCGTGCGAGGCCGTCCTCGCCGATGATCACATCGGGCCGAGTCGGCGCCATCACGCCGCGAAGCCGATCTGCTCGTGCCCGAGCAGCCAGAGCTTGGTCGGGATGCCCTCACCCCCGGAGTAGCCCGTGATCCGGCCGTCGGAGGCCAGCACGCGGTGGCACCCGACGATGACGGGCATCGGGTTCGCTCCGACGGCGCCGCCGATCGCGCGGGCGGATCCGGGCTTGCCCACGGCCGCTGCGAGCGCGCCGTACGACGTCGCCTCTCCCCAGCCGAGACGCTGGAGCTCGGCCCACACAGCGCGCTGGAATGGCGTGCCGTCGAGTCGGATGGGGAGGTCGAAGCCCGTACGACGCCCGTCGAAGTACTCGGCGAGCTGCTCGCGTGCGGACTCGAGCAGGGGAGACGGGCGCTCGGGGAGGTCGTCGTGCGGAAGCTCGCCGCCACGCTCGATGGTCAGTGACGTGAGTGCGTCTTCGTCTGCCTGGAGCTCGATCCGCCCGATCGGGCTGGTGATCCGGAGGAGGTACGGGGAGGTCATGATTCGAGGATAGGCGCGGCATCCGTCATCGACTGGCGGGAATCGGACACCGAGAGTCGCCCGCACCCGACGCTCGCTGTGGAGGACGGCTCGGGTCGCGGTCCCGAGGGCTCGTCCTCCACAACCCGGGCGGCCGCCATCGACCGGTCGGGATCCGCGGGCGCGCGTCGGCCGCCCTTCCACCGGGTCATGCTGCCCGCATGACGACCATCATCCGCGCCGGCGCTGCGCACGACTTCCTCGCCCTCGTCCCGGTTCTCGCCGGCTACCGGCCTGCTCGCTCCCTCGTCTGCATCGCCTTCGAGGGCAAGCGGACGACAGCGGTACTCCGCCACGACCTGCCAGACGCCGATCACGCCGACGACGTGGCGACCGCTCTCCTCGGCACGCTGTGCCGAATCCCGAGGGCGGATGCGATCGTGCCCGTCGCCTACGGCGAGCGGCCGTTCGTCCGGGGCGAGGACATGCCGAACCGATGCATCCTCGAACGCCTCGTACGTCGAGCCGAGGAGGCCGGATTCCTCGTCCGCGACGCGTTGACGGTGGCCCCGAACGGCTGGGGATCGATCTACGACGCCGACCTGCCGGACGAGGGGATGCCGCTCCGTCTCATCGAGGAGAGCGCGGCGATGTCCGGGTGCTCCACCGAGGTGGCGGAGCTGGCGGCGGGGCTCGCCGACTCCGCGGCGGACCTCGTGCGCATCGCCGAACCGGATGACGCGCTCGCCGGTCGGATCCGCGTGATCCTCGACGGGCTGCCCGCGCCGGACGGTCTGGGCGGAGATCACGACGACGATGCCGTCATCGACCGCCTCGAGCGCGTGCTGGATGAGGCGGTGGATCCGCTGATCCTCGTGGAGCGGATCGCCGCCGGCCGTGCGGGCGGCAGTCCCGAGGAGCTCGCGTGGCTTCTCGCGCTGGCGGACCAGCCGCCGATCCGGGACGCGATGATGCTCCAGGCGGCCTTCGGTCCGGTCGTCGGCGAACTCGCGCTCGACTCGGCTGAGGACGACCACAATCGCCGGAACTCCGATCGCGGGGGCGACGCCTCCGGGGAGCGGGGCCCGGCGACGCATCCCGCACCGGACGAGTGCGAGACGGTCGACGGTTTCCTGTCGCGGCTCATGCTCGGACGCTCGACGATCCGCCCCGATGCCGACCGCGTCCGTGCGACCCTCGAGACGCTCGGCACGGCCATCGGCAACGCGCCGACCGGCCGCCGCACGGGTGCGCTCTGCGCGGCGGGATGGCTCGCCTGGACGCTCGGACTCGGGTCGGCAGCGGGTGCGCTCATCGACCTCGCCCTCAGCGAGACACCCGATCACACGATGGCCGGACTCCTGCATCGCTTCCTCGCCCTCGGTGAGCTGCCCGAGTGGGCGTTCTCCGCGCCACTCCCGGGCGCACCCTCGGCCACGGATCGGGACGGGTAGGGACGGCACCGGACGGTGCCCGATGTGCACCGAAGCGCCCGGATCCCTCTGGATCCGGGCGCTTCGCGGGCGATCGGGTCAGACCCGGGCGGGAACGAGGAGGTGCTCGCCGCCGTGCCGGTGACCGGTGAACCGGGCGGCGCGGTCGGCGGCCTCGGTGAGCACGCCTCGCAGGATCTGCTCGATCTCCTGGAATTCGGGCACGCCGATCGTCAGCGGCGGCGCGAGCTGGATGACCGGGTCACCGCGGTCGTCGGCGCGGCAGTAGAGGCCGGCGTCGAAGAGCGCCTTCGAGAGGAACCCGCGCAGCAGGTCCTCCGACTCCTCATCGTTGAAGGTCTCCCGCGTCGCGCGGTCCTTGACCAGCTCGATCCCGAAGAAGTAGCCGTCTCCACGGACATCGCCGACGATCGGGATGTCGAGCAGCTTCTCGAGTTCGGCGCGGAAGAGCGGCGAGTTCTCGCGAACCCGCTCGTTCAGTCCCTCCTCTTCGAAGATGTCGAGGTTCTCGAGTGCGACCGCGGCCGAGACGGGGTGCCCGCCGAACGTGTAGCCGTGGTAGAAGGACGTGTTGCCGGTCTTGAACGGCTCGTAGATCTTCTCGGACACGATCGTCGCGCCGATGGGGGAGTACCCCGAGGTCATGCCCTTCGCGCAGGTGATCATGTCGGGCACGTAGCCGTAGGCGTCGCAGGCGAACATGTGCCCGATCCGGCCGAACGCGCAGATGACCTCGTCGGAGACGAGCAGCACGTCGTACTGGTCGCAGATCTCGCGGACCCGCTGGAAGTAGCCGGGAGGCGGCGGGAAGCAGCCGCCCGAGTTCTGCACCGGCTCGAGGAAGACCGCGGCGACCGTCTCGGGACCCTCGAACAGGATCATCTCCTCGATGCGGTTCGCCGCCCACAGGCCGAATGCCTCGAGGTCGTCGGAGGGCGCCCCGACGTCGGCGGCACGGTAGAAGTTCGTGTTCGGCACGCGGAAACCGCCGGGGGTGAGCGGCTCGAACATCTGCTTCATGGCCGGGATGCCGGTGATGGCGAGTGCGCCCTGCGGCGTGCCGTGGTATGCGACCGCGCGGGAGATCACCTTGTGCTTGGTGGGCTGTCCCTTGAGCTTCCAGTAATACTTCGCGAGCTTGAACGCGGTCTCGACCGCCTCGCCTCCGCCGGTCGAGAAGAAGACCCGGTTGAGGTCGCCGGGCGCGTACCCGGCGAGCCGATCGGCGAGCTCGATCGCGGCGGGGTGGGCGTACGACCAGATCGGGAAGAAGGCCAGCTCCTCGGCCTGCTTCGCCGCGACCTCGGCGAGGCGACGGCGCCCGTGTCCGGCGTTCACGACGAAGAGGCCGGAGAGGCCGTCGAAGTACTTGCGGCCCTGGGCGTCGAAGACGTGATGGCCCTCGCCGCGCGTGATGATGGGCACGCCGTGCTCCTCCATCGTCGACTGGCGAGCGAAGTGCATCCAGAGATGGTCCTTCGCCTTCTGCTGCAGCGCAGCGTCGTCGAAGCCGGCGGTGCCGAGCTGCGCAGCCGTGTCGGGGGTGCTCATCGGGATCTCCTTCCGGGCGGCCCCGCCGTCAGCGGGTGCCCCAGTTGTAGAACTGCTTCTGCAGCTTCAGATAGACGAACGTCTCCGTGGTCTGGACTCCGTCGAGGGTGCGGATGCGGGAGTTGAGCAGGGTGATGAGCTGCTCGTCGTCCTCGCACACCACCTCGGCCAGCAGGTCGAAGCTGCCTGCGGTGAGTACGACGTAATCGATCTCGGGGATGGCCGCGAGCTCCTCTGCGAGCGCGCGGGTGTCGCCGGTGACACGGATGCCGATCATCGCCTGGCGCGTGAAGCCGAGCTGCATCGGGTCGGTCACCGCCACGATCTGCATCACGCCGGCCTCCGTCAGTCGCTGGACGCGCTGGCGCACGGCCGCCTCGCTGAGGCCCACCGCCTTGCCGATGTCGGCGTAGGAACGCCGGCCGTCGGCCTGGAGCTGCTCGATGATCGCCTTCGAGACGTCGTCGAGTTGCACCGGCCGCTGGCCGTTCGGGCGGCTCCCGTTCGTCATGCGTTCGATCATGACAGTGGGTCGGATGAATGACAAGTGATTCCGTCGATTCGTGATCGATTCGCGACGGATTCCATCGTCTCGGTCTCTTCCGTTCGATCGGCTGCTGTGCGAACATGGTCCGCACGTGCGCCTCCCTTCCGGCGCGCCATCGATCCGGCCGTGCGGCCGACCAACCGACTCCGACGGAGGAATCCCCGTGACCGAGCTTCTGCGCAACTTCATCGGCGGCGACTACGTCGACGCCCGAGGCGACGAGGCGCTCGACCTCGTCGACCCCGCGACCGAAGCGGTCTACGCCCGCGCGCCCATCTCGACCGGTGCCGACATCGACAGTGCCTACGACGCAGCCGCCGCGGCGTTCGAGCAGTGGGGCGAGACGACGCCCGCCGAACGGCAGCTGGCCCTCTTCCGGATCGCCGACGCCATGGAGGAGCGGGCCGAGGAGTTCGCCGACCTCGAGTCGCAGGACACGGGGAAGCCGCGCGCGAGCCTCGTGGACGACGAGATCCTGCAATCGGTCGATCAGCTGCGCTTCTTCGCCGGTGCGGCACGGAACCTCGAGGGGCGCGCCGCAGGCGAGTACCTCGCCGATCACACCTCGTACGTCCGTCGCGAGCCGATCGGCGTCATCGGCCAGGTCGCACCATGGAACTACCCGCTGAACATGGCGGTCTGGAAGATCGCGCCGGCGATCGCCGCGGGGAACACGGTCGTCCTGAAGCCGTCCGACACGACGCCCCTCGCGACGCTGAAGCTCGCAGAGGTCGCCGCCGAGTTCCTGCCGGCGGGTGTGCTCAACGTCGTGACCGGCGACCGCGCGACCGGTGCCTCGCTGCTCCAGCACCCGACGCCCGAGATGGTCGCGATCACCGGCTCGGTTCGCGCGGGCATGGAGGTCGCGCGAGCCGCGGCATCCGACCTCAAGCGCGTGCATCTCGAACTCGGCGGGAAGGCGCCCGCGATCGTGTTCGACGACGTCGACCTCGAGGCCGCGGCCGAGGGGATCGTCTCGGCCGCCTACTTCAACGCCGGCCAGGACTGCACGGCGGCGACGCGCGTGCTCGTGCACGAGTCCGCGCACGACGAGCTCGTCGCGGCCCTCGTCGAGCGCATCCGGACGAGCGCCCGCACCGGCGGTCCGCGCGAGGACGGCGTGTTCTACGGCCCGCTCAACAACCCGACCCAGCTGGCGAACGTCTCGGGCTTCATCGACCGCCTGCCCGATCACGCCGACCTCGCCGTCGGCGGCCGACGCCAGGGCGATCGCGGCTACTTCTGGGAGGCGACCGTCGTCACGGGGCTGCGCCAGGAGGACGAGGCCGTGCAGCGCGAGATCTTCGGCCCGGTGCTGACCGTGCAGTCCTTCCGCGAGGAGCGCGACGCGCTCGCCATGGCGAACGGCGTCGACTACGCGCTCGCGGCCTCGGTGTGGACGCGCGACCACGGGCGGGCCATGCGGTTCGCCAAGCACCTCGACTTCGGCTGCGTGTGGATCAACACCCATATCCCGTTCGTCTCGGACATGCCGCACGGCGGCTTCAAGCACTCCGGGTATGGCAAGGACCTCTCGCAGTACGGCTTCGAGGACTACACGCGACTGAAGCACGTCATGAGCTTCATCGGCTGAACCAGCCGCTCGGTGCCAGACTGGACCCCATGGTCGATGGTGCGGTGCGCCGCCGGGACGAATCGGGTTCCCCGGAGTGGGACGTCGTCGTGGGGGCGCGCTTCATCACGGCCGTCGCGGCGCCGGCCCCGGACCGGGTCCTCGCCCGACTGGCCGAGGCGACCGGCCAGGCCTCGCTCGAACTCGAGGAGCTCGTGGCGCGGATCCCCTTGGGCCCGGGCGGGGTCGAGCACTTCGCACTGGTGTGGTGGCCGGCATCGGGGGACCCGCTCACCGCGATCGTGCGCGGCGGGGCCGTGATCGACCTCGCCTCGCCGGGCGGGGCACGCCGACTCGACTCGCGTGGCATCACGCCGTGGCACCTCGCCGAGTTCACCGCCGTGTCCAGGCTGCGAATCGCCGGCGCGGACTCGCCGCTCGACGAGGTACGACAGGCCGGACTTCGCGGAACACGGGTGCCCGCCGATCGCGCGGCCTTCCGGGCGTCGGCCGTGGAATGGTCGTGGCGCGAGGTTCCGGTCAGCCCCGATTCGCCGGCGAGCGACCCCGATCTCGACACGAGGCTGGCCCGGCCGTGGCGCGGAGCGCGCGACCGGCGCCCACCCACGTCCGGGGTCCCCACGGCGCCGATGCCCGTCGTCGACGACGACACCGTCCGATTCGTCCGCGGCGACCCGGCCGACGCCGACACCATCCTCACGAGCGCGGCCCGGGCCCGCCTCGCCGACCGGCGGGCGGACGATGCCGGGGCGCATGCCGAGGCATCCGTCGCACCGGAGGGCGCCGTCCGCCGGCCGGCGACACCGCGCTACCGGATCATGGGCGGCGAGGCGGGCGAGGTGTCGGTCCCGGTGCTCATCGGCCGGAGCCCGAGCGCGCCCCGGGTCGCGAGCGGGGAGGTCGTGCTCGTGCGCGTCGACTCGGCGGCCGGAGTGGTCTCCGCGACGCACCTGGAACTCCGGATGGAGGGCGACCGACTCGTCGCGGCCGACCTGCGGTCGACCAACGGCACCGTCGTCCGCACGGCCGCCGGTCAACGCCGCCTGCGCCCCGGCGAGTCGCTCGTGGTCACTCCCGGCACGAGTCTGCAGCTCGGAGGGGATACGATCGTCGAGATCCTCCCGTCACTCGGGAGCGTCGACGCATGAACTCGATCGGACACTGGGGGACCGGGTGACGCAGATCGGCAACGGCAACAGCCGTCACACGGTCGCGCTGCCCGACGGCACCGAGGTGACGCTCGCCTGGGCGGCCGCGACCGACACCGGACTCCGCCGTGCCGTCAACGAGGACAGCTTCGTGGCGCAGGCGCCGCTGTTCGCCGTCGCCGATGGGATGGGCGGGCACGCCGCCGGCGACTTCGCCAGTGCCGCCGTCGTCACGCGACTGGCCGAGCACGGCGGCAAGTCGTCGGTCGGCACGGCCGACATCGACGGCGCGCTGAAGCTCGCGGTGCGCGACATGGGGCGGGGCGCCGGAGTCACCGACGAGGGGAGCGGAACGACCGTCACCGGGGTGGCACTCGGCGTCATCGGCGACGAGCCCGCGTGGATCGTCTTCAACATCGGCGACTCGCGCGTCTACCGCCTCGTGGGCGGCGCGCTCGAGCAGCTCACCATCGATCACTCGATCGTGCAGGAGCTCGTGGATGCCGGCCAGATCACGCGCGAGGAGGCCGACACCCATCCGCACTCGAACGTGATCACACGCGCGGTCGGGTTCCACGAGGCGCCGATCCCCGACTACCGGGCGATCCCGCTCGAGGAGGGCATGCGCATCCTCGTGTGTTCCGACGGCTTGACGAAGGAGCTCACGCCCTACGGCATCCGCCACTTCCTCATCTCGGGCCGTTCCCCCGAACAGGCCGTTCGGCAGCTCGTCGAGGCCGCCGTGGGCAACGGCGGTCGCGACAACGTCACGGTCGTCGTGGTCGACGTGCTGCGGGTGCAGCGGCCGTCCACAGCAGACGACCGCGGCTGATCCCGTACGACGCACCCGACCCTAGAATTGGGGCGATGCCGGGGTGCCGCACCCCGGGAAGCATCGCACCTGAGGCTGGCGGGAGGATCGTGACGAGGCGACTGCCGTCGACGCCGCCCAACCTGCCGGGGTTCTCGTTCATCCGGGTCCTCGGGTCGGGTGGGTTCGCGGACGTGTTCCTCTACGAGCAGAACATGCCGCGACGGCTCGTCGCGGTGAAGGTCCTGCTCGCCGAGGTCGTCAACGACGAGGTCCGACAGATGTTCCAGGCCGAGGCGAACCTGATGGCGCAGCTGTCGAGCCATCCGTCGATCCTCACCGTGTACCAGGCGAGCGTCGCCGCCGACGGTCGTCCGTACCTCGTCATGGAGTGCTGCTCGGCGACCCTCGGGCAGCGCTACCGCGCGGTGCAGCTCCCGCTCGCGGAGGTGCTCTCGATCGGCGTCCGAATCGCGAGCGCCGTCGAGACCGCGCACCGCCAGGGCGTGCTGCATCGCGACATCAAGCCGTCGAACATCCTGACCACCGCCTACGGCCATCCTGTGCTCTCCGACTTCGGCATCGCCGCGACGCTCGGCCAGGCCGAGGCGAGCGACGCGGTCGGACTGTCCGTGCCGTGGTCCGCCCCCGAGGTCCTCCTCGACGAGGTCGCCGGGACCGTCGCGAGCGAGGTCTGGTCGCTCGGCGCGACCGTGTACTCGCTCCTGGCCGGCCGCAGCCCGTTCGAGGTCCCCGGGGGTGACAACGGCACGGTCGCCCTCGTCGGTCGGATCGAGAGGGCCAAGGTCCCTCCCACCGGTCGACCCGACGTCCCGCGGAGCCTCGAGGCCGTCCTCGCCCGTGCGATGTCCAAGCGGCCGGCCGACCGTCAGGGGAGCGCCCTCGAGTTCATCCGCGACCTGCAGGCGGTCGAGGAGGAGCTCGCGCTCCCGCAGACGCAGCTCGAGGTCGCGATGGACGACTGGGCGCTCGCGACGGCGGTCGACCTCGACGAGCGGACTCGCATCGGCGCGGGCACGAGCGTCGCCGCGTCCTCGGGTCGGTCCCGACGACGCCGGTCCGGTGCAGCCGGCCGTCCCGTTCCGCGCAGCCTCGACCCGCACTCCCAGGGGTCGCTGTCCGGGCGCGCCCGCAGTACGCCGCCGTCGACCGGGCGGCTCATCCTGGGCGTCGCCATCGCCGCCGCGGTCTTCGTCGGCCTCGTCGTCGCCGGTCTCCTGACCGTCGCGGGGAGTGCGGGCGACATCCCGGTCGTCGCCGATCTGCGGGCGAGCACCGACGGCGCGACGGTGCGGTTCTCGTGGGACGACCCGGGACTGCGCCAGGGCGACGCCTACATCGTCACGGTGCAGGGGCGGTCCTCCGCCCCGCAGCGTGCCGCCGAGTACGCCGTCAGCCTCGACGAACCGGGAACGGTGTGCGCCACGGTCAGCGTCTGGCGCGACGGCAGGACCGGCGAGCCGAGCGCCGAGCGCTGCACCGAGGTGGACGAGGTACCGCGGTGAACCTGCGGAGCCTGTGGCGTCGGCGTCGGTCCGCGATCGTGACCGGGGCCTCGATCGCGGCGATCGTCGCGCTCGTGGCCGGGGTGGCGGTGGCGTCCGGCGGTTACACGGCGCAGCGAGTCGACCTCGGGGATGCCTCGGTGTGGGTTGCGAACGACGGACGGCAGACGGTCGGGCGCGCCAACACCGCCGTGCACGAGCTGAACGCGGTGGTCGACACCGGGGGCGCGCGCTCCGAGGTCGTGCAGAGCGGTGCCACGGTCCTCGTCATGGACCGCGATCGCGCCAGCGTCGGGATCGTCGATCCGACCACGTCGACCGTGACGGCCACGGTCGCCGTCCCGGGAGACGCCGAGATCGCGCTCGCGGACGACCGCGTCGTCATCAGCGCGGACGGCGACCTCTGGGTGTGGCCGGTCGAGGAGTTCGCCGCATTCGATGCCGAAGCCGATCCCGCACTGTCGTTCGGACCCGGCTCGGTCATCTCCGTCGACGAGTCGGGACGCATCCTCGCCTACACGCCGACGACCGGAGTGGTCTCGCGGGTGTCGGCAGCCGACCCCGATCGGACGCAGGCCAGGTGGCAGGTCGAGCCGCTCGACGAGGACGTCGAGACGCAGCTCACCTCCGTCGAGGGCAGGTGGGTGATCCTCGATGAGGACGCCGCCGCCGTCACGCTCGAGGGCGGGAGCCGGATCTCACTCGAAGGACTCGCGGAAGCCGGCGACGAGCCGGTGCTGCAGCGGCCCGCGACGACGGGCGACGTGGTGCTGGTGGCCACGCGGGAGCGCCTGCTCGAGCTCCCGTTCGACGGCTCCGAACCCGTCGAGCTCGCCGATGGGCACGACGGGGAACCCGCCGCGCCCTTCGTCCATGGAGACTGTCGGCACGCGGCGTGGGGCGACGGCACCGCATGGCGCGACTGCGACGGTGGGACCGGCTCGCCGCTGAGCCTCGTCGGCGCCGAGGGCGCGCTGTCGCCGGACTTCCGAGCCAACGGCGAGACCGTCGTCCTGAACGACCGGCGGTCGGGCCGGACCTGGGCGGCGTCCGCGGACTACGAACTCATCGACAACTGGGAGGACCTCCTCGCGATCGACCGCGACGACGAGACGGTCGAGCAGAACGATCCGGACGCGACGCCGACGATCGAGAAGGCTCAGGTGGCACCGGTCGCCCTCGACGACGAGTTCGGTGCCCGGCCGGGACGGACCACCCTGCTGCCCGTCCTCCTCAACGACTACGACGCCAACGGCGACGTCCTCATCGTCTCTTCTGTGGACGGAGAACTGCCCGAGGGCGCTCGACTGGACCTCGTCGCAGATCGGCAGCAGGTGCAGGTCACGCTCGGCGAATCGGCCCGCGACGCCTTCGAGTTCGGCTACACCATCGACGACGGTCGCGGCGGCACCGCTCGAGCGATCGTGAGCATCACCGTGCGGCCACCGGAGGAGAACGAGGCGCCGCGGCAGGTGCGCGAGAGCCGCGCGATCGTCGAGCAGGGCGGACGGGTCACGACGGCAGTGCTCGGCGAGTGGGTCGACCCCGACGGCGATCCGATCTTCCTCCGTCGCGCGAGCGCCGAGGCGCCCGACCGCGTCTCGTCGACGGCCGACGGGGTCGTGGTCTTCGACGAGACCGGCGGCGGCGCATCGCGGACGGTGTCCCTCGCCGTCTCGGACGGTCGGGACGAGGGCGTCGGTGCGATGGTCGTGAGCGTGCGGGCGCCGGGCGAGGCGCCTCTCATCGCCGAATCGTTCGTCGCGCTCGCCACCGCAGGCGAGGAGATCGAGCTCGAGCCGCTCCGTCATGTTCGCGGGGGAACGGGGATGCCGCGTCTCACAGCCGTCCCGTCGAAGCCGGAGGCCGTGATCACGCCCGACTTCGACGCGGGGACCTTCCGGTTCCGGACCGATGCCGTCCGCACGCACTACCTCGAGTACACGGTCACCGACGAGGGACGCACGGCGACGGGTCTCGTGCGCGTGGAGGTCGCGGCGCCGCCCGAGCGCGACACCATCCCGGTCACAGTGCCCCACACGGCGCTCCTCCGGCTCGAGCAGCCCATGGAGGTGGATGTCCTCGCGTCCGACATCGACCCCACGGGCGGCCTGCTCATCATCACCGGCCTCGCGGACGCGGTCGATCCCGCACTCCGGGTGGAGGTCGTCGAACACCGCGTCCTCCGAGTCACCCTCATGCAGCCGCTCGCGACCGGCTCCACGACCTTCGAGTACCACGTGAGCAACGGACTCGCGGACGCGACGGGATCGGTCACCGTCGTCGAAGTGCCGAGGCCCGATCAGTTCCAGCCGCCCGTCGCCGTCGCCGACACCGCGTCCGCACGTACCGGCGACGTCATCGACATCCCGGTGCTCGACAACGACGAGCATCCCGACGGCGACCGACTCACCCTCTCGCCCGAGCTCGTCGAGGAGCCCGAGGACGGGCTGCTGTTCACCTCGGGGGCGCGCCTGCGCTATCACGCGCCGGACCGACCGGGCGAGTTCCAGGCGGTCTACCGCGTCGAAGGGCCCGACGGTCAGTTCGGGACCGCTTCCGTCCGGATCACCGTCCGCGACGCTGACGCGGAGAGCAATTCGCCGCCCGTCCCGCGCACCGCGACGGCGCGCGTCCTCGCCGGCGGTTCCGTGCGGATCCCGATCACGCTCGGCGGAATCGATCCGGACGGCGATTCCGTCCAGTTGATCGGCCAGGAGTCCAACCCCGAGCGCGGCACCGTCGTCGACCGGGGAGCGGACTGGCTCGAGTACCGCGCCGGTGACTACTCCGCCGGCACCGACACCTTCGAGTACACCGTCGTCGACGCCCTGGGAGCGCGTGCGACGGGAACCGTGCGCGTCGGGGTCGCCCCCGGACTGGAGGGGGCGCGGCATCCGGTGGCCATCGAGGACGAGATCATCGTCCGGCCCGGGCGCACGGTCGCCGTTCGCGTGCTGGAGAACGACACCGACCCCGACGGCTCGGCGCTGAGCCTCATCGGCGTGGAGGCGAACACCCCGGGCGCGGTCGTCGAGCAGGTGGACGACATGGTCGTCGTCGGCGTGCCCAACGGCCCGGGGCTCTACGGCGCCATCTACACCGTCGAGAACGAACGGCAGGCGACCGCCTCGAGCTACGTGCGCGTCACCGCCGACCCGGACGCGCCGCTCTCGAGGCCGCAGGCGGCCGACGTCGTGCTGAGCCTGACCGACGTGCTCGACGAGGAGGAGGTCGACGTCGACGTGCTCGACGAGGTCTTCATCGCCGACGCCGACGCCGCCGACGCCGACGTGGCCCTGATCCCGGGCTACTCCGACGGCGCGCGCGTCTCGGGCGGCACCGTGCACATCGAAGTCCAGGACCGCCGTCGCATCGTGCCGTACTCCGTCGCGCACCCCGACGATCCGGCACTGCGCGCCTACGCGTTCGTCTGGGTGCCGGGGCGGGACGATGCGCTGCCGCAGCTGCGCAGGGACGCTCCGCCGGTCGAGGTGACGACCGGCGAGGAGGTCGTGCTCGATCTGGAGGACTACGTGGTCGCCGCCTCCGGCAGACCCGTCCGGCTCACCGACGCAGCGACCGTGCGCGCGTCCCATTCCGACGGCAGCGAGCTCGCGGTGGACGCCGACACGGTCCGCTTCCGCAGCGAGCCCGGATACTTCGGTCCGGCGTCCATCTCGTTCACGGTGACGGACGGCGACTCCGCCGACGACCCCGAGGGCCGCACCGGAACCGTCGTGATCCCCGTCGAGGTCACGCCCCGAGCGGGACAGCCGCCCGCATTCGACGGCGGCGTCATCGACTTCGAACCCGGCCAGGAGAAGGCGATCGACCTCGAACGTCTCACCAGCCTCCCCGGCTCGGAGGAGGCCGACCTCGAGTATCGCGTCATCGGCGACGTCCCCGACGGATTCGGGGCGGCGCTGGACGGCACGGAGCTGCGCGTCCGCGCATCCGAGTCGACGCCGCAGGGAACCCGAACGTCGATCACCGTCGGCGTCTCCGCGGACGGGGTCGAGGGGACGCCCGGCAGGATCGAGCTGCGCGTCGTCCCGTCCACCCGTCCGCTGGCACGACCTGCACCGGACCTCGCGGTCGCGCCGCGGGGCCTCACGACCGCCGTCGACGTCCTGGACAACGACGCCGCAGGCAACCCGTTCCCCGAGACACCGCTGCGCGTCATCCGCGTTCGCGGGCTCGGGGCCGAGAACCTGCCGTCCGGCCTGACCGTCGTCCCGGATGCGGACCGCTCGCGCCTGTCGGTCACGGTCTCCGCCGGTGCCGAACCGGTCAACACGACGCTCGAGTACCAGGTCGCCGACGCCACGAACGACTCGAGTCGCTACGCGTGGGGCACGGTGACGATCTCCGTGCAGGATCGCCCGGACCCCGTCACCGACGCGCGCCTGACCGGATTCCGCGACGGCGAGCTCGACCTCTCGTTCGGCGCGGGCGCGTCGAACAACTCGCCGATCGAGGCCTACCGGATCAGCCTGCACGATCCCGACGGCGGTGGCGAGCTCGCCGCGTCGGAGTGCGCGGCGACCACGTGCACCGTGCCGACGCCCGGGAACGGGCCGGGGGCCGCGGTCCTCGTGCGCATCCAGGCGCGCAACGCGATCGGGCTCGGCGACCCGGTGCAGCTTCCGACCCCGGTCTGGTCGGACGTCATCCCTCCGGCCGCGTCCGGACTCCGAGCGGTGCCGCTCGACGGACGGCTCCGAGTCGAGTGGGTTCCGGTGTCGACGGGTGCGGGAAGTCCCGTCAGCACCTACGTCGTCTGGATCGCCGGCTCCCCGATCGAGGTCGACGCCGATCGCGCCTGCACGGCGTCCGTCTGCTCGGTCGAGTCGCAGGGACTCGTCAACGGCAGCTCGGTGAGCATCACCGTCAGCGCGCGGAACGGCGCCCTGCCGGCGCTCGCCGCGTGGACGGAGGCGAGCACGACCGGGACCCCGTTCGGCGCACCGGTCGCGGGTGGGATCAGCGTCGACGCCGATTCCGCCGCCGGGACCGTCGTCGTCTCGTGGCCGCCGTTCGGCGGGAACGGCGACGCCATCGGCGGATACTTCGTGCAGCGCCTCGTCGAGGGTGCGACGGCGATCCCCGGAGGGGCCCAGGCCTGCTCGGTGACGACCCCGGCGCCCGGCACGGTCGTCGCCCCGACCGTCGGCGGCACGGTGGCCGAGATGGTGCGCGTCGGCCCCGGCGCCTCGAGCGTCCGGTTCAGCGGCACCGATGCCGAGTCGGCGCGATACGGCTTTGTCGTCTGGGGCTGGAACCGGGCCGGATGCGTCTCGACCGAGGTGGCGTCGACCGTGGTCCGGCCCGCACCCGGCGCGGTCCAGGACGTCCGCAGCGCGATGGACTGGTCCAACGCGGAGACCTGGGACCGCTACATCGACGACGTCGACGGCGGCACGAAGCGGCTTCAGATCATCGCGATCGACGCCGCCGGCGCTCGCGTCGGCTCGCCGAAGGACTTCTCGGGATCCGGTTGGCTGCGCCAGCTGCTCAACCGCCCCTTCGGCCAGACGGCACGGTTCCAGGTCCGCAGCTGCACGGTCTGGGGCACGTGCGGCCCCTGGTCGGGGACCTTCCCGGCCGAGGAGTCGCCGACGCTCACCTTCGCGCTGCCGGGCCGGTCGTACGACGAGTCCACCTCCACCTGGTCGTGGACGGCCGCTCCGGCGAACAACGGCCTGCCGGCCGTGTTCCGGTGCGGCGCAGACGGCGACCGCGTCGGACGCACCGCCCAGGGGGCGACCTCCTGCCAGGTCGCCGGCGCGAAGCCCGGCGACCTCGTCTGGTTGGATGTTGAGGTCGCGGGCGTCACCGCGAGGTTCGAGTCCCGATGAGTCCGACGAGGAGCGCCGCATGACCATGACCCCCGAGGACGCCACCCGATTCGCGTCGAACCTCGACGAGCTCGTGGGAGCGGTCGAGGAGATCCTGCTCGGCAAGAACCGGGTCATCCGCCTCGCCTTCACCGCGCTCCTGAGCGAGGGCCACCTCCTCCTCGAGGACGTCCCCGGTACGGGGAAGACCTCGCTCGCACGCGCCATGGCGCAGTCCGTGGCGGGAACGAGCAACCGTGTGCAGTTCACGCCGGACCTGCTGCCCGGCGACATCACCGGCGTCTCGGTGTACGACCAGCGCTCGGGGGCATTCGAGTTCCACCCCGGTCCGGTCTTCGCGAACATCGTGCTGGCCGATGAGATCAACCGCGCGAGCCCGAAGACGCAGTCGGCACTGCTCGAGGTGATGGAGGAGGGGCAGGTCACGGTGGACGGCCAGACCCATCGCGTCGACCGGCCGTTCATGGTCATCGCCACGCAGAATCCCGTCGAGCAGGCCGGCACCTATCGGCTGCCCGAGGCGCAGCTCGACCGGTTCCTGATGCGTACCTCGATCGGCTACCCCGACCACGCGTCGACCATCCGGATCCTGGAGGGGACCGACCAGCGCGCTCACGACCACCGCGTGCAGTCACGACTCGACGCCGACCAGATCGTCGAGATGGCGGCGCTGGCGCGTACCGTCTACGTGGACCCCACCATCAACGACTACGTGTCCCGACTGGTCGACGCGACCCGCACCGCGACCGAGGTCCGACTGGGCGTGAGCGTCCGCGGGGCGCTCTCACTCGTGCGCGCCGCGAAGACCCACGCCGCTGGGCGCGGTCGTCACTACGTCGTGCCCGATGACGTCAAGGCGCTCGCCGAGCCGGTCCTCGCGCATCGGTTGATCCTCGATCCCGAGGCGGAGTTCGACGGCGTGACGGCATCGAACCTGATCGCCCAGGTGCTCATCGAGACGCCGCCACCCTCAGCGAGGCAGGCCGGGTGACGTTCCAGACCCGCACGTCCATCCCGGAGGAGGCCGCGAAGCAGGGCCTGCTCGCGGTGACGATCGCGCGCGCGGTCGTCGCGGTCCGGGAGGCGGCATCCGTCGTCGAGCGGTGGACGCGCGCGGGGCGCAGCGTCGTGACGCCCCTCGGGTGGGGTGTGGTCGCGGCATCCGTCGTCGCCCTGGTCCTCGGCTACGGGTTCGGATGGCTCGAACTCGCGATCCTCGGATGGGGTGCGGTGGTCGTGATCGCGCTCGCCTCGGCATGGCTGATCGGTCGCGGCGCCGGCGCGATCGAGCTCGCGCTCCCGGTTCCGCGCGTCTCGGTCGGCGAGTCCGCCGAGGCGCAGCTCGTCGCGCGGAACCCCGGACGCCGCCGATTCTCGGGTGCGCGGATCGAGGTGCCGGTCGGCCGGCGGGTGATCGCGCGGTTCGTGCCCGCGCTGCCGCGGGGCGGGATCTTCGACGAACGGGTGGCGATCCCGACCGAACGCCGCGGCGTCGTCCCGGTCGGTCCGGTCCGAACGGTGCGCGCGGATCCGGTCGGGCTGATGCGGCGCGAGATCGTGTGGTCAGAGGTGCGAATGCTGCACGTGCACCCTCGCACCGTCGCCGTGTCGGCGCTCAGCACGGGCTTCCTGCGCGATCTCGAGGGGTCGCCCACGCGCGACCTGACGGCGAGCGACATCGCGTTCCACGCGCTCCGCGAGTACCAGCCCGGTGACGATCGTCGGTACATCCACTGGCGGAGTTCGGCGAAGACCGGCACGTTCATGGTGCGCCAGTTCGAGGAGACGCGCCGCAGCCGGCTGATGGTGCTGCTCGACCTCGCAGCGGACGCGTACGAGGACGACGAGGACTTCGAGCTCGCGGTGAGCGTCGCGGCATCCATCGGCGCACGTGCCATCCGCGATGCCAGGAGCCTCGCATTCGTGGTCTCGGGGAGGGAACGGCCCCGTCGCGAGACCGTCGCGCGCCGCAGCCCCGGATCCGCACCGCAGGCCTCCGGCGGCGGTGCGCCCCGCCGCCGGCAGCCTGCCGTCGTGGAGCTGCCCACTGCGTCCCGGGACCGGCTGCTCGACGCGCTGTGCCTCGTCGAGCCCGACGACCGCGCGTCGAGCCTCGCCGACACGGCCCGCGCGGCCGCGGAGTCGATCTCGGGCGTCTCGCTGGCGTTCGTCATCACCGGGGGTGCGCGCGCGGTCGGCGAGCTGCGGCAGGCGGCCTCGCGGCTCCCGCTCGGCATCGAGACCGTGGCCGTGCGCTGCTCCGCCGAGGGTGAGGCGACCGCGCGATCCGTCGGTGGCCTCTCGGTCTACGGGGTCGGCTACCTCGAGGACCTCACGGCGATGCTCGCGAGGACGGCATCGGTGGCATGAGCGCGACCACCGGTGCCCGTCGCGAGCGCTCCTCGCGCCGTCCGCTGCGCCCCCGTATCGCCGGATCCAGCCTCGGCTCCGCGATCGTGAGCACCTCGATGGTCATCGTCCTGGTCGCCTCGGCGATGCTGCCCTGGTGGCCCATCTACGAGAGCCCGGCGTTCGTGCACGCGTCGGGGATCGCGATCCTCGCCGGCGCGGCCATCGGCTTCGCCGGCGCCGTCTGGTCGTGGCCGTCGTGGGCGGTCGCAACGGCCATCGCGGGCGCGTACCTCGTGCTCGGCGTGCCCGTGGCGGTGCCGTCGAGTGCCTACGCGGAGGTCCTTCCGACGGCCGAGGGCCTGGTCGAGCTCGTCGCTGCGGTCGCGCTGTCGTGGAAGCAGCTGGTGACGATCTCGGTCCCGGTCGGCTCCTACCAGTCGCTGCTCGTTCCGCCGTTCCTCCTCGGGATCGTCGCGACGGCGACGGCCCTGACGATCGCGCTGCGCACGTCGAGGCCGTCGGCGGCACTGCTCCCGCCGGCGGTGCTGCTGGTCGCCGGCATCGTCCTCGGCGTGGTGCACGACGATGCCGCGTTCGAGGCCGGCGTCGCCTTCCTCGTCGCCGCGGTCGCGTGGCTCGTGCGCGGCGGCATCGCCGAACGCCGACGGGTCGCTTCGGACCGATCGGCCGAGTCGGCGCTGGCCGACGTGCGACGGATCATCGGCGCGACGGTCGTCGCGGCGGTCGCACTCGTGGGTGCGACCGCGGCGACCTTCGCGCTCCCGCCGGGGCCGCGGGACGTCGTCAGGGCGGAGCTGCGGCCGCCGTTCGAGCCGAACGACCACGACAGCCCGCTCGCCGCGTTCCGGGCGGCGTTCGCGCCGGAGGTGGCCCAGATCGAGATGCTCCGGGTCGAGGGGCTCCCGGCCGGTGCGGGCCTGCGGATCGCGACGCTCGACACGTACGACGGCATCGTCTACTCGGTCGGCGGAAGCGACCGCTCCGGCGCATCCGGGCAGTTCTCGCGGCTCGCCTACCGACTCGACCAGTCGGCGACGCCGGGCGAGGCGGTTCGCCTCGACGTCACGGTGCTCGCCTACGACGACGTCTGGGTGCCCGGCGTCGGCCAGCTCGAGCGCATCTCGTTCGGAGGCCCGCGCGCGAGTGACCTGGAGGACGGGTTCGCGTACAACGATGTGACGGGCACCGCGGGCGTGCGTTCCGGGCTGCGAACCGGCGACGTGTATGCGGCCGACTCGATCGCGTGGGTCGACCCGGTCGAGCTCGCCGCGCTGCGGCCCGGCGGCGCCGTCCTCCCGGACTCCCCGGACCCGCCGGATGCGCTCGTCCGGCTGCTCGACCGCTGGACGCGGTCCTCGGACGAGCCGGGGGTGCGACTCGGTGCGGTCATCGAGGGATTCCACCGCGAGGGCTACGTCAGCCACGGCGTCGGCGAGGACGCGGTTCCCAGTCGTTCCGGCCACGCCCTCGACCGGATCGAGGAGCTCGCGACCGCCAAGCCGATGGTCGGCGACGGTGAGCAGTACGCCGTCGCGGCCGCGATGCTCGCCCGCTCGATCGGCTTCCCGACCCGCGTGGTCGTCGGCTACCTGCACGCCGACGACGATCCGGATGGCGCGCAGTCGGGCGACGTCGTCTTCCGGAGCGGGGACCTCCAGGCGTGGATCGAAGTCCAGGCGGAGGACGGAGCGTGGATCGCGATCGATCCCAATCCGGAGGTCCGGCCCATCCCCGAGCAGCAGCCCGACGAGCCGACGGTCGTCTCCCGACCGCAGTCGGCGCTCCCGCCGCCCGAGGACCCGACGCCCGTCGACGACCTCGCAGCCGAACCGGATTCGGGTTCCGAGGATCCGGATCGGGGGAATGCGTGGCTCGACGCGGTCCTCGCCGTCCTCCGCGTCGCAGGCCTCGTGCTCGCCGCACTCGCCCTCCTCGCCAGCCCGTTCCTCGCCGTCATCGCGGCGAAGACCCGCCGCCGTCGCCTGCGGCGACGAGCGGCGACCCCCGAGGAACGGATCGAGGGCGGCTGGGAGGAGTTCGCAGACCAGGCGAGCGACTACGGATACCCCATGCCGCAGACGGCGACCCGTGCCGAGCAGGCCGCCGTCGTCGGCGGACTGGGTCCTGCCGTGCTCGCGTCGGTCGTCGACCGGGCCGTGTTCGGCCCCGACGGACCGCTCGACGGCGACGACGAACGCGTGTGGGCCGCCGTGGAGGAGCTGCAGCGTCGCATGGACGCGCCGCGGTCCTGGCTCGAACGCGCGAAGGCGCGTGTCTCGCTCGGCTCGCTCGGCGGCTACGCTGGCTCGCGGAAGGGAACCGGGTCGTGAACTGTCGGATCTGCGGTGCGCCGCTGCCCGAGGGCGCGATGTTCTGCGGTGAGTGCGGGAGCTCCACCTCCGCGACACCCGAATCGCGTCGCCCCCAGGACCCCCGTCCCGGAGACACGTTCGTCATCCACCGGTCCGACTCCGGTGTTCTGAGCGTCTCACTCGGCGAGACCGGTGGTGCCGGCTCGGAGGACGCGGTCGACACCATCGAGGTCGAGGGGTCCGATGCGGACGCACCGACGGGGTCGCCGCCGCCGGAACCCCCTGCCGAGGCATCCGCCCGGTTCGTGCTGACCTTCACCACCGGCGAAGTCGTCACCGTCGACGGCAGCGGGCTCGTCGGTCGCAGGCCGCTCGCGCAGCCCGGAGAGGCCTTCGACCACCTCGTGCAGATCGTGGACCGGGGCTTGTCCGTCTCGAAGACCCACCTCGAGTTCGGTGAGCACGAGGGCGAACTGTGGGTCGCCGATCGGTTCTCCGCGAACGGCACCGTGGTGCGCCGGCCGGGCGAGGGCGGCGTGCGGTGCGAACCAGGCCGTCGGGTCCTGGTGCCGAGGGGCAGTCGGGTGGAGATCGGCGAGCAGGCCTTCGTCGTCGGCTGAGGCCCTCACGTTCCGCCCTGGCCCCTCCTCCACCCGCGGCCCGCCGTCCAGCGAGTCCGCAGCATCGACGAGATCTCCGTGAACCGGATGGCGCGGTGCTCTGCTCGAGGCATGACGGATGCCGCAGCGACGAGCCTCGGTGCGATGCCACCGATCCACCTTCCGCCACTGCCGCCGGAGCCGACGCGCGCCCCGTTCCCCTGGATCGCCACCACGGCGCCGGTCGCCGGAGCCGTGGTGATCTGGGCGGTGACCGGATCGATGGTCTCGCTCGCCTTCGCCGCGCTCGCTCCGCTCGTCGCGGTCGCGGCCGTCCTCGACGCACGGAGGTCCGCCCGTCGGGCGCGTCGCGCACAGGTCGTCGCCCGTGAGGAGGTCATCGGTCGGCTCCGATCGGAGGTCGCCCGGCGCCACGACGTGGAGCGCGCGGACGCCTGGCGCCGCACACCGCCGGTTCGCTCGCTGGCGGATCGCGGCGCTCCGGCCTGGTCGCGCCGTCCGCCGGAGACGGTGGTGATCGGGTCGGGCCGGGTCGCGAGCCGGGTGTCGATCGACGGCGCCTCGGCAGACGACCCCGATGCGCTCCGTCTGGTCGCCGATGCGGCGCTGCTCGCCGATGCGCCCGTGCGAGTGCGGCTCGCCGGCGGAATCGGCGTCGTCGGATACCCGACGCTCGCGCGCGCGGCGGCGCGTGCCGCGATCCTGCAGGTCGCGGACGCCACCGACCCGGGGGAGTGCCGACTCGTCGCCCCGTCGCGGTCCTGGGGGTGGGTCGGGCGGCTTCCGCACCGTGCCTCCGCGCCGGGCGTCGCCGTGATCCGCGTCGTCGATGCCGACGCCGATGCCGATGCCGATGCGGTCCCGACCGACCCCCGCGTCGGCGAGGTCGACGTCATCGCCGTGGCGTCGGTCGCCGCGTTGCTCCCGCCGGGGCTGCAGACCGTGATCGAGGTGGCCTCGCCCCGGCACGCGGTCGTGCACGTCGCCGGGGCGGCTCCCCTCGGGGTGATGCCGGAACTCGTCTCCGAAGCCGAGGCGACGAACGCCGCAGAGCGGCTCGCGCGCATCGCCGCGCGCGCCGGCATCGCATCGGACCGGGCGGTCCTCCCGCCATCCGTCGACCTGGCCGGACTGCTGGCGCCCGCCGATGCGACGACGGACCGCTCGAGCCTCGCGGCGACGATCGGCCTCGCCGCCGACGCGCCCGTCGAGATCGACCTCGTCGACGGTCCGCACGCACTCGTCGCCGGGACATCGGGCAGCGGGAAGAGCGAACTGCTCGTCGCGTGGATCACGGCCATGGCGGCACGCTACGGCCCGGACCGGGTGGCCTTCCTCCTGGTCGACTTCAAGGGCGGTGCCGCCTTCGAGCCGGTGCGCGGACTCCCGCACGTGGCGGGCCTCGTCACCGACCTCGACGAGGTCGAGGCGGCACGCGCGGTCGAGAGCATCCGGGCGGAGCTGCGTCATCGCGAGCGCGTGCTCGCATCGGCGGGAGTCCGGAGCATCGCCGAGCTGCCGGGCGAGGTGACGCTCCCACGACTGGTGGTGGTCGTCGACGAATTCCAGGCGATGATCGAGCGCTTCGGCGAACTGGGGGCGGTGGTGGCGGATGCCGCGGCGCGCGGTCGATCACTCGGAGTGCACCTCGTGCTCGCCGCGCAGCGTCCCAACGGGGTCGTGCGGGAGCAGGTCAGTGCGAACTGCGGGATCCGGGTCTCGCTGCGGGTGCTCGAACGAGCGGACAGCGTCGCGGTGGTCGGCGTGGATCGCGCTGCGCACCTCGACGCGGCTCGACCGGGTCGCGGGCTGGTCGATCGCGGCGACGGCCGCGTCGTCGAGTTCCAGTCCGCGCTGGCGGAGCCCGAGGCGATCGCCGTCGCCGCCGCACGGCATGCGCGCGCTGCGCCGCCGCGGCGACCCTGGCTCGACCCGTTGCCGACGCGCATCGGGCTCGATGAGATCGGCGCGGTACTCGACGCAGGTGCGATCGGACCATCTCCCGAGGAGCCGTCGGAGTCGGATCGACGCCTGCTCCTCGGCGTCGTCGACGAGCCCGAGCTCCAGCGCCGGAGCGCCGTGACCTGGAGGCCGGAGGTCGACGGCGCGCTGGTGGTGGTCGGCGCACCGGGGTCCGGGCGGACCGCGCTCCTCGACGCGATCGCGGCCCAGGTCGCGCGCCGCCACGGCGCCGATGCGGTGCAGTGGCTGGAGGGCCCGCGGAGCGCGGTGTGGGATGCGCTCGCCGCGCTCCGGGAGCAGACCGCGTGGCCTCGACCGGGTGGGGGCGCGCCGTCCGCGCGTCTCCTCGTGGTCGACGACGTCGACCTGCGGTTCACTGGATGGCCCGAGGAGCATCGCCTCGCCGCGCTCGATGCGCTCGGAGAGCTCATGCGGGCGAGCCGTGCCGGGGGACCGGCGATGGTCCTCTCGGCGGGACGCACCGGCGCCCTCGGCCAGGGCGTCCGCGACGCCGCGCCCGTCCACGCCCTCCTCCGGCACGCGAGTCGCGCGGACCTGGTCCACGCCGGCGGAGACGGTCGCCTGCACCGGTCCGACGCACCTCCGGGTGCCGGCCAGTGGCGCGGACGCACCGCGCAGTTCCTGCACGCCGATCGCCCGATCGCCATCGCCGAGCGCACGGAGGCGGCTCCGTTGCGGTTCGATCCGGCCCGGCCGGTCGCCATCGCATCGGCGCGTCCGGGTCCCGACGCGGACGCCCTCGAACGGATCGTCCCGGGAGCGCGGGTCATCCGCCTCGTCGACGGCGCGGAGGCCGTGCGGCGCGCGCAGGCGGAGGTCGACGGGGTCGGCGTCGGCGACGCGCGCGTGATCATCGTCGGCGACGCCGACGCCTGGGCGGCGAGCTGGAGCCTGGCGGCCGCGGCTCGCGCACGGGCGGACCTCGTCGTGCACGGAGGCGGACCGGAACTGCGTGCGCTGGCCCGCGATGCGGGCCTGCCCCCGCTGCTCGACACCGATCGAGACCAATGCTGGCGCGTACGGTCCGATCGGACGATGGAACGCGCGGCATGGCCACCGCATGACGACGGATTCCATCCGTCGGAACGCGGGTCCGGTACTGATTCCGTGCGTCTTGTTCGCAGAAATTAACGATTCGGACATCATCTGCTGAATTCGGCCACGCAGTGTGTCAGTATCTTCGCACCCCTGCACGCGCATGCATGTCGATTGGAGACCTCGTGAGCAGCCGTCCCCTTCCCCAGGACCCCATCGTCCGCGCCTTGGTGGCGCAGGCCCGGCAGGCGCAGTTGACGCGTCGAGGGCTTCTCGCCGGTGCGGGCGCCGGCGCGTCCGCGCTCGCGCTCGCCGCCTGCTCGACCGGCGGCGGCCAGGCCAGGCCCACCGCGGCGGCGGACACGTCCGACACCGACAAGACGCTCAACTGGGCCAACTGGGCCGCCTACATCGACGAGGACGACGACGGCAACTACCCCACGCTCGTCGCCTTCGAGGAGGAGACCGGCATCTCGGTCAACTACGAGGTCGCCGTCGACGACAACAACACCTACTACGGCAAGGTCAAGGACCAGCTCGCGCTCGGCCAGGACATCGGCGCCGACACCGTGTGCCTCACCGACTGGATGGTGTCGCGCTGGATCCGCCTGGGGTACACGCAGGAACTCGACCACGGCAACATCCCGAACATCGCCAACCTCGCTCCGGCGCTCGCGAACCCGAGCTTCGACGAGGGCCGGAAGCACTCGCTCCCGTGGCAGGGCGGCTTCGCCGGCATCTGCTGGAACACCGAGAAGATGCCCGGCGGGCTCGAGACCGTCGAAGACCTGTGGAAGTCCGAGCTGAAGGGCCGCGTCGGCGTGCTCTCCGAGATGCGCGACACGATGGGGCTCATCATGCTCCAGAACGGCGTCGACATCTCGAGCCCCGACTGGGGCGACGCGGAGTTCGACGCCGCCATCGAGATCCTCGACGAGCAGGTGGCGAACGGCCAGATCCGCAACATCAAGGGCAACTCCTACCTCGAGGACCTGAAGAGCGAGGACACGCTCGCGGCCATCTGCTGGTCGGGCGACATCACCGTCCTCAACGCCGAAGCCGGCGACAAGTGGCAGTTCGCGATCCCCACCGCGGGCGGCACGCTGTGGAACGACAACTTCCTGATCCCCATCGGCTCGCCTCGCAAGACGAACGCCGAGACGCTGATCAACTACTACTACGAGCCCGAGGTCGCGGCCGAGGTGGCCGCGTGGGTGAACTACATCACCCCCGTGGTCGGCGCGCAGGAGGCCGCGGTCGCGATCGACCCCGAGCTCGCCGAGAACCAGCTCATCTTCCCCGACGAGGAGACGCTCTCGAACGCGTTCATCTTCCGCGCCCTCTCCGGCGCCGAGGAGCAGAAGTACCAGACGCAGTTCCAGCAGATCCTCCTGGGTTCGTGATGTCGATCCGAGAGTTCGCAGAGAGCGGCGCCGACCTCGAGCTGGTCGGCATCCAGAAGCGGTTCCCCGGTTTCACGGCGATCGAGGAACTCGACCTCACCATCCCGGCCGGGTCGTTCTTCGCATTGCTCGGTCCGTCGGGCTGCGGCAAGACGACCACCCTGCGGCTCGTCGCCGGCCTCGAGGAGCCGACGGCGGGGCGCATCCTCATCGGCGGTACCGACGTCACGGACACGAAGGCGCACCAGCGCCCCGTGAACACGGTGTTCCAGAGCTACGCGCTCTTCCCGCACATGTCGATCATCGACAACGTCGCGTTCGGGCTGAAGCGCCGCCGCATCGGCGACGCCGAGGCGAAGGCCCACGAGGCGCTGAAGCTCGTCGAGCTCGACCACCTCGCGCAGCGGCGCCCGGCGCAGCTCTCGGGCGGACAGCAGCAGCGCGTCGCGCTCGCACGCGCGATCGTGAACCGACCCGCCCTGCTCCTGCTCGACGAACCGCTCGGGGCGCTCGACCTGAAGCTGCGTCGCCAGATGCAGCTCGAGTTGAAGACGATCCAGGAGGAGGTCGGCCTGACCTTCCTCCACGTCACGCACGACCAGGAGGAGGCCATGACCATGGCCGACACGGTCGCGGTCATGAACAAGGGTGCGATCGAGCAGATGGGCGCACCCGAGGAGCTCTACGAGCTGCCGCGGACCGCGTTCGTCGCGAACTTCCTCGGCAAGTCGAACCTCTTCACCGGCGACGTCGTCGGCACGACCGACGCCGCCATGACGGTCGACGCCGGCGGTCACCGGATCACGGTCCCGACCGCACGGTCGCAGCGCCATCAGGGGCTCGTCACGGTCGGCGTCCGCCCCGAGAAGGTCACGCTCCACGCCGATCAGCCCGACGAGGTCACCGGTCGCAACCTGCTCGGCCCCGGCCGGGTCATCGACGTCTCGTTCGCCGGTGTGAGCACGGAGTACATCGTCGCGGTCCCGGGCGTCGGCACGATCTCGGTGTTCGCACAGAACATGACCTTCGGACCGGTCGCACACGAGGGCTCGGAGGTCTGGCTGAGCTGGGACGTCGAGCACGGCTTCGGCCTGTCCGACGAGCCCGACGAGTCGTCGAGGTTCCCGGCCGACGCCGACACGCAGTCCATCGCGGTCCAGCGCCGGGAGGCGCTCATCACGGAGCTCGAGGGCAGCTGAGCCATGGCCTTCGCAGCATTCGCGACGACGGAGGCGCAGCCCCAGGCGACGCGGAGGAAGAGCCCCATCGCGCTCTTCCTCCTGTTGCCGGGCATCCTCTACCTCGTCCTGTTCTTCCTGACCCCGCTCATCTCGCTGATCCTGACCTCGCTGCAGGCACCCAGCGAGTTCGGCGACATCGGCGTGTACGACTACGCGTTCAACTGGCAGAACTACGTCACCGTCATCCAGGACTACTGGCCGCACATCCTCCGATCGTTCGGCTACGCCCTTCTCGCGACGGTGTTCGCGCTCCTGTTCAGCTATCCGATCGCGTACTTCATCGGCGTCAAGGCGCGGCGTCGGCCGCTCCTGCAGAGCCTGCTGCTCGTGCTGGTGATCGCGCCGTTCTTCATCAGCTTCCTGCTCCGCACCCTCGCGTGGAAGCAGATCCTGTCCGACGAGTCGCTGATCATCACGTCGCTGAAGGCGATCGGGCTGCTCGGCCCCGACGCGTACTTCGCCGGCACCCCGTTCGCGGTGGTCTTCGGCCTGACGTACAACTTCATCCCCTTCATGACCCTGCCGCTCTACACGACGCTCGAGCGGCTCGACACGCGCTACCTCGAGGCCGGCAGTGACCTCTACGCGAACTCCTTCACGGTGTTCCGCAAGGTGACGATCCCGCTCTCGATGCCCGGCATCGTCGCGGGAACGCTGCTGACCTTCATTCCGGCGGCCGGTGACTACGTCAACGCGAGCAGGGACTTCCTCGGAGGTCCGGACACGCAGATGATGGGCAACGTGATCGAGGCGAACTTCCTCGTACTGCTGAACTACCCGGCGGCGGCGGCGCTCTCGATCATCCTGATGGCGGCGATCCTCGTGCTCGTCGGCGTGTACGTGAAGCGATCCGGAACGGAGGACCTGCTGTGAGCGGCGAAGTCCAGGCGGCCGCCGTCCTCGGCGGCCTCACCGAGAGCGAGGAGCTCGAAGATCGTCGCGGGCCGCAGCGGCCGCGACGGCGGAGGATCGGGCTCGGCGACTGGCTCCTGCCCGTCTACGTCGTCCTCGCGTTCATCTTCCTGCTGATCCCGATCGCCTACACCTTCGTGTTCTCGTTCAACGACTCGCTGAAGTCGAACATCGCCTGGCGCGGGTTCACCTTCGACAAGTGGCTGAACGTGTGCAACGTCGAGGGCGGGGCCGTGTGCGAGGCGTTCGGCAACAGCATCGTCATCGGCCTGGTGTCGACGGTGGTCGCGACGACGCTCGGCACGATGATCGCGATCGCGCTCGTCCGCTACCGCTTCCGGGCACGCTCGTCGATCAGCCTCCTGCTGTTCCTGCCGATGGCGACGCCCGAGGTGGTGCTCGGTGCGGGCCTCGCGGCGCAGTTCCTCGCCGTCGGCGTGCCGAAGGACATGCTGACGATCATCCTGGCGCACACGATGTTCTGCATCAGCTTCGTCGTGGTGACGGTCAAGGCCCGCGTGGCGAGCCTCGACCCGGCCCTCGAGGAGGCCGGACGAGACCTCTACGGCTCGCCACGCGAGGTGTTCTGGCGGATCACGTTCCCGCTGCTCACGCCCGGCATCATGGCCGCTGCGCTGCTGTCGTTCGCCCTGAGCTTCGACGACTTCATCATCACGAACTTCAACTCCGGTTCGGTGACGACGTTCCCGAAGTACATCTACATCTCGGCCTCGCGCGGCATCCCGGCCGAGGCGAACGTGATCGCGTCCGCGGTGTTCCTCGTCGCGCTCGCGATCGTGGTCATCGCCCAGGTGTCGCGTGCCGCTCGCGCCAAGCGGCTCGCCGCCCAGATGGGCTGACCGCGCTCACGTACGAGAGCGGCCGCGACCCCGACGGGTCGCGGCCGCTCCGTTCGTCGCGGTGCCGTTCCGCGACCGAGGCGATGTGATGTCCAGGGACACCTAGACCGTGGCGCGGATGCGGCCGACGACGCGGCCTCCGCCGAGCACGTCGAGGCCGAGCTCGGGCTCGAGCGAGTCCACGACGGAGGCCTCGAGCGCTCCCGCCCCCACGAGCAGCCGTGCGGCGACGATGGCGGAGGCTCTCGGCGAACCGTCGAGCATCTTGAGCGCGACCGTCGTGCCGTCGGCCGCGGTCATGACCTGCACACCCTCGGCGCCGAACTTCGAGAACACCCCGAGCCGGTCGATCGCGACGCTGTCGGGTCGCCCTGGGCCGGCGATCGCCCAGCCGTTCGCGCGCACGCCC
Source organism: Agromyces sp. GXQ0307 (assembly GCF_044769845.1). Lineage (NCBI taxonomy): Bacteria > Bacillati > Actinomycetota > Actinomycetes > Micrococcales > Microbacteriaceae > Agromyces > Agromyces sp. GXQ0307. Next base: position 214,915 of record NZ_JBIZVY010000001.1, on the reverse strand, counting down.
TCGGTGAGCGCGGCGCCCTCGCGGAAGAGGGCGAAGGGGGACGACGGCGACGAGGACGCGATCTTCTGGATGCCGCGCGCGAGCGCAGTGAGCCCGACCGCGTGGACCGGTGCGCCGCATCCGTCGATGACCGTCGCCGCCGGTCGTTCGCCGGTGAGACGCTCGAACACATCGAGGATCCGCTTCTGGAGCGGATGGTCGACGTCGAGGTAGTCCTCGGTCGACCAGCCGTTGGCGTGGCATGCAAGGAGCATCGCCGCGTGCTTGCCCGAGCAGTTCATGGTGACGGACTCGGGACGCATGCCGCCGCGCACGAGTTCGTCTCGGGACGCGCGGTCGGTCGGGTACTCGGCCGGGCATCGCAGGGCGGAGCCGGGCAGCCCGGCGCGTGCGAGCAGGCCGCGCACCAACGCGACGTGCTGTGCGGTCCCGCTGTGGCTCGCCGTCGCGATCGCCGCATCCTCACCGCGGAGCGTCACGCCGGAGGTCATCACCGCGAGCGCCTGGAACGGCTTCATGCTGGAGCGGGGGAGCACCGGCGCGCTCGTGTCGCCGAGTTCGCGCACGACGTCGCCGTCGGGCCCGAGAACGACGGCGGAGCCGACGTGACGCGATTCCACGAAGCCGCCGCGTTCGACGACGGCGAGCTGTGCGGCGGCCGACGCCGCGAAGGTCTCGCCCACGATTCAGGCGAGGGACGCGAAGGCGTCGTCGAGCACGCCGAGCGCATCCTCGATGAGTGCGTCGGTCATCTGCAGGCTCGGGAGGAACCGCAGCACGTTGCCCCACGTTCCGGCGCTCAGGAAGAGGACGCCCTGCTGCGCGGCGTACGCGACGATCGCCGACACCGCCGACGCGTTCGGCGTCTTCGTGGTTCCGGCGCTGCCGGATTCGACGAGCTCGATCGCGATCATCGCTCCGCGGCCGCGGATGTCGCCGATGATGTCGTACTTCTCGCGCAGGCGCTCGAGCCCGGCGGTGAGGCTCGCCTCGATGCGGCGCGCCTCGGCGAGGAGGCCCTCCTCCTCGATGGTCTCGAAGACGGCGATGGCGGCCGCACAGGCGACGGGGTTCCCGCCGAACGTGCCGCCGAGGCCGCCGGGGTGCGAGGCGTCCATGATCTCGGCCCGGCCGGTGACGGCCGCGAGCGGGAAGCCGGCCGCGATGCCCTTGGCCGTGAGGACGAGGTCCGGAACCCAACCGAAGTGCTCGGACGCGTAGTACGCGCCAGTGCGCGCCATCCCGGACTGGATCTCGTCGGCGATCATGACGACGCCGTTCACGGTGCACCACTCCTGAAGCGCCGGGAGGTAGCCGTCGGCGTAGACCATGAAGCCGCCCTCGCCCTGGATGGGCTCGACCACGAGGCACGCGAGGTCGGACGCACCGACGACCTTGTCCAGGTAGGCGATCGTGCGAGCCGCCGCCTCCGCGCCGGTCAGGCCGTCGCGATAGGGGTACGAGCTCGGAGCGTGGTAGACGTCGCCGGCGAACGGGCCGAAGCCGGTCCCGTACGGCATCGCCTTGTAGTTCATGGCCATCGTGAGGTTCGTGCGGCCGTGGTACGCGTGGTCGAGCACGGCGACCGCGCGCCGACCGGTGTGCTTGCGCGCGATCTTCACGCCGTTCTCGACGGCCTCGGCACCGGAGTTGACGAGCACGGACTTCTTGGCGAAGTCGCCGGGCGTGTGCGCGGCGAGGAGTTCGGCCACGCGGACGTACTCCTCATAGGGCGTGATGGTGAAGAGCGTGTGCAGCACGTCGCGCGACTGCGCCGCAGCGGCGTCGACGACGCGGGCGGGCGTGTGGCCCACCGTGGTCACGCCGATGCCGGCGCCGAAGTCGAGGAACCGATTGCCGTCGACGTCTTCCAGGACGGCGCCGTGCGCACGCTCGATGTAGACGGGGAGCACGCTCGACACGCCCGCGGACACGACGGCGGTGCGGCGCGACTGGAGCTCCTGCGAGCGAGGGCCGGGAACAGCGGTGACGATCCGTCGTTCCTGCGGCACGGCGGCCGATTCGGCCGAATCGGCGGGCGTGGATTCGACGGGGATCCAGGTGTCAGTCATGATCGGACCAGCTTAACCCCGGTGCCGCCGCGCGACGTCGGCGGCCGGGTGCAGGATCGACGACGGCGGAACGTTCCGCGTGCGCCGCATGGGAGGGAGCGACATGCTCGGGGAGCACCACTACGCGATCGAGCTCGAGTGGCAGGGCGACCGCGGCGAGGGCACCTCGTCGTACCGCTCGTACGGGCGGCAGCACGTCGTGCGGTCGGACGCCAAGCTCCACGAGATCGCGGGATCGAGCGACCGCGCCTTCCACGGCGACCGTGATCGCTGGAATCCGGAGGAACTCGTGCTCGCCGCGCTCAGCGAGTGCCATATGCTCTCCTTCCTGCACGTCGCCGTGAACCACGGTGTCGTCGTCGTGGGCTACGAGGATGCCGCGACCGCGACGATGCGCGAGGACGGTCGTGGCGGCGGGCGGATGGAGGAGGCGGTCCTCCGTCCGCGGGTCACGGTCGCCGACGCCTCGATGCGCGAGCTCGCCGACTCGTTGCACCTCGAGGCGTCCGAGAAGTGCTTCATCGCGGCATCCGTCGCCTTCCCCGTCCGGCACGAGCCGACGACCCTCGTCCGCGGTAACTGAGGCCGTTCGCGATGGCGGCGGCGGCGAGCGCCGGCCCGCTGCGCGCGGCCGGACGCGGCCTGCCGGCTCAGGGCAGCGCAGTGGTCGGCGCGAGCCCGGACCCCGGCGGTGCGGGCGCCGGGCACGGGTAGCCGCCGACGAGGCGCGAGCACGGCGGGAAGTACGCCGGGAGCCGCTCCTCGTGCGGGTCGCCGAACCAGCGGTTCCAGATGCGCCAGAAGTTCAGGTTGCCGTAGGCGGAGCAGTCGTCTCCGCCGGACGGGTCGGCGAGCACCGCGCCGTTCGGCTGGTAGGGCGTGTAGTTGTAGAGGTTCGCCGTCGCCTGATTCCGGATCCGGACGGTCGAGGCGCCGCACGCCGCATCGGGATGGAATCCGACGTCGACGGCGCCGATGCGGAACTGCCGCACGGGTTCGACGGTGTACTGCCGGAACTGCCAGGCCGCGCGGTACACCTGGTTGAAGAACCCGAAGTACCGGGCGTCGCAGTCGGCGGTGTCGGGGCAGCCGTACCCCGTCGCGCGCTCGTAGCCGCGCGCGCTCGGGCGCGTGAGCAGCGACTGCTCCTTCTGCAGCAGGACGAGGAGCGTTCGCGGGCTGATCCCGCACGCGGCCGCGACGTCCGCGATGATGCGGCTCGCCGGCAGCGCTTCGCCGCCGGGAACGGCGGTGCAGTGACGGGGTCCGGCCGGAGGGACGACCTCGACGTCCTCGGTGTACTCCGCGAGGCACGGCACGTCGTCGACGGGCCGGCAGTCGCGCGACTCGAGGAACGCCTGGACATCGCGCACCGTCATCGCGCCGGAGTCGTAGAACGCGTCGTCGCTCACGATGAAGCCGGGGTCGAAACGGTCGGTCGAGGGGATGCGCCGGTCTGCCGAGGTCGGGTCGCGCTCGATGCCGGGGGTCGGCACGCAGCCGGCCAGCAGCAGGGCGACGGATGCCGCGAGTGCGGCGATCCACGCGCGGGAGCGAGTCCTCATCGGGCTGACGATACCGGTGCGGGCCGTTCCGTCGCTGGGAGACTCCACCGATGCCGGCGGGTCGCTGCGGCGGGGACGGCGCCCTCCTCTACACCCGCTCGCGCGGGGCGACGCGATCGGCGATCTTCGCCAGCGCCCCCTGGGGCGGCGCCTCGTTGTACGCGTTCGCGAGCTCCTGGCCTGTGAGGGCGTGGATCGCGGCCATGATCTCGTCGGTTGCGGCCCGCCGGGCGCGACCCGACGTCGCCGCACCGTGCCGGCTGAGGTCGAGGGGTGCGCCGAATCGCACGGTGACCGGGCGAACCCGCGGCAGCGATGCGCCGACGGGCTGGATCTCCTGCGTACCCACGAGGCCGACGGGCACGACGACCGCGCCGGTCGTGAGGGCCAGCCACGCGATGCCGGTCCGTCCGCGATAGAGGCGCCCGTCGAGGGAGCGCGTGCCCTCGGGATAGAGGGCGAACGCACTGCCGGAGTCGAGGATGCGGCGACCCTGGTCGAGCGCGGCCTGCGCCTGGGCCCCGGCGCCGCGTTCGACGCTCACGGCGCCGATGGCGGTGAAGAACGTCCGAGACAGCCAGCCCTTCAGGCCGGTGCCGGTGAAGTAGTGCGACTTCGCGAGGAACTGCACGGGTCGCGGCGCCGCGAGGGGGATCACGATGCTGTCGACGAATGACAGGTGGTTCGACGCCAGGATGACCGGGCCGGACCGGGGAACGTGCTCGGCGCCGGTGATCGTCGGGCGGTAGATCATGCGCACGAGGGGGCGGAGCACACCCCGGACGAGCCCGTAGACGGGCCCGGGCTTCGAGCGCGGGGCGGGGACGGCGTCGGCCTCGATCTCACTCACCCTCCGACGCTACGTCAGCCAGTATGCGGGGCCCGGCATATTGGTCGAGGTCGGCGGCGGGCCGGGCGTGCGCCATCATGGGCAGATGGACACCGCATCCACGGACGTCGTCGAGCTCGGCGAGTCGGGCGTCCGGGTGCTCGTCGCCGCAGGCGGTCGGCGCGGCGCCGGGGTCGATTCGGTGCTGCGGGCGCATCTCGCGTCGTCGGCCGGGGTGCCGGCCGACGACGTCGAACTCGACCACGCGTGCCCGGTGTGCGGCGTGCGGCACGGCAGCCCCGCGGTCCGATATCCCACGACGCCCTCGGGCGGGCCGTGGTTCGCCGACGCGGCGACGGGCGCCGGAGTGGTCGTCGCCGCGGTCGGCATGCGGCATCCGGTCGGGGTCGGCGTCGAGGCGGCGACCGACGGTGCGCCGATCCTGGACGCCGCGGCGCTGCACCCCGAGGAGCGGGAGCGGCTGGCCGAACTCGATGCGTCGGCCCGCGCGCTCGTGCGCGCGCAGTTGTGGGCGCGCAAGTCGGCGCTGCTCCGCGCGGTCGGCCACCTCGAGGTCGTCGAGCCGTCGCGGATCGCGGTGACGATGCCGGGCGACGATCACGGCGACGGCCGCATCTCGCGGAGCGTGCCCGAGCTGGGTTCGCGCTGGGAGGACGTGCGGATCGCGGATGTCGCCGTGCCGGGTCGCGTCGCGGCATCCGTCGCCCTGCTCCCGCGCCGCTGAGCGCGCGCGGCCTAGAGTGGCCGTGTGCGCAGCGTCATCATCCTCGGGTCCACCGGTTCCATCGGCACGCAGGCGCTCGACGTCATCCGCGCCAACCCGCGCCGCTTCGACGTGGTCGGCCTGGCTGTCGGGTCGAACCGCGCCGAGCTCGAGCGGCAGGCGGAGGAGTTCGGCGTCGAGCACACCGCGGTCGGCATCGACGAGGCCGTGCAGCTCGTACGGAGCGTCGACGCCGACGTCGTGCTGAACGGGATCACCGGATCGGTCGGCCTCGGGCCGACGCTCGCGACGCTCGAGCGCGGCATGACCCTCGCGCTGGCGAATAAGGAGTCGCTGATCGTCGGCGGCGACCTGGTGACGCGACTGGCCGAGCCGGGGCAGATCGTGCCGGTCGACTCGGAGCACTCCGCGATCGCGCAGGCGCTCCGCTCCGGCACGCACGACGAGGTCCGCCGGCTCGTGCTCACCGCGTCGGGCGGGCCGTTCCGCGGCCGTCGGCGCGAGGAGCTCGTCGACGTCACGCCGGCCGACGCACTCGCGCACCCCACCTGGGACATGGGGCTCGTCGTCACCACCAACTCCGCGACGCTCGTCAACAAGGGCCTCGAGGTGATCGAGGCGCACCTGCTCTTCGCCGTCGACTACGACCGCATCGAGGTGGTCGTGCACCCGCAGTCGATCGTGCACTCCATGGTCGAGTTCGTCGACGGCTCGACGATCGCCCAGGCGTCGCCGCCCGACATGCGCCTTCCCATCTCGCTCGGGCTCGACTGGCCGAATCGGGTCGCCGCGGCGGGCAAACCGCTCGACTGGACCGACGCCCAGCAGTGGACGTTCGAACCGCTCGACGACGCGGCGTTCCCGGCCGTGAGGCTCGCGAAGCAGGTCGGCCGTGCCGGCGGCGAGTACCCGGCGGTGTTCAACGCCGCGAACGAGCAGGCCGTGGCGGCGTTCCACGCGGGCCGCATCGGGTTCACCGAGATCGTCGACACGGTCAAGGCGGTCGTCGACGCGCACGAGTCGCCGTCGGGTGCGCTCACGGTCGACTCGCTCGCCGAGGCGGAGCGGGTCGCGCGGCGCGCGGCCGACCTCCGCATCGCGCGGGCGTGACGCGTCGCCGGTCCGCGGCATCCGCTCACAGTCGGCGGACAGCGTGCACCAAGGGATCGCCCCTACGATGACGGGGTGGAATCCGTGCTCCTGTTCGTGATCGGCGTCGCCATCATCGTCGTCGGCCTCGCCGTCTCGATCGGCCTGCACGAGATCGGGCACCTCGTGCCCGCGAAGCTGTTCGGCGTCAAGGTCACGCAGTACATGATCGGCTTCGGGCCGACGATCTGGTCGCGTCGGAAGGGCGAGACCGAGTACGGCGTCAAGGCGGTCCCGCTCGGCGGGTACATCGCGATGATCGGCATGTTCCCGCCCGGCAAGGACGGCCACGCGAAGGAGGACAGCACCGGCTTCTTCCGCTCGCTCGTGCAGGACGCGCGCGACTCGAGCGCGGAGTCCATCACGCCCGGCGACGAGCACCGCGCGTTCTACCGCCTGCCGGTCTGGAAGCGGATCATCGTCATGTTCGGCGGGCCGTTCATGAACCTCGTGCTCGCGATCGTGCTCTTCGCCGTGCTCCTCATGGGCTTCGGCATCGCGCAGCCCTCCACCACGATCGGCTCGGTCTCCGAGTGCGCGCTGCCCGCGACGAGCGAGCGGCAGACGTGCGAGCCGGGCGATCCGGCGGCACCGGGCGCCGAGGCCGGGATACGACCCGGCGACACGATCGTCGCCATCGAGGGCGAGCCCATCGACTCGTGGACGGAGTCCACCGCGATCATCCGCGAGCACCCCGGTGACGAGATCTCGGTCGTCGTGCTCCGCGACGGCGAGGAGGTCGCGCTCGCGGTGACGCCGCTCCTCAGCGAACGCTACGTCGTCGACGAGCAGGGTCGGGTGATCACCGGATCTGACGGCGAGCCGCTCACCGACGAGGTCGGGTTCGTGGGCATCGGCCCCGCGACCGAGACCGTGCGCCAGCCCGTCACGGCCGTGCTGCCGATGGTCGGCGAGAACGTGCAGGCCGTCGCCGGCATCATCGTCAACCTCCCGCAACGCCTGGTGGACGTCGCCAACGCCGCGTTCGGCCCGGAGGAGCGCGATCCCAACGGCCCGATCTCGGTCGTCGGCGTCGGGCGCGTCGCGGGCGAGATCGCGAGTCTCGACGAGGTTCCGATCGCCTCGCGCGCGGCGGGTCTCGTCGGCATCCTCGCCTCGCTCAACGTCGCCCTGTTCGTCTTCAACCTGATCCCGCTCCTCCCGCTCGACGGCGGCCACATCGCGGGTGCGCTCTGGGAGGCCATCCGCCGTGGCTGGGCGAAGCTGCGGAACCGACCCGACCCCGGTCCGGTCGACCTGGCGAAGCTCATGCCGCTCACGTTCGCGATGGTGATCATCCTCGGCGGCATGAGCGCGCTGCTCATCTACGCCGACATCGTGAAGCCCATCAGCGTGCTCTGAGCGGCGGCGTACTCCCGGGGGAGTACGCCGGGTCGCACCCCTCGGCCGATCCTGCCGATCCGGCCCGGCGATACGATCGGGAGATGCCCGCGCCGACCTGGGACGGCGTCGCCCCGTGGGGCGGACGACCCGAACGCTTCCGGCCGTCGCCCACGTTCGTGCTCCTCGCACCCGTGGTCGTCAGTGCGATCGCGCAGGTGCCTGCGGCCATCGCGATCGCGGCATGGATGCGGCTTCCCACGAGCCTCGAGGTGCTCCACGTCGGCCTCGCGGTCGCGGGCCCCCTCGCCCTCCTCGCCGCGCGCCGCGCACCCGGACCGACCGTCGCGGTGATCACGGCGCTCGCGCTCGCCGACCTGCTCACGCCGCCCGACGTCGGCCCGCCGTACGTCGCCCTGGCGTTCGCGATCATCCTCGCCGTCGCCCGCGGTGCGCTCGTCTGGGCGGTCGTCTCGGTCGTGGTCGGCTGGGTGGCCGCGATCGTGCTCGCGTCGAGCTTCGGCCCCACGTGGCATCCGATCCGCATCGCGGCGACGACGCTGCTGCTCGCCGTGTGCTTCGGCATCGGCACGTTCGTCCGCGTGCGCCGTGATCGCGCCGCCGCGTACCGGGCCGACGCGGCCCGCCGTCGGCAGACGGCCGAGGAACGCGAGCGCGTGCGGATCGCCCGAGAACTGCACGACGTGATCGGGCACGCGCTGTCGCAGATCAACGTGCAGGCGAGCGTCGGCCTGCACCTCATGGACCGCGATCCGGAGCAGGCGCGGGGCGCGCTGGAGAGCGTGAAGGCGACCTCGAAGACGGCCTTGGAGGAGGTTCGGAGCGTGCTCGGCGTCATCCGCGGCGACCGCACCGACGGCGGCGACGCGCCGCTGGCTCCGCTGGCCGAGCTCGCCGAGCTGCCTCGCCTCGTCGCAGGAGTCGAGGCACCCGGCTTCGAGGCGCGCCTGGTCGACCGCCTGGACGCGCCGCCCGGCCGGGCCGTGCAGTTCGCCGCCTACCGCATCGCGCAGGAGGCGCTCACGAACGTCGTGCGGCACGCCGAGGCGTCGTACGCGATCGTCGCCGTCGAACGGCTCGGCGACGACCTGCTCCTCACGGTCGACGACGACGGCGCGGGCGTGCAGGGCGCCGAGGAGGGCAGCGGCATCCTGGGCATGCGAGAGCGCGCAGCGCTGCTCGGGGGCGCTGTCGACGTCGAGCGTTCACCGCAGGGGGGCACACGCGTGACCGCGCGATTGCCGTGGGGGGCCGGCGCATGATCCGCGTTGCGCTCGCCGACGACCAGGTGCTGGTCCGTGCGGGATTCCGTGCCCTGCTCGAGGCCGAACCCGACCTCGCGGTCGTGGGCGAGGCATCCACCGGCGAGGAACTGCTCGCGCTGGTCCGGTCCGAACCGGTCGACGTGGTGCTCATGGACATCCGGATGCCGGGCGGCGACGGCCTCTGGGCCACGGAGCAGATCGCCGCCGATCCAGCGCTCGCGGCCGTCCGGGTGGTGGTCGTCACGACGTTCGAGCTCGACGAGTACGTCGCGCGCGCGGTCCGAGCCGGCGCGAGCGGGTTCCTGGTCAAGGACACCGAGCCCGTCGACCTCATCCGGGCGGTCCGCGTGGTCGCGGGCGGCGAGGCGCTGCTCTCGCCCGGGGTGACGCGGCGGCTGCTCGAGCGGATGGCGGTGGGCCTCAAGGAGGCCCCCGACGTCGGCGCCCTCGCGGTACTCACCGAACGCGAGCGGGAGGTGCTGAGGCTCGTCGGGCAGGGGCTCACGAACGAGGAGATCGCGGAACGCCTGGTGCTCAGCCCGCTGACCGCCAAGACGCACGTCTCGCGGATCATGTCGAAGTTGCAGGCCCGTGACCGCGTGCAGCTCGTCGTGGTCGCCTACGAATCGGGGCTCGTCGCGCCCGGATGGCACTAGCCGCCGGTTCGGTCGGGCCGTGCTCCCGTCGGAGTACTCCGAGTGCCGCCCGCGGGCGGATGTGCGGGCGGCGCGTCACGGCGAGGCTGTGGTCGACGGCTCGATCCGGGGCCGCACGATCAAGGAGTCCCGATATGCTCACCACCCTCGCCGCAGCATCCGCGGTCGCCCACGCCGGCCCGTGGGGCGCCGGATTCGGATGGGCGTTCCTGTTCGTCCCGATCCTCTGGATCCTCGTGATCGGGCTCGTCGTGTTCCTCGTCACGCGCCGCCGGCGCACCTGGGGCGGTGCGGACGGCCCGCCGTGGGCGCGCGGCGCGTCCGCGGAGTCGACGCTCGCCGAGCGATTCGCGCAGGGGGACATCGACGAGACCGAGTACCGCGCGCGCCTCGAGGTGCTGCGCGCGAACCGGCCGAACGGCTGAGCCCCGTGCGAATCGGATGCCGCGAGGCTCGTGCCCCGCGGCATCCGTCACCGTCGCCGTTCGGAGGTCAGGCCAGGGCGCGCGAGAGCGCGGCGGCCTGGTGCCGGTGGCCGATCGTCTCGTAGCCGACGATCACGACGATCGGCGAGAGCGACGTGATCACGATGCCCGTGCCGATGCTCGCGCCGGCGGCGACGGCCATGACCGCGCCGACGAGCGGCAGCAGGCCGCCCATGAAGAGCAGGATGTGGAACGGGTCGAACTCCTGCAGCAGGGCCGTGTAGATCGCGAACAGCGCCGTCGAGAACACGGCGACCGGGATCACGACGGTCAGGAGCGCCACCGTGTCGTCGATGTGCGCGGTGCCCTCGATGACGTAGGCGGCGACGTGGAGGCCTGCGCCGGTCGCGGCCAGCGAGCCGAAGATCACGAGGTGGCCGTAGCCCCAGCGGAAGCCGCGTTCGCGATGCCTCGCGAGCACCGCCGCCGAGGGCATCGTGAAGTAGACCCACCAGAGCCCGAACGCGAGCATCGTGCCGCCGACGGTGACGAGCACCGCCTCGACGTCCCATCCCTGCTCCTCGACGACGGCGCTGATCGCGAGGATGGTGCCGAGCACGATCTCGCCGAGCGTGATGATGACGAGCAGGCCGTACCGCTCGGCGACGTGGTGCGGATGCCACGGCGTGCCGCCCTCGACGCGCTCGGCGATCATCGGGCCGGCCATCTCGAACGCGACGAGCACCCCCCACACGACGAAGGTCGTCGGCAGCGGCGGGTTCACGAGCAGCAGGAGGATCCAGCCGACCTGCGCGGTCGAGACCAGCACGACGTAGGTCAGCGCGGTCCGGCGCCTCGGCGGGTCGTGCCGCGCCGCGCGGAGCCAGAGCGCGACGACCGCGACGCGCATGATCACGTACCCGATGACGACCACGCCGTTCTCGAGCTCGCCGCCCTCGTCGATCGAGTGGAACGCCTGCGGCAGGCCGAGGGCGAGGACGATGACGCCGATCATCACGACCATGGTCGCGACGCGGAAGAACACGTCGTCGTTGTCGTAGGCCGACGCGAGCCAGGTGAAGTTGATCCAGGCCCAGGCGATGGCGAACACCGCGAACACGAAGCCCGCGGTCGCCGCGGCGAAGTGGCCGAGCTCGAGCAGGTGCGCGGTCTGGGTTCCGGCTGCGCTGAACGCCGCGACGAAGACGAGGTCGAAGAACAGCTCGAGCGGCGTCGCCGTGCGGTGCGCCTCGTCGGGGTCGCGGCCCGTCATCCGACGCAGCCGGTGGTCGAGGCGGGCAGAGGCGGATGGCGCGTGGTCGCCGTCGTCCGTGGTCGTCTCGCTCATCGCGTCCCCTCGTCGGCGGGCCGTCGCCCGCGTCGTGCTGACATTCTGCATCAGCATCGACGCGCGGTGCGGCCCTCCGCCGACGGGGGATCAGCGCGAGAGCAGCAGGGCTTCGCCCTGGCCGCCGCCGCCGCACAGCGCGACGGCCGCCTTGCCCTCGCCGCGCTGCGCGAGTTCGCGGGCGGCGTGCAGCGCGAGGCGGGCGCCGGAGGCGCCGATCGGGTGGCCCAGCGCGATCGCGCCGCCGTGGATGTTGACCTTCTCGGGGTCGAGCGAGAGGTCCTTCATCGACTGCAGCGACACGGCCGCGAACGCCTCGTTGATCTCGACGAGGTCGAGGTCGCCCGCCGCCCAGCCCTCGCGGTCGAGGGCCGCGGCGATCGCGTTGGAGGGCTGCGAGTGCAGCGAGTTGTCGGGCCCCGCGACCTGGCCGGATGCGCCGACGAGGGCCAGCCACGGCAGGCCGCGCTCCTCGGCCCACGAGCGGCTCGCGACGACGACCGCCGCGGCGCCGTCGGAGATCGGCGAGGAGTTGCCCGCCGTGATCGCGCCACCCTCGGCGAAGGCCGGACGGAGCTTCGCGAGGGTCTCGGGCGTCGAGTCGGGACGCACGCCCTCGTCGGTCGAGACGACGACGGGGTCGCCCTTGCGCTGCGGGATCTCGACCGGCACGATCTCGTCGTCGAACAGCCCCTCGGCCTGCGCCTTGCCGGCGCGCACGTGCGAGGCGGCCGCGATCTCGTCCTGTTCGGGGCGGCCGAGGCCGTAGCGCTCGTTGAAGCGCTCGGTCGAGGCGCCCATCGACTCGTGGTCGAACGCGTCGGTGAGGCCGTCGTTGGCGGTCGTGTCGAGGAGCTCGACCGAGCCGTAGAGGTGTCCCTTCCGCGATCCGGGGAGGACGTGCGGCGCGTTGGTCATCGACTCCTGGCCGCCGGCGACGACGACCTCGGCCTCGCCCAGGCGGATGAGGCGCGCCGCGTCGGCGATCGCGACCAGTCCGGACAGGCAGACCTTGTTGAGCGTGATCGCGGGGACGCGCCACGGGATGCCGGCGGCGACCGCGGACTGCTTCGCGGGGTTCTGGCCGGCCCCGGCCTGCAGCACCTGGCCCATGATCACGGCGTCGACGTCGTCGGGGGAGACCCCGGCCTTCTCGAGCGCGCCGCGGATGGCGACGGTGCCGAGCTCGACGGCGGTCCGGCTGCCGAGGTTGCCGGCGATGCGGCCGAACGGCGTGCGGGCGCCGGCGACGATGACGACGTCGGGGAAGCTCATGACGGTGGGACTCCTTCGTCTCGATGGGGGTGCACGGGGTGGGCGCACCGCTCCGGGTTGCGCGACCTGCGCGATCGACTCTAGTGTACGTTCCTGAGACCTGAACCACCTGTCAGGTTTGACACCGTCGTCACTCAGAGAGGCTCACAGCATGCGAGTTACACCGAAGTACCTCGCGCCGGCGCTCGTCGCCGCCGCGGCGATCACCCTGTCCGGTTGCGCGCCGACCACCTCCGGGGGAGGCGACGCGGGCGACGCGGACGCCGCTCCCGTCGCGATCGGCATGATCACGTCCCAGACCGGCCCCCTCGCCGCATACGGCGAGGCCTATACCGCCGGCTTCGAGGCCGGCCTCGACTACGCCACCGAGGGCACCGGCGAGGTCGACGGCCGCGAGCTCGAGATCACCTGGGAGGACGACCAGGGCAACCCCGACACCGCGGTGGCCAAGGCCAAGGACCTGATCGGCCAGGGCACCCAGGTCCTCGCCGGCACCGTCGTCTCGGGCATCGCGACCTCGCTCGCCGAGCAGGCCGAGCAGAACGAGATCCTCTACATCTCCGGTCCCGCCGCCGCCGACGCGATCACCGGCGTGAACGACTACACCTTCCGCTCGGGCCGCCAGACCTACCAGGACGTGGCGACCGCCGGAACGTTCATCGGCGACCCGGCCGGCAAGAAGGTCGTCGTGTTCGCACAGGACACCGCGTTCGGCCAGGGCAACCTCGCCGGCGTCCAGGCCGTGCTCGGCGGCCAGGGCGCCGAGGTGCAGGGCGTGCTCGTCGCGGAGGACGCGACCGAGTTCACCCCCTTCGCGCAGCAGCTGATCGACGCGCAGCCCGACCTGATCTTCGTCGCGTGGGCCGGCGCGTCCTCCGGCGCGATGTGGACCGCACTGCAGCAGCAGGGCGTGTTCGACGCAGCCCCGGTCGTGACGGGTCTCGGCGACGTCGCGACCTACCAGGCCTACGGCGACGCCTCGGGCGACATCTCGTTCCTGAACCACTACTTCGGCGGTGCCGCGGGCACCGAGATCGAGGACGAGATGATCACGCGCCTCGAAGAGGCGGGTGCCGTGCCCGACCTGTTCTCGGTCGACGGCTTCGTCGCCGCGCAGATGATCGTGCAGGCCGTGCGCGAGGGCGGCGACGACGTCGACGCGATGATCGACGCGCTCGAGGGCTGGACCTTCGAGTCGGTCAAGGGCGAGGTCACCGTCCGCGCCGAGGACCACGCGCTGATCCAGCCGATGTACCAGGTCAAGCTGGTCGAGGGTGCCGACGGATGGGCCCCCGAGCTCATCGAGACCGTCGACGCCGAGACCGTCGCCCCGCCGGTCGCCGGCTGAGCCGGGCCATCCGACCCGAACCGACCAGGAACCGAAGGCACTCGCGAACATGACCGACCACGCGGCGCTCGAACTCGAGCACGTCACCCTCCGCATCGGCGGGGCGCAGCTCCTCAAGGACGTGTCGCTCACCGTGCCCGAGGGCGAGATGCTCGGCGTCATCGGCCCGAACGGCGCCGGCAAGACGACACTCTTCAACATCGTCTCCGGCGTCCTCCGGCCCACCGAGGGCGTCGTGCGCCTCGCGGGCGCCGACGTGACCGCCCACCCGGTGCACCGACGCGCCTCGGCCGGCCTCGGCCGCACGTTCCAGACCTCGAGCCTCTTCCCGGCGCTCGACGTCCTCGAGAACGTGCGGCTGGCCGCCCAGGCACGGGAGGGCCGCGCGGCATCCGTGTTCCGGATCCCCCGGCGCACGGATGCCGCGACCCGGCGCGCCCTCGCCGCCCTCGAGGAGGTCGGCATGGCCCACCGGGCCGACGCCGGCGCCTCGGGACTCTCGCACGGCGAGAAGCGCAAGGTCGAGATCGCGATGCTCATCGCGATGGAGCCCCGCGTGATCCTCCTCGACGAGCCCATGGCGGGCGTCGGCTCGGCCGACGTCCCGGCGCTCACCGAGGTCATCCGCGGGCTCCATCGCGGCGGGCGCACCGTGCTCATGGTCGAACACCACATGGACGTCGTCCTCGGCCTCGCCGACCGGGTCGCCGTCATGCACCACGGCGAACTGCTCGCCGCCGACTCCCCGGAGGCCGTCATGGCGAACCCCACCGTCCAGTCCGCCTACCTCGGGACCGCCGCATGAGCGGGCCCGTCGCGGACGTCCCCATCCTGAGCGTCCGCAACCTGTACGGTCGCATCGCCGGCCAACAGGTCGTCGAGGACGTCTCGTTCGACGTCCCGGCGACCGGGGTCACGGCGCTCCTCGGCCGGAACGGCGTCGGCAAGACGTCGACCATCAAGTCGATCCTCGGACTCATCGACCGCACCGGCGAGGTTCGACTCGCGGGCGAGCGGATCGACCGGATGCCGACGCACCGCATCGTGCAGCGCGGCGTCGCGTACGTCCCGGAGGACCGCGAGGTCTTCGGCTCGCTCACGGTGGCCGAGAACCTCCGTCTCGCCGAGCGCGACCGGTCGCCGCGGCGCGAGCTCGTGGCATCCCTGTTCCCCGACCTCGAGGCCCGACGCGAGCAGCGCGCGGGCACCCTCTCCGGCGGCCAGCAGCAGATGGTCTCGCTCGCGCGGGCACTGGTGAACGAGAACCGTCTGCTGCTCGTGGACGAGCCCACGAAGGGACTCGCACCGCGCATCGTCGACGAGGTCGCCGATGCGCTCGCCGAGGCCGCGCGCACCGCCCCCATCCTCCTCGTCGAGCAGAACCTGCTCGTCGTCCGCAGGCTCGCCGAACGCGTCGTCGTGCTGAGCAGCGGCCGCGTGGTGTTCACCGGCTCCGCCGACGAACTCCTCGACGACCACGACCGCGTCCAGCGCTACCTCGGCGTGCACGACGAACGGGAGGCCGCCTGATGGACACGCTGATCCTCCTCGTCGTCACGGGCCTCGGCCTCGGCGCCCTCTACTTCCTCGTCGCGAGCGGGCTCTCGCTCATCTACGGCCTCATGGGCGTGCTGAACTTCGCACACGGCGCGTTCCTCACGATCGCCGCCTTCCTCGGCTGGGAGGCCGGCCGCCGGATCTCCGACGGCACCTGGACGGGCCTCGCGATCTCCGCGCTCGTGGGCATCCTCGTCGGCGCGACCGTCGCCGTGCTCACCGAGGCGCTCATCATCCGCCGGCTCTACGAGCGCCACATCGAGCAGGCGCTCGTCACCGTCGGCATCTCGCTCGCCGCGGTCGCCCTGTTCGAGGGCATCTGGGGCACCGACCCGATCTACACCGACCGGCCCGCGTGGCTCACCCAGACCACCGAGATCCTGGGAGCCCGCATCCCGAACGACCGGTTCGTGCTCATCGCGTGCGCCGCGCTCGTCCTCGGCGGCATCGTGCTCTTCCTGAAGAGGACCCGGTACGGACTCATCATCCGCGCCGGCGTCGAGAACCGGCACATGGTGACCGCGCTCGGCATCGACGTGCGCCGCTCGTTCACGCTCGTCTTCGCGATCGGCGGCGCCGCCGCCGGGCTCGGCGGGGTCCTGGCCTCCGTCTACTACGGGTACGTGTCGGCGCACCTCGGATCGGTGCTGCTCATCTTCGCGTTCATCGTCACCGTCATCGGCGGGCTCGGCTCGCTGACGGGCGCCGCGATCGCCTCGGTGCTCGTGGCCGTGCTGCAGCAGTTCGCGAACTTCTACCTCGGCGGCACGGGCGACCTCGTGGTCGTCGTGCTCCTCGCCGCCGTGCTGCTCATCCGACCGCGTGGACTCATGGGGAAGGCCGCATGAACGCCAAGTCGCTCCGCCTGCTCGTCGGCGGCATCCTGCTCGTCGTCGGGCTCGCGATCCTGCCGCTCCTCGCGATCGACATCCCGGGCGTGCTGCCGGGGCCCACGTACACGCCGGGCACCCTGCAGCTGCTCGCGTTCGCGCTGCTGATCGCCGCGCTCGCGCTCACCTACCGCATGATGTTCGGCCTCGCCGGGCTCCTCTCGTTCGGCCACGCGCTGTTCTTCGCCGCAGGGGCGTACGGGCTCGCGATGACGCTCGAGGCGTTCGGCCCGGCCGAGTGGCCGAGCGCGCTCGTGTTCACGGTCGCGATCGCCGCGACGCTCGTGCTCGGGTTCGTGCTCGCCGCGACGGTCGGGGCGCTCGCCCTGCGCGTCACCGGGATCTCGTTCGCGATGGTCACGCTCGCATTCGCGCAGGCCGGCTCCGTGCTGATCCGCCGCAACCCGGGCAGCGCGACCGGCGGCGACGAGGGGCTCGCGCTCGACACGTCGCACGTGCCGCCGGAGCTCGTCGGCGTCGTCGACACCCGCAACCTCTACTGGGTCGCGCTCGGCATCCTCGTGCTCGTCTACCTGATCGTGCTGTGGGTCGAGCGGAGCCGCGCCGGCCACGTCGCCGAGGCGATCCGCGAGAACGAGCTGCGCGTGCGCGTCATCGGCCTACGCCCGTACAACGTGAAGCTCCTCGTGTTCATCGCGGCGTCGGTGCTCGCGTCCGTCGCGGGCATGGGCTACCTCCTGCTCCAGTCGGGTGCGGCGCCGCGCATCGCGACCGCCGACTTCACGCTGACGCTGCTCGTGATCGTCGTGCTCGGTGGAGCGGGCGCACGCTGGGGTGCGATCGTCGGCGGTATCGTCTACACACTGCTCGACCAGCGCCTGACGGCGCTCGCCGGGTCGGACGCGATCGCCGCCCTGCCCGACATCCTCCGGATTCCGCTGTCCGAGCCGCTCTTCATCCTGGGCACCCTGTTCGTGCTCGTGGTGCTGTTCCTTCCGGGGGGCATCGCCGGCCTGCCGGCGCGCATCGCCACGGGTCGCCGGCAGGACCGGTCCATCGAGCCCGAGGAGGCGGTCGATGCCTGACGGAGCCCTGACCCTGGGACGGTGGACCGCCGACCGCGCCCGCACGACGCCCGAGGCGATCGCGATCGACGATCGCGGTGTCGCGATCACCTATCGCGAGCTCGACGACCGCGCCGAGCGGCTCGCCGCCGCCTTCCGCGCGGCTGGCTATGCGATCGGCGACAGGGTCGCGACGATCACGGGCAACAGCGCCGACCACGTCGTGCTGTTCTTCGCGTGCGCGAAAGCCGGGCTCGTGCTCGTCCCGCTCTCGTGGCGGCTCTCGCCCCGCGAGCTCTCGGAGCAGGTCGAGGTCGCCGACCCCGTGCTGCTGCTCGTCGAGGACGAGTACCAGACGCTCTCGCGTGCGACGCTCGGACGGCTCGCCCGTCGCATCCCGGTCGACGCGCTCGGGGCGCACGGCGTCGAGCAGCGCGTCCCGCATCCGGGTGCACGCCCGGAGGCGCCCGCGACCCGCACCGACGTCCGCGACGACGACGTTCTCCTCATCGTCTTCACGTCGGGAACGACCTCGCGGCCGAAGGGCGCGATGCTCACGCACGCGAACTGCTTCTGGACCAACCTCTCGCTCTCGAAGACGATCGCGATCGCCGAGCACGACGTGGTGCTCGCCGTGATGCCGCAGTTCCACGTCGGGGGCTGGAACATCCAGCCGCTGCTCGCCTGGTGGTCGGGCGCGACCGTGGTGCTCGAGCGCACGTTCGACCCGGGACGGGTGCTGCGACTCGTCGCCGAGCGCCGCATCACGACCATGATGGGCGTCCCCGCCAACTACCTCTTCCTCGCGCAGCACCCCGACTTCGCGCACACCGACCTCTCGAGCCTCGGGCATGCCGTCGTCGGGGGCGCCCCGATGCCCCCGGCACTGCTGCGCACCTGGCACGCGCGCGGTGTGGCGCTCACGCAGGGGTACGGCCTCACCGAGGCCTCGCCGAACGTGCTGTGCCTGCCCGACGGCCAGGCGCGAGACCGCGTCGGCTCGGCGGGCCTGCCGTACGCGCACGTCGACGTCGAGGTCGCCGACCCGGCGACGGGCGAGGTCCTCGAGGGCGCGGCCGAGGGCGAGCTCCTCGTCTCGGGACCGGGTGTCTTCGCCGGGTACTTCCGCGACCCGGAGGCCACGGCCGCGGCGCTCCGCGACGGCCGCCTGCACACGGGCGACCTCGTGCGCCGCGACGCCGACGGCTACTTCACGATCGTCGATCGGCTGACCGACGTGTACATCTCCGGCGGCGAGGGCGTCTCGCCCGCCGAGGTCGAGTCGGTGCTCATCGCGCATCCCGCGGTGGCCGACGTCGCGGTGGTCGGCGTGCCCGACGAGCGCTGGGGCGAGGTCGGCTCGGCCTGGGTCGTCCTCCGGCCGGGTGCGATCACGGATGCCGCCGAGCTCGCCGAGTTCGCACGAGCCTCCCTCGCGGGCTACAAGGTCCCGCGCGACATCCGCTTCATCGACGAGATCCCGCGTTCGACGGCGTCGAAGACGCTCCGACGCGTGCTCGCCGAGCGGGCGGCGCGGCTCGCTGCCGGAGTCGACGCATGAGCGCCGCACCGCGCACCGCGCGCGGCGAGCAGACCCGCCGGCGGATCCTCGAGGCCGCCGAGCACGTGTTCGCCGAGCACGGCTACACCGAGTCATCCGTCTCGCGCATCACCGACCGCGCGGGGGTCGGTCAGGGAACGTTCTACCTGTACTTCGACTCCAAGCTCGACGTGTTCGACGAACTCGTGGAGGACCTGAACCAGCGCGTGCGCCAGGCCATGAGCGAGGGCGCGCGCGGCGCGACGAGCCGGCTCGAGGCCGAGCGCGCGGGCTTCGCGGCGTTCTTCCGATTCACGGCCGAGCACCCCGCGCTCTACCGGGTGGTCCGCGAGGCCGAGTTCGTCTCTCCGGGCGCGCTGCGCCTGCACTACACCCGCATCGTCGAAGGCTACATCGACGGGCTGCGGCAGGCGCAGGACGACGGCGAGATCTCGGACATCGACCCGACCGTCGCCGCATGGGCGCTCATGGGCGTCGGCGAGATGATCGGCATGCGCTGGGTGCTCTGGGGCAACGGCGCCGGCGGCGCCGGCGACGACGCCGACCCGACCGCGTCGGGCACCGACGCGGTACCGGAGCACGTGCTCGACGAGATGATGCGATTCATCGGCGGCGCCCTCGGAACGGGCGACCGCCGCAGCGAAGGGGAGGACTCATGACCGGACTGTCCGGACGGCGGGCGATCGTCACCGGGGGCGCGAGCGGCATCGGCCTCGCCTGCGCCGAGGCGTTCGCCGCGGCGGGCGCGCACGTGACCATCGCCGACCTCGACGGCGAGGCGGCGACCGCGGCGGCCGAGCGCATCGGCGGGGAGGCCTGGCAGGTCGACCTCGGCGATACGGCCGCGCTCGCCGACCTCACCCTCGAGGCCGACATCCTGGTCAACAACGCCGGCATCCAGCACGTCCGCCCGATCGAGCAGTTCGAGCCCGAGCGGTTCTCGCTGATCCTGCGGATCATGCTCGAAGCGCCGTTCCTGCTGATCCGCGCTGCGCTGCCCGGCATGTACGAGCGCGGCTGGGGCCGCGTGATCAACCTGTCGAGCGTGCACGGGCTGCGCGCTTCGCCGTTCAAGTCGGCCTACGTTGCGGCCAAGCACGGCCTGGAGGGGCTCTCGAAGGTCACGGCGCTCGAGGGCGGCCCGCACGGCGTGACCTCGAACTGCGTGAACCCGGGCTACGTGCGCACGCCGCTCGTGGAGAAGCAGATCGCCGACCAGGCGATCGTGCACGGCATCCCCGAGGAGGACGTCGTCGAGAAGGTCATGCTGACCGAGTCCGCGATCAAGCAACTCGTGGAGCCCGCAGAGGTCGCGAGCCTCGTGAGCTGGCTCGCGAGCGACGACGCCAGGATGGTGACCGGCGCGAGCTACACCATGGACGGCGGATGGAGCGCCCGATGACCGGCACCGGGATCTCGACGCCGGCGCCGTGCTCCGCGCCGGTCCGCGGTGGCCGCCTGGCCGGCGGGCAGTGGCGGGCGGATGCCCCGGGCACCCCGGTCCTCGCCATCCACGGCATCACCGCGAGCCATCGGGCCTGGCACCACGTCGCCGACGCGTTGCCCGGACGACGGATCGTGGCGCCCGACCTGCGGGGTCGGGGCCGTTCCGCCGACCTGCCGGGCCCGTGGTCGCTGCGCGACCACGCCGACGACCAGGTGCGCCTCCTCGATGCGCTCGGTATCGATCGGGCGTTCGTCGTGGGCCATTCGATGGGCGCGTTCGTGACCGTGCGGCTCGCCGCCGCGCACCCGGATCGGGTCGCGGGCGTCGTGCTCGTCGACGGCGGCCTGCCGATCCCGCATCCGGAGGGCCTGTCGCCCGAGGAGGTCGCCGCCGCGGTGCTCGGTCCGGCGATCGCGCGGCTCGAGATGCGCTTCACGGACGGCGCGGCCTACGACGAGTTCTGGAAGGCGCACCCGGCGATCGGTCCCGCGTGGGACGAGCGGGTGGCGGACTACGTCGCCTACGACCTCGTCGGCACCGCGCCCGAGCTGCGCTCGTCGTCGGTCGCCGAGGCCGTCGGCCAGAACGTGCTCGAGCTCGACGGCAGCGACGGGTACGAGGGCGACCTCCTCGCGCTGCCCGCTCCCGTCGACTTCCTCCGCGCCGAGCGCGGACTCCTCGACCAGCCCGAAGCCCTGTACCCTCGCGAGCGGGTGGCGGCGTTCGCAGAACGGATGCCGGCGCTCCGCGTCACCGAGGTCGCGGGGCTCAACCACTACACGATCGTCATGACGGATGCGGGGGCCGCGCAGGTCGCCGCGGTGCTGGCACCGCGGCTCGCCGAGGCCGACGCCGCGGCATCCGTCGGGCATCGCTGACGCGAACGCCGTCACTGACAAGGAGGTCACACGATGACACTGGACAAGACCGTCGGATCGGCCGCGGAGGCGGTCGCCGACATCCCGGACGGCGCGTCGCTCGCCGTCGGCGGGTTCGGGCTCTGCGGCATCCCCATGGTGCTGATCGACGCCCTGCTGGAGCGCAGGGTGGGCGACCTGTCGGTCGTCTCGAACAACTGCGGCGTGGACGACTGGGGGCTCGGGGTGCTGCTCGGCGCGGGACTGATCCGAAAGATGACCTCGTCGTACGTCGGCGAGAACAAGGAGTTCGAGCGGCAGTACCTCTCGGGTGAGCTCGAGCTCGAGCTGACCCCGCAGGGCACGCTCGCCGAGAAGCTCCGCGCGGGCGGCGCGGGCATCGCCGGGTTCTTCACGCAGACGGGCGTCGGCACGCAGGTCGCCGAGGGCGGTCTGCCGCAGAAGTACGCCGCCGACGGGTCGATCGCGGTCGCGTCGAAGCCGAAGCCGGTGCAGTCGTTCACGGTGCGCGGCGAGGAGCACGAGTTCGTGCTCGAGGAGGCGATCACGACCGACTTCGCGCTCGTGCACGCGCTGAAGGGCGACCGGCACGGCAACCTCGTGTTCGACAAGTCGGCCCGGAACTTCTCGCCGCTCGCGGCGATGGCGGGCCGGATCTGCATCGCCGAGGTCGAGGAGCTCGTCGAGCCCGGCGAGATCGACCCCGACGCCGTGCACCTGCCCGGCATCTTCGTCGACCGCATCGTCGAGGTCGGTCGCGATGTCGAGAAGCGCATCGAACGGCGCACCGTGCGCCAGGCCACCGAGACGGCAGAGGGGAACTGACCATGGCGCTCACCCGCCTCGAGATGGCCGCGCGTGCGGCGAAGGAACTCGCCGACGGCTCGTACGTCAACCTCGGTATCGGCCTGCCCACGCTCGTGCCCAACTACGTGCCCGACGGCGTCACGGTCGTGCTGCAGTCGGAGAACGGCATCCTCGGCGTCGGCCCGTACCCGACCGAGGACCAGGTCGACCCCGACCTCATCAACGCCGGCAAGGAGACCGTCACGGTGCTCCCGGGCGCGGCGTACTTCGACTCGGCCACGAGCTTCGGCATGATCCGCGGCGGCAAGGTCGACGCGGCGATCCTCGGCGCCATGCAGGTGTCGAGGGACGGGGACCTCGCCAACTGGATGATCCCCGGGAAGATGGTCAAGGGCCCCGGCGGCGCGATGGACCTCGTGCACGGCGCCCGCAAGCGCATCGTGCTCATGGAGCACGTCGCGAAGGACGGCTCGCCGAAGATCGTCGACACGTGCTCGCTGCCGCTCACCGGCAAGGGCGTCGTCGACCGCATCATCACCGACCTCGCCGTCATCGACGTCACGCCCGACGGGCTGAAGCTCGTCGAGGTCGCGCCCGGCGTCACGGTCGACGAGGTCGTCGCGGCGACCGAGCCGGCCCTCGACACGAGCTCGGTGGAGGTCCTCGCATGACCGGGGCGATCCTTCCCGGCATCACCTCCACCACGGTGACCACGCCGCGGTACACCGCGCAGGTCCTCGAGCGCCCGGCGGATGCCACGGCCGACACGCCGCGCACGGTGCTGTTCGTGCACGGCAACGTGTCCTCCTCGCTGTTCTGGCAGCCGACGATGCTCGCCCTGCCGGGCGACGTCCGCGCGCTCGCGGTCGACCTTCGCGGGTTCGGCGGCAGTGAGACCCTGCCCGTCGACGCGACGCGCGGCCTCGGCGACTTCGCCGAGGACCTCGCGTCCGTGATCGCGGGGCTCGGCCTCGACGACGTGCACCTCGTGGGCTGGAGCATGGGCGGCGGCGTCGTCATGCAGGCCCTCCTCGAGCACCGCCTGCCGGTGGCATCCGTCACGCTCGTGAACCCCGTCTCGCCCTACGGGTTCGGGGCGACGGATGCCGCGGGCGCGCTGCTGACCCCGGATGCTGCGGGCTCGGGCGGCGGGGGAGCGAACCCCGACTTCATCGCCCGGCTGCGGGACGGCGACCGGACGGCCGACGCGCCGTCGTCGCCGCGCTCGGTGTACCTCGGCACGTACGTGACGCCCGGCTTCACCTCGGAGCACGACGACCTCTGGGTCGAGTCGATGCTCACGACCGCGATCGGCGAGGGGAACTACCCGGGCGACTCGCGCACCTCCGAGAACTGGCCGGGCTTCGCGCCGGGCGACCGGGGCGTGCTCAACACGATGGCGCCGACGCACTTCGACGCGAGCGGCATCGTCGACCTCGAGCGGAAGCCGCCGATCCTCTGGATCCGGGGTGCGAACGACGTCATCGTCTCCGACACGTCGCTGTTCGACCTCAACAACCTCGGCGCGCTCGGCGTGATCCCGGGATGGCCGGGTGCCGAGGTCGCGCCGCCGCAGCCGATGATCGCCCAGACGCGCGCCGTGCTCGATCGCTACGCCGAGCGCGGCGGGTCGTACCGCGAGGCGGTGTTCGCGGCATCCGGCCACTCGCCGCTCCTCGAGGAGCCCGAGCGCTTCGTCGCCGAGCTCATCGCCCACGTGACCGGGGAGGACGCGGCCGCCGCCTGAACACGGTTCGAGGCGGCGCGCCACCCCTCGCGCGCCGCCGCCGCCCACGGCGAGGATGGAACGGACCGCCAGCCGAGGGGGTGCCATGGAACCGGTGGACCCGCGCGACCCGCGCAAGCCCGCCACGTTGACCGAGATCACGCCGCGCGCGTGGAGGTACGTCGCGAGGCGCACCATCCACGAGTTCATCGACGACGAATGCGTGGACACGGCGTCGGCGCTCACCTTCTGGGGCACCCTCGCGGTGTTCCCCGGGCTGCTCGCGGTCACGTCACTGCTCGCGCTGGTCGGGCAGGACGGCCGCGCCATCCGCGAGCTGCTCGACCTCGCCCAGCAGGTCTCACCGGGTCCGGCGCTCGACGTCGTCGCCGAGCCGCTCCGGACCTTCGCCGGCTCCCGGGCGGCAGGCCTCGGTTTCATCACCGGGCTCGCACTGGCGCTCTGGTCGGCCTCGGGCTACGTCGCGGCCTTCACGCGTGCGATGAACCGCATCTACGAGGTCGACGAGGGCCGGCCCTTCTGGAAGCTGCGCCCGTACCAGCTCCTCATCACGGTCGTGGCGATCCTCCTCGTCACCGTCGTGGCGGTGATCCTCGTCGTCTCCGGGCCCGTCACCGATGCCCTCGGCTCGCTGCTCGGACTCGGCGAATCGATCCGCACCGTCTGGGATATCGCGAAGTGGCCGTTGCTGGCGCTCGTCGTCGTGCTCGTGGTCGCGCTGCTCTACCAGGCGACGCCGAACGTGCGACAGCCGCGATTCCGCTGGATCAGCCTCGGCGCGCTGCTCGCGATCGCCCTGCTCCTCATCGCATCCGCGGGGTTCGCCCTGTACGTCGCGAACTTCTCGAACTACGACCGGACCTACGGGTCGCTCGCCGGCGTCATCGTCTTCCTGCTCTGGCTGTGGATCTCGAACTCGGCGCTGCTGCTCGGTGCCGAGTTCAACGCCGAACTGGAGCGCGTCAGGCAGCTCCAGGCGGGCATCCCCGCCGAGCAGCGGATGAACCTGCCCCGTCGCGGCACCAGCCGGCTGCGGAGTGCCGAGGAACGCGAGTGGCGGGATCGGCGGCTCGGTCGGGCGATCCGTCGGCGCGCAGACGCCGACGCGGGCTCCGGCGACGAGGACGGATCCGGCTGAGGGGGCGATGGACGCCGAGCCATCCGTTCGATGGAGGCCCCGCCCAGCGGCCCGGTCGTAGACTCGGAGGCGTGCCTGCAGTGAATCTCGGAATGCCCAAGGTCCCCGAAGTCCTCGCGCCCCGGCGCAAGTCCCGGCAGATCAAGGTGGGCAAGGTGCTCGTCGGCGGCGACGCCCCGGTGAGCGTGCAGTCGATGACGACCACGCCCACGCCGAACATCAACGCGACCCTGCAGCAGATCGCCGAGCTCACCGCCTCGGGCTGCGACATCGTGCGCGTCGCCGTGCCGAGCCGCGACGACGCCGAGGCGCTGCCGATCATCGCGAAGAAGAGCCAGATCCCGGTCATCGCCGACATCCACTTCCAGCCGAACTACGTCTACGCCGCGATCGACGCCGGCTGCGCCGCAGTGCGCGTGAACCCAGGCAATATCCGCAAGTTCGACGACCAGGTCGCCGAGATCGCGCGTCGCGCGAAGGCGGCGGACGTCTCCATCCGCATCGGCGTGAACGCGGGCTCGCTCGATCCGCGCCTGTTGGAGAAGTACGGCAAGGCCACGCCCGAGGCGCTCGTGGAGTCGGCGGTGTGGGAGGCGAGCCTGTTCGAGGAGCACGACTTCCACGACTTCAAGATCTCGGTCAAGCACAACGACCCGATCGTCATGGTGAAGGCCTACCGCATGCTCGCCGAGCGTGGCGACTGGCCGCTGCACCTCGGCGTCACCGAGGCCGGGCCAGCCTTCCAGGGCACGATCAAGTCGGCGACCGCGTTCGGCATCCTGCTCTCCGAGGGGATCGGCGATACGATCCGCGTCTCGCTCTCCGCGCCCCCGGTGGAGGAGGTGAAGGTCGGCCTGCAGATCCTGCAGTCGCTGAACCTCCGCGAGCGCAAGCTCGAGATCGTCTCCTGCCCGTCGTGCGGGCGCGCGCAGGTCGACGTCTACAAGCTGGCGAACGACGTCACCGACGGGCTCGAGGGCATGAGCGTGCCGCTCCGCGTCGCCGTCATGGGCTGCGTCGTGAACGGTCCCGGCGAGGCGCGCGAGGCCGACCTCGGCGTGGCATCCGGTAACGGCAAGGGCCAGATCTTCGTCAAGGGCGAGGTCATCAAGACCGTCCCCGAGGCCGAGATCGTCGAGACCCTCATCGCCGAGGCCAACCGCATCGCGGGTGAGATGGGCGCCGACGCCCCGGTCGGCTCGCCGACGGTCGTCACGCCCTGACCGAGCGGATGGCGCGGCACCCGTCTCGCAAGCCCTGTCCGTGACCGTCCGCCGCACGTAGTCTGGCCGCGACGGGCGTCGAACGTCGGCGCCCCGGGAGGGGGAGGCCATGAGCGGCGACGGATACGAGTACCCGGACGAGGCAGGGTATCCGGACGGCACGGGAACGCTGCACGAGGGGACCGAGGACGCCGGATCGAACGCCGGTGCCGACGGGGCCGATGCTGCGGAGGCCGCGCTGAACGAGTTCGCGATGGAGGACGAAGAGGACCTCGACGGGAACGTCTGAACGGTTCGGCAGCGTCTCGTCCCGCCCGTCGTCATGACCCCAGTTCAGGGGAAGCACTGGGTCCGGCGACGTCGTCCGGGAGTAGCGTGACGCCTGCGCGCCGGGGGACGCGCAACACTCCGGGTGCGTGGACTGATCGAGCGCCGTCGAGGACGGCCCTGCGAACGGAGAATGATGATGCCCATCGAGAGTGAGCGCCCGAGATCCCGACTGGGACTCGGGTGCGCCGTGATCGCGACGACGCTCGCGTTGTCGTTCGCGCCGCTCACCGCGTATGCGGACGAAGCGGCGTCCGAACCCGCGGTCGAGACGACGAGCGAGGCTCCGGCCACGGAGACCGACGGCACGGTTCCGGCCGAGCCGGATCCGGTGACCCCGGACGCCGCACCGCCGGCGGAACCGGCACCGGCCGAGTCGGCGCCCGCGCCCGCCGAGGCTGCGCCCGCGGAACCGGCGCCCGCCGAAGCTGCGCCTGCGGAACCGGCGCCCGCCGAACCCGCGCCCCCGGTGGAGGTCGTGATGGCCGACGACGAGGCAACCGTCGAGGAGACCCTCGCCGAGGAGGTCGACGAACCGCTCGTGACCCTCTTCAGCGCCGAGTCGGCGTCCATGGAGGCCATGAGCCTCGAAGCCGCGGCGGTGCCGGCGCCCGGCGATCCGTGCTATCCGGCGGTCTGCATCACCAACGGCACGATCCTGCTCGCCGTGAACCCCACGGGCGAGCTGAACACGGAGGATGCGACCGGTTCGGCCGCGGGCCCGGGAGACGCCGGACTCGCCTACGTGCCGACCGGCAACGACTCGACCTCGCCGGGTTGCCTCTGCGAGGGATGGGGCGTCGCCGACCCGGATTCCGGTGTGTGGGGCGGCGCGAACCTCGCCAGCGAGGGCGGCGGCGGCACGAACCTCGTGCTCGAGTCATTCGAGTACACGGGCTCGACCGCGAAGTCGGTCGTGGTCGTCGTGGACGACACGGATGCGCCGGTGTTCCGGGTGACGCACGAGTACGTGCCGTCGCCGGCGACGCCGAACCTGTACCAGGTGAACGTCACCATCGAGAACCTCTCGGGCGAACCGATCGCCACCGTGCAGTACCGCCGTGTCATGGACTGGGACATCGAACCCACCGCGTTCGACGAGTTCGTCACGATCGACGGCGGCAGCGCGAGCGCGCTGTTCTACACGAGCGATGACGGGTTCGCCAGCCCGAACCCGCTCGAGGGGCCCTCGTCCATCCTGTTCGAGGGCGACGCGGTCGACTCCGGGCCCGATGACCACGGGGCGCTGTTCGACTTCGTGTTCGGTCCGCTCGGGGTGGGCGGTTCGCTGAGCTTCGTCATCTTCTACGGTGCGGCCGCGACCGAGGCCGAGGCGATCGCCGCGCTCGCCGCGGTGGGCGCGGAGGCGTACTCGTTCGGCCAGACCTCCTCGGACCCGAAGGGTGGAACGCCGAACACGTTCATCTTCGCGTTCGGGAAGGTGGGCGGTGCGCCGATCTTCGGCTCGCCCGGGGGACCCGTCGAGCCCGAGCCCGAGCCCGGCTCGACGCCCGCCGGCGACGGTGGGACGCCGGTGACCGTCGTCTCGGATTCCGCAGGCGGGTCGGGCGTGGGCACGACGCTCGCGTCGACGGGCACCGACACGGCGCCCGTCCTTTGGATCGCGGTGTGGGCGCTGCTCGCGGGTGCGGGGGCGATCCTCGTCTCGCGCCTCACGGCGCGTCGCGCGGACTGAGGTCCGTCGGACCGGCGGG
Source organism: Agromyces sp. GXQ0307 (assembly GCF_044769845.1). Taxonomy (NCBI): domain Bacteria; kingdom Bacillati; phylum Actinomycetota; class Actinomycetes; order Micrococcales; family Microbacteriaceae; genus Agromyces; species Agromyces sp. GXQ0307. The sequence continues at coordinate 186,561 of NZ_JBIZVY010000001.1, read as the reverse complement.
GCGCCCCGGGCGTCCCGTCGGTTCCGCGCGCGCTCAGGCGGCATCCGCTCGTCAGTAGAATCTTCGGGTGCCCACACGCCTGACGAACTTCTTCCTCCGCACGCTCCGCGAAGACCCCGCCGACGCCGAGGTCGCGAGCCACAAGCTGCTCGTGCGCGCCGGCTACATCCGCCGCCAGGCGCCGGGCGTGTTCGCGTGGCTGCCGCTCGGCCTCCGCGTGAAGGCGAAGATCGAGCGCGTCGTCCGCGAAGAGATGGAGGCCGCAGGGGCGCACGAGGTGCACTTCCCGGCGCTGCTGCCGCGCGAGCCGTACGAGCAGACCGGCCGCTGGACCGAGTACGGCGACGCGCTGTTCCGGCTCAAGGACCGCAAGGACGCCGACTACCTGCTCGCGCCCACGCACGAGGAGGTCTTCACGCTGCTCGTGAAGGACCTCTACTCCTCGTACAAGGAGCTGCCGCTCACGATCTACCAGATCCAGGACAAGTACCGCGACGAGGCGCGGCCCCGGGCGGGCCTGCTGCGCGGTCGTGAGTTCACGATGAAGGACGCGTACTCGTTCGACGTGAGCGACGCCGGGCTCGACGCGAGCTACCAGGCCCAGCGAGACGCGTACGAGCGCATCTTCACCCGACTCGGGCTCGACTACGTCATCGTCAAGGCGGATGCCGGCGCCATGGGCGGCTCGAAGAGCGAGGAGTTCCTGCACCCGACACCCGTCGGCGAGGACACGTTCGTGCGCTCGGCGGGCGGGTACGCGGCCAACGTCGAGGCCTTCACGACCACCGCGCCCGAGCCGATCCCGTTCGACGCGCTCCCGCCGGCCGAAATCCTCGACTCGCCGAACACGCCGACGATCGCGACGCTCGTCGACCTCGCCAACCTCGAGTACCCGCGCCCCGACGGTCGGGACTGGACTGCCGCCGACACGCTGAAGAACGTGGTCCTGGCGCTCACGCACCCCGATCACACCCGCGAGCTCGTCGTCGTCGGCATCCCCGGCGACCGCGAGGTCGACGCGAAGCGCGTCGAGGTGGCGTTCGCGCCCGCCGAGGTCGAGGCCGCCACGGAAGAGGACTTCGCGAGGCACCCCGGTCTCGTGAAGGGCTACATCGGTCCGTGGTCGCCCGACGGTGCCGTGCTCGGCGCCGAGTCGTCGACCGGGATCCGGTTCCTCGTCGACCCGCGCGTCGTCGACGGCACCGAGTGGATCACGGGCGCGAACCTCGACGAGAAGCACGTGTTCGGCCTGGTCGCGGGCCGCGACTTCGTCGCCGACGGCACCGTCGAGGCCGCGAACGTCCGCGAGGGCGACCCGGCACCCGATGGCTCGGGGCCGGTCGAGCTGGCGCGCGGCATGGAGATCGGCCACGTGTTCCAGCTCGGCCGCAAGTACGCCGAGGCGCTCGGGCTGAAGGTGCTCGACGAGAACGGCAAGCTCGCGACCGTGACCATGGGCTCGTACGGCATCGGCGTGACGCGCATCCTCGCGATCATCGCCGAACTGCACAACGACGAGAAGGGGCTCGTCTGGCCCGAGGCCGTCGCGCCGTTCGACGTGCACGTGCTCGCGACCGGCAAGGACCAGGCTGCGTTCGACGCCGCCGAGCGCGTCGTCGCCGACCTCGAGGCGGCGCGGTTCGAGGTGCTCTTCGACGACCGGCCCAAGCTCTCGCCGGGCGTGAAGTTCGCCGACGCCGAGCTCATCGGCGTGCCGAAGATCGTGATCGCAGGCCGTGGTGTCGCCGACGGCGTCGTCGAGCTCTGGGACCGTGCGACGGGCGAACGCACGAGCGTGCCGATCGACGGCGTCCGCGAGGCGCTGGAGCGCTGAGCCGCCCCGCCGAGACGTGAAGAGGGCCGGTACGGGATGCTCCGTACCGGCCCTCTTCACGTTCCCGCGCGTTCTCACATGCGCGCGTACTTCGCGCGTGCGAAGCAGTAGGCGCCGTAGACGATCAGCCCGGCCCCGACGAGCCAGAGCAGGACGGTCCCGAAGGGCAGCTCGGCGAGGCCCTTCAGCGCGGCATCCAGCCCGCCCGCCTTCTCCGGGTCGTTCGTCAGCGACGCGACGATCCAGAGCACGCCGACGACGCCGACCGCGATGCCCTTGGCCACGTAGCCGACGGTGCCGAGCGTGAGGATGCCCCGGCGCACCGGCTCGCCCGGCAGCGACAGGTGCTTGGCGAAGCGCTGCGTCGCGCCCCGGTAGACGAACGCGATGCCCACGCCGAGGATGACGAGCCCGACCAGGACCAGGAGGAACACCCCGCCGGGGGCTGCGAGGAGCTGCGCGCTGAGCGTCTGCGACGACTGGTCGGAGTCGGAGCGGCCGCCGAGCGCGTAGACGAGCGACGTGATGCCGATCGAGATGTACGCGATCGCCGTTCCGACGTACTTTACGCGGTGGCCCCACTTCTTCTTGTCGTCCGGATCGCGCTCGAGGAACGCCTCGGTGACCTGCCAGATCGCGAGGGCGAAGAGGCCGAGCGCGATGACCCAGAGCAGCAGCACGCCGAAGGGGAGGCTCGCCACCTGCTGCATCGCGCCGCTCTGGTCGGCCTCGCCGCCGGCGCCCTGCGCGACCGAGATCGCGATGCCGCCGATGACGATGTGCACGATGCCGAGCACGACGAAGCCGACGCGCGCGGCGATCTCGAAGGCACGGGAGTTCTGCGCCGCGCTGGCCGCGGCCTTGCCGGTATCGGTCATCATCCGCACAGCGTAGCGACGTGGGAGGCCCGAGCGGCAGGTCGGCGTGCGTGGTTGCGCCCGACGGATCGGCAGTGGTATCCGCCCGCGCGACCGGCCATCCGTGCCGATTCCCGCGGCGTCCGCCCGCCGTTCACCCGGCGGATGCCGTCGGGTCGATCGCCGGTCACCCCGACCGGGCAGGCTCGGCGCGTCCCTCAGACCCGACGCGCGGGGCGTCCGCGCACTGAACGAGGAGCTTCCATGACGATTCCCGAACTCCGCCTCACGCCGGTCTCGCACGCGATCGGCAAGCGGTCGCCGGTGACCTGCCGGTTGAAGTGCGCCGACGCGTGCCTGGGTCCCGAGTGCAACACGTCCACCAATGCGCACTTCCGCGACATCGCGTCGCAGGCGATCTCGCGCCGCTCCGTGCTCGGGCTCGGCGTCGCGGGAGCGGTCGGCCTCGTGGTCGGCGGTGCACCGGGCGGCGGCACCGCCCCCGCATTCGCGGCGAAGCCCGGCACGGCCGGCCTCGCGTTCACTCCGATCGCGCCGGTGGAACGGACCGTCGACGCGTTCACCGTCCCGCCCGGCTACCGCTGGCAGCCGATCATCCGCTGGGGCGACCCGCTGTTCTCCTCGGTTCCGGCATTCGACTTCGAGCGCCAGACCGCCGAGGCGCAGGCCGGGCAGTTCGGCTACAACAACGACTACCTCGACATCATCGCCGACCCGAGCGGCAAGACGGGCGTGCTCGTCACCAACCACGAGTACGTGAACCCCGATCTCATGTTCGCTCCGACCGCCGATCCCGCGGAGCGCCGCCGCCGCGGCGAGATCTACAAGGCCGCGATGGGCATGGCGGTCGTCGAGCTGAAGCGCCGCCGCGTCGGCGATCCGTGGGAGTACGTCGTCGACGGCCGGCGCAGCCGCCGGGTCACCGTCGAGTCCACGTTCGAGCTCACCGGTCCCGCGGCCGGATCCGAACTGGTGAAGACGGTCGCCGACCCCGAGGGTCGATGGGTGAAGGGCACCCTCGGCAACTACGCCGGCGGCACGACGCCCTGGGGCACGGTGCTCTCCGGCGAGGAGAACTTCAACGGCTACTTCGCATGGGCCGCCGACACCGCCGAGCAGCGCAGGTACAGCGCCGGCTCGACGACCTCGACCGAAACCGGGTGGGAGCAGTACGACGAGCGCTTCGACGCGCACGACCCGCGGTACGTCAACGAGCCGAACCGGTTCGGCTGGATCGTCGAGATCGACCCGAGCGACCCGACGTCGACGCCGAAGAAGCACACGGCCATGGGGCGCTTCAAGCACGAGGGCGCGAACGTCACGATCGCGGAGGACGGACGTGTCGTGGCCTACATGGGCGACGACGAACGCAACGACTACCTCTACAAGTTCGTCTCGAAGGGGCGCTACACCGCCGCGACCTCGACGGGTGCGCGCGAGAAGAACATGACCCTCCTCAGCGAGGGCGACCTGTTCGTCGCGCGCTTCTCCGGCAACTCGCCGGCAGCCGAGATCACCGGAACCGGCGTGATGCCGTCCGATGGCGCCTTCGACGGCACCGGCGAGTGGATCGCGCTCACGCGTGGGGGCGAGAGCGTCGTGCCGGGCATGAGCACCGAGCAGGTGCTCGTCTACACCCGCCTCGCGGCCGACCTCGTGGGCGCCACGAAGATGGACCGGCCGGAGGACGTCGAGCCGAACCCGCGCACCGGCAAGGTGTACCTCGCGCTGACCAACAACAGCCGCCGCACAGTGGCCACCCTCGATGAGGTCAACCCCATCACAGGCAACCGCTACGGCCACGTCGTCGAGCTCACCGAGACCTCGGGTCAGGCCGGCGAGACCTTCGGCTGGAGCATCCTGCTCCTCTGCGGCGACCCCGCCGTGACCGCCTACACCTACTTCGCCGGATTCCCGACGGAGCTCGTCTCGCCGATCTCCTGCCCCGACAACGTCGCGTTCGACTCGGAGGGCAACCTCTGGATCTCGACCGACGGCCAGCCGAGCACGATCGGCTACAACGACGGCCTGTTCCGCGTGCCGCTCGAGGGCGACCAGCGCGGCAACGTGCAGCAGTTCCTCGCCGTGCCGCGCGAGGCCGAGACGTGCGGCCCGGTCATCCACGACCGGGAGGGCCTGGTGTTCGTCGCGGTGCAGCACCCGGGAGAGAACGGCGCGGTCGGCGCGCAGACGTCGTACTTCCCCGACTACGTGCAGCAGCACTCCGGCGACACGGTCGCCGCGCCGCGACCTTCCGTCGTGCAGGTCTGGCAGGGCTGAGCCGACCCGACACCCGGGCGGTGACGGATGCCACGCGGCATCCGTCACCGCCTTCGTCATGCGCGCGGCGCCCGCGAAGTGCGCGCGACCGCCGGACCGCTGACGAGCGCGACCCCGACGACCGCGACGACCGCGAACGCGGCGTCGGGCAGCCACGTGCCGAGCGCCGCGACGTGCCACGCGAAGAAGAGCGGGAGCGACCACAGTCCGGCGCGGACGACGCGCGATCGGAGGCCGCCGATCACCGTCGCGATGCCCAGCGCCGCGGCGAGCGCGCCGAAGGAGGCGATGAGCACGGTCGCCGAGGCCGGGAACGGGTCATCGGCGAACATCGTCGAGAGCGCGAACACGCCACTGAGCGCGAACAGGGCGATGAGGATGCCCTGTCCGATGCGGACGCGGATGCCGGGGCGTTCGTGCCGATCGGGAGCGGGCGCCGCGTCGGCCTCGGGTGCGGTGTCGCCGTTCAGGGGTCGGACCGGGGTACGGGACATGCTGGTTCCTTTCACTGGGCGCGAATCGCGCCGGGGGGCGGTGCACCGGGCGAGCCCCGGTGAGCCCGAGCCAATCCGGAACCGCGCGGCGGCGCACTGCGGCGGGCCGCACGACACCCTGCGGTCGGCCGCAGGATCGCGCCGGGTCCGATCGGTGGCATACTGCGGGCATGTCCCGGATGTCGACGGCGGTCCGTGCGGTGGTGCCGGCCGGCATCGCCATGGTCGCGGTGATCGTCGTCGCGGTCGCGGCGCCGCTTCCGCTCGCCGAGACCGGCCCCGCGCTCGTCGTTCCGGTGATGTTCACCCTTGCCGGACTCCTCGGCCCGATCTGGCGGGGGAGCGGGTTCACCTGCACCGCCGTCGCCGGGATCGGCGTGCTGCACCTCGTCGCGCTCGCCGCGTCGGCGCTCGCTCTGGCCGACGTGGGACCCGGAAGCGTGTGGCACGTCACCGGTCAGGTCGCCTTCGTCGCGGGCTTCGGCGTGCTCGTCCCGCTCGCCGCCGGCTACCCGGCCGGGCCCGCGCCGGCGTGGTCGCTCGGCGTCCTCGGCCTGGGGGTGCTGATACCCGTGCTCGCCGCGTTCGCCGGCCCGACGCCCGCCGTCCTCGACGGCACCACCATGCTCGGACCGGTCGCTCCGCTCCTGCCCGACTGGATCGCCTCGGCGAGCGGGATCGTGTTCGTGCTTCCCGCGGCCGCCGTGGCGGTCGGCGTCGTGCGTCTCATCCGCGGCGGCCGGGCGCTCCGCCGCCGCCTCACGTGGCCGCTCGCGGCGCTCGCGGCCATGGCCGTCATCGTCGCCGCGGGGGCGGCCCTGCAGACCACGGCCGAGGGGCTCACGGCGGCGCTGTTCCTCGCCGCCTCACCGCTCGTGCCCGTCGGGCTCATGGCCGGCGCGCGCGTCGACGCCGACGCGGATGCCGATGCGGAGGCCCGGATGCTCCGGCGGGAACTGCAGGCGATCGCCGCCCGACTCGAGGCCGCGTCGCGCACCCTGCCCGGGGAGTCCGCGGCGGCCGTGGCGCCGACCCCGGCACGCGCGCCGCGACCACCGGGGATGCCGGCGCCGACGACCGTGATCCGCGTCTCGCACGCCTCACCGAACGCGAGGTGGAGGTGCTCGCCCTCCTCGCCGCCGGCCGCAGCAACCCCGCCATCGGCCGCGAACTCCACGTCTCGCTCTCGGCCGTCGAGAAGCACGTCAACGCGATCTTCCAGAAGCTCGACCTCCAGCCCGGTCCGGACACGCATCGCCGCGTCGCGGCGAGCATCGCCTACCTCCGCGATCGGCGCTGAGCGGCGCCGGCGGTTCGGGCACCGACTGCCGCGCCGATTCGGTTGTGCGGATGCCGCGCCGTCATCGTGTCGTGGTGACGTGCGGCGCGGCATCCGACCGTCGCGGGGTCACGAGAGCGCGACCGCCTTCGCCGCCCGCTCGCCGGACTCGACCGCCCCGTTCAGGAACCCGTAGTAGTAGACGCTCGTGTGCTCGCCGGCGAAGTGCACGTTGCCCTCGGGCACTGCGGCCACGCCGAACAGCTCCGTGTACTGCCCCGGACGTTGGCAGGTGTACGCGCCCTTCGACCACGGGTTGGCCCACCAGAAGTCGCGGTAGGACCGACCCGTGTACGCGGCGGTGACCCCGGGGAAGATCGGCTCGAGCTGGGCGAGGTACGCATTCACCTGGGAGGACGGGGCCACTCCGAACGGTTCGCCCTTCCACGCCTTCACCTGGTCGCCGGCAGGGAAGAAGTTGAACACGCCCGCGGGCAGCGGCTGGTCGGCCGTGTCGTCCCAGCCGCACTGGAAGCCCGTCTTGTTCGTGTAGGTCGCGCCGCCGTATCCCTGCTCGACCCATGGCCGGCGTGCGAGCTCGACGTGGATCTTCGAGTTCGCCCCGAGGCCCACCTCGGCGATGGCGCGGCGCTTCAGCGGCGAGAAGCCCGATGCGGAGAGGTCGCAGTCCTTCAGCGTCGTGAACGGCAGCGCGAGGATCGCGCGGTCGGCCACGACGTAGACGCTCGAGTTGCCTGCGCGGAAGCTCAGTCGCACGGTGCCGTCGGCGAGCTGCGCGACCGCGACGAGCTCGCGACCGTACTGCACCGTGCCGGCCGGGAGCTGCTCGATCATCCGCGAGATCAGCAGGTCGTTGCCACCGCGCACGGTGTACTTCTCGTCTGCGCCGTTGACGGGCGAGAGGCTGTTCTGCGAGTTCCAGCCGAGCAGGTAGACGAGGTTCAGCGCGGACTGCTCGTGCGGCTCGAGGCCGTACTCGGCCATGACGTTCGACTGCATGAGCTTCGCGAAGGGGCTCGCAATCCCGCCCGGGACCTTCTGCTGCAGCCACTCGTCGACGGTCATGCGGTCGAGCGCCACGCCCGCCGCGGTCTGCGAGTCGTACGTCTGGCAGTACGGCGCCGCTGCGAGGTCGGCCTTGAACGCCTGGTACACCGCGCCCCAGTCCTCGTTCGCATCGTCGTACGGGTAGTCGACCCCGTCGATCCAGTACTTGTCCTCCCAGCCCTGGTAGCTGCCACCCGCCACCACGTCGAGGCTCAGGCCGAGGTTGGAGGCGAGGTTGCGGGTGGCGTTGTGGTCGGTGTTGATGAGCGCCCCGCCGTGCTCGACGACGAAGCCGTTCGAGAAGTGGTCGCGCAGCGACCAGCAGCGGCCGCCGGCGCGGGTGTTCGCCTCGTACACGGTCGACGCGATGCCCTTCACGCGCCAGAGCCAGTGCGCGGCGCGGAGCCCGGCGAGGCCTGCGCCGACGATGGCGACGCGGGGTGCGGTGGGCTTCGCTGCGCTCGCCGCGTGGGCGGGCCCGGCCATCGCGAGGGCGGCGCCGGCGCCGAGTGCGGCGCCGGTGCGGAGCAGTGCGCGGCGGGAGATGCCGCCCGAGCCCGGCGGGTCCTCGCTCGAACGGCCGAGCACGTCATCGACCGGCACGCCGGTGCGCTCGGATTCGGCGTGCGCGCGGAGGATGCGTCCGATGCGTGCCGACGTGGGAGTGGTGCCCATTCGTCCTGTCATGATGAGAGCCTCGCAATCCGGTCGGAGTGGGGAGGAGTGCTGCTTAACATGTTGCTTAGTGATATTGAGCAGCAATCCACGCCCGGCGTCAACACCCGGCGCCGAGCGAGAGGGGATCGTCGTGGGCGATGAGGGCGTCGGCGAGCAGGTGCGCCGGTACCGGAGGGCCAGGCGGATGTCGCAGCGCGCACTCGGTGCGCAGGCGGGCGTCACGTCGGGCTTCCTGAGCCAGCTCGAGACCGGTCGGACCAACGCGAGCGTCGCTACGCTCCGGCGCCTGGCGGATGCGCTCGGCGTCTCTCTCGGAGACCTCGTGGCACCCGGACCGGTTCCCGCCGGGCGGGTGGTGCGTGCCGACCGACGCCGCAGGTTCTCGGCGAGCGACGGCATGGTGAAGTGGTTCCTCACCGAACCCCCGCACGGCCACGTCGAGATGTACGCCGTCACGATCGAGCCGGGCGGGTCGACCGGTGCACGGCAGTACCGTCATGGCGATTCCGAGGAGGTCATCCTCGTCATCCGGGGAACCGTCCGCGTCGAGCTCGAGGGCGAGGCCTACGACCTCGGGACGGGCGACACCGTCGTGTTCCCGAGCAGCACGCCGCACCGCGTCGCGAACACCGCGGCCGATGTCGCCGAACTCGTCTGGGTGAACGCTCCGCCGACGCCCGAGTGATGGCCCCCCCGCGCGGGCGGTGAGCCCGTCCTACTCCTCGTGGTGCAGGTGGTCGCGGTGCTTCTGCGCCTGGTGCTTCGCGACCCCGACGTCGATCGGGCCCGTGACCGAGCGCTCGTCGACCCAGCACTCGATGCCCGAGACATCCGGCAGCAGGTCGCGCGTGAAGACGGGATCGCGACCCTGCCTGCGCTGGTGGGTGTAGTCGCGGAGCAACCGGAACGCCACCCCGGAGAGCAGGGCGATCGCGATGAGGTTCACGAGGGCCATGAGGCCCATCACCCCGTCGGCGGTGTTCCAGACGAGGTCGGACGCCGCGACCGAGCCGACGAAGATCGCGACGACGACGAGCGACCGGTAGGTCGTGAGGAGCCACGGCCTGGGTGAGATGAACTCGATGTTCGACTCGCCGTAGTAGTAATTGCCGAGGATCGAGCTGAACGCGAGCAGGAACACGATGATCGTGAGGAGGATGCTCGCCCACGGTCCGAGGTTCGCGACCATCGCGTCCTGCGTGAGGCCGATGCCGCGCTCGGCGCTCGCCAGGTCAGGGTTCGACACGAGGATGATGAACGCCGTGATCGTGCAGACGAGGAAGGTGTCGAAGTAGACCCCGAGCGTCTGCACGAGGCCCTGCTTGACCGGGTGCGTCACCGCCGCGCTCGCGCCCGCGTTCGGTGCCGAGCCGAGGCCGGCCTCGTTCGAGAACATGCCCCGCTTGACGCCCGTGAGGATGATGGTGCCGACCGTCGCGCCGACGACCTCGTTGAACCCGAACGCCTCGGTGAAGATCGAGGCGAACACCTCGGGCAGCCGCGTGATGTTGAGTGCCACGATGATGAGCCCGACGAGCAGGTAGAGCAGCGCCATGAGCGGCACGACCGCCTGCGTGACGTGGGCGATGCGGCGCACGCCGCCGAAGACCACGAGCCCGGTGAGCAGCGCGAGGACGGCGCCCGCCGTCCACGCGATCCACTCGCCACCGCCGTCCGGCGCGACCGCGCCGGTGAGGGACGCGCTGATCGTGTTCGCCTGCAGCGACGAGAACGCGAACGGGAAGCAGACGATGAGGATCACCGCGAAGAGGATGCCGGCCCAGCGCGCCTTCAGCCCGCGCTCGATGTAGTACGCGGGGCCGCCGCGGAAGCCGTCCTTGTCGTGCACCTTGAAGAGCTGGCCGAGACTCGACTCGACGAATGCCGAGGCGCCGCCGATGAAGGCCATGAGCCACATCCAGAAGATGGCGCCCGGACCACCGATGGCGATCGCCGTGCCGACCCCCGCGATGTTGCCCACCCCGACGCGCGAGGCAGCCGAGATCGTGAACGCCTGGAAGGCCGAGACGGACTGCGGCTCACCCGACTCGTCGCGCGGCGTCTTGTCGGTGAGGGTCCGGAACATCTCGGGGATGAGGCGAAACTGCACGACGCCGGAGCGCACCGTGAAGTAGAGGCCGAGCAGCACCACGACGGGCAGCACGATCCAGGTCCAGAGCGTGTCGCCCGCGGCGAGCACGAGGTCGTTGAGCGCGTCCATCCCGCAAGCATGGCAGCCGTGGCGAGGGAACCTCGGGAACACGCGCGAGTCGGCGTGGTCGGAAGTGCGTGGAAGTCGGACCGCGAGTGGGAACGGGGCCCGGGTCATCCGCTACGCTTGAGTGTTCCGCCCGAGAGGGGGAGGCGGACTGAGAGCTGAATAGAGGAGGCCGGAATGGACATCGACCTCAGCGTGCTCCGCATGATGGAGCGCGAGAAGGAGATCCCGTTCGACGAACTGGTGCAGATCATCGAGCAGGCGATCCTGATGGCCTACCTCAAGCACACCAACCCCGCCCAGCACGGGCATGCGAACCCGAAGGGCGCCCGTGCGCACCTCGACCGCAAGACCGGGCACGTGTCGATCTACGTGCCCGAGCACGACGAGGAGGGGAACGTCATCGGCGAGGCCGAGGACTCCCCGAGCGACTTCGGCCGCATCGCGGCGTTCGCCGCGAAGCAGGTCATCAACCAGCGCCTGCGCGACATCGCCGACGACGCCGTGCTCGGCGAGTTCCGCGGTCGCGAGGGCGACATCGTGGCGGGCATCATCCAGCAGGGCCCGAACCCGCGGATGGTGCACATCGACCTCGGCACCGTCGAGGCGATCCTGCCGCCGGAGGAGCAGGTGCCCGGTGAGGAGTACCCGCACGGGCAGCGCATCCGCGTCTACGTGACGAGCGTCGCCAAGGGCGCGAAGGGGCCGTCGATCACGGTCTCGCGCACGCACCCTGCGCTCGTCCGCAAGCTCTTCGCGCTCGAGGTGCCCGAGATCGCCTCCGGCGTCGTCGAGATCGTCTCCCTCGCGCGCGAGGCCGGTCATCGCACGAAGATCGCGGTGAGGGCGAACCAGCCCGGCGTGAACGCCAAGGGCGCGTGCATCGGCGAGCTCGGCCAGCGCGTGCGCGCCGTGACCGCGGAGCTCGGCAGCGAGAAGATCGACATCGTCGACTGGAACGAGGACCTCTCGACGTTCGTCGCGTCGGCGCTGTCTCCGGCCAAGGTGACGAGCGCCTACGTGATCGACGAGAACACGCGAGCCGTGCGCGCCCTGGTGCCCGACTACCAGCTGTCGCTCGCCATCGGCAAGGAGGGCCAGAACGCCCGCCTCGCGGCCAAGCTCACGGGCGCGAAGATCGACATCCAGCCGGATTCGATCCTCGACCAGGCGTGAGTCGCACCGTCCGCGCGGGCGACGGTCGGAAGACGCCCAGCCGGGAGGTGTAGGATGGAACCCGTCAGAACGTGCATCGGATGCCGTTCGCGCGCCCCGCGGTCCTCGCTTCTGAGGGTCGTCGCCCAGCACACCAGAGTCCTCGCCGATACCTCGGCGGTGCTCCCCGGGCGTGGCGCGTGGCTGCATCCGACGCTCGAGTGCTTCCGACTCGCCCAGCGACGACGCGCCTTCGGGCGCGCGCTCCGCGTGAGCGGCGAGCTGGACACATCCGATGTAGAGAACAGGCTGAACGGCTAATGGACAACTCATGAGCGGCTCGAAATGAGACCCGTCCGCCATTGATGGTCCGCCCCTGTCCCGGGGTCGGACCCGGAACAGGAGAGAAGTGGCTGCCAAACCACGCGTACACGAGATCGCCAGCGAGCTCGGCGTCGACAGCAAGGTCGCGCTCGAGAAGCTGAAGGAGATGGGCGAATACGTCAAGGGCCCGTCGTCCTCGATCGAACCCCCCGTCGCACGTCGCCTCCGGGCCGCCCTCGAGGGCGCCGCGGCGAATGCCAAGCCGGCGGCGGCACCCAAGCCCGCCGCGGCCAAGCCCGGCCCCAAGCCGGCCCCGAAGCCCGCGGCCGCGCCGCAGGGCGACGCCCCGATGAGCGTCGCCGAGCGCCAGGCCGAGGCCGAGAAGAAGGCGGCTGCCGCGGCCGCCGAGAAGGCCGCGTCCGAGCAGGCCGCACCCGCCGCGTCGGCCGAGGCCGACGCGCCGTCGGCTCCTCGGGCGAGCTCCGCGCCGAAGCCCGGCGCGCCCAAGCCCGCCGATGTCGCGCGCCCCGGTGCGCCGAAGCCCGGCCAGAGCGCCCCGCGCCCCGGCGGTCCCCGCCCGGGCGCGCCGCGCCCCGGCAACAACCCCTACTCGAGCTCGCAGGGCATGGGCCAGCGTCCGAGCCAGCCGCGTCCGGGCAACAACCCGTTCTCGAGCTCGCAGGGTATGGGCCAGCGCCCGACCCCCGGCAACATCCCGCGGCCCCAGCCCCCGCGTCCCGGTTCGCCGCGCCCCGGCGCCCCGCGTCCGGGCGGTGGCGGCGGCGGTCGTCCCGGCGGCTTCCAGCGCCCCGGCGGCGGTGGCGGCGGCCCGCGTCCCGGCGGCGGCGCCGGCGGCGGCTTCCGTCCGGGCGGCGCGCCCGGCGGCGGCTTCGGCGGCCCGCGTCCCGGTGGTGGCGGCGGCCGCGGTCGCGGCCCCGGCGGTGGTACCGCCGGCGCGTTCGGTCGTGGTGGCGGAAAGAGCAAGGCGCGCAAGTCCAAGCGGACGAAGCGGCAGGAATTCGAGATGCGGGAGGCCCCGTCGCTCGGCGGCGTGAGCGTCCCGCGCGGCGACGGCAACACCGTCATCCGCCTGCGCCGCGGCGCCTCGATCTCCGACTTCGCCGACAAGATCGACGCCAATCCCGGTTCGCTCGTGACCGTGCTGTTCCACCTCGGTGAGATGGCGACGGCGACCGAGTCGCTCGACGAGGCCACCTTCGAGGTGCTCGGCGCTGAGCTCGGCTACAAGATCCAGGTCGTCTCCCCGGAGGACGAGGACAAGGAGCTCCTCGAGGGCTTCGACATCGACCTCGACGCCGAAGAGGCCGAGGAGTCCGACGAGGACCTGCAGGCGCGTCCGCCGGTCGTGACCGTCATGGGTCACGTCGACCACGGTAAGACGCGACTGCTCGACGCCATCCGCAACGCGAACGTCGTCGCGGGCGAGGCCGGCGGCATCACCCAGCACATCGGTGCGTACCAGGTGCACACCGAGCACGAGGGCATCGACCGCGCCATCACCTTCATCGACACCCCGGGTCACGAGGCGTTCACCGCCATGCGCGCCCGCGGTGCACAGGTGACCGACATCGCGATCCTCGTGGTCGCGGCCGACGACGGCATCATGCCGCAGACGGTCGAGGCGCTGAACCACGCCCAGTCGGCGAACGTGCCGATCGTGGTCGCGGTGAACAAGATCGACAAGCCCGACGCGAACCCGGGCCGGGTGCGCCAGCAGCTCACCGAGTTCGGGCTCGTGGCCGAGGAGTACGGCGGCGACGTCATGTTCGTCGACGTCTCCGCTCGCGAGAACATCGGCATCCAGGAACTGCTCGACGCGGTCCTCCTCACCGCCGACGCCGGGCTCGACCTGCGTGCGAACCCCGACAAGGACGCGCGCGGCGTGGCCATCGAGGCCAAGCTCGACAAGGGGCGCGGCGCCGTGGCGACCGTGCTCATCCAGTCGGGCACGCTGAAGGTCGGCGACGCGATCGTCGCGGGCACGGCCTACGGCCGCGTCCGTGCGATGAGCGACGAGAACGGCGAGCCCGTGGCCGCCGCGACGCCGTCGCGTCCGGTCCAGGTGCAGGGCCTCTCGAGCGTCCCGCGTGCCGGCGACACCTTCCTCGTCACCGAGGAGGACCGCACGGCCCGGCAGATCGCCGAGAAGCGCGAGGCCGCCGAGCGCAACGCCCAGCTGGCCAAGGCCCGCAAGCGGATCTCGCTCGAGGACTTCACGCGTGCCCTCGAGGAGGGCAAGGTCGAGGCGCTCAACCTCATCATCAAGGGCGACGTGTCGGGTGCCGTGGAGGCGCTCGAGGAGTCCCTGATGAAGATCGAGGTCGACGACTCGGTCCAGCTGCGCATCCTCCACCGCGGTGTGGGTGCCGTCACCGAGAGCGACATCGACCTCGCCACGATCGACAACGCGATCGTGATCGGGTTCAACGTCCGCCCCGACGTGAAGGCGCGGGAACGCGCCGCCCGTGAGGGCGTCGACGTGCGCTTCTACAACGTCATCTACAACGCGATCGACGACATCGAGAGCTCGCTGAAGGGCATGCTGAAGCCCGAGTTCGAAGAGGTGCAGTCGGGTGTCGCCGAGATCCGCGAGGTGTTCCGCTCCTCGAAGTTCGGCAACATCGCCGGTGTCATCGTGCGGTCGGGAACGATCACGCGCAACGCCAAGGCCCGTGTCATCCGCGACGGCGTCGTGGTCGGCGACAATCTGGCCATCGAGTCGCTCCGCCGGTTCAAGGACGACGTCACCGAGGTCCGCACGGACTTCGAGGCGGGCATCGGCCTCGGCAAGTACAACGACATCCAGGTCGGCGACGAGATCGAGACCATCGAGATGCGCGAGAAGCCGCGGGTCTAGGCCCTCGGTGCGGGGCCCCGTTCGTCGACGCGATGAGCGGGGCCCCGACCCCTCCACCAGAACCGAAGGAACCGGCCCCGGCCGAGGCCGCAGTCGCGGCATCCGGGGCGGAACGGAAAGGCAGGCCATCATGGCCGATCCGCAGCGGGCCAGGAAGCTGGCCGATCGCATCAAGGAGATCGTCGCGCGTCGCCTCGACAAGGGGCTGCGCGATCCGCGACTCGGATTCGTCACCATCACCGACGTGCGCGTCACCGGCGACCTGCAGCACGCGAGCATCTTCTACACCGTCTACGGCACCGATGAGGAGCGCCGAGACTCGGCGCTCGCGCTGAAGGCCGCGACGGGGATGCTGCGGAGCGAGGTCGGGCGGAACATCACGGCCCGGCTGACGCCGACGCTCGAGTTCATTGCCGACGCGATCCCCGAGAACGCGCAGCACATCGAGGAGCTGCTCCGCGAGGCGCGCGAGCGCGACGCGGAGACGTCGGCGGTCGCCGCATCCGCCCAGTACGCGGGCGACGCCGACCCGTACGTCAAGCCGCGCGATCTCGACGAGGACGAGTTCGACGAGGAGTCCGCGGCCCGCTGACGCGGGCGAGACGCGCCGCGGGTGCTATCCGACCCCCGGTGATCGTGCCTGCCCGAGCAGGGCGTCGCGCGCCTCGGCCATGCGGGCACGGAGCGCCGCGATGAACGCGACCGCGGTCGGCTGTCGCAGTGCCTCGGGGCGGCAGACCAGCCAGTACGGCAGGCGCTCCTCGACCTCGTCGGGGAACATCCGCACGAGGTCGTCGTGCGGGTCGGCGAGGAACGCCGGCAGCAGGCCGAACCCCGCGCCGGCGCGCGTCGCGTCGACGTGCACGTACACGTTCGTGCTCGACACGGCGTCGACCATGCCGCGTGTCGACCGTCGGGCCGCGTCGAGCGCGTCGACCTGCAGCATGGACTCGATGAAGTACACGAGCGGCTCGCCCGCCAGGTCGTCGACCGATGCCGGGACCCCGCGCCGCGCGAGCAGGCTCCGGCTCGCGTACAGGCCGAGCACGTAGTCGCCGAGGTGGATCGCCTCGGCGCGGTGCACGTGCGGGCGGCCGACCACGACCTCGAGGTCGACGCCGACGCGCTGCTGCGCGGCACGACGGGTCGCGGCGACGATCTCGAGCGAGACATCCGGATGACGCGAGCGCAGCGTCGCCATCGCCGGTGCGGCGATGAACCCGCTGAAGCCGTCGGTGGCCGACAGGCGGACGACGCCCGCGAGGGTCGGCTCGTCGGGGGAGAGGCGCCGCATGGCCTGTTCGACGTCCTCGGCGGCCGCGAGTGCGTGCTCGCCGAGCGGAGTCAGCACCCACCCCGCAGCACCGCGGACGAGCACGCGCCCGCCGAGCGCCTGCTCGAGCGCGTCGATCCGGCGGGCGATCGTGGTGTGGTTCAGGCCGAGCCTCGTGCCGGCGCCGGTGTAGCGGCCCTCGCGGGCGACGGCGAGCAGGACGATGAGGTCGTCGGCGCTCGGGGTCCGGCGCGGCGGTGCGGTCGGCATCTGTGCAGTTTCGCACATCATGGGTGCGAGGTTCGTCATTGGACTGCACAGGGATGCACGCGAGACTCGTCCGGTGACGCGACAGCGTCCGACCCCCTCCACGTTCCATGCAAAGGAGCATCGAATGACCCAGGCACCCGCACGGGACGCCGCAGCGAACCCCGCGACGTCGGGCCTCCGCCGCGTCGTCACCGCGTCGATGGCCGGCACCGTCGTCGAGTGGTACGAGTTCTTCCTCTACGCCTCGGCCGCCACGCTCGTCTTCGGCACGACCTTCTTCCCGCCGTCCGACGACCCGTACGCCGGCATCATCGCCGCGTTCCTCACCTACGCGGTCGGGTTCATCGCCCGGCCGCTCGGCGGGATCGTGTTCGGTCACCTCGGCGACAAGTACGGTCGCAAGAAGCTGCTGCAGTTCAGCATCATCCTGATCGGCGTGGCGACCTTCCTGATCGGCTGCCTGCCGACCTACGCGCAGATCGGCCTCGCCGCGCCGGCGCTGCTGGTGCTGCTGCGCTTCCTGCAGGGCTTCGCGCTCGGCGGCGAGTGGGGCGGCGCGGTCCTCCTCGTCGCGGAGCACAGCCCGTCCGAGCGTCGCGGATTCTGGGCGAGCTGGCCGCAGGCCGCCGTCCCGGTCGGCAACCTGCTCGCCACGCTCGTGCTCTTCGTGCTGAGCTCGACCCTCTCCGACGAGGCTTTCCTCGGCGGGGGCTGGCGCGTCGCGTTCTGGCTCTCCGCGGTCATCGTGCTCATCGGCTGGTACATCCGCACCAAGGTCACGGACGCGCCGATCTTCCTCGAGATGCAGGCGGAGCGCGACGCCGCCAAGGCGACCAGCTACGGCGTCCTCGAGGTCATCAAGCGCTACCCGCGGGGCGTCGTCACCGCGATGGGCCTCCGCGTCGCGGAGAACATCCTCTACTACGTGGTCGTGACGTTCTCCATCGTCTACCTCACGCAGGTCGTCCAGGAGGGCACGGCGAACACGCTGCTCATCCTCGTGGCCGCGCACGCCGTGCACTTCGTCGCGATCCCGATCGCGGGCAACCTCTCCGACCGCTTCGGCCGGAAGCCGGTCTACGCCGCGGGCGCGATCCTCGGCGCGACGTGGGCGTTCTTCGCCTTCCCGCTCATGAACACGGGCAACCCGATCGTCATCTGGGCCGCCATCGCCCTCGGCCTCGTGTTCCACGCACTCATGTACGCCGCGCAGCCGGCGATCATGGCGGAGATGTTCCCGACGCGCATGCGCTATTCGGGCGTCTCGCTCGGCTACCAGGTCACGTCGATCTTCGCCGGCTCGCTCGCACCGATCATCGCCACCGCCCTGCTCGGTCAGTACGGCTCGAGCGTGCCGATCGCGATCTACGTCGCGGTCGCGTGCGCGATCACGCTCGTTGCCGTGGCGGCAGCCCGCGAGACGCGGGGGCTCGACCTCCGGGAGGTCGACGCCGCCGACCGCGTGCGCACCGAGGCGACCGCCACGGTCGGCTGATCTGCGCGGCCGCGTCGCGGTCGAGCAGCGAGACGGATGTCCCGGGGCCCGCGCCCCGGGACATCCGCTCGCCCGGCTCGGCCCGCGACGGGCCCGACGGCTCTGTCGTGCGCGAGGGGGCGGGCGGTACACTGCGGGCGTCGGCGGTGCCCGGTCGACGGCCCCGAATGCGGGTGGTCGCGGCGTGCCGGTGGGAGGAGAGGGCATGTCGAGCGTCGCACGACCGGTCATCCTGGTGGTCGCACGCGACCCCGGCGCGCGCACCTCGGTGGTCACCGAGCTCGAGCGCCGCTACCGCGTCGACTACGCCGTCGTGCCCGCGCACGACGAGCGGGAGGCCGCCGATCGCATCGACGCACTCGCCGACGAGGGCGGCCAGCTCGCGCTGATCCTCGCCGACCGCGCGGGCGACCTCGACGGGCGGACCGTGTTCTCGCATGCCCGACGCCGATTCCCCGACGTCCGCCGCGGACGCCTCATCGAGTGGGGGCAATGGGGAGACGCGGCCGTGCGCGAGGAGATCCTCTCGCTCATGGCCGCCGCCGAGCTGGAGTACTACGTCATCCGCCCGTGGCACTCGCCGGACGAGTACTTCCACCGCACCATCACGGAGTTCCTGCTCGAATGGGAACGCTCGATCGGGCTGCGACCCAGGGAGGTCGCGGTGATCGGGCGCGCGGGGATGCCGCGCACGCACGAGCTCCGGAGCCTCCTCGCCCGGGGCGGCATTCCGCACGAGTGGCTCGAGCCCGGGTCGGACGCCGCACGCGAGCGGCTGTTCGCGGTCGGCGTCGAGGAGGAGCTGCCGGACGTCCCGATCGTGCTGCTCATCGACGGCCGCGTGCTGCTCGACCCCGACAACGCCGAGCTCGCCGCCGCGTACGGGCTCACGACCACGCTCGACGGCGAGGCCGACGTGGTGGTCGTCGGCGCGGGGCCCGGCGGGCTGGCTGCGGCGGTCTACGCGGCATCCGAGGGCCTGGACGTCCTCGTCGTCGAGCGCGAGTCGATCGGCGGGCAGGCCGGCTCGAGTTCGCTGATCCGCAACTACCTCGGCTTCTCGCGGGGCATCTCCGGGTCGGAGCTCGCGCAGCGGGCCTACCAGCAGGCGTGGGTGTTCGGCGCGCGCTTCGCGCACGCGCGCGAGGCCGTCGGCATCGAGCGCGACGCCGACGGGTTCCGCGTGCGCGTCGCGCCCGAGGACTGCATCCGCTGCTCGTCGATCGTCCTCGCGACCGGGGTGTCGTACCGCCGACTCGATGTCGACGAGTTGACGCCCTTCGAGGGCGCCGGGGTCTACTACGGGGCGTCGGCGATCGAGGCGCAGGGCATGGCCGGGCGGCACGTCACGATCATCGGGGGCGGCAACTCCGCCGGGCAGGCGGCGCTGCACCTGGCCCGGTACGCGGCATCCGTCACGGTGCTGGTCCGCGGGACCGGGCTGGCCGCCAGCATGTCGCAGTACCTCATCGACCAGCTGGTCGCGCAGGGCGTGGCCGTGCGAACGCGCGCCGAGGTCGTCGGCGGAGGCGGCGACGGCGTGCTCGAGCGCATCCGGGTGCGGGATCGCGACACGGGCGAGGAACGCGACGTCGAATGCGGCGGCCTGTTCGTGCTGATCGGCGCGGCGCCGCGCACCGAATGGCTGCCGCCGGAGATCCTGCGCGATCGCTGGGGGTACGTGCTCACGGGGCCGGAGGTCGTCGCCGAGGGCGAGCGCGCGAACTGGCCGCTCGAACGCGAGCCGTTCCCGCACGAGACGAGCGTGCCGGGCGTGTTCGCCGTGGGAGACGCACGTCGGGGGTCGGTCAAGCGCGTCGCGTCGGCGGTCGGCGAGGGATCGGTCGTGGTGTCGTCGGTGCACCGGCGACTCGCCGAGGTCGAGACCGGAACGGTGGAACCGGCCGCCGCGGCGACGCTCGGTGTCGCCGCGCCGTTGCCGGTCCCGCCGGCGCCGCCGGCGCCGCCGGCGGGCGATGCGGCGCCGCCGGCCGCGCAGGGTTCGGGGGCATCCGGGCCGTGAGCGCGCTCGCGCCCGGCACGGGACCGACGGCACCGCCGCCGACCGCAGGCCGGGTCGCGTGGGCGATCGTGCTCCTCGCCATCCCGCTCGCCGGTCTGGCGCTCCTCATCGTCCGCCCCGCCCTCGATGTCGAGTGGGAGCACCAGCCGACCCATTTCTGGCTCGTGCTCGCGGCCGGGGCCATCAACGCGGCACTCGCGTGGGCGGTCGGCGCGGCGGCGCGCCTGCGGCACGACGCCCGACTCGTCCTCGTCTCGCTCTCGTTCCTCGCCGCTGCCGGGTTCCTCGCGCTGCACGCGCTCGCGACGCCGGGGGTGCTGCTCTCGGGCAGCAACACCGGGTTCGCGCTCGCCACGCCGGTCGGCCTGACGATCGCCGCGGTGTTCGCGGCCTGGTCGAGCGCCGACCTCGACGGCGCGCACGGCGCACGCGTGCTCCGACTCGCGCCGTGGCTCGTGGCCGGTCTCGTCGCCGCGATGCTGACCTGGGGAGCCGTGTCCCTCCTCGAGATCGGCCCGCTCGCGGCCGCGGCACCGCCCGAGCGGATGACGATCCCCTTCACGCTGCTCGCCGTCGTCGGGCTCGCCTGCTACGCGCTCGCGGTCGTCCGGTACCTGCGGATGCCGCGGCACGCCGCCTCGCCGCTGCCGCTCGCGTTCGCCGCCGCGTTCACGCTGCTCGCCGAGGCCGAGATCGCGGTCGTGTTCGGCCGGAACTGGCACCTGTCGTGGTGGGAGTGGCACGTGCTCATGCTGGCCGCGTTCGTGGTCATCGTCGTCGCCGCCCAGCGCTCGTGGCGGGAGGAACGCTGGGCAGGGCTCTACACGCAGGACACGGCCGCCGGTGAGCGGGAGGTGTCCGTGCTGTTCGCCGACCTCGAGGGTTTCACGAGCTTCTCGGAGGCGCACGATCCGGCCGAGGTCACCGCGACGCTGAACGCGTACTTCACCGACGTGATCCCACCCCTCGTCGAACGGTACGGCGGGCGTGTCGACCGCTTGATCGGCGACGCCGTCATGGTCGTGTTCGAGGACGCCGCCCCGGGTCCGGCGCATGCGCAGCGGGCGGCCGGCGCGGCGCTGGCACTGCAGCGCGCGGCTGCCGCGGTGCAGGCCGCGCACCCGAGCTGGCCCCGGTTCCGGGTCGGCGTGAACTCGGGGGTGGCGAACGTCGGGATCCTCGGCACCGGCGGCGGGCGCACCTACACGGTGATCGGCGACGTGGTGAACGTGGCCTCGCGGCTCGAGGGCTCGGCGCCGGTCGGGGGCGTCGCGATCGGCGCGGGCACCGCACGCCGGCTCGGCGGATCGGCGGTGATGCGCCCGCTCGGCGCCCTCCAGGTGAAGGGCCGTCGCGCGCCGGTCGAGGCGTTCGAGCTGATCGGGCTGGACGAGGGGTAGCCCGGCTCACGCCTCCGGCAGGGCGAGGCCGCCCTCGACGTGCGCGGCGAGGCCGTCGGCGATGAGCCCGTCGACGGCCCGGGCGAGGCGCGCCGGATCGGCGACGACGCGGTCGAGCTCCTCGACGGGGACCGGGCAGTGCGCCGCTCGCAGCTCGCGCATCACCAGCCCGCGTGCCTCGCGGTCGCTTCCCTCGAAGCGAGCCTGACGGGCCCGCCGCGGGCCGTCGTAGACCGGGTAGCCCGCGGCACGCCAGGCGCAGTGCGGGGCGATCGGGCAGTCGTCGCAGCGCGGCGTGCGCGCCGTGCAGACGACGGCACCGAGCTCCATGGCCCCGGCATTGAAGGCGCGCGCGGCGGCGCGGTCGACGGGCAGGAGCGCCGACATAGCCTCGAGGTCGCGCCGGGTCGCCGGCGGGCCCGCCTCGCCGACGCCGTCGACCGCGCGCGCGATGACGCGCCGCGTGTTCGTGTCGACGACCGGGTGCCGCTCCCCGAACGCGAACGACGCGATCGCGCGCGCGGTGTACGGTCCGATGCCCTGGAGGGCGAGGAGCGCGTCGAGGTCGCGCGGCACCTCACCGCCGTGCCGCTCCACGATCTCGGAGGCGGCGCGGTGCAGCCACAGCGCCCGCCGCGGATAGCCGAGCCGATCCCACATGCGCACGGCCTCCGACGGCGGCGCGGCGGCGAGGTCCGCCGGCGTCGGCCAGCGCCGCATCCACTCCTCCCAGCGCGGCCGCACCCGCGCCACCGGCGTCTGCTGCAGCATGAACTCGCTCACGAGCACGGCCCAGGGCGAGACCTCCGCCGCCCGCCAGGGGAGCGGCCGCGCCGCGCCGGCGAACCAGTCGTTCACGGCGTCGGCGATCGCCCCGGCGGAGTCGGGAGCCGCGCTCGGCTCGGGGGTCGGCATCCGTCCAGCGTACGGCCGGTCGACGCCCGGTCGGCCGCCGGCTCGGCCGCGCCGGTCGACGCGGCCGAGCCGGGCGACGTACGCTCGGACCATGCGCCTGGTCACCACGCCCCGGGTGGCGTTCCTCCGCGGCATCGCCGACGAGCTCCTCTCCCGCACGGGGCGGGGTCGGGTGATCGTCGCGATCGACGGGCCGCTGCGGAGCGGCAAGACGGACCTCGGCGACGACCTCGCCGACGTGCTTCGCGAACGCGACCTCGCGGTGTTCCGGGCGGGCGTCGAGGACTTCCACCGGTCGCGCGAGGCGCAGGCCGAGTACGGAGCCGACACGCCCGAGCGCTACTGGCGCTACGGCATCGACGAGTCGCTGCTCCAGCGCACGCTCGTCGAGCCGTTCCGGATGGCCGGGTCGACGGCGTTCGTCACTCGCGGCTTCGACCTCGCGCGCGACGCGTGGGTCGAGCCGAAGTGGCGCACGGGCCCCGCCGACGCGATCCTCGTGCTCGACGGCCGGTTCCTGTTGCGCACGCGCCTGCGCGACGAGTGGGACGTGGCCATCGCGGTCGACGGCGAGCCGACGGATGCCGCGGACCGCCTCGCCTACGCCTCGAGCGACCCACGCGACGTCGCCTCGATCGTCGTCGACCTCGCGGACCCCGCGCATCCGACGCGCGGCGCAGCGGGGGGTGCGGGTGACGACGACGGGCCGGCCGACGAGGCGTGGGCCGATGCGGCGGGAACGCGGCCCGACGGCGACTGACGGGCGGCGTCGGTCAGTCCGCCTCCGACGGCGGCGGCGCGGATGCGGTGGCACCCTTCGGCACGGACGGCGGCTCGTCGCCGGGGGAGGCGGGCGGTTCCGGGTCCGAGGTCGACGCCCGGGTCCGTCGGACGAGCAGCCGACCGACCAGCCCGACGGCGGCGACGAGGATCGCGACGACGAGCGGCGGCACCACGAGCTCGGGCATGGTCGAGGCCGCCCGGAAGACGCCGACGGCCTGGTCGAGCATCTCGTCCGGGTGGCGCGCGAGCACGCGACTGCCGGCGGCGTTCGAGACCGCGGTGATGAGCGCCGGACCGATCCAGAGCACGACGAGCGCGACGATCGCGGCGATGACGCGGCCGACCGAACCGATCCCGCCCCACGCGATCGCGGCGCCGACGAGCACGGCGGGAAGCCAGCGCAGCACGAGGAGGACCGTGTCGGCGCCCGGCCCGGCGGTGACGGGGTCGGGCAGCAGGAGTCCGCCGAGCCAGGACGGGGCGAGCACCGCGGCGATGGCGAACCCGATGATCGCGCCGGCGCGCGGTGCGGCGGCGACGAGGAGCATCACGAGCACGCCGATGAGGTTCGCGAGCACCGCGATCGCGACGAGCGCGGCGAGGTACAGGTCGGACTCGACCCGCTCCTGGAGTCCCTCGCGGACGACCATGGTCGTCTGCACGATCGCCGTGACCTGCACCGCGAGGAGTCCGACGAGCATCCAGGCGACGCCGAAGCGGCGCTGCCGGGATCGCGTCGCACGGGCGGCGATGCCCGCGATCGCGGCGCCGATGATGAGCAGCGCGGCGGTGCGCGTGAGGAAGTACTGGCTGAACGGCAGCAGCACCAGCGGGTACTCGTCCGGCAGGGCATCCGTCGCCCACAGGTTCTGCAGCGGCAGCCGCATGCCCGCGACGAGCCAGGGCAGGAGGCCGATCGCGGCCGCGGCGGCGCCGATCGGCAGGCACAGCCACCAGGCGAGCGGGCGCGAGCGCGCCGTCTCCGGCTCGGTCGGGGCGGCGGTCGAGCGGTCTGGTTCGGTGGCGGTGTCGTCGGGTTCCACGTCGGCTCGCTTCGGTCGGGTCGTTCCGGTCGGGTGCAGGGGCACCCTAGCCCCGCGAGGCCGGTGAGCGGGTCAGTCCGCGCCGAGGTCGGCGAGGACCGCGACCACCCGCTCGGGCGGCAGCGGGGCCCCGGATGCCTCGACCTCGTGCACGAGCGCGGTGAGCGCGCCGTTCACGGGCGCGTCGATCCCGGCCGCACGCGCCTCGCGGACGACCGCGCCGTTCAGGAAGTCGACCTCGGTCGGCTGCCCGCGCCGCAGGCTCTGCTGCGTCGACCCGAGGTTCGGCACCGAGCCCATGCGCACTCGCATGGACCAGGGCAGCACCTGAGCGAGGCCGAGGGGCAGGCGTGCGAAGGCGCGCAGGCGCCGGTCGCCGAGGCCCTGCAGCGATCCGAAGCGGATGCCGCGGGCGACGCCCACGCGCACGCACTCGCGCATCGAGGCCGCGACGACGCGTCGGAGCGCCCGGTCGTCCACGACGTCCTGGACGCTCCGGCCCACGATCGCGGGGACCGCGTTCAGCATGTTGACGACGAGCTTCGTCCACTGCGCGCCGCGGAAGTTCGACACCGCCACGATCGGGACGGCCCCGGAGAGCACGGCGGCGATGCGCCGCACCTCGTCGTCGGGTTCCCCGTCGCCGCGGCCGAGGTAGCTCGCCGCGGTCGTCGTCACCCGCACCGAACCGGGCTCGGTGTAGTTGGCGGCGATGATCGAGAGCATCCCCAGGCACTCCGAGCGGGGGAGCAGCCGCTCGGCGGTCGTGACGCCGTCGAGGCCGTTCTGCACGACCACGACGGGCACGCCGTCGATCGCCGCGCCGTTCGCGGTGATCGCGGCCGCGGCATCCTGCGCCTTGGTGCACACGAGCACGAGGTCGGGGCGCGCGGTCAGGCGCTCGGCGGCGGCGGGATGCACGTGCGCGTCGCCGTACCCGCCGGAGAGGCGGATCCCGCCCTCGCGGATCGCCGCGAGGCCCGCTCCGCGGGCCGTCACCTCCACCTCGTGCCCTGCGCGCGCGAGCAGGGCCGCGAACGTGCCGCCGAGCGCACCCGCGCCGATGATCCCGATCCTCACCGGACCAGCGTAGGGCGAGCGGCCGGGACCGACGGTACCCGCTGTTAGCCTGTACGGCGTGAACAGCGGCATCCTCCTCGTCGACAAGCCGCAGGGGATGACCAGCCACGACGTCGTCGCCCGCGTGCGGCGCCTCGCCGGCACCCGCAAGGTCGGCCATGCCGGCACGCTCGACCCGATGGCGACCGGCCTGCTCCTCCTCGGCATCGAGAGCTCGACGAGGCTCCTCCACCACCTGGTCGGACTCGACAAGGAGTACCTGGCGACCGTTCGCCTCGGCTGGGCCACGACCACCGACGATGCCGAGGGCGAGGCGCTGCCCGCGGCGTCCCCCGAGGCCGTCGCCGCCGTCACGCGCACCGCGGTCGAGTCCGGCATGGCCGAGCTCACGGGCACGATCGACCAGGTCCCGAGCGCCGTCAGCGCCGTCAAGGTCGACGGCAGGCGCGCGTACCAGCGAGTGCGCGACGGCGAGCAGGTCGAACTCGCGGCGCGCACCGTGACCGTCTCGGCCTTCGACCTCCTCGACGTGCGCGAGGGCGACGGATGGCTCGACCTCGACGTGCGCGTCGAGTGCTCCTCCGGCACCTACGTGCGCGCCCTCGCGCGCGACCTCGGCGCCGGGCTCGGCGTCGGCGGCCACCTCACCGCGCTCCGGCGCACTCGCATCGGGCGGTTCGACGTCGCCGAGGCCGGCGCCCTGGAGGGCCTCGACGTCGCCGGGGCGCGCCTCTCGCCCGCGGAGGCGGCGCGACGGGTGCTGCCGGTGGTCGAGATCGACGCCGACGCGGTCCGCGACCTCCGCCACGGCAAGCGCGTCGACGCGCCCGCCGTGGTGCGCGAGCTCGCCGCCGGCACCCCCGTCGCCGCCGTCGGTCCGGGTGACGTGCTCGTCGCGATCGTCGAGCGCCGCGGCCCGCAGCTCAAGGTGATCACGGGGTTCCCCGCCGAGGAGGTCGCATGATCGAGTGGTTCGCATATGCGCAGGTCGGGGTCGCCGTCGTCGCGGGGCTCCTCTGCATCATGCTCGGGCTCGCCGGCCGCGTACCGAACGACCTCGTGCTCGGCTCGCTCGCGCTCGTCGAGGTGCTGCTGCTCGGCCAGGTCGTCGTCGCGCTCGTCGCGCCGGCCGTCGGCAACCCGCCGACGGGGAGCCTGCTCGAGTTCTGGGTCTACCTCGTCAGCGCCGTGCTGCTGCCGCCCGCGGCGGCGCTCTGGGCGCTCATCGACCGCGGCCGGTGGGCGACCGTCGTCTGCGGCGTGGCGGCGCTCGCCGTCGCGGTCATGCTCTACCGCATGCTCCAGATCTGGACCGTGCAGCAGGCGTGAGGCTTGGTCTGGGAGAATCGAACGACATGAACGAGACATCCACCGCACCCGCGGGTGCGCGCCGCCGCGGGCGACTCAGCGGCATCGGCCGGGTTCTCGTCGCCGTCTACGGCGTGCTCGCGCTCGCGGCGACGGGGCGTTCGCTCGTGCAGATCGTCGAGCGGTTCGACGAGGCGCCGGTGGCCTACGCGCTCTCCGCGCTGGCCGCCGTGGTCTACCTCCTCGCGACGGTCGCGCTCGTCATGCCGGGCCGCACCTGGTACCGCATCGCGTGGGCGACCATCGTCTTCGAGTTCACCGGCGTCGTCGTGGTGGGCCTGCTCAGCATCCTTCGCCCCGACCTCTTCCCGCACGACACCGTGTGGTCGTGGTTCGGTCGCGGGTACCTGTTCATCCCGCTCGTGCTGCCGCCGCTCGGCATGTGGTGGCTCGCGCGCCATCCGGTGCAGGATGCCGCGGCGCAGGGCGACGGCACCGCCGCCCCGGCCGCGGCCGACGCGAAGGGCCGCGCGTGAGGACGTTCGCGGGGATCGAGGCGGTCCCCGCGCACTACGGTCCGTCCGCCGTGACGATCGGCAAGTTCGACGGCGTCCATCAGGGGCACCGGGCGGTCATCGCGAAGCTTCGCGAGATCGCCGAGTCGCGGCGCCTCGAGGCGGTCGCGATCACGTTCGATCGTCATCCGGCGGCCTTCCACGCCCCTGATCGATGCCCGCCTCAGCTCGTGAGCACCCGCCAGAAGCTGGAGTTGCTCGCGACGACCGGACTCGACGCGACCGTGCTGCTCCACTACGACGGCGCCCTCGCGGCGAACTCGGCCGATGCGTTCGTGCGTCGGTTCCTGGTCGACGCGCTCGACGCCGAGGTGCTGCTCGTCGGGCACGACTTCCGGTACGGCGCCGGCAACGAGGGCGACGTGACGATGCTCCGCCGTCAGGGCGAGCGGCACGGGTTCGAGGTCGTCGTCGTCGAGGACGTCGTGCCCGAGGGCGGCCGCCGCGTGTCGTCCACCTGGATCCGCGAGCTCCTCGACGCCGGCGAGGTCGAGCACGCCGCCGAACTGCTCGGCCACGTGCCCACGGTCAGCGGCATCGTCGTGCACGGCTTCAAGCGCGGTCGTGGGCTTGGGTACCCGACGGCGAACCTCGCGCTCGACTCCGAGGGGTTCATCCCGGGCGACGGCGTCTACGCCGGCTGGCTTGTCGACGGCGGCGTGCGGTACCCGGCGGCGATCTCGGTCGGCGACAACCCGACCTTCGAGGGCGTGCCGAAGAAGCAGGTCGAGGCGTACGTGCTCGACCGCGACCTCGACCTCTACGACCACGTGGTCGGCGTCGAGTT
Source organism: Agromyces sp. GXQ0307 (assembly GCF_044769845.1). NCBI lineage: Bacteria > Bacillati > Actinomycetota > Actinomycetes > Micrococcales > Microbacteriaceae > Agromyces > Agromyces sp. GXQ0307. The sequence goes on along the minus strand of NZ_JBIZVY010000001.1, from coordinate 158,523 downwards.
CGCGCACCGCATCCGCGGCATGGAGAAGTTCGACGGCATCGACGCGCTCATCGTGCAGATGGGCCGCGACGTCGACCGGGCGCGCGCGCTCGTCGGCTGATCCGGGCGCGCGCCGGGCGATGGGAGCGCGCGGTCAGTCGTGACCGGCCTGCGTCGACGTCGGCTCGCCGTCGCCCGGGCGGTGCGGGGCGACCGTGCCGATGCCGGTGAGGAATCGCAGGAGCCCGTGCGCCGTGTCGACGAGCGTGCTGCCGTGCCCGAACTCCCACCCGGCATCCGTCGCCCGCAGGGTGTGGCCGGCGATCACGGCCCGGATCTCGGTCGGGGCCGCCGCGGCGCGGCGGAGCGCGACGGCGCCGGACGCCCGCGGCGAGAGGGGCACGACCGTTCCCGCCGCACCGCCGACGAGGAGGGTCGCGACCACCGCGTCGTCGAGTTCGACGACGCCCGTCGGGCGGTCGCGCGAGAGGAGGTGGGCGGCGCGGGCATCGAGCGCGTCGGCCGCGGCCGCGGCTCCGTCGAGGGGGCGCAGCTCATCGAGTCGTCGCGCCTCACCACCGCGCACGAGCCGCTCGGCCGCATCGAGCGCCCGCCTGGTGCGCGTCCGGTCGAAGCCCCGGACGAGGTCGGCCGCGACGTCGGCCACGCGCCATCCGTTCCGCTCGGTCTGGGTCGTCCAGAGACTCCCGTCGGCGGTGCGAAGCAGCGCGGCGAGGGATCGCAGCACCTCGGAGGTCTCGGCGCGCCGATCGGCGGTCACCCCGGACTCGTCCACGTCGGGGCGGCGGCTGAGCGGCAGATAGCGCGAGAGGTCGGCCACGCGACCAGCCTAGACGCGACACGTCGGGTCGCGATGCGGGTCCCGGACCGGCCCACCGGCGATCGGGTGGACGCGGTCGCGGGACCCGCGGGGTGCTGACGCCGCGTGTCAGCCCGCGACGGGAATCGCCGCGGCGACCGGCGCGGGGCTGGGTCCCTCCGCGACGTCGGGGACCGTCTCGGTCGGCTGCGTCGCCCGGCCCGCCGGGAGCAGCAGCGCGAGCAGGCCCGCGGCGGCGAGCACCGAGGCTCCGGTCGCGACCGCGGGAATCGCCGCGTCGACGTACGCCGAAGGGGTGAGTTCGCCGCCCGCGCCGGTGAACACCGCGGTGAGGACGGCGACGCCCAGTGCGCCGCCGATCTCGCGGAGCGTCGAGTTGGTGCCGGACGCCTTCGCGTGGTCGCGCTCGGGCATGTGCGCGAGCACGGCCGTCGCCATGGGGGCGAACACCAGACCCATTCCGATGCCCGCGAGGGCGAACGCCGGCACCAGCGTCGGGTAGGCGACGTCCGCGCTGAGGGTCGCGGCGATCCAGAACATCGCCGCCGCCTGCGCGGCCAGGCCCGCGACCATGAGGGTTCTGGTGCCGACGCGCGGTGCGAGCAGGCCCGCGACCGGCGCGACGAACATCGGCGCCAGGGTCCACGGCATCGTCATGAGTCCGGCCTCGAGGGCGCTGCGCCCCTGGACGACCTGGAGGAACTGCACGAGCAGGAAGATCGCGCCGAACACGCCGAAGCTGAAGGTGAAGCCGACCGCATTGGCGACGCTGAAGCTTCGGTCGCGGAAGAGCGACAGCGGCAGCACGGGCGAACCGGCGCGGCCCTCCCAGAGGAGGAAGGCGACGAGCAGCACCGCACCGGCGATCAGGGGGAGGAGCACCTCGCCGCTCGTCCAGCCCGCCTCGTTGCCGCGGACGATGCCGAAGACGAGGCCGAGCACGCCGAGGCCCGAGAGGGCGACGCCGAGGAGGTCGACCGGACGCCGCTCGCCGCGCGCGTCGTCGAGCACGAGGCGCGCGAGCACGAACGCGACGACGCCGATCGGCACGTTGATCCAGAAGATCGACTGCCAGTTCCAGCCTTCGATCACCGCGCCGCCGACGAGCGGGCCGAGTGCCACGCCCAGCCCGGAGACGCCGCCCCAGATGCCGATCGCGAGGGGTCGCAGGCGCGTCGGCACGGCGCCCGCCACGAGCGTCAGCGAGAGCGGCATGATCGCCGCTGCGCCGAGCCCCTGGACGGCGCGCGCACCGATGACCATCCACGGTTCGGTGCTGAGCGCGGTCAGCACGCTCGCCGCGGTGAAGACCGCGATCCCGGCGAGGAAGACGGTGCGTCGGCCGATGCGGTCGCCGAGTGCGGCCGCGGGGAGGATGAACGTCGCGAACGCCAGGGTGAAGGCGTTGAGGAACCACTGCAACTCCTCGATCCCTGCGCCGAGGTCGACGGCCATGACGGGGAGCGCATTGGTGATGACGAGGTTGTCGAGCGACGCCATGAACATCGGCAGGGACGTCGCGACGAGGATGAGCCAGACGGGGGCCCGGCGGAGGGATGACATGTTCGTACTCGTTCCAATCATTGAAGTAATCGCATGATTACAAGCGATCAATGTAGTTATCGACTGATAACATGTCAAGCATGACGTCACGACCCGAGCGCATCCCCGCCGAGGAACGGCGCGAGCTGATCCTCGCCGCCGCAACGACCGTGTTCGGCGAGCTCGGGTACGCCGGGGCGACGACCGATCGCGTCGCGCGCGCGGCGGGCATCAGCCAGCCGTACGTGGTGCGGCTGTTCGGCACCAAGGAGCAGCTCTTCCTCGAGACGCTGGACCGGACGCTCGCGCGCCTGCTGGCGTCGTTCCGCGCGGCGCTCGCCGAGGATGCGGCGGGCGCGGCGCCGGGCGAAGGTGCGCGGGTCGACGATGCGCGCGACGAGGCCGCGGATCGCGAGGCGCGACTCGGGGCGGCCTACCTCGAACTCGTCGAGGACCGCGGCACGCTGCTCACGCTGCTGCACGGCTTCATGATGGGCTCGGATCCGGTCATCGGTCCCGCCGCTCGCGACGGGTTCCTGCAGGTGTTCCGCATGCTCCGCGACGAGGCGGGCTTCACGCCCGAGCAGATCCACCGGTTCCTCGCCGACGGGATGCTCATCAACACGCTGCTCGCCTCGGGGATCGGCCTCGCGGCCAAGCGTGATCGCGACGCCGCCGAACTCATGGACTGCACCTTCGGCGCGCACGTCGCCGAGGTGCTCGAGCGCGCGTCCGCCTGATGAACCGACCGGCCCGACCGGCAGGCCGGTCGACGGTGGGCGCTCCCGGACCCGGCTCGTGAGGCCCGAGACGACCAGGCCGCTCTGGCGCGGTCGCACCCTGGCGCTCCTCGGCATCCTCCTCGTCGCGTTCAACCTGCGGACCGCGGTCGCCTCGCTCTCGCCGATCCTCGACCTCGTCGAGCGCGACATCCCGATCCCGACGGCGCTGGTCGGGATCCTCGGCATGCTTCCCCCGCTCTGCTACGCGGTGTTCGGCATCGCGACGCCCGTCCTCACGAGGCGAGCCGGCCTCGAGCCGGTCCTCGTCGGCGCGCTCGTCGCGCTCGTCGCGGGCAGCGCCGCGCGCGGACTCGCGGGGTCGGCGTGGTGGCTCTTCGCCGCGAGCGCGCTGACGTTCGCCGCCGTCGGCGTCGGGAACGTCCTGCTGCCGCCGCTCGTCAAGCGGTACTTCCCGGATCGCATCGGGCTCGTGACCGCGCTCTACGTCACCGCGCTGTCGGTGAGCACGTTCGTGCCGCCGCTCGTCGCGGTCCCGGTGTCCGAGGCGGCGGGCTGGCGCACCTCGTTCGAGATCTGGGCCGCCGTCGCCCTCGTCGCCCTCGTTCCGTGGGTCGCACTGCTCGTCCACCCGCGCCGCACCGCGCCGCCGGAGCTGCCGGAGGAGGCCGAGCCCGGGCTGCTCCGCCGTGCGTTCCGCTCCCCGTTGGCGTGGGCGCTCGCGACGGTCTTCTCGATCGCCGGCTTCAACGCCTATGCCGTCTTCGCTTGGCTTCCCGCGATGCTGGCGGACGTCGCGGGGACGAGCCCGGCCGCGGCCGGGGTCCTGCTCGCGGTCTACGCCGCGATGGGCCTGCCCGTCTCGCTCGTCGTGCCGGCACTCGCGACACGTCCCGGGCGGGTGCGGGCGATGGTGGCGATCGCGGCGGGCACGATCGCGGCGGGGTGGGCGGGGCTGCTCCTCGCCCCCGGGAACGTCACCTGGCTCTGGGTCGCCCTCGCGGGCATCGGGCCGCTGCTCTTCCCGCTCTCGCTCGTGCTCGTCAACCTCAGGACCCGCACGCACGCCGGATCCGTCGCCCTCAGCGGGTTCGTGCAGTCGGTCGGCTACGTCGTCGTGGCGCTCGGCCCGGTCGCCGTCGGGCTCCTCCACGAGGCGACCGGGGCCTGGACCGCGCCCATGCTCCTGCTCCTCGCGACGTCCGTCCCGGCGCTCGTCGCGGGCATGGTCGTCGCGCGCGCCGGATTCCTCGAGGATGAACGGCGGGGCTGAGGCGCGGGGCTGAGTCGCGGGGCCGGGCCGCGGGGCTGAGCCGGTCGTCGACGGGCCGGGCTCGTCGTCCGCCGCCGCATCCGGCGCGCGCCATCCGGCCCGCTCTGCTCATATGAGCAGACTTGCACGCGAGTGTTGCCGATGCGCCGTCGCCTGCCTACGCTGGATGAGGCGGAAGGAGACGAATGGACGAGACCGACGAACTCCTCTCGATCCGCGCGGCGGAGCTCTACTACGAAGAGAACAAGACGCAGGACGAGATCGGCCAGGCGCTGCGACTCACGCGCTGGAAGGTGGGTCGCCTGCTCGCGCAGGCCAAGCAGCGCGGCTTCATCCGCATCGAGATCCTGCACCCGCGCGCCCGGCGCCTGCCGATCGAGCGGCGCCTCCGCGAGGAGCGCGGGCTGGAGGACGCGATCGTGGTCTCGTCGGCCGGCGTCGCCTCGCCCGACGAGCTGCAGGCGCGCACCGCGCAGGCGGCGGCCGACTACCTCACCGCGCTTCGGCCTGTGCCGCGCACGCTCGGGGTCAGCTGGGGCCGGACGCTGTTCGAGATCTCCCAGCACCTCCGCAACGGCTGGGCGACCGGGGTCAACGTCGTCCAGATCAACGGCGGCGTGAGCCTCAACCGCCGCGCGGGAACGGCGGCCGCGACTGCGGTCGCCATCGCCCAGAAGGGCGGCGGCAGCGCCACGCTGCTGCCGAGCCCCGCGATCCTCGAGCACCTCGCGACGAAGGAGGCGATCGAGTCCGACCGCGTCGTCGCCGGGGTGATCGACCTGGCCAGGTCCGCCGACGCGTACCTCTTCAGTGCCGGTCCCGCCGACCACACCTCGGTGCACATCGAGAGCGGCTACCTGACCGAGGCCGACGTCGACCTGCTCGTCCAGAAGGGCGCCGTCGGCGACGTCGTCGGCCGCTACATCGACTCCGAGGGCAACATCGTCGATCCCGCGCTCGACGCGCGGACCGTCGGCCTCACCCTCGACCAACTCCGCGACGGACGCCTCCGCATCGCCGTGATCGCGGGGCGCAGCAAGCACGCCGTCGCCGACGCGGTCGTGCGCTCCGGCCTCTGCTCCGTCCTCGTCACCGACGAGGCCACCGCACTCCACCTCCTCGACGGCTGATCCGGCCGAACCATGAAAGACAGGTCACCCACCATGTCCGGCACCTCCCTCGTCACTGCGCGCGAACGCGCGCTCGCCGTGCTCGGCGGCGAGCCCGACGACGCCACGCTCCGCAGGTACCTCCACGGCATCGCGGGCGTCGACGCCGTCGGCCTCGAGCAGCGCGCCGCGGGCCTCGGCACGCGTTCCATCAAGACGTCCTCCAAGAAGTGGGCCCTCGATCGCATCATCTCGCTCGTCGACCTCACGACGCTCGAGGGTGCCGACACCCCCGGCAAGGTGCGCTCCCTCGTCGCGAAGGCGATGAACCCCGACCCGGCGGATGCCACGACGCCGCGCGTCGCGGCCGTCTGCGTCTACGGCGACATGGTGCCCTACGCCGTCGATGCGCTGGGATCCGTGCACGGCGACCCCGACGACGGGCTCATCTCGGTCGCGGCGGTCGCGACCGCGTTCCCCTCCGGTCGTTCGTCGCTCGAGATCAAGCTCGCCGACACGGCCGAGGCGGTCGCGAACGGCGCCGACGAGATCGACATGGTCATCGATCGCGGCGCCTTCCTCGCCGGTCGCTACGGCCTGGTCTTCGACCAGATCGCCGCGGTGAAGGAGGCCTGCCGGCGCCCCGACGGCACGAGCGCGAGCCTCAAGGTGATCCTCGAGACCGGCGAGCTCGTCACGTACGACAACGTCCGGCGCGCCTCGTGGCTCTCCATCCTCGCCGGCGGCGACTTCATCAAGACCTCGACCGGCAAGGTGCAGCCCGCCGCGACCCTCCCCGTCACGCTCCTCATGCTCGAGGTCGTGCGCGACTGGCACCTGATGACCGGCCAGCGCATCGGCGTGAAGCCGGCGGGCGGCATCCGCGCCTCGAAGGACGCGATCAAGTACCTCGTCACGGTCGCCGAGACCGTCGGCGAGGAGTGGCTCCAGCCGCACCTGTTCCGGTTCGGCGCGTCCAGCCTGCTGAACGACGTACTGCTGCAGCGGCAGAAGATGGCGTCCGGCCACTACTCCGGCGCCGACTACGTGACGATCGACTGATCTCGATACGGCCTCCGGCCTACTCGATCACCGAACCACTCGCATCCGCATCGACCATCGAACCGGAAGGTTCCACAACATGAGCTTCCTCGAATACGCACCCGCCCCCGAGTCGCGGGCGATCCTCTCGCTCCGCGACAGCTACGGCCTCTTCATCGACGGCGAGTTCGTCGACGGCAGGGGCACCCCGTTCCAGTCGATCTCGCCCGCGAGCGAGGAGAAGATCGCGACGATCGCGAACGCGAACGCCGCCGACGTCGACGCCGCCGTCGCCGCCGCCCGACGTGCCCACGACCGCGTCTGGTCGCGCATGTCGGGCCGCGACCGCGGCAAGTACCTCTTCCGCATCGCGCGGCTGATCCAGGAGCGCGCCCGCGAACTCGCCGTCGCCGAGTCGCTCGACAACGGCAAGCCGATCAAGGAGTCGCGCGACGTCGACGTGCCCCTCGTCGCGGCCTGGTTCTTCTACTACGCCGGCTGGGCCGACAAGCTCGACCACGCGGGCCTCGGCGCGAACCCGAGGGCGCTCGGCGTCGCCGCACAGGTGATCCCGTGGAACTTCCCGCTGCTGATGCTCGCGTGGAAGATCGCCCCGGCGCTCGCCGCGGGCAACACCGTCGTGCTGAAGCCCGCCGAGACCACGCCGCTGACGGCGCTCATCTTCGCCGAGATCGTGCAGCAGGCCGACCTGCCGCCGGGCGTCGTGAACATCATCACGGGCGCGGGCGACACGGGCGCTGCGCTCGTCGGCCACGACGACGTCGACAAGGTCGCGTTCACGGGCTCGACCGCGGTCGGCCGCGCGATCGCGAAGCAGGTCGCCGGCACCCACAAGAAGGTCACGCTCGAGCTCGGTGGCAAGGCCGCGAACATCGTGTTCGACGACGCGCCGATCGACCAGGCGATCGAGGGCATCGTCAACGGCATCTTCTTCAACCAGGGCCACGTGTGCTGCGCCGGGAGCCGCCTGCTCGTGCAGGAGTCCATCCACGACGAGGTCGTCGAGCGCCTGAAGACGCGCCTGTCGACGCTCCGCCTCGGCGACCCGCTCGACAAGAACACCGACATCGGCGCGATCAACTCCCGCGAGCAGCTCGACCGCATCCGCGAGCTCTCCGACGCGGGCGTGGCCGAGGGCGCCGACCGGTGGAGCGCGCCGTGCGAGATCCCCGAGAACGGCTTCTGGTACGCGCCGACGATCTTCACGAACGTGCAGACCTCCAACCGCATCGCGCGCGAGGAGATCTTCGGCCCCGTGCTCTCGGTGCTGACGTTCCGGACGCCGCAGGAGGCGATCGCCAAGGCGAACAACACGCCGTACGGCCTCTCGGCGGGAATCTGGACCGACAAGGGCAGCCGCATCCTCGCCGTCGCCGACCAGCTGCGTGCCGGCGTCGTGTGGGCGAACACGTTCAACCGCTTCGACCCGTCGAGCCCGTTCGGCGGCTACAAGGAGTCCGGCTACGGCCGCGAGGGCGGCCGGCACGGGCTCGGCGCGTACCTCGCGCCCGCGTCGGTCACGTCGAGCGCGCGCACCACGCCCCGCGCCGTGGAGGCCGCATCCGCGGCATCCGCCGACGAGAAGCCACGCCGCACCCGTCGACCTGCCAAGCCCGCGAAGAAGGGAGCCGCGAAGTGAGCCGCCTCGCCGTGCCCAAGACGTACAAGCTGTTCATCGGCGGCGCGTTCCCGCGCAGCGAGTCCGGTCGCACCTACGAGGTTCGCGCGGCCGACGGCGGGTTCCTCGCCAATGCCGCGAAGGCCTCGCGCAAGGACGCCCGCGACGCCGTGGTCGCCGCGCGCGGCGCGGTCGCCGGGTGGGCGGGCGCCACCGCGTACAACCGCGGCCAGGTGCTCTACCGCATCGCCGAGCTCCTCGAGGGTCGTCGCGCGCAGTTCGTCGCCGAGATCGAAGAGGCCGAGGGCCTCACTCGTGCGCAGGCCGGCGCCCAGGTCGACGAGGCCATCGACCGCTGGGTCTGGTACGCCGGCTGGGCCGACAAGTTCGCCCAGGTCGCGGGCAACGCCAACGCCGTCGCCGGCCCGTACTTCAACATCTCGGTGCCCGAGCCGACGGGCGTCGTCGCGATCGTCGCGCCGCAGGACTCGTCACTCGTCGGGTTCGTCTCCGCGATCGCGCCCGCGCTCGTGGCGGGCAACGCCGTCGTCGTGGTCGCGAGCGAGCGGTTCCCGCTCTCGGCGATCAGCCTCGCCGAGGTGCTCGCGACGAGCGACGTCCCGAAGGGCGTCGTCAACGTGCTGACGGGATCGCCCGCCGAGATCGCACCGTGGCTCGCGAGCCACGCCGACGTCAACGCGCTCGACCTCGTCGGCGCCGGAGACCTCGACTGGGTCGACCTCGAGATCGCGGCGGCCGACACGCTGAAGCGCGTGCTGCGACCCGAGCAGGGTCCGGATGCCGCGGCTCCGGCGCTCGACCGGATCGCCGCGTTCACCGAGACGAAGACGGTCTGGCACACGAAGAGCCTCCGGTAGGCGGTCGCGCATGTCCGGACGCAACGGGGCTTCCGACGAGCGCGGGCGCCTGGTGGTCGATCCGTTCGACTACCGGGTGACCGGGCACGGTGCGGTGATCGTCCTGCGCGGCGGCCGCCCGGTGATGACCGTGGGCGGGCGCTCCGCGGCGAAGCTCGTCGCGGCGCTCCAACGTGCGGACGATTCACAGGCGCAGCACCTCCTCGCTCGCGCGAGCGGTGACTATCGTCGGGGGAACGAGCACGGCTGAGGCCGTGCGACGCCGACGAGGGGAGGCCGCACGTGCGGGTCCTGGTGACCGGGGCGACCGGCTACATCGGCGGGCGCCTCGTGCCGCGTCTCGTCGCGGAGGGGCATGAGGTCCGCGTCATCGTCCGGCGTCCCGAACGACTGCGCGACGTGCCCTGGGCGACCGACGTCGAAGTGGTGGCCGGCGATCTGACGGACGCCGAGGCGGTCGACCGCGCCATGCGCGACATCGACGTCGTCTACTACCTCGTGCACTCGATGGGCGGGCGCGGCGACTTCGAGGACGTCGAGCTCGCGATCGCCCGGAACGTCGCCGAGCAGGCACGGGAGGGCGGCGTGCGGCGGATCGTCTACCTCGGCGGGCTGCACCCCGAAGGCGGGCGTCTGTCGCGGCACCTCCGGTCGCGTGTGCGGGTGGGGGAGATCCTGCTCGACTCCGGGGTGCCGACGATCGTGCTGCAGGCCGGGGTCGTGATCGGGTCGGGGTCGACCTCCTTCGAGATGATCCGCCACCTGACCGAGGTGCTGCCGTACATGCCCGCGCCGCGCTGGGTGCGCAACTTCATCCAGCCGATCGCCGTGCGCGACGTGCTGCACTACCTGATCCGCGCGGCCGACGTGCCGCCCGAGGTGAACCGCGCGTTCGACATCGGCGGGCCCGACGTGTTCCGCTACGGCCAGCTCATGAACGGGTACGCCGTCGAGGCCGGTCTCCGTCAGCGTCCGATCGCCGCGCTGCCCGTCCTGACCCCGTGGTTGGCCGGGCAGTGGGTGAACCTCGTCACGCCGATCCCGCGACGCCTCGCGGTGCCGATCATCGAGTCCCTCCAGTTCGACTGCGTCATGCGCGAGCACGACATCGACGACGTGATCCCGCCGCCTGCCGAGGGGCTCACGCCGTACCGCAGGGCGGTGCGACTCGCGCTCGAGCGCGAGCGCGAGGGCGAGGTCGAGACGAGCTGGCGCAACGCCGAGGTCGCGGGGGCTCCGAGCGACCCGTTGCCGAGCGATCCCGACTGGTCGGGCCACACGGTCTACACCGATCATCGGGAGCGTCGTTCGACCGCCCCGGTCGAGGCGCTGTTCGCGGTGATCGAGGGTGTCGGCGGCGAGAACGGCTGGTACTCGTTCCCACTCGCCTGGGCGGTGAGGGGCTGGATCGACAAGCTCTTCGGGGGCGTCGGGCTGCGGCGCGGGCGCCGGGACCCGGACACGCTGCACCCGGGCGACGCGGTCGACTTCTGGCGCGTCGAGCGCATCGAGCGGCCGCGCTTCCTCCGGTTGCGCGCGGAGATGCGCGTTCCAGGGCGGGCCTGGCTCGAGATGTCGGCCGAACCGGATGGCGCGGGCTCGCGCTACCGGCAGCGTGCGGTCTACTTCCCGAAGGGGCTCGCCGGGCGGCTGTACTGGTGGGCGGTGTTCCCGTTCCACGGAATCGTGTTCGCCGGCATGGCCAACCGGATCACCGCGGAGGCGGAGGCCGCCGCGTCGGCGTCGCGTCCGGTGGATGCCGCGACGACCGAACGGGAAACAGTAACGAAACGGTAACGGCCTTTGCTAGGGTGACCTGCACGGTCCCGCGCAAGGAGGCGCGGGTCGTGGAAAGGCCCCCTCCGTGCGTCCCACCCGAGACGCGGTCGTCCCAGCGACCGCGACCCCCGCTCGACCCCGCGCCCGCACCTTCCGCCCGCCGCGCCCGCTCATCCGGGTCCCGCTCGCCGTCGCGGGCATGGTGGCGATCGCCGCCACGCTCTGGGGCGTCTCCACGCCGACGGACGTGTACGCGATCGACGTCTTCGGCGCGCTCCGCCAGCCCGGTGACGCAGCGGCCATCATCGGTCACCGCGGCGACCGCTCCCAGGCTCCCGAGAACACGATGCCGGCGCTCGAACTCGCGATGGACGGGCTCGCCTACGTCGAGACCGATGTGCGGCTCACGCGCGACGGCGTGCCCGTGCTCTTCCACGACACCGACCTCGAGCGGATCGCCGGGCGCGATGCGCGGGTCGAGGATCTCGACCTCGATCGGCTCGAGCGGATCGATGCCGGCGCCTGGTACTCCACGGAGTGGGCGGGCGAGCGCATCCCCACCCTCGAGGCCTTCCTCGTGGCGCTGGCCGAGCGCGAGGACGCCCGCGCGCTCGTCGAACTCAAGGCCGACTGGACCCCGGGCGAGGTGCGGAGCGTGCTCGACCTCGTCGAACGCCACGGACTGCGGGCTCGGGTCGTGTTGCAGAGTTTCAGCATCGAGACGCTCCAGTCCATCCAGCGCGTGTCGCCGACCACGCCGCGCATCATGCTGATCCGCGAACTTCCGGCCGACCCGGTGCCGCTCGCGGAGCAGCTCGGGCTCATCGGCTTCGGCACCACCGCGGCATCCGTCACCGCGGCGCCCGAGGCGATCGACGCCGCGCATCTGGCCGGCCTCGCCGTGCTCTGCTACACCCTCAACAGCCAGGACCGCTGGGAGGAGGTGAGCGCGCTCGGGGTCGACGGGATCATCACCGACCAGCCGAGCGACCTCGACGCGTGGATCGCCTCGACCTCACCAGGGACCTGAGACGCCGCTGGCCCGGTGGCGCGGTCAGCGCACGACGATCACGTCGGCGCCGAGTCGCGTCGCGGCCGCCGCGAACGCGGCGTGCATGCGCTCCGAGAAGAGCACGAACCTGACGAGCCCGGGCGCGGCGTCGGCGGCGGCTGCGGCGGCGGTGCCGACGGCGACCTCGGCCGCGTCGTCGGCGGGCCAGCCGTACACGCCCGCCGACACCGCGGGCAGGGCGACCGACGCGGCCCCGAGCTCGGCCGCGAGCCCGAGCGAGTTGCGATAGGCGCGCTCGAGGAGTTCCCGACGCCGCATCGCCTCCGGGCCCTCGCCGGGCCACACCGGTCCGACGGTGTGCACCACCCAGCGCGCAGCGAGCCGGCCGCCGGTCGTCGCCACGGCGTCGCCCGTCGGCAGTCCGTCCGGGAGCGTCGTCTCCCGCAGCCGGCGGCAGGCGGCGAGGATCTCGGGCCCGCCCGCGCGGTGGATCGCTCCGTCGACGCCCCCGCCACCGAGCAACGACGAGTTCGCGGCATTCACGATCGCATCGACGCGCTCCCGCGTGAGGTCGCCCGCGACGAGCTCGATCCGCGGCATCCGGGGGTCAGCCCCGGTTGTTGGAGAGTTCGAAGATGCGCACGAGCTCGGCGACCGCCGCCTCGCGCTGGTCGCCGCCCTCCTCGTACATGTGCGACACATGGGTGCGGAGGTGGTTCTCGACGAGGAGCTTGTTGAGCGACCCGAGGGACTTCTGGACCGCGAGCGACAGCGTGATGATGTCGATGCAGTAGTCGTCGTTCTCGATCATCTTCTCGATGCCGCGGAGCTGGCCCTCGATGATCTTCGTCCGGTGCAGCGCCCGCTTCTTGATGTCCTCGATCACCCCGTCAGGATACGCCCGCACGCGGGCCGGAGGGTCGGTCGAACGGATGACGCGGAGCGCCGTGTTCGCTAGCGTGATCGCATGACGACCCCGCGTCCGGTCAGGCGCCAGCTCCTCGTCGCGGCGAGCGCACTGGCGGCGCTCGCGCTCGGGATCGGCCCCGCCGTGTCGGCGGCCGCAGCGCCGTCGCCGATCGTCGTCGCATCTGACACGCGGCCCGTCGGCCGGCCGATGGCCGCGGTCGCGGCCGACGTCGACGACTTCACGTTCGCGAGCTTCGACGCGGTCTACGAGCTCGGCCGCGACGACGACGGCCGCTCCACGCTCCGCACGACCGAGACCCTCGTCGCGGTGTTCCCCGAGTACGACCAGAACCGTGGCATCCGTCGCGCCATCCCGCGGACCTACAACGGGCATCCGACCGACATCCGCATTCGCTCCGTCGTCGACCAGGACGGCGTGCCGCGATCCTTCGAGACCGAGCGCAGCGAGGACGGCGAGTTCGAGCTCGTCACGATCGCCGCCGACGACTTCGTGCACGGCGAGCAGACGTACGTGATCACGTACGACCAGCGGAACGTCACGTTCGATCCCGACGACCTCGACCTGCAGGAGTTCTACTGGGACGTCAACGGCACCGGGTGGCGCCAGCCGTTCGGCGTCGTCAGGGCCGAGGTGCGCCTCGAGCCCGACCTCGTCGAGGCGTTCACCGGCGACGTCGCCTGCTACAGCGGCTACGAGGGCTCCAGCACGCCGTGCGCGAGCCTCGAGGTGCAGCCCGACGGCGAGCCGATCGTCGTCGCGCGGGCCGACGCCCTCGGTCCGTACCAGAACCTCACCGTGGCGCTCGGGTTCACGGCCGGCACCTTCGAGCCGCGCGACGAGCGGTTCACGTCCTCGCCCGCGGCCATGACCTCCCTCCTCGGTGCACTCGCGGCCGTCGCGGTGGCGGTCACCGCCGGGGTGATGCGTGCGACACGATGGCGCGACCATCCGGGCCGCGGGGTGATCATCGCGGAGTACGAGCCGCCCGAGCGGCTGACGCTCATGGAGGCGGCCGACCTCGTCAAGGCGGCATCCAAGGGCATCACGGCCACGCTGCTCGCCGAGGCGGTCGATCGCCGGGTGCGGGTCATCGAGACCGGTTCCCGCAAGTACTCCGTCCAGCTCGCCGCTCCCATCGAGGGCGCGGACCGCGACGCGTCGGCCGTCCTCCGGGCCGTGTTCGGACCGATGGCGCCGATCGGCTCGCGGCGCGACCTGAAGTCGCGGGATGCCGCGCTCGGCACGAAGCTCGCCCGGCTGCGGACGTCCGTGCGCTCCCGGGTCGAGCGCGAGGGCCTGCGGCGCAAGCCGGATCGTGGCGTGCGGAGCCTGCTGTCGCTGCTCGCGATCGGCGCGGCCGTCCTCGCCGCCGTGTTCGGGTTCATCGCCCTCGACGAGCGGATGGGCGGCGGATGGCCCTGGCTCACGATCCTCGTCGCCGGCGCAGCGGTGTTCGTCACGTTCGGCCTCGTCGGCGTCGTCCGGCCGCTCACCGAGCGCGGGCGCGCCCTGCGCGACCACCTCGAGGGACTGCGCGAGTACATCCGGCTCGCCGAGGCCGACCGCCTTCGCGTCCTCCAGTCGCCGACCGGTGCTGAGCGCGCGCCGATGCCGGCGCTCGACATCCCGCCGCCCGCACCCGGCGCGATCCCGAGCGGTCTGCCCGCACCGGTCGGGAGCCGGCCGATTCGCGCCGACGGGACGCCCGACCCCGAGGCCGTGCTCCGGCTCAACGAGCGGCTCCTGCCGTACTCGGTGCTCTTCGGGATGGAACGGGAGTGGAGCCAGGTGCTCGCATCGCTCTACGCCGAGCAGGGGCGCGAGCCCGACTGGTACTCCGGCCGGAGCGGCTTCCACGCGGGGTACTTCGCCGCGAGCGTGAGTTCCTTCAGCAGCGTCTCGAGCACGAGCTGGTCGGGCTCGTCGTCGAGCTCGTCGTCGGGCGGCTCGGGCGGCGGCGGCTCCTCCGGCGGCGGAGGCGGCGGCGGGGGCGGCGGCGGCGTCTGACCCGCGCGGTCACTCCTCGTCGGCGGCCGGGGCGCGCTCGTCGGGCAGCACCACGCGGCGTTCGGCGTCGATGCCGACGACGTCGTCGTCCGCATCCGGGCCGACGGGGCGCTCGTCCTCGTCCTCGTCGGGCATGGGCTCGGGCGGGAGCTCGCCGTCCTGTGCGACCTGGAACTCGTGATCGTCGGCGATGCCTCCGCCGACCCCCGTCGACTCGTCCATGGCACGAGCGTAACCGCGGATCACGCGCGGCGACAGTACCGAGGTCCCGCGGGGCCGACGCCCGGTGCGGCACTCCGGCTCCGTGGCGCCCGGGCGTAGGCTCCCGCCATGTCGGAGTGGATCTGGGCGGCCCTCGCCGGCCTCGCCGCGGGTGGCGCCCTGCTCGTGGGAGCGATCGTCGCGTGGGTCGTCGAGGTACCCCGCGCCGTCGTGGCGGCGACGCTGGCCTTCGGATCCGGCGTGCTCATCTCGGCGCTCGCGTTCGACCTCGTGCTCGAGGCGCAGGAGGAGGGCGGGTTCTGGCCGACCGTCGTGGGCTTCGGGCTCGGCGCCATCCTCTACGTCGTCGCCAACCACCAGCTCGATCGGTTCGACCAGCGCAATCGTCGCGGGAGCGGGGAGGATCCCGGCACGGGCACGGGCATCGCCGTGGGCGCGCTGCTCGACGGCATCCCGGAATCGGCGGTGCTGGGCCTCAGCATGCTGGGCGGTTCGGGAGTGAGCGTCCCGGTGCTCGCGGCGATCGTGATCTCGAACGTCCCGGAAGGGCTCAGCTCGACGGCAGCGCTCAAGGCCTCGGGTCGTACGGCGCGGCAGACGATGGTGCTGTGGTCGGGCATCGCACTCGCCTGCACCCTGGCCTCGCTCGGCGGGTTCCTGCTCCTTGCGGACGTGAGCGGAGCCGTCCTCGCCGGGATCACCTCGTTCGCGGCGGGTGCGATGCTCGCGATGATCTCCGACACCATGATCCCGGAGGCGTTCCGGACCGAGCAGCGCCTCACGGGACTGCTCGCGACCCTCGGCTTCCTGCTCAGCTTCGCGCTGCACCAGGTCGCCTGAGGCGCGGCATTCGCGTCGATCGCGCCACCGCGCGTAGAATGGCCGAGGCGCTCGACGGATCCATCCATCGACCGACGGCTGGGGGAACTCGCTCCGCCATGCTCGGCCTCTCCGGATCCGGCGCACCACGACGGCCTCGACATCCGATCCCGTCGGCCGGTGCCGACCACTCGCCCGTGGTCCCGATCGCCGGATCCCATCGGGCCCAGACAGGGGAGGACCATTGGCCCAGACGAGGCAGCGGCAGCGCACGCGCTCGCGTGACGACGACGCGCCCATCATCCCGATCCTCGCGCGCAAGGTGCGCGAGGTCGAGCAGAAGGCCCAGAAGAACAAGCTGGGCCCCACGAACCGCACCAAGTTCCAGGTCATCGCGCTGCTCATGCGCGAGGAGCGGGCTCGCGTCAAGGGCGACACGGAGATCGGCGACGGCGCGCGCGCCGAGCTGCTGAAGCGCCTCGACGGCATCGCGCAGATCCTGGCGAAGACCGCGGCGCGCGATACGAGCCTCATCACGCTGCTCGAGCCAGATGCGTCGATCTCGACGGTCGCGCAGCGGTTCCGCCGCGACTGGCTCCTCGAGTCCGGCGCCGAGCTCAGCGAGGACGAACTGATCATCGTCCGCGAGCCGGCACCGGCGCCCGAGATCGCGGTCAACCAGGTCATCCCGCCGTCGGTGAAGTCCCGGCAGCTCGCGAACCCGTTCCTCGCACCCGACTTCAGCCGCGCCGACCACCACGTCGTGCCCGCCAGGAGGCTCGCGAACTGGGAGCTCCTCGGACCGCTGTTCAAGTCGTTCGAATCGGGCTCCGGCGGCCAGGCGGCATCCATGGAGCTGCCCGAGGCGCCGAAGGTCGACCGTCTCGCGCCGCGGGGCCTCGAGCTGATGCCGCATCAGGCGCGCTTCATCGAGTCGGCGCGCGAGGGGCACCGCACGTTCCTGCTGGCCGACGAGCCGGGCCTCGGCAAGACCGCCCAGTCGGTGCTCGCGGCATCCGTCGCCGACGCCTACCCGCTGCTCGCCGTCGTGCCGAACGTCGTGAAGATGAACTGGGCGCGCGAGGTCGAGCAGTGGACGCCGCACCGCCGCGCAACCGTGATCCACGGCGACGGCGACACGGTCGACGCGTTCGCCGACGTGGTCGTCGTGAACTACGACATCCTCGACCGGCACATGTCGTGGTTGTCGACCATGGGCTTCCGGGGCATGGTCGTGGACGAGGCGCACTTCATCAAGAACCTGCAGTCGCAGCGTTCGCGCAACGTGCTCGCGCTCGCCGAGCGCATCCGCTCGAACACGCCCGGCGGCGACCCGCTGCTGCTGGCGCTCACGGGCACGCCGCTCATCAACGACGTCGACGACTTCCGCGCGATCTGGCAGTTCCTCGGCTGGATCGTCGGCGACAAGCCCTCGCCCGAACTCCTCGGCAAGCTCGAGGAGACGGGCCTCACGCCCGCCGAGCCGGGGTTCTACGCCGAGGCGCGCCGCACGGTGATCGACCTCGGGATCGTGCGCCGCCGCAAGGTCGACGTCGCCGCCGACCTGCCCGACAAGCGCATCGCGGACCTCCACGTCGAACTCGACGACGAGCTCGGCCGCTCGATCCGCGCCGCCGAACGCGAACTCGGGAACCGGCTCGCGAGCCGATTCCGGGCCCTCGTCGAGTCGCGCAAGCTCCGCGTGGGCGACCTCGACGAGCTCGAGCGCGACCAGTACATCCGCGCGGTGGCGCTCTCCGAGCTCGAGGAGTCGAAGTCGTCGAAGTCGGGCGAGAACGTCTTCACGATGGTGCGACGCATCGGCCAGGCGAAGGCCGGCCTCGCGGCGGACTACGCCGCGCAGCTCGCCCGCTCGGCCGGCAAGGTCGTCTTCTTCGCCAAGCACATCGACGTCATGGACCAGGCCGAGGCCGCCTTCGCGGCGCGGGAGCTGCGCACGGTGTCGATCCGCGGCGACCAGACCGCGGTCGCGCGCCAGCAGGCGATCGACGCGTTCAACACCGAGGCGGATGTCTCGATCGCGGTCTGCTCGCTCACCGCGGCCGGCGTCGGGGTGAACCTGCAGTCGGCGTCGAACGTCGTGCTGGCCGAGCTCAGCTGGACCGCGGCGGAGCAGACGCAGGCGATCGACCGCGTGCACCGCATCGGCCAGGACGAGCCCGTCACGGCGTGGCGGATCATCGCCGCGCACACGGTCGACGCGCGCATCGCGGAGCTCATCGACCAGAAGCAGGGCCTCGCGCTGCGCGCGCTCGACGGCAGCGACGTCGAGCCCGGCTCGGCCGACTCGGTGCAGCTCGACGCCCTGCAGCACCTGCTCCGGCAGGCGCTCGACGGCGCCCTGTGACGCCGGGGCCGCGGCATCCGCTCGCCGTCGCGCGCGCCGACGGCGGCTCGGCACGACGCGACCGGATGCCGCGCGCCCCGCTAGACTCCGTGACGTTCGCGCCTCGATGATGCGGCACCCCCGCGAACGATCCACCTCATGAGGAGTCATCAGGCATGAAGATCGGCATTCTGACGAGCGGCGGCGACTGCCCCGGGCTGAACGCGGTCATCCGCGGTTCCGTGCTCAAGGGCGTCATCTCGCACGAGGCGGAGTTCGTCGGGTTCCGCTGGGGCTGGCGCGGCGTGGTCGAGCGCGACATCATGCCGATCACCCGCCACGACGTCCGCGGCCTCTCGAAGCAGGGCGGCACGATCCTGGGCTCGAGCCGCACGAATCCCTTCGAGGGCGAGCAGGGCGGCCCCGAGAACATCCGCCGCATGCTCGACGACGAGGGCATCGATGCGATCATCGCCATCGGCGGCGAGGGCACGCTCACGGCGGCCCGCCGACTGTGGGACGAGGGCGGCATCCCCGTCATCGGCGTCCCGAAGACGATCGACAACGACCTCGCCGCGACCGACTACTCGTTCGGGTTCGACACGGCCGTCGAGATCGCGACGGAGGCCATCGACCGCCTGCGCACGACCGCCGAGTCGCACAACCGCGCGATCGTGCTCGAGGTCATGGGCCGCCACGTCGGCTGGATCGCCCTGCACTCCGGCATGGCCGGAGGCGCGCACGCGATCCTGATCCCCGAGCAGCCGATGGGTATCGACGAGATCTGCGAGTACGTCGAGTCGGTGCGCGACCGCGGCCGTGCGCCCCTCATCGTGGTCGCCGAGGGCTTCAAGCTCGACACCATGGATGAGGCGCACTCGCACCTCGGCCTCGACGCGTTCAACCGGCCGCGACTCGGCGGTATCGCCGAGAAGCTCGCGCCCATGATCGAGGAGCGCACCGGCATCGAGTCGCGGCACACCGTGCTCGGCCACATCCAGCGCGGCGGCGCGCCGTCGGCGTACGACCGCGTCCTCGCCACGCGACTCGGCATGGCCGCGGTCGACGCCGCGGTCGACCGTGCCTGGGGCAGCATGGTGACCCTTCGCGGCACCGACATCGCGCGGGTCTCGATCGCGGATGCGACGGGCGGCCTGAACGTCGTGCCGCAGTCGCGCTACGACGAGGCGCGGATCCTCTTCGGCTGAGCGGATGTCGGCTGAGCGGATGCCGCTGCCGGAGGTCTGCGTCTGCTACGTCCTCCGCGAGGTCGGCGGACGCACAGAGGTGCTGCTCGGCCGGAAGAAGCACGGCCTCGGAGCGGGCAACTACGTGGGGCTCGGCGGCAAGCTCGAGCCGGGGGAGTCGGCCGTCGACGCCGCGGTGCGCGAGGTCGAGGAGGAGTCGGGGCTCGTCGTCGCGGCCGGCGACCTGGAGGCGCGGGGGCGCCTGACCTACCTCTTCCCGCACCGCGAGGCGTGGAGCCAGGCCTCGAACGTGTTCGTGGTCCGGCGCTTCGCCGGCGATCCGGTGCCCTCCGACGAACTCGACCCCGAGTGGTTCGGCCTCGACGACGTTCCGTTCGCCGAGATGTGGGACGACGCGCGCCGGTGGCTGCCCGACGTGCTCGCGGGCGGGACGGTCGGCCGGACCTACGTGTTCGGCGAGGACCTCGCGACCGTGGTGGATGAGCTCGATCACGTCGCGTAGGATCGACGGGGCTCGGCGCTCGCCGAATTCCGCAACCCACCTCCCGTGAACATCCGGCGAACCCCGGTCCGCCGACGACAGAAAGACGCCGGTGGATCTCACCCTCATCGTCGTGCTGGTCATCGCGCTGGCGCTCTTCTTCGACTTCACGAACGGCTTCCACGACACGGCCAACGCGATGGCGACGCCGATCGCGACGGGTGCGCTGCGCCCGAAGGTCGCCGTGGCGCTCGCGGCCGTCCTCAACCTGGTCGGCGCCTTCCTCTCGACCGAGGTGGCGAAGACCATCTCGGGCGGGCTCATCCGCGAGGGTGAGAACGGCGTGTTCATCACGCCCGAGCTCATCTTCGCCGGCCTCATCGGCGCCATCACCTGGAACATGGTGACGTGGCTGCTCGGCCTGCCGTCGTCCTCGAGCCACGCCCTGTTCGGCGGGCTCATCGGCGCGGCACTCGTCGGCTTCGGCATCCAGGCCATCGACGGCGGCGTCGTCCTGTCGAAGATCATCCTGCCCGCGCTGCTCGCACCGCTGACCGCCGGCCTCGTGGCGTTCGCGGCGACCAAGCTCGCGTACGCGATCACTCGGCGCTACGACGGCAAGCCCGACGGCCGCGACGGGTTCCGGCATGCGCAGATCTTCTCCAGCTCACTGGTCGCGCTCGCGCACGGCACGAATGATGCGCAGAAGACGATGGGCGTCATCACGCTCACGCTCATCTCCGTCGGCGCGCAGCCGGTCGGATCGGGGCCGGAGTTCTGGGTCGTCGTGACCTGTGCCGTCGCGATCGCGCTCGGCACGTACATGGGCGGATGGCGCATCATCAAGACGCTCGGCACGGGCCTCACCGACGTCAAGCCGGCGCAGGGGTTCGCGTCCGAGACCGCGACGGCGGCGACCATCCTCGCGTCCAGCCACCTCGGCTTCGCGCTGTCGACCACGCAGGTCGCCTCCGGTTCGGTCATCGGCTCCGGCCTCGGCCGTCGCGGTTCGAAGGTGCGATGGCGCACCGCGGGGCGGATCGGCATCGGCTGGATCCTCACCCTGCCGGCCGCGGGCGGCGTCGGCGCGCTCGCCGCGCTCGTCGCCACCATGGGCGTCGTCGGCGTCCTGATCGACGCGGTCGCGGCCGCCGTCATCATCGGCGGGATCTTCCTGTGGTCGCGCCGCGACGAGGTGTCGCACCGGAACGTGCTCAGCGAGGTGGCCGACTCCGGCCGCGCCGTGAAGATCAAGCGCAGCCCCGAGCCGAAGCGGAAGGTGACCTCGTGATCGACTGGATCTCGTTCGTGATCGTGCTCGTCGCCTCGCTCGTCGGCGCGAGCGTCGTCGTGAGCGCGTACGCCCTCGGCATCCGCCTGCTCACCATCGGCGGTCGTACGCCCGTGGTGGCCCCGGCGGAGTTCACCGACGCCATCACCGTGATCACGCCGGAGGAGGCGGCGAAGGCCGCCAAGCGGGCCGCGAAGGCGGCGCGCAAGAGCCCGCTGACCGACGGTCAGAAGCGGATGGCGGTGGTCGGCGCCTGGGCGTGCTTCGCGCTGAGCGGCCTCGCCGTCCTCTACGGCATCTACCTCATCGTGCCCGCACTCCACGGCGGCTGAGCCGCCCTCTCCATCGTCGGGCCACCGTCGTCCCGCGCCGCTCGCAGAAGCGGAACCAGACCGATGTGCGCCGAACGCGCACCCCGACCAGACACTGGACGACATGACCCTCCGACCCGACACCGAGACGACGACCGAGCCCGGAGCCGCCTCCGCGACCTCCGGCCCGCCCGCCCCGAGGAACCCCCTCGACCGCTTCTTCGAGATCACGCGACGCGGCTCGACGATCCCCGCCGAGATCCGCGGCGGCGTCGTGACGTTCGTGACGATGGCGTACATCGTCATCCTGAACCCGATCATCCTCTCGAGCGGCACGGATGTCGCGGGCGAGAACCTCGGTTTCGCCCAGGTCGCCGCCGTGACCGCGCTCACCGCCGGCGTCATGACGATCCTTTTCGGCGTCGTCGCGCGTCTGCCGTTCGCGTTCGCCGCCGGCCTCGGCATCAACTCCTTCCTCGCGGTGTCGGTCGTCGGCCAGGTCACCTGGGCCGAGGCGATGGGCCTCGTGCTCGTCAACGGCCTCATCATCGTGCTGCTCGCGGCCACGGGCCTCCGGCGGCTCATCTTCGAGGCCGTCCCCATGCCGCTGAAGCTCGCGATCACCGTCGGGATCGGCCTGTTCATCGCGTTCATCGGCTTCGTCGACGCCGGACTCGTGACGGCGACCGGTGCGTCCTCCCCACCCGTCGGCCTCGGCGTGGACGGATCGGTGGGCACGATCCCGACCGTCGTGTTCGTGGTCACGCTGCTCCTGACCGGTGTGCTCGTCGCCCGCAGGGTCAAGGGCGGCATCCTCATCGGCCTGCTCTCGGGCACCGTGCTCGCCATCGTCCTCGAGGCCGTCCTCGACCTCGGCCCGAAGTTCGGCGCCGACGGATCCGTCAACCCGCAGGGATGGGGCCTCTCGGTGCCCGAGCTGCCCGCGCAGTGGGTGGGTCTGCCCGACCTGTCCCTCGTCGGCCAGGTCAGCTTCGGCAGCTTCGAACGGATCGGCGTGCTCGCCGCGCTCATGCTCGTCTTCACGCTCGTGTTCACGAACTTCTTCGACGCCCTCGGCACGATGACGGGCCTGTCGAAGGAGGCCGGCGTCGCGGACGCGAAGGGCGAGTTCCCGCGCCTGCGTTCCGCGCTCGTCGTCGAGGGCGTCGGCGCCGTCGCGGGCGGCTTCACGTCGAGCTCGTCGAACACGGTCTTCATCGAGTCCGGCTCGGGTATCGGCGAGGGTGCGCGCACGGGCCTGGCGAACCTGGTGACCGGCGCGCTGTTCCTCCTCGCGATGTTCCTCACGCCGCTGACCTCCGTCGTGCCGTCCGAGGTCGCCGCGGCCGCGCTCGTCATCGTGGGTGCGCTCATGATGTCGCAGATCCGCGAGATCGACTTCGGCGACTTCAGCGTGCTGCTCCCGGTGTTCCTGACCGTCACGGTCATGCCGCTCACCTACTCGATCGCGAACGGCATCGGCGCGGGATTCATCAGCTGGGTGATCGTCCGCTCGCTCTCCGGGAAGGCGAAGGAGATCAGCCCACTGCTCTGGGTCGTCGCCGCGGGGTTCGTGATCTACTTCGCACGCGGGCCGGTCGAGGCGCTGCTCGCCGGCTGAGCATGATCGCGTGGGCGCCCCGGTCCGGCGTCGGTCGACCGGGGGCGGTACCCGCCCCGTCGATCCGGGGGTTCGCCCCATGTCGACGGGCTCGCGTCATCCGTAGCCTCGGATCATCCCGATGAACAGGAGATCCAACTGATGACCACCGTCACCCCCGCACCGGCGACCGACGTCGAGACGCGCGGGTTCGCCGTCTCGAGCCTCGTGCTCGGCATCGTCTCGCTCGTCGCCGGCTTCACGTTCGTGGTGCCGGTCGCCGGCCTCGTGCTCGGCATCCTCGCGCTGCGCCGCGAGCCGTCGGCCCGCACCATGGCGATCTGGGGCATCGCGCTGAACGCGGTGATGCTCGCCGGCGTCGTCATCGCGACCCTCGCGTTCCTCGCCTTCGGCCTGCTGCTGCTGCCGTTCGCGCCGCTCGCGTTCGTCTGATCGCCCGCGACGACGAGGCCCACGACCCGACGGTCGTGGGCCTCGTTCGCGTCGGGACCTGCCGTCGGGCGGCCGCGGGGTGTCCCTGACGCGTGGGAGGACACGCGGGGGAGCGGATGGACGCGAAGCGCGGACCGGGGATCTCGACGACGTCGCCGGCCCGGGTTGACCGCCCGCTCGGGCGGGTCGGTGCATGCGACGCACGAATCGGACGCCGTGTACAGCGGACGCGCACGGATCGTACACGCTGCTGCGGGAATCGCCGTGGGCCGCCGAGTAGGCTCGGGACGTACCGAGCGCGGCGATCCCGCGCGTGTCCTCGAGGCGATGGAGCCGAAGTGTCGATGACCCGACCGCATCCCAACACCGTCGAAAGCGTCCGATCGGAGGACGAGGTGATCCCCACGAACACGTCGGAGACACGGACCGAGACCGACTCGCTCGGCTCGGTCGAGGTCCCCGCAGATGCCTATTGGGGCGTGCACACCATGCGTGCGCTCCAGAACTTCCCGATCTCGAAGCGACCGATCTCCGTCTATCCCGAGCTCGTCGTCGCGCTCGCGCAGGTGAAGCAGGCGGCGTGCCGGGCGAACAAGGAGCTCGGCGCCCTCGATCCGCGCAAGCAGGCGTGGATCGACGAGGCCTGCCAGCGGATCATCGACGGCGAGTTCCACGACCAGTTCGTGGTCGGCGTCATCCAGGGCGGTGCGGGCACCTCGACGAACATGAACGCGAACGAGGTCATCGCGAACATCGCGCTCGAGATCGCGGGCTACCCGAGGGCGCGCTACGACCTCATCCACCCGATCGACGACGTCAACCGCAGCCAGTCGACGAACGACACCTACCCGACCGCGCTGAAGCTGGCGATGACCGCGTCGCTCACGACGATGCTCACCGAGCTCGACCTGCTCCGGATCTCGTTCGGACGCAAGGGCCGCGAGTTCCACGAGGTGCTCAAGGTCGGCCGCACGCAGCTCCAGGACGCGGTCCCGATGACGCTCGGCCAGGAGTTCCACGGCTTCGCGACGACCCTCGGCGAGGACATCGCGCGGCTCCGCGAGACGATCAAGCTGCTCTCCGAGGTGAACCTCGGCGGCACCGCGGTCGGCACGGGCATCACGGCCGACCCCGGGTACGCGGCCGCGGTGGTGCGGCACCTCAGCGAGATCACGGGTCAGCGTCTGGAGACCGCGCCCGACCTCGTCGAGGCGACGAGCGACACGGGCGTCTTCATGACCTTCTCGAGCGCGCTGAAGCGCAGCGCGATCAAGCTCTCGAAGATCTGCAACGACCTCCGGCTGCTCTCGTCGGGTCCGCAGGCCGGTCTCGGCGAGATCCACCTCCCGCCCAAGCAGGCGGGCTCGAGCATCATGCCGGGCAAGGTCAACCCGGTCATCCCCGAGGCGGTCAGCCAGGTCGCCTACGCGGTCGCGGGGGCCGACGTCACGGTCATGATGGCCGCCGAGAACGGCCAGCTGCAGCTCAACGCGTTCGAGCCGGTCATCGCGCACTCGCTCCTGCAGTCGATCACGTGGATGCGGCAGGCGTGCTGGACCCTGCGCGTGAACTGCGTCGACGGCATCACGCCGAACACCGAGCACCTCGAGGCGCAGGTCGCATCGAGCGTCGGCGTGATCACGGCGCTCATCCCGTTCATCGGCTACGCCGAGGCGGCGAAGCTCGCGAAGGTCGCGCTCGCGACCGGACGACCCGTCGCCGACCTGGTCGTCGAGGCCGGCCTCATGACCCGTGAGGACGTGACCCGGCAGCTCATGCCGTCGCGCCTCTCGGGGGTCCATCCCATCACCCAGGCCATCAACGTCGTGGAGCTGAAGGGGGAGCCGAGCGACTGAGCCCGGCGAGGCGCCTCAGATCACGCGGCAGTGCGTGGTGAGCGAGCCGATCCCCTCGATGCTGACGGTCACGGTCGAGCCGTCGTGCAGGAACACCTGCGGGTTGCGTGAATACCCGGCACCGCCGGGGCTGCCCGTCGAGATGAGGGTGCCGGCCGGGAGGGTCGCGGTCTTCGAGAGGTAGGAGATGATCTCGGCGACGCTCCGGACCATCTCGTTGGTCGAGGCGTCCTGCAGGATGTGTCCGTCGAGGTTCGTCGTCAACCACAGGTCCTGGGGATCGGCGATCTCGTCGGCGGTGACCACGACGGGGCCGGTCGGCGTGAAGCCGTCGAACGACTTGCAGCGCGACCACTGCGCCTCGCTGAACTGGATGTCGCGGGCCGTGATGTCGTTCACGACCGTGTATCCCCACACGTGGTCGAGCGCGTCCTGCGGCGAGACGTCGCGCGCGGGCGTGCCGATGATCACGCCGAGCTCGGCCTCGTAGTCGACCTGGGTGGCCACGTCGCCCGCCCACGTGGTCGTTCCGCCGTGCGCGGCGAGCGAGTTCGGCCAGAGCGAGAAGATCGTCATCGCCGATTCGGAGCGCAACTTCAGTTCGGACGCGTGGGCGGCGTAGTTCGCCCCGATCGCGAGCACCTGCGCCGGCCTCAGCACGGCGGAGTCGTGCCGGAGGTCGGCGACCGGGGTCGTCGGGGCGCCCGATGCGAGGGCCGCGGCGACGACCGCGCGCACATCGGCGAGGGCGTCGGGGCCTCGCTCGATGAGCTCCTGCAGGTCGCGCGGGGCGTCGGCCATCACCTCGTCGAGGAAGGTCGCCTGATCGTCGTGGACCACCGCGAGTCGGGGGGTCGTCTGGCCTTCGACTCGGAGGTGCGCGAACTTCACCCGTCTAGGCTATCGGCCGCCCTCGCCTTGCCGCTGTGCGGAACGTACAACGAACCGGGCGTGATGCTCCGTCACGTCGACAAGGCGGATGCCGCGACCCGCCAGAGGTGCATCGAGGCGTAGCTCCGCCAGGGTGCCCACTCCGCGCCGCGAGCGGCGAGCGCCTTCGCATCGGACGGCAGGCCGAGGCGCGCCGCCCCGTTGCGGAGGGCGAGGTCGGAGACGAGCAACTCGTCGGGCTCGCGCGTCACGCGCATGGCGAGGTACCCGGCCGTCCAGGGGCCGATGCCGGGCACCGCGAGCAGGTCGGCTCGCAGCTCGGCGCGCTCGCGCTCCGGAGCCACGACGAGCTCGCCGGCGGCGAGGCGGCCGCAGACGTCGACGATGGTGCGGATGCGCGCGGCGGGGCCGCGCAGCACGTCGCCGCCGCGCTCGGCGATCGCCGAGGCAGTGGGGAACAGCGTGCGCACGCTCCCGTCGATCTCGACGCGTTCGCCGAGCTCGGCGGCGAGCCGTGTCAGCGCCGTGCGGGCGGCGGCGACGGAGACCTGCTGGCCGACGAGCGCGCGCACGACGAGCTCGTGCGGGTCGAGGCAGCCGGGCATTCGGATGCCGGGAACGGCGGCGACCGCGGGCGCGAGGACGGGGTCGGCGGCGAGCGCCGCGTCGATCGCCTCGGCATCGGCGTCCAGGTCGAACAGGCGCCGCACGCGGGCGACGAGCGGCGCGAGGTCGGCGAGGCTCGACAGGTGCGCCTCGACGTCGAGCGCCGGGGCGCCGTGGACGGCGGCGAGCCGGACCAGCGCCGGGCCGGTCGGCAGTGCGAGCGTGCGCGCGTAGTGGTCGGTGCCGGCGCTCTCCACGCCGGCGAGCGCGCGGGTCGCGAGCCACGCGAACACGCCCGCGGCGTCGAAGGGCGCGCGCGCGGGAAGCCGGAGACGCACGACACCGGCGTCGCCGGGGGCGGGCGACCCCGGGTCATCCGTCGCCGTACTCGACGCCGTGGTCGCCGCCGCGGCGACCCGGCCGCCACGTCGCGCGCGCGCGGTCGCACGGAGCTCGAGCGGGCTGCGCTCGTAGACCGCGCGCACGGTGTCGTTGAACTGGCGGATGCTGCCGAAGCCCGCCGCGAACGCGACGTCCGACACGCGCATCGCGGTCGAGGTGAGCAGGGCGCGCGCGGTCTGCGCGCGATGCGCGCGGGCGAGTGCGAGCGGGCCGGCGCCGAGTTCGGCGGTGAGCACGCGGGTGAGGTGGCGGGGCGTGTAGCCGAGGCGGGCCGCGAGGCCGGGCACGCCGTCGCGCTCGACGACGCCGTCGGCGATGAGGCGCATGGCCCGGGCGGCGAGGTCGTCGTCGAGGTCCCATTCGGGTGAGCCGGGCACGGCGTCGGGCAGGCAGCGCTTGCACGCCCGGAGGCCGGCCTCGTGCGCGGCCGCCGCGGTCCGGTAGAACGTGACGTTCGTCGGCTTCGGCGGTGCCGCGGGGCAGCTCGGCCGGCAGTAGATGCCCGTCGAGTGCACGCCCGTGATGAACTGGCCGTCGAAGCGCGCGTCGCGCGCGAGCATGGCGCGGTACTTCTCCGCGAAGACGGGGTCGGCGAG
This sequence comes from Agromyces sp. GXQ0307, assembly GCF_044769845.1. NCBI lineage: Bacteria > Bacillati > Actinomycetota > Actinomycetes > Micrococcales > Microbacteriaceae > Agromyces > Agromyces sp. GXQ0307. The sequence goes on along the minus strand of NZ_JBIZVY010000001.1, from coordinate 130,669 downwards.
CGGATCGGCGTGCGGGCTGCGGTTCGCGGTGCTCCCGGCTGCGGTGCCGGGTGGGGCGGGGGCGGTCGTGGTCACCCATCCAGCGTCGCATCCGCCCGCGATCCTGCATAGCGGAAATCGGACATGGCTGCGTCGCTACGCTGGACCCCATGCCAGCCGATGCGCCATCGCTCTCCGCCGATCTGCACGACCCGTCGACCGCCGAGCTGCGCGACCGCCTCGACGACGCCTTCGGCGAGCGCGCCGCCTTCGACGGCCCCGCCCTCGAGGCCGTGCGCGAAGACCGCTCCGGATGGCGCAGCGACGCGCCGCCGCTCGCAGTCGTGCACGCGGCATCCGTCGCAGACGTGCAGGAGCTCATGCGCATCGCGACCGCCACCGGAACTCCCATCGTGCCCCGCGGCGCCGGAACCGGGCTCGCCGGCGGCGGGATCGCGAGCCGCGGCTCGATCGTGCTCGACCTCTCGCGCATGGACCGGATCCTCGAGATCGACGACGTCGACGAGCTCGCGGTCGTCGAGCCGGGCGTGCTGAACGGCGACCTCGATCGCGCGGCCCGCGAGCGCGGGCTCTGGTACGCGCCCGACCCGGCGAGCCGGGCCATCTCGTCGATCGGCGGCAACATCGCCACGAACGCCGGTGGGCTGCTCTGCGCGAAGTACGGCGTGACGCGCGAGAGCGTCCTGGGCCTGGCTGTGGTCCTCGCCGACGGGTCGCTGCTGCGCACCGGGCACCGGACCGTCAAGGGCGTGACGGGCTATGACCTGACGGCACTGCTCACGGGCTCCGAGGGCACGCTCGGCGTGATCGTCGAGGCCGTCGTGCGCCTGCGTCCGGTCGTGCCCGGGGCGACGGAGACGGTCGCCGCCGCCTTCCCGGACGTGGAGTCGGCGGGCGTCGCGGTCGGGGGCGTCGCCGCCGCGCGCGTCCGCCCCGCCGTGCTCGAACTCATCGACCCCGTCGGGCTCGCGCGCGTCGCCGAGCACCTCGGCGCCGACGCGCTCGCGGGCACGCCGCTCGCCGACTTCGCGCCCGGCGAGACGTTCCTCCTCGCCCAGTGCGACGCGGGGGATGCCGCGGCCGAGGCGGAGGTGATCGCCCGGGTGTTCGCCGAATCCGGCGGGCGGGTCGAGCGGTCCACGGATGCCGCGACGGGCGAGCGCCTCCTCGACATCCGCCGCGCGATGCACCCGGCACTCGCCTCGCGCGGCAACGTGCTCATCGAGGACGTCGCGGTGCCGCGTTCGAAGCTGCCGGAGATGTTCCGCGAGATCGCCCGGATCGGCGCCCGCCACGGCGTCGAGATCCCGACGCTCGCGCACGCGGGCGACGGCAACCTGCATCCGAACTTCGTGTTCGAGGGCGACGAGGTGCCCGAGTGCATCTGGACCGCCGCCGATGAGCTGTTCCGCGCTGCGGTGCGCCTCGGCGGCACGCTGACCGGCGAGCACGGGGTCGGCGTGCTGAAGCGGCGCTGGCTCGCCGAGGAGCTCGGCGATGCGTCCGTCGACCTCCAGCGTCGGATCAAGGCGGTGTTCGACCCGGCCGGCATCCTGAACCCGGGCGTGATGTTCCCGCCCGGTGACGGCGCGGCTCGCTAGGCTTCCGGCGTGAGCCTGACGCCTCCGCCACCCGTCGATCCGCACGGCCACCTGAATGCAGCCGGATCGCCCTCGGGTGATCCCGCCTTCGCGGCCCGCCCTGCCGGGCGCCCGCGCACGGGCCTGGGCGCCGGGGCCGCGATCATCGTGCTCATCGCCGTCGCGGGCCTGGTCGCGCTCCTCGTGGCCGGCTACCTCGCCATCTCGCTGGGCGCCTCCGTCGTCGCAGTCGGAACGCTCGTCGCGCTCGTGCCGCTCGCGATCGTCCTGTTCGCGGTCCGCTGGATCGACCGCTGGGAGCCCGAGCCGCGCTGGGCACTCTGGCTCGCGTTCCTCTGGGGCGCGGCGGTGTCGGTCGCGATCGCGCTCGTCGTCGACCTCGGCGTGCAGCTCTTCGCCGCGTTCACCTCGCCCGACGGCGCGACGACCGACGAGGCACTGCAGGCCGTCGTGCAGGCGCCGATCGTGGAGGAGCTCGCGAAGGGCGCCGGCGTGCTCCTCATCTTCCTGCTCGCCCGGTCGCACTTCGACGGACCCGTCGACGGCCTCGTCTACGGCGCGACGGTCGCGGCCGGCTTCGCGTTCACCGAGAACATCCTGTACTTCGGCGTCGCGCTCATCGAGGGCGGCGCGGGCGAGCTCGGCACGACGTTCATCATCCGCGGACTCTTCTCCCCGTTCGCGCACGTGCTGTTCACGGCGTGCACGGGCGTCGCGATCGGCTTCGCCGCCCGGCGCGGCCGTGGGGCGGGCGTCATCGCGTGGTTCCTGGTGGGCCTCGTCGCCGCCATCCTGCTGCACGCGTTCTGGAACGGTTCGCTCGCCTTCGCCGACGCCTTCGCCCTCTACTTCACCGTGCAGGTGCCGATCTTCATCGCCGCCGTCGTCGTGACCGTCCTGCTCCGGCGCGAGGAGCAGCGCGTGACGCGCAGGCGGCTCTCGGAGTACGCGGCCGCGGGCTGGTTCAGCCAAGACGAGGTCGACGGCCTCTCGACGTGGCCCGGCCGACGGGCCGCGCTCGCCTGGGCTCGTGCGCAGCAGCCCTCGCGCACCGCCGAGGTCCAGCGGTTCATCGCGGATGCCACCCGGCTGGCGTTCACCCGGAATATCATCGCGACCGGCCGCGCCGACGTGCGCCGGCACGCGGACGAACGGGCGCTCCTCGAGTCCGTCACGCGCGCTCGCGCCGCGATCTCGGCCTGAGTGGCGACCGACGATCGCCGGCGTTGACCGCCGGGATCGAGGAGGAGTACGGTGCGGGCATCGGACCCGAACGCCTCGATGCGAGGAGTTGCATCATGACGTCCGCTCGCGCCCTGCCGGCCACCATATCGTCGGCCCTGCTGCTCATCGGTCTCGGCACCGGAATCGGTGCCGGGCCGGTACTCGCCCAGAAGCCGCCGCGAGCACCGACGGTCGTCTGGTCCTCCGACCTCGCGGCCGCCCTCGGCACCGGCCTCGCGGTCACGTCCGTCGCCGCCGACAAGCGCGCGGTGTTCGCGGGGACGACGAGCGGTGACGTCGTGGCGTCCGAGCCCTCCGACGGGTCGATCCGCTGGGTGACGTTCGTCGACGCGGTCCTCGCTGCGAGCGTCGAGGTCTCCTCGGTGGCGACCGGGGACGGCGCGACGGTCGCGGGCGCCTCGAACGGAGGCGTCGTCGCCATGGACGCGTCCACCGGCGAGGTGCGTTGGGTGACCGACGTGGCGGGTGTGCTCGGAGCGCCGCTCGCGGTGTCGGCGGTCTCCGTCGGCGGGGGCGCCGTTGCCGCAGCGACGTCGGACGGGCGGGTCGTCTCGCTCGACGCGGCGACCGGCGAGGTGCGGTGGACGACCGACCTGTCCGGGTACCTCGGCATGCTCCTCGGGGCCACGGCGGTCGCGTCGGGGAAGGACGTCCTGGCGGTGGGCACCTCGATCGGCCGCATCGCGGTGCTCGACCCGGCGGTCGGATCCGTGCGCTGGGTGACGGACCTGAGCGGGGTGACCGGTGTCGATCTCTCCGTCTCCGCCGCGACCGTGACCAAGGACACCGTGCTCGCGGGAACCTCGGCCGGATGGGTCGCCGCGACGGCTGCGTCGACCGGCCTGGTGCACTGGAGGACGGATCTCGCCGGCGCCCTCGGGTCGCCCCTCGACGTCACGGGTGCGGCGGCCGCGAAGGACGTGGCGTTCGCGTCGACGTCGACCGGCGCGCTCGCGAGTCTGTCGCTGGCGGACGGATCGGTGCGGTCCACGCTCCCGATCGTCCCGGGCGACGCGATCCTCGGCATCGCCTCGGTGAAATCCGGTGTGTACGCCGGGACCTCGGCCGGAGTGCTGCTCGCCGTCGGGTGATCGCCTCGCGATCGCCGAGTGGCGTCGGCTCCGACCCGGGCGGTCTATGCTTGCCGCATCCGCGAGGTGATCGACGGCGATCGGAGACGGCGTGCCCATGCCGAACGAGGTGCCGCAGGGCGACCCCGGCGCCCTGCGCGATCGGCTGCTGCGCGCCCAGGAGGACGCCCTGGCGACCGGCGTCGTGCCGCTCAGCCTCCGGCCCGTCGTGCGCGAATCGTGGGAACGCGCCATCCGCGGGGCCATCGACCCCGACCGGGCGCTGCCGCGTATCGAACTCGACGATGGCGAGTTCCGCGCCTACCGGGCCTCGCACGCGCTGGCCCCGGTGATGCCCGTCATCCGCCGCCTGCTCGTCGACGGCGCGGAGGACGCCGGGCTGGTCGTCGCCGTCGGCGACGCGCAGGGCCGGCTGCTCTTCGTCGAGGGCGACCCGCACCTTCGACGTCGGGCGGAGGACATGCTCTTCGTCGCGGGCGCCGACTGGTCCGAGGCGAGCATCGGAACGAGCGCGCCGGGAACCGCCCTGCAGCTCGATCGGGCGGTGCAGATCCGCGGCGCCGAGCACTACAACCGCATCGTCCATCCGTGGAGCTGCACCGCGGCACCGGTCCACGACCCCGTGACGGGAGCCCTGCTCGGGGTGATCGACATCACGGGCACCGACCTCGCCGTCGCCCCGCACACGCTATCGCTCGTGTCGGCGACCGTCGCCGCCGTCGAGGCCGAGCTGCGCATCGCGAACCTCGAGTCGAGCGTGCACGCCACCATCCGACGCTCGCGCATGCGATCGGTACCCGCGCCGCGCACGCCGCTCACCGTGCTCGGCGTGCAGCGGCCCCGTCTCGGCGCGCACGAGTTGAGCCCCAGGCACGCGGAGATCCTGACCCTGCTCGCCTGGCACCCGCACGGCCTCGGAGCCGAGCGGCTCGCGGCGCTCGTGTACGAGGGCGACGCCTCACCCGTGACGCTCCGCGCCGAGGTCACGCGGCTCCGGCGCGTGCTCGAGGCCGCGGGTGAGCCGCCGCTCGAGTCGCGGCCGTACCGCCTCGCGCGGGCGCTCGACGTCGACGCCGCGCGCGTGGCGAAGCTCGCCGGCCAGGGGTCGCTCCGCAAGGCGCTCGAGCAGTACCCGGGACCGCTTCTGCCGGCTTCGATCGCGCCGGGCATCGTCGAACTCCGCGACGAGCTCGCCGGCCGCCTCCGGGAGTCGATGCTCGCCGACGCCTCGCCCGACCTGCTCGCCGCGTACGCCGAGCGCGACGAGCACCGCTACGACGTCGAGCTCTGGCGGGCCCTCCTCGAGGTGCTCCCGCCGCGCTCGCCGCGTCGCGCGACGGTCGTCGCGCACCTCGAGCGCATCGACGCAGCGCTGCGCTGACTGCAACGCGACTGCAACCCTCGGGCAACCGAGGCGCAACGCCCGCCTCCGTACCGTGACGATCGCCCCACTCCGAGGGCATGACGACGACGTCACGAGGAGACACGATGACCGTGTACGCCGCGCCCGGCACCGCCGGCGCACTGATCCAGTTCAAGCCGCGCTACGAGCACTTCATCGGCGGCGAGTGGGTGAAGCCCATCGAGGGCGCCTACTTCGACGACATCTCGCCCGTCAACGGCAGGCCGTTCGCGGAGGTCGCGCGCGGCACCGCCGCCGACATCGAGGCCGCACTCGATGCGGCGCACCGGGCCGCGCCCGCGTGGGGGCGCACGAGCGCCGCGCACCGCGCCGCCATCCTGAACGCCATCGCCGACCGGATCGACGCGAACCTCGAGCTCCTCGCGGTCGCCGAGACCTGGGACAACGGCAAGTCGATCCGCGAACCGCTCAACGCCGACCTGCCGCTCGCGAGCGACCACTTCCGCTACTTCGCGAGCCTGATCCGCGCGCAGGAGGGCAGCTTCACGCAGCTCGACGAGGACACCGTCGCGTACCACTTCGACGAGCCGCTCGGCGTCGTCGGCCAGATCATCCCGTGGAACTTCCCGCTGCTCATGGCCGTCTGGAAGCTCGCTCCCGCCCTCGCCGCGGGCAACGCGGTCGTGCTGAAGCCCGCCGAGCAGACGCCCGTGTCCATCCTCGTCCTCGTCGAGCTCATCGCCGACCTGCTGCCTGCGGGCGTCCTGAACGTGGTCAACGGCTTCGGCGTCGAGGCCGGCAAGCCCCTCGCGTCGTCGAACCGCATCCGCAAGATCGCGTTCACGGGCGAGACGACGACCGGCCGGCTCATCCTCCAGTACGCGTCGGCGAACATCATCCCCTCGACCGTCGAGCTCGGCGGCAAGAGCCCGAACATCGTGTTCGAGTCGGTCGCCGACCGCCGCGACTCGTTCTACGACAAGGCGCTCGAGGGCTTCAGCCTGTTCGCGTTCAACCAGGGCGAGGTCTGCACCTGCCCGAGCCGCTCGCTCATCCAGAAGTCGATCTACGACACCTTCCTCGACGACGCGATCGAGCGCACGAAGCTCGCCCGGCAGGGCAACCCGCTCGACACCGAGACCCAGGTCGGCGCGCAGGCCTCGAACGACCAGCTCGAGAAGATCCTGAGCTACATCGACATCGGCAAGCAGGAGGGCGCGAAGCTGCTGCTCGGCGGTGAGCGCGTCGACCTCGGCGGCGACCTCAGCGAGGGCTACTACGTCGCGCCGACGATCTTCGAGGGCGAGAACCGCATGCGGCTCTTCCAGGAGGAGATCTTCGGCCCGGTCGTCGCGGTCACGAGCTTCCGCGACTACGACGACGCCATCCGCATCGCCAACGACACGCTGTACGGACTGGGCGCGGGCGTCTGGAGCCGCAACGGCAACGAGGCGTACCGGGCGGGCCGCGACATCCAGGCCGGCCGCGTGTGGGTGAACAACTACCACGCGTACCCCGCGGGTGCGGCGTTCGGCGGCTACAAGTCCTCGGGCATCGGCCGCGAGAACAACAAGGAGGCGCTGGCGCACTACCAGCAGACCAAGAACCTCCTGGTCAGCTACAGCGAGAACCCGCTCGGGTTCTTCTGATCGGCGGCCGGCCATGACGAACGAGGCGACGGATGTCGCGGCGCTCGCCGCACGCGTGGTCGCGTCGGTCACGGTGCCGGGGGACGTCTCGCCGCGGGTGGAGCTCACGCCCGCGGCGAGCGTCCTGCTCGCGACGCTGTGGGCGAAGCACGGGCCCCTGATGTTCCACCAGTCGGGCGGATGCTGCGACGGCAGCGCTCCCATGTGCTACCCGGCGGGCGACTTCGTCACGAGCGCGGCCGACGTGCTCCTCGGCGAGCTCGACCTCGGCTCGGGCCGGGTCGTGCCGTTCTGGATGTCGGCCGAGCAGTTCGGCTACTGGCGGCACACGCACCTCACGGTCGACGTGGTGCCCGGCCGGGGGAGCGGGTTCTCGCTCGAGGCGCCCGAGGGGGTGCGGTTCCTGATCCGGTCCCGGCTCATGGGGGAGTGACACCGCCCCACACGAAGAAACTCGTCGCCCCGCGGTGTGGCCTCAGCCGACAGCACTCCGGGGCGACGAGCTCTTTAGGGCTACAGACTGCAACGTGTTCGCCGTCAGCACAAGACCCGTGTGGACGGGTGTCCCGGATTGAACGCGCACGCGGCATCCGTTTTGATGGACCCATGACTGATACGAACAGCAAGCCCGAGGTCGAGGCTCCCGAGGGTCCGGCGCCCGTCGAACTCGTCATCGAGGACATCGTCGTCGGCGACGGCCCCGAGGCGGCGGCCGGCTCGACGGTCGACGTGCACTACCTCGGCGTCGAGTACGACTCGGGCGAGGAGTTCGACTCGTCGTGGAGCCGCGGCCAGTCGATCAACTTCCCGCTGCAGGCGCTCATCGCCGGCTGGCAGGAGGGCATCCCCGGCATGAAGGTCGGCGGGCGCCGCAAGCTCACCGTCCCGCCGCAGCAGGCGTACGGCCCCGCCGGCGGCGGTCACCCGCTCTCCGGCAAGACCCTGATCTTCGTGATCGACCTGCTCGGCGTCAGCTGAACCGAGCCCACGTACGGCGTGACGGCCGGCGCACCCGCGAGGGGCGCCGGCCGTCGTCACGTCCGGCGCGAGGAATTCTCCATGCATGTGCATCCGATCGGGAGGTTGGATCGGAAGGAGATGGTGTCAGGCAAGATCCGCCCCGCGAACCGCGGGAACGACCAGGAGGACACCATGAAGAAGATCATCGCCGCCGGCATCGGCGCCGGAGCGCTCGTCGCGCTCGGCGGACTCGCGCCCGCCAACGCCGCCGAGGACGCGGCCATGCTCTCCGTGCTGCACGGAGTCCCCGGCCTCACGGTGGACGTCTACGTGAACGACGAACTGACGCTCGACGACTTCGAGCCGGGCGACCTCGCCGGCCCGCTGGAACTGGCTGCGGGCACCTACAGCGTCGCGATCACCGCGGCGGATGCCGCCGACGCATCCGAGCCCGTGATCGGACCGGTCGACCTGCCGCTCGAGGCCGGCGGGAACTACACGGCCGTCGCGAACCTCGACGCCGAGGGCAACCCGACCGCCAATCTCTTCACGAACGACGTGTCGGAGATCGCGGCCGGTGAGGGCCGGCTGACCGTTCGACACGTCGCGGCGGCACCCGCGGTCGATGTGCTCGCCGGTGGTGAGGCCGTGATCACGGGCCTCGAGAACCCGAACGAGCAGTCGCTGGACCTGCCCGCCGGAACCGTCGAGGCTTCGGTCGCCGCCGCCGGCACGACCGACCCGGTGCTCGGGCCGGCACCCGTCGACGTCGCCGAGGGCACGCTGACGATCGTGTACGCCTGGGGCAGCCTCGAGGACGACACGCTCGAACTCGCCGTGCAGACCGTGACCGGGATGCACTCGAGCCCCGACGGCGTTCCGGCCGGTGCCGCGGGTCTCGTCGCGACGAACTCGCCCGAGCGGGTGTTCGGCCTGTGGGCCGCGGGGGGAATCGCGGTCCTCTCGGCGATCGCACTCGCAGTCGTTGCGGCCCGCAAGGTCGTGACGGTGAAGGCCGAGCGCTGATCGCCATGCGGGGGAAGGCGGTCGCGGCCGGGGTGTTCGGGTCCCCGGTCGCGGCCGCCGCCGTGCTCGCCCTCCTCGCCGGATGCGCGGTCGCACCGGGGGAGGGCGCGCCGGCGCGCGTCGAGCCGTCCGCGTCGGCGGCCGCGCCGACCCCCTCAGCGCTGCCGGGGGCACGCCCCGCGGCGGCGGCCCAGGCCTCCGCGATCCCCGACGTGCCGCGCCGCTCGGCGTCGCTCGAGGCGAACCGTGCGGTGCAGGCGCCCGCGCCGGTTCGCGTCGAGGTGCCCGATCTCGGCATCGACATGCGGGTCGAACCCGTCGGCCTCGACGCCGACGGGCGCATGGGCCTCTTCGACGACCCGGCGATCGCCGCGTGGTACCGGTGGGGGCCGGCGCCGGGGTCGGAGACCGGATCGACCGTGATCGCGGCCCACGTCGACTCGCTGGAGTACCGGGTCCTGCCGTTCGCGCGACTGAAGGATGCGGCACCGGGGACGCCGGTGTTCGTCACGGATGCCGCGGGCACGCGCCACGCCTACGCCGTCGAGTCGTCGCAGGTCACCGAGAAGTCCGACGTCGACTGGGATGCCGCGTTCGACCGATCGGGTTCGCCGCGACTCACCCTCGTCACCTGCGGCGGGGAGTTCGACTACGAGGCCAGGCGCTACCTCAGCAACCTCGTGGTCACCGCCGTTCCGAAGTGACGACGCGGACGACCGGAACCGGGAGGGGGACTCGATATGCTGATGGCCACGCCGCAGTCGACGACCGCGGCACCGCCGCTCGTCATGGTCGACGCGCGGCCCCGCCAGGCCCGATCCGCCCGGAGTCATCCGGGTCGGGTCCGACGAGAGGATGAGCCCCGCACGGTGAGCCCGATCGCCTTCGACACCCTCGACGACCGCGCGCTCGCGGAGGAGTTCTCCGCCGGCGATGAGCGCGCGCTCCGGGAGGCGTACGCACGCTGGTCCCCGCTCGTGTTCCGGCTCGCCTACCGCTCGCTCGGCGACCGCACCGACGCCGAAGACGTCACGCAGCAGGTGTACCTCGCGGCGTGGCGGGGGAGGTCGACCTTCGACGCGACGCGTTCCACGCTGAGCGCCTGGATCGTCGGCATCACGAAGCACCGGATCGCCGACGCGCACGAGGCGAGGTCGCGGTCGCGTCGGCTGCAGGAGAGCCTCGTCGCCGAGGCGTCCGTGGCCTCGACCGCAGTCGACGACGACCTCGCCGAGCGCGCCATGGTCGCCGAGGAGCTCGGTCGGCTGGAGCCGGTGCCGCGGCGGGTGATGCAACTGGCGTTCTACGACCAGCTCAGCCATTCGCAGATCGCCGAAGCACTCGACCTGCCGATCGGCACGGTGAAGAGCCACGTACGCCGAAGTCTGAGCCGACTGAGATCACGATGGGAGGTGGAGGATGGACCACATCGAGCCTGAGGAGCTCGCCGTGCTGGCCCTCGATGGAGGCCAGCCCGAGCCGGTCGTCCGCGACCACCTGTCGGCGTGCGAGGTCTGCGCCGCCGAGTACGCCGCGCTCGCGCGGACGGTCGACCTCGGACGCGATGCGCCCGACGACGAGCTCGAGGCACCGCCGTCGGCGGTGTGGTCGCGCATCCACGACGAGCTCGGACTGGCTCCGGAGCTCGCGACGGATCCGCTCGCGGAGCGCGGTGCGGCCACTGCGGCGCGCGCGCCGGCATCCGGCACGCCCGATCCCGACATGCGGGAGGCGTCGTCCGACGGTCCGGGGGTTGCGGCGTCCGCTCGGCGTCACGTCGTGCCGCGTCGTCCGCGCACCCCGTCGCCGACCGCGAACGGGCCGTCGCGCCGGCGGCTCTGGTGGGGGATCGCCGCGGCGGCGGCCGTCATCGGGCTCGTCGCGGGCGTCGGCATCGGCGTCGCGATCACCGGGGTCGGCCGTGACGGGGTCGCGCCCGACGCGAGCACCGTCCTCGCGACCGCGGAACTCGACGCGTTCCCGGGGTGGGACGACGCGGTCGGCACCGCCGTCGTCGAGGAGGACGTGGCGGGCGATCGGACCATCGTCGTCGACCTCGCGACCGAGGTGCCCGCGGGCGAGGTCCGCGAGGTGTGGCTCATCCGCGCCGACGCATCGGGGCTCGTGAGCCTCGGCCTCATGGACGGCGATTCGGCGCGGCTCGCGGTACCCGCGGGCATCGACCTCGCCGAGTACCCCCTCGTGGATGTCTCGGCGGAGCCGGTCGACGGCGACCCGGCGCACTCCGGCGACTCGATTGTCCGTGGAGAGCTGAGCGCGGCCTGACGTGAAGCAGACGACATGACCCGATCCGCCCCGCCGCGCGTGCGCGATCAGGCCGCGCTCGCGCCCGAGCCGATCGCCCGCGCCGACCATCGACGACTCGTCTTCGCGTTCGCGCCGTACGCCGTGCTGAGCCTGGTGCACCTCGTGGTGTTGGTGGGCGGCCTCGGCGCCGCCCCCGCAACCGTCACGAAGCTGCTCCTGATGCCCGCGCTCGTCGTCGCGGTGGTCCTCGCGCGACCCCGCTCGCGTTCGACCGCCGGCCTGCTCGTCGCGGCCATCGTGCTCTCGTGGGGCGGCGACGCGCTGCTGACCGCTCCGGGCGACGGATGGTTCGTGGCGGGCCTGCTGTCCTTCCTCGCCGCGCACGTGGCGTACGTCGTGCTCTTCCTGCGTCTGCCTGCCGCCGGTCGCCGCCTGCCGTGGTGGACGCTCGCGTACGTCGCGTGGTTCGCGGCCTTCCTGACCCTGCTCGCACCCGGCCTCGGCGACCTGCTCATCCCCGTCGCGGTGCTCGGCACGATGGCCGGGCTGGCGGGCGGACTCGGCGGACTCGTCGCGCTCGGCGGTGCGCTCTTCGTGGTCTCCGACTCGGTGCTCGCGCTCGGCCGCTTCCTGCCCGGCTACGAGTTCGCGGCGCACGACCTCGTCGTGATGTCGACCTACCTGGCCGCGCAGGGATTGATCGCGTTCGGCGTGCTCACGCGTCGGGGGAGCGCTCGGGTTCGGTAACCTCGGCTGCCTCCTCGGCTGCCTCCTCGGCTGCCTCCTCGGACGCGGTCTCCCGCGTGGCCCCGGCCGCGGACTCGGGCGCAGCCCGCCCCGCGGCATCCGGCCGCCCCCGTTCGGGCTCGGCCGCATCACGGACCCGGTCGACGAGGTCGCGCCACGGCCCCGTCACCTGGCGCTCGGCGAGCGTCGCCTCGTGCGGCTCGCACCGGATCCGATAGGTGTACCGGTCGGGTTCCGGCGGGCCGGGCGGCGTCTCGCTCCATGGGAGGCGCTCGACGAGGAGCACCCACTCCTCGGGGTCGGGCTGGTCCTCGACCTCGACGGTCCACGTGAGCCGCAGCCCGGCGAGCCCTCCGCTTCGGACGACCTCGACCTCCATGCTCCGGATGCTACTCCGCTCCGAGCCCGACGGCCTTCCACCCGTTCGCGACGGCCGCCGCCTCGCGCGAGCCCGCACCGTAGCGTTCGCGTGCCGCGGCGAGCGTCGCCGCCGCGAACGCGGTGAACCCGTCGTTCGGCTTCAACGTTCCGCCGGTGAGGGTGTCGTACCAGATGCGGCCGACGTGCTCCCACGCGAACCCGCCGAGTTCGACGGCCGCGAGTGCGAAGGCGCGGTTCGGGATGCCGGAGTTCAGGTGCACGCCACCGTTGTCGGCATCCGTCTCGATGTAGTCGCGCAGGTGCGCGGGCTGCGGGTCGCGGCCGAGCACGTCGTCGTCGTAGGCGGTTCCGGGTTCGAGCATCGAGCGCAGTGCGCGGCCCTGCACGAGCTCGGTGAAGACGCCCTCGCCGATGAGCCAGGTCGCCGCGTCGGCATCCTGTCCCATCGCGTACTGCTCGGTGAGCGCGCCGAACACGTCGGAGACGTGCTCGTTCAGCGCGCCCGACTGGTCGCGATAGCGCAGGCGCGCGGTCAGCTCGGTGACGCCGTGCGCCAGCTCGTGGCCGATGACCGACCGCGACTGGGTGAACCCGCGGAACACCTCGCCGTCGCCGTCGCCGAACACCATGCGCTCGCCGTCCCAGAAGGCGTTGTCGTAGCGGTCGCCGAAGTGCACGGTCGCCTCGAGCGGCCCACCGGCGCCGTCGATCGCGTCGCGCCCGTAGACCCGCTCGAACAGGGCCCAGACCTCGCCGAGGCCGTCGTAGGCGTCGTCGACCGCGTCATCGCCGGTCGGCGGGCGGCCCTCGGTGCGGACGACGCGGCCGGGAAGCGACTCGGCGCCGTCGGCGTCGGAGATGCGGCGGTCTGGGGCGGGCGCCCGGGTGGCGGCATCGCCCACGGCGCCGGGCGCGCCCTCGTGCTCGCCCTCGCCCTCGCCCTCGAGCGTCGTCGACCGGGTGTGCTCGTGCGGCAGCAGCCCGGGGTGCGCGCCCTCGATGCGAAGCTCGCGCATCGGCTCGTCGCGCAGCAGCGACCGGCGTGCGGCGTCGGCCGCGACGTCGTAGTGCTCCTCCGCGGCCGCGATCCGCAGCAGGAGGTACGGCGGGACGATGCCCGCGCGGGCGTCGGGTTCGCGCGGAGCGGGTGGCGGCGGCATCCGGGTCATGCGTCGATGCTGGCATGCACCGCCGACAGGTCGGAGCGCCCCGCCGATCGACGAAGACGCACGTGCGAAGCTGGAGGGGTGACCGCCGCCGTCGCCGCCCCCTCCGAGGTGCGCACCCACCCGATCGCGCTCGTCCCGGCCGTGCTCGTCTGCTCGGCCGCGGTGCTGCTGTTCGGGTTCCAGTTGCGCCCGCCCGGGTACGCGATGCTCGTCGTCGGCCTGGTCGTCGCCTGGCTCGTCGACCGGTCGGGCCGCACCGAGCGGTTGCTTCCCGACCTCGCGCTCATCGCGATCGGCCAGGCGATCATCTCGACGATCTCACTCGAGGCCGAGCTCTCGAACGAGGCGATGGTGCGCTTCGCCGTGGTGCTGGGGGCCGCGGTCGCCGTGCCGTTCCTCATCTCGCGGTTCCTGTACCGCGAGCGCGTCATCCGCTTCCCGTGGCGAACCGGGCGACGTTGGACCCGCACGCAGTGGCTCTACCTCATCTTCGTCACGTTCGCCGGATGGCTCATCCTGCCCTTCTACTTCATCACCTCGGGCGTGTACCAGAACTGGCCGACGGTCACCGAGCCGAACGAGATCGCGAGACTCTTCGTCGGCGTGAACGCCGTCGGCACGTGGGACGAGCTGTTCTTCATCTGCACGGTGTTCGCGCTGCTGCGCCGGCACTTCCCGACGTGGCAGGCGAACCTGCTTCAGGCGATCGTGTTCGTGTCGTTCCTGTGGGAGCTCGGCTACCAGTCGTGGGGTCCGCTGCTGACGGTCCCGTTCGCGCTGATCCAGGGCTACACGTTCAAGCTCACGAAGTCGCTGACCTACGTGCTCATCGTGCACCTGCTCTTCGACGCCGTCGTGTTCTGCGTGATCGTGTACGCGCACAACGGGTGGCCCGCGATCTTCCCGCTGGTGCCCGCGGGGTAGACGGACGCGCCATCCTCGGTTCAGGCCTGCCGCCGCGCCGGCGACATGGTGCGCACCGAGGCCGTTCCGAGCGCCAGCGCGCCGGCGGCGGCCGAGACGCAGACCGCCCACTCGATCGGGCCGGGGGCCTCGGGCGGCGTCTCGAACACGGCCCCCGAATCGCTTCGGTAGACCTCGGCATCCGCCCCGACCGCGAGGTCGTCGCTCCGCAGGTCGGCGGTGGTCCCGTCGGGCAGTTCGACGCTGATGTACCGGAACGGCGAGGTCCGGCTGCCGCGCCGATCGGCGACGAGTCGGTCCTCCGTGCGCTCGCCGACGACGATCGCCTCGACCGGCGAGGTCGACATGGTCGCCCGTGAGACGGTCTCACCGATCGCGACGACGGCGATCGCCCCGAGCGCGATCGCGCCGATGGCGAGCACGGCCGCCGTGACCCGGCGCGGCGGGTAGCCCGCGCGCGGGGCGGTGTCTCGTGGTGCCTCGGCCATGGTTCGCGACCCTTCGGATCACTCGATCCAAGGGTCGCACGGGCGGTCGTCGCCGTCACCGGGCCCGATCCGGTCGTCCTTCCCACCGCCATCCGCGGCGAATAGGGTCGAGGCAGCCGATGACGACGAGCGGACCGGGGGTCGCGATGTCCGAGTTCATGACGCGGTCCGATGCGCCGCTCGAGCCGATCCGAGGCGTGGCGGCGTTCGAGTCCGAATCGCCCTCTGCCGTGGCCTCGCGAAGCGGCCAACTGCTCGGCATGTCGCTGTTCGCCTTCGGCGACGATCAGCAGGCGGCCGACCTGCAGGCGGACGCCGCGGAGCTCCAGGTTCCGCAGGTGCACCGGGCCGATCCCGCGCTCGCCGAGTTCGCGGACGATGCGATGCTCGAACATCTCGTTCACGACCTGCTCGCTGAGCACTGGCCCGAGTTCCCCGGTCACCTCGACCTCCCGGAATCCGAGCGCCTGAGCGGCGCGGCCGCGCTCTGGAGTGCCGTGGACCGGTCGCACGACCCACGGGTGCTGACGGCGCTGCTCGCGCTCAGCGCCCGCAGCGCCGACGACCTCGAGGCCGTCTCCGGGGCGGCGGGCCTCGACCGGCTCGCCGAGGGCCGTCTCGAGTCCGCGCAGGTGCTCCTCGATCGACTGGCGGACTCTCCCGACGCGATCGCCGGCGCGATCGCGCGGGTGATGCTCAACCGACCGTCGACCGCCCTCGAGCCGCCGGTGGGCGGCGGGTCGGCCGAGTCCGGCGGCCCGTCGACGGTGAGCGTCGCGGTGCACGGTACGTGGGGGATGGTCGGCGAGGATCCGTGGTACCGCCCGGGCGCGGACCTCCACACGCACATCCGGCGCGAGGTGTCCGCGAACCTCTACGACGATCGCGGCTACTACATCTGGACCGGCGGGTTCTCGCAGCGGGATCGGGACGACGGCGCCCGAGACCTGAGCCTCTGGCGCGAGCTCAACGGCTACGCCGAGTTCGACGAGATCTACGCGCACAGCCACGGGGGGAACGTCGCCCTGTCGGCGGCGGCCGGGGGAGAGCGGATCCGGATGCTCGTGCTCATGCACACGCCGGCACTGCGTCGGCCCGACGACGAGTGGGAACGGATCGCCCGCAACATCCGCCGGGTCATGGTCATGCGGACGCGGATGGACCTGGTGGTGCTCGCGGACGGCCTGCGGAACGGCAGCCGCCAGCGATTCGATCCGCAGCAGCTGCCGCACTTCGAGCTCGCCCTGCACTGGGCGAAGGGCGACGGATGGTTCTCGCACGGGCTCTTCGTGAGCGAGCCGAAGTGGCAGCGATACCACATCGCCGAACTCGTGGAGTCGCAGCGGAGGATCGCCGAGTATGGTCCGCCTCGATGAGGCAGCCGTTCTGATCCGCACCTCGGCAGCGGCGGTGTCTCAGAACGGTGCCGGCTCGAGCACGCCTTCGTGTGACGTCCGCGACCATTCGCCGATCGGTACTGTTCCGCGCGGCCCCCCGCGCTCCGGCGTCGCGTCAGGCGGCCCCGTTCCCTCACCGGCGTCGACGGGCTCGAACCTGCGCTCGGGCTGCGTCCGGAGCATATGGCCCGCGGGCGAGGTCCACCGCAGGACGCCGCGTGCCTCCTGCACCACGCGCCATCCGCCCTCGTGCTTCAGTCGGTGGTGGTGACGGCAGAGTGCCGCGAGATTGGCTGCGTCGGTGCGGCCGCCGTGCTCCCAGGCGGTGGTGTGGTCGAGATCGGCGCCCTCGGCCCGGCGCGAGCAGCCCGGGAAGCGGCACTGCCCGTCGCGCACCCGCACGAACCCGTCGAGGTCGGCGGGCGCGCGGTACACCTCGCGGCCGTAGCTCAGGGTGGCGCCGGTCTCGGGGTGGACGAGGATGCGCCGCAACGACGGCGCGTGGGCCGCGATGATGCGGGCGGTCTCGGCGTCGATCGGCCAGTAGCCCTCGAGGTCGGCAGGCTCGTCGTCGAGGCCGAGCAGGGTCAGCACCGGCACGGTCACGTTGAGGCGGGGCCGGACGGCACCGGTCGGTCCGGCGGCCGTGTCGCGGAAGCGCTCGTCGTCGGCCAGCGCGCCGGAGAGCAGCAGGTCTGACGCCAGGTCGGCCGCGCGCTGCGCGCTCGTGCGAACGTCGCCGGACGCTGCGCGGGCAGCGAGGACCTCGAGTCGATGCTCGATGGCGATGGCCCGTTCGGCCTCGATGAACAGGCCGAGCCAGGCCATGCCGTCGTCGTCCGGCTCGACGGTGACCCGCCGTTCGGCTGCTGCACGAGCACGGCGATCGACGAGCGGTTCGGGATGCAACCGCTCGCGCGCCCGCCGCATGCGACGCCGGACGTCGGCATTCGTCGACACGACCCCCTCGCTGACGGCAGCGGCCGCCGCCTCGAGCGCGACGCTCTCGACCGAGTTCGCAGCTTCGGCGGGCAGGCCACGGGTGAGCTCGAGGACCGAACGAACCTGCGTCGGCGCGACCTCGCCCGCCTCGAGGGCGTCGAGCGTCGCGCTTCGAGGCCCGGTCAGACGCTCGGCGTCGGCGACGAGCCGGGCAGCGGATGCCTCGTGCTGCCCGAGCGTCGTCGCGAGCTCGGCCACGAACGAGCGGATCGCCAGGTCGCGATCGCGAGCCTGGCTCGACGGTCCGACGCCGGATGCTTCCACCGCGAGCTCACGGGCCCGCTGCACCGACCGGAACCGGTCGGCGTGCAGGCGCCGCATCATGCGCTCGAACTCGGCGATGGACGCCAGTTCGAACTCGAGCGCCGCGGCGGCGGGGAGGTCGAGGGTGGCCGGCATGGGTCGATCCAATCAGGACCCACCGACATCGAATGCCATCGGAATCGCAGGTCAGATGGATATTCCTGCACGGCGTTCGGGGACGCTCGGGCCCGAGCCATCCGCCCTCAGCGAGCCATCCGCCCTCAGCGCTCGACCGCAGCGCCGTGCTCGCCGAGCCAGTCGCGCAGCACCGCCGCGTGATTGCGCACGGCATCCCGCGCGCCGTACAGCAGCGTCACCCGCTCGCGTCCACCGGCGAGTTCCAGCAGCGCCCGCGCCGCCGGGTTCCCGTCGAGCTCGCCACGGTACCGCTCGGCGAACTCGTCGAACCGGTCCGCATCGGCGTGGTGCCATTCGGTTCGCAGCTCGGGTGAGGGCGCGGCGTCCTTCGCCCACTCGTCGAGCTCCGCTCGCTCCTTCGAGATGCCGCGCGGCCAGAGCCGGTCGACCAGCACCCTGACGCCGTCGGATGCCGCGGGCTCGTCGTAGACGCGCTTGATCGCGATGACCATGCGGCCAGTGTGCTCGCCGCGCAGGGCATCGGCAACAGGCGAGGCCGGGCGATCCGGGTCGCCCGCGGCCTACGCCGCCATCGCCGCTCGCCGCTCCAGCACGATCTGCTGCACGGCCGCCCGCCCGGCGCGGTTCGCGCCGACGGTCGACTGCGAGGGTCCGTACCCGATGAGGAACAGTCGCGGGTCGTCGAGCGAGCGGGTGTCGGCGACGCGGAAGCCGCCCGCACGCGTCCGAAGTCCGAGCGGCGCGAGATGATCGAGGGCCGGGCGGAACCCGGTCGCCCAGAGGATCGCATCGGCCGGTCGGAACGAGCCGTCGGGCATGCGCACGCCGTCCTCCTCGATCGAGGCGAACATCGGATGCCGCACCAGCACGCCACGCGCATCGGCGGCGCGTGCCCACGGTGTCCAGTGCATGCCCGTCACCGCGATCACGCTGCCGGGCGGGAGGCCGTCGCGGACCCGCGCCTCGACGCCGGCGATCGCCGCACTGCGTGCGGCCAGGTCGAAGTCCTCGTCGATCCAGTCCGGCTCGCGCCGGGTCATCCACGTCGTCTCGGCGACGCGCGAGATCTCCTCGAGCAGCTGGACCGCCGAGACGCCCGCGCCGACGATGATCACGCGCTGCCCGGCGAACTCGTCGGCGGAGACGTAGTCGGCCACGTGCAGCTGCCGGCCGCGGAACCGGTCGATCCCCGGGTAGTACGGGCGGAACGGGCGCGTCCACGTGCCGGTCGCGTTGATGACGTATCGCGCCGCCCAGGTGCCGCGATCCGACTCGACGAGGAGTCGGCCGCGCGGGTCGTCGTCCGCGCGCCGGACCGCCCGCACCCGGACCGGCCGCTGCACGTCGAGATCGAACCGGCGCTCGTACTCGGCGAAGTAGGGCGGCAGCACCTCGCGGCTCGGAGCGGCCGGGTCGGCGGGAGAGACGGCATGACCGGGCAGTTCGTGGATGCCGTTGACCGTCCCCATGCGCAGCGACGCCCAGCGGTGCTGCCAGGCGCCGCCGGGAGCGGCGTTCGCGTCGAGCGCGACGAGGGTGTCGGACGCCGCCGGGTCGAGGCCGATCGGCACGAAGCCGCGCCGGCGGAGGTGATGGGCGGCCGAGAGCCCGGCCTGTCCTGCGCCGATCACGGCGACGTCGACCCGTACGGCGCCCGCAGGCACGGCGCTCATCGGCACTGCTTCCACGCAGGTCGGAACCGCGTCGGCATCCCGCGTATTCCGGGAACGGTCCTCGACGCCGACGCCGACGCCGACGCCGGCCGCGCTCGGCTCAGTCAGGGATGCGCGCGACGACGAAGCTCCCGTCCGCGCGCCATTCGGCGGCGAGCAGGTCGGTGTCGGCGGCCCGCGCGGCGATGCCCTCGCCGAGCTCGCCGTCGACGACGAGTTGGGCGGGGATGCGCGTCCGGAGCAGCAGGCCGTCCGACGCGAGCATCCGGAGGTCGGCGCACTGCGCCGCCGCGCCGGCGGTGCCCATGCGGGCGACGAGGCAGGCGACCCCGCCCGGCTTCGACACCGCGTACACCGCGAGGCCGGCGATCGGGCCGTCGGCGCCGAGGACGAGCGCGGAGCGAGCCGACGGGTACGCGACGTCGAGCCAGGCGTCCCGCACCTCCGGGACGAGGTCCGGGTCGCTGAACGCGGCCATCGTGCCGAGGCCCCGGACGTGATCGGCGGTGCCCGCGATCGCCCCGGCGGCGGGCGGCGTCGCGGGCACGATCCGCACCGTCACCGCCGGCGCGGTCGCATCGGTCGTCACCGGGCCGCCGCGCATGCCGAACGACGGCCCCACGGCCAGCACGACTCCTGCTGCCAGGGCGATGAGCGCCGCGGCGGTCCGTGGGCTGCGCCGGCGGCGCGGTTCGCGCGATCGACGGCCGTCGTCGCGCCGCAGCGCGGACGCCGGCGACCGCCGCTCCGGCTGAGACGTCGGGATCGACCGGTCGGTCGGGGGCGCGCCGGCCGGCGTCGCCGCGGCCGCCGCGACCGGGTGCGACGTGCGTCGGTCGAGTTCGAGGAGCTTCCACTCGCTCTCGGTGACGAACACGACCCGCCCCGTCGACGAGTCGACCCGCTCGACGCGCGGCTCGTCGGCCCCGGCGCGGGAGTACACCCGCGCCTCGAGCTCCGCGCGATCGTGCTCAGTGGCCATGAACGGACCTGCCGTCCCTCTCAGCCTAGACCCGAGGACGGCTCGACTCGTCGGTGCGGCAACGCCCACCGCTCTCCCGCTGGGGCGCGAGCGCGCGCCATCCGCTCTGCTAGACTCTTGAGGTTGCCGTGAAACGGCCGCGCATCAAGAGAGCCCAGGCAGCAGGCCCCGGGCAGCGCGCAACGAGAAGAAGGGATCCCCATCTATGGCACTGGATGCAGACATCAAGAAGGCGATCATCGAAGAGTACGCGACTCACCCCGGTGACACTGGATCCCCCGAGGTCCAGATCGCGATCCTCACCAAGCGGATCAAGGACCTCACCGAGCACCTCAAGGAGCACAAGCACGACCACCACTCGCGTCGTGGCCTGCTGCTCCTCGTGGGTCAGCGTCGTCGTCTGCTCGGCTACCTCGCCGACGTCGACATCAACCGCTACCGCTCGCTGATCGAGCGTCTCGGGCTACGCCGCTGAGCGACGTACCCCGCCGCGGCTCTCGATGACCCCGCGAACTTCTTGCGAAGGCCCCCGCCCCGCTCACCACGAGCCGGCCGGGGGCCTTCGTCGTGTCCGGATGCCGCGGCGTCGGGTGTCAACCCGTTGAGACCGGTCCGCCTCCGCCGTAGCGTCGATCGCTCCGACGTCGAAAGGAGAGCACGATGACCGAACGACTGGACGGCAAGCGCGTGGCGTTCCTCGTCACCGACGGGTTCGAGCAGGTGGAGTTCACCGAGCCGTGGCGGGCGATCGAGGATGCGGGCGCCAGCACGCATCTCGTGTCGCCGGCCGAGGGCAGCGTGCTCGGGATGAACCACACCGACCACGGCGATCGCTTCGACGTCGATCGCGCCGTCGCCGAGGCCTCGCCCGACGACTACGACGCGCTCGTCCTTCCCGGCGGCGTCGTGAACGCCGACCACCTGCGCATGGACGAGGACGCGGTCGCGTTCGCCCGCGGGTTCTTCGAGCAGCACAAGCCGGTGGCGGTGATCTGCCACGGCGCGTGGACGCTCGTCGAGGCCGGTGTCGTGAACGGCCGGACGCTCACGTCCTACCCGTCACTGCGGACCGACCTCCGCAACGCCGGCGCGAACTGGGTGGACGAGGAGGTCGTGGTCGACGAGGGGCTCGTCTCGAGCCGCAACCCGGACGACCTGCCCGCCTTCATCGACAAGGCGATCGAGGAGATCTCCGAGGGGACGCACAGCGAGCAGACCGCCTGACGCGGGCCGGAAGACCCGGCGTCCTGACGAGGGCGGAGCTAGGCTCCGATCGTGCGACGGCGGCGATGCGCGCCACGGGGCTCGTCGCCGCGAGGAGGAGACCGATGTCCGCCACCGCCGCCGAACGCGAGCCCGCATCCTTCACCGCCGACGACTTCGCGGCGCGCATGCGCCGCGCCGCGCTCGCCGCCGCCGATGCGGGGCTCGCCGGCCTCGTCGTCACGCCGGGCCCCGACCTGCGCTACCTCACGGGCTACCTGCCCGTGGCGATCACCGAGCGCCTCACGATGCTCGTGATCCCGGTCGACGGCGATCCGTCGCTCGTCGTGCCGAAGCTCGAGCGGCCAGACGCCGAGCGCGCCGCCGCCGCGTCGATCCTCCGGCTCGTCGACTGGATGGACGGCGACGACCCGTACGCCGCCGCCGCGCCGCTGCTCGCGCCCGGGCGGTACGCGATGTCGGATTCCGCCTGGGCGATGCACCTGCTCGGCCTGCAGGACCGCCTCGCGAGCACCACCTACGTGTCGATGACCAGCGCGCTGCCCATGCTCCGCGCCGTGAAGGACGCCGACGAGCTCGAACGGCTCGCCGCCGCGGGCGCGGCCGCCGACGCCACCTACGGCGAGATCCTCGACGTGCGCTTCGCCGGTCGCACCGAGGCCGACGTCGCGGCCGACCTCGCGGCCGGCCTCATCGCCCACGGCCACTCCGAGGTCGACTTCACGGTCGTCGGCTCCGGCCCGAACGGAGCGAACCCGCACCACGAGCAGGGCGAGCGCGTGATCGAGGAAGGCGACATGGTCGTGCTCGACTTCGGCGGGCTCAAGCACGGCTACGGCTCCGACACCACCCGGACGGTGCACGTCGGCGAGCCGAGCGACGAGGAGCGCGCGGTGCACGAGCTGGTCGTCCGCGCCCAGCAGGCGGGGTTCGAGGCGGTGCGGCCGGGTGTGCCGTGCCAGGAGATCGACCGCGTCGCGCGCGCGGTGATCACGGAGGCCGGCTACGGCGAGTACTTCATCCATCGCGTCGGCCACGGCATCGGGCTGACGACGCACGAGCCGCCCTACATGGTCGAGGGCGAGGAGACCCCCCTCGAGCCGGGCATGTGCTTCTCGATCGAGCCGGGCGTGTACCTGCCCGGACGGTTCGGCGTGCGCATCGAGGACATCGTCACGGTCACGGCCGAGGGCGGGCGTCGGCTGAACACGACGCCGCACGAGATGGCCATCGTGCACTGACGCGCGGGGGCGGCGACCCGCCTCAGTCGGCGGTGCGCGCGCGGTACGCCCGGGTCGCCATGCGGTTGCCGCAGCGCGTGCTGCAGTACCGCTTCGAGGCGTTCTTGGAGAGGTCGACGAACACGCCCGTGCAGTCGTCGGCCTGGCAGCGCGCCAGCCGGTCGATGCCATCGGCGCGGATGACGTCGACGAGCGCCATCGCCGCCTCGACGAGCATGCGCTCGGCGAGCGGCCGGTCCTGCGAGACCGCGTGGATGTGCCAGTCGAGCGCGTCGTGCCGTACGAGGCGGGGGATCGCGTGGGCCTCCTCGAGGATCGCGTTCACGGCGCCCGCCATCGGGTCCCGCTCGAGGGTCCAGATCTCGCGAAGGCGGTCTCGCACGGCCCGGACCTCGTCGAGTTCGCGCCGGTCGCCGTCGCGCCGACCTGAGAAGGCCCACACGTCGAGGAGCCCCGCGAGCTGGTCGGTCGTGGCGAGCTCGTCATCACCGGATTCCGACGCGCCGGGCACGGTGTCGGCGACCGCGGCCATGAACCCCAGCGCCGCGACCGTGTCATCGGTGAAAATCATTTGACTCCTGACATCCGCTCGACTACTGTCACGAGCATAACGACGTTCGGTCCTCACAGGGCCGACGGCGTGCGGAGTCGTGGAGGAGGCGGCCGTGCGTGCATCACGGGGGATCGTCGGCATCGCGCTCGGACTCGCTGCCGGGCTGGCGTTCGGCGTGGGCGGCGTGTTCGTCAAGCCGCTGCTCGAGGCGGGCTGGTCGCCGGGTGCCGCCGTGCTCGCGCGCATCTCGATCGCCGCGGCGATCCTCGTCGTCCCCGCGCTCATCGCGCTCCGGTTCGACCTCAGGCCGCTCTGGCGCGCCCGCTGGACCGTGCTGCTGTACGGCGTCGTCGCCGTCGCGGGCGTGCAGTTCGCGTTCTACGCCTCGCTCGAGCGCATCCCCGTGTCGATGACCCTCCTCATCGAGTACCTCGCGCCGATCGCGCTCGTCCTCTTCGCCTGGGTGACCACCCGCCGGATGCCGCAGCTCATCGTGCTCGGCGGCTCGGCGCTCGCGCTGGTGGGCCTCTGGCTCGTGATCGGGCCCGGCGGAGGCGACCTCGATCCGCTCGGCCTGGCATTCGCCGCGATCGCGATGATCGGCGTGTGCGTCTACTACGCGATCGGGGAGCGTGCGACCGAGCACCTGCCGCCCGTCGCGCTCATCGCCGCCGGCTTCGTGGTCGGCGCGGTCGCCCTCGGCATCGCCGGGCTCGTCGGCCTGATGCCCATGGAGGCGGCACTCGTCGACGTCGACTTCCTCGGCGGGACCGCGCCGTGGTGGGTCCCGCTCCTCACGGTGGGCGCGGTCTCCACGGCGTTCGCGTACTCGGCCGGCATCGCCGCCATCCGCCTGCTCGGATCCCGCGTCTCGTCGTTCCTCGGGCTCTCCGAGGTGATCTTCGCCGGGATCGTCGGCTGGATCCTCCTCGGCGAGGCGCTCGGCCCGCTGCAGATCCTCGGCGGCGCCCTGATCCTCGGCGGGATCGTGCTCGTCAAGCTCGAGCGCACCCCGCGCGACGCGGCGACCGAGGCCGTTCCGGAGCCGCTGCCCGTCTCGACCTCGGCGTAGGCTCCAGCCATGCGATTCGGACTCGTCATCCTCCCGCAGTACGACTGGCCGGAGGCGGCGCACCGCTGGCGGCAGGCCGAGGAACTCGGGTTCGATCACGCGTGGACGTACGATCACCTCGCGTGGCGCGGCCTCGCGGGGGAGCGATGGCATGCCACGATCCCGACGCTCACCGCGGCAGCCATGGTCACCGAGCGGATCCGGCTCGGCACGTTCGTCGCGAGCCCCAACTACCGGCACCCCGTGCCGTTCGCGAAGGACGTCGCCACGCTCGACCAGATCTCCGGCGGTCGGCTGATCCTCGGCCTCGGTTCGGGCGGGACCGGGTTCGACGCGTACGTCCTCGGCCAGTCCGAGCTCTCCGCGCGCGAACGCCACGACCGCTTCCGCGAGTTCACCGAGGCGCTCGACGTGCTGCTGCGCTTCGAGCGGGGTTCCGGCGAGGGCATCTCCTACTCCGGCGATCATTTCTCGGCGGTCGCGGCGCGGATGGTGGGGGAGCCGGCGCAGGAGCCCCGGATGCCCTTCCTCCTGGCCGCGAACGGTCCGCGCGCGATGCGGCTCGCCGCGCGGCACGGCTCGGGCTGGGTGACCACCGGCGGCCCCGTCGACGCGGATGCCGCGTGGTGGGCCCATCTCGCCGACCTCGTCGCGCGTCTCGACGATGCGCTCGCGGCCGAGGATCGCCACCCCGGCGACTTCGACCGCGTATTGTCGCTCGACGGCGACACCCGGTACTCCATGACGAGCGTCGCGGCGTTCGAGGACGCCGTGGGGCGCGCCCGCGAGCTCGGCTTCACCGACGTGGTGTCGCACGCGCCCCGCGAGCACGGCCTGTACGCCGGGAGCGGGGCGGTGCTCGAGGAGATCGGGGCGCGTCTGCCGGAGCTCCGCTGAGCCGGTCGGCCGCCTCGGGAGCCGGGTGCCGTGCGGGGGCGCCGGGTAGCCTGTCGTGGTGCCCGCGCCCCGCTTCGTCTCCCCGCTCCGCTGGGAGCCGCTCCCATACCTCGTCCTGGTGGCGTTGCTGCTCCTCACCGGCCTGATCCGACCCGAGAGCGGCGGATGGCTCGTCGCGCTCGTCGCGGCCATCGCCCTCACCGTCGCGTGGGGTGTCGTCGCGTTCGTCCGCGAGCGCCGGATGCGCAATCCGGACCCGATGGGCGACCTCACGAGCCTCGACGGCCTCGAGATCGTCGACGCCGTGCCGATCGGCGCCGCGGTCCGCACGGTGGTGCCCGTCGTCGACGTCCACCGCCACCAGCCGGCGATCGACCTGGCACGGCTGCACGGCGGCGCCGAGCAGCCTGCGATCCTGGTGCCCCGCGCGCGACGGTGGCTGTCGCCGAGGTATCGCATCGGCGTGCAGCTCGTGGGCGGCGATCGGCCGCGGCACGCGGGCTTCCTCGGCGATGCGGCCGACGCGCGCTGGCGAGACGCGCTCGACACGCTCCGCGTCGGTCGTGGATCGTACGTTCGGGTTCCGGCGGCCATCGAGGGATCCGGGCGGCCGTATCGGGTGGATCTCGACCTCAGCGGGCTCGAGGCGCTCGCGGGTGGCGAGGATGCGGCCTCCGCCGGCGCGGAGGCCTGAGGAATCGTCGGTGCTTTAGTCGGGCGTCGCGGGGAAGTCAAGACTGTTGCCCTCTGCGACGGCCCACGTAGTCTCTCGCGGGAGGGGCGTCGACGAGGACGCCCTCCGACAAGGAGAGACATGTATCGATCTACGAGGCTTTCCCGCCGCACCGCCGTGCTCGCGACCAGCGCGTCGACGATCGCGGCGCTGGCGCTGGTCCCGGCCGGCGCCGCACTGGGGGCTCCGGCCGCCAAGGGGTGCGAGAACCGAAACAACACCACGATCTCGAGCCTGCTCGAGTGCGTCGACGCCGACGGTGCGATGGAGCACCTCGAGGCGCTGCAGGCGATCGCGGATGCCAACGACGGCAACCGCGCCGCCGGCACCGAGGGCTACGAGCAGAGCGTCGACTACGTCGTCGAGACGCTCGAGGCCGCCGGATGGGACGTGTCGATCGACGAGTTCCCGTACACCTACGTCGGGCCGTCGACCCTCACGCAGCTCACGCCCGTCCAGGCGGAGTACGAGACCGGGCCGTACACCGGCAGCGGCGCGGGCGATGTCACGGGCACGATCATCCCGGTCGACCTGCAGCTCGGACTCGGCAACTCGAGCACGAGCGGGTGCACGCCCGACGACTTCGCCGGCCTCGACTTCTCGGGCCCGGCCGACATCGCCCTGATCCAGCGCGGCACATGCCCGTTCGCCGACAAGGCCCTCAACGCCGAGGCCGCCGGCGCGGAGGCCGTGATCATCTTCAACCAGGGCAACGACACCTCCGATGCGCGCAACGGTCTCATCGTCGGCACGCTCGGCGGATCGAACGTCGTCGGCATCCCCGTCGTCGGTGCGAGCTACGAGCAGGGCGTCGCCCTGTCGGAGGCCGGATCGACGGCGAACATCTTCGTCCCGGCGCCCGAGGAGCGTCCGCAGAAGAACGTCATCGCGGAGAAGACCGGCGCGAACGACGACAACGTCGTGATGGCCGGTGCCCACCTCGACTCGGTCCAGGCCGGCCCGGGCATCAACGACAACGGCAGCGGGTCCGCCGCCCTGCTCGAGCTCGCGCAGAACCTCAGCAAGCTCGAACCGCAGAACACCATCCGCCTCGCGTGGTGGGGTGCCGAGGAGTCGGGTCTCATCGGTTCCGAGGAGTACGTCGCGGAGCTCAGCCAGGAGGAGCAGGACCGCATCGCGCTGTACCTGAACTTCGACATGGTCGCCTCGCCGAACTACATCTTCATGGTGTACGACGGCGATGAGTCCGGCTGGCTCGCGCCCGACGGCGTGCCGATCCCCGACGGTTCGGTGCAGATCGAGAAGCTCTTCGAGAGCTACTACACCTCGGTGGGCGAGCCGTACGACGATGCGCAGTTCAGCGGTCGCAGCGACTACGACGCGTTCATCCGCGTCGGGATCCCCGCCGGTGGCCTGTTCACGGGTGCCGAGGTCGTCAAGACCGAGGAGCAGGCGGCGATCTGGGGCGGCGTGGCCGGTGAGTCGTACGACCAGTGCTACCACCAGGTGTGCGACACGATCGACAACGTCAACGAGCACGCGCTCGACGTGAACGTCGACGCGATCGCCACCGCAGTGCTCGCCTACTCGTACTCGACCGAGTCGGTGAACGGCGTCAAGGGCGTGAAGGTGCCCGGCGGCCTGAAGCTGCCCACGCCGGCCGGACCCGAGGGCACCATCGGCGGCAACGCCGGCGGCCTCGACCCCGACCTCGTGGGTGAGGACGGCCACCACCACGGACCGCACGAGACCGAGTAGTCTCGCTCGATCCGATCAGCGGAGCCCGTCGCGAGAGCGGCGGGCCCCGCGCTCGTGGGCGAGGCTGCGTGAGACTGGTCGGATGCAGACCATCGTGAAGCGACGGGACGACGCCCCCGACGGGTTCTTCGAGGCCGAGGCGGCGGGCCTGGGGTGGCTCGCAGCGGCCGGCGGGGTGCGGGTCGTCGCCGTCGCCGGGGTCTCACCCGGCCGGATCGAGCTCGAACGCATCGCGGAGGCTCGTCCGACCCGTGACGCCGCGGTGGCGTTCGGCGCCGCGCTCGCACGAACGCACGCCGCAGGCGCCGCGGCGTTCGGCGCTCCGCCGGACGGTTGGCACGGGCCCCTCTACATCGGCCGGCGCGAGATGCCCGCTGCCGCCGAGTCGTCCTGGGGCGCGTTCTACGCGCGCGACCGCGTGCGGCCGTTCGTGCCGATCGCGGTGGATGCCGGCAACCTCACCGCCGACGAGGCGGCCCTCGTCGAGCGTGCGTGCGCGGCGATCGCTGCCGGCGCGTTCGACGACGAGGAGCCGCCCGCCCGCCTGCACGGCGACCTCTGGAACGGCAACGTGCTGTGGTCGGCCGACGGCGTCGTGCTGATCGACCCGGCCGCGCACGGCGGCCACCCCGAGACCGATCTCGCGATGCTCGCCCTCTTCGGGTGCCCGTTCCTCGAGGTGATCCTCGCGTCGTACGACGAGGCCGCGCCGCTCCGCGACGGATGGCGCGAGCGCGTTCCCCTCCACCAGCTGCATCCACTCGCCGTGCACGCCGCCGGGCACGGTCGCGGGTACGGCGTGGCGCTCGCCGAGGCGGCCGGAGCCGTCCTCGGGGTGCTCGACACCGGGCGGGAATAGTTCCGCCGCGGCATCCGTTCACCCATCTGCATGCAAAAGCATGGAACGAGAGACGGAGCCCAGGAGGGCGACATGCAGTTCGGAATCTTCACCGTCAGCGACATCACGCAGGACCCCACGACCGGCCGTACGCCGAGCGAGGCCGAGCGGATCCAGGCGACGCTGACCATCGCCACGCACGCCGAGGAGGTCGGTCTCGACGTCTTCGCGCTCGGCGAGCACCACAACCCGCCGTTCTGGTCGTCCTCGCCCACCACGACGCTCGCGTACATCGCCGGCCGGACGAGCACCCTGCAGCTCTCGACCGCCACGACGCTCATCACCACCAACGACCCCGTGAAGCTCGCCGAGGACTACGCGATGCTCCAGCACGTCTCGGGCGGTCGCGCCGACCTCATGCTCGGCCGCGGCAACACCGGCCCGGTGTACCCGTGGTTCGGCAAGGACATCCGCCAGGGCCTGCCCATCGCGATCGAGAGCTACGAGCTCCTGCACCGCCTCTGGCGCGAGGACGTCGTCGACTGGGAGGGGAAGTTCCGCACGCCGCTGCAGGGCTTCACCGCGACCCCGCGTCCGCTCGACGGCGTGCCGCCGTTCGTCTGGCACGGCTCGATCCGCACGCCCGAGGTCGCCGAGCAGGCCGCGTTCTACGGCGACGGCTTCTTCGCGAACCACATCTTCTGGCCGGCGACCCACACCCAGCGCATGATCGCGCTGTACCGCCAGCGCTACGAGCACCACGGCCACGGCACCGCCGCGCAGGCGATCGTCGGACTCGGCGGCCAGGTCTTCATGCGCAGGAACTCGCAGGACGCCGTGAACGAGTTCCGTCCGTACTTCGACAACGCCCCCGTGTACGGCCACGGGCCGAGCATGGAGGAGTTCACGCAGCAGACGCCGCTCACGGTCGGCAGTCCGCAGGAGGTCATCGACCGCACCCTCGGGTTCCGCGACTACGTCGGCGACTACCAGCGCCAGCTGTGGCTCATCGACCACGCCGGTCTGCCGCTGAAGACCGTGCTCGAGCAGCTCGACCTCCTCGGCGAGGAGGTCGTCCCGGTGCTCCGTCGCGAGTTCGCGAAGAACCGCCCGGCCGACGTGCCCGACGCGCCCACCCACGCCTCGCTCGTCAAGGCGGCGTACGGCGACGGCGAGCCGCGCCAGGCGACGCCCAACGCGAACCGAGGCGACAACCTCACCCTCGGCTCGCCCTACCAGGACGGCGCGACCGCCCCGGTCGGCGCCGGAGCCGTCGGCGCATCGGCCGGCTCGGCCTTCGGTCCGGCCGCGACCCGGACGGCGGGTGCGCGATGACCACCAGGAAGATCGTCGTCATCTCCGCCGGACTCTCGACGCCGAGCTCGAGCCGGCAGCTCGCCGATCGGCTCCTCGCCGACAGCGCGAACCTCCTTCAGGAGCGCGGCCACGAGGTCGAGGCGAAGGTGTTCGAACTGCGCGACCTCGCGCACGACATCACGAACCACCTGCTCATGGGCTTCGCACCGCCGAAGCTCGAGGCCGCGCTCGACGCGGTCGCCTCGGCCGACGGGCTCATCGTCGTCACGCCGATCTTCACGACGAGCTACGCGGGGCTGTTCAAGTCGTTCATCGACGTGATCGACCCGCAGGCGCTCACCGACCTGCCGGTGCTCATCGGCGCCACGGGCGGCACGCCGCGCCACTCGCTCGCGATCGACTACGCGATCCGCCCGCTGTTCACCTACCTGCACGCGCGCCCCGTCACGACCGGCGTCTTCGCCGCGACGAGCGACTGGGGCGGCAGCGGCGACGGCGTGCGTTCGCTGCCCGACCGGATCTTCCGCGGCGCGACCGAGTTCGCCGACCTCGTCGAGCGGACCGACCGCAGCGAGCTGATGAGCGACCCGTTCGCCCTCGAACGCCCGATGGGCCACCTGCTGGGCGGCCTCGCGGGGGAGTAGGCGGCCGACGAGCACGGAGCCGGAGGGGCGCAGGCCTCTCCGGCTCGCGTCGTGCGCCGCGCCCGGTCAGTCGTCGAGCACGAACGTGACCTCGAGCGTGACCGACCACTCGACGACGCTGCCGCCCTCGACCTTGACCTTCTGCTCCTTCACCCACGCGCCCTTGACGCCTCGGAGCGTCTCGACGGAGCGGGCGATGCCGACCGCGACCGCGTCCTCGAAGCTCGTCTCGGAGAAGGCGGTGATGGTGGTGACCCGTGCGACCGATGACATGGCGTTCCCCCTCGAACGATCCCGGACGCACCGGAGCATGCGTCCGGCTCCCATCATGCGCCTGCCCGGCGGGCGCCGCGAGGGGTTGACCCGCTCGCGTCCGGCGCGCGAACGGCATCCGTCGCCTCGGTGAACCTTCGGCGGACGACGGCGTCCCGGTTCGTGTCGCACACGTGGGCGCCCCCATGCTGGCCGCGTGAGAGTCGCACTGCTCGCCGAGTCGTTCCTCCCGCACATGAACGGCGTCACCCACTCACTGCTGCAGGTGCTCGGCCACCTCGAGCGGCAGGGTCACGAGGCCTTCGTCCTCGCGCCTCGTTCCGGACCGGTGGACCACGGACTGCACGGCGCGCGAGCCGAGTTCCTCCGCTCCGTACCGATGCCCGGCTACCCGGAGGTCCGCGTCACCGTCGCCGGCGCGCGTCGTCTCGCCGCGTCGCTCGCCGACTTCGCACCCGACGTCGTGCACCTCGCGTCGCCGTTCGTCCTGGGATGGCAGGGCGTCCTCGCCGCCGAGCGCATCGGCGCGCCGAGCGTCGCGGTCTACCAGACGGATGTCCCGGCGTACGCCGAGCGCTACCGGGTGCCGGGCGCCGCGCCCGCGCTGGCGAACCACGTCGGCCGCCTGCACCGGCGTGCGACCCTCACGCTCGCGCCGTCGTCCGCGGCGATCTCGCAGCTCGAGGGGTACGGCGTCGAACGGCTGCGGCGCTGGGCCCGCGGGGTCGACACCGACCGGTTCCGGCCCGGGCGCCGCACGCCCGACTGGCGCCGTCGCTTCGCCGCCGACGGCGAGGTGCTCGTCGGGTACGTGGGCCGTCTCGCACCCGAGAAGCAGGTCGAGGACCTCCGCGCACTGTCCCGGGTCGACGGCGTCCGCGTGGTCGTGATCGGCGACGGCCCCGCCCGGTCGGCGCTCGAGGCCCTGCTGCCGGATGCGGCGTTCACCGGCTTCCTCGGTGGCGACGCGCTCGCCGAGGCCATGGCGAGTCTCGACGTCTTCGTCCATCCGGGTGAGAGCGAGACGTTCTGCCAGACCGTCCAGGAGGCGCTCGCGAGCGGCGTGCCGGTCGTGGCGACGGGTCGCGGCGGGCCGCTCGACCTCGTGACCTCCAGCCGCGACGGTTGGCTCTACCGGCCGGGTGACCTCGATGAGCTCGTCGAACGCGTGCGCGACCTCGCCGGCGACGACGCCAAGCGGCGGGCGTTCGGTCGCGCCGCACGCGAGGGCGTCGCGGGCCGGAGCTGGTCGGCGCTCGGCGACGAACTGCTCGGTCACTACGAGTACGCGCAGCAGCTGCGTGGTGCTGCGAGTCGTGGCGCAGCGAGCCGCGCCCCGACATCCGTCGCGGAACGGCTCCGGCCGGCGGTCGCACCGGAGGTCACGACGGGCCGGGACCAGCGGGCGGCAGTCGACGAGCGTGACGAGCGGATGGCGCGGCGCGACGTGTCGGCGCGCACCCCGCGCTCGGCCTGGCGTCGGTTCGTCGCCGTCGGCGACTCGGTCACCGAGGGGCTCTGCGACTCGTCGAGGATGGCCGCGGGGGAGTATCGCGGGTGGGCGGACCGCCTCGCGATGCTGCTGGCGCAGACGGGTGACGGCATCGGGTACGCGAACCTGGCCGTGCGCAGCCGGCGCGTGGGCGACGTGATCGACGTCCAGCTGCCTCGCGCGGTCGCGCTCCGGGCCGACCTGGTCACGGTGCTCATCGGCGGAAACGACCTCGTCCGTGTCGGCGCCCGCGCCGAGGCACTGGCCGATCGCGTGGGCGAGGCCGTCGAGGGGCTCAGGGCGGCGTCCGGGTGCGACGTGCTCGTCGTGACGCCGCTCCTGCCCGCGCACGCGCGGCTCGGCTCGGTCCGGCTCGCGTTCGAGCGGTTCGCCGACCGCCTCGTCCAGCGCGCCGAACACGCCGGCGCGATGGTCCTCGACGCCTCGACCCACAGCGGACTCACGGCCCGCGGCGTGTGGGCCGAGGATCGCGTGCACCTCAACTCCTCGGGCCACCGCGCGCTCGCCTACGCCGCGGCTGACGTGCTGGGGGTGCCGGATGCCGCCGCCCTCGCGGGCCTCGACGCCGTGCTGCACGGCGACGCCGACGAGCCCGATGCGCCGCCGCTGCCGAACGCCGAGTGGCTGCGTCGGCACGCGATGCCCTGGGCCGGCCGACGACTCCTCGGCCGCACGGCGGGCGACGGGCGCGTGGCCAAGCACGACGCGCTCGTGCACCTCCCGGGCCGGAACGACGAGCGCGCGCGACGCGGAATCCGCACGTGACGGGGTCACCCGGCGGCATCCGCACGTCCCGCCGACGCGCGGCCCGCTAGGTCGCGACACGCCGGGCTGGTAGGCTCGGCGAGGATGCCCGCGCGGCATCCGCTCAATTCAACATGAGCTCGCACCCTCCCATGGGTGCTTCGGAGCAGGCCGGCAGGAAGCTGGTCCCCTGTGGTGGCTTACCAAGTGAGAGCTTGGTGGACTTCTACTGGTGGCCAGCGCTGGCGGGTCATCGACGCGCTGAGATCTGCCTGTTCCCTGCTCCTTGTTCACCTCGCGCGCCACACGGGCGCGCGAGCCGAAACAAAGGAGAGAGACCTCTTGGAAGGTCCTGAAATCACGTTCGCCGAGACCGTCATCGACAACGGTCGGTTCGGCACCCGCACCATCCGGTTCGAGACCGGTCGCCTCGCGCAGCAGGCGCAGGGCTCCGCGGTCGCGTACATCGACGAGGAGACCATGCTGCTCTCCGCGACGTCGGTGTCGAAGCAGCCGAAGGAGCACTTCGACTTCTTCCCGCTCACGATCGACGTCGAGGAGCGCATGTACGCCGCGGGCCGCATCCCCGGCTCGTTCTTCCGTCGCGAGGGCCGCCCCTCGACCGAGGCGATCCTCACCTGCCGTCTCATCGACCGGCCGCTGCGCCCCTCGTTCGTCGACGGTCTCCGCAACGAGGTGCAGGTCGTCGTGACCGTCCTCGCGATCGAGCCCGACGAGCTCTACGACGTGCTCGCCATCAACAGCGCCTCGCTCTCGACGCAGCTGTCCGGCCTGCCCTTCTCCGGCCCGATCGGCGGCGTGCGCGTCGCGCTCATCGACGGCCAGTGGGTCGCGTTCCCGAAGCACTCGCAGCTCGAGGACGCGGTGTTCAGCATGGTCGTCGCGGGTCGCGTCGTGACCGAGGCCGACGGCTCCGAGGACGTCGCGATCATGATGATCGAGGCCGAGGCCACCGACAACGCGTGGAACCTCGTCCAGGCCGGCGCCGTCAAGCCCGACGAGACCGTCATCGCACAGGGCATCGAGGCCTCGAAGCCCTTCATCAAGCAGCTCGTCGTGGCGCAGCAGGAGGTCGCGAAGACCGCCGCCAAGCCCACCGCCGACTACCCGACCTTCCCGCCCTACCAGGACGCGACGAAGGCCGCCGTCGAGGAGCTCGCGCTCGAGGAGCTCAAGGGCATCTACCAGATCGCCGGCAAGGTCGAGCGACAGGACGCCGACGACGCGCTCAAGGCGCGCGTCAAGGAGGCCGTCGCGGCCAAGGTCGAGGCGGGCGAGCTCCCCGAGTCGGCGAACGCCGAGGTCTCGGCGGCGTACAAGTCGGTCACCAAGCACGTCGTCCGCTCGCGCGTCCTCGCCGAGGGCGTCCGTATCGACGGCCGCGGCCTGGCCGACATCCGCCCGCTCGACGCCGAGGTGCAGGTCATCCCGCGCGTGCACGGCTCCGCCATTTTCCAGCGCGGCGAGACCCAGATCATGGGCGTCACCACGCTGAACATGCTCAAGATGGAGCAGCAGATCGACTCGCTGAGCCCGGTCACCAAGAAGCGCTACATGCACAACTACAACTTCCCGCCCTACTCGACGGGTGAGACGGGTCGTGTGGGGTCGCCGAAGCGCCGCGAGATCGGCCACGGCGCGCTCGCCGAGCGTGCGCTCGTGCCGGTGCTGCCCACCCGCGAGGAGTTCCCCTACGCCATCCGCCAGGTCTCCGAGGCGCTCGGCTCGAACGGCTCGACCTCGATGGGCTCGGTCTGCGCGTCCACGCTGTCGCTGCTGAACGCGGGCGTGCCGCTCAAGGCGCCGGTCGCGGGCATCGCGATGGGCCTCATCTCCGACACCGTCGACGGCGAGACCCGCTACGCGGCCCTCACCGACATCCTCGGCGCGGAGGACGCGCTCGGCGACATGGACTTCAAGGTCGCCGGCACGTCGGAGTTCGTCACGGCGATCCAGCTCGACACGAAGCTCGACGGCATCCCCGCCTCGGTGCTCGCCGGCGCGCTGACCCAGGCCAAGGAGGCGCGCACCACGATCCTGCAGGTGCTGAACGCCGCCATCGACGGCCCCGACGAGATGGCGCCCACCGCGCCGCGCGTCATCAGCGTGCAGATCCCGGTCGACAAGATCGGCGAGCTCATCGGCCCCAAGGGCAAGACGATCAACGGCATCCAGGACGACACGGGCGCCGAGATCTCGATCGAGGAGGACGGCACCGTCTACATCGGCGCGACCGACGGCCCCACGGCCGAGGCCGCCCGTGCCGCGGTGAACGCCATCGCCAACCCGACCAACCCCGAGGTCGGCGAGCAGTTCCTCGGCACGGTCGTGAAGATCGCCGCCTTCGGCGCGTTCATCTCGCTGCTGCCCGGCAAGGACGGCCTGCTGCACATCTCCGAGGTGCGCAAGCTCGCCGGCGGCAAGCGCGTCGAGAACGTCGAAGACGTTCTGGGCGTCGGCCAGAAGATCCTCGTCGAGATCACCAAGGTCGACGACCGCGGCAAGCTCTCGCTCGCGCCCGTCATCGCGGAGGAGGCCGACACCAACGGCCGCGCCGCGACCGGCGAGCACGCCGAGGCCCCCGCAGAGGGCGCCGAGGCGTAAGCGCCTGCACCGTCACCGGATGCCCGTCCCGATTCGTCGGGGCGGGCATCCGTCGTCCCGGCCGGTGCTCGGCGTGATTACGCGCGGGTGTCGGCGGCCGCCGCGACGATGCCGCGCATGACGTTCCAGTAGCCCACGGGTGCGACGCGCGTGACGAGGTCGCTGAGGCGCGAGTCGCGGCCGATGAAGACCCGCGGGCGACGGCGCACGATGCCGTCCACGATCCGTTCGGCCGCCTGGGTCGGCGTCGTGCGGTAGAGGGCCGCCTGCGCGTCGGCCGCGCGGGCCGCGGCGCCCGGCGCGACGGCCGCGGCGACGCGGGCGTGGTGGATGATGCCGGTCTGCACGCCGCCGGGGTAGATCGCCGAGACCGAGACATCCGTCGCCTCGAGCTCGTGGCGGAGTGCGTCGGTGAACCCGCGCACGGCGAACTTCGACGTGACGTACGGCACCCGGCCGGCCGGCGCGGCGAGACCGTACAGGCTCGACACGTTGGCGATGTGGGCGTCGCCGGCCGCGGTGAGGGCGGGAAGGAACGCCTTCGTCATCGCGACGGTGCCCCAGAGGTTGATGTCGACGACCCAGCGGAACTCGTCGAGCGTCGCCTGCTCGAAGCTGCCGAGCATCGACACGCCCGCGCAGTTGAGGAGGATGCTCGGGGCGCGGTCGTGCGCGCCGGCGACGGCGCCGGGCAGCGCGGCCACCGCGTCGAGGTCGGCGAGGTCGGTCACGTGGGTGCTGACGGACGCACCGCGGGCGCGCAGCACGCCCGCGAGCTCCTCGAGGGCCGCCGAATCGCGATCGACGAGCGCCAGTGCGCACCCCCGGGCCGCCAGCAGCTCGGCCGATGCCCGACCCATGCCGCTCCCGGCTCCGGTGACGACGGCGAGGCGGCCGTCGAGCTGCAGGGGACGTCGGCGTGCCATGGTGCTCCTTCGCGGGGGTGGTTCGGGCAGTACACCCTGACACGGGAGGCACGAGGATCAAAACCGAGCGGCGCGCGGGTCGCGCGCGTCGCTCGGCCCGGGTCACATGAGCATCAGGCGGGCCGCCGAGTGGAGGCGGGCGTTCTCCGCCTCAGCGTCGCGCGCGGCGGATCCCTCGGCGAGGGATCGCAGCATCCGCTCGCGATCGGTGCGCCGGATGGTGCGGCGTCGACCCCACCGCGCGAGCGCGAGGCCCACGCGGACGGCCAGGTCGGCGAGCCCGCCGGATGCGGGCACGTGAGCGGGGGAGAGGGTGAGCGTGTTCATGTGCGTTCCGTTCCATCGATGTCCGTGGCCTGCCCGCGCACGAGCGGGAAGGCGTTGATGTGGATCTGGACGGGGCGCGACCCGGGAGACGGCGTGGTCTTGTACGCGTCGATGTACGTCTTCAGCACGACGTCGATCTCGGTCACGAGACCGTGCAACTGGTCGGGCGTGAGCTTCAGGTTGATCGTGTCGGAGGTCGCGATGTCGAGCCAGTCGCTGCCGAACACCTCTTCGCCCGTCGTCAGGAACTCGCGGAAGTTCTGCTCGCGCGAGCGGAACCACTCGTCCTCCACGAGCTTGACCGCGAGCCGGTCGGCGCTGCCGGGCGGCAGGCTGCGGGCGTCGGGGATCGCGATGGACCCGGGGCGCCGCTCCCACCAGCGCTCGCGACCCCGTCCTCGACCCTCGACCTCCCGGACGAGGCCCGCCTTCGCGAGTTGGCGCAGGTGGTAGCTCGTCGCGCCGCTCGATTCGCCCAGACGTTCGGCGAGGCCGCTCGCGGTGAGCGGGCCGTAGGTCGAGAGCTCGTCGTAGATCTGCACCCGAAGCGGGTGCGCGAGACTCTTCAGGCTCTCGGACGAGAGCACGTGGTCGATGCCCGGGTGCCGGGTGCTGCTCGGCCAGGATTCGGGGTCGTTCGCGCGGCGGTCGTCGTTCGTCTGCTCGTCCATGATGCAAAGATATCTCTGCAAAGAAACCTTTGCAAGTGTTTCTTTGCAGAGATGCCGTCGCTCGCCTCAGCGTTCGAGCAACGGCCCCACGCGATACGGGATGAGCTCGCCCATGGCGAGCGACGTCTCGGTGCGCTCCACCCCCTCGATCGCGAGGATCTCCTCGTCGATGCGGAAGAGGTCGTGCGCATCGCGGCACACGACGCGCACGAGCAGGTCGATCGGCCCCGAGAGTCCGTGCGCCTGGATGACCTCGGGGATCTCGGCCAGGGCGGCGACCACCTCCGAGAGCACCTTCTGGCGCGCGTGCACCGCGACGAACGCCTCGAGCGGGTAGCCGAGCGGGGTCGGATCGATGCTCCGCTCGAACGAGAGGAAGGCGCCCGATGCCTCCAGCCGCGCCATCCGCGCCTGCACGGTGTTGCGACTCATCCTCAATCGCTCGGCGAGGGCGACGACCGTCGCCCTCGGGTCGGCCGCGAGGGCCGTGAGCAGGGCGCGGTCGACGGGGTCGTAGCCGGTCATACCGCCACACGTTAGCACCCGCAATGGGCCTCCTACCATGCAACATGCTCAACGCGATCGTCGTTGCTTGAGCCGAATGCCAGATCGTCGTACCCTGCGAGTACCCGGCATCGGCGCCGGTGCCCGGCTGCCCACGACGCGGCCGAGCCGACACGGAGGTTCGACGATGACCCCTTCCGACCGAGAGGCGACCGGGCTGCTCACCCGCCCCGACGACCTCGTCCGACTCCTCGACGCGACCGGCCGTCGCCACGCGAACCCCGAGTTCGATCCGTGGGTCGCCGACGTCGACATCGACGCCCTGGTCGAGCTGCACCGCGAGATGGTCGTGGTCCGCCGGCTCGACGCCGAGGCCACCGCGCTGCAGCGACAGGGCGAACTCGCGTTGTGGCCGCCGCTCGCCGGACAGGAGGCCGCGCAGATCGGCTCGGCGCGCGCGCTGCACGACGACGACTTCGTGTTCTCCAGCTACCGCGAGCACGCGATCGCGTGGCTGCGCGGGGTCCGCCCCGACGAACTGCTCAGCGTGTGGCGCGGCGCCGCGGCATCCGGCTGGGACCCGTACGAGAAGCGGATGGCGATCCCGAACATCATCATCGGCGCGCAGTCCCTGCACGCCGTCGGCTGGGCCATGGGCTCGAAATGGGATGGCTCGAACGCCGCCTCGGTCGCGTACTTCGGCGACGGTGCGACGAGCGAGGGCGACGTGAGCGAGGCGCTCGTGTTCGCCTCGAGCTTCGACGCGCCCGTCGTGTTCTTCTGCCAGAACAACGGCTGGGCGATCTCCGAACCCGTCGGCCTGCAGTCCGCGCAGCCGCTCGCGCGTCGCGCCGACGGCTTCGGCATGCCCGGCATCCGGGTCGACGGCAACGACGTGCTCGCCGTGCTCGCGGTCACCCGCTGGGCGCTCGACCGCGCCCGCCGCGGCGAAGGGCCCGCGTTCATCGAGGCCGTCACCTACCGCATGGGCCCGCACACCACGGCCGACGACCCCAAGCGCTACCGCACCGACGACGACCTCGCCGAGTGGCGCGAGCTTGACCCGATCACGCGGGTGCACGCGTTCCTCGCGGCATCCGGCGCCGACATGGAGGCCGTCGACGTCGACGCGAAGGCCGCCGCCGATCGCGCCGCCGCCGAGCTCCGCGCCGGGATCACCGCGATCCCCGATCCGGAGCCCATGAGCGTGTTCGACCACGTCTACGCCGAGCCGAACAGCCACCTCGAGCGCCAGCGCGAGCGCTACGCGCGGTACCTGGCGATGTTCGACGAGGAGGGCGCCCGATGACGACCATCACCTTCGGCAAGGCCATCAACGAGGGGCTCCGCCGTGCGCTCGCGGACGACGACCGGGTCGTCCTCATGGGCGAGGACATCGGCACCCTCGGCGGCGTGTTCCGCATCACCGACGGCCTCAAGGCCGAGTTCGGCGAGCACCGCGTCGTCGATACGCCCCTGTCGGAGGCGGGCATCGTCGGCACCGCCGTCGGGCTCGCCTACCGCGGGTTCCGCCCGGTGGTCGAGATCCAGTTCGACGGGTTCGTGTACCCCGCCTTCGACCAGATCGTGGCGCAGGTGGCCAAACTCCACTACCGCTCGCGGGGAACGGTGCGAATGCCCATCGTCGTCCGCATCCCGTTCGGCGGCGGCATCGGCGCGGCCGAGCACCACTCCGAGTCGCCCGAGGCGTACTTCACCCACACCGCGGGCCTGCGCGTCATCGCCTGCTCGAATCCGGCCGACGCCTACGTGATGATCCAGCAGGCGATCGCGAGCGACGACCCCGTGATCTTCCTCGAGCCCAAGCGTCGCTACCACGTCAAGGGCGAGGTCGACCTCGACGCGAACCTCGCCGACGCGCGTCCCATGGGCGTCGCGACGACCGTCGCCGCCGGCGACGACGTCACGCTCGTCACCTACGGCGCGCTCGTGCAGACCGCGAAGGATGCCGCGACCGCCGCCGCCGAGGACGGAGTCTCGGTCGAGGTGATCGACCTGCGCTCGCTCGCGCCGGTCGACTACGCGACGATCGAGGCCTCCGTGCGGCGCACCGGCCGGCTCGTCGTCGCGCACGAGGCCGGAGAGCAGGGCGGAGTGGGCGCCGAGATCGCGGCGTCGATCACCGAACGCTGCTTCGAGTACCTCGAAGCCGCTCCCGTCCGCGTGACCGGACACGACATCCCGTACCCGCCGGCCAAGCTCGAGCAGTACCACCTGCCCGACCTCGACCGCATCCTCGACGGCGTCGACCGGGCCCTCGGACGGCCGAACTCGCTCTCGGAGGTGGACGCGTGAGCACCATCCGCGACTTCGCACTGCCCGATCTCGGCGAGGGGCTCACCGAGTCCGAGATCGTCGCCTGGCGCGTCCGGGTCGGCGATCATGTCGAGCTCAACCAGATCATCGCCGACGTCGAGACCGCCAAGGCCGTCGTCGAGCTGCCGTCGCCGTTCGAGGGCACCGTGACCGCGCTGCACGCGGCCGAGGGCGAAACCGTGAACGTCGGCGAGAAGCTGTTCTCGTGCGACACCGGCGGGTCGGGCGATGCGCCCGCGGCGCCGACCACGGGAGAGACGGATGCCGCGAGCGCGCCCGCGACGTCGGCGGCGCCCGACTCCGCACAGGGCGCTCCGGCTCCCGCCTCGGTCGAGCCCGTCGAGACCCGCGAGCCCACCCTCGTCGGCTACGGTGCGGGTGCCGATCGCGGACCGAAGCGCCGGCCCCGTCGACTCGGCGGCGCCGCCCTCAGGGAGGAGCTCGTCCCGGCACCGCCCGAGCACGACCGCATCGAACCCGACACGGCGACGCACCCGCGGCGCGACGGCGAGGGAGCGGGCCGGGGCGACCGGCCGCGATCGACCCCGCCCGTGCGCAAGCTCGCACGCGACCTCGGGGTCGACCTCGAACAGGTCTCCGGCACCGGCGAACGCGGGCTGATCACGCGATCCGACGTCGAGGCCGCGGCATCCGCGACCACTGCCACGCCGCCGCGACCCACGTCGCAGGCGGTACCCGAGACGCGCGAGGCCGACCGCGCCGAGACGCGCATCCCGATCAAGGGCGTCCGCAAGCACACCGCGGCGGCGATGGTCCGGAGTGCCTTCACCGCGCCGCACGTCACCGAGTTCCTCACGGTCGACGTGACGGCGACCATGGAACTGCTCGCCGGCATCCGAGCCGACCGCGCGTACGCCGGCCACAAGGTCACGCCGCTCACGGTCGTGGCCAAGGCGCTCTGCATCGCCGCCGGCCGCACGCCAGAGGTGAACTCGCGCTGGGACGAGGACGCGCAGGAGATCGTGCGCTTCGGCCACGTGAACCTCGGGATCGCCGCAGCGACCGAGCGCGGGCTCGTCGTGCCGAACATCACGGGCGCCGAGCGGATGACGCTGATCGAACTCGCCGACGCGATCGCCGCGCTCGCCGAGACGGCGCGCGCCGGGCGTACCGCGCCCGCCGACCTCACGGGCGGCACGATCTCGATCACGAACATCGGGGTGTTCGGGATCGACGCCGGAACGCCGATCCTGAACCCGGGGGAGGCGGCGATCCTCGCGATGGGGGCGGTGCGCCGCACGCCGTGGGAGCACCGCGGTGAGATCGCGCTCCGCGACGTCATGACGCTCTCGCTCTCGTTCGACCACCGCCTGGTGGACGGCGAGCAGGGTTCCCGTTTCCTCGCCGACGTCGGTCGGATCCTCCGCGACCCGGGCCTCGCGCTCACGATGGCCTGAACGGACGGAGGAACCTCCGGGCCGTGCCCGGCGCGTCGCTGCGAGACGCGCCGGGGGCGGCGGGAGTTCCTCCGTCTTCCGGCACGGGTGGCGGGTCGACGGGCGGACGAGCACCATGTACCGCATGGACGAACACGCGCCGCTCTCCCGTGAGGATGTCTCCGCCGATCTCGC
Organism: Agromyces sp. GXQ0307; assembly: GCF_044769845.1. NCBI lineage: Bacteria > Bacillati > Actinomycetota > Actinomycetes > Micrococcales > Microbacteriaceae > Agromyces > Agromyces sp. GXQ0307. The sequence goes on along the minus strand of NZ_JBIZVY010000001.1, from coordinate 88,551 downwards.
GGGCACCGGATTCCGACACGACGGAGAACGCCTCACCGGCGAATTCCGCACCCGCGATTTCGCGGCCGCAGTTCGCCTGCTCGATGCCGTCGCGGTCGAGGCGGATGCGATGAATCATCATCCGGACGTCCGCCTCGGATGGGGCCGCATCGAATTCGACCTCGCCTCGCACGACGTCGGCGCCGTGACGGCGAGGGATGTCATGCTGGCTCGGCGGATCGGCGGGATCGCGGCCCAGCACGGCGCGACGGCACGGTGATTCCACGGTCGGGCCGGATGCGGTGGCGGGCGATTCCGTGCACCGGCCGCATTGCGAACGACTCGAATACGGGATGCGCGCGCGGTTACGTCGAATTACGGAAAGACTCACGCGTCGACGAATTCTCCACATTCGTCGGGAATGCGCGCAATTCCAACTGATTCGTCTTTATGCTCGGCATATCCCGTTCCCAGAGGATCCCGCGGAACTCACCGCAGAAACGGATGTGCAAGATGGCAAAGCGAGTGGTCGAGACGCTCATCGACGATCTCGATGGCAGCGACGCCGACCGGACCGTGTCGTTCGCGTTCGACGGCGACCAGTACTCGATCGACCTCTCGGCGGCGAACATCGACAAGCTCGAGTCGGCGCTCGCGCCCTACATCGGTGCGGCCCGCAAGACCGCCGCGCGCGGCGGCACCTCGCGTCGTCGCGGCGCATCCGCCGCCGGGGGCGACACGAAGGACGCACGCGAGTGGCTGCGCTCGAACGGGCACCAGGTCTCCGACCGCGGCCGGATCCCCGCGCCGCTCATGGAGCTCTACCGCAACCGCTGACGTCGACACGCGCCGCGCCCGCGGCACCCGTTCATCGCAGGACGAACTCGATCTCCTCGATCTCCTCGCCGCGGGCGTTGGCGTAGTCGCGGGCGCGGCCGACCTCGACAAAGCCCAGCTTGCCGAGCACGGCCACGGATGCCGCGTTGTCTGCCGCGGCGCGAGCACGCACCGGTCTCGGCTGCGTGTCGAGGAACAGGCGCAGGGCACGCGTGGCGATCCCGCGGCCCCACTCCGTGCGATCGATCCAGTAGGTGATCTCGGGCATGCCCGTCTCGGCGTCGATCCAGCGCGCGACGCTGCCGACGATCCGGCCGTCGCAGCGCACGGTCCGGGCGTCGTAGTCCTCCCGTTCCGAGAACCGCGCGTAGTGGGCGTCGTAGGCGGCGCGATCAGTCGGGTCCTTCGCCGTGAACGCGGCCATGCGATTGGCCTCGGGATCGAGTTGGATGCGGAACAGCTCGTCGCGGTCGCCAGCGCGGGTCGCGCGCAGGGTCACGACGTGAGGCTCGACCATGCCATGTCCTCCAGGATGCTGCGGACGACTCTGTCCGCGGGTCGGCGCCCATGGATGCGGGCGCTGTGGGGGGTCGAGTTGATCAGTCCGAAGGCGGCGTGTGCCCGGATGCGCAACTCGGATTCGGCCCGGTCGGGCCTCAGGCGGGCGAGCACGCCCACCCACAGTTCGACGTAGGAGCGCTGCAGGCGCCGGACCTCGTGCGCGTCGGCGTCGCCGAGGCTGTCGAGGTCGCGGTCCTGCACGCGGATGACGTCGGCGTTCGCGAGCGCGAAGTCGACGTGGAAGCGGATGAGCGCGCGGAGCGCGTCGTCGGGTGCGGCGACCTCCTCGACCGTGCGGTGGCCGCCGTCGAGCAGGCCCTGGCTCGCGTCGACGAGGATCGCCGCGAGCACCGCGGCCTTGCCGGGGAAGTGCCGGTAGACCGCCGGTCCCGAGACGCCCGCGGCCTGGCCGAGCTCCTCGAGCGTCACCCCGGGGTACCCGCGCTCGGCGAAGAGCCGTGCGGCCGCGGCGAGCAGCGCGGCGCGACGGTCGGCCTTCGCGCGACCGCGCTCGGTGAGCGTCTCGGTCAGGGTGCACCTCCCGGGGCATTCGGTGAATGCACACTAACCGAACGTCACGCGGGTGGCAAGCAGGCGGCGCGGGACCGGTCTCAGCGTGCCGCTGTGGCGGCGGCCTCCCGGACGAGTCGGACCGCCTCGGACGCCCCGCGGTTCCATGGTGTGCCGTGGCCCGGCAGGACCCACGACGCATCCGTCGCCGCGAGGCGGTCGAGCGAGGCGAGCGCGGTGTCGGGCGCGTCGGTGAACGGTGCGGGCTGCGGGCCCCGCCGCCCCGTGAGCACGTGGCGCGTGGTGAGCGCGTCGCCGACGGCGATCGCGTCGAGCGCGGCGGAGCGCACCGCGATGCTGCCCGGCGAGTGGCCGGGCATCGGGATGATCTCGGGCGATCCGGGCAGATCAGTGAGGTGTTCGCCGCCCTCGAGCGTGCGGGCGTCTGCGAGGTACTCGGTCTTCGCACCGCCCTTGCCGAGCGCGTAGGCGAAGAACCGCACGACCGGCCAGGGGCGCACCCCGCGTCCGAGCGAGGTCGCGGGCTTGTCGCCGCCCTTCGCCCGATCGAGGTCGGCGGCGTGCACGTACACGGGCACGCCGTGGTCGCGCCGGAGTCGCTCGGCGAAGCCGAGGTGGTCGGTGTCGCCGTGCGTCAGGATGATCGCCCGCACGTCGTCGATCGTGAGGCCGGCATCGGCGAGCTCGGCGAGCAGGTCGCCGTAGTGACCGGCGAGGCCGGCGTCGACGATGGTGACACCGCGGTCGTCGATGAAGAGGTAGGACGCGACGATCTCGTTGCCGACGCGCCGGAGTCCTGGTGTGAGTTGCATGAAGGCTATGATACATAGCTATGATGGCTAATGTCAATAGGCAACAGAGGAGGGGTCATGCCGTCACCCACGAAGGTCACGCCCGAGGCGCTCCGCGCGGCCGCGCGCACGGTTCTCGAACGCGACGGTCAGCAGGGACTGACGATGCAGGCGGTCGCCGCCGAGCTCGGCGTCCGCGCGCCCTCGCTCTACAAGCATCTGCGCGACCGCGATGCGCTCGTCCGCCTCGTCGCGGAGGACGTGGCGTCCGAGATCGGCGAGCGGATGGACCGGGTGCTCGCCGCCGAGACGGGCGCGGCCGACGCGGTGCGCGCGATCGCGGCATCCGCCCGCCGCTACGCGTCCGAGCACCCGCACGGCTACGGCCTGATCTTCGGGCCGCTGCCCGAGTCGGCGCGGGCGCGGGGGTCCGCGATGGAGCGGGCGAGCGCGGCGATCCTCGAGGCGGCCAGGCGGCTCTCGGGGGAGGCGCGCGCGCTCGAGTCGGCGCGCACCATCACGGCCTGGATGCACGGATTCGTGACGATGGAGCTCGCGGGCGCCTTCCGCCTCGGCGGGTCGGTCGATGACGCGTGGGACTACGGGCTGGAGCACCTGATCAGGGGGCTCGGTGCGCCGGCATGACGCGCCGGCTTGCGGAACTCGGTGAATGATCGCTAACATCAATCCCGGTTAGCGAGCGTTCACCGAATGTCTCGCTCGCACGCCACGACGGAGAGGCGGAACGGGAGCGGATGCACACCATCACGAGCGCGATCGATGCGGCGTCCGACGCCGCACGCGCGAACGCCGACGCCCACGCCGCGCTGACCGACGAACTCCGCGAGAGGCTGCGCATCGCCGCACTCGGCGGGCCGGAGGCATCCCGCGACCGCCACGTCGCACGCGGCAAGCTGCTGCCGCGCGACCGCGTCGAGCGGCTCCTCGACGAGGGCAGCCCATTCCTCGAACTCGCCCCGCTCGCCGCGGGCGACCTCTACGACGACGACACGCCCGCCGCCGGCGTCATCGCCGGCGTCGGGCTCGTGCACGGCCGGCCCGTCATGGTCGTCTGCAACGACGCGACGGTCAAGGGCGGCACCTACTACCCGATGACCGTGAAGAAGCACCTCCGCGCGCAGGAGGTCGCCCTCGAGAACCGCCTGCCCTGCGTCTACCTCGTCGACTCGGGTGGCGCCTTCCTGCCGAAGCAGGACGAGGTGTTCCCCGACCGCGACCACTTCGGTCGCATCTTCTACAACCAGGCGAACCTCTCCGCGCGGCGCATCCCGCAGATCGCCGCCGTCATGGGCTCCTGCACCGCGGGCGGCGCCTACGTGCCGGCGATGAGCGACGAGACCGTCATCGTCCGCGACCAGGGCACGATCTTCCTCGGCGGTCCGCCGCTCGTGAAGGCCGCGATCGGCGAGGTCGTGACCCCCGAAGAACTGGGCGGCGGCGAGCTGCACGCCCGCACCTCGGGCGTCACCGACCACCTCGCAGAGGACGATGAGCACGCGCTCGAACTCGTCCGCGACATCCTCACGACCCTTCCCGCCCTGCCCGAACGGGCCTGGTCCGTGCGCGAACCACGCCAGCCCGCCGTCGACCCGGCGACCCTCACGGCTGCCGTTCCCGTCGACGTGCAGCAGCCGTACGACGTGCGCGAGGTCATCGCGCGCCTGGCCGACGGCAGCGAGTTCCACGAGTTCAAGAAGGAGTACGGCGACACGCTCGTCACGGGCTTCGCCTGGATCGACGGCCACCCCGTCGGCATCGTCGCGAACAACGGGGTGCTCTTCAGCGAGTCGGCCATGAAGGGCGCGCACTTCATCGAGCTGTGCGACCAGCGCGGCATCCCGCTCGTCTTCCTCCAGAACATCTCGGGCTTCATGGTGGGCCGCGACGCCGAGGCCGGCGGCATCGCCAAGCACGGCGCGAAGATGGTCACCGCCGTGGCGACGACCCGGGTGCCGAAGTTCACGGTCGTCATCGGCGGGTCGTTCGGTGCCGGCAACTACTCGATGTGCGGGCGCGCGTACTCGCCGCGGTTCCTCTGGATGTGGCCGAACGCGCGCATCTCCGTGATGGGCGGCGAGCAGGCGGCATCCGTGCTCTCGACGGTCAAGCGCGACCAGCTGGCCGTGCGCGGCGAGGCATGGTCGGCCGACGACGAGGAGGCGTTCAAGGCGCCCGTGCGCGCCCAGTACGACGCCCAGGGCAGCCCCTACCACTCGACGTCGCGCCTGTGGGACGACGGCGTCATCGCCCCGGGCGACACCCGCACCGTGCTCGCCCTCGCCCTCGAGCTCGCCAGCCGGACCCCGCTGCCCGAGCCCCGCTTCGGCCTGTTCAGGATGTGATGCGAATGTTCGAACGTGTCCTCGTCGCCAACCGCGGCGAGATCGCCGTCCGGGTCATCCGGACCCTGAAGCGCCTCGGGATCCGTGCGATCGCCGTGTACTCCGACGCCGACGTCGATGCGCCGCACGTCGCGCTCGCCGACGAGGCCGTCCGCATCGGACCGGCTGCCGCCGCCGAGAGCTACCTCGATCCCGCCCGCATCGTGCGCGCTGCGCTCGAGACGGGCGCGCAGGCGATCCACCCCGGGTACGGGTTCCTCTCGGAGAACGCGGCCTTCGGTCGCGCGTGCGCCGAGGCGGGAATCGTGTTCGTCGGCCCCGGCGAGCTCGCGCTCGAGGTCATGGGCGACAAGATCCGAGCGAAGCGACACGTCGAGGCGTCCGGAGTGCCGGTCGTGCCCGGCGTCAGCGAGCCCGACGCCACCGACGACGAACTGCTCGACGCGGCACCCCTCGTCGGCTTCCCGATCCTCGTGAAGCCGTCGGCCGGCGGCGGCGGCAAGGGCATGCAGGTCGCGCGCGACCAATCGGAGCTCGAGCACGCACTGCCCGCTGCGCGCCGTGTCGCCCGCGCGGCGTTCGGCGACGACACGCTCCTGCTCGAGCGCTTCGTCGAACGCCCGCGCCACATCGAGGTGCAGGTGCTCGCCGACGCGCACGGCACCGTCATCCACCTGGGCGAACGCGAGTGCTCGCTGCAGCGCCGCCACCAGAAGGTCGTCGAGGAGGCGCCTTCGCCGCTGCTCGACGCCGAGACGCGCGCCCGCATCGGCGCCGCCGCGTGCGACGCGGCCCGCAGTGTGGAGTACCTCGGCGCGGGCACCGTCGAGTTCCTGGTGTCGGATGCCGCGCCAGACGAGTTCTTCTTCATCGAGATGAACACCCGCCTCCAGGTCGAGCACCCGGTCACCGAGCTCGTCACGGGCGTCGACCTCGTCGAGCAGCAGCTCCGCATCGCCGCGGGCGAGCCCCTCGCCATCGCGCAGGACGACGTGCGGATCACCGGCCACGCGATCGAGGCGCGCGTCTACGCCGAGAGTCCCGAGCGCGGGTTCCTCCCGTCGACGGGCGACGTGCTCGCCTGGCGGGCACCCGCAGGCGACGGCGTGCGCGTCGACGCCGGCATCCGCGAAGGGCAGCGCGTCACCGCCGACTACGACCCCATGATCGCGAAGGTCATCGCGCACGGCGCCGACCGCGCGGAGGCGCTCGACCGGCTCGACGCGGCGCTCGCCGAGACCGTGCTCCTCGGCGTCGAGACGAACATCGCGTTCCTCCGAACGCTGCTCGCGCATCCCGACGTGCGAGCCGGCCATCTCGACACCGGGCTCATCGACCGGCTGCCCGCGTCGGGCACGGCGGGCGGAGCGACGGCGGAGGCCCCGGCCGACGCAGGCCCGAGCGCGCCGGATTCCCCGACCGACCCACTCGAGCGGGTCGCTCGCGCGGCGCGTGAACGCGATGCTCGGGTCGCCGCCCACGGCGATCACGCCTGGCGGAGCGCTCGCGGCTGGCGCATCGGATCGGGATCCCCCGATTCGACCGCCGGGGTGGGCGAGGCGTCGCCGGGCTCTGTCGACCTCGACCGCGCGACGGTGGCGACCGCGGCCGACGGCACCGTGTGGGTGCACCTCGACGGCCGCACCGCCGCGTTCCCGCGTCCCGACCGTCGCGCGGCGCTCGACGCGCGCCTCGCGCAGCTCGAGCGCGGCGGCAGCGCCGATCCCGACCTCCGCGCACCCATGCCGGGCAGCGTCACGACGTTGCTCGTCACCGACGGCGACCGCGTCGAGGCCGGGCAGGCCGTGCTCGCCATCGAGGCCATGAAGATGGAGCACCGCGTGACCGCGACCGTCGCCGGTGTCGCGCGACTCCGGGTCGCCGTCGGCGATCAGGTCGCACGCGACCAGGTCGTCGCGAGCGTCGAGCCGTCGACCGACGTCGACGCCGGCCCCGCGGCACCCGGAACCGACGCGGAAGCCGCCGTCGCGGCATCCGCCCCCTGACCCCGGGCGGCGCCCACGAGGCCGCCGACCCGACCCGCACCGCACCAGGAATGAGGAACGTCATGCACGACCTGACCGACGAGGAACAGCAGCTCTACGACATGGTCTGCGAGTTCGCCGACACCGTCGTGGCACCGCAGGCCTACGAGGCCGACCGCACGCACGAGCTCTCCATGGACGTCGTGGCGCAGATGGGCGACCTCGGCCTCTTCGGCCTGCCCTTCCCGGAGGAGGTCGGCGGCCAGGGCGGCGACTACATGGCGCTGTGCCTCGCGATCGAGGCGCTCGCGCGCGTCGACCAGTCGATCGCGATCACGCTCGAGGCCGGTGTGGGCCTCGGTGCGATGCCCATCTACCGGCACGGCACCGACGAGCAGAAGGCCGAGTACCTGCCCGACCTCGTCGCGGGTCGCGCGCTCGCCGGCTTCGGCCTCACCGAGCCCGAAGCCGGATCCGACGCCGGGGCCACCCGGACGACCGCCGTGCTCGACGGTGACGAGTGGGTCGTCAACGGTTCGAAGCAGTTCATCACCAACTCGGGCACGCCGATCACGAAGTTCGTCACCGTCACCGCGGTGACGGGGGAGCGCACCCGCCCCGACGGCTCGGTGTCGAAGGAACTCTCCACGATCATCGTGCCGAACGGCACGCCCGGATTCACCGTCGGGCCGGGCTACGACAAGTCCGGATGGCGCGCCTCCGACACCCATCCGCTGACCTTCGACGACGTGCGCGTGCCGGCCGGCAACCTGCTCGGCGAACGCGGCCGCGGCTTCGCGAACTTCCTCCGCGCGCTCGACGAGGGGCGTATCGCGATCGCGGCGCTCGCGACGGGTGCGGCGCAGGGATGCCTCGACGAGGCCATGACGTACGCGAAGACCCGCAACGTCTTCGGAGTGCCCATCGCGAGTCACCAGTACATCGCGTTCACCATCGCCGGGATGCAGGCGCGCGTGCACACGGCCCGCCTCGCCTGGCACGACGCCGCGCGGCGCGCCGACCAGGGCCTGCCGTTCAAGAAGGAGGCCGCGATCGCGAAGCTCGTCTCGAGCGACGCCGCGATGCTGAACGCCCGCGACGCGACGCAGATCTTCGGTGGAATGGGCTTCATGAACGAGACCACCGTGGCCAGGCACTACCGTGACTCGAAGATCCTCGAGATCGGCGAGGGCACGAACGAGGTGCAGCTCATGGTCATCGCCCGCGAGCTCGGGCTGGCGGCGTAGGACGCCCGGATCGTCGGGGAGGAGGAGGTCGTCATGACGGAAGACGCGATGCGCGAGGTCGTGCAGCGCGGACTCTGGTTCGAGGAGTTCGAGGAGGGCGTGCGCTACCTCCACCGGCCGGGGCGCACGGTCACCGACGCCGACAACGTCCTGTTCACGACCCTCACCATGAACCCGCAGCCGCTGCACCTCGACGCCGCGTGGTCGGGGCGCCAGCCGTTCGGCCGCGTCCTCGTGAACTCGCTCTTCACGTTGTCGACCCTGGTCGGCCAGTCGGTGGGGCAGCTCACGCAGGGCACGCTCGTCGCGAACCTCGGGTTCGGTGCCGTCGCGTTCCCGAACCCCGTCTTCGTGGGCGACACCCTCTACGGCGAGAGCGTCGTGGAGTCGAAGCGGCTGTCGTCGTCGCGTCCCGGCGAGGGCATCGTGGTGCTCGGCCACACCGCCCGAAACCAGGACGGCGACGTCGTCGCGACGGCGTCGCGCACGATGCTCGTCTGGACGCGCGAGGCCGGCGAGCGGCACGCGAGCGGCGACGGGGAGGCGAGCGGATGACGCGCCCGGCGTTCCCGTTCGGTCCCGCGCTGCTCTTCTGCCCGGCCGACCGGCCCGACCGCTACGCCAAGGCGGCAGACCGTGCCGACGCGGTGATCCTCGACCTCGAGGACGCCGTGGCCGAGGTTGCGAAGTCCGCGGCGCGCGAGTCGCTCGTGGCGAACCCGGTCGATCCCGATCGGGTCATCGTGCGGGTGAACCCGGCCTCCACACCGCACCTCGCCGACGACCTCGCCGCCTTGCGGCGCACCTCCTACCGCACCGTCATGCTCGCCAAGTGCGAGGGGACGGCCGACCTCGTGGCGCTCGAGGACTTCGACGTCATCGCCCTGTGCGAGACGGCGCGCGGCGTGCTCGCGGCGCCCGACATCGCGTCCGTTCCGATCGTCTCCGCACTCATGTGGGGTGCGGAGGACCTCGTCGCCTCGCTCGGCGGCGGCTCCAGTCGCCACGCCGACGGGCGCTACCGAGACGTCGCGCGGCACGCCAGGTCCCAGGTGCTGCTCGCGGCCGGCGCGCACGGCGTGGCGGCGATCGACGCGGTGCACCTCGACCTCGCCGACGCGGACGGCCTCCGTGCGGAGGCCGAGGATGCGGCCGCGCTCGGCTTCGCCGCCACGGCGTGCGTGCATCCGGGCCAGGTCGAGGTCGTCAGGGCGGCGTACGCGCCGACTCCGGAGCGGATCGAGTGGGCGCGAGCGTTGCTCGCCGAGGCCGCCGTGCGCGAGCGCGACGGCGTGTTCGCGTTCCGCGGGCAGATGATCGACGCGCCGCTGCTGCGGCAGGCCGACGCGGTCGTGCGACGGGCGCGACTCGACTGACAGGATTCCGGTGAGCGACCCCGCTCGCCGACAGCGAAAGGACTCGGGCCCGATGAAGATCATCGTCCTCGTGAAGGAGGTCCCCGACACGTGGGGGGAACGCAGGCTCGACCTCGAGACCGGCCTCGCCGACCGCGCGGCGAGCGAGGCCGTACTCGACGAGATCGGCGAGCGCGCGCTCGAGGTCGCGCTCGCCCACGCCGATGCGCACGACGGCACCGAGGTGGTCGTGATGTCGATGGCGCCCGAGAGCGCCGCGACGACGATCCGCAAGGGGTTGGCGATGGGCGCCGGTTCAGCCGTGCACATCGCGGATCCGGCCCTCGCCGCCGCCGATCTCGGCCTCACCGCCCGCACCCTCGCCGCCGCGATCCGCCGCACCGGGTTCGACCTCGTCATCACCGGCAACCTCTCCACCGACGGCAGCGGCGGTGTGCTGCCCGCCATGCTCGCCGAACTGCTCGAAGTGCCGAACGCGACCGCCCTCACGTCGGTCGAGATCGCCGACGGTTCGGTGTCGGGGACCCGCGACGTGGAGGGCGGCACCATGCGCGTGCGTGCGCCGCTGCCGGCCGTCATCTCGATCACCGAGGCGCTTCCGGACCCGCGTTTCCCGAACTTCAAGGGCATCATAGCGGCGAAGAAGAAGCCGTTCGAGACGCTGAGCACGGACGACCTCGGTGTCGACGCCGACGATCTCTCCCTCGCCTGGTCGATCATGACCGCCGTCGCGGAGAAGCCGCCGCGCACGGCGGGCACCAAGATCACCGACGAGGGCGACGGCGGCACGAAGATCGCGGAGTTCCTCATCGAGAACCGCCTGGTCTGAGAGGACGACGACATGACCGACTACGCAGCAGATTCCGTCCTCGTCGTGCTCGAGGCCTCGCCGGGCGGGCCGCTCGCCACGAGCGCCGCCGGCCTCCTCGCGGCAGCCTCCGGCATCGGCACGCCCGTGGCGCTCGTCGTCACCGCACCAGGCGAGGGGCAGTCGCTCGCCGAGCAGGCGGCCGAGCTCGGGGCCGCGCGCGTGCTCACCGTCGAGACGACGTCGACGCAGTCCGAGCTCACGATCCCGCAGGCGGACGCGCTCGCCGCGGCCGCGAAGCTCATCGCGCCGGAGGCCGTGCTGATCTCGAACTCGATCGACGGCCGCGACGTCGCGGGCCGGTTCGCCGCTCGCACGGGCGCCGCCATCGCGGCCGACGCGGTCGGCGTCTCGCGCGACGACGAGGGCGTCCTCGCCCACCACTCCGTGTACGGGGGCGCCTTCAACGTCGTGTCGGCGGCCACCTTCGGACCGCTCGTCGTGACCGTGCGGCAGGGTGCCGTCGACGCACGAGCGGACGCACGACCGGTCGTGGCCGAGTCGCTCGAGGTGACTGCCTCGGGCGCCGCAGCGGCCACCATCGAGTCCGTCGAGGCCGTGACCGAGACGTCGAGTCGACCCGAGCTGCGAGGGGCGAAGCGGGTCGTCTCCGGCGGCCGGGGCCTCGGCTCGGCCGAGAAGTTCGCCCTCGTCGAGGAACTCGCCGACGCACTCGGCGCCGCGGTCGGCGCGTCGCGCGCGGCCGTCGACGCCGGCTACATCCCGGCCACCCACCAGGTCGGGCAGACCGGTGTGTCGGTCTCACCGCAGCTGTACGTCGCCCTGGGCATCTCGGGTGCGATCCAGCACAAGGCGGGCATGCAGACGGCCAAGAACATCGTCGCCGTCAACAAGGATCCGGATGCGCCGATCTTCGAGGTCGCCGACTTCGGCGTGGTCGGCGACGTCTTCACCGTGGTGCCGCAGCTGATCAGCGCCCTCGCCGAACGGAAGCGCTGACCCGTGACCGCTGCAGGGAACCTGCGCAGGGGACTGCCGCGACGGCGCGGCGGTGAGCCCTGGCCCCCGGCCGGAGCAGCGCCGGCGGCTGTCGACACCGCGCCGGCCGAGCCGTTCGCGGCCGAGGCGCCCACGACGACGGCACCCCCCGCGGAGCCTGCGCCGGCCACCGTGGAGGAGGCACCGGCCGCAACCGCGGCAGCTGCGCCCACCCCGGCCGCGCCCGACGTCGCGCACCTCGCCTCCGGTGCCGCGCCTCGGCGACTTCGACGCGGGCTTCCGCGGGTGCCGGGCGGCCGACCCTGGCCCGACGCCGACGCCGACGCCGACGCCGTGCTCGAGGCTCGGAACGCCGAGTCGTCGACGGATGCCGAGGCGATGGATGCAGCGGCCGCGCCTGCACCGGCCGCCACCGTGGAACCCGGTGCCGAGCCCGCGGCCGCGGCGGCGACGTCATCGCGTCCCGAACCCGCCGCGCAGCCGGCGTCGACCGGTACCGAACTCCGCCGAGGCCTCCCGAGGGTCGCCGGGGGAGCGCCGTGGCCGCCGTCGGGCATCGCACCGGTCGTCGCGCCCAGCGCGCCGGCGCCGGCGCCCGCGGCACCCACCCCGCCCGTCGAGACGGCGCCTGCCGCGCCGGTCGAGGCCGAGCCGCCCGCGGCATCCGCCCTGCCCGTCGAGGCCGAGCCGACCGTGCCGGTCGCGGCCTCCGCTCCGCCCATCGAGCCTGCCCCGGCCGCCGAGCCGGCGCCGGCGGCGTCCGTCGCCGCTCCCGCTCGACCACCCGCACCCGCAGCACCGTCCCGGGCGCCGAGCGCCACCTCCGGGCCGGGAGCGCAGCGGTACGGCCCGTTCACCGCCAGGCAGTGGGTCGGGGCATCCGTCGTCGGCGTCCTCGCGATCATCGGCGCCGCGACCATCGTCGTCCAGCTCACGAGGTGGTTCCTCGGGCTGGATTTCATGCAGGAGTTCCTGGCGACGTACCCCGGTGAGACGCACCTGCCCGAGGGCGCGCCGGTCGGGTTCCCGGCCTGGCTCGGCTGGCAGCACTTCTTCAACGTGTTCCTCATCGTGCTGATCATCCGCTCGGGCCTGCAGGTGCGCACGGAGCGGAAGCCACCGGCGTACTGGACCCCGCGCTGGTCGGGGGGCCGGAAGATCAGCCTCACCCTGTGGTTCCACCAGTCGCTCGACATCCTGTGGCTCGCGAACGGCATCGTCTTCGTCGTCCTCCTGTTCGCGACGGGCCAGTGGATGCGCGTCGTCCCGACGAGTTGGGAGGTCGTCCCGAACGCGGTCTCCGCCGGGCTGCAGTACCTCTCGCTCGACTGGCCCCTCGAGAACGGCTGGGTGAACTACAACAGCCTCCAGGTGCTGGCCTACTTCGCGACGATCTTCATCGCCGCGCCGCTCGCCGCGATCACCGGCGTGCGGATGTCGGGGCTGTGGCCGAAGAACGCGGCGACGCTCAACCGCATCTACCCCGTCGAGTGGGCTCGCGCCGTCCACTTCCCGGTCATGCTGTACTTCGTCGGGTTCATCGTGGTGCACGTCACGCTGGTCTTCCTGACCGGGGCGCTGCGCAACCTCAACCACATGTACGCGGCGCAGGACGCCGACGGCTGGCTGGGCTTCTGGATCTTCATCGCCTCGATCGTCGTCATCGCGGCGGCGTGGGTCGCCGCGCGCCCGACGCTGCTCGCGCCGATCGCCGGACTGTTCGGCAGGGTCGGTCGATAGGCGTCGAACGCGCCGTGGCGTCCGCGCGCGCTCACACGGCGATGTCTCGGCGACGGAACACCAGCCAGCCGACAAGGAGCAGCACGGCGATGACGGCGTAGTTCAGCCAGATCGTGCCGTTCCAGCCGTTCAGGATCGGCGAGTCCCCGTACGCCCAGCTGTACGGCGACCAGTCGTGCAGCCATGCCAGGTCCTCGCTCTGGTTGCCGAGGGCGTTGAGCGCGTACGCGATCACCGCGACGCCCGAGCCCGCACTGACGGCCCACGTCCGGCGACCCGTGGCGGCACCCACGCCGATCGCCGCGCTCGCGGCCAGCGACACCAGCCCGAGGAAGGCCACGGCGGTGGCGAGGAGATGGTCGAACTCGATGCCGAGCTCGGCGGGCTCGTTGAGGATCATCACGACCGCGACGCTCACGACCGTCAACCACGTCAGCTTCACGAGCACTGCGGCCGTGCGCTCCAGGAAGACCTGGCCGCGGAGCACGCCGTGCGCGAGCGTGAGTTCGAGCTGGCCGTTCTCCTCGTCCTCCGCGATCGCCTCCGTGCCCCACCCGACCGCGGCGATCGTGAGGAGCACGAATCCGATGAGGCCGTAGAAGGTCGCCTGCGCGTAGCCCGGCCCCGACCCGATCTGGTCGTAGTTCAGCGACCTGACCAGTTCGGGCGGAAGCGTGTCGATGATCTGCTGCATCTGGCCGTTGCCCCCGAACGACGGATACAGCGGCAGGTACAGGAACAGCGCCGCGAGGATGCCGATCGTCCACCCGATGAGGCCGCGCCATCCGTCGAGGATCGAACGTCGGAAGAGCGGGAGCGTGCGGTTCATCGCTTCGCCGCCTTCCGGTCGGTGTCGACGGGTTCCGCGGACGACGAGAGGTCGGTGCCGTAGTACTCCAGCACCATCTCCTCGAGGTCGGGTTCCTCCATCGTCAGGTCGACGAGGTCGAGGCCGGCCACGGCCTTCACGAAGGCGTCGACGTGCGCATCGAGCGTCGCCGTGAGGGCGACCGTTCCCGGCCCGTTGGCCACGGAGGCCACGCCGGCGACACCGGGGACCGCGTCGAGCGTCGAACGCGCCGCCGCGGCATCCGCCTCGGCGATCACGAGCCTAACGTGACGTACGGCGTTCTCGCGCAGCGCGGCGACCGTCGACAGCTCGACGATGCGCCCCTGCTTGAGGATCGCGATCTCGTGCGCGGTCTGCTGCACCTCGCTCAGCACGTGCGAGCTGAGGAACACGGTCTGCCCGTTCGCCTTCGCCTCGTGCAGCATTGCGTGGAACTCCTGCTGCACGAGCGGGTCGAGCCCGCTCGTCGGTTCGTCGAGCACGAGCAGCTCGGGCTCGTGCATGAACGCCTGGATCAGGCCGACCTTCTGCTTGTTGCCCTTGGACAGGCTGCGCACGGGGCGGCCGAGGTCGACCCCCAGCCGGTCGGCGAGGTCGTCGACGGCGCCCTTGCGTACCGGGCCCGAGATCTCGGCGTAGTGCGCGAGGAACTCGCGGCCCTTCACGCGCGTGGCGAGGTGCAGCTCGCCGGGCAGGTAGCCGATGCGTCGCCGCAGGTCGGCCCCGCCGTCGCGGGGGGTGCGCCCGAGCACGGAGAGCTCGCCGGCGGTGGGCCGGATGATGTCGAGCAGCAGCCGCATCGTGGTCGTCTTGCCTGCGCCGTTCGGCCCGATCATCCCGAAGACGCTGCCGCGCGGGATGTCGAGGTCGAGGCCGTGCAGGGCGGTGGTCGCGCCGTAGCGCTTGGTCAGGCCCCGCGTGCTGACGGCGGGCGCGGTGTCGCTGGTCATGTGGATCCTCTCGTGGTCGGTGGGTGGGATGCCGCGGCGCATCATGCGCGCGCGGAGCCCCCGACCGGCGGGTCCGGATCCTGGATCGGATTGCCCGGTCCCTTGTCGGAGCGCACCCGGGATGCCGGGTCCTCACGACCAGATCCCGGTGCGCGGACGCCGTCCGAGGAGTCGATCGCGGCTCGAGCCGCGTCGAGCAGGCGCGTGTCGGCGTAGAGGCCCTCGGTGTAGAACTCGAGGGTGGGCAGCGTCATGCGCCGCACCACGGCGGGGGAGTCGAGCGGCGCGCCGAGCACGCGCGCGAGTTGTCCGCGGAGGAGCAGTGGAGCGAGCCCGTAGGCCGTGATGAGCACGGCGCGCAGCTCGGGGTCGCTCGAGCCGTTCATGCTTCCGTCGGCGACGCCGCGCTCGAGCATCGAGCTCGTCTCGGCGAGCAGCAGGTCGAAGAGGCGGTCGGCACCCGGGGAACCGTCGGAGAGCATGGTGGCGAAGTAGGCGATCGAGGTGCGGAACCGAGCCGGGTCGTCGAGCCATTCGCGGATCGTCGCGGCGACGGAGGACTCGCCGAGTCGGTCCTTCTCGCCGATGAGCTCGTGCACGATCCAGTCGTCGCAGGCGCGGCGAAGACCCTCTTTCGAGCCGAAGTGGTGGATGACGAGCGCCGCGCTCACGCCGACGTCGGCGGCGACCTCGCGCAGGCTCGTGCCGGCGTACCCGTGCGCGCCGAATCGTGCGATCGCGGCGTCGCGGATGCGCGCGGCGGTCGTCGCATCCTCCGGACGCACTGAACGCATGTTCAGCATGCTAAACATTCGTTCAGCGCGCCGCAAGGCCTGCGCAGCCCGAGCGATGCGCGGTGGACGGTCTCCTCGTCACCCACCGTTCACCAACGGTTTCGTAACGCTTCGCTGTCATGTTCAACCAACCGGTTCATTCCTGACATACGCTCGTCTCCAATCCTGGGGAGGAGGATCGCGTGGCACGACGACACGCGCTGCAGGGAGGCAGGCGAGCCGGAGGGCCGCCGGTCGCCATCGGCGAGCACGACGAGTCGGCACCGGTGCGTGCCGACGCGACCGGACACGAGCACGACGGCGAGCCGTCGGGGGGCACCCTCTCGCTCCCGACCGAGCAGCTCGAGACCAACGCCGATTCCGGTCCGATCACGGTGCCCCGGCGCGTGAGCATCGGCGAGACCGGGTTCGAGGTGCATCCGCTCGCGCTCCGTGCGAGCACGTTCGGCTGGAACCTCGACGCGGAGGCGAGCGGCGACATCCTCGACCGGTTCGTCGCCCTCGGCGGCAGCCTCATCGACACCGCCGACAGCTACGCCGGCGGTCGCAGCGAGACGCTCATCGGCGAGTGGCTGGCGTCGCGCGCATCGCGCGACCGGGTCCGGATCGTCACGCGGGTCGGTCGCCACCCCGATCACACGGGACTGGCACCGGTCTCGATCACGCGCGCCGTCGACGCGTCACTGGAACGCCTCGGCACCGACCGGATCGACCTGCTCTGCTTCCACGGCGACGACCCGGAGGTCCCCCTCGAGGAGAGCCTCGGCGCCGTCGACGCGCTCATCGCCGCCGGGAAGGTGCTCGCCGTCGGCGCCTCCGACCTCTCGCCCGAGCGACTCATCGAGGCCCGCGTGCTCGCCGCGAACGGCCTGCCCAGGTTCCAGGTGCTGACGACCCGGTACAACCTCATGGAGCGCCGGGCGTTCGAGGGAGCCACGGAGCTCGTCGCGCACGCGCAGGGCCTGCCGGTGCTGCCCGACTTCGCGCTGGCCGACGGCTTCCTCGGCGGTGCGATCCGGCGTCGGGCCGACGTCCGGCGCGACGCGCGGGGCGAGCGTCAGGCACGCCACCTCGGGCGCCGGGGCCTTCGCGTGCTCCGCACGCTCGACGAGGTCGCGGCCGCACACGGCACGGTTCCCGCCGCCGTCGCGATCGCGTGGCTGCTCGCACGACCCACCGTCGTCGCTCCCGTCACCGGGGTGAGCCGGCCGGAGCAGGTCGACGCACTGCTCGGCGCGGCGTCGCTCGAGCTGCATCGGTCCGAGCTCGTCGAACTCGACCGCGCCTCGGCGTAGCGCGCCGCGCGGGCGCGGACGGGCTCGCCGAGCGCGGGCCGTGGCATAGGCTGGGAGGCGTGAACGGCGCCGTCGAACTCCCACTCGGTGAGCCCGAACTGGCCTTCGACGCCGCAGGCGACACGCGCGTCCGTCGTTCGGTCCTCCCGTCCGGCATCCGCGTCCTCACCGAACAGGTACCCGGCAGCCGGAGCGCCACGATCGGCTTCTGGGTCGCCGTCGGCTCGCGCGACGAGCACCCCTCCGAGAGCGGCCACCCCGCGACGTTCGGCTCCACGCACTTCCTCGAGCACCTGCTGTTCAAGGGCACCGAGACCCGGAGCGCCCTCGACATCGCGATCTCCTTCGACGCCGTCGGCGGCGAGCACAACGCCGTCACGGCGAAGGAGTACACCTGCTACTACGCCAAGGTGCAAGACAAGGACGTGCCGATGGCGGTCGAGGTGCTCGCCGACATGTTCACGTCGTCCGTGCTCGATCCCGAGGACTTCGAGAGCGAACGCGGCGTCATCCTCGAAGAGCTCGCGATGGCCGGCGACGACCCGGCGGATGTCGCGAACGAGCGCTTCTTCGAGTCCGTGCTCGGCACCCATCCGCTCGCGCGCCCGATCGGCGGCGACGCGACGACCATCGCCGCCGCGACCCGCGACGCCGTGCTCGAGCACTATCGCGCGAACTACCGCCCGCGCGACCTCGTCGTCACCGCTGCCGGTGCGGTCGACCACGACGACCTCGTGGCACGGCTCACGGCGGCGCTCGAGTCCGCCGGCTGGGACCTCGCGGTCGAGGCCGCGCCGGTCGACCGCCGCGGCTCCGAGCTCGCCGTGGTCGACGGGCGCGCACCGCTCGCCGTGGTCGAGCGCCCGGGCGAACAGGTGAACCTCGTGCTGGGCGTACCCGGCCTCGTCGCGACCGATGAACGTCGTGCCACGCTGAGCGTGCTCAACACCGTGTTCGGCGGCGGCATGTCGTCGCGACTGTTCCAGCAGGTGCGCGAACGGCGTGGCCTCGCCTACGCCGTGTACTCGTTCGCTCCGGGGTACTCCGACGCGGGGGTGTTCGGCATGTACGCCGGATGCGCGCCGAAGAACGCCGCGACCGTCGCCGCGCTCATGCGGACCGAGCTCGAACGGCTCGCCCACCACGGCGTGACCGATGACGAGCTCAGCCGCGCGATCGGCTACCTCGGCGGCGCCTCGGCGCTCGCACTCGAGGACTCCGATACGCGGATGTCGCGACTCGGCCGCGCCGAGCTCGCACTGGGGGAATTCGCCGACCTCGACGAGGCGTTGCGCCGCGTCGGACGCGTCACCGCCGACGACGTCCGGGCGCTCGCCGGCGAGCTGGCCGATCGGCCGTTCTCGCTCGTCGCGGTCGGCCCGGTCGACGAGCACGCGTTCCGCTCGATCGTCGACCAGCCCGACACCCGACCCGACGTCGCCTAGCGACGTCCGACCACAGGACCCGACGTGCCCCACCACCTCTACCTCGTCCGCCACGGCGAGCAGCTCGACGCCGAGCACGGCCTCCCCGACGGCCCGCTCTCCCCGCGAGGCCGCCGCCAGGCCGAACTGCTCGCCGAACGTCTGGGCGGCATCCCGTTCGACGCCGCCTACCATTCGCCGCTGCAACGGGCGGCCGAGACCGCCGACATCATCGCCTCGAAGCTGCCGTCGCTGAAGCCCGAACCCTCCGCGCTCCTCTTCGACTGCGTTCCGTCCGGCCCCGCGCCGGAGACGCCGGCCGCCTATGCGCCCTTCTTCGGCTCGTTCACCGAGCTCGACTTCGAGGCGGGGCGCGCGCAGATGGCCGACGCGAACGCCGAGTTCCTCCGCTCGCACCGCGAAGACCGCCACGACCTGCTCATCACGCACAACTTCGTGATCGGATGGTTCGTGCGCGAGGTGCTCGGTGCGCCCGAGTGGCGCTGGGCGACCATCAACCAGGCGAACTGCGGTCTCACGGTGCTCACGCAGCGCGCGCCCGGGCGGCCGTGGAACCTCGTGGTGCACAACGACCTCGCACACCTGCCGCCCGAGATGCGGACGGGGCTGCCCGAGCCGTTCGCGCTCTGAGCCCGACGGACCGGGCTCGCGCGTCCATCGCTGCTCAGCCGACCCGCGCCACCCGCTTGCCGTACCAGTTCGTCGCATTCGGGTTCTCGTTGTACGGCTCGATGCCGACGTACCCGCTCGCGGCGTAGAGCCCACCGGCCGCGGCCAGGCTCGCGTTCGTGTCGAGCACGAGCTCCTCGGCGCCGAACGCGACGGCTCGACGCTCGAGCTCCTCGAGGAGCGCACGGCCGCCACCGCGACCGCGGGTCGACGGCGCGAGCCACAGGTGTTTCACCTCGTACCGGACGAGACCGTCCGCCGACGGCGGGATGCGGCGCACCCCGCCGCATCCGACCGCGCCGCCCGTCTCGTCCTCGACGACCACGAAGACGCCTGCAGGGGGAGTGAACTGCGCGGCATCCGGCCAGGTCGGACGGTACTCGCCCTGCTCGGGCGGGAAGCCCTCGGCGCGCTCGGCGAAGTAGTCGCCGATCAGCCGGTGCGCGTCGGGGTCGGTCACGGCGGCATCGCGGAAGCGGAGCATGCGCCAAGCCTACGGCGCGGGTGCGCGCCATCCGTTCGGCCGACCGGCCCGCGGCCCCGGCCCGCGCCGGTTGCTAGGGTGAACGTCGTGACGATCACGGTGGCGGTCGCTGGCGCGACGGGGAAGATGGGGCGCCTCGCGACCCGGTTGATCGACGAGGCCGACGACCTCGAGCTGCACGCGAGCCTCGACTCGACATCGAGCCTCGACGAGCTCGCAGGCGCCGACGTCGTGCTCGACGTCACGCACCCCGCGGCCAGCGCGGCGATCGTCGAGGCCGCGATCGAGGCGGGCGCTGCGGCCGTCGTGGGCACCTCCGGCTGGTCGCGCGAGCGCATCGCCGAGGTCGAGACGCGCCTTCGCGAGTCGGATGCCTCGTCGGGCGTGATCTTCGTCCCGAACTTCTCGATCGGCAGCGTCCTCGGCTCGGCGTTCGCCGCTTTCGCCGCACGTCACTTCGACTCCATCGAGATCGTCGAGGCGCATCATGCGGGCAAGGTCGACTCGCCGTCGGGCACCGCAGTGCGCACCGCCGAGCTCATCGCCGCCGCGCGCGGCGAGCTCGGTCCGGTGTCCGCACCGCACGCCGACCAGCGTGCGCGGGGTCAGCTCGTCTCGGGCGTCCCGATCCACAGCCTCCGCATGGACGGCGTCCTCGCCGACCAGCGCGTCGTGCTCGGCGGGCCGGGGGAGAGCCTGCAGATCACGCACTCCACGATCGCTCCGACGGCGTACGAGGCCGGCATCCTGCTCGCGCTGCGCCGGGCCGCCACGGCGGAGGGCGTCACCGTCGGACTCGACGCCCTGCTCGGGCTCGAACTGCCCGACGGCCGATGAGCGGCGCCAAGCTCGGCGCCGTCGTCATGGCGGTGCTGCTCGTCCTCTACGTCGCCCTCGTGGGCTGGCGCGCCGTGCAGTTCGTGCTCACCGGCGAACCCGTGGCGATCGCCATGGGCGTCGCGCTCATCGTGCTGCCGATCGTCGCGGTCTGGGCGATCTGGCGCGAGCTCGCGTTCGGCGTCCGCTCCCAGCGGCTCGTCGAACGACTCGAGTCCGAGGGCGCGCTCGACCTGGGCATCCCGGTCCGCCCGAGCGGGCGCCCGGAGCGTACCGAAGCGGATGCCGCGTTCCCGCAGTTCCGCGCGGACGTCGAGGCCCAGCCCGACTCGTGGCGGGCCTGGCTCCGGCTCGGCCTCGCATACGACGCCGCGGGTGATCGTCGGCGCGCCCGCCGAGCGGTGCGCCGCGCTATCGAACTGGAGCGGGCTCGGGACTGAGCATCGCGTCGATCGCCGACTCGACGCTCGGATGGCGGAAGCGGTAGCCGTCGTCGATGAGACGCTGCGGCCGCACCTTCTGGCTCGAGAGCAGCAGGTCGTCGGCGGCCTTCCCGAGGGCCGCTTCGAGCAGCTTCTCCGGCACCGGGATCACGTAGGGCCGGTGCATCCGCTCGGCGAGCGCCGCCATCACGCGATCGGCGGTCGCCGGCGTCGGTCCGACGAGGTTCACCGGCCCCGACACGTGCGAGCCGAGCAGGTGCACGATGGCCTCGACCTCGTCCTCCAACGCGATCCACGGCCAGTGCTGCCCGCCGGTGCCGAGGCGTCCGGACACGCCGAAGGTCGTGAGCGCCCGGATCCGCTGCATCGCGCCGCCCCGGCCGATGACGATGCCCGTGCGGAACACGACGGTCCGGGTCTCCGGCGGGGCCAGCTTCGCGGCGGCCTCCCAACGGGCCACGACCTCGGCGAGGAATCCGGTGCCCGCTGCCGAGTGCTCGGTGAGGAGCTCGCCGGGCCGGTCGCCGTAGTATCCGACCGCCGACGCGCTGAGGAAGACGGCCGGCGGAGTCCGCGCCTTGCGCATCGCGTCGGCGAGGGTCCGGGTCGCGGCGATCCGCGACTCCAGGATCTCGTCGCGGTACCGCCGGGTCCACGGCAGCCGGGCGAGCGAGGCGCCCGAGAGGTTCAGGACGGCGTCGACGCGGTCCATCACCGTGAAGTCGATGATGCCCGACGACGGCGACCAGCTGACCTCGTCGGCCGACTGGGCGCGTCGGCGCACGAGCCGCACCACCTCGTGGCCGTCGGCCACGAGTCGGTCACGGACGGCGGTGCCGATGAATCCGGAGGCGCCGGCGACGAGGACGCGCACCGCTACGCGAGCTCCGCCTCGATCGTGATCGGGACGCCGGTCAGTGCCTTCGAGATCGGGCAGTTCGCCTTCGCGTCGTCGGCGAACGCCTCGAACTCCGCCTCCGTGATGCCCGGAACGCGGGCGCTCACCAGCAGGTGGCTCCCGGTCACGCCCTCACCCGGCTGGAAGGTCACGGCGGCGGTGGTCTGGATGCTCTCGGGCGTGTGGCCCGCCGTGGTCAGGATGTTGGAGAGCGCCATCGAGAAGCACGCCGAGTGTGCTGCACCGAGCAGTTCCTCGGGGTTCGTCGTCCCGGCTTCGCCCTCGGCGCGGGCCTTCCAGTTGACCGGGAACTCGCCCTGCTTCGACGAGTCGAGGCGCGTCGTGCCCGACCCCTCGAAGAGGCTTCCCGTCCAGACCGTGGTCGCTTCGCTCGTCAGTGCCAATTGGTCCTCCTCCTCGAGCCGGGCTCCCAGCCTATCGAGCGGATGCCGCGTGCGGCACTCGCGTCCGAGGGCGCGTCATTCGGAACCGTTCACGCGGCCCGGACGACCCGCGCGCGGACGAGCAGCAGGTACAGCCGGCATCCGAGGCAGTAGCCGAAGGCGGCGTTCAGGAACGCGGCCAGGAACGCCGCGGCGGCGGCGATCGGCACCGCGACGCCGATCCCGAAGAGGCCGAGGAGGACGCCGGTCCCCGTCACGACGAGGCCGACGAGCTGGGCGAACGTCGGCGGACGCGGGTCCTCGAGCTCGGCGGGCGGCGCGAGCCGCGGACGGACGACGGCGCGGTACAGCAGTCCGAACGGGTGTCGTGCGACGCCTGCGATCGCGGCCCAGGCGAACAGGGCCGCGAGGAGCGCGAGGAGCACGAGCGCCGCCGGGTCGAGCCCGCCGACCGCGAGCACCACCACGGCGAGGAGCAGCACGGACGTGATCGCCGCGGAGAAGCGGGGCCCGCGCGGGTCGATGCCGGTGCGCCGGGTCGGGACCGCGCCGGACTCAGGCGTGATGGCGGACACGGGGCCTCCCGGTGATGGTGTCGAGTTCGGCGCGGAGACCGTCGAGGCGGGGCACGCCGGCCGCCCGTGCGGTCGCGCGTCCGTCAGCGCCGAGGAGGAGGACCGTCGGGGTCTGCGTGACGCTGAAGGCGTGAGCGAGGTCGCGTCGGTGCGTGAGGTCGACGTCGACGTGCCGGACACCGTCGTACTCGGAGGCGAGCTCGGCCAGTGCCCGCGCCGTGCCGGGGCAGCGGCTGCAGAACTCGGTCGAGAACTGCACGAGGGTCGCCCCGGTCCCGAGCGCGTCGTCGTCGAGCCCGAGCCGCTCCGCGTCGCTCGCGGACGCCGCCCGACCGGGACGGATCGCCGAGGCAGCTGCAGCCGGGATGCCGACCCGCCGGTCGAGGTGCCGCACGCGCCCGTCGCGGGCACGCCACACGAAGCCGGCCACGAGCGCGACCGCGGGCAGCCCGAGGCCGACGACGAGGGCGGGCAGGGGGTCCATGTCCCGCAGGCTATGTCCGGTGCGCCGCTGCGGTCACGCCGTGTGACGTCGGGTGACGCGTGACGGAGCGGTCGCGACATCCGCCCCGCCTGTCATGCCGGCGGTGTCGCCGGGTCGGCGTAGCCTTGACGCCGTGGCCAGCGCGATCCCCACCCCGTACGAAGACCTCCTCCGCGATGTGCTCGAGCACGGCACGCCGAAGTCCGACCGCACCGGCACGGGCACGCGCAGCGTGTTCGGCCGGCAGATCAGATTCGACCTCGCGCAGGGCTTCCCGCTCGTCACGACGAAGCGCGTGCACTTCAAGTCGATCGCCTACGAACTCCTCTGGTTCCTCCGGGGCGAGTCGAACGTGCGCTGGCTGCAGGAGCACGGCGTCAGCATCTGGGACGAATGGGCGGAAGCCTCGGGCGAGCTCGGCCCCGTCTACGGCGTGCAGTGGCGCAGCTGGCCGACGCCGTCGGGCGAGCAGGTCGACCAGATCGCCCAGGTGATCGAGCAGATCCGCACGAACCCCGACTCGCGGCGGCTCATCGTGTCGGCGTGGAATCCGGCCGACATCCCCGACATGGCGCTCGCGCCGTGCCACGCGCTCTTCCAGTTCCACGTCGCCGACGGCCGACTGTCGTGCCAGCTCTACCAGCGCAGCGCCGACCTGTTCCTCGGCGTGCCGTTCAACATCGCGTCGTACGCGCTGCTGACGCACATGATCGCGCAGCAGGCGGGCCTCGACGTCGGCGACTTCGTGTGGACCGGCGGCGACTGCCACATCTACGACAACCACGTCGAGCAGGTGACCGAGCAGCTCTCGCGCCACCCCTACCCGTACCCCACCCTGCGACTCGCGCGGCGGCCCGACTCGATCGACGACTACCGCTTCGACGACTTCGAGGTCATCGGCTACGAGCACCACCCCGCGATCCGCGCGGCCGTCGCCGTATGAGCGACGCGTTCGACGACGACGTCGCGCCTCGCGTCGGACTCATCTGGGCGGAGGCCCGCGGGGGAGTGATCGGGGCCGCGGGCGGCATGCCGTGGCACGTGCCCGAAGACCTGGCTCACTTCAAGCGCACGACGCACGGCGCCCCGGTCGTCATGGGTCGCCGCACCTGGGACTCGCTGCCCCCGCGCTTCCGGCCGCTGCCCGGGCGGGCGAACATCGTCGTGACGCGTCAGGCGGGCTGGGCGGCCGACGGCGCGGTGCGCGCGGCCTCCGTCGACGAGGCGCTCGCACTCGCGGCATCCGACGCCGACGACCGCATCTGGGTGATCGGCGGCGCCGAACTCTTCGCCCGCACGATCGGCCTCGCCGACCGGCTCGTCGTCACCGAGCTCGACCTCGACGTCGACGGCGACACCTACGCGCCCGACCGCGCGGGCTGGCACGTCGTCGCCGCCGACCCCGCCGACGGATGGCACGACTCGCGCTCCGGCATCCGCCACCGCTTCCTCACCCTCGAGCGCTGACCCCCGCGTCCCCGCCGCCCCCGCTCTGTCCCCGCCGCCCCCGCCGCCCCCGCCCTGTCCAGTCCGGCGGATATACGATCGGGCGCTCCGCCGCATACTGCTCGGGCCCCGCGCGTCGGATCGCATATCCGCTGAGTGGAGCAGTCGACTCATCCTTCACAGGCTGCGGGCCCATCACGATTCGCACATCGCAGGCGTCGCGCCGCGCGGGGCCGGCCCGGGGCCGGAACATGGCCGGCGTGAGAAGTCCCGAATCCGTCGCTGCGGCGTGCGATGAACTCGGATCGGTCGCCCGGCGGGCGGAGTTCGCCGCCCAGGGGATCGACGGTCGGGCGTTGCGTCGTGCGGTCGCGGCAGGCGCCGTCATCCGCATCCGCCCCGGTGTGTACGCCTCGCCGAGCCTGCCGAGGCCGACGAAGATCGCGCTCCGTCACGGCGGCATTCTGGGATGCGTGTCAGTGGCGCGGCGCCGCGGCCTCTGGGTGCTGCCCCTCGACGACATCGTTCACGTGTCGCTCCCGGCACACGGGCATTCGTATCCGCACGACGACTGCTCGTGTGTGCAGCACTGGAACGAGCTGGCGCCGTCGCGCACCGAGGTCTCGCTCGTCGACGCACTGCTGCAGATCCGCGGATGTCATGGCGACGACGCGTTCTTCGCAACGCTCGAGTCGGCTCTGCACGCTCGAGTGATGACTTCGGTCGAGCGCGACGAGCTTCGCGAACGCATCACGGAGTCGGCGCGCTGGCTCGTGGATCTCGCTCGGAACGACGCCGAGTCCGGGTTGGAGTCGCTCCTGCGGTTGCGGCTCCACCGGCTCGGACTCGAACTGCGGACGCAGGTCGACGTTCCCGGGGTGGGCCGCGTCGATTTCGTCATCGGCGACCGCCTGATCGTCGAGGTGGACGGACGGAACGGACACGAGGACGACTCGGACCGGCACAAGGACCGCGTTCGGGATGCGGTGGCAGCGGCGCACGGGTTCGATCCCATCCGCTTCGACTACGACCTCGTTGTGAACGAGTGGCGCCTCGTCGAGGATGCGATCCTCGCCAAGGTCGCTTCGGGACTGCACCTCGATGCCTGGGCGGAGCGGCAGCGTTCGGCCTGACGCACGGGTGGGGTGATGGCCACCGAGCGGCCGGCCTCGTCCAGAACTGCGGATATACGATCGGCCACCCCGCCGGATCTCGAGTCGGCTCGGCGCGCCGGATCGTATATCCGCCGCATCCTGCGGCCGCGGGCGAGAGCGGGCGAGAGCGGGTGAGAGCGGATCGCGGGCGGAGGGCCGCGTCACGAGTCGGCCCGGCGCGCCGCGGGGCGATAGCCTTGAGCGCGTGACTGCGGAAAACCCCTTCGGACAGGTGCTCGTCGCGCTCGTCACGCCCATGACGGCGGACGGCGAGGTCGATTGGCCCGCCGTCGAAAAGCACATCGACGACGTCATCACCGCGGGCGCCGACGGCATCGTGGTCACCGGCACCACGGGCGAGACCTCGACGCTCACCGACCCCGAGAAGATCCGCCTCGTCGAGGTCGGCAAGGATGTCGCGGCCGGCCGCGCGAAGATCATCACGGGCGGCGGCTCGAACGAGACCGCACACGCGATCGAGCTGTACAAGCACAGCGAGCAGGCCGGCGCCGACGGCATCATGATCGTCACGCCGTACTACAACAAGCCCACGCAGGCCGGCATCCTCACGCACTTCCGACTGGTCGCCGACGCCACCGACCTCCCCGTGATCCTCTACGACATCCCGGGCCGCACGGGGGTGCCGATCAAGTACGAGACGATCCTGCGCCTCGCCAAGCACCCGAACATCCTCGCCATCAAGGACGCCAAGGGCGACTTCAGCGAGGTCAGTCGGGTGCTCAACCAGACCGACCTCATGTACTTCTCCGGTGACGACGCGAATGTGCTGCCGCACCTCTCGATCGGAGCGACCGGCCTCATCGGCGTGACGGCGAACATCGCGCCCGCGCCATATCGCACCATCGTCGACGCCGTGAATCGCGGCGACCTGACGGCAGCGACCGCCGAGCACCGGCGGCTCGAGCCGCTCGTGCGCGCCGTCATGACGCATGTGCCGGGCACGGTCGCGGCGAAGTACATCCTGCACGGGCTCGGCCGCATCGGCAGCCCGCGGGTCCGCCTGCCGCTCGTCGGGCCCGAGGAGTGGGAGGCCGCCCTCATCGAGGACGAGATCGACCTCGTGCAGGGCATCCCGGGCGTCGACTTCCACAACTTCCGTCCCGACCGCAACGCCGCCGCGGGCGGCGCCCTGCCGAAGGTGGCCGGCACGACACGCTGAACAGACGGATGCCGCGGCGGGCCGCCGCACGCGAACGCACATCGGCCCCGCACCGACCACGCATCCGACCGGAGCCCCCGGACCGAGACATCCGCGACCACGAGGGTCGCACCGAACTGAACACCGGAACATGAGGAGGGCCAATGCCCGACGAGATCATCGACCCCGCACCGCTCGAACCGGGGACGCTCCGCGTCATCCCCGTCGGCGGCCTCGGCGAGGTCGGCCGTAACATGACCTGCTTCGAGATCGACGGCAAGCTGCTGATCGTCGACTGCGGCGTGCTGTTCCCCGAGGAGCACCAGCCTGGCGTCGACCTGATCCTGCCCGACTTCGGCTTCCTCAGGGAGCGCCTCGACGATGTGGTCGCCGTCGTGCTCACGCACGGCCACGAGGACCACATCGGCGCCGTGCCGTACCTGCTGAAGCTTCGCGCCGACATCCCGCTCGTGGGCTCGCAGCTCACGCTCGCGCTCGTCGAGGCGAAGCTCAAGGAGCATCGCATCGCGCCGTACAGCCTCACCGTGAAGGAGGGGCAGACGGAGAAGCTCGGTCCGTTCGAGCTGGAGTTCGTCGCCGTCAACCACTCGATCCCCGATGCGCTCGCGGTCGCGATCCGCACCGATGCGGGCACCGTGCTCGCGACGGGCGACTTCAAGATGGACCAACTGCCGCTCGACGGCCGGCTGACCGACCTCCGCGAGTTCGCTCGCCTCGGCCGGGAGGGCGTCGACCTGTTCCTGGTCGACTCGACGAACGCCGACGTGCCGGGCTTCACCCCGCTCGAGCGGGCGATCGGTCCGGTCCTCGACGAGGTCATCGCGCGCTCGCCGCGGCGCGTGATCGTGGCGAGCTTCTCGAGCCACGTGCACCGCGTGCAGCAGGTGCTGCACGCCGCGCACCAGAACGGCCGCCGCGTCGCGCTCCTCGGCCGCAGCATGGTGCGAAACATGACGATCGCGGCCGACCTCGGCTATCTCGACGTTCCCGAGGGCGTGCTCGTCGACTTCAAGAAGGCCGGCGACATCCCCGACGACAAGATCGTCTACATGTCGACGGGGTCGCAGGGCGAGCCGATGGCGGTGCTGAGCCGCATGGCGAACCGCGACCACCAGATCGAGATCGGCGAGGGCGACACGGTGATCCTCGCGTCGAGCCTGATCCCGGGCAACGAGAACGCGGTGTACCGCGTGATCGACGGGCTCACGAAGCTCGGCGCGAACGTCGTGCACAAGGGCAACGCGAAGGTGCACGTCTCGGGCCATGCGGCCGCGGGCGAGCTGCTGTACTGCTACAACATCCTCCAGCCGCGGAACGTGCTGCCGGTGCACGGCGAGTACCGGCACCTCGTCGCGAACGCGCGCCTCGCGCAGGACACCGGGATCCCCGCCGATCGCACCTTCCTCGCGGAGAACGGCACGGTGCTCGACCTCCGCGACGGCAGGGTGACCGTCGCCGGCCAGCTCGACCTCGGCTTCGTCTACGTCGACGGCTCGACCGTGGGCGAGATCACCGACGCCGACCTCAAGGACCGACGGATCCTGGGGGAGGAGGGCTTCATCTCGGTGATCGTCGTGGTGGACGCCTCGACCGGCCGCGTGATCGTCGGCCCCGAGATCCACGCGCGCGGCTTCGCCGAGGATGACGCGGTCTTCGAGGACGTCAAGCCGAAGATCGTGGCGGCCCTCGCCGATGCCGCGCACCACGGCGTGCGCGACCCGCACGCGCTGCAGCAGACGGTGCGCCGCACGGTCGGCAGCTGGGTGAACCGCCGCCTGCGGCGTCGCCCGATGCTCGTGCCGCTCGTCATCGAGGCGTAGCCGGGGCGACCGGGTCGTTCCGACGACGAGGTGACGGATGCCGCGGCATCCGCCACCCGGAAACACCGCCGTAATCCGACGCGCGTACCCTCCGGTCATGGCGGCCTTCACCATCAGGTCCGCGCTCCCCGCGGACGGCGGCTTCCTCGCCGACATGGTCGTCGAGGCGGCGAACTGGCGAGCGGATGCCACGCGCCCGCGTCCGGTCGTGCTCGCCGACGCCCGGCATGCCGCGTACATCGCGGGGTGGCAGCGCCCGGCGGATCGCGGCGTCGTCGCGGTCGATCCGGAGGGTCGCCCGGTCGGCGCGGCCTGGTACCGGCTGTTCGCCGCCGACCGTCCGTCGATGGGCTTCGTCGCGGCAGGCGTGCCCGAGCTCATCATCGGCGTGAAGCCGTTGTGGCGGGCGCAGGGGCTCGGCAGGGCGCTGCTGCGGGCGCTCGCGGAAGATGCACGTGCGGGTGGTTACGCGCGTCTGGCGCTCTCGGTCGAACACGGCAATTTCGCGCACGACCTGTATCGGTCGGAGGGGTTCTCGGTGATCGCATCGGCCGAGGGGCGCGACACGATGGTGCGGCTCCTGCGCTGACGGGCGGCCGCGGGTCGTCCGGGCCGCACCGACGGCACTGATGGCACCGACCGCACCGACCGCACCGACGGCACCGACTGGGCCGACACTCGACCGGCCTGTCCGGCCTCGTCGGCGGCGGGCCGTAACGTTGGTGCCATGGCTACGAGCACCAGGTCGAACGGTCGCGCCTCCGGCGCGTCCGGGCGCTCGTCGACGCGCACCGCGCCCACGAAGAAGCTGCCGGCGCAGCGCTCGTCGACGCGGGCGGCGCGGGGCGCACCCCGGAAGTCCGACGGTCCCGGGGTCCTCGTGCGCGCGTGGATGGGGCTCGCGCACCTCACCGGTGGAGCGGCCCGAGCGCTCGGCCCGGAGACGCTCGCGAAGGAGGAGCGCCGCGACGGCCTGCCGTTCTTCCTCGTGCTGCTCGCCGTGTCCGGCGCGATCGTGGAGTGGTTCTTCATCAACGACCCCGTCGCGCAGACCCTCGACGCCTACACGTTCGGCGGACTCTTCGGTCGCGTGGCCTTCGCGCTGCCCGTCGTGATGCTCATGTTCGCCGTCTGGCTCTTCCGCCACCCGAGCTCGGTGCACGACAACACGCGCATCGGCATCGGGCTGGGCATGCTGCTCATCACGGTCTCGGGGCTCTGCCACCTGTTCGGCGGCCAGCCCTCGCCGAGCGAGGGCATGCCCGTGCTCGCGGGCGCCGGCGGCATCCTCGGCTGGATGCTCGCGCAGCCGCTGATCCTGCTCATCACCGAGGTCGGCGCGGCGATCGTCCTGATCGTGCTCGTGCTGCTGTCGCTGCTGATCCTCACGAAGACGCCGCCGAACCGCATCCCGCAGCGCTTCCGCGAGCTGTACGCGTGGCTCTTCGGCGCGATCGAGGGCGAAGCGGATGCCGCGTCCGCCACGACCGCGGCCGCCGAGGCCAAGCCCGGGCGGAAGTCGAAGTCCGAGCGTGCGCAGCAGGTCGAACTCGACGGCGTGGACGACGAGGCGCCCTCCGGCGGGATGCTGCCGTGGTGGCGCCGCAACGCGTCGAACCGCGAGGAGGACCCCGAGTTCTCCGACGCAGGCGCCGACGGCATCACCGAGGTGTTCGGCGAGGGTTCGGCGGCGGGCAGCTTCGAGACGCCGCTCGAGGGGGTGCGTCCCGCCGACCCCTACGGCGCGGGCGTCATCGGCGACCTCGAGCGTGCGGAGTCGGCACTGCAGCGGTTCACCGGCGAGGTCGCCGGGACCGGCACGGGTCTGCGGGGCGACGACGCCGGTGCGACCGAGGTCATCGCCCCGGCCGGGGCAGCGCCCGTGCCTGATGCCGCGGCGGGCGCCGCCGTGGCGCAGGCCGAGGGCGCGGCATCCGTCGACGGGGGTGCCGAGAACCTGCCGGACCGGCCGTACCACCTGCCCTCCTCGTCGACGCTCGCGGCGGGTGCGCCCGCGAAGACTCGCTCTGCAGTGAACGACGAGGTCGTGCGCCAGATCACGGGCGTGCTCGAGCAGTTCGGCGTCGATGCGAAGGTGACTGGTTTCTCGCGCGGGCCGACGGTGACGCAGTACGAGATCGAGTTGGGCCCGGGCGTCAAGGTCGAGCGCGTGACCGCCCTGTCGAAGAACCTCTCGTACGCGGTCGCGTCGAACGAGGTGCGCATCCTCTCCCCGATCCCCGGCAAGTCGGCGATCGGCGTCGAAATCCCGAACGCCGACCGCGAGACGGTCACGCTGGGAGACGTGCTCCGCTCGGGCGCCGCGGTGAACGCGAAGCACCCGATGACGATCGGCGTCGGCAAGGACGTCGGGGGCGGCTACGTCGTCGCGAACCTCGCGAAGATGCCGCACCTGCTCGTGGCCGGTTCGACCGGCTCCGGCAAGTCGAGCTTCGTGAACTCGATGATCACGAGCCTGCTCATGCGCGCGAAGCCGTCCGAGGTTCGGATGGTGCTGATCGATCCCAAGCGCGTCGAGCTCGCGCCGTACGCGGGCGTGCCGCACCTCATCACGCCCATCATCACGAACCCGAAGAAGGCCGCCGAGGCGCTGCAGTGGGTCGTGAAGGAGATGGACATGCGGTACGACGACCTCGCGTCGTTCGGCTTCCGCCACATCGACGACTTCAATGCTGCGGTGATCAACGACGAGATCAAGCTGCCCTCGGGCAGCGAGCGCAAGCTCAAGCCGTACCCCTACCTCCTCGTCGTCGTCGACGAGCTCGCCGACCTGATGATGGTCGCACCGCGCGACGTCGAGGACTCGATCGTGCGCATCACGCAGCTCGCGCGTGCCTCGGGCATCCACCTCGTGCTCGCCACGCAGCGGCCGTCGGTGGACGTCGTGACGGGCCTCATCAAGGCGAACGTGCCGTCGCGGCTCGCGTTCGCCGTGACGAGTGTGACCGACTCCCGTGTCATCCTCGACCAGCCGGGTGCCGACAAGCTGATCGGCCAGGGCGACGCGCTGTTCCTGCCCATGGGGGCGTCGAAGCCGATCCGCGTCCAGGGTGCCTGGGTCACCGAGACCGAGATCGACCGCGTCGTGACGCACGTGACCCGGCAGGCCCGCCCGGAGTACCGCAAGGACGTCGAGGCGGCCGTCGAGAGGAAGGAGATCGACTCCGACATCGGCGACGACCTCGAGTTGCTGCTTGCGGCGGCCGAGCTCGTGGTCTCCACGCAGTTCGGCTCGACGTCGATGCTGCAGCGCAAGCTCCGCGTCGGTTTCGCCAAGGCCGGCCGGCTGATGGACCTGCTCGAATCCCGCGAGATCGTGGGGCCGTCCGAGGGTTCGAAGGCGCGCGACGTGCTCGTGACGCCCGAGCAGCTGCCGGGCGTGCTCGCGAAGCTGCGGGGCGAGGAGCCGGCGGCACCGATCGCGCCCGCTGCATCCGCCCCGTCTGCGCCCGCCGCGCCCGCGCCTCCCGCGGTCGCACCGTCCGACGACGCCGACGACCGCTACGACGACCCCGTCGGCCGCATCCCCGAGGGCCTGGAGGAGGTCGAGGCCGACGGCGACGAGGACGCGTGGGGCCTCACCGGCCGCGACTGACCGACGGCTAGGCTGAGGCCATGACCGACGCCGTCCGCCGTGATCGCAGCTCGAACTGGAACCTGCCGAACGCGATCACGATCGTCCGCATCGTCATGGCGCCGATCTTCTTCTGGCTGCTGCTCGCCGACGGCGGCGCCGACGGTCCGATGCGGTGGTGGGCGGCGGTCATCTTCATCGTCGCGATCTCGACCGACTGGGTCGACGGGCACCTCGCACGCTCACGCGGACTCGTCACCGACCTCGGCAAGATCCTCGACCCGATCGCCGACAAGCTGCTCACGAGCGGTGCGCTGGTGTGCCTGTCGATCCTCGGCGAGCTGTGGTGGTGGGTGACGATCCTCATCGTCGTCCGTGAGGTCGGCATCACGATCTGGCGTCTCGTCGAGCTGCGTCGCGGCACCGTGGTCCCGGCGTCGTCGGGCGGCAAGGCGAAGACCTTCGCGCAGGCGATCGCCATCTCGCTCTTCCTCACCCCGCTCTGGACGTTCCTCGGCGACTGGATCTACTGGGTCAACTGGGCGGCGATGACGGTCGCGCTCGTCCTTACCGTGTGGTCGGGCGTGCTCTACGTGCGCGACGCGATCCGGCTCGCGCGCGAGCACCGCGCCGAGTCGATATGACCGAGCGGATGTCGCCTCCGGTCGAGCCGAGCGTCGACCCGACCGCCGAGCTCATCGGCGAACTCACCCGGCGGGGGCTGCGCATCGCGGTCGCCGAGTCGCTCACGGGCGGGCTCCTCGCCGGCGAGCTCACGCGCATCCCCGGCGCCTCGCTCGCCGTGAACGGCGGCATCGTCGCCTACGACACGGGCGTGAAGCGGTCGCTGCTCGGGGTCCCGGCCGACCTGCTCGCCGCCGAGGGCGCCGTGCATCCCGAGGTCGCACGGCGGATGGCGGACGGCGTTCGCCGCGCACTCGCGGTCGACGACCGCCCGGCCGACCTCGGCCTCGCGACCACGGGGGTCGCCGGACCCGACCCGCAGGACGGGAAGGCGGTCGGCACCGTCTACGTCGGTATCGCGACGCCCGGGGGAACCGACGCGATCGCCCTCCAGCTCGCGGGTGCGGGCGGTCGCGAGGCGATCCGCGCGGCGACCGTGCGGGCGGCGATCGGCGCGGCGCTCGCGCGCGTGCGCGAGGGCTGACCTCCGACTGCGGGCCGCGTCAGCGCGGCGGCATCCGATACCGGTGCTCGGGCCGACCCGCGCTGCCGTATCGCGGCGCGACCTCGGCGGCGCCGCTCACCACGAGGTGTTCGAGGTACCGGCGCGCGCTCACACGGGACATCCCGAGCGCCTCGGCGATCTCGGCGGCGGATGCGTCGGTGCGGCAGGCCGCGAGGCCCGCGGCGACGCGGTCGAGGCTGACCTGCGAGAGGCCCTTGGGCAGGGCGACCCGGCGCATCGTCGCCGTCGTCCCGCCGAGGATCCGGTCGACGCCGTGCTGGTCGAGCGCGCCGGAGGGCGCGGCGCGCTCGGCGGCGATGCCGCGGCGCACGTCGTCGAGCCGCTCGACCAAGCTCGCGCCCGAGAACGGCTTCACGAGGTAGTGGCGCACGCCGAGCAGTCGTGCCTGACGGACGGTGTCGAGGTCGCGCGCGGCGGTCACGGCGATGACCTCGACGTCGTCGCCCGCTGCACGCAGTCGACGCAGCACATCGAGGCCGCCGAGGTCAGGCAGGTAGACGTCGAGCAGCACCAGCTGCGGCCGGTGGCACTCGATCGCCTCGAGCGCGGCCTCGCCGGTGTGCGCCTCCGCGACGACCGTGAAGCCGGGCTGGGCGTCGACGAACGCCCGATTGACCTGCGCGACGGCGAAGTCGTCGTCGATGATGACGACGCGGATCCCGCTCATCTGCCCCCTCCGGATGCGCCCGCCGCGGCGTCCGACGCCACCGCCGATGCGCTCGTGTCGGCGTCCGACGCGTCCGTCGCGCGCCACGGCAGCCGTACGACGAATCGCGCTCCGCCCGCCGGCGACGTCTCGACGTCCACGCCCCCGCCGGCTCGCGCCGCCACCCGCTGCACGATCGTGAGTCCGATGCCGCGTCTCGCCTTGCCGGGTGCGGGCGCCTTGCCGCTGACGTCGGGCTCGAATATGGCGGCACGGCGGTCGGGCGGCACCCCGGGGCCGTCATCGTCGACGCGGACGACGACCGCGCCGGGCTCGATGTCGTCCCTCACGGACAGCTCGATGCGGCCGCCGAGCACGCACGCCTCGATCGCGTTGTCGACGAGGTTGCCGATGACCGTCGCGAGGTCGGTCCGCTCTCGCGCATCGTCGGTCGCGTCGAGGTGCGAGGCGGCGTCGACGTCCAGACCGAGCCCGAGCTCGCCCGCGCGGGATCGCTTTGCGAGGACCAGCGCGGCGGTCTCGACGTCGGCGATCCCGTCGTGCTCGCCCAGGGTCGAGAGGGGTCCGCCGCTTCCGACGCGCTGGATGAACGCGATCGCCGCGTCGACGTGACCGAGCTCGAGCAGACCGCTCACGACGTGGAGCTTGTTGGAGAACTCGTGCGACTGGGCGCGCAGCCCCTCGGCGAGGCCCTGCGCGCCCTCGAGCTCGCGGAGCGTCGTCTCGAGCTCGGTGCGGTCGCGGAGGATCGCGATCGAACCGATCTCCCGCCCTTCGACGCGGACCCGGTCGCCGTGCACGAGCAGCACACGCTCGCCCGACAGCACGGGCGCCTCCCGGTCCTCGCCCGACGCGATGAAGCTCGCGAGGTCGCGGTCGAGCACCTCCTCGACGGGCATTCCGAGCATGCGCTCGGGAGCCTCGACGTCGAGCAGCCGCGCCGCGGCGTCGTTCACCAGCACGATGCGCCCTCGGTCGTCGACCGCGACGATGCCCTCCCGGATGCCGTGCAGCATGGCCTCCCGCGTCTCGAGCATCGCGCGGATCTCGTCGGGCTCGAGCCCGTAGATGCGGCGGCGGATGACGCGTCCGATCCACGCCGAGCCGACGACGCCGACGAGCGCCGCC
This sequence comes from Agromyces sp. GXQ0307, assembly GCF_044769845.1. Lineage (NCBI taxonomy): Bacteria > Bacillati > Actinomycetota > Actinomycetes > Micrococcales > Microbacteriaceae > Agromyces > Agromyces sp. GXQ0307. Next base: position 52,985 of record NZ_JBIZVY010000001.1, on the reverse strand, counting down.
ACGGCCAGCGCACCGAGCAGTCCGCCGAGTCCGCCGAGGAAGTCGGCGCGGAGCTCGGACTCGAGGATGCCGACCGACACCTGCCCCATCACGTCCCCGTCGGCATCGAAGATGGGCACCTTGACCCGCCAGGATTCGCCGAGCGTCCCCGTCTGCGTGCCGACGTACACCTCGCCCGACAGCGGGATGGCCGGGTCGGTCGAGACGCGCTCGCCGATGCGGTCGGGATTGGGGTGCGAATAGCGGATGCCGTCCTCGTTCGCGACCACCACGTAGGTCACGTCGGAGGCGTTCCTGATCACCTCGGCGACCGGTTGGATCGTCGCGGAGGGATCGGGATCGTCGAACGCGCCGAGGATGACCGGCAGGCCGGCGACGGACTGGGCCACCGCGATCATCCGGTCCTGGTAGCCCTCGCGAAGCTGGCGCTCCTGGATGAGCATCGCGGTCACGCCCGTGCCGACGACCGTCGTGAGCACGATCGCGACCTGCAGCAGCAGCAGCTGCATGCCCAGCGTCATCCTCGACCGGCCCACCTCACCAGTGTGCCGCACGCCTCCGCGCCGATCGCCGCCGAGGCCGTGACCAATACGACCGAATCGACCGCAACGACCAGTACGACCCGTACGACCGCAACGTTCCGCGGGGAGGCGGCGCCGACCTACCGTCGTCGGCACCGACGATCGTCGGCCCGGCGACGGAGGCCGGGCACTCAAGGAGGAGCATTGCGATCACACAGCCGGCCGACCCCCTCGGCCACCCCTCACCGGATCCGCAGCGCGACCGCGCGCGCGGCGCTCGCCGGCCTCGGCGTCACCGCACTGGTCGGACTCGCCGGATGCAGCGCCACCACCGCGAACGCGGGCGGCGACGGGGCGGATGCCGCGGCATCCCTCGACGCGGTCAACCTGATCGCCCCCGCCGACCCGGGCGGCGGCTGGGACCAGACGGCCCGCGCCCTGGCGCAGGTGATGACCGACGAGGGTCTCGTCGGCTCGGCGCCCGTCCAGAACATCGGCGGTGCCGGCGGCACGGTCGGCCTCGCCTCGCTCGCCAACGAGAAGGACCCGGCCACCCTCATGGTCACCGGCCTCGTCATGGTCGGCGCGGTCGAGACGAACGCTTCGCCCGTGCGCATCGAGGACATGACGCCCATCGCGAAGCTCACGGAGGAGGCGCTCGTGCTCGTCGTTCCTGCGGCCTCGCCGTACGAGACGGCCGAGGACCTCGTCGACGCGATCGTGGAGGAGGGCGCGGCGATCTCGGTGACGGGCGGGTCGGCGGGCGGCGCCGACCACATCCTCGCGGGCATGCTCCTGACGGAGGCGGGCGTCGACCCGGCCGACATCCCGTCGACGCTCAACTACATCCCGAACTCGGGCGGGGGCGAGGCCGTGACGATGCTGCTCGGCAACACCGTGCAGGCCGGGATCTCGGGCGTGGGCGAGTTCGTCGAGCAGATCGCGGCGGGCGAGCTGCGCGCGCTCGCCGTCTCGTCGGCCGAACCGGTCGAACTGCTGCCCGGCACGCCCACGCTCGTCGACGAGGGCTACGACGTGACCCTCACGAACTGGCGCGGGCTCCTGGCACCCGGTGGCATCGACGAGGCCGACGCCGACGCGCTGAGCGCCCTCGTGACCGACCTGCACGAGTCCGAGGCGTGGGCGGCCACGCTCGAGGAGAAGGGCTGGGCCGACGCGTTCCTCACGGGTGACGAGTTCACGCAGTTCCTCGACGATGACATCGCCGAGGTGACGCAGACGCTCCAGACGATCGGTCTGGTCGCACCGTGACCGACTCCACCCCGGTTCCCCTCGGCGCGACCGCGCCGGGGGGAACCCCCGATCCGCCCGATCCCGCCGGTGGGGTCGTCCGCGCCCGGCGGGGTCTCGCGGGCGAGGTCGCCTTCGCCGCCGTGAGCGCCGCCCTCGGCGTCTACGCGATCCTCGGCGCGGGGTTCATCCGGGTGCCGCCGGGCTCGGCGAGCGTGCTCGGTCCGCGGGCGTTCCCGTACGCCGTCGGGGTGCTGCTCGTCGCGGCATCCGTCGCCGTCGTCGTGCAGCTCGCGCGCGGCCGGCGCGGCGTGCCCGACGACGGCGAGGACGTCGACCCCGACGCCCCCACCGACTGGCTCACGGTCGCGAAGCTCGTCGCGATCTTCCTCTCGCAGCTCGTGCTCATCGAGTGGGCGGGCTGGCCCATCGCGGTCGCGGTGGTCTTCGCCGGGGCGGCCATCGTGCTCGGCGCGAAGCGCTGGTGGATGGCGCTCCTCATCGGACTCGGCCTCGGACTCGTCACGCAACTCGTCTTCGGCGCCTGGCTCGGGCTGTCCCTGCCCGCCGGCCCGCTCCTCGACTGGATCCCGATCTTCCATGGATAGTCTCACCGCACTGCTCGAGGGCTTCGCGACCGCGCTGCAGCCCCAGTACCTCCTCATCGCGCTCTTCGGCGTATTCATCGGCACGGCCGTCGGCGTGCTGCCCGGCATCGGTCCGGCCATGACGGTCGCTCTGCTGCTGCCCCTGACCTACACGCTCGACCCGACCGGCGCGCTCATCCTGTTCGCGGGCATCTACTACGGCGGCATGTACGGCGGGTCGACGACCTCGATCCTGTTGAACACGCCGGGGGAGTCGGCCTCGATCGTCACGGCGCTCGAGGGCAACCGGATGGCGAAGGCCGGCCGGGGCGCCGCGGCCCTGGCGACCGCGGCCATCGGATCGTTCGTCGCGGGCACGGTCGCCACCGTGCTGCTGACCTTCCTCGCACCGGGGATCGCGAAGCTCGCGGTCCAGCTCGGCCCGGCCGACTACTTCGCCCTGATCGTCGTCGCCTTCCTCACGGTCGGCGCACTGCTCGGCTCGAGCGTGCCGCGAGGGCTCGTGTCGCTCGGCCTCGGACTGATGCTCGGACTCGTGGGCACCGAGGTGCTCTCGGGCCAGCAGCGTTACACGCTCGGCGTCCCGAGCCTCGCCGACGGCATCGACGTCGTGCTCATCGCGGTGGGCCTCTTCGCGCTCGGCGACACGCTCTACGTCGCGTCGCGACTGCGCCATGGTCCGGTGCGGGTGATACCGGTGACGCGCGGATGGCGCAGCTGGCTCACGCGCGACGACCTCCGCCGCTCGTGGAAGCCGTGGCTCCGCGGCACCGCCATCGGCTTCCCGATCGGCACCATTCCGGCCGGCGGAGCGGATGTCGCCACGTTCCTGTCGTACGCCGCCGAGCGACGGCTCGCGAAAGGCAGTGCCCGTGCGCAGTTCGGGCGCGGCGCGATCGAGGGCGTGGCGGGGCCCGAGTCGGCGAACAACGCGGCCGCCGCCGGCGTGCTCGTGCCGCTGCTCACGCTGGGCCTGCCCACGACCGCGACCGCGGCGATCATCATCTCCGCGTTCCAGTCGTACGGCATCCGGCCGGGCCCGTTGCTGTTCGAGACCCAGTCGGGACTCGTGTGGGCGCTCATCGCGAGCCTGTACATCGGCAACGTGCTGCTGCTCGTGCTCAACCTGCCGCTCGTGGGCATGTGGGTGAAGGTGCTGCGGATCCCGCGGCCCTACCTCTACGCGGGCATCCTCGCGTTCGCCGGTCTCGGCGCGTACGCGCTGCACTTCAACGTGTTCGACACGCTCACGCTGCTCGTCGTCGGGATCGTGGGATTCCTGATGCGCCGGTACGGGTACCCGGTGGCCCCGATGGTCGTCGGTGGCATCCTCGGGCCGATGGCGGAGGAGCAGCTCCGCAAGTCGATGGCGATCAGCCAGGGCGACCTCGGCTACCTGGTGCACAGCCCGTTCGCGATCGTCGCCTACCTGACGCTCGCCCTCATCATCGTGACGGGTATCTGGCTGAAGCGGCGGAAGGCGCGGCTCGAGGCGTCGCCGACGCTCGTGCCGACGGGCGCGATCGCCGCGGTCGACCGTGTGGACGCTCCGGCTGACGCGGCGGCGCGCGACCGGGAATAGCCGACGTGAACACCCTGTTACAGGTCTCGGGTTCAGAGCAAAACACCAGTGACCACGGGTAGGCTCGGTGAGCGGGAAGAGGCGCTAGACTGACCTCCCCGTACCGGCCCCGGTCGGGTCGCAAGGTGAGACGAGGGAGGTTCCGATGGTTCTGGTTCGACAGGAGATCGGCGACGTGCTGAGGGACTTCCGCCTGCAGAAGGGCCGGACCCTCCGCCAGGTCGCCAGCAAGGCGAGCGTCGCGCTCGGTTACCTCAGCGAGGTGGAGCGCGGCCAGAAGGAGGCCTCGAGCGAGATCCTCGCGTCCGTCGCGGACGCGCTCGACACTCCCATCTCCGTGATCATGCACGAGGTCGGCGACCGCATCGCGGTGCTCGAGGGGCTCAACACCCCGGCGGTACCCGACAGCCTCCCCGACGAGCTGGTGGCGGAGTTCGACGCGGACATGATGGTCCGCTGACATCGATTCGTTGCGGCGGCCGGTCTTCGGACCGGCCGTTCGCATGTCCGGAGGTTCGTGCGTGAAGCGCAGTGAGTTCGCCCTCGCGGTCGAGCAGGAGTTCGGCCCTGGGTACGGCGATGTCGTCGTCAACGACCTCGTGCTCGTCGAGCTCGGCAACCGGACGGCGCGCGAGGCGCTCGCGGCCGGCATCGCGCCGCGCGACGTCTGGTTCGCGCTGTGCGCGGCGACGGATGTCCCGGAGGAGCGCCGGCACGGTGTCGGCCGGCCCGATCCGGGGGAGCGGCAGGCCCGCTGAACGGCGGGCGGCGATCGGACTCCGCCCGAAGGCGTGTTCGACACGCCGGTTCGCGCATCGAACATCCGTTCGGACGCTCGGCTAGGCTCCTCAACAGCAGGAGGGATGACGCGTCCATCCACAGCCGACGTCTTCGGGCGACGGATGTCGGTGGCCGGCCGTACGGTCGGAGGCGTCGGAACACACCGCAAACGCCTTGTCGCGAGACGTGCCGGGTCACGGCCCGGCACGCGGAACGACAGCCTAGAGGCAGCCGTCACCACCACGAAGGAGCACCGATGCCATCACCCGCAGACCGCGAGAAGGCCCTCGAGACCGCACTCGCCCAGATCGACCGCCAGTTCGGCAAGGGGTCGGTGATGCGCCTCGGCAGTGAGGAGCGCGCGCCGGTCGAGATCATCCCCACCGGTTCCATCGCACTCGACGTGGCGCTCGGCGTCGGCGGTCTCCCGCGCGGCCGTATCATCGAGATCTACGGGCCGGAGTCCTCCGGCAAGACGACCCTGACCCTCCACGCGATCGCCAACGTGCAGCGCGCGGGCGGCATCGCGGCGTTCATCGACGCCGAGCACGCGCTCGACCCCGACTACGCGAAGAAGCTCGGCGTCGACATCGACTCGCTGCTCGTGTCGCAGCCCGACACGGGTGAGCAGGCGCTCGAGATCGCCGACATGCTGATCCGCTCGGGTTCGATCGACCTCGTCGTCATCGACTCCGTGGCCGCGCTCGTGCCGCGCGCCGAGATCGAGGGAGAGATGGGCGACTCGCATGTCGGCCTCCAGGCGCGTCTCATGTCGCAGGCGCTGCGAAAGCTCACCGGTGGCCTCAACCAGACCAAGACGACGGCGATCTTCATCAACCAGCTCCGCGAGAAGATCGGCGTGTTCTTCGGCAGCCCCGAGACGACCGCCGGCGGCAAGGCGCTGAAGTTCTACGCGTCGGTGCGCCTCGACATCCGTCGCATCGAGACCCTGAAGGACGGCTCCGACGCCGTCGGCAACCGCACGCGTGTGAAGGTCGTGAAGAACAAGATGGCTCCGCCCTTCAAGCAGGCCGAGTTCGACATCCTCTACGGGGTGGGCATCTCGCGCGAGGGCAGCCTCATCGACTACGGCGTCGACCAGGGCATCGTGAAGAAGTCCGGAGCCTGGTACACCTACGACGGCGACCAGCTCGGGCAGGGCAAGGAGAACGCCCGCAACTTCCTCATCCAGAACCCCGACATCGCCGCCGACATCGAGAAGAAGATCCTTGCGAAGCTCGGCATCGGCCAGACCGGGGCAGCGCCCGCGGCCTCGGCGCCGTCCAACGTCGAGTCGATCGCGGCGAAGCGCAAGGGCGCCTGAGTCGGCGGTTCCGATGACCGATCAGCGGAACGAGCGACTCGCGCCGGTCACCTACCTGCCGTGGGTGGCGCCGTCGGAGCGATCCGACGGTGCCATCCGTCGGGGGGAGTCCATGGCGTCGGGCGACGCGGAACCGCCGGCGGAATCGAGCACCCGGCACGATCGAGGCGCCGCGCGATCCGACACGGCGCGGTCGTTCCCGCAGCGCCGCAGCACGGGCGGCCGTGGCGTCGCGACCGACAGGGTCCGATCGGCGGATCCGGATGAGTCCGAGACCGGCCCCGAGCGCGACGACCGCATCGACCGCCTGATCGTCTCCCGGTTGCGTCGCTCGTCGCTGTCCGTGTCCGAGGTGAGGGCCACGCTGGTCGAGCACGGCCTCGACGAGGTCGAGGTCGAGGAATGGATCGAACGGTACGCGCGGCTCGGCTACCTCGACGACCGGCGACTCGCCGAGCAGCTCGTGCACAGCCACGGCGTGCGTCGCGGCCGGGGGAGCGGCGCACTCCTGCACGAGCTCGGTCGTCGCGGGATCGACGACGAGCTCGCGCGCGAGGCTGTCGACACCCTCGATCCCGACGTCGAGTTCGAGCACGCGCTCCTGATCGCGGAGCGTCGCGCACGGCAGCTCACCGGACTCGATCGGCAGGTCGCCGAACGCCGCCTGTCCGCCTTCCTGATGCGACGCGGGTACGGCAGCGAGCTCGTCCGTCGCGCGGTGGTCGCCGCACTCGACGGCGACGACGCCGAGTGACGGATCGTAGACTGGTGCGATCATGAGCACCATTCACGAGGCGATGCCCGCGGCCGCGGAGCCCGTCGCCGCAGATTCGGACGCGCCCCGCACCTACGAGGTTCGCACCTTCGGGTGCCAGATGAACGTGCACGATTCCGAGCGGCTCAGCGGCTCGCTCGAGGCGGCCGGCTACGTTCCGGCAGACGGCGTCGAGCCCGACGTCGTGGTGATCAACACGTGCGCGGTGCGCGAGAACGCCGATAACAAGCTGTACGGCAACCTCGGTCACCTGGCCGGCGTCAAGCGCCGCCACGCGGGCATGCAGATCGCCGTCGGCGGCTGCCTCGCACAGAAGGACAAGAACGTCATCCTCGAGAAGGCGCCCTGGGTCGACGTCGTCTTCGGCACGCACAACATGGGTTCGCTGCCGAGCCTGCTCGAGCGGGCCCGCCACAACGACGAGGCGCAGCTCGAGATCCTCGACGCGCTCGAGGTGTTCCCCTCGACCCTGCCCACCAAGCGCGACTCCACCCACTCGGGGTGGGTGTCGATCTCGGTCGGCTGCAACAACACGTGCACGTTCTGCATCGTGCCCGCGCTCCGCGGCAAGGAGAAGGACCGCCGCCCCGGCGATATCCTCGCCGAGGTGCAGGCGCTGGTCGACGACGGCGCCGTCGAGGTGACCCTGCTCGGGCAGAACGTGAACTCCTACGGGGTCGAGTTCGGCGACCGTCAGGCGTTCGGCAAGCTGCTGCGCGCGGCCGGCGGTATCGACGGCCTCGAGCGCATCCGCTTCACGAGCCCGCACCCGGCGGCGTTCACCGACGACGTCATCGACGCGATGGCCGAGACGCCGAACGTGATGCCGCAGCTGCACATGCCCCTGCAGTCGGGCTCCGACCGCATCCTCAAGGCCATGCGGCGCTCGTACCGGTCCGAGAAGTTCCTCGGCATCCTCGATCGCGTTCGAGCGAAGATCCCGAACGCGGCGATCTCGACCGACATCATCGTCGGCTTCCCCGGCGAGACCGAGGAGGACTTCCAGGAGACGCTGCGCGTCGTCGAGGCCGCCCGCTTCGCCTCGGCGTTCACCTTCCAGTACTCCATCCGGCCGGGCACGCCCGCCGCGACCATGGCCGACCAGGTGCCGAAGGAGGTCGTGCAGGAACGGTACGAGCGCCTCATCGCACTGCAGGAGCGCATCTCGTGGGAGGAGAACCAGAAGCTCGTCGGCACGGCCGTCGAGGTGCTGGTCTCCACGGGCGAGGGCAAGAAGGACGCGGAGACGCACCGCCTCAGCGGGCGCGCGGAGGACAGCCGGCTCGTGCACTTCGAGGTGCCGGAGGGGTCCGACCTGCCGCGCCCGGGCGACGTGGTCTCCGTCGAGATCACCCAGGCGGCGCCGTTCCACCTGCTCGCTGACTCGATCGACGGCGCGCCGCTGCGCATCCGCCGCACGCGCGCGGGCGATGCGTGGGATCGCGCGCAGGCCGAGAGCTGCGGCGTGCCCGCGGCGCCCGGTGCCGCGGCATCCGCCGCAGGTCGCGTGTCGCTCGGCCTGCCGTCGCTGCGCGTCGGCGGCGAGCCGCTCACGAGCCCCGGCGTCGGCACGATGCCGATCTACGACCCCGCCGACGGCCAGCGCTGACGTGACCCTCATCGCGGTCGTCGGCGCCACGGGTACCGGCAAGTCGCGCTTCGCGCTCGACCTCGCGCATGCGATCGCCGCGCGCGGCGGCGTCGCCGAGGTCGTGAACTCCGACGCCATGCAGCTGTACCGCGGCATGGACATCGGCACCGCGAAGCTGCCGCTCGACGAGCGCGAGGGCGTGCCGCATCACCTCCTCGACGTGCTCGACGTCACCGACGAGGCATCCGTCGCCGCATACCAGGCCGAGGCCCGCGAGGTCGTCGACGACATCGCCGCGCGCGGCGGCGTCGCCCTCCTCACGGGCGGCTCGGGGCTGTACGTCTCGAGCGTGATCCACGACCTGCGCTTCCCGGGCACGGATGCCGCGATCCGCGCGCGACTCGAGGCCGAGCTCGCGGAGGTGGGGCCGGGCCTGATGCACCGGCGCTTGCGCGAGCTCGATGCCGAGACCGCCGCGAGCGTCGACCCGCAGAACGGGCGCCGGATCGTCCGCGCGCTCGAGGTGATCGAGCTCACCGGCGAGCCGAAGGCCGCACGCCTGCCGGACGAGCCCGTGCCATGGCGGCCCCACCGCATCGTGCACCTCAGGGTCGAGCGCGCCGAACTCGTCCCGAGGCTCGACGCCCGCGCCGCGGGCATGTGGGCGGACGGTCTGCTCGACGAGGTCCGGGGGCTCGTCCCTGCGGGCCTCGAGCGCGGAATCACCGCCCGCAAGGCCATCGGCTACGCACAGGCCCTCGCAGAACTGCAGGGGCGGATGCCGGAGGCCGACGCGATCGCGGAGACGCAGGCGCTGACCCGGACGTACGCCCGGCGGCAGGTCGGGTGGTTCAAGCGGTACACCGCGGCATCCGTCGTCGACGCCCTCGACCCGGACGCCGTCGCCGCCGAGGTCGCGCGGCAAGCCGACGGCGTCTGACGCGCGCCGCGCTCCCTAAACTGGTGCGATGGCGTTCGATCTGCGCTTCACCAAGGGCCAGGGCACGGGCAACGACTTCGTGCTGTTCAGCGACCCCGAGGGCGAGCACGAACTCTCGCCGACGCAGATCGCCGCGGTGTGCGACCGTCGGTTCGGCGTCGGCGCCGACGGCCTGATCCGCGCGGTCCGTTCCGAGCGTCTCGCTGACGGCGGTGCGGCGCTCGCGGAGGACCCGCAGGCGACCTGGTTCATGGACTACTGGAACGCCGACGGCAGCATGTCCGAGATGTGCGGCAACGGCATCCGCGTCTTCGTGCGGTACCTCGTCGACCAAGGTCTGGTCGCGCCGGACGGGGACGACTGGATCGCGATCGGCACCCGGGCGGGAGTCCGCCGGGTTCGGGTGACCGGTGCCGGGTTCGAAGCCGACCTCGGCGTGTGGCGCCTCGACGGCGGTGAGCCGCTCGTGCGCGCCAAGAACCTGGGCGTCGCGCGACCGGGACTCGGCATCGACGTCGGCAACCCGCACGTCGTCGTGGCGCTCGCCGACGACGACGAGCTCGACGGCCTCGATCTCGCCTACCTCCCGATGCTCGATCCCGAGCCGCAGGCCGGCGCCAACGTCGAGTTCGTCGTGCCCGCCGAGCCGCTCGTGGAGAACGGGCGCGGTCGCATCCGGATGCGCGTGCACGAGCGCGGATCGGGCGAGACGCTCTCGTGCGGCACCGGCGCGGTCGCGGCGGCGCTCGCGGTGCGCTACTGGGCCGGAGAGCAGGCGCCGGACACCTGGGTCGTGCAGGTCCCCGGTGGCGTGCTCGGCGTCCGCATGGAGCAGCGGCCCGACGGCGAGCACGTGCTGCTCACCGGGCCGGGCGAGCTCGTCTTCGACGGCGTCCTCAGCCTTCCCTGACGCGATCTGCGTTCGCCGCGTCGGCGCGGCCGCTCGTCGGCCCCGGCCGGCTCAGGTCTCGCGCGTCACGGTGAGGACTCGGAAGCCCTTGGACGTGCTCGCGCGGTCGACCCGCCATCCGTCGCCGAACTCGTCGGCGAGCCAGCGCTGGAGGCTGTCGGCGCCGAGGTTCTTCTGCACGACGAGCCAGGCGGTCGCGCCGACCTCGAGCCGGGGGAGCCACTGCCGGAGCATCGCGTGCAGTTCGGCCTTGCCGATGCGGATGGGCGGGTTCGACCAGATGACGGAGAACCCGACCTCGTCGGGAACATCCGACGGGTCGACCGCGTTGACGTTCACGAGCCCGAGACGCTGCGCGTTGCGGCGGACGAGGTCGAGCGCCCGCTCGTTCACGTCGACCGCCCAGACCGTGGCGTCAGGGGACTCGAGGCCGAGCGTGAGCGCGATCGGACCCCACCCGGCGCCGAGGTCGAGCAGGTGGCCCGTCGCCGGCGCGTCCGGGACCTCGTCGAGCAGGACCCGAGTGCCGAGGTCGACGTGGTCGGGGCTGAAGACGCCGCCAGCGGTCTGCACCTCGACGTCGCGGCCGGCGAGTCGCACCCGGACGGTCCGGAGCGCCGAGCGATCGGCGGGCTTGGACGAGAAGTAGTGCTCCTGCGGCATATCGGGAAACCTATCGCAGGCGAACGGAAGTAGGCTGGACGGAATGAACGACGCGGCACCCGAGACCCACGACGACGCGGTCGAGCGCGTGCTCCGCAGCGCCGACGCCCGAGCGGGAGTGTCCCGATTCGGGGCCTCCGACGCCTCGTCGATCCAGCGCGACGGCCTCGCCGGCCCCGCCGACGACGGCTTCGACGGCGAGCAGTACGACCGTGAGGCGCGTGCGGCACTGCGCCGCGTCGGCGGGCTCTCGACCGAGCTCGAGGACGTCACCGAGGTCGAGTACCGGCAGCTGCGGCTCGAGAACGTCGTGCTCATCGGCGTGTACCCGCAGGGCTCGCTGGAGGACGCCGAGAACTCGCTCCGCGAGCTCGCGGCACTGGCCGAGACCGCGGGAGCGCGCGTGCTCGACGGCGTGCTCCAGCGTCGTCCGCACCCCGACCCGTCGACCTACCTCGGCCGGGGCAAGACCGAGGAGCTGCGGCACGTGGTCGCCGCGCTCGGCGCGGACACCGTGGTCGCCGACACCGAGCTCGCTCCGAGCCAGCGCCGTGCGCTCGAGGACGCGGTCAAGGTCAAGGTCATCGACCGCACCGCGGTGATCCTCGACATCTTCAGCCAGCACGCGAAGAGCCGCGAGGGCAAGGCGCAGGTCGAGCTCGCGCAGCTCGAGTACCTGCTTCCGCGCCTGCGCGGTTGGGGCGAGTCGATGTCCCGCCAGGCCGGTGGCCAGGTGGGCGGCGCGGGCGCCGGCATGGGCTCGCGCGGTCCCGGTGAGACGAAGATCGAACTCGACCGCCGGCGCATCCACTCGCGCATGGCCAAGCTCCGCCGCCAGATCGCCGGCATGAAGCCCGCGCGCGACGCCAAGCGCGCGAACCGCAAGCGCAACGCGGTGCCGTCGGTGGCGATCGCCGGGTACACGAACGCGGGCAAGTCGAGCCTGCTGAACCGCATCACCGGTGCAGGCGTGCTGGTCGAGAACGCGCTGTTCGCGACGCTCGACGCGACCGTCCGCCGCAACACGACTGCCGACGGGCGGGTCTACACGATCGCCGACACCGTGGGCTTCGTGCGGAACCTCCCGCACCAGCTCGTCGAGGCGTTCCGCTCGACGCTGGAGGAGGTCGGCGACGCCGACCTGATCGTGCACGTCGTCGACGCCGCGCACCCCGACCCCGCCCAGCAGATCGCGACCGTGCGCGACGTCATCGGCGAGGTCGGCGCCCGCGACATCCCCGAACTCGTGGTGTTCAACAAGGCCGATCTCGTCACGCCCGAGGATCGCCTGGTGCTGCAGGGCCTCGAGCCGAACGCCGTCTTCGCCTCGGCTCGGACGGGCGAAGGCGTCGCCGAGGTGCTCGCCGCCATCAGCCGCATGCTGCCCGACCCCGCGGTCGAGGTCGACCTGCTCGTGCCGTACGAGCGCGGCGACGTCATCTCCGTGCTGCACGAGACCGGTCGCGTGCTCTCGACCGAGTACGTGGAGGACGGCACGCGCATCCGCGCGCTCGCCTCGCCCGAGCAGGCCTCGCAGCTCGAGGAGTTCCGCGCCTCGGCGCTGGCGTAGCATCCGCTCGTCGCGTGCTGCCGACATCGGTCAGCCAGTGCGGATGGCGCGCCGCCGACGTCACTCGCCGTCACACCGGTCACGCGTCGTAACACCGCGAGCGGATCCGGTCACCCGGGCGTATCGTCGCACCTGATCGTGGCGAGCGGCCGGATGCCGCCCGCCTGGAGCGACCGCCGAGCCCGGCACCCGCCCGCGAGACCCACCTGCCGTTCCGGCCGGTCGGGCGCGGCGTGCCGTGCACTCGACCACCCCGGAACTGCTCGCCACCTGGAGCGACATGACCGGAACCGAGCCCGACGGCGACGCCGCCCGGCCGCGCGTGCCGATCTCGTTCGAGCTGTTCCCGCCGCGAACGGATGCCGCGGCGATCGCGCTCGGACGTACCATCGACCGCCTCGCCGAGGTCGATCCTGCGTTCATCTCCGTGACGTTCGGTGCGGGCGGGTCGAGTCGGGACCGCTCGCTGACCGTGCTCCGGTACATGCTCGAGCACACGAACGTCGAGCCGATGGCCCATCTCACCTGCGTCGGGTCGAGTCATGCCGAGGCGAACCGACTCGTCCGCGAGTTCCTCGATGCGGGCGTCACGAGCTTCCTGGCGCTCCGCGGCGACCCGCCGGCGGGTGCGGTCGACGCGGAGGACGCGATCGGCGACCTGCACAGCGCCGCCGAGCTCGTGCAGCTCATCCACCGGGTGCAGGAGGAGCGCGAGCCGTTCGGGCAGTCGCGCATCCCGGGCATGCCGGGCGTCACGGCCATCGGCGAGCGTCCCCGGCCGGAGCGTGTCGCCGTCGCGGCGTTCCCCAGCGGGCACCCGCGTTCGCGGGGATCCAACCAGGACGTCGACGTGCTGCTCGCGAAGGAAGTCGCCGGCGCGAACCTCGCGATCACGCAGCTGTTCTGGCACGCCGACGACTACCTGTCGTTCGTGCAGCGTGCCCGGGCGGGCGGGGTGACGATCCCGATCCTGCCGGGGATCATGCCCGTCACCACCCCCGCGCGACTCGCGCGGCTCGAGCAGCTCACCGGGGTGCCGGCTCCCGCCGAGCTCGCGATCGACCTGGAGATCGAGCCCGACGCCGAGGCGCAGTTCGAGCTCGGCGTCGACCACGCCGCGAACCTCGCCGGCGCCGTCCTCGCGGGCGACGCCCCGGGCCTCCACCTGTACACCTTCAACCGCCACGAGGCCGTCCTCGCCGTCCTGGACCGGCTCGGCCTCGCCACCGCCCCCGCCCACGCGGGCACCGAGAGGAACACGAGAGAACGATGACCGCACCCGCCTTTCCCACCGGAACGATCCTCGGCTACCCGCGCATCGGGCGCCGCCGCGAGCTCAAGCACGCCGTCGAGGCGTTCTGGGCCGGCCGGATCGACGCCGACGAGCTCGAGCGCACCGCGGCCAGCCTCCGCGCCGCGACGCGCGAGCGGCTCGCCGAGCTCGGCCTCGGCCGCACCGACTCGGCGATCCCCGAGAGCTTCTCGTACTACGACCAGGTGCTCGACGCCGCGATCGCGGTCGGGGCGATCCCGACCCGGTTCGAGCGGCTGCGGGGCACCGACGGCCGGCTCGACCTCGCGGGCACCTTCACCGTCGCCCGCGGCGAGGGCGCCGATGCGCCGCTCGAGATGACGAAGTGGTTCGACTCGAACTACCACTACCTCGTCCCCGAGATCGGCCCCGACACCGCGTTCGCCGCGCACGCCGACGCGCTCGTCGCGCAGGTGCGCGAGGCGCGCGAGGCCGGCTTCGTGACGCGTCCGGTGCTCGTCGGCCCGGTCACCTTCCTGCTGCTGTCGAAGGCGGCGGATGGCGCACCCGAGGGCTTCCGCCCGCTCGATCGCCTCGTCGACCTCGTCCCGGTCTACCGCACCCTCCTCGCCGAGCTCGCCGAGGCCGGCGCCGAGTGGGTGCAGCTCGACGAACCGGGCCTTGTGAGCGAGAGCCTCGACGAGCCGCGCGATCGCGTGCTCGAGGCCGTCGCGGTCGCCTACGACGCGATCGGTGCCTCCGACGCACGCCCGGCGATCTTCGTCGCCGCGCCCTACGGCGACCTGGCCGACGCCCTGCCGGCGCTCGCGGCGACGCCCGTCGAGGCGATCGGGCTCGACCTCGTCCGCGGCGTGCTGCCCGCAGGGCTCGACCCGGTGACGGAGGAGGCCCTCGCCGCGAAGACGCTCGTCGCCGGCGTCGTCGACGGCCACAACATCTGGCGCGGCGACCTCGAGCGCGCGTTCGCGCACGCCGAAGCGCTCCGCTCGCTGTCGGGCGACGTCGCGGTGTCCACCTCGACCTCGCTCCTGCACGTTCCGCACGACGTGACGGAGGAGACCGCACTCGACCCGCGGCTCGTGAGCTGGCTCGCGTTCGCCGACCAGAAGGTCGCGCAGGTCGCGACGCTCGCGCGCGGCCTCGCCGACGGGCGCGACGCGATCGCGACCGAGCTCGACGCGGCATCCGCGGCCCTCGCCGACCGTGAGGCGGCGCCCGGCGTGCGCGTGCCCGCGGTGCGCGACCGCCTCGCCGCGCTCGACGCGAGCGCGTTCGCGCGCGCCGCCTACGACGACCGGGTCGCCGCGCAGGAGGACCTCGCACTGCCCGCGCTGCCGACGACGACGATCGGCTCGTTCCCGCAGACCGCGGACATCCGGCGCGCTCGCGCACGCCTCGTGAAGGGCGAGCTGACGGATGCCGCGTACCGCGAGCTCATGCGCGAGGAGATCGGTCGCGTCATCCGCCTGCAGGAGGACCTCGGCCTCGACGTGCTCGTGCACGGCGAGCCCGAGCGAAACGACATGGTGCAGTACTTCGCCGAGCTGCTCGACGGGTTCGCGGTCACGCAGCACGGCTGGGTGCAGTCGTACGGCTCGCGCTGCACGCGTCCGTCGATCCTCTGGGGCGACGTGTCGCGGCCCGCGCCGATGACGGTCGAGTGGTCGGAATACGCCCAGTCGCTCTCGGAGAAGCCCGTGAAGGGCATGCTCACCGGGCCCGTCACGATCCTCGCGTGGTCGTTCGTGCGCGACGACCAGCCGCTCGGCGACACCGCGCGGCAGGTCGCGCTCGCGCTCCGCGACGAGATCGGCGACCTCGAGGCTGCGGGCATCCGCATCATCCAGGTCGACGAGCCGGCCCTCCGGGAGCTGCTGCCGTTGAAGCGCGCCGACCAGCCGGCGTACCTCGAGTGGTCGGTCGGATCGTTCCGCCTCGCCACGGGCGGGGCCGCACCGGCCACGCAGGTGCACACGCACCTCTGCTACTCGGAGTTCGGAGTCGTCATCGACGCCATCCGCGAACTCGACGCCGACGTGACCTCGATCGAGGCGGCGCGCAGCCGCATGGAGGTCGTCGGCGACCTCGCCGCGAGCGGCTTCGACCACGGCGTCGGCCCGGGCGTCTACGACATCCACTCGCCGCGCGTGCCCAGCGTCGAGGAGGTGCGCTCGCTCCTCGAGCGCGCGGTCGACGGCGTGCCCGCCGGCCGGCTCTGGGTGAACCCCGACTGCGGCCTGAAGACCCGCGGCTACGACGAGACGGTCGCCTCGCTCGCGAACATCGTCGAGGCGACGCGCTCGGTGCGCGAGGGGGTCGCGGTCGCGACCGCCTGATGCGAAGAACGAGGGCGGATGCCGCGGGGTGAGCCCGCGGCATCCGCCCTCGTCGTCTGCGGCTTCGGTCGCCGCGGGGCGCTGAGCGCCGGGCCGTCCGTCAGACGGTGCGGAGCACCGCGACGACCTTGCCGAGCACCTCGGACTCGTCGCCGAGGATCGGCTCGAACGCCGAGTTGCGGGGGAGCAGCCAGGTGTGTCCGTCGCGCTGGCGGAAGACCTTGACCGTCGCCTCGCCGTCGAGCATCGCAGCGACGATCTCGCCGTTCTCGGCCGTCTTCTGCGAGCGGACGACGACCCAGTCGCCGTCGCAGATGGCCGCGTCGATCATGGAGTCGCCGACGACCTTGAGGATGAACAGCTCGCCCTTGCCGACGAGCTGGCGGGGGAGCGGGAAGACCTCTTCGACCTGCTGCTCGGCGGTGATCGGCACGCCCGCCGCGATGCGCCCGACCATCGGCACCATGGCAGCGTCGCCCACCGGTGCCGGCTCGGCCGAGGGCGAGCGGTTCTCGGTGCCCGGAAGGTCGATGAGGATCTCGAGCGCGCGGGGGCGGTTCGGGTCGCGTCGCAGGTAGCCGGCGAGCTCGAGCTGGTTGAGCTGGTGGGTGACGCTCGAGAGCGAGGAGAGGCCGACAGCGTCGCCGATCTCGCGCATGCTCGGCGGGTAGCCGCGATCGGCGACCGAAGCACGGATCGCCTCGAGGATCGCGAGCTGCTTCGGGCTCAGCGTCTTGCGCCGACGCGACCGGCCGCTCGCGCCGCGTGCCTGGTCGATGTCGATGCTCACGTGCCTCGCCTCTCGTCGGGACCGCGTCGGCCCGGATGTCGGTGGTCGGTGTTCGACTGTCGTCGGACATTCGAAACTGTATCCGCCTCGCGCTTGCGCGACAAACATCCGTTCGAGTGTGTCGCGGATATCGGGCCCGAAATCCCACCATCGGGTTCTTGCAGCGCCGAAAGTTCGAAGATATATTCGGAACACAGCTTCGCATCCGGCCCTCCCGGCCGAGGGCCGGATGCGGGGCTGGAGCCTCGGGAGGTGCGGAATGAGTGCAGTGGTGATGGGGCCCGCGATTGCGGCGCAGACGATGCCCGCGTTCGATTCGTCGACGGCGCGCACGCGCCTCAGGCTCACGAGACGGGGTCGCATCGTCCTCACCGGCATCGCCGCGCTTCCCCTCGCTGTCGGCGTGCTCATCGGGGTGCTCTCATCGGGCGGCGCCGTCGCCGGCATCGACGACGGGCGAGCCGCGGTCGCGTTCGAGACGATCGAGGTCGGCGCCGGCGACACGCTGTGGGCCATCGCCGAGTCGATCGCCCCGTCGGCCGATCCGCGCGACGTGATCTACGAGATCATGCGCCTCAACGGCCTCGACGACGCCGTGGTCCAGCCGGGCCAGCGGCTCGTGCTCCCCGCGGGCTGAGTAGGGCCCTGCAAGCGGGCGACCTCCCTGGAGGCGGCGGTGCCGATTCGCCGAGCGCTGCGGTGTCGTCCGCGTCGCCCAGCGTGACCGACTGGCGGCGGACTAGCATTCGGGGATGACGAAACCGGCTCCGATCGACGACGTCCCGATCGGTGGGGACGTCATCCGCCTCGGGCAGTTCATGAAGTTCGCAGGGCTCCTCGACTCCGGCGGTGACGTGAAGGAGGCGATCCTCAACGGCCATGTGGCCGTGAACGGTGAAATCGATCGCCGACGCGGTCGGCAGCTGCAGCTCGGCGACGTGGTCAGCTTCGATGGAAGAACCGTTCGGGTCTGCCCGTGATGGGTTCTCCGCGCGGAAGGTGACACCGTGCAACTCAGATTTACGTTAGGTGCGATAAAGTAAATATACGGTTTCTGCGATCCACGTCAGGAGACACCTCATGGCTCACTACGTCGATCTGCTCTGGAACCCGGAGGACACCGCGCACCTCTGCCGGAAGGACCGCGCTCCGGGCCGGTACCGGGCGTACGTCCCTGATGAGCTCGGCACGGAGCTGCCGGCGATCAGCCGTGATGCGCAGCAGGCCGCGGAGGATGCGCTGGCCGTGCTCGCTCGCGCCGATGAGCGCATCGGCGACCGAGGCGGGTACCTGAACCATCTGCTGATCCGTTCCGAGAGCATCTCCTCGTCGTGGATCGAGGGGAACAGCATCAGCCCGAAGAAGCTCGCCATCGCCGAGCTTCTCGACTATGGCGCAGGCAGCGGACTCAGCACACGCGTGGCGCTCGACGTGGTCGCGAACGTGCGCGCGACAGAAGAGGCGATCGCCGAACTGGGCGACCGGGAGCTCGCCCCCGACGTCACGACGGCGGATATCGAGCGATTGCAGCACCTCATCGAGCCCAGGCTCGAGCCCGGCCTTCGGACGGAGCAGAACTGGGTCGGCGGCCCGGGATGGAGTCCGCTCCGCGCGGACTTCGTTCCGCCGCCCGAGACCGAGGTGCGCCGACTCGTCGACGACCTCGCGGGCTTCGTCACGGCGACCTCGGGGAACCCCGTCGTGCGCGCGGCGATCGCGCACGCGCAGTTCGAGACGATCCACCCGTTCGTCGACGGCAACGGGCGCACGGGCAGGGCCTTGATCCACACCGTGCTTCGTCGCGCCGACGCACTCCGGAACACGCTCATCCCCATCAGCACGGTGTTCGCCGGCGACACGGATCGCTACATCGCAGGGCTCAGCGCGTACCGGGAGATCCCATCGCGCCTGGACGAGTGGGTCATCAGCTTCGCAGAGGCCGCAGAGCTGGCCGCGGGCAACGCGGTCAGGCTCGCTGCCGACATCGCAGCGCTCGACGATGAGGTGCGCGAGAACCTGGCCCGCTTCCGCGCCGACCAGGGCATCACGCCCGCGATTCCGCGAAGCGATGCCGTGGTGCTGAAGATCCTGAGCGCGCTGGCCGCCGAGCCGGTCCTGACCATTGAGACGGTGGCTGCCCGGCACGAGGTGTCGACGGCCGCCGCCCATCGCGCGCTCACCCAGCTCGCCGGTGCGGGAATCCTCGGTCGCACGAAGAACCAGAAGGGGAAGCTGATCTGCTGGACGGCCGACCGGCACCTGGCGCTGATCAGCCTGACCGAGCGCAGCAACCGCGTCGCCGGTGACCGCCGAAACACGGATGTCGCCGCGGATAGCATTGATCGGTGACGAGTCTCGACGACCTGCCCATCCGCGACGACCTCCGCGGCAAGTCCCCGTACGGTGCCCCGCAGAAGCACGTGCCGGTCGCGCTCAACGTCAACGAGAACACGCATCCGATCCCCGAGGACGTCGCGCACGACATCGTCGCGCGGGTCGCCGCCGCCATCATCGGCCTGAACCGGTACCCGGACCGCGAGTTCACGCAGCTCCGCACCGCGCTCGCCGAGTACCTCCGGCACGGCCTCACCCCGGAGCAGCTCTGGGCGGCCAACGGCTCGAACGAAGTGCTGCAGCACGTGCTGCAGGCGTTCGGCGGCCCCGGCCGCACGGCGCTCGGCTTCGGTCCGACCTACTCCATGTACAGCCTGCTCTCCTCGGGCACCGGCACCGGGTGGATCGCCGCGGAACGCGACGCCGACTTCGAGCTCTCGCCCGAGACCGCGGTCGCCGCGATCGAGCGCCACGATCCCGACATCGTGCTGCTCTGCTCGCCGAACAACCCGACGGGCACGCCACTGTCGCTCGAGACGATCGCCGCGGTGGCCGACGCCGCCCGCGGCGTGGTCGTCGTCGACGAGGCCTACCAGGAGTTCGCCGATCCCGGAACGCCGAGCGCGCTGACGCTCCTCGCGGGTCGTCCGCGGCTGCTGGTGTCGCGGACCATGAGCAAGGCCTTCGCCTTCGCCGGTGCCCGGGTGGGCTACCTCGCCGCCGACCCGGCGGTGATCGACGCCCTGCGCCTCGTCCGCCTCCCGTATCACCTCTCCGCCCTCACGCAGGCGGCGGCGCTCGGCGCCCTCGCGCACTCCGACGAGATGCTCGCGATGGTGGGCGAGATCCGCGCGCAGCGCGAGCGGATCACGCGCGAGCTCGCCGCACTCGGCTTCCGGCCGTACCGCAGCGGCGCGAACTTCGTGCTCTTCGGCGGCGTCGACGACCCGCACGCGGTGTTCGAGGCGCTGCTCGAGCGCGGCATCCTGATCCGCGAGATCGGCCTGCCCGGTTGCCTGCGCGTCACGGCCGGCACGGAGGCCGAGACGACCGCGTTCCTCGAGGCCATGGCCTCGTTCGCGCCATCCGCCGCGTCGAACGCCTGATCCAGCCCGGAATCCTCACCGACCTCCCCGAATAGGATGACCCCATGAGCACCGACCGCCCCGCGCGCACCGCGCGCGTGCAGCGCGAGACCAGCGAGTCGAGCATCGACCTGTCG
Organism: Agromyces sp. GXQ0307; assembly: GCF_044769845.1. Lineage (NCBI taxonomy): Bacteria > Bacillati > Actinomycetota > Actinomycetes > Micrococcales > Microbacteriaceae > Agromyces > Agromyces sp. GXQ0307. Next base: position 32,515 of record NZ_JBIZVY010000001.1, on the reverse strand, counting down.
ATCGACCTCGACGGCACCGGCACGAGCGACATCGAAACGAGCGTGCCGTTCTACGACCACGTGCTGACCGCGTTCGCTAAGCACTCGCTCACCGACCTCACCGTCCGGGCGAAGGGCGACATCGAGATCGACGTGCACCACACCGTCGAAGACGTGGGCATCGTGCTCGGCCAGGCGATCCGGCAGGCGCTCGGCGACAAGCGCGGCATCTCGCGCTACGGCGACGCGCTCGTACCGCTCGACGATGCGCTCGCGCAGGCCGTCGTCGACATCTCGGGGCGGCCCTACCTCGTGCACGGAGGCGAGCCGGCCGGGTTCGAGTTCCACCTGATCGGCGGGCACTTCACGGGCTCGATGGTCCGGCACGTGTTCGAGGCCATCACGTTCAACGCCGGGCTGACCGTGCACGTGAACGTGCTCGGGGGGCGAGACCCGCACCACATCGCCGAGGCCGAGTTCAAGGCCTTCGCGCGTGCGTTCCGGCAGGCGAAGGCGCTCGACCCGCTCGTGCGCGGCATCCCGTCGACCAAGGGCGCCCTGTGACCGCCACGCGTCGCGTCGCCGTCCTCGACTACGGCTCCGGCAACGTGCACTCGGCCGTGAAGGCGCTCGAACGTGCGGGCGCCGAGGTCGAACTCACGGCCGACCGCCGAACGATCATGGAAGCCGACGGCCTCGTCGTGCCGGGCGTCGGCGCGTTCGCGGCCGTCATGGACGGGCTGCGCTCGGTTCGCGGCGACGAGCTCATCGATCGGCGGCTCGCCGGCGGCCGGCCCGTCCTCGGCATCTGCGTCGGGATGCAGGTCATGTTCGAGCACGGCGTCGAGCGCGGCGTCGACACCGAGGGCCTCGGCGAATGGCCGGGCGTCGTCACCGAGTTGCCGAGTGATGTGCTGCCGCACATGGGCTGGAACACCGTGCAGCCCGACGAGGGCTCGGTGCTGTTCGACGGCCTCGAGGACGAGCGGTTCTACTTCGTCCACTCGTACGCGGCGCAGGCGTGGCACCTCGACGTCATCCCGCCGTTCCCGCAGCCGAGGCTCACGTGGTCCGAGCACGGCGGCCGCTTCCTCGCCGCCGTCGAGAACGGCCCGCTGTCGGCGACCCAGTTCCACCCGGAGAAGTCGTCGGATGCCGGCATCCGACTGCTCGCGAACTGGATCGGCTCGCTCGGCTGACGCCGGGCACGACCCCGCAAGACCTTCGATGCGTCACGGCCTTCCAGTGCGGACTAGGATGCTGTGACTGTGCCGAGGCCGCGCTTCCGCGGCATCCGATTCGAGGACAGTGATGAGTGAGTTCAGCAAGACCCCCCGTCTGGTGCTGCTTCCGGCAGTCGACGTGGCGGGAGGCAAGGCGGTCCGCCTGACGCAGGGCGAGGCCGGCACCGAGACGAACTACGGCGACCCCGTCGACGCCGCCGCCGACTGGGCCGACCAGGGTGCCGAGTGGATCCACCTCGTCGACCTCGACGCCGCCTTCGGGCGCGGCTCCAACGCGGGGATCCTCAAGAAGGTCATCCGACAGGTCCGCGGGGTGAACGTCGAGCTCTCCGGCGGCATCCGCGACGACCGGTCGCTCGAGAACGCGCTCGAGATCGGCGCGAAGCGCATCAACCTCGGCACCGCGGCGCTCGAGAATCCGGAATGGGCGGCCTCCGTCATCGCGCAGTACGGGGAGGCGATCGCCATCGGCCTCGACGTGCGGGGAACGACGCTCGCTGCCCGGGGCTGGACCAAGGACGGCGGCGACCTCTGGCAGGTCATGGACCGCCTCGAGGACGCCGGCGCCGCCCGGTACGTCGTGACGGATGTCACGAAGGACGGCACCCTGCAGGGGCCGAACGTCGACCTGCTGCGGCAGATCATGGAGCGCACGCGCCGCCCCGTCATCGCGTCGGGCGGCGTCTCGAGCCTCGACGACATCGCCGCGCTGCGCCAGCTCGTTCCGCTCGGCCTCGAGGGCACGATCATCGGCAAGGCCCTGTACGCGGGCGCGTTCACGCTGCCCGAGGCGCTGGATGTCGCATCCCACTGACCCCGCGGCGGACTCCGCCGGTCGCCCGTGGGCGGGGCGGTCCTTCCAGTCGAACCCGCACGCCGCGGATGACGGCCGCATGCCGGAGGCGCTCGGTGTCGCGCTCGAGCGCTTCCGCTCCGGTGACGGCGGCCAGGCCGACGTCGTCGCGGCGTTCGGTCCGTCGCGGCTGCTGATTCCGCTCCTCGCCGAGCTCGGCGACGGCGGCACCGAGGTCGGCGCGCACGGCCACGCCGTCGACAAGAGCCAAGAGCTGTCGATCGTGACCGTCGAGGGACCCGATGGCCGTCGCGTACTGCCCGTCTTCGGGTCCGTCGAGGCGATGAACCGGTGGAACCCGGTCGCACGGCCGGTGCCCGGCGACGGCGTGCGGGTCGCGCTGGCGGCCGCCGACGACGGCACCGAGTTGGTCGTGCTCGATCCGGGCTCGCCGACCGAGTTCGTGCTCCGCCGGCCCGCGGTCTGGGCCGTGGCGCAGCAGCAGCCGTGGCATCCGCCGGTCGAATCGGGTGCCGTCAGGGAGGCGTTCGAGGCGTCGATCGGTGGCGAACTGGCGGTGCTCGGCGTCGAGCTCGTCGCCGGCGATCCCGACGCGCGGCTGCGGGGGCCGGAGCTGGTGGTGCGGCTGCGGCTGATCGCGGGCCTGACCCGGACCGAGCTGGATGCCACGACTGCGCGGCTCGCGAGGCGGTGGGCCGCGGACGACGCGATCGCCACGGGCGTCGACTCGCTCGCGGTGAAGCTCGTGGCCGGCGAGCCGGGGGAAGGCGACTCGCTCGGCCGTTGACCCCGGCGAGGCGCGAGAGCAGGATCGGGACTGCGCGACGACGCGCGGAAGTCCAGGTGGATGATGACCGACGAACCATCGGGAGCCGACACCGCCCCCGACCTCAGACCGCTCGACGACGAACTGCTCGGCCTGGCGCACCGGCACGCCGCAGCCTGGCTCGAGACGGTCGCCGAGCGCCCGATCCCGCCGCGGGCGGGCGTCGAGGGGGTCATGGACGCGCTCGGCCGCGAGCTGCCGGAACGCGGTGAGCCCGCCGACGCGGTGATCGACCGGCTCGTCGAGGGCGCGGAGCCCGGGCTCATCGCCATCGGGTCGCCGAGGTTCTTCGGCTGGGTCATCGGCGGCACCCAACCGGTCGCACTCGCGGCGGACTGGCTCGTCTCCGCCTGGGACCAGAACACGGGGCTCGGGATCATCTCGCCGGGCATGGTCGCCGCGGAGGAGATCGCGTCCTCCTGGCTGCTCGACCTGCTCGGCCTCCCGGCCGGGAGCGACGTGGGCTTCGCGACCGGGGCGACGACCGCGCAGTTCGCGTGCCTCGCGGCGGCGCGCGACGAGGTGCTCCGGCGCGTGGGCTGGGACGTCGAGGAGCAGGGGCTCGGCGGCGCGCCGCGCATCCGATGGCTCGCCGGCGCCGAGCGGCACGGCACCATGGACCTCGCGGCGCGCTACCTCGGCCTCGGGGCGCCGACCGTGGTCGCGTGCGACGACCAGGGGCGCATTCGGCCCGACGCACTCGAGGCGGAGCTCGCGCGCGGCGAGGGGCCGGCGATCGTCGCGCTGCAGGCCGGCAACATCCACTCGGGTGCGTTCGACCCGTTCGCCGAGACGTGCCGGATCGCGCACGAGGCGGGCGCGTGGGTGCACGTCGACGGCGCGTTCGGGCTGTGGGCCGCGGCATCCCCGCGCCTCGCGCACCTGACGGCGGGCCTCGCCGACGCCGACTCCTGGTCGACCGACGCGCACAAGACCCTGAGCGTGCCGTACGACTGCGGCGTCGCGATCGTGCGCGACGGTGCCGCGATGCGGCGCGCGCTCAGCCTGCAGGCGAGCTACCTGCAGGCGACGGACGTCGGCGCCGATCCGCACGAGAAGGTCGCCGAGCTGTCGCGTCGGGCCCGGGGCGTGCCGACCTGGGCGGTGCTGCGGCACCTCGGCCGTGAGGGCGTCGCCGAACTCATCGACCGGCTCGCAGGGTCGGCCCGGATCATCGCCGACGGGCTCGCGGAGCTGCCCGGCGTCGAGGTGCTGAACGAGGTCGTCTTCACCCAGGTCTGCGTCGCGCTCGGCGACGACGCGGCGACCGAGGCGCTGAGCGCCGCGCTCTGGGCGGACGGCGAGGTGCTCGCGATGACGTCGCGCTGGCACGACCGCGCGGTCGTCCGCTTCTCGGTGAGCAACTGGGGCACGGATGCCGCGCAGGCGCGCCGCACGGTCGACGCGGTCTCGCGCGTGCTCGACGGGCTGCGGGAGCAGGGCGGCTGAGGAGTCGCCGAGCGTCGTCGAGCGCCCGGCGTCGATGTCGGCGGCATCCGCTTGAATGGGGGGATGACCGGGGCCATCGACTCGTTCGCGCCCGCGACGCGGGCGTGGTTCACCGAGTCCTTCCACGAGCCGACGCCCGTGCAGGATGCCGCGTGGCGGGCGATCGCGGCGGGCGAGCACGCGCTCGTGGTGGCGCCCACGGGCTCGGGCAAGACGCTCGCGGCGTTCCTGTCGGCCATCGACCGACTGCACCACGAGGGTCCGGCGGCCGACGCGGCGACGGGCGAGGTGACGGATGGCGCGGCTCGCGCCACGCGCGTGCTCTACCTCTCGCCGCTCAAGGCCCTCGGCGTCGACGTGGAGCGGAACCTCCGCGCGCCGCTCGTCGGCATCGCCCGCACCGCGGCCGCGCTCGGCGTCGACGTGCCCGAGGTCACGGTCGGCGTCCGTTCGGGCGACACCTCGCCGACCGATCGTCGCGCTCTCGTGAAGCGCCCGCCCGACATCCTCATCACGACGCCCGAGTCGCTGTTCCTCATGCTCACGTCGCAGGCCCGCGAGACGCTCGTCGGCGTCGAGACGGTCATCGTCGACGAGATCCACGCGCTCGCGGGCACCAAGCGTGGTGCGCACCTCGCGCTCTCGCTCGAGCGGCTCGACGAACTCGTCGCGCGGCCCGTGCAGCGCATCGGCCTCTCGGCGACCGTGCGCCCCCATGAAGAGGTGGCGCGGTTCCTCGCCGGCACCCGCCCGGTCTCGATCGTCGCGCCGCCGTCCGGCAAGCGGTTCGACCTGCGGGTCACGGTCCCCGTCGACGACCTCGGCGACCTGTCCGGCGAGGCGGGCGGGTCGGTGTGGCCGCACGTCGAGGAGGCGATCCTCGACGAGGTGCTCGCGCACCGGTCGACCATCGTGTTCGCGAACTCGCGCCGGCTGGCCGAACGGCTGACGGCGCGGCTCAACGAGCTGTGGGTCGAGCGGACGGCCGAGCCGGTGCCGGAACTCGAGGTCGTCGGGTCCGGCCGACCGCCGGCCGAGCTGCCCGGTGCGTCGGGCATCACCGCGGGTGCCGAGCCGATCATCGCGCGCTCGCACCACGGCTCCGTGAGCAAGGAAGAGCGCGCGCTCGTCGAGGCCGACCTGAAGGCGGGCCGCCTGAAGTGCGTCGTCGCCACCTCGAGCCTCGAGCTCGGCATCGACATGGGCGCGGTCGACCTCGTCATGCAGGTCGAGTCGCCGCCGTCGGTCGCGAGCGGGCTGCAGCGCATCGGCCGCGCCGGCCACCAGGTCGGCGAGGTGTCGAAGGGGCTGATGTTCCCGAAGCACCGCGCCGACCTGCTGCACTCCGCCGTCGTCGCCGAGCGCATGGTCGAGGGCGCGATCGAGCCGATGCGCATCCCCGCGAACCCGCTCGACGTGCTCGCACAGCAGACCGTCGCGGCCGCCGCGATCGACGAGTGGGAGGTGGAGCACTGGTTCGACGTCGTGCGCCGCGCCGCCCCCTTCGGCACGCTGCCGCGATCGGCCTTCGACGCGACGCTCGACCTGCTCGCCGGGCGCTACCCGTCCGACCGCTTCGGCGAGCTGCGTCCGCGCATCGTCTGGGACCGTGATGCGGGCACGATCACGGGGCGGCGCGGAGCGCAACGCCTCGCGGTCACGAGCGGCGGCACCATCCCCGACCGAGGGCTCTTCGGCGTCTTCATGATCGGCGACGCCGGGCCGGGGCGGCGCGTCGGCGAGCTCGACGAAGAGATGGTGTACGAGTCGCGCGTCGGCGACGTGTTCGCCCTCGGGGCGACGAGCTGGCGCATCCAGGAGATCACGCACGACCGCGTGCTCGTCTCGCCCGCGTTCGGCGAGCCGGGGCGCCTGCCGTTCTGGAAGGGCGACGGCATCGGCCGGCCCGCCGAGCTCGGCGCCGCGATCGGCGCGTTCATCGGCGAGCTCGCCGCCGCCGACGAGCCGGCCGCACTCGCGCGCACGGAGGCGGCCGGCCTCGACGAGCGAGCCGGGGCGAACCTCGTGCGCTTTATCGCCGACCAGCGCGAGGCGACGCGCATCGTGCCCGACGCCGAGCACCTCGTCGTCGAGCGCTTCCGCGACGAGCTCGGCGACTGGCGCATCGTGCTGCACTCGCCGTACGGCATGCGCGTGCACGCGCCGTGGGCGCTCGCCGTCGACGCACGCGTGCAGGAACGGCTCGGCGTCGAGGCGCACGCCGTGGCGAGCGACGACGGCATCGTGCTCCGCATCCCCGACACTGCCGACGAGCCGCCCGGCAGCGAGCTGTTCGAGTTCGACCCGGAGGAGCTCGCGCAGCTCGCGACCGAGCGGGTCGGCGACTCGGCGCTGTTCGCGTCCCGCTTCCGCGAGTGCGCCGCCCGGGCGCTGCTCCTGCCCAGGCAGAACCCCGGTCGCCGGTCGCCGCTCTGGCAGCAGCGGCAGAAGGCGTCGCAGCTGCTCGAGGTCGCGCGCGACTACCCCGACTTCCCGATCGTGCTCGAGGCCGTGCGCGAGTGCCTTCAAGACGTGTACGACCTGCCCGCGCTCACCGCCCTCGCCGAGCGCATCCGCGGTCGGCGCATCCGCTTCGTCGACGTCGCGACCGAGACCGCGAGCCCGTTCGCCGCGAGCCTGCTCTTCGGCTACGTCGGCGCGTTCATGTACGAGGGCGACGCCCCGCTCGCCGAGCGTCGCGCCGCCGCCCTCTCGCTCGACCCCGGGCTGCTCGCCGAGCTGCTCGGCACAGTGGAGCTTCGCGAGCTCCTCGACCCGGCCGTCGTCGAGGAGACCGAGCGGATGCTGCAGCGCCGCCATATCGACCGGGTCGCGCGCGGCGAGGAGGGCGTCGCCGACCTGCTCCGCGAGCTCGGACCGCTCACGGACGCTGAGGTCGGCGAGCGGGTCGACGAGGCGACGGATGCCGCGGCATCCGTCGACGCGCTCGTCGCCGCCCGCCGCGCCGCCCGGGTGCGATTCGCGGGAACCGAATGGATCGCGGCCGTCGAAGACCTCAGCCGACTGCGAGACGCGCTCGGGGTGCCGATCCCGCCCGGCCTGCCCGACGCGTTCGGCGAGGCCGTGCGCGACCCGCTCGGCGACCTCGTGAGCCGGTACGCACGCACGCACGGGCCGTTCACCACGGGCGCCGTGGCCGAGCGGTTCGGCATCGGCGCCGCGATCGCGCACACCGCGCTCGCGCGGCTCGCCGGCGAGCGGCGCCTCGTCGAGGGCGCGTTCCTGCCGCACGGCAGCGGCGCGGAGTGGTGCGACGCCGAGGTGCTGCGGCGCCTCCGCCGCCGGTCGCTCGCAGCGCTCCGGGAGGAGGTCGAGCCCGTCGCGCCGCGCGAGTTCGCGCGTTTCCTGCCCGACTGGCAGCACGTCGGCGGGCGACTGAGGGGCGTCGACGGCGTCGCCGCGGTCGTCGAGCAGCTCGAGGGCGTGCGCATCCCGGCGTCGGCGTGGGAGTCGCTCGTGCTTCCCGCGCGGGTCGGCGACTACCGGCCCGAGTTCCTCGACGAGCTCACCGCGAGCGGCGAGGTGCTCTGGGCCGGCCAGGGCGCGCTCGCGGGCGACGACGGCTGGATCAGCCTGCACCTCGCCGACACCGCGAAGCTCACCATGCCGGCACCCGTCGACCAGCCGCTCGACGCCATCGAGACCGAGCTGCTCGCCGTGCTCGGCGGTGGGGGCGCATACTTCTACCGGCAGCTTGCCGAGGCGGTGGGCGCGACCGAGGAGGCGCCGGTCCTCGACGCGCTCTGGCGGCTCGCGTGGGCGGGACTCGTGACGAACGACACGTTCGCGCCCGTGCGCGGGCTGCTGCTCGGCGGGGGAGCGCACAAGACGCGCGCCAGTGCGCCGCGAGCCCGCATCCGCGGCCGGGCGGTCTCTCGCCGGGTCCTCGCGCAGGCGGCCGCGGCCGCGGAGGGCGCGCGCTCACCGCGATCGGCGCCCCCGCGCGCGGCCGGCCGGTGGTCGGTGCTCCCCGTGCCGAGCGACGCCGCGACGCCCCGAGCGCACGCCCTCGGCGAGACGCTGCTCGAGCGCTACGGCATCGTCACCCGGGGTTCGGTCGTCGCGGAGGACCACCTCGGCGGCTTCGCCCTCGCGTATCGCACGCTCGCCGGATTCGAGGAGACCGGCCGCGTACGGCGCGGCTACTTCATCGACGGCCAGGGCGGGGCGCAGTTCGCCACGAGCGCCGCGGTCGACCGGGTGCGGCAGGCGCCGCCCGGCGGGGCGTTCGCACTCGCCGCGACGGATCCGGCCAACCCGTACGGCGCCGCCCTCGACTGGCCCGAGCCGACCGTCGAGCTCACGCACCGGCCCGCGCGGAAGGCCGGCGCGGTCGTCGCGCTCGTAGACGGCGAGGCCGCCTTCTACCTCGAACGAGGCGGGCGCACCGCGCTCGTGTTCACCGACGACGACGAGGTGCTCGCGCAGGGCGCGACGGCGCTCGCCGAGGCCCTCGCCCGGGCTCGCGGGGCGCGGTTCCGCGTGGAGACCGTGAACGGCGCACCCGTGTTCGGCTCGGCGCTCGACGCGCCGCTCCGCGCCGCCGGTTTCCGGGAGACGCCCCAGGGCCTCCGGTTCGAGGCGAGGGGCTGAGGTGCCCGAGGGCGACACCGTGTTCCGGGCCGCGCACCGGCTCGACGACGCGCTCGCCGGTCGCACGGTCGTGCGAAGCGACCTCCGGGTGCCGTCGTACGCGACGGTCGACTTCGCGGGCGACACGATCCACTCGGTCGGCAGCCGCGGCAAGCACCTGCTCATGCGCATCGGCGACCACGTGCTGCACACGCACCTCAAGATGGAGGGGGAGTGGCGCATGCTCCGGCCCGGCCAGCGCTGGCCGCGACCCGCGCATCGCGCCCGCGCGATCCTCGAGACCGCGGACGGCACGGCCGTGGGCTTCGACCTCGGCCTCGTCGAGGTGTTCCCGGCCGACGAGGAGGCCGACCGGCTCGCCTACCTCGGGCCTGACCTGCTCGGCACCGACTGGGACGCCGCGGAGGCGGCGCGCCGCCTGGCTGCCGATCCCGACGTGCCGTCGGTGGTGGCGCTCGCCGACCAACGGAACCTCGCGGGCCTCGGCAATGTGCTCGTCAACGAGGTCTGCTTCCTGCGCGGCATCCGCCCCGACCGCCCGATCGGCGAGGTCGACCTCGCACCGGCGATCGACCTCGCGCGCCGGGTCATCCACGCCAACCGCGACCGCCTCGAGCGCACGACGACGGGCGACACGCGACCCGGGCGGCGCCTCTGGGTCTACGGTCGCGCCGGCGAACCGTGCCGCCGCTGCGGCACGCGCGTCGAGTACGGCCAGTTCGGCCGCAACGACGTGGAGCTGCGCGACACCTACTGGTGCCCGCACTGCCAGCGGTGAGGGAGGCGCCGGGTCGCGGAGCGCGAAGCGCGCGCGTCGAGACCTAGGAGACCGGCCCCGTCCACTTCTCGCCGGGGCCCTTGCCGAGCTCGTCGGGAATGCTCGAGGCCTCGCGGAAGGCGAGCTGCAGCGAGCGCAGCCCGTCGCGGAGCGACCGTGCGTGCATGTCGCTGATCTCGGGGGCACCGGCCGTGATGAGGCCGGCGAGCGCGTTGATGAGCTTGCGCGCCTCGTCGAGGTCGGTCTGCGACGCCGGGTCGTCGGCGAGCCCGACCTTCACCGCGGCGGCGCTCATCAGGTGCACGGCCGCGGTCGTGATGACCTCGACGGCCGGGACCTCGGCGATGTCGCGCGTCGCGTCCGCGACCGCCTGCTCGGCACCGGCCTCGGCGCCGGCCTGCGCGCCTGCCTCGGGGTGGTCGTGCTCGGGCGCACGCGTGGACTCGGGCGATGTGTCGCTCACCGGGGGATTCCTCTGCTAGACTACTGCGGGCTCCGGGGCCAGTCCCCGGTACGAAAGTGGAGAGACTCCCACCCGCGCATACCGCTTCATCAAGGTTACCGGGTCGTTCGCACTCCCCTTCCCCGCTCGCGGGGGAGGAGCAAGGGTGCCGCATGAGCCCGCGGTGGAATTCCGCGGGGTGTCATCGCGTGGATTTCCGCTCTCGTCTTCGGGCGGCATCCGTCTCCCGAAGGGCTGGAAACCAGTTCGAGTAGAGGAGACTCGCATCAGCGATCCGCGTACCAATGACCGTATCCGCGTCCCCGAGGTCCGCCTCGTCGGGCCGAGTGGAGAGCAGGTCGGCGTCGTGAAGATCGAGGTGGCACTGCGGCTCGCGCAGGAGGCCGACCTCGATCTCGTCGAAGTCGCGCCGAACTCCCGTCCGCCGGTCGTCAAGATCATGGACTACGGCAAGTACAAGTACGAGGCTGCGCAGAAGGCGAAGGAAGCCCGGCGCAACCAGGCGAACACGATCCTCAAGGAGGTTCGGTTCCGCCTCAAGATCGACAAGCACGATTACGAGACCAAGATGAAGCGCGCCGTCGGCTTCCTGAAGTCCGGCGACAAGGTCAAGGCCATGATCCTGTTCCGCGGTCGCGAGCAGTCGCGTCCCGAGATGGGCGTCCGCCTCCTGCAGCGCTTCGCGGAAGACGTCGCCGAGTACGGCACCGTCGAGCACAACCCGACGATCGACGGTCGCAACATGGTCATGGTGATCGCGCCCCTCAAGAACAAGTCCGAGGCCAAGGCCGAGGCGAATGCACAGCGTGCTGCGGCCAAGCAGCGTCCGGCGGAATCCGCGGACGATGCGTCGCAGACGGCCGAGGCCCCCGAGGCCTAGGCCAGGCACCACGTCCGCCACCCCGGTGGCGGCAGAACCAAGGAGAGAGACGAGAGATGCCGAAGCAGAAGACCCACTCCGGGTCCAAGAAGCGCTTCAAGGTCACCGGCAGCGGCAAGATCAAGAAGCAGCAGGCCGGTATGCGCCACAACCTCGAGGGCAAGTCCTCGGTGCGCACCCGCCGCCTGAACCAGGACAAGGTCGCCTCGGCGCCCGACACCAAGGTCATCAAGAAGCTGCTCGGTCGCTGAGCGACGAGATCCGGTAAGGAAGAGACACAGTCATGGCAAGAGTCAAGCGCGCAGTCAACGCGCACAAGAAGCGTCGGGTCATCCTCGAGCGCGCCGAGGGCTACCGCGGTCAGCGGTCGCGCCTCTACCGCAAGGCGAAGGAGCAGGTCACCCACTCGCTCGTCTACTCGTACAACGACCGCCGCAAGAAGAAGGGCGACTTCCGTCGCCTCTGGATCCAGCGGATCAACGCCGCTGCGCGCCAGAACGGCATCACGTACAACCGCCTCATCCAGGGCCTCGGGCTCGCGGGCATCGAGGTCGACCGTCGCATCCTCGCCGACCTCGCGGTCAACGAGCCGGCGACCTTCGCGGGCCTCGTCGAAGCCGCCAAGAAGGCGCTGCCGAGCGACGTGAACGCTCCGAAGAACGCGGCGTAAGCTCCGCTTCTCCCGAACGGCCCGGCACCCCTCGTGGTGCCGGGCCGTTCGTCGTCTCCCGGTGGGCACGGCGGGCGGATGCCGCGGCAGCGCGATGTCGGCGGGGCAGCGCCGGCCACGCGGCATCCGTCGCTAGGCTTGAGGCGTGCTGGAGAACCCGAGGTCGCCGCGCGTGCGTGCCGTCGCGAAGCTCGCGAAGAAGCCCGCGCGCGTCGAGACGGGCATGTTCCTCCTCGAGGGCCCGCAGGCGGTCGCCGAGGCGCTGACCTTCCGACCGCAGCTCGTGGTCGAGCTGTACGCGACCCCGACCGCGCTCGAGCGCTACTCCGACATCGGCGACACCGCGATCGACGCGGGCGTCGACGTCGAGTACGTCACCGAAGAGGTGCTGAACGCGATGGCCGACACGGTCACGCCGCAGGGTTTCGTCGCCGTCTGCCACCAGTTCCCGACCGCGGTCAAGGACGTCTTCGCGACCCACCCGAAGCTCGTCGCGATCCTCGAGGAGGTCCGCGACCCGGGGAACGCCGGCACCATCGTCAGGGCGGCGGATGCCGCGGGGGCCGACGCCGTCGTCTTCACCGGCCGTGCCGTCGACCTCTACAACCCCAAGGTCGTGCGCTCCTCGACGGGATCGATCTTCCACCTGCCGGTCGCGGTCGGCGCCGAGCTCGATGACGTCCTGGCGCGTGCTCGCGAGGCCGGCCTCACCATCCTGGCCGCCGACGTGAAGGGCGACGACCTGCTCGAGGCGCGGCGCGACGGCGTGCTCGCGCGACCGACCGCGTGGCTGTTCGGCAACGAGGCCCGGGGCCTGCCGGACGAGAAGCTCGCGCTCGCCGACCGGGTGGTCACGGTGCCGATCTACGGTCACGCCGAATCCATGAACCTCGCGACCGCGGCGTCCGTCTGCCTGTACGAGAGCGCCTTCGCGCAACGCGACCGACCCCGCGCCGACGAGGTAACGGAACGGTAAACCCCCCGCTCGGGCGGTGGCCGGGAAGGGCCGTTGGGCCCTAGTTTGAGGGGTATGCCGGCCGACACCGCTCCACGCACGTCGAACATCTCGGTCCGCCGGGGCGAACCCCTCGTCGTGATCGACCACGTCGACAAGTACTTCGGCGACCTCCACGTGCTCAACGACATCAACACGGTCGTCAATCGCGGCGAGGTCGTGGTCGTCATCGGGCCGTCGGGCTCCGGCAAGTCGACGCTGTGCCGTGCGATCAACCGGCTCGAGACGATCGACTCGGGCAGCATCACCATCGACGGCGACGTCCTGCCTGAAGAGGGCGCGGCGCTCGCGAAGCTCCGCGCCGATGTCGGCATGGTCTTCCAGTCGTTCAACCTGTTCGCGCACAAGACCGTGCTCGAGAACGTCACGCTCGCGCCGATCCGGGTGAAGCGGATGTCGCGGAAGGACGCCGAGGCGAAGGCCATGGAGCTCCTCGAGCGCGTGGGCGTCGCCAACCAGGCCAAGAAGATGCCGGCGCAGCTCTCGGGCGGCCAGCAGCAGCGGGTCGCGATCGCCCGATCGCTCGCCATGAACCCGAAGCTCATCCTGATGGACGAGCCGACCAGCGCGCTCGATCCCGAGATGATCAACGAGGTCCTCGACGTCATGGTCGGCCTCGCCGAGCAGGGCATGACGATGATCGTCGTCACCCACGAGATGGGCTTCGCCCGCAAGGCCGCCGATCGCGTGCTCTTCATGGCGGATGGCGCGATCGTCGAGGAGGCCGCTCCGGCCGAGTTCTTCGACCACCCCAAGACCGATCGCGCGAAGGACTTCCTGTCGAAGATCCTCGCGCACTAGACCTCCGCTGCCACGAGCGGCGGGGACCCGAACGACACGAGAGATGAGGCACGACATGAGACGCAGCAGAATCGCCCTGGTCGCCGCGGCGGCCGCTTCCGCGCTCCTGTTCGCCGGCTGCGCCGGCGACGCGGGCACGCCCGGCGACGACGGCGCAGAGCCGAGCGTCGAGGAGGCCCCCGAGTTCGAGGAGGGCACGACGATGGCCGAGCTCGCCGAGGCGGGCACCGTCACGGTCGGCACCAAGTTCGACCAGCCGCTGTTCGGCCTGGTCGGCCCCGACGGCATCCCGGTCGGCTTCGACGTCGAGATCGCGAAGATCATCGCCGGCGAGCTCGGGATCGCGCCCGGGAAAATCGAGTGGGTCGAGACGGTTTCGGCGAACCGCGAGCCGTTCATCGAGAACGGCCAGGTCGACTTCGTCGTCGCGACCTACACGATCAACGACGAGCGCAAGGAGGTCGTCGACTTCGCCGGGCCGTACTTCGAGGCCGGCCAGTCGATCCTCGTGCTCGCCGACAACGAGGACATCACGAGCGAGGACGACCTCGTCGGGCAGCCCGTCTGCTCGGTCACGGGTTCGACCCCCGCCGCGAACCTCAAGGAGCTCGGCGCCGAGGTCATCGAGACCGACACGTACAGTAACTGCCTCGAGCCGCTCCGCAGCGGCCAGGCCGTCGCGGTGTCGACCGACAACGTGATCCTCGCGGGCCTGGTCGACCAGAACCCCGGTGAGTTCAAGGTCGTCGGCGAGCCGTTCACCGCCGAGCCCTACGGCATCGGCCTCATGAAGGGCGACGACGACTTCCGGAACTTCATCAACGACGTCCTCGAGGCGTCCTACGAGGACGGGTCGTACGAGGCCGCGTGGGAGGAGACCGCCGGAGCGGTGCTCGAGTTCCGCGAGCCGCCGGCCGTCGACCGGTACTGATCCGCACGGAGGTCCGGGCGCCGCTGGGCGCCCGGACCTCCCGGGTCGGCACGCCCACCACACACCACAGGAAGGAAGCGCGTGGACGCGGTCCTCGACAACTTCCCGCTCTACCTGCAGGGCTTCGGCACGACCGTGCTCCTGCTGGTGGTCTCGGGAATCGCCGCACTCGTCATCGGCACGCTGATCGCGGCCATGCGCATCTCCCCGGTGCCCTCGCTGCGCTGGTTCGCGACGGTCTACACCGAGCTCGTGCGGAACACCCCGCTCACGCTCGTGCTGTTCTTCTGCGCGTTCGTGCTTCCGCAGCTCGGCTCACGGCTCGACTACGTGACCGCGGCGATCATCGGCCTCTCCGTCTACACGTCGCCGTTCGTCGCGGAGGCACTCCGCTCCGGCGTCAACGGCGTGCCGGTCGGCCAGGCCGAAGCGGCTCGCAGCGTCGGGTTCGGCTTCGCCCAGACCGTGGGGCTCATCGTGCTGCCGCAGGCGTTCCGGATGACGATCCCGCCGCTCATCAACGTCTTCATCGCGCTGACGAAGAACACGTCGGTCGCGGGCGGCTTCTTCGTGGTCGAACTGTTCGCCGTCGGCCGCACCGTCGCGAACGCGCGCGGCGACCAGGTGATCCCGGTCCTCCTCGGCGTTGCGACCTTCTACCTGCTCATCACGGTGCCGCTCGGCCTCCTCGCGGCACGACTCGAACGACGTTGGGTGGTGCAGCGATGACGAACGTGCTCTTCGACGCCCCGGGTCCGGTCGCCCGGCGCAACTCGCTGATCGCCTCCATCGTGGGCGTCATCGCGATCCTCGGCGGCCTCGCCTGGGTGTTCTTCACCCTGAACGCGCCGCGCGGCGACCTGCCGGGCTACTTCGACCCGTCGCGGTGGGACATCTTCGCCGACCCGACCGTGTGGCGCTACATCTTCGTGGCCGGCGTGTGGGGCACCCTGCGGGCCGCCCTGACCGCGGCCGTGCTCGCGGTCGCGCTCGGCATCGTGTTCTCCCTGCTGCGCAGCGCACAGACCGCGTGGATTCGCATCCCCACGGCGGTCGTGCTCGAGTTCGTGCGCGGCATGCCCGTGCTGCTGATGATGCTGTTCATCCTCCTCGTGCTCAACACGGGCTCGTTCTGGGCGGTCGTCGCCGCCCTGACGCTGTACAACGGCGCACTCATCGGCGAGGCGCTGCGCGCCGGACTCGCCGCACTGCCGAAGGGGCAGCGCGAGGCCGGACTCAGCCTCGGCATGCGGCCGATGCAGTCGAAGATGCTCATCGAGTTCCCGCAGGCGTTCCGCCAGATGCTGCCGATCATCATCGCCCAGCTCGTGGTGCTCCTGAAGGACACCTCGCTCGGCTACATCGTCGGGTACGTCGAGCTGCTGCGGGTCAACATGAACCAGCTCGCGAGCTTCTACGGCAACTACTACCTGTTCTCGTTCTTCGTCGTCACGCTGGTGCTGTACCTTGCGATGAACCTCTCGCTGTCGTGGTTCGCGCGGTGGGTGGCCAAGCGCACGGCCCGCCGGACGGGGCAGAAGCCGCCGAACCCCGATCAGGAGAACGAAGAGCTGCTCATGGGGATCGCGAAGGCGAACGCCGAGTCGCGGCAGATGGGTCAGGGCTCGATCTAGCGGCGCGCGGGCGCGCTCGCGCCACGACTAGACTCGTTCTTCGTGTCCGAGCCCCTCCAGATCACCGAACCGGCCGTCGCTGCCGCCGTCGACGCGGCGCTCGCTGCGATCGCCGTCGCGGGCGACTCCGCCGCGTTCAAGGCCGTCCGCGCCGAGCACACCGGCGAGAAGTCGACCCTCGCGCGGCTGAACGCGTCGCTGCGCGATGTCCCCAACGACCAGAAGGCCGCCCTCGGCAAACTCGTCGGCTCCGCCCGCGGTCGCGTGAACCAGGCGTTCGCCGCGCGCGAGGCCGAGATCCTCGAGGCCGAGGCCGAGGCCCAGCTCGCCGCCGAGGCAGTGGATGTCACGGCGTTGCCGTCTCGCTTCACGGCCGGGGCGCGGCATCCGCTCGCCCTGCTGCAGGACCGCGTCTGCGACGTCTTCACCGGCATGGGCTGGGAGATCGCGGAGGGCCCCGAGGTCGAGAGCGAGTGGTTCAACTTCGACGCGCTGAACTTCGACGCCGACCACCCGGCGCGCGCGATGCAGGACACGTTCTTCGTCGACCCGCCCGAGGCGCACCTCGTGATGCGCACGCACACGAGCCCCGTGCAGGTGCGCTCGATGCTCGAGCGCGAGGTGCCGATCTACGTGCTCGCGCCCGGTCGCGTGTACCGGACCGACGAGTTCGACGCCACGCACCTGCCCGTGTTCATGCAGTTCGAGGGCCTCGCCGTCGACAAGGGCCTGACGATGGCGCACCTCCGCGGCACGCTCGACCACTTCGTGAAGTCGATCTTCGGCGAGGAGGCCAAGGTGCGCCTGCGGCCGAGCTTCTTCCCGTTCACCGAGCCGTCGGCCGAGCTCGACTTCTGGCACCCGACCTTCAAGGACGGCCCGCGCTGGATCGAGTGGGGCGGCTGCGGCATGGTGCACCCCAACGTGCTCCGCGCCGCCGGCATCGACCCCGAGGTCTACACGGGCTTCGCCTTCGGCATGGGCATCGAGCGCGGGCTCATGCTCCGCAACGACGTCCAGGACATGCGCGACATGGCCGAGGGCGACATCCGCTTCTCACAGCAGTTCGGAATGGTGGTCTAACCGATGCGAGTGCCTCTCAGCTGGCTCGCCGAGTACGTCGATCTCCCGCCGGGCACGTCCCTCGAGGACGTGCACGCCGCGCTCGTGCGCGTCGGGCTCGAGGAGGAGGACGTGCACACGTTCGACCTCCAGGGTCCGATCGTCGTCGGCGAGGTCCTCGAGTTCGTCGAGGAGCCGCAGTCCAACGGCAAGACCATCCGCTGGTGCCAGGTGCGCGTCGCGGCCGACGGCGAGCAGGCCGCCGACGGCGGCGACGCCGTGCACGGCATCGTGTGCGGCGCCCGGAACTTCTTCGCCGGCGACAAGGTCGTCGTGACCCTGCCCGGTTCGGTGCTGCCCGGCCCGTTCCCGATCGCGGCGCGGAAGACCTACGGCCATGTCTCCGACGGCATGATCGCCTCCGCGAAGGAGCTCGGCCTCGGCGAGGACCACGACGGCATCCTCCGCCTGTCGACGCTCGGCATCGACGCGCCGGTCGGCTCCGACGCGATCGCGCTGCTCGGCCTCGACGACGCGGCGGTCGAGATCAACGTCACGCCCGACCGCGGCTACGCGTTCTCGATCCGCGGCGTGGCCCGCGAGTACGCGCACGCGACGGGCGCGGTATACCGCGACCCGGCCGCGCAGGTCGCGGCGGCGGATGCATCCGCCGACGCGTTCCCGGTCGAGGTCCGAGACGAGGCGCCCATCCGCGGCCGCGTCGGCGCGAGTGTGTTCGCCACGCGCATCGTGCGCGGCATCGAC
This sequence comes from Agromyces sp. GXQ0307, assembly GCF_044769845.1. Lineage (NCBI taxonomy): Bacteria > Bacillati > Actinomycetota > Actinomycetes > Micrococcales > Microbacteriaceae > Agromyces > Agromyces sp. GXQ0307. The sequence goes on along the minus strand of NZ_JBIZVY010000001.1, from coordinate 14,590 downwards.
CCGACGCGGACCACGCCGGCATGGATGGTCGCGCGGCTGAAGCTCGCCGGCATCCGCTCGCTCTCGCTGCCCGTCGACATCACGAACTACGTCATGCTCGAGCTCGGCCAGCCGATCCACGGCTACGACCTCGACCGGCTGCAGGGCGGCATCGTCGTGCGTCGTGCGGCTGCGGGGGAGACCCTCGAGACGCTCGACGGCAAGGTGCGGGCGCTGCACCCGGAGGACCTGCTCATCACCGACGACCGCGGCGCCATCGGGCTCGCGGGCGTCATGGGCGGCGCCGACACCGAGATCGGCGACGAGACGACCAGCGTGCTCATCGAGGCCGCGAACTTCGACCCCGTGTCGATCGCGCGCACCGCGCGTCGGCACAAGCTGCCGAGCGAGGCGTCCAAGCGCTTCGAGCGCGGCGTCGACCCGGCGGTCGCCGGTGCGGCCGCATCGCGCGTCGCGCAGCTCCTCGTCGACCTCGCCGGCGGGACTGCCGACGAGAGCGGCTCGCTCATCCACGAGGCGCCCGCGCGCGAGGCCATCCACCTCCCCGACGGCTTCGTCACCGGCCTCATCGGCGTCGAGTACACGGCCGACGAGGTGCACGACGCGCTCGCCGAGATCGGCGGCGCGGTCACCCGCGTCGAGGGCGGCTTCGACGTCGTCCCGCCGTCGTGGCGACCCGACCTCACCGCGAACGTCGACCTCGCGGAGGAGGTCGCGCGCCTGCTCGGCTACGACCGCATCCCGTCGGTGCTGCCCGTCGCCCCGCCCGGGCGCGGGCTCACGCGGTCGCAGCGCGTGCGCCGCGGCGTCGCCGACGCCCTCGCGGCCGCCGGTGCGACCGAGGTGCTCGCCTTCCCGTTCGTCAGCGAGGCGGAGAACGCCGTGCACGGCTCCGCCGACGGCTCGCCCGTGGCGAGCGTGAAGCTCGCCAACGCGCTCGACGCCACCGCGCCGTTCCTGCGCCGCTCGCTCATCCCCGGCCTCATCGGCGTCGCACGCCGAAACCTCTCGCGCGGCTTCACCGACCTCGACGTGTACGAGCTCGGCCTGGTGTTCCTGCCCGAGAAGGGTCGCGCGTACGGTTCGGCCGAGCTGCCGATCGGCTGGGAGCGCCCGTCCGACGACACGCTCGCCGAGCTGAACGACGGCATCCCCGCGCAGCCGCGTCATGTCGGCGTGCTGCTCACTGGGGACAGGCAGGCGAAGCAGCCGGGCCGTGCCGCCGAGGCGGCGGGCATCGCCGACGCGCTCGACGCCGTCCGCCGCATCGCGCACGCCGCCGGCGCCGAGGTCGAGTTCGCGCAGGGGTCGCACCAGGCGATGCACCCCGGCCGGACCGCAGAGGTCCGCGTCGCCGGGCAGCTGGTCGGCTACGCCGGCGAGCTGCACCCGAAGCTCACCGCCGAGGCCGACCTGCCGCGTGTGGTCGCGGTCGCCGAGGTCGACCTCGACGCGATCATCGAACTCGCCGGCGACGCGGTCGAGGCGCGCCCCATCGGCACGCTGCCCGCGGCGACGCAGGACCTCTCGCTCGTCGTCGGCGCCGAGGTCCCCGCGGCGACCGTCGCGGCCGCCGTCCGCGAGGGCGCGGGCGAACTCCTCGAGCACCTGCAGCTCGTCGACGACTACCGCGGGCACGGTGTGCCCGAGGGTTCGAAGAGCCTGACGTTCGCGCTGCGCTTCCGGGCCGGCGACCGCACCCTCACCGCCGCCGAGGCGAGCGAGGCCAAGATGGCCGGCGCTGCCCTCGCGTCCGAGCGCACGCGCGCCGCGATCCGCGAGTAGCGTCCGTCGTCGCACCGTCTCGAGGGCGCCCGGCCGGTCACCGGCCGGGCGCCCTCGCGCGTCGCAGGCTCGATCGGCGCGTCGACCCGCGAGTCCGGTCCTCGCCGAGCCGCCCCTGCGGCGGTACCGTTGAGCATGGCCGAAGCGAAGACGGTTCCCACTGGAGCCTCGGTGTCGGAGTTCCTCGAGTCCGTCGAGCCCGCCGGGCGGCGTGAAGACGGCCTGGTGCTGCGCGAGCTCTTCGATCGCGTGACCGATACCGACGCGGTCATGTGGGGTCCGTCGATCGTCGGCTACGGCCTGCACCACTACCGGTACGACTCGGGTCACGAGGGCGACACGGCCGTCGTCGCGTTCTCGCCACGCAAGGCCTCGATCTCGCTGTACGGACTGCAGACCCCGGGCGCCGAGGAGCTCATCGATCGGCTCGGCAAGGTCAAGGTCGGCGCCGGATGCCTCTGGGTCGGCCGTCTCTCGACCGTCGACCTCTCCGTGCTCGAGGCGCTGGTCGACCGGGCGTGGGTGCGCACGCGCGGCGACGACGTCTGATCGGCGACGGTGCGCGCCATCCGCTCGTCTCCACCGTCACGCGATTTGCACCGCGCGTGCTCGCGCGGCTATGGTCGCCGCATGTCCACCACCCGGCCCGCCGAGACCGCACGCGTCGTGCGTGTCGTCGTGCTGCGCGGCCGACGTCGGGGCGGGCGCCGAATCCAGGCGACTCCCGCGGCGGCCTGAGCCTGCCGCCCTGGGCGTCGCCGGAGCCGTCATCCCGATCGTTCAGCCCAATAAGGTGGATTCCATGACGTTTACCGTCGCCGTCTCCGGCGCGTCCGGCTATGCCGGCGGGGAGCTGCTGCGTCTCCTCGCCGACCATCCCGAGTTCGACATGCGGACCGTGACCGCGCACTCGAACGCCGGCCAGCCGCTCACCGCGGTCCAGCCGCACCTCCGCAGCTACACGCACCTCACGCTCAAGGAGACCTCGGCCGAGACCCTCGCCGGTCACGACGTCGTCTTCCTCGCGCTCCCGCACGGCGCGTCCGGTGCGATCGCGGCCGAGCTCTCCGCCGACACGCTCGTGATCGACTGCGGCGCCGACCACCGGCTCGAGGATGCCGGCGATTGGGCCGCGTTCTACGGCGGCGACTTCCACGGCGCGTGGGAGTACGGCGTGCCGGAGCTTCCGCGCCTCTCCGGTACGCAGCGCACGCGACTGGCCCGCACGCGGCGCATCGCGGCGCCGGGCTGCAACGCCTCCACGGTGGCGCTCTCGCTCGCGCCGGGCATCCGCGCCGGCGTCATCGAGGACGCCGACCTCGTCTCGGTGCTCGCCGTCGGACCTTCGGGGGCGGGTCGTGCGCTCAAGGCGCACCTCCTCGGTTCCGAGATCCTCGGCTCGGCGAACCCGTATGCCGTCGGCGGCACCCATCGCCACATCCCCGAGATCCAGCAGGCGCTGCGGTGGGCGGGGGCGGCGGCGCCGACGATCTCCTTCACGCCCGTGATCGTGCCGATGTCGCGCGGCATCCTCGCGACCTCGACCGCGCGGGTCGTGGCGGGGACGGATGCCGCGACCGTGCGGGCGGCCTGGGAGGACGCGTACGCGGGGGAGCCGTTCGTGCAGGTGCTGCCCGACGGCCAGTTCCCGCGCACGGCCGACGTGCTCGGTGCCAACACCGCGCTCATCGGCCTCGCGGTCGACGAGGCCGCGGGGCGGGTCGTCGTCGTCACCGCGGTCGACAATCTCGTGAAGGGCACCGCCGGCGCCGCGATCCAGTCCGCCAACATCGCCCTCAGCCTCGCCGAGGCGACCGGGCTCCCCGTGAACGGAGTCGCACCGTGAGCGTGACCGCACCCCAGGGATTCGACGCCGCCGGCATCGCGGCCGGCATCAAGCGCTCCGGCGCACTCGACCTCGCCGTCGTCGTCAACCGAGGGCCGTCGCAGGCGGCGGCCGCGGTCTTCACGTCGAACCGGGCGAAGGCGAACCCGATCCTCTGGTCCGAGCAGGTCGTCCAGGACGGCGCGGTCGCCGCGATCGTGCTGAACTCGGGCGGCGCGAACTGCTTCACGGGGCCCGAGGGGTTCCAGGTGACGCATCGCACCGCGGAGGCCGCGGCATCCGCCCTCGGCGTTTCGGCGGGCGACGTGCTCATCTGCTCGACCGGGCTCATCGGCGACCAGCTCGACGGCGAGGTGCTCGAGGAGGGCGTGCTCTCCGCGACGAACCGGCTCGCGAGCGACGAGGCCGCGGGCGCCGACGCGGCGCGCGCGATCATGACCACCGACACGAAGCCGAAGACGGTCGAGGTCGTCGTCGACGGATGGCGCATCGGCGGCATGGCGAAGGGTGCGGGCATGCTCGCTCCGGGCCTCGCGACCATGCTGGTCGTGCTGACGACGGATGCCGTCGTCGACGCGGCCGCCCTCGACGCGGCGCTGCGGCGGGCCACGCGCGTCACGTTCGATCGCCTCGATTCCGACGGCTGCATGTCGACGAACGACCAGGTCACGCTGCTCGCGTCCGGCGCGTCGGGCGTCGAGCCCGATCCGGAGACGTTCGTCGAGGCGCTCACGACCGCCTGCCGCGACCTCGCGGTCCAACTGCAGGCCGACGCCGAGGGCGCGAGCCACGACATCGCGATCGAGGTGCGCGGCGCCGTGACCGAGGACGACGCGGTCGAGGTGGGTCGCTCGGTCGCACGGAACAACCTCTTCAAGGCGGCGATCTTCGGAAACGACCCGAACTGGGGGCGCGTGCTCGCGGCGATCGGCACCACCTCCGCGCCGTTCGACCCCTACCTCGTCGACGTGACGATGAACGGCGTCCGCGTCTGCCACGCGGGCCGGCCGGATCGGCCGCGGGACGACGTCGACCTCACGCCGCGCGCGACGCACGTGCTCGTCGAGCTGCACGCGGGTGAGGCATCCGCCACGATCTGGACGAACGACCTCACGCACGACTACGTGCACGAGAACAGCGCGTACTCGAGCTGACATGAGCGAGGAGCAGATGACCCCCGACGCGATCGCGTCCAGCACCACCTCCACCGACTCCGAGGCCGACGCGCGCGCCGATGCCGCCGCCGCGGCTCGCAAGGCGGGAACCCTCATCGAGGCGCTGCCGTGGCTGAAGCGGTTCCACGGCGAGACGATCGTCGTGAAGTTCGGTGGGAACGCCATGGTGAGCCCCGAGCTGCAGCGAGCCTTCGCCGAGGACATGGTCTACCTCAGGTACGCCGGCATCAGGCCCGTGGTCGTGCACGGCGGTGGGCCCCAGATCTCGTCGATGCTCGACCGCCTCGGCATCGCGAGCGAGTTCCGCGGCGGGTACCGCGTCACGACGCCCGAGACCATGGACGTCGTCCGGATGGTGCTCTCGGGCCAGGTGAACCGCGAACTGGTGAGCCTCATCAACGAGCACGGTCCCCTCGCCGCGGGGCTCTCGGGCGAAGACGCGGGGCTGTTCCGCGGCCGTCGCCGCGGCGCGGTCGTCGACGGCGTCGAGGTCGACCTCGGACTCGTCGGCGATGTCGTCGAGGTGGATCCCGAGGCGGTGCTCGCGCAGGTGGACGCCGGCCGTATCCCCGTCGTCTCCTCGATCGCACCCGACCTCGACCAGCCCGGCCAGTCGCTGAACGTCAACGCCGATTCGGCCGCGGCGTCGCTCGCGGTCGCGCTCGGGGCGGCCAAGCTCGTCATCCTGACCGATGTCGCCGGCCTCTACCGCGACTGGCCGAACCGCGACTCGCTCGTCTCGGAGATCGACGTGCCCGAACTCGAGGCAATCCTTCCGACGCTCGAGTCGGGCATGATCCCGAAGATGACGGCGTGCCTCGAGGCCGTGGCGGGCGGCGTTCCGAAGGCCGCGATCATCGACGGGCGCGTTCCGCACTCGATCCTCCTCGAGATCTTCACGAGGCAGGGCATCGGCACCGAGGTCGTCCCGGCCGAGCCGGACGGGGCGGGGGTGACGTCGTGACGGGCGCCGACGACTGGCGCGAGCACTACACGCAGCGCATGATGAAGACCCTCGGCATGCCGCTCGCGAAGCTCGTGCGCGGCGAGGGCGCCCGGGTGCAGGACGACGAGGGCACGTGGTACCTCGACTTCCTCGCCGGCATCGCCGTGAATTCGCTCGGCCATGCCCACCCCGTCTTCGTCGAGGCCGTGACGCGGCAGGCATCGCGGCTCGCGCACGTCTCGAACTACTTCGCCACCGACCCCGCACTCGCGCTCGCCGATCGGCTCGCGCGGATCTCAGGGGCCGGCGATGCCGGTCGCGTCTGGTTCGGCAACTCGGGCGCCGAGGCGAACGAGGCAGCGTTCAAACTGGCTCGCCTCAACAACTCGGGCGGCGCGCGGACGCGCGTCCTCGCCCTGGTCGACGCGTTCCACGGCCGCACCATGGGCTCGCTCGCACTCACGGGCAAGCCCGCGATGCGCGACGCGTTCGAGCCGCTCCCCGGTGGCGTCACGCACATCCCCTCGACGATCGAGGCCCTCGAGGCCGCGCTCGACGAATCGGTCGCGGCGCTGATCCTCGAACCGATCAAGGGCGAGGCGGGCGTGCTCGAGCTGCCCGAGGGGTACCTGCAGGCGGCACGCGACCTGACGCGTCGCCATGGTGCGCTCCTCATCGTCGACGAGGTGCAGACCGGCGCCGGGCGCACCGGGGAGTGGTTCGCGTTCCAGCACGCCGGCATCCTGCCCGACGCGATCACGGTCGCCAAGGGCATGGGCGGCGGCATCCCGATCGGCGGGCTCGTGACGTTCGGACACGCCTCCGACCTGTTCTCGCGCGGTCAGCACGGCTCGACGTACGGCGGGAACCCGTTGTCGACGGCCGTCGCCGACGCGGTCCTCGCCGAGATCGAGCGCGCCGGACTCGTCGAGAACGCCGCGCGCCGCGGCGCCGAGCTTCGCGAGCGCGTGCGCGGCCTCGGCTCGCCGCTCGTGGCGGGCATGCGTGGCCGCGGACTCCTCGCGGGTGTCGCGCTCACGGAACCCGTCGCGTCCGAGCTCTCCGCCGCGGCCATGCGAGCCGGCCTCATCGTGAACGCTGCGAACGATTCGACCATCCGCCTCGCCCCGCCGCTCAACATCGGCGACGACGAACTCGACGAGTTCACCGACCGATTCGGCCGTGCGCTCGCGGCCGTCGCCGACGCCCGCTGACCCCGCCCACCAGACCACAGACCATCCCGCTCGCGCCCGCGCAGAACGGAGCATCCATGACCCGCCACTTCCTCCGGGACGACGACATCTCGCCCGCAGAGCAGGCCGAGATCCTCGACCTCGCGGTCCGCCTCAAGGCCGATCGCTGGGTCGAGACCCCGCTCGCGGGACCGCAGACCGTCGCCGTCATCTTCGACAAGTCATCGACCCGCACGCGGGTCTCCTTTGCGGTCGGCATCGCCGACCTCGGAGGATCGCCGCTCATCATCTCGACGGCGAACAGCCAACTCGGCGGCAAGGAGACGCCCTCCGACACGGCGCGCGTGCTCGAGCGGATGGTGTCGGCCATCGTCTGGCGCACGTACGCGCAGTCCGGCCTCGACGAGATGGCCGCGGGCACGACGGTCCCCGTCGTGAACGCGCTGTCCGACGACTTCCACCCGTGCCAGCTGCTCGCCGACCTGCTCACGATCCGCGAGCACAAGGGCGAGCTCGCCGGGCTCACGGTCGCGTTCCTCGGCGACGGCGCGTCGAACATGGCGCAGTCGTACGTGCTCGCGGGCGCGACGGCCGGCATGCACGTGCGGGTCGCCTCGCCCGAGGAGTTCGCGCCCGCGGCATCCGTCGTCGCCGATGCCGACCGCATCGCCGCCGCCACCGGCGGCTCGGTCGCGCTCTACACCGACGCCGCCGAGGCCGCCGCCGGCGCCGACGTCATCGTCACCGACACCTGGGTGTCGATGGGCAAGGAGGACGAGAAGGCGCACCGCGTCGCCACGTTCGGCGCCTACGCCGTCGACGCCGACCTGATGTCGCTCGCGAAGCCCGACGCCGTGTTCATGCACTGCCTGCCCGCCGACCGCGGCTACGAGGTGAGCGCCGACGTCATCGACGGCCCGCAGTCGATCATCTGGGACGAGGCGGAGAACCGGTTGCACGCGCAGAAGGCGCTGCTCGTGTGGCTCCTCGCCAGGAAGGACGCGTGAGCATGTCCGATCAGCACGGCACCAACGAGGGCTCGCTCTGGGGCGCCCGCTTCGCCGGCGGACCCTCGCCCGAGCTGCAGCGCCTGTCGAAGTCGACCCACTTCGACTGGCAGCTCGCACCGTACGACCTCGCCGGGTCGCGGGCGCACGCGCGCGCTCTCGCCGCGGCCGGGTACCTCGAGCCCGACGAGCTCGACCGCATGATCGCGGGCCTCGACGCGCTCGAGCAGCGGGTGATCGACGGCGACCTGGTCGCCGCCGACTCCGACGAAGACGTGCACGGCGCCCTCGAGGCCGCGCTCATCGCCGAGGTCGGGCCCGAACTCGGCGGCAAGCTGCGGGCGGGCCGCAGCCGCAACGACCAGATCGCCACCCTCGTGCGCCTCTACCTCAAGGACCACGCGATCACGATCGGTCGCATGCTCGTGCACCTCATCGACGCGCTCTCGGCACAGGCCGACGCGCACCGCACGGCGATCATGCCCGGGCGCACGCACCTGCAGCACGCGCAGCCCGTGCTGCTCGCGCATCACCTGCTCGCGCACGGCTGGGCGCTCTCGCGCGACCTCGAGCGGCTCGTCGACTGGATGAAGCGTGCGGACGTCTCGCCCTACGGCGGCGGCGCACTCGCCGGGTCGACGCTCGGCCTCGACGCGGCATCCGTCGCCCGCGACCTGGGGCTCGCGCACCCCGCCGAGAACTCGATCGACGGCACCGCCAGTCGCGACGTCGTCGCCGAGTTCGGGTTCGTCGCCGCGATGATCGGCATCGACCTGTCGCGCATCGCCGAGGAGATCATCCTCTGGAGCACGCGCGAGTTCGGCTTCGTGACGCTCGACGACGCGTACTCGACCGGGTCGTCGATCATGCCGCAGAAGAAGAACCCCGACATCGCCGAGCTCGCGCGCGGCAAGTCCGGGCGGCTCATCGGCAACCTGTCCGGACTGCTGGCGACGCTCAAGGCGCTGCCGCTGGCGTACAACCGCGACCTGCAGGAGGACAAGGAGCCCGTCTTCGACTCGGTCGAGACGCTCGAGGTGCTCCTGCCGGCGTTCACCGGCATGGTCGCCACGCTGACCTTCCACCCCGAGCGCATGGCCGAGCTGGCGCCGGCCGGCTTCTCGCTGGCGACGGATGTCGCCGAGTGGCTCGTGAAGCGCCGGGTGCCGTTCCGCGACGCGCACGAGATCACGGGCGCGCTCGTCCGGCACGCGGAGACGAACGGGCTCGAGCTGCACGAGGTCGACGACGAGGCGCTCGCGTCGATCTCACCGCACCTGGTGCCCGAGGTGCGCGAGGTGCTCACGATCGAGGGGTCGGTCGCGAGCCGCGACGGGATCGGCGGCACCGCGCCCGCGCGCGTCGACGCCCAGTTCGCGTCGCTCGCCGACCGCGTGCGGCATCTCGTGTCGGTCCTGCCCGGCGGAGACGACTGAGCCTCGACGGACGGGCGGGCGCGATGAGCACGGGCGAGCGGATGCCGCGACCGGCGTCGCACGCCGAACTCGTGCGGCCCGACCGCGCGTGGTTCCGGCGCGATTCCGTCGAGCTCGCGCCGTTGCTGCTCGGCGCGGTGCTCGCGTACGACTCCGAGGAGGGCCGGGTCGCGGTGCGCATCTCCGAGGTCGAGGCCTACCGCGGGGTCGGGGTCGACCCGGGCTCGCATTCGTTCCGCGGCCGCACGGCGCGCAACTCGGTCATGTTCGGCGACGGCGGGCATCTCTACGCGTACTTCACGTACGGCATGCACGTGTGCCTCAACGTGGTCTCCGGCGTGCCCGGCACCTCGGCGGGCATCCTGCTGCGTGGAGGGATCGTCGTCGACGGACTCGACCTCGCACGGTCGCGGCGATCGCGCTCGACGGACCGCGACCTCGCACGGGGGCCGGCACGCCTCGCGCAGGCGCTCGGCGTGCCGCTCGCCGCCAACGGCGCCGACCTGCTCGCGCCGCCGTTCTCGCTCGAGGTCCGGCTCGCGCCGCTCGCGCACGCCACGGGGCCGCGGACGGGCATCAGCGGTGCCGGCGGCGCGGCATCGTACCCCTGGCGGTTCTGGGTGCCGGGTGATCCCGGCGTCTCGGTGTATCGGCGGCATCCGAAGTCGCACTGACCGGGGCACGCCGGGCGCTCACCGGATCGCGAGATGCACGGCGAGGGCCGCGGCGCACGCCCAGATGAGGCTCGCGAAGGTGCCGATGATGAAACGCTCCCGCGCCTCCGGCGCCTCGAGCTCGGTGAACCGCCCGACGCCCTTGACCGCGACGACGATCGCGAGCCCCTCGGGGAAGCCCGCGATGATGGTGCCGGCGGAGGCGAGCCGTTCGAGTACGCCGATCGTGAGGCCGCCTCGGAGGACCTCCCGACGAGCCGGTGCGGCTCCGGGCGCCGTCGTCTCGTCGGATCTGACTGCGACGAGGATGCCGCCGTGCGCGCCGGGCGGCGTGCTCGAGCCCATCGCGAGTTGCAGCGCCGTGGCCGCCGCCGGGCTCCCGCCGAAGACCGCGACGACCATGCCGAGGAGGCCGACGAGCGGCGCCGCGACCATGGGCACGTCGTCGGGCACCGTCGATGCGGCGACGATCGCGAGCGCCAGGGTGCCCGCGGCCGGCCACAGGTGGATGGGCCGGGGGCGGAGGTACGCCAGCACGGAGAGCACCGCCGATGCGCCGAGCGCGACGACGATCACCGCCCAGCCGACGGCCGACATCGCATCGACGACGTTCACGGGTCCTCCGCTCTCCGGGTTCGCGCCGGGTTCGGGTCCGGGCGTTCGGGTCCCGGGGTCGCGTCGAGCATAGAGGCTGCCTCGGACGAAGTCGGAGGAGGCGGCACGCGCGTCCGCCGCTCCGCGGGCCCGGACGCACGTGGGTCGGGCGTTCGAGCGATCAGTCGTCCGGTCCGTCGTGTGCGGCGTCGCGTCGGTCGAGTGACGCGATCAGTCGCACGATCGCCGGCTGCGCGTCGTCGTCGGCCGACCACATCGCGGCCCGGAGGCGCTGACTGATGGCGGCGTCGGAGATGCCGAGGAGCTCGGCCGCGTGCTTCTGCGAGCGGCCCGACCGCACGAGGTCGACGGCCTCCCAGCCCTGCGGGGTCCGACGGTCGCGGAGGAGCAGGAGCAGCCGGAACACCGCCTCGACCTCGCGCGCGGGAAGGAGCCCCACGTCGTCGCCGTCTGTCCGCAGCGCGAAGCGCCCGTCGGCGCGCTTGGCCGCCTCGACCGCCTCGCGGGCGGCGAAGAATGCACCGCCGGTGGCCTTCCGTACGGCGTCGGGGAGCGGCTCGCGCACGTCGCCGATGCCCAGGCCGATGCTCCAGTGGCCGTCGCGCGCGAGGTGGAGCACGAGGTCGACTGCGGTGGCGGCCTGGTCGGTGAGTGCCTGCAGTTCATCGCCGGCCGTCTGATCGACCGGGAGGAGCAGGCGATCGTCGAACCGGTCCTGCAACTCCTGCTGCATGGTCGATGAGCGGTCGACATCGGCGCGGCTCCCGACCTGGTCTGCGGTGATGACGAACATCTCAGGGGCTCCATCCCAAGCTCAGGGAGTTTAATCTTCAAAGTAAAGTATATGGACTTCAATGAGATCGATCAAGGAACAAGGCTTCACCGTCTCGTTGACCGTCCCGCTGCTACCCTTGCACTCGTGTCCGACCCCGCGATCCTCGCCACGCAGCAGAACGACCTCTCGTTCGACGACGTCTGGGAGGAGCTCCGCTGGCGCGGGCTGGTCCACGTCTCGACCGATGAGGCGGCACTGAAGGAACTCCTCGCCGGCGACCCGATCACCTACTACTGCGGGTTCGACCCGACCGCGCCCAGCCTGCACCTCGGCAACCTGGTGCAGATCCTCACGCTCCGTCGCCTGCAACTCGCCGGCCACCAGCCGCTCGGTCTCGTCGGCGGCTCCACGGGCCTCATCGGAGACCCGCGCCCGACCGCCGAGCGCACGCTGAACACGAAGGAGACGGTCGCCGAGTGGGTCGGCCGCCTCGACGCGCAGGTCCGTCGCTTCCTGTCCGCCGAGGGCGACAACGCCGTCCGCATGGTGAACAACCTCGACTGGACCGCGGGTCTGTCCGCGATCGACTTCCTCCGCGACATCGGCAAGCACTACCGCGTCGGCACGATGCTGAAGAAGGACGCGGTCGCGTCGCGCCTGAATTCCGATGCCGGCATCAGCTACACGGAGTTCAGCTACCAGATCCTCCAGGGCTTCGACTACCTCGAGCTCTTCCGCCAGTACGACTGCGTACTGCAGACCGGCGGCAGCGACCAGTGGGGCAATCTCACGAGCGGCACCGACCTCATCCACCGCGTCGAGGGCGTGCACGTGCACGCGGTCGGCACGCCGCTCATCACCAACTCCGACGGCACGAAGTTCGGCAAGAGCGAGGGCAACGCGATCTGGCTCGACGCCGACATGTGCAGCCCGTACCGCTTCTACCAGTTCTGGCTCAACACCGACGACGCCGACGTGATCGACCGGCTCAAGGTGTTCACATTCCTCTCGCGCGAGCGCATCGAGGAACTCGCAGACAAGGTCGCGAGCGAGCCCTTCCGCCGCGAGGCGCAGAAAGTCCTCGCCCACGAGGTCACGACGCTGGTCCACGGTGCGGATGCCACGGCGTCGGTCGTCGCCGCATCGCAGGCGCTGTTCGGCCAGGGCGACCTCGCCGGTCTCGACCGCGGCACGCTCGAGGCCGCGCTCCGAGAGCTGCCCCACACCGAGACCGACGCGGATGCCACGGTCGTGCAGCTGCTCGTCGACACCGGCCTCGTGGCGAGCCTCAGCGAGGGTCGCCGCGCGATCGCGCAGGGCGGGGTCTCGATCGACAACGTCCGCGTCGAGGACGACGCGGCGCTCATCGGCGCGCGGGGGGACGCGGGCGGCATGGCCGTGCTCCGTCGCGGCAAGAAGACGCTCGCGGGCGTGTTCGTCCGGTAGGTCCCGATGGCGCGCGAGGCAGCAGACCGGCTCCTCGCGAGCGTGTGGGCGGATCTCGGCCGCGATCCAGCCGAGCCGGCGGCGCTCGCGCCGCTGCCCGAGGCGCCGTTGCCGGCGTGCCTCGACGTGTCGTCGCTCGCCGTGGCATCCGTCGCCGCCGCGAGCCTCGCGGCCTGGTCGGCGACCGCGGCGCCCGGATCGATCCGACTCGACGGTGCGCGCGTCGCGACCGCATTCCAGAGCGAACGCGTCGCCCGCTTCGACGGCGAGCCGCCGTCCGTGTGGTCGCCGCTCTCCGGATTCCGCCGTGCACGCGACGGCTGGGTGCGCACGCACGGCAACTATCCGCACCACGCGGCCGCGTTGCGCCGCGTGCTCGGTGTCGGCGAGGGGGCCGATGCCGCGGACGTCGATGCCGAAATCGCTCGTTGGGCCGCAGCGGAACTGGTCGAGGCGGTGACCGGAGCCGGCGGGATGTGCGTCGCCGTCGCGGTCGAGGAACCGCACGTCGACGAGGAGCTCCGGCGGCATCCGCTGATCGAGCTGCTGCCGCTCGGAGCGGCCGGGCCGGTGCCGGCCCGCGCGCCCGAGCCCCGCCGTCCGCTCGCGGGCCTGCGCATCCTCGACCTGACTCGTGTGATCGCCGGCCCGGTCGCGACGAGAACGCTCGCGCTGCTCGGCGCCGATGTCCTGCGGATCGACCCGCCGTCGCCGCCCGAACTCGAGTGGCAGCACCTCGAGGGCGGGCCGGGCAAGCGCTCGGCGCTGCTCGACCTGCGCACCTCCGGCGACGCCGCGCGCTTCGAGGAGTTGCTCGCCGAGGCCGACGCCATCGTGCTCGGATACCGGCCGGCATCACTCGAGCGGCTGGGAATCTCACCACAGGACCTCGCGGACCGGCACCCCGGGCTCGTCATCGGGCAGCTCTCCGCATGGGGATTCGACGAGGCGGCGGGGGAGCGGGGCGGGTTCGACAGCCTCGTCCAGGCATCGTCGGGCATCGCGCTCGTGGAAGGGACGCCCGATGCACCCGGTGCCCTGCCCGCTCAGGCGCTCGATCACGCGACGGGGTACTTCCTCGCCGCGGCGGTGATGACGATGCTCGGACGGCGTTCGATCGATGGCGGCACCCGGCTGGCGAGGATGTCGCTCCGTCGGACCGCGGCCGAGCTGCTCGGCCTGCCGAGGCGAGGCGAGCCCGGGCCCGTCGGCCTGGGGGATGCGGCGCGCGATTCGCACGCCGAGACGGTGTCCGGCCCTGCGGGCGAGCAGCGCATCGCGGCTCCCGCGATCGCATCGCCGGCGGGGCCGATGGGGTGGCCGGCTGCGCCGCATCCGTGGGGATCGGATCGGCCCTACTGGGCGGACTGAGGCGCGACACGCCCGGGATGCGGCGCCGAGTTGCGGCACCCCTGCGATCTCCGTAGAGTATTCATTCGTTGCCCCACAGGAGCGAGTGAAGCGAGAAGCTTCGCCTCCTCAAGCGGCACGATCCCGAACCCCTGATTCTCATGCAGGATCCCGGGTTCGAAGCATCCGAATCGGTCCCCAAGCGGGATCGCCGGATGATTGACGAACATCGCTTCGGATGATCGATCGCACGGCGGTCGTGAACCGGGTGCGTCCGTTCCTTGAGAACTCAACAGCGTGCACTATGTTCAATGCCAATTTTTGAACCCCGTGTTTCCTGCT